>NZ_JBEYTL010000001.1:0-1173876 GCF_040643025.1 Streptomyces sp. NPDC047525
GAGGTGAGGTGTTTGCGGTCGGAGTCCACCGTCCGCGCCACGAAGCTCGCCTCCGCGCCGATGGCCAGCGAGACGGGGTTGAAGGGCGCGTCCAGGGAGCCCATCGGCGTCGACTTGGTGATCTTGCCGACTTCGGAGGTCGGGGAGTACTGGCCCTTGGTGAGGCCGTAGATCCGGTTGTTGAAGAGCAGGATCTTCAGATTCACGTTGCGGCGCAGGGCGTGGATGAGGTGGTTGCCGCCGATGGACAGCGCGTCGCCGTCCCCGGTGACGACCCACACGCTCAAGTCCCGCCGCGATGAGGCGAGTCCGGTGGCGATGGCGGGGGCGCGGCCGTGGATGGAGTGCATCCCGTAGGTGTTCATGTAGTACGGGAAGCGGGAGCTGCAGCCGATGCCGGAGACGAAGACGATGTTCTCCTTGGCCAGGCCGAGTTCGGGCATGAAGCCCTGCACGGCCGCCAGGACCGCGTAGTCACCGCAGCCGGGGCACCAGCGCACCTCCTGGTCGGACTTGAAGTCCTTCATGGACTGCTTGGCCTCGGCCTTGGGCACGAGACGCAGGGCTTCAGCCGACATCGAGGACCTCCCGGACTGCGGTGGCGAGCTGTCCCGCGGTGAACGGCATTCCGTTCACCTGGGTGTGCGAGACGGCGTCGACGAGGTAACGGGCACGGACGAGCGCGGCCAGCTGGCCGAGGTTCATCTCCGGTATCAGGACGTGCTCGTAGCGCCGCAGGACTTCACCGAGGTTGGACGGGAAGGGGTTGATGTGCCGCAGATGAGCCTGCGCCACGGCGGCACCACCGCTCCTCGCCTCTCGCACAGCGGCGGTGATGGGGCCGTACGTGGAGCCCCATCCGAGGACCAGCAACCGCGCGTCCCCGCCGGGATCATCGACCTCCAGGGCCGGTACGTCGATGCCGTCGACCTTGGCCTGGCGGGTGCGGACCATGAAGTCGTGGTTGGCCGGGTCGTACGAGATGTTGCCCGTACCGTCCTGCTTCTCGATGCCGCCGATGCGGTGTTCGAGACCGGGCGTACCGGGGATCGCCCATGGACGGGCCAGTGTCTGCGGGTCGCGCTTGAAGGGCCAGAACACCTCGGTGCCGTCGTCCAGTGTGTGGTTGGGGCCTCGCGCGAACTGCACGCGCAGGTCCGGGAGTTCATCGACGTCCGGGATCAGCCATGGCTCCGAACCATTGGCCAGATAGCCGTCGCTCAAGAGGAAGACCGGCGTGCGGTAGGTGACCGCGATGCGGGCCGCCTCGATCGCCGCGTCGAAGCAGTCGGCGGGAGTCTTCGCTGCCACGATCGGCACCGGAGCCTCGCCGTTGCGTCCGTACATCGCCTGGAGCAGATCCGCCTGCTCGGTCTTGGTCGGAAGGCCGGTGGAAGGCCCTCCCCGCTGGATGTCCACGATCAGCAGCGGCAGTTCGAGCGAGACCGCGAGCCCGATGGTCTCCGACTTCAGCGCCACACCGGGCCCTGAGTTGGTGGTGACGGCGAGCGAACCGCCGAACGCGGCCCCCAGCGCGGCCCCGATCGCCGCGATCTCGTCCTCGGCCTGGAAGGTGCGCACGCCGAAGTTCTTGTGCTTGGACAGCTCGTGCAGGATGTCCGAGGCCGGAGTGATCGGATACGAGCCCAAGTAGAGCGGCAGATCCGCCTGTTGGCCCGCGGCGATCAGCCCGTACGACAGGGCGAGGTTCCCCGAGATGTTGCGGTACGTGCCCGCCGGGAACGCCGACGCCGCCGGCAGCACCTCGTAGGAGACCGCGAAGTCCTCCGTCGTCTCCCCGAAGTTCCAACCCGCCCGCAAAGCCGCGATGTTGGCTGCCGCGATCCCCGGCTTCTTCGCGAACTTCGTCCGCAGGAACTTCTCGGTGCCCTCGGTCGGACGGTGGTACATCCACGACAGCAACCCCAGGGCGAACATGTTCTTGCACCGGTCCGCATCCTTGCGCGACAGATCGTGGTCCTTGAGGGCCTCGACCGTCAGCGTCGTCAACGGCACCGGGTGCACTCTGTAGGCGTCAAGCGCGTTCCCGTCCAGGGGACTTGAGTCGTACCCGACCTTCTGCAGCGCCCGGCGCGTGAACTCGTCCGTGTTGACGATGATCTCCGCACCCCGCGGCACATCGCCGAGATTGGCCTTCAGTGCCGCCGGATTCATCGCCACCAACACGTTCGGGGCGTCGCCCGGCGTGAGGATGTCGTGGTCGGCGAAGTGGAGTTGGAAGCTGGACACACCGGGCAGGGTCCCCGCAGGGGCCCGGATCTCGGCCGGGAAGTTCGGCAGTGTCGACAGGTCATTGCCGAACGACGCCGTCTCCGAGGTGAACCGGTCACCCGTCAACTGCATGCCGTCACCCGAGTCACCCGCGAATCGGATGATCACCCGGTCCAGTCTGCGGACCGGTTTGCCGTGGGCGGTGTCCCGGACATGGGCGGTGGGCATTGCTCTCCGATCGTCTTGGGATGGGGGCGGAGCACGGGTCAGGAGGACCGCTCGGCGGGGAAGCCGTGGATTCGGGCCGCGAGCACCACGAGCAGCACCGGGATCATCAGGAGCAACACGCTCCACGGGAAGGAGGCCGTACCGAGGAGCCCGAGCAGGACACCACCGACGACACCGCCGGCGGCCATGGCCAGGTTCCACAGCGTGACGAGCATGGCCTGGGCCGCGTCGGCCGCTTCCTCGCCGCCCGCGTCACCGGCGGCCGTCTGCAGCAGGGTCGGCACTCCGCCCCACCCGAGGCCCCAGAGGGTCACGGCCGCGTAGACCAGGACCGGGCTGTCGGCCCAGACCGCGAGCAACGCGCCTGCGACGCCCACGAGGAGGGTGCTGCCCACGGTCAGTGCGCGCAGCCTCCGGTTGATGAGGCTGCCGACGGCCCAGATGCTGATGAGCGAGGCACCGCCGAAGACCAGCAGGACGACTTCGATGGAACCGCCCATGCCGATGTGCTCGAGGAAGGTCGCGACGTACGTGTAGAGGATGGTGTGGGCAAGGACGAAGACGAAGGTGACCACAAGGACGGGCCGCACTCCCGGCACGGACAGGGCCGGCAGCATCCGTGTCCTGGCCGCACTGCGCCGCCCCGGGTAGTCCGGGACCACCGCGACGATCCAGAGCAGCAGCACCGCGGTGAGCACCGTCATGGTCCAGAAGGCGATCTGCCAGCTGAAGGCCTTGCCGATCAGGGTGCCGGCGGGCACGCCCAGCGAGAGGGCCACGGGGATGCCGGCCATGGCGATGGCGATGGCCTTGCCCTGCAGGTGCGGGGGCGCCATGCGGCGGGCGTATCCGGCGAGCAGCGCCCAGGCGACACCGGCGGCGACGCCGGCGACGAAGCGCGCCACCATGGTCAGCGGGAAGTTGGTGGAGACCGCGGTGACCGTGTTGGCGACGGCGAAACCGGCCATGGCGGTGAGCAGCAGCTTCTTGCGCCGCCAGGCCTCGGTCGCGGCGGTCAGCGGGATCGCGGTGAGGGCGGTGCCCAGGGCGTAGACGGTGATGGTCTGCCCGGTCGCCGATTCGCTGACGCCCAGGTCCGCGCTCATGGCGGGCAGCACGCCGGCGGGCAGGGTCTCCGTGAGACTGGTGATGAAGACGGCCGTGGCCAGCGCGAGCAACGCCGAGAGGGGCAGTCGCGTGGGCGCGGACCGGCCGCGTGGTTCGGCGAGTTCGGTGGTGTCAGTGGTCATGACCGGGATTTCTCACCCTTCGTGTGTGGCGGTCGGGCCGGGGCGCCCGTGGTGCCCCGCGAGGAGGTGGCGCAGGCGCCGACGGCCGCGGTGCAGGCGGGAGTTGACGGTCCCGTGCGGGATGCCGACGAGGTCGGCGATCTCTTCGTAGGGCAGCCCTTCGATGTCCGCGAGATAGACGACGGTCCGGAAGTCGTCGGGGATCGACCGCATCGCCTGGCAGACGGCCGGGTCGGGGATCCACCTCATGACCTGTGCCTCGGCGGACGGCAGTCCGCCCGAGGTGTGCGACGCGGCGTTCACGAGCTGCCAGTCGGCGATCTCCGAGGTGGGCGCGCAGCGTGGCTCCAGCTGCTTCTTGCGGTACGAGGTCAGATAGATGTTGAGCAGGATCCTGGACAGCCAGGCCTTGAGGTTGGTGCCGGGGCGGAACTGGTGGAAGCTGCGGAAGGCGCGTGTGTACGCCTCCTGGACCAGGTCCTCCGCATCCGCGGGATGGCGGGTCAGCCTCAGGGCCTGGGCGTGCAGTTGAGGATGGAAGACGAGGGCGTCCCGCGCGAAGCGGGCCGAGCGCTGCTCGTCCGTCTCGGGTGCGAGGGCTGTGGTCTTGTCCGTCATCAGGATTCGGCTCCGGTGGTCATGCCGACTGCGGAAAGAGGGACGGAGCTTGGCTCACGGCCTCGCCGCCGGCCCTTCGTCACTGTGATTGCGGCGAACGCTTGTGTACGCGTCGCTGCACTCAGATTACATAGCAACTGTTCGGTTTTTAGGTCCTGCCTGCAAAGCCGCGCGACAATGGCAAGTTCAGGGAATACGACAGGAGTTCAGGAGCTCCGCGTGACCAGACCGAGCGGGGGACGATCGGCCCTGCCGGGCCCGACACCCGCCCCGCCCCTGCTCGGCCCCGGGAGGCGCGCGGCCTCGCGGCCACAGCCGATGCGGTAGCCGACGCCCCGCACCGTGACGATCCACTCGCCGGCGCCCAGCTTGGCGCGCAGGCTGCTGACGTGGGTGTCGATGGTGCGGCTCGACTCCGCGGCGTCACGCTCCCAGATCTTCACCATGAGCTCTTTGCGCGAGACGACCTTCTCGGGCCGCGTGGCCAGGCTGTAGAGCAGGTCGAACTCCTTGGCCGTGGCGTCTATCAGCCGGCCGTCCATCCGTATCTCCCGGCTTCTGCCGTCTATGTGGAGCGGATCCAGGGAGATCGAGCAGGGACCTTCCTGCCAGGGATAGGCGCGGCGCATCAGGGCTTCTATGCGGGCCAGCACCTCGCGGGAGCCGCAGGTCTTGACCACGCAGTCGTCGGCGCCCGCCTGAAGGGCGAGCACGCGGTCGAGTTCGGTGTCCCGCTCGGTGAACGTGATGACCGGGGTGGGCCCGTCGGCCCTGATGGCCCGGCAGATCTGAAGCCCGTCGACATCGGGCAGATCCAGGTCGAGCAGGACCAGGTCAGCGTTCTTGTGCAGGCGCAGTGCTTCGGTACCCGAGTCCACGCTCTCGGCGTCGTACCCCTGCCGCCGCAGTACGCGGGCAGTGGATTCGGCCCGCGCGGCGGACGCTTCTACCACAAGTACTCTCAACATCGCTTCCTCGTGTGGTGGCGGCTCTCTTAGGTCAGGCGCTCAGACCGAACCCGCCGTCGGCGTTTCCCGCGCGACTGCCGAGCCGGCTGTACGCGTACGCGGCGGAGGCCAGTGTCATGTGGTGGTGCCAGCCCGGGAACGAACGGCCCTCGAAGTCGAGAAGCCCGAAGTCCCGCTCCAGGGAGTCGATCGCGTCCGCCGTACCGGCACGCAGGCCGGTCAGACGCATCAGCCCCTCGACGTCATGGCCCACCAGATTGGTGATCCAGAGCCTGGGTTCGGAGATCTCCGTGGGGCGGCCCTCGGTGAAGAGGTGGTACGTGTGCCCCATGCCGGGCAGGCGCACCGGCCGGGACAGGAACTGGACCTGGCGGCGCCGGCCTTCCAAAGCGGGGAGCCACTGGCGCGCGCCGTTCCTGCGCACGAAGTCCCGCGCGGCACGGGCGCCTTGAGAAGCCGTCGTGTCATGTCGGACCGCCGTCGCCGATCGCGCGCTCGCGCCCTCGATGACCTGGAGGGTGGGGGGCACAGCGACGACGAACCGGTGTCGGCGCCTGCTCAGGCCGTGCAGCAGAGGCTCGACGTCGGTGCATTCGCTCATGTCGGCGACGACGGGCACGCGGGGCCCCGAGATGCGCGAGGCCATGGTGTCCACCAGGTTGAGCACCTGCGCCCACATCGGGCGGCAGTCGAGGGAATCCGGGATACGTGCGCGGGTCCGCAGGTCCACGTCCTCGGTCCACGCCTCGGGCAGCAGCAGCCGCCAGTCGACGGGGATCGCCTCGTCGTCCGACGCCACGAAGACGCCGGTGCCGACCTGGCAGTTGATGGTCTTACCCGCAGCGGACACGAAGCGGCGGTGCACCCCGCAGGAGTAGTCGCCCCGCTTGGGCAGGATGGCGTTGCCGATCGTCCATGCCCGTGGCTCCGTGCGCCTTTCGGCCAAGCGCGTCAGCTCACGCCGTGCCGGCCCCCACTCCCAGGGGCTCGCGTTGACGAACTGCTGCAGGGACATGGCCGCCGTGGGTGACCCGGACACGGTCGCGGCGATGCGCCGCACCGACTTCCGGCCGGGCGTGGAGAGCAGCCCCTGCAGATAGACCTCGGCCCAACGCCGCTGATCCGCTCGTGCCATATGGCCGAAGATCGCCTGTGCAAAGGAGGACACCGGTGCGCCTTGGGCCGACTCAAGCGGGCCGAACTCGTCGTGATCTGCCATTCCTGCTTACCTCCCCCTGGACGGCGCCCGCCGTCTCTGGCGGGGCGCCCTCCAAAAGCATAGCGAACGTTCGCTTTGTTTCTGAAGGCTCGTCCGCGACTTGGCCAAGTCCAGTCGCCACGTGGCCGTTTGCCATGCGTGGAGCCGGGGCAGAAGGGCGCGGAATCGCGCCATGATCGCCAAATGGCGAGCGCACTCTCGCAAGTCAGCCTTGCGTGGCGACGCCTCCCCCGCCCACGCTTCGGCCCAGCGATGAAGGCACCGACGGGCGGTGAGGCACTGTCAGCCAACCTCCCGACGCGGCCTGGGCCTCCACGGGCACCTGGCGTAAATTCGCTCCAGCAATGGACATGCCCAAGCATGCCGACACAATGGAGACCAGGAACACGCCGCGTCGACCGGTGGGTTGCCCAAGGACGTGGGACCTGCCCGGCCGCACTCCGCCGTGCTGCGCCTCCGGCGCCGCACCTCAGCACCACACGGGCCTCAACGGCCCGGCCCAGCCCCGCGTGGGTGGACATCCGGAGACAGCACATGGTGAAACAGCAAAGAGCCGCTCGCACCCGAGAAGCACTCGTCCAGGCAGCCGCAGCGGCCTTCGACTGCGTCGGCTACGAAGCAGCCTCCCTCGCCCAGGTCAGCAAGTCGGCCGGGATCTCGATGGGAGCCCTGACCTTCCATTTCCCGACGAAGGAACAGCTCGCGGTCGCGGTTCAGACACGCGGCGCGTGCGCCACGCGCATAGCGGCCGAACAGATCACCGCCGGAGCGGACCGGCCGCTGAGGTCCGTGGTCGACCTGACCCTCGAAGTGGCCCGACTGCTCGAGAAGGATGTCTCGGTGCGTGCGGCGGCCCGCCTCACCCGCGAGTGCCCACGGGTGGAGACCCCTTGGAGCGCCGTGTGGCTCCCCGCCGTCGAGGCACTGCTCGCCCAGGCCTCGGAAGAGGAGCTGCGACCGAACGTCGACCCCCAGGCGATCCTCACACTGACCTCCCACCTCATCGCCGGCACCGAGAACTACATCCGCTGGTGCGGCCTCGTGCCCGAGGAACGGGAGAGCGCACAGGAGCAGTTGTGCAGGCTGTGGCGGCTCGTGCTCCCCGGCATCTCGCAGGGCCCCAGCCCGCTGCCGTGAGCGGCGGCGGGGCCGTCTTCGCAGAACTACGCATGACCGCTTCGCAGAACGACGCATGGCCGCGGCGCGCCCGCAGCGCCGCGGCCATGCTCAGCCGTCCCCCAGGTGGCTGAGGGGGACGGCCGGTCTCAGAGGGACGCCGAGCCCGGCATCGGTGCGAGCGATTCGACCGCGAGGGTGCGGATCAGCGGCACCCCGTCCTCGACGACCACGGTCAGTGTCTGCGCCACGTCGAAGCCGAGCCGACGGCTGGCCGGGGTCGGCGGCCTCCACTCCGTGGCCTGCCAGTTGAGGTGTACGCCGACCTCGGCGCTCGGGCCGTCGCCCAGCCTGACCTCCACCACGGACAGAGCGCGGCGCTCGTCGAAGAAGCGGTGGGTGACCTCCTCGTACCAGGTGCGGAAGCCGTCCAACCCGGTGTAGGTGCCCTCGCGCTGCCTCAACGTCAGGCCGTCGGAGGCCAGCAGGGGCTGCACCTTCTCCACCGGGTCGTGGCGGTCGAGGGCCTCGAACCAGGACGCGACCAACTGGCGTACCGCCGACTCGGTGAGTTCCTTGCGGGGATCCGCCGCGTCCTGCGCTCGTTCCTGCAACGCCGCGGCCGCGCGCTCCAGACGGCGCAGCAGCGGGTGCGCCTCGAAGCCGTCGCAGCGCACCCCGACCCTGCGCAGCGCCCACCAGGCGCCGGCCAGGTTCGAGGTGAGCAGCACCCTGTCGGTGTCCCGCCCCAGCTCGTCCAGGGCCGCGAGGGTCGCCATGCCTGTGCCGGTGAACAACAGCGCGGAGTCCTTGGGGAGTTCACGCGCCCCCACCTGATCGATGATGCTCTCGGTCGTCACCTGGTAGGGGTCGAAGCGGTCGTCGCCTGCCGGGACGATCACGACCTCGTCGACCTCGATGCCTGCCGCCTCCCAGAACGCCCGGGAGGTCTCCGTCAGCCAGGGCTCGTAGGGCGAGACGAGCGTGAGACGGTCGAGGCCGAGCGTCTCGCAGGCGGCGAGGATGGTCTGCGTGGAGGACATGACCGGGTAGCCCACGCGCGCGCTGAGTTCCTCGCAGAACGCCCGGTCGCCCTCGGGCTCGAGAAGGTAGTGCGAGGCACTGCAGGCGACGACTGCCGCTTCCAGGCGCATCCCGCAGAACGCGGCCAGCGTGTCGGGAAGAGCGTCGTTCCATGCTTCCAGGGTTTCCCTGAGATTCTTTCCCTTGGCGCCCGGGAAACGAGATGTATAGACATTCATCCGGGCGCCGACAAGCCGGTTGAACTCCGGCTCGGCCGTGGGGTTTTCCGGGGGAACTATCACTCCGAGCCGCGGCACCTCGATCAGATCCATGGCAATGCCCCCAGTCGGTTGCGTTCGTTTCGGGTATCCAAATCGCTCGCCACCCTAGGCCAGAACACCACGGCCCAGGAAGCCTGTTCACGCGAATGACAGGCCTCCTGACCTACCTTTCTCCGATCTCGATTACTTCACTTCGACTTCACAAAACTTGACGTGGAGAGGACATCAGCGCCTTGACCCTGCCATCCGGAAAGGTGAGTCTAGAAAAGGGAGTTCGCACTCCGTCGGCCCGCAATAAGGGTCCAGCAGAAGGAGATTTCATAAATGGCGGTATCAGAGAAAGATGAGGGCCGGAGCACACGGCCGCTCCCGCACATATCCGATGCGACCTTGCGGGACTCCGCGCACATGGCCGGAGTCGAGTTCGGTGCCGAGGATGCCGCGGTGATCTCCGATCTTCTCGTGAAGACCGGCGTCGAACTGGTCGAGGTCGGCATGATCTCCGGACCGGGGAGCCGGGACGCCGAGCTGATCGAGGCCGTGCACGCGACGGTGGGGCCCGAGCACAGTCTGAGCCTGGTCGTGGTGAGGAACCGTCAGCAGGTGGCGAAGGCCCTGGACGAGGCCGTCCGTCTGGGCGTCAGGTCGGTGATGTTCTCCATCCCGACCTCCGAGGCCCACGCGCGGCTGAAGCTGGGCTCGCCGAGCGCCAAGTACCTCACCTCGTTGGCGTGTGCCGCCATCGAGGGGGCCAAGGACCGTGGTCTGCACGTCACGTTCAGCGGCGAGGACGGTGCCCGCACCCCCGCCGACCGTCTGGTCCCCTACGTGGAGGCCGGGTTCGCGGCCGGCGCCGACCGGTTCCGGCTCGCCGAGACCGTCGCCCATCTGTCGCCCTGGCAGATGGAGGAGCAGATCGCGCATCTGACCGCCATCGATGGCGCCGAGATCGAGATTCACTCGCACAACATGCTGGGCATGGCCGTGGCCAACTCCCTCGCGGCCTATCGCGCGGGCGCCGAGTGGATCTCGTGCACCGTGTCGGGCATCGGCGAACGCGGCGGCAACGCTCCTCTGGCCGAACTGCTCACCTCGCTGCGGGTCGTCCACGGCGACGAGCGCTTCGACCTGACGCACCTGACCGACCTGTCGCGCGCGGCGCTCAAGGGCTCGGGGCTCGGGGATTCCTTCCAGTCGGGCCCGACCACCGAGCACGCCTTCGCGTACGAACTGCCGGGCCAGCTCAGCAATCCGGACGCCTACGAGACGCTGCCGCCGGAAGTCGTCGGCAACTCCCGTGAGCTGCGCGTCCGTACCCGCATCACCCCGGCCCTCGTCGCCTGGGCGCTGGCCGACGACCAGGGCCTCGACATCGACGTGGACGCCTTCGCCGACTGGCTCACCGCCCGGCAACAGGAGCACGGACGGCCGCTGCTCGACCGCAGCGCGATCCGCAAGTTCGCCGTCGACTTCCCGTCCCGCTGAGCGCCGTTCCACCGCATCCACACCACATCAACGGAGAGAACATGACCACCGCTGCCACCCTCACCGGCATCTGCCCCGAGTGCGAGACCGACCTCACCACACCGCCGATGGTCAACGGCGAGACCTTGTCCTGCCCGGAGTGCATGCTCACCCTCCGCGTCGACGGCGTGGCCGAGGGGACGCTGTCGCTCCAGATGGTCGAAGTGCAACTGCGCGACTGGGGCCAGTGACCACCGACGCGTAGGAGGAGACCAACTCCATGGGCGGCAAAGTTGCCATCGTCGCGGACCGGATCGGCTGGGAAGAACGCCTGCTGATCAAGTCCGCACCGGACCTCGGCCTGCAGATCGAATGGGCCAACGACGAGTCCCTGTGCCTCGGGCACGCGGACGCACCGTCGATCAACGCGTACGACGCCGTACTGATCCGCAGCCGCAGCTACACCCGTGGCGGGCTGCTCGCCACCCTCGCCGAGTCGGCGGGCATGCCCACGCTGAACTCGGCCGCCGCGATCCACGCCTGCGAGAACAAGCTCGAACTGCGCACCCTGCTGCGCGACGCGGGCGTCCCGGTCGCGGACTTCCGGCTCGTGCTCTCCCGCCGGGACTTCGAGCGGGCCCTCGACGAACTGCACGTGCCGGTCGTGCTCAAACCTGTGTTCGGCGGCATGGGCAAGCGGGTCACACTGATCCGCGACGCCGACACGGCACAGTCCGTGTACGACTACGTCGAGGACCTCGGGCACGGCTTCGAACAGGCCGCTCTGGTGGAGCCGTACCTCGCCGACGGCACGTCGGTGCGCTGCTTCGTCGTCGGCCGCGAGCTGATCGCCGCCGCAGAGTTCGAGAGCGCCGGGGGCGACTGGCGCAGCAACGCCGCGCTGGGCAACCAGAGCCGGGCGCTCGCCCACGACCCCGACGTCATGAAGGTCGTCGACGGCGTGGTGGACCGGCTGGGCCCCGGGATCTACGGGATCGACCTGTTCCGCACAGCGCACGGCCCCGTCGTCAACGAGGTCAATCACGCGCCGGCGTTCCGGGCGGTCGCCACGGCGACCGACGCGGACATCCCGGCCTCCATCGTTCGCTATGTGCAGGAGACCCTCGCATGATCCGTGTGGGAATAGTCGGCGCCTCAGGGTTCGCCGGCGGCGAGCTGATCAGGCTCGTCACCCAGCACCCCGACCTCGAACTGACCTTCCTGGGCGGCTCGTCGAACATCGGGCGGCGCCCCTCCGAGCTGCACCCCGGGCTCCGCCTCGACCTGGGCCTGGCCATCGAGGCCGTGACCGACGACGTGGCGGACCGCTGCGACGTGGTGCTGCTCGCCACGCCCGCTCCGGTCTCCGCCGAGCTCGCCGCACGGCTTGCCGACCGGGTCTCCTGCGTCATCGACCTCAGCGGCGCCTTCCGTATCCGTACCCCTGAGCTGCACGCGCGCTGGTACCCGAAGGTGGCGCGCTCCACCGACCTCGCCGACCGCTTCGTGTACGGCGTGCCGGAGCTGATCGGGGACCAGCTGGCCGACGCGGCGCTGATCTCGCTGCCCGGCTGCTATGCGACCGCCATCACCCTGGGGCTCGCGCCGCTGGTCCTCTCGCTCGGGCTCGACCTCAAGACCGTGCTCGTGGACGGCAAGTCCGGCTCCAGTGGCGGCGGTCTGCAGATGCGCACCACCGATCTGCACCCGCTGCGCAACGGCGCCATCGCCCCGTACGCCCCGACCGGGCACCGGCACGCGGCGGAGGTGTCCGACTTCCTTGAGCGCGCCAAGCCGGGGCAGATCGGCTCGCTGACCATGTCGGCGTACGGCGTCTCGCACGTGCGTGGGCTGCTGGCAAGCACCTATGTCTTCACGGATGACGCCGTGGATCCCCGTGAGCTGCAGCGTGCCTACCTCCGGTTCTACAAGCAGCACCCGTTCGTGCGGGTGCGGCGGCACACCGAGACGCTGATCCCGGTGCCCGACCCGCAGGCGGTGCTCGGCTCCAACTACTGCGACGTGACGGTGCTTCCCGACACCGAAGGGGACCGCATCGTCGTGCTCGCCGCCCTCGACAACCTCGTGAAGGGCTCGGCGGGCCAGGCCGTCCAGGCGCTCAACCTGCGCTTCGGACTGGCCGAGGAGACCGGTCTTGGCATGCAGCCGGTGATGCCGGCATGACGACGCTCATGGAGAAGCCCCTCGGTCCCCGGTCCGGGACCGACGTGGCCACGCAGACCCCGACCGTGGTCAAGCTGGGCGGCAGCTGCCTGGACGACATGGCGGACTCCTGGTGGGACGACCTGGTCGCGCACGGCCAGGAGCGGCCCCTGGTCCTGGTGCACGGCTGGTCCAAGCCGCTCAAGCAGCTGAACGCCCGCTACACGGAGCCCTCGGCGATCCTGCGGGACCGCTACGGCAACCAGAGCCGGTGGACGACGCCCGAGGTGATCGCCGACATCAAGACGGTCAGCGCCAAGCTCGGCGACGACATCATCCGGCGCCTTCAGCGGCGCGGCCTGACGGCGGAGCGCGTCCTCGGCAGCGACGGCCTGGTACAGGCGGGCGAGGGCGAGCGCTGGTGGTGGCGCGACAAGCAACTGGTCGAGCTGGACAACCTCGTCGGGCCCATCACCGGTGTGGATCCCGGGCAGTTGGCGAACCTGAGGTCCGGGCACTGCTGCATCGTCACCCCGCTGGCCCGCAACACCGCGGGCCAGGAGGTGAACACCGACGCCGACCGGGCCGCCGCCGCCGTCGCGGCGGCCACCGCGGCCACCGCCCTGACCCTCGTCACCGACGTGCCGCATCTGCTCATCGACGGAACGCCGGTACGGCAGATCTGCGCGGCGGAGGCCGCCAGGTTCCGCGACCACGGCGCCACCGGCGGCATGCGCAAGAAGCTGCGTGCGGCGGGCGAGGCCCTGGAACGCGGCGTCGGCCGCGTGCACATCGGCAGCGCGCCCGTGTCGCAGATGCTCGCCGCCCGCACCGGCACCGTCATCACCCGCGAGCGCGCCGACACCGTCCGGGCGTGAACCAAGACCAGCGAGAGGAGCGGAATTCGTGGCGACGTCCAGGGTTCTAGTGGTCAACAACGGGACGCTGTCCTTGAAGCAGCTGCGCCGGCGGTTCGAGGAGCTCGGCTCCGAGACCGACACGGTCGACGCGGCCTCGGTGCCGACGAGCGTCGGCTCCCGCTACCAGGCGATCGTGCTCAGCGGCACGAAAGTGCGCGCGTACGACGGCGAGTTCTACAAGCCGCTGATCGACCTGGTGCGGTCCGCGGACGTGCCGGTCCTCGGGATCTGCGGCGGCATGCAGATCATCGCGGTGGCGCACGGCGGGCGGCTGAAGGAGGGAGAGCAGCGGGTCGGCGGCCACGAGGCGCACGTCGATCCACAGGATCCGCTGTTCTCGTACGTGAAGCCGACAGTGACGGTCTTCCACCGGCACACCCTGTACCTGCAGGAGGCCCCCGAGGGCTTCCGCACGATCGGCCGGTCCGAGCACGCCCCGGTGGAGTTCCTGCGCTCGGACGACGGCCGCGTCTACGGCGCGCAGGCCCATCTGGAGTTCCGCAGGGACGGCGCGGAGATCCTGCGCGGCTTCGCGGACCTGTACCGGTGAGCGCGGTGTGGGCGGCGCCCCACCCCCGTATCGAAATGGCCCAACCCCGTATCGACATGGATCAAGAGGTCCCCTGGCAATGAGCGTTCTGACCGAAATCCCCGCCGAGGTGCGGACTTCCCGTGCCGAGGAGACGCGAGGGACTCAAGAGCCCGCGTTCACGGTGTCGTTGAACGGCAGTGGCGGGCCTCTCAAGGGCTGGGTGGTCGTCGACACCCTCGTCGACTCCCTCGCCATGGGCGGCACCCGGATGACCGCGGACGTCACCGAGGAAGAGGTACGCGGCCTGGCCCGCGGCATGACCCACAAGCTGACGCTGGTCGGCCTGCCCATCGGCGGCGCCAAGGCGGGCATCGTCTCCGACGGCTCGAACCGTGAGCAGACGCTGCGCACCTTCGGCCGCACCGTCGCTCCGCTGCTGCACGGCGGCCTGCACCTGGGCTGCGACCTCGGGGTGACCCCGGCCGACCGGGCGGTGTTCTTCGACGAGGCCGGCTACGACCCGCGCCGCAAGAACCGCGCCGTGGACATGCCCTACGACTGGCGCGCCTACTACGAGCCGCTGGTGGACTGCACCGGCCACGGCGTGGGAGTGGCCACGGTCGCCGCCCTGGAGGAACTGCACCCCGAGGGAGGCGCGCGCCGCGTCGTCATCCAGGGCTTCGGCACCGTGGGCCGTTCGGTGGCGCGGTTCCTCGAGGACCGCGGCCACCGTGTCGTGGGGGTCGCCGATGTCGAGGGCACCATCAGCGCCGAGCGGCTGCCGGTCGCCGATCTGCTCGCCCTCACCGACGGCTTCGGCCGGATCGACCGCGGCCGGCTTCCTGAGCACGTCACGGTGTCGAGCGCACCGGACGCCTGGCTGGACGTGGACGCCGACGTGCTGATCCTCGCCGCCAACCACAACGCCCTCAACTCGGCCAACGCGCACCGCCTCCGGGCCGGCCTGGTCGTCGAGGGCGGCAACATCACCGTCAGCCCCGAGGCCCGCCTGAAGCTGGCCGTGGCCGGAGCCACCCTGGTGCCCGACGTGGTCGCCAACGTGGGCGGCGCGGCCGCCGCCGGACTGGCCCTCGCCCGGATCGTGCCCTTCGAGCTGCCGTCGGAGCAGCGCAAGAACTGGGTCTTCGACTGGGTCGGCTCCCGGGTGCGCCAGAACACGAAGGATCTCCTCGAGATCGCCGCGGCCACGGGCCAGGACCCGCTGCCGTCCCTGCTCACCGCCCGCAGGAAGGACCACCGATGACTGCCCCGGCTCTTGGGACATCGACGTTCGACAAATCCCCCGTGGTAAGCGGGGCACGCCCGGTCAAGGACATCCCCGTGGTCGACGGGGTCCTGATGATGCGGCAGAACATGCCGACCGTCACGATCACCGACCCGCTGCCCGACGACCGCGCGGCCCGGGAGGCGCTGTACTACCAGCGTGGCTGGTGGCGCGAGGAGACGTTCCTCGACGACCTGCGGCGCCAGGCCCGGATCCGTCCGCACAAGCTGGCGATGGCCGCGCGGCGCCTGCGCGAGGCCCGCACCGACACCCTCGACTACATCGAACTGCGCCAGCTGACCGACCGGTTCGCCGGCGGCCTGGTCGAACTCGGCGTCAAGCCGGGTGACTTCGTGGCGGTGCAGCTTCCCAACCGCTGGGAGATGGTGCCGCTCCTGTACGCGTGCATCCGCGTCGGCGCGGTGATCTGCCCGATCGGCCCGACCACCCCCGAGGACGCCCTGCGGCACCGGCTCACCCTCACCCAGGCCCGGGTGCTCATCACCGTCTCGGAGTGGGAGGGCACGGCGCTCGCCAAGAGCGCGGTCGCACTGCGCGAGGAGCTCGACTCCCTGCACCACGTGGCGGTCGTCGACGGCCACCCGCCGGAGGGTGCCATCGACTTCCGCGACCACTTCGTGGACCACCTCTGGGAGAACGTGCACGACGACGATCTGGACGGTCTGGAGCTGAAGCCCGACGACCCGTTCGTGGTCCTCTTCACCTCCGGCACCACGGGTGAGTCCAAGGGCGTGCTGCACAGCCAGAACACCATCCACTCGGCGATCCGCGGATACGTCGACACCTTCCTGCTCGACGAGCACCTGGTGGCCGCCGTGACCACCCCGCTGGTGCACTACTCGGGCTTCGGCCAGGGCGTGCTCGCCAGCATCATGCTGGGCGGCACCATCGCCTTCCAGGACCACCGCAAGAACGAGGCGCTGCTCGACCTGGTGCAGAAGTACGGCGCGACGCTCCTGTACGGCCCGCCGCCGACCCTCACCGACATCGCCCAGTCCCAGCGCACCGAGCCGCGCGACGTGTCCACCCTGCGTCATGTGGTGACCGGTTCGGCGCAGGTCCTTCAGCCGCTGGTGGACGACCTGCGCGAGACGCTCGGTGCGCGCACGTACTCACTGTGGGGCATGTCCGAGAACGGCCCGGTGACCATCACGAAGCTCGACTACAACCAGGACTGGGCCGCGCACAGCAACGGCCGTCCGATCGACGCGATGGAGATCCGGATCGACAAGTGCCTCAACCCCACGGAGCGGGCCCCCGTCGGCCGGCTCAGGGTCCGCGGTGCCTCGCAGGCACTCGGCTACTTCAAGCGCGAGGCCGAGTACCAGGAGAAGATGCTCGACGACCAGTGGTTCGACACCGGTGACGTGGCGCGCGACGACGGCCGGGGCGGCATCCGCATCCTGTGCCGCGCCAGCGACGCGATCAAGCGGGACGGCATGGTCGTGCCGATGGCGGAGATCGAGTCCATCGTCAACCGGCACGAGAAGGTCGCCGAGGCCGTCCTGGTCGGCCCGTCGGGCCGGGTCGAGGACCCGATACTCGTGGTGGTCGTGCCCCGTGGCGACGAGCTGCCCTCCCTCGACGAGCTCCGTGCGCACCTGCGCGATGCGGACATGGACGAGCGGTTCCTGCCGGAGCGGCTCGAGGTGATCGACACCCTGCCCAAGACCCTGACGGGCAAGGTCCGCAAGGCCACGCTGCGCCAGATGTACGGCGAGGGGTGAGCGCCGTGCCCGCACAGGTGTCCATGTCCGCGACGCTCGCGGCCGACGAGGCCATCGCGCTCCGTCGCCGGGCCGGCCAGCAGGTCATCGCGATGACCAGCGGCGAGATCGGTCTGCCGGTCCACCCCGCGCTGCGGGCGAGGCTCGCCGAAGCCGCGGACCGGGCCTCCTACGGTCCGGTCGCCGGCAGCCTCGCCCTGCGCACGGCCGCCGCCGGCTACTGGCGGCGCCGGGGCCTGCTCACGGACCCGGACCTGGTGGTGTGCGGGCCGGGCAGCAAGCCGCTGCTCTTCGCGCTGGTGCTCGCCGTCGGGGGTGACGTGGTCATCCCCGTGCCCGGCTGGGTCAGTTACGCGGCGCACGCCCGGCTCGCCGGGGTCCGGCCGCTGCCGGTGCCGATCCTGCCGGGCCAGGGCGGCGTGCCCGATCCCGGTCTGCTGCGCGAGACGGTCACGGCCGCACGGGCCGCCGGACACGATCCGCGGTCCGTGGTGGTCACCCTGCCGGACAACCCGACCGGCACCGTCGCCTCGCCCGAGACCGTACGGCGTCTGTGCGAGGCGGCCAGGGACCTGGACCTCGTCATCATCTCCGACGAGATCTACTGCGACCTGGTCTTCGACCCCGCGACCAAGATCGTCTCGCCCGCCCGGTTCGTGCCCGAACGAACCGTCGTGACCACCGGGTTGACCAAGAACCTGGCCGTGGGCGGCTGGCGGCTCGGTGTCGCCCGGCTGCCCGCGGGGGAGAACGGGCTCGCACTGCACAGCCGGCTCGTGGGCATCGCCAGTCAGCTCTGGTCGAGCGCGGTGGCGCCGGTCCAGGAGGCAGCGGCGTACGCCTTCGGTGAGCCCCCGGAGATCGTCGAGCGGGTGGCCGCGAGCAGACGGCTGCACGCGGCGGTGGCCGGGGCCATGGCAGAACGGTTCGCGGCGGCGGGAGCGATCCTCGCGCCGGTGCGGGCGACCTGCTATCTGTACCCGGACTTCGCGCCGCTGCGTACCCACCTGGTGCGGGCCCACGGGGTGCACACGGGCTCGGAGCTGGCCCAGTTCCTGGTCGAGCGGCACGGTGTGGGCGTACTGCCTGCGAGCGCGTTCGGCGAACCCTCGGCGACGCTGCGCATCAGGGCCGCGACGAGCCGGCTGTACGGCGACACCGACGAGGAGCGCGACATCGCTCTCGGGGCAGCCGATCCCACCGCGCTGCCCTGGATCCGGTCGTCGCTCGACCGGGTCGAGGACGTACTCGGCGATCTGACCGGTCCCGCGTCCGACCGGCCGCACACGGCCTGAACCACCCCGCGCCACCGCATGCCGGGGGACCTTCCCCCGGCCCCCGGCATGCGGTACCCCACGCGGGCGTTCCCGGGCCCCTCTCCCCCATCCCGCCCTTCCTGGGCTCCCTTACTTCACGGGCTTTGCTGCCGACGGCCGTTGGAGGGCCGTACACCATGTCAATTCTCTTCGAATGCGAGTACGAGGGCGAGCGCTACGCGGGCTTCACGCGGCCTGTCCCCGGCCAGGAGCTGGCCCTCTACAAGGTGTCCCCCGGCCAGGTGCAGGCGGCGATCATCGCCGAGGGCGGTGCACGGGCGGCCGTCAGGGCCCTCACCCGTGAGATCGCGCCCGTCACGGTCGACGGAGCCGCCGAGCTGCGCACGCTGCCGCCGCTGCTGCCGACCGGCGGCGACACCGCCCTGGTGAGCGGTTTCATGCGGACGCACAAGTCCAAGTACGAGGACGAGCCGACCGAGGCGACCGAGTTCGTGGCGCCCAACTGGTTCTTCAAGGGCTTCGGCGGCTGGCTGCGGATGCCGGACCAGACGCTGACGGTGCCCGCGAAGGCGGTGGCCCTGATCGAGGAGCCCGAGGTCGCGCTCGTCTACGTCAACGACGACGAGGGCACCCCGCACTACGCGGGCTACACCTTCGCCAACGACCTGTGCGACATCGGCCTGCACCGGCAGAACCCGGGCTGGAACCCGTACTGCAAGCTCTGCGACACCTCGATCACGCCCTGGCTGTTCCTGGACGAGCCGCCGCGGACGGTGACCGGCACGACCGTCATCGAGCGCGGGGGCGTCGCCGCCTGGCAGGGCACCTTCGACTGCGGTGCGGACGCCCTGTACTTCAAGGTCCAGGACATGGCGGACAACCTCTTCGAGTACCCGGCCCTGCGCCGCCCCGGGCTGGTCAACTACGTCCTCCTGGGCGCCGACGAGGCCAGCTTCCACGACGGCTTCCGGATCGCCGACGGCGACCGGATCAAGATCGACGTGAAGAGCCATGACGTCACGCTGGCCAACCCCGTCCGCTTCGGTGGCACACCCGGCACGGAGTAGCGCAAGGCGCCCCCAGCCAGGGGGCACTACCCGAGGAGTCGCCGTTCCATGAGTACCGAAGACTTGGCCAGACCGTCCGACCACACCACCGCGCCGGCCGCCGTGCGGGCCGCGGCGCCCGGTGGCGCCCGGGGCCGGAGCAGGCTTCCGACCTTGACCGGGCTGCGCTTTCCCGCCGCCCTGCTGGTGTTCCTGTTCCATGCCGCACTGCCGCTCTCGGACATGCGGGTGTTCGCCGACGACGGCGTGGCGGACGTGTTCTATGCCTTCGCCGCGCAGTCGGGCGGTCTGGGTGTCACCTTCTTCTTCGTCCTCAGCGGCTTCATCCTGACCTGGTCGGCCCGTGAGGGCGACCCCGCGCGGGCGTTCTGGCGGCGTCGCTACGCCAAGATCGTGCCGGTCTACCTGGTGTCGTGGCTCCTCGCCCTCCTCCTCGTCGACCTGTCCGCCGCCAAGTGGTGGCAGGGCGGGGCCACGCTGTTCATGGTCCAGTCGTGGATCCCTGACGTCACCACCAACTTCGCGGTCAACAACCCGGGTTGGTCGCTCTCCACCGAGGCGTTCTTCTACCTCTGCTTCCCCGCCATCTACCTGGCGGTCCGTCGCATACCGGCGTACCACCTGAAGTACTGGCTGGCCGCAACCGTCGCCGTGATCGCGGCCACGCCGCTGATCACCTACACGCTGATCCCGCTCGGCACCGAGGTCGTGCCGAACGAACCGGCGAACTCGGCCAACTACTTCTGGTTCGCCTACATCTTCCCGCCCGCGCGGCTGCTGGACTTCCTGCTCGGCATCCTCGTGGCGCGCGCCGTGCTGGCCGGCCGCTGGCGCAACATCGGCATGCTCTGGTCCGGGGTGCTGCTCGTCACGACGTACGTCGCCGCCTCCTTCACACCGCTCCTGTACGGGCTTCGCGTGATGTGCGTCGTCCCCGCCGCGCTGCTCATCGCGGCCGGCGCGATGGCGGACGCGGAGGGAAGGCGCACCCTGTTCAGCGGCCGCACGGCCACCTGGCTCGGCGAGGTCTCCTTCGCCTTCTACCTGGTGCACTACACGGTCCTGACCCTGGTCCGCGAGCTCCTCGGCGACCGGATGCTCACCACCGCACTGGGCATCGCGGTGCTGGTCGCCGAGGTCGCGGTGTCGCTGCTGATCTCCTGGGCGATGTACGCGTGGGTGGAGCGTCCGCTGACCCGCAGATGGTCGAAGCCGCGAAAGGCCATGCCCCGCACGCCAGTTGCGTGACCCAGGTCACCGCGGGGTGCGGACCGCCTGCCATCGCCGACCGGTTGAAGCAGTCACCGCCCCCGCCGCCCTCGTCGTACCACTCTCCCGTTCTCCCGCCCGCAAGCCCGAAGGAAGGTCGAAGATGTCAGCGGCTACCGAACCCGCTCCCCGCACCACCGACGTCCCCCACCTCGACGTGCTCGACCCCGCGTTCCGCTTCGAGAACCCGGAGGTGACCGAGGCACAGGAGCGGCACTGGTACGCGAACACCCCGCTCGGGCGCCTCGTGCTGCGTCACGCGGAGGCGAACGACATCATCCGGGACAGCAGGATGACGCACGACGGCCCCGGATTCATGAAGCAGAACGGCATCACCGAAGGCCCGGTGTACGACTGGTTCGTGGGGGCCCTCGTCAATCAGGACGGGGCCCACCACCGCCGTCTCAAGTCCCTGGTCAACAAGGCGTTCACGCCGCGCATGGTGAACGACCTGCGGCCGGTCATCCGCGGGACGGCCGAGCGCCTGGCCGACGACCTCGCCGCCGCCGACCACACCGACTTCTACGCGGACTTCGCCGATCAGCTGCCGCTGGCGGTGATGACCGAGCTCCTGGGCGTGCCCGCCAAGGACTTTCCCACCTTCGGCACGTGGAGCTCGGACATCGGCCTGGTCTTCAGCCTGGCCGCCGGAGGCGACATCCCGGCGCGCGTCGAGGCGGCCGTGAGCGGGCTGTACGACTACGTGGACTCGCTGATGGCCCAGAAGGTCGACCGGCCGGGCGACGACCTGATCTCCGCCCTGGTCAAGGTGCGCACCGAAGAGGGCGACGTGACACCGGAAGAGCTGCGCAACCTGGTCGTCACCATGGTGTTCGCAGCCCATGACACCACCCGCCTTCAGCTGGCCAACGCGATGGTGACCTTCGCCGAGCACCCCGACCAGTGGCGGCTGCTCGGCCGGCGGCCGGAGCTCGCCCCTCAGGCGGTCGAGGAGGTCATGCGCTGGCGTCCGTCGTCGAACGCCGTGTTCCGGCATGTCACCGAGGACCTGGAGTTCCGCGGCGAGCAGTTCGGCCGGGACACCATGTTCCTGATCGGTGTGCAGGCCGTACAGCGCGATCCGCGTGCCTACCCCGGCGGGGAGGTCTTCGACATCTCCGAGCCCCGGCAGACGCAGGTGCTGCAGTTCGGCGGCGGCCCGCACTACTGCCTGGGCGCCCCGCTGGCCCGCATGGAGATGGCGCAGGCCCTGCCCGCCCTGGCCGGGAAGCTGCCGGCGCCCTCCCTCACGGGCGAGGTCACCTGGCGTCCCGCCGTCGGCATCACCGGCCCCGAACACCTGCCGCTGCGGTTCGGCTGACCTGGACCCTGGAGCTGCCCATGAAGATCACCGTGGACCACGAGAAGTGCTGCGCCGCAGGCCAGTGCGCCATGTTGGCGCCCGACGTGTTCGACCAGCGTGAGGAGGACGGCCTGGCCGTCGTGCTGCGGCCGGAGCCGGACCCGGCGCTGTACGACGCGGTGCGCGAGGCCGCGGCGTTCTGCCCGGCGGCGGCCATCCGGGCCGAGGAGTGAGCGGGGACCGCGTCGCCGTCGTCGGCGCTTCGGCCGCAGGACTCGCCGCCGCCGAGGCGCTGCGCCGGCACGGCTGGCAGGGCGAGCTGAGCCTGATCGGCGCAGAGCCCCATCTGCCGTACGACAGGCCGCCGTTGTCGAAACAGTTCCTCTCCGGGGCATGGGAATCCGAGCGCACCCGGCTGCGCTCCCGCGAGCAGTTGGCGAGCCTCGGCCTCGATCTGCGCCTCGATGTGGCCGCGGTCGCCCTGGACGCGCGGGCCGGGCTCCTGACGCTGTCCGACGGCAGGGAACTGCGGTGCGCGGGCGTGATCGCCGCGACCGGCCTGCTCTCCCGCCCCTTCCCGGGCGCCGCGGGTGTGACCGGCGTGCGGAGTCTGCGCGGCCTGGACGACGCGATGGCGCTGCGCGGGATGCTCCGTGCACCGCGGCAGCGTGTCGTCGTCGTCGTCGGCAACGGCGTCCTGGGCAGTGAGATCGCCGCCGTGACAAGGGAGTTGGGGCACGAGGTGGCACTTGTCGGACCCGCGGCCACTCCGATGCAGCACTCACTGGGTCCGTGTCTCGGCGCCCTCCTCGCGCAGGCCCACACCGCCAAGGGTGTGGTGCTGCACGGCGGGCGCCGGGTCACTTCCCTGGGCACGGAGGGCGGCGCGGTGCGCTCGGTGCACCTGGACGACGGCACGGAGCTGCCGGCCGACCTCGTCCTGACGGCCACCGGGTCGACGCCCGCGACGGCATGGCTTGCGGGGGACGACGGCCTCGACCTCACGGACGGCCTGGGCTGCGACACCTACTGTGCGGCCGCACCGAATCTGTACGGGGCCGGTGACGTCGCCCGCTGGCGCCACCCGGTCTACGGTCGCGAGCTGCGCGTCGAGCACCGGATGAACGCGACCGAGCAGGGCGCGGCCGCGGCCCGCAACCTTCTGGCGGGCCTGCGCCCCCGACTGGGCCTGAAAGCCGCCGAGTTCGCTCCGGTCCCCTACTTCTGGTCGGACCAGTACGACATCAAGGTCCAGGCGTACGGGCTGCTCGCGACCGGCGGGCTTCGCCACACCCGGGTGGCCCGCGGCGAGCGGCTCGGCGCCGCGGCCCTGTACGGCGATGAGGGCCTCGCCACCGGTGTCGCCGCGGCGAATCTGCCGCCGCGCACGGTGCGTGCCCTGCGCGCCGTGATCGCGCGCCCCACCCCCTGGGACGAGGCCGTGGCCGGTTTCACGACGGCCCTTGACTGATTCACCCCATGTGACCCAGGTCACCACGACAGAGGGACCGAAGGCGCACTGCCGCCAGTTGGGTCCCTTCGCACACCGGCGATGCCTCGCCGGTGCCCTCCCCCGCTCGCACATCGAACGGACGTCAGGCCTGAGGAGGTCTCATGACCACGGCTCCAGCAAAGCGGACAGGACTCGTCCTGTTCCTGCTGGCCTTCTCGCAGTTCATCATCAGCGTCGACTACAACATCGTGTACGTCGCCCTGCCCGACATCGGTGAGTCCCTTGGTTTCTCCGCCCAGTCGCTCCAATGGGTCGTCTCCGCGTACGCGGTCTCCTTCGGCGGCCTGCTTCTCTTCGGCGGTCGCGCGGTGGACCGGATCGGCGCTCGGCGACTGTTCTTGACGGGTCTGGTCTTCTACGCCGTGTCGTCGCTCGCGGGCGGTCTCGCCTCCGACCGGACGGTCCTCATCGGCGCCCGACTGGTGCAGGGCGTCGGCGGCGCGCTGCTCTTCCCCGCCGTACTCGCCCTGATCGCCACGTCCTTCGACGGCCCGCTGCGCACCAAGGCGTTCGCCGTGTGGGGTGCGGCCGGCTCGCTCGGCCTCGCGGCCGGTGCGCTGCTCGGCGGCGTCCTGACCGATCTGGCCTCGTGGCGCTGGGTGTTCTTCATCAACATCCCGCTCGCCCTGATCGTGCTGATCCCGGCCCCGAAGGCGATCCGTCCCGACGGACGCGCGAACCTGTCCGTGGGCGGCTTCGACCTGCCCGCTGCGATTCTCGCGACCGTCGGCGTCTCCTCGATCGTGACCGGTCTGGTGACCGGGCCCGAGGAGGGGTGGACACACGCGCTGCCGATGGGTGCGCTGATCCTGGGTGTGGTGCTGCTCGCCGCCTTCTTCGTCACCGAGGCCAAGACCCGTGAACCCCTCATGCCGCTGCGGCTGTTGAAGAACCGTCCGCTGGTCGTGTCCGTGGCGGTACTGCTGGTGTTCCAGACCGCGCTCGCCGGCGGCTACTACGTCTTCACCACCTACGCGCAGCCCGTGCTCGGCTACAGCGCCATCGAGGCCGGCCTTGCGTTCCTGCCGCTGACCCTGGCTTCCATGATCGGCTCCGGGAAGATGGCGCCGAAGTTCATGGACCGCTTCGGCATGCGCGTCACCCTGTCCACCGGAATGATCGTCAACGGCGTCGGCATCGCCCTGACCGCGATGGTGATGACCACCGGCGGCTCCTTCTACGCCTTGGTCCCCGGCTCTGTCATCTGGGGCATCGGCGGCGGTCTCGTCTTCGTGTCGGTGTTCGCCTCCGCGGGCTCCGGCGTCGGCGACGAAGAGCAGGGCGTGGCCAGCGCCATGGCCTCCACCGCCCAGCAGGTCGGCGGCGCCGTCGGCCTCGCCGTCCTGGTGGCGGTCGCCAACTCCACGTTCACCGGGACCTACGCCGACGCCGCCAAGGCCGACATCGTCTCCGGGCTGCGACTGGCCGGCGTGATCGGCGCCGGCCTGCTCATCCTGGGCGGCTTCGTCGCCCTGGCGCTGAAGAAGGACGTTCCGCACAAGGACGAGGAGCGGCCCGCCCCGCTGCCCGCCCCGGCCTGCGGCTCGTCGGACAGCTGCGCGGCGCTGCAGAAGCAGAGCGCGTCGTCGGAGCCGGCCTGCGGGACGGCGGACAAGGAGCCCGCCACAGTCGGCGCCGGTTCCTGACCGGACGGCGTGCCGCCCCTCGACGAGGGGGCGCATGCCGCCACGGATCCCGGGCGGGCCCCACGGCCCGGCCCGGGCAGCGGCGATGGCCGATCGCAGGCGTGCCACGGACGGCACGCCTGCGCTGCTGTGTGGCAAAACCCAACTTTCTGTGCAAGTTGCCATAGTCATCCCAGACAACATGCATTCCTTCCTTTTCGGGATTTCTTCCACGTAGCCTCGACGGAGATCCGGTCCTCGCGTGCGGCTCGGCCGCGGCGGGACAACACACCTGAGGGGGAACGGATGGGCACCGCATTGATCGTGGGCGGCAGCGTCGCCGGACTTGCCACCGCCGTCGCCCTGGCGCAGACCGGTTGGCGTGTCCTCGTCCTGGAGCCCGCCCCCGAGCCGCCCCTCGGGCCCGTGGCACAGGCCGCGGAGATGTGGGAGCGCCCCACAGTGCCCCAGGCCCACCAGTCGCACACACTCACCTCTCTCGGCGTACGCACCCTGCGCGAGCGCGCCCCGCGGGTTCTCGCCCTGGCCCTGGGGGCGGGCGCGCGGCAGCTCGACCTGACCCGCTGTCAGCCGGCCGGAGCCACCGGCGGGGCACGGGAGCCCGGGGACGACGAGCTGGTGGCGCTGGGCTGCCGCCGAGCGGTCCTGGAACTGGCGCTGCACCGGTACGCGGCGGCGCTGCCCGGCGTCACCCTGCGGCACGGCACGACGGTGGAGGCGCTCGAACTCGCCCCGGGCGCGGACCGTGTGCGGGGCGTCGTCACCCGCGGCGGCGGCCGCGTGCGGGCCGACATCGTCGTGGACGCCACCGGCCGCCGGGCCCTGTCCCGGTCCTGGCTGCGCGGCTGCGGCATCCCCCTGGCCCAGGACCTCACCGGCCCGTCCGGGCTCAGCAGCCACTCACGCCTCTACCGCCTGAAACACACACTGGCGCCGGACGAGTTCCCCACCCCCCTCGACCGCGGGCACGGCGTCGGCGACGTCTGGGACCACTACGCGGGCATGCTGCACCCCGCCGACGGCGGCACCTTCTCCATCGCCCTGGGCACACTGCCCGGTGATCAGGCCCTGTCGGGCCTGCGCACATCGGCAGGCTTCACGGCGGCGGCAACGGCCACTCCGGGGTTCGCCCCGTGGCTGGACCCGGACGTGAGTGCGCCGATCTCCCCGGTGCGCACGCTGAGCAGTCCGCTCAACGCCCTGTGGGGCACGGCGAGTTCCCGCCAGTACCCGGTTGCCGGGCTCTTCCCCGTCGGGGACGCCGCCTGCGTCACCAATCCGCTGTTCGGCCGCGGCATGTCGCTCGCCCTGGCGCACGCGTTCCGCCTCGCCGACGCGCTCGCCGATCGCCCCGAGATCGACGCGGCCCAGCGCCGGTCGGTCGCGCGGATGACCGAGGAACTGTTCCTGCCCTGGTACACGCAGTCCGTGGCGAGCGACCGGGCCCGCATCGCCCGCTGGCGCTCCGCCGTCAACGGCACCCCGGCATGGGCCGGTTCGGCGCCGGACGGCTGCCTGCCCACGGTCGAGGAGATGGCGAGGGCGGCCCGCCTCGACGGCATGGTGTGGCGCGGTCACACCCGGATGCTGATGTCCCTGACCACCCCGCCGGAGCTGTTGTCCGACGCCACGTTCGTGGCCCGGGTCCGGCAGGGGGCGCCTCAAGCCGACGACCGGCCGCGCCCGCCCCGCCGCGAGGAGCTGGTGCGCCGCGTCATGGCAGCGGAGCACTCCGCACCCGGCGCCGAACTGGTCGGAGCGGCACACCGATGAGCCCACCGCATCCCGCGGGCCCGGTACTCCGGCGCGCGGTGACACCCCCCTGCCTCACCCAGAGCCACCTGAACACGGCCGCGCGGCATGCCGGGAGGGCACGGCCCGGCCTTGCCGCCCGGCACGCGGCGCGGATCGCGCACGAACACCATCTCGTCCGGCCGGCTCACGGCAGCCGCCGGGCTGACCGAGGAGAAGCGCCTTGCCTGACCACCCGCCGACCCCGTTGCTCACGCACCCGGTCCTCTCGGCCTCTGTGCCCCGAGCGAGCCTCGTCCGCCTCGGCCACACCGGCTCCGCGGACATCGTCACCCGCATTCTGCGGCTCGCCCGGCGCGACGCGTCCACCGTGCGGATCACCGAGTACGACATCACGGACCCGTTCTGGCTGCTGCGCGCGGGCGAACTCGACGTGATGGTGGCGAAGTTCGGGGTACGCGAACCGGACCTCGTGTCCAGCCGGGTCCTGACCCAGGACGCCCGCGCCGCGGTCGTCGGTGCGCACCACCCGCTCGCCCGCTGTTCCTCGGTGTCCGTGGAGGACGTCGCCGACTTCCCCGTCCTCGACCGGCCCGACCTGTTCCCCGCCGAGATCTGGGACGAGGTGGTACCCAGGCACACGCCGTCCGGGCTGCCGCTGCGCCGGGCGTACCGGTTGACCGGCGTGCCGGAACTGATGCGCCTGCTCACCGCGAGCACCGCCGTCCACCTGTCGGTCCTGTCGGTGGCCGATGTCGCTCCGCCCACGGTGCGGGTCCTTCCCGTGCACGACCTGCCACCCGCTTCGGTGACGCTCGTCTGGCGGCGGGGCGATGTCCCCGCCCAGGTACTGGAGTTCGTCGTCGCCGCCGAGGCGGGAGCCGCGCAGTGAGCGCGCCTCGCCCGTCCGCCCACGACGTCCTTGCTGTCGGGGCTGTCGGGGCTGTCGGGGCTGTCGACACCCTGCCCGCCGGGCCGTAGCGATGCTTCCCTCCCTCCAGTCGACTCGGCCGGACCGGCTTGCGCCGCCGCCCGCACCGCGCCCGTACCGGAAGCCGCCGGTGCGCCACTCCCCCGGGCTGCGCTGGGCCGCGGCCCTGTGCAACGCCGACTGGCACATCGGCGCCCCACTGTTGGTCGCGCTCGCGACCACCTGGCACACGGACATCGCCTCCGTCGCGACCGGCATCGCGGCCCACTCGCTCGGCCAGGGCCTCGCACTGCCGCTGTGGGGCTGGCTCACCGACCGGATCGGGCCCGCGCGCAGCCTGCGCGCGGGCCTGCTGATCGCCGCGGTCGCGTCCGCCGGTCTGGCGTTCTGTCCCGACGTTGCGTACTGGATCGCGCTGCGCACCGCGGCGGGCGTGGGCTTCGCCGCCGTCGCGCCATCGGTGTCCCTCTATTACGACCGGCTGCACTCGCCGCAGGCCCGTCAGAGCGCGTTCGCCGGGCTCACCACCGTCACCGCGGCGAGCGCGATCGCCGCACCAGTGATCGCGGGCACGGCCGTGCAGATCGGTTCGTGGCGCCCCGCGTTCGCCCTGCTCGCGCTCCTGACGGCGGCGACAGCTCTGCGCATCCGCCCCTCATCGGCGCGGGAACGCGACATCACGGTCCTGGCGGCGTCGAAGCGTCCCTCCGGGCTCCGGCCGCACGCGCCCATGGGCACCGCCTACGTCACCGTCATCGGGCTCGGCGCCGCCGAGGGCGCGGTCATGCTGGCCCTGCCCGCCCTGATCTCCCCGGCCCTCGCCGCCGCCGGCACACCCCAGGCGGCCTCCCCGGCCCTGACTGTCTACGCCGTCGGGGTTCTCCTCGGCACGCTCGCGCTGCGCCGCCACGCGCCCCGCTGGGGCCCCAGGAGGCTGCTCGCCACGGGCGGTTCACTGGCGGGCACCGGAGCGCTGCTCGCCGCGGCGACGCCGAGCGTGGCCTTCGTCCTGCTCTGCGCGGCCTTGCTCGGCGTCGCCTGGAGCTACCTGCACACCACGTTGCAGACCTGGCTGCCGCGCCTGGTCCCGGACCGGGAGCGGGCGCGGGCGGCGTCCCTGTTCTCGGCCTCGGGGATGCTGGCAGGATCGGCCGTGGTGGCCACGACGACCACACTGCTCCAAGACGGTCACCGCACGCTGGTGTTCGCGTCCGGCGCCGCCCTGTGCGCACTCCTGACGGCCTGGACGACGACTGCGGCTCGCCGCTGGGGATGAAGGATCCCTGGCTTCGGGCCGCAGGGTCCCTGACGTCAGGCCGCGGTCCACCCGCCGTCGACAGGAACAGCGGCTCCCGTGACGAACGAGGCCCGGTCGCTGCACAGCCAGGCCGCGGCCTGCGCCACCTCTACCGGTTCGGCCATCCGGCGTTGCAAGGACCGTGTGGTGTAGGCCTCTTCAAGCTCCGGCGCGGACCGCAGCACGTCCTCGATGAGCTCGGTCCGCGTACTGCCCACGACCAACGCGTTGACACGGATGCCCCGTTGGCCGTACTCGTCGGCGGCGGCCCGGGTCAGGCCGATCACCGCATGCTTGGCGGCGATGTAGGGCGCGGTCGCTCCCGTGGCCAGGACACCCGCGATGCTGGCGGTGTTGACGATGGAACCTCCGGTACCGGATTCCAGCATGACGGTTATCTGGGACTTGAGGCAGTTCCACACCCCGCGCAGATTCACGTCGAGCGCCTGGGTGAACACCGAGTCGTCGGTCTCGTGCAGCGGCGTCCCGGCTGTGGCCCAGCCCGCGTTGTTGAAGGCCGCGTCGAGGGTTCCGTACGTCTTCACCGCGTCTTTCACCACACGCTCCACATCGCCGGGGAGCGTGACATCACCCGGCGACGCGAGCGCCTTGCCGCCGGCCGCGGTGATCTCCTCAGCCAGCTCCCGCAGGCGGTCCTCCCGCCGCGCCATCAGCACGACCGAGGCTCCCTCGGCGGCGAACAGCCTGGCAGCCGCAGCGCCGATTCCGCTTGACGCCCCGGTGATCATGATCGTTGCGCCGCTCAGCAGGTCGGTACTCCCACTCGAACCCCACATGCGCCTCATAGCCCCTCCCGTTAAAGCCGGTTACAACAACACCTCCACCCTGACTGACCCCGGCCAGGGGCCCCCTCTCCCCATCGGTTCGTGACCCCTCGCACTCACGGCGACACGGAAGAACCCTCTCCCTTGACCGCGTTGACGTTGACGCAACCCCGGTCCGGATCCACGACGATCCGCTCGACGACTTCACTCCTGGCGATCCCGGGCAAGAGCAACTGCCACATCTCCATCACCCGTTCAGGCAGGGCGGACAGGCCGCCCACGGCCTGGGCATAGTGCTGCATCCCCGTGAAAGCACCCACCAGGAACGACGCCACGACGCCGGGGAGGACCCCCGGAAGCAGCTCATCCGTCTCCTGTGCCGCCTCCAGCCACCCTTCGAAGATCGCTTCGAAGTCCTGGTAGGAGACATCCCTTCCGATGCCGAGCGCCTGCTGCTCCATGGCGAGCCGCACCGCGGCACGGATCAGCGGGCTGACGTTCAACTGGTGCGCCCACACCATCGAGAAGTCCACCACCCGCTGCACCCCGCCGGACTCCAGGTCCGCAGTCAGCTGGTTGGTCTGCGCCAGCATGACGGCGCGGGCCAGCGCCTCCTTGCTCTCGAAGTGGAAATACACCGCCCCCAGCGTCACACCCGCCCGCTTCATGATCTCTCGCATGCTGGCGCCCTTGTATCCCAGCTCGTCAAAGGCGGAGGCGGCGGCATACAAGATGTCGTCGCGGGTCCTCAGAGCACGTTCCTGCTTGGGCTGCACTGCCATCGAGCGTCCCGCCTTCCACGGACATAAAAACGAACGGCCGTTATTTTACCGGCTCTTCCGAGGGTATGACCACTCGCAGCATTCAAGGAGCAGCAAAGGAATCTCCGCTTCCGCACCCGCCAACCTCTCGCGCACCGGCGAGAGTTCGCCAACCGCACCTCCGCTCGACAGGGTGCGTCACTGTCTGTCACGCGGCGATTCAAGCCAAGTGCGGGACGAAGTGACGCGCGCCGACCGGCGCACCCTCCCCTCCTCCACACGCTCAACACCCCTCCAGTCAGCCTCAAGTGCCGCCGCGTCCCACCCTCGGCGCCGTCGGGCACGAACTCGGGCGACCGCCGCGTTCCAGCCAGCTCTCGACAACAAAAAGAACACTCGTTATGTTGCCTGAGCGGCGTGACAGCGCCAACTGAGTACGGCGAAGCATCCATCTACGTCCATGCACCCGGGGGGGCCACTCATGCCTGTCATCCACCCACTCCCGCTCACTCCAGCGGGTACAACCGTTCCACCGCACTACGTGCACAAGCTGGACGCATCAGAGGTTCTCCTGACGTCCTTGGACAACTATCGGCCCGACACATTCGTCGTCTCCGCCCGCTGGCCGGTCCGCCACCGTTTCTATGACCCGCAGCGCGGCCTGCACGACCCGATGCTCTTCGCCGAGACTGTGCGCCAGTGCTTCCCGCTGCTGTCGCATGCCAGTTACGACCTGCCCCTGGGGCACCACCTGATCTGGCAGTACCTGAGCTACGAGATCAGACCTTCGGCCATGCACATAGACACCGGCCCCACCGACCTCCAGCTCTACATCACGTGCTCGGACATCCAGCGCCGCCACAACGGACAGCTGGCAGCGGTGACCCTGCACGTCACCGCATTACGGGACGGCAAACACCTGGGGAGGGCTCAGGCGCGCTTCTCCTGTCATGCGCCATCCATATACACCCGCCTGCGCGGCCGCCACGCAGGCATGACCAGCGCGACCGGCACTCTGCCGCCCGCGGAGACGCCGAGTCTGGTGGCGCGGGACCAGGACGACAACGTGGTGCTCTCGCCGACCGAGCAGCACGGTCGCTGGATCCTGCGCAACGACACGTCTCACCCCGTCCTCTTCGACCACCCCGTGGACCACTCGCCGGGGATGCTCCTTCTCGAAGCGGCACGCCAGGCCGCCCATGCTCACGCCAACGTCTACGCGGAGCACGCGTACCCCATCAAGATCGAGTCGACGTTCCTGCAGTTCTCCGAACTCGACGCACCGTGCCACGTCTCCGTCGAGGCACTGCCCACCAGCGACCGGACCCACCAACGGACACAGGTGCACGCGACCCAGAACGGAGACATCACGTTCTCGAGCCTCGTGACCGCGCTCATCGGGCCGCCGGCCCCGTGACCACCGACAGCTGAGAAGCCGATGTGCCCCGGATCGCCTCATGCGATCCGGGGCACATCGGCGTGCTCCCTGCGACTACCAGCGCACCGGCAGCGCCGTCGGCCGCCGCAGCAGCACACCCACGTCCCACGGCAGCGTCTCGGGGTCCGCGTCCAGGGCGAGTCGCGGGAACTCCTTGGCCAGCCTGGTCAGCACGGTCGTGATCTCGAGACGGGCCAGGGCCGCCCCCAGGCAGTGGTGCATTCCGTAACCGAACTGCAGGTGCCTCGCACCACCACGGTCGGGGTCGATGGTCTCGGGAGCGGGAAAGACCTCGGCGTCGCGGTTGGCGGCGAAGACGTCTGCGTACACGGCCTCCCCCTCGTACACCACTCCTCCGGTCGTCTTCACGTCCTGGGTGGCAAGGCGGGGGAAGGCCGAGGAGACGCCGAGCGGTATGAGCCGTATCAACTCCTCGACCAGGCGCGGCGCGAGAGTCGGGTCGTCCACGAGCCGCTGCCACAACGGCGGGGCGCACAACATGACGTACACGGCCTTGGCCAGCACGGACAGCGAGTTGTGATCACCGGCGACGACCGCCGGGAGCAGCAGCCCGACGAGTTCTTCGTCGCTCAGCGCAGGCTCGGCCTGCTCCCTGCCGGCCACGAACCGGCCGACGAGGCCGTCCGGGTCGCTGGGTCGCGCACCGGTCACCAGGTCGGTGACGTATGCGTACACCGCGGTGAAGTGCTCGGTCAGCGTGTCCATGTCTTCGCCGGACGCCAACTGGACGGTGCGGCCGTAGGCGTGCACGAGGGCGAGATCCTGGGTCGGTAAGCCGAGGAACCTGGCGTTGACCTCGGCGGGGACCGAGTCCAGGACGGTGCGGAACAGATCAGGGTGCTCCTGGGCCCTCAGGTCCGCGAACCGTGCATCGATGATCTCCCCCAGCGCGGGTCTCAGACGTGCGACACCGGCGGAGCTGTAGTCCGACGTCACGAAGCGCCTCATCCGCGCGTGATGTGGCGCGTCGAGGTTGATGAGGAGCTCGGGGGGCATGGCCGTGGGTAGAAAGCTGGGCCCGTCGTCGGTGTTGGTCTCGGTCCGGCTGAAGGCCGGGTCGGTCAGCACCTGGTGGACATCGGCATAGCGAGTGAGGTGCACGGCGGCGTGACCGCTGGGCAGGCCGATCCTCGGCAACCCGCCCTCGGAAAGTTCCGCCAGGGGCACGTAGGCGGGAGGAGGGTCAAGGCGCGGAATGTCCTTGACGCTGATGATGGAGGCGGGCACGGCAGTGCTCATATTCATGACATCCCTTGTTCGTCGTAAACCGTCACTTGGTCGTTCGAACTCGCCCGCGATCGCCTCTCCGAGAAGCAGCGCGGGACATTGAAGACAATCACCGCGTCAACAGGTGCTCGGTGCGGCTCGGTGCCTCACATCAACAGGTTCGAGTGCAGCACTTCGAACCCCGGACACCCCGTGAGCCGGCCCAGGTCGCGCAAAGCCTGAAGATTGTCGCGGAAATGCACGACGCGCCATCCCTCGCTCCTGGCGGCCTCGCAATTGACGGCAAGATCGTCCACGAGCAGACACTCGCCGGGTTCGACACCGGCGCTCTCCGCGGCCAGCCGGAAGATCAACGGATCTGGCTTACGGACACCCACTTTGCAGGAATCGATGAGGAATTCGACGTCCCCGGCAGGTGCCACGATCGGCCTCCAGAAAGGCTCCCATTCCACGACATTGTTCGACAGAATCCCCACTCCGAGACCGTGATCACGAGCGGCCCGAAGCGCCTCCACCATCACCGGGTTGGCCGTGACGCCGTCGAACCACTGCTCACCGAAAGACTCAAGCCGGGCCCGGGAGAGGTCGATCCCCGGGTGATCGTCCGTCAGAGATCGGGCAAGTCGTCGACCCCATTCCGCTTCGGTGAGAGTCGCCAACTCGACGGGAGCCAGCGTGGGCAGACCCATCTCATCGGCCACGGCCCTCATCGCGCCCTTGAGTTGCTCGGGCGCAATGCCGGTTTTGCGCTCATAGGCTCCGTATAACTCCGCCAGCGGCGGCGAGAGCACCCCTCCGAAATCAAACCAGATCATGCGCGGATCATATCGATGCATGCGGGGCACCGCAGAGATCCGGCACACCTGTCCCACATTCAGAACGCCTGTCGGTACTTCCGGATCGGCGCCCTGGATGATTACGAGTCGAGGAAATCCACGAGGCGGCTTTCCGATTTCGTGATGGCGGTCCGACCGGCCCCCGCACCCTTGATGCAGGCGTCAGTGAGCGGTCCAACCGCCATTGCCGGGATCACCCGTCGAGTCGAGAGCCGTCGGACGCGACATTGACGATGACGCCTCCCGCGGCGCCGCGCATGGCGGGCAGCGCGTGCTCGGCGCGAACGCCTCGCCCCCTTCACCCGGCAGGCCTCCCGATACAGCAACTCCCCGCCAGTTTCTCCTTGTTGAGGACAAAGTATGGACGTTGCGAGGCACTCTTCGTACTCTGGGCGTCGCTCTCGTACGGAAGTCTGCGCAAGGCGCGGCCGAAATGCCGCGGCCCGCACCATCGCTATGTGCACGAACTCCACTCCGCGGACGCGGGCCGAGGCGGCCCGGGCCGCCTCGCAGCGCCCCAGCAGGAGACAGAGTGACGCCACACGAGAACCCCACGCGCCCACCCCGCATCAGCCGACGCACGCGTCTGAGACCGCGCAGAGCCACCGGGATACTCCTGGGACTGCTGTTGGCCGCCGGGCTCACCGCGCCGGCCGTCGGCGCCGAGAAGAAGCCCTTCGCCGATCTGCCGCCGCAGGAACCCGGCGTCACGCTGCGGGTCTTCGACGTCCAGTCGCCGCTCAGCAAGCTCTGTGACCTCAAGCCCGCCCAGACCCCCAACGTCGACAAGCTGATCCCCACCGTCGACTGGTCCTCCACCGAAGGCTTCGGGTTCAACGACAACTTCGTCTCCCAGATCATCGGCAACATCGACGTCCCCGCCGACGGCGCGTACTCCTTCCGTCTGATCAGCGACGACGGCTCCCGTCTGTTCATCGGCGACAAGAAGGTCATCGACCACGACGGACTGCACGGCGCCGAGCCCAAGGACGGCGAGATCACCCTCACCCCCGGCTACCACCCGCTGCGCATCGACCACTTCGACCGGAGCAACGACCAGCAGGTCACCCTGCAGTGGAAGCCGCCGGGCGCCGACTCCTTCGTGCTCGTGCCCAACTCCGTGCTCAGCACGGACGCCGACGTGGTGCGGGTCACCGCGCCGGGCCGCAAGGAGTGCGAGGGCAGTTACGACACCCCCGGCGACGGCCTCCCGCTGAAGTCGGTCAACCCCGGCTACACGCTGACCGACCTGCGTCCCAAGGGATTTGAGCCGCAGGTGTCCGCCATGGACTGGCTGCCCGACGGCCGGCTCGCGGTGACCACCTGGGGCGGCAGCCAGGAGACCAAGGGCGAGGTGTACGTCCTGGACAACGTCACCGGCGACACCGGTCCCGACAAGGTCACGTACGAGAAGATCGCCGACGGGCTCAAGGAGCCGATGGGCATCAAGTACGTGGACGGGAAGCTGTATGTCTCCGAGAAGCACCAGCTGACCGAGCTCGCCGACATCAACGGCGACAACGACGCGGGCGAGCGACGGAAGATCGCCGAGTGGCCCTACGGCGGGAACTTCCACGAGTTCGCGTTCGGGCTGCTCTACGAGAAGGGCGACTTCTATCTGAACCTCTCCGTCGCCATCAACTACGGCGGCGCGACGACCGATCCGCAGCCCGCCGCCAACCGCGGCACCACCATCAAGGTGAACAAGGCGAGCGGCAAGGTCAGTTATCTGGCCGGTGGTCTGCGCACACCCAACGGCATCGGCCGCGGCCCGGACAACGAGCTGTTCGTCACCGACAACCAGGGCGGATGGCTGCCCGCGTCGAAACTGGTGCACGTCAAGCAGGACCGGTTCTTCAACCACTACACCAACCCCGAGGGCCCGTTCGACGACAAGAGCGTCACCAAGCCGGTGCTGTGGCTGCCGCAGAACGAGATAGCCAACTCCCCCAGCACCCCCATGACGGTGAAGAAGGGGACCTTCGCCGGGCAGTTGATGTTCGGCGACGTCACCTACGGCGGCCTGCAGCGCGCCGACCTGGAGAAGGTCAACGGCGAGTTCCAGGGCGCGGTCTTCCGCCACACGCAGGGCCTGGAGTCCGGCATCACCCGCATCTCCACCGGACCGGACGGGGCCATCTACACCGGCGGGCTCGGTGCGGACGGCAACTGGGGCCAGGAGGGCAAACTCCGCTTCGGCCTGCAAAAGCTCACCCCGAACGGCAAGACCGCCTTCGACATCAAGACCATGCGTGCCACCCGCGACGGCTTCAAACTCACCTACACCAAGCCGCTGTCGGACAAGACCGTCGAGAAGCTGACCAGCGGCGCCTACTCCGTCGAGCAGTGGCGCTACGCCCCCACCCCCGCCTACGGCGGCCCCAAGGTCGACGAGGAGTCCCTGCCCGTCACCGGCGCCCGCATCTCGGATGACCGCCGCACCGTCCAGCTGACCATCCCCGGCCTCAAGAGCGACCGCGTGGTGCACGTGCGCTCACCGCGCCCGTTCTCCTCGGCCGACGACGAGCAGCTGTGGTCCACCGAGGCCTGGTACACGCTCAACGCGCGCCCCGGCCAGGATGATCCGGTCACCTCCTACGACGCCGAGTCGGCCCGTCTCTCGGGCGGCGCGGACATCGACACCGAGCACGCCGGCTACACCGGCGGCGGCTTCGTCGACGGCTTCGGCGACCCGGGCGCCTCCGCCACCTTCGACGTCCAGGCTCCGGCCAAGGGCACCTACTCCGTGGGCCTGCGCTACTCCAACGGACCCAACCCCGCCGCCGGAACCAAGACCCTCGGGGTCAGCGTGAACGGCGGAACGGCGCACCAGACGAAGCTCCCCTCGACCGAGACATGGAAGCGCTGGTCGACCAAGACCGAGCAACTCGCCTTGCGCAAAGGCCGCAACACCATCACGTACGCCGTCCGGCCCGAGGACACCGGCCACGTCAACCTCGACATGATCGAGGTGCGCAAGCCGGGCGGCCGCATCGACCTGTTCTCCGGCGGCAGCGCCTCCACCGCCTGGCAGCACACCGACGGCCGCAGCGTCGAATGGCCGCACACCGCCGACAAGTCGATCGAGGTGTGCTGCGGGGACATCCGCACCAAGCAGGCCTTCGGCGACTTCAAGCTGCACGCGGAATTCCGCGTGCCGAAGCTGCCCGACGACGTGACAGGACAGGATCGCGGCAACAGCGGGATCTACCTTCAGGAGCGGTACGAGATCCAGATCCTGGACTCGTTCGGAGTGGAGAAACTCGCCGCGAACGAAGCCGCGTCCATCTACACCAAGAAGGCCGCCGACCTCAACGCCTCCACCGCGCCGGAGACATGGCAGACGTACGACATCGTCTTCCGCGCCGCCCGCTACGACGCGGACGGCAAGAAGACAGCGGACGCCAGGGTCAGCGTGGTGTGGAACGGCAAGAAGGTCCACGACAACGTGGCCGTCGACGGCCCGACCGGGGCGGGCGATCCCGAATCCGCGGCGCTGGGCGCGATCCGGCTCCAGGACCACGGCAACAAGGTCCGCTTCCGCAACGTCTGGATCGAACCGGTCGACTGAACGTCGGCAGGACCGTGCGCTCTCCGGGCCGCCGAGTGGCGGCCCGGAGAGCGCACGTCTCACCCCTGCGGGGGATGGCGGATCACCGGACAGGGCAACGAGCCTGAGGTGACAACGGCCCGCGGGCCCTGATGACTGAGGCGGACACGTATGCGCAAGGCCATGGCAATGAGGAACAAGCTCTCCGTGCTGCTCGTGGCGGTGGCCGCGGCCACCGCCACCGCGGTGCCGCTCTCCACGGCCCACGCGGCCGATGGGTACGACCGGTGCCCCGACGGCTCGTACTGCATGTTCTCGGGCCTCGACGGAACCGGCGACATGATCGCCCTGAAGGGAAACACCCCGGACCTCGCGGCGCTCGGCATGTCCGACCGGGCCAAGTCGGACTGGAACCGCACGCCCTCCACCATCTACCTCTGGTCCGACGCGAACTACTCCGGCTGTACGGTCGTCACCTCTGCCGGGCCGACCGGCAAAGGCAACTTCTTCCCCGCCTACCGCGACTTCCTGAGCTCGGTGCAGTTCGACGGGCCGGGCGGTCAGAGCTGCGGCACGCCGCCCGGCGAAGGCGGCTGAGCCGGCCTGAACGGCTACTTCGGCGGGTTGAGCCTGCGGAAGTACGTCCAGCTGGTCTCGTTCGGCTCGCTCCACTTCTCCGGGGCCTGGGCGAACTCCGGGTGGTGGTCGGCGATGTAGGCACGCGTGCGCTCGGGAACCTCGGCGTACGAGCCGAGCTTGCGACCGCGGCAGTGGTAGGTCAGGCCGCCGGGCCGCTGGCCGCGGGCCATCCACGGGAGCCACTGGGACATCCGGGTCCACGACATGGTGGCCGGAACGCTGGGGGCCGGTCCTGCCAGGTCGGCCCGGTCGGCGAAGAACTGGAAGAGCTCCAGTGCCTTGTACGTGTCGCCGGCCGAGTGGACGGGGTACTGGGCCACCGGCAGCGGCGAGGGGTAGGCCAGCGGGATCTCCAGGCTGAAGCAGACCTGCCCACCGAGATCGGTCGTCGGGATCGGGAAGGGGCGCCACTTCTGGTTCGCCGGGTCATTCCATATGTGCACGACCGGCAGGTCCTGCCAGGTCTGAAGGATCTCGCGCGTCACGGGGTCCAGGTAGAAGGCGGCCTCGCGCGTGAGCAGTTGATAGGCGTCCGGACCGCCTTCCGCGTCCTGGACGAGGCGGGCGACGTTGAGCCCCTCGAAGCCGAAGACGCGCTGGTAGGGCTCGTCCGGGGCCCAGGAGTACACGTCTCCGGACCACCAGTACGTGACCTCGTCGCCGTCGAGCGAGGCCCGGGTGCGGGCGAAGGAGCGGAGCAGCTCTGCCGGTGTCGTCATACGGAGAACTCTGCTCCACTGCCGCGCAGTCCGCGCGACCGGGGCATGCGGCCGGACGGGCGGCACCCGGCGGTCACCAGTCGTCCGCGGCTGCGGCCTGCTCTTGGAGAGCAGTGATCAGGGTCGCGAGCTGGGGGTGGTCGCGGCGGCGGCCGATCGTGGCGGCGCCGATGTGCCGCGTCGGAACCGGCTCCTTGATCGGAACGGAGCGCACGCCAGGCACCTCCGGAGACAGCGCGATGGAGGGGATCAGCGAGATCCCCATGCCCGCGGCGACGAGCGAGCGAGCGAAGAAATAGTCGGTTGTCGTGCCGCGCAGCTGCGGGCTGAAACCGGCGCGCTCGGCGTAACGCCTCAGATATGCCTCTGTCTTGAGGCAGCCGAGCACCCAGGACTCGGCCTCCAGCTCGGCGATGTCGAGCGCGGCGTGGCCGGCCAGTCGATGGCCCTCGGGCAGCACGACGTGCAAGGGATCGCTCAAGAGTTCAGTCCACTCCATGCCTGAGTTCTGGCCCACCCGGCCGGGCAGCGGTCCGTCGAAGTGATAGACGAGCGCGAGGTCCACGGCGCCCTGGCGGACCAGAGCCAGGCTGTCTTCGGGCTCGCCCTCCCTGACGTGGAGCACGGTGTCGGGGTGGACCTCCGTCAGCCGGGCGAGGGCGCCGGGCAGCAGAAATCTGCCGCCGCTGGTGAACGTGGCGACGGTGAGCTGCGTGCGGCCCGTACCGAGCCGCTCGACCTGCTGTTGTGCGTGCGCGAGCTCGGCGGTGACCGACTCGGCGGCCTGGACCATGATCCGACCGGCCTGGGTGAGAGTGACCCCGCGCGTGCTGCGCGCCACGACCTGCGTGCCGAGACTGCGCTCCAGGACAGCCATGTGCTGGGAGACGGCCGACGGGGTGAGGCGGAGGGCTGCCGCCGCCCGGTTGAAGCTGCCGTGCTCCGCCACTGCCCTCAGGACGCGAAGCCGCTGCACATCGATCAACAGTATTCCTTAATACCCATCCAGCAAGTCAGCACTTCTACTGGTGACATTAGACCTTCAAGGTGGGGGCATGCAGAGAATCTGTGTCATCGGAGGCAGTCGGTACTTCGGAAAGCTCCTGGTCCAGCAGTTGTTGGCCGCCGGGCACCACGTCACCGTGATCAACCGCGGCTCCACCCCACCACCCCCCGGCGTCGAGCACCTCGTCGCCGACCGCGACGACGAGACCGCCCTGACCACCGCGCTCGGCTCCCGCACCTTCGACGTGGTCGTCGACCAGGTCTGCTACACCCCCGTGCAGGCCGCCATCGCCGCCCGCGCCTTCCACGGCCGCACCACTCGGTACGTCATGACGTCCACGATCGAGGTGTACGACCCGGCGACCGCCGCACTGCCCGCCGTCCCGCACGGCACCCCCGTGCCGGAAGACGTCGTGGACCCGGCCGCCTGGCAGGTGCGGACGGACCTGCCCTGGCACGACACGGCGTACCGAGAAGCCCACTACGCCGAGGGCAAGCGCCAGGCGGAGGCCGTCTTCACCCGCGACGACGGGTTCGCCTTTGCCTCCGTGCGCAGCGCCCACGTACTCGGCGGCGGCGTGCGGGAGTTCACGGGCCGCCTGGCGCACTACACCGAGCGCATCGGCCAGGGCACGGAGATAGCCGTGCACGCAGAGCCGCTGCCCACCGTGTTCATCCACTACGAGGAGCTTGCGGACCTGCTCCTGTGGGCGACCACGGCCACCGACTTCACCGGCCCGGTGAACGCCTGCTCCGACGAACCGCTCGACGTACGCGCTCTGTCCGCCGTCATCGCGGCGCAGACCGGCCGTGAGCCCGTGTTCCGGACCGTCGCCGCGGGATCCGCGGCCTCGCCCTTCTCCTTCGACCGCCACTACGCGATGAGTAACAGGCGTGCGAAAGAGCTGGGCTTCTCCTTCTCCCGCACCACCGACTGGCTGCCCGCCGCCGTCGCCGAAGCCCTCGACGCGTCCGCCGCCCGAGCCATCTGAGGAGCAGACCCGCCATGCAGTACCGCAGTATCGGGAACACGACCGTCAGTGCCATCGGCCTGGGTGCCATGCCGCTGTCCATCGAGGAGCGACCGGACGAGGAGCGGGCCGTCGCCACCCTCCACGCCGCCCTCGACGCGGGCGTCACGCTCATCGACACCGCGGACAGTTACCACTGGCACGCCGGCGAGAGCGGCCACAACGAGCTCCTCATCGCCCGCGCCCTGGCCCGCTACGGCAGCGACACCTCCGGCGTCCTCGTCGCCACCAAGGGCGGCCGCGGCCGGCCCGGCGACGGCAGCTGGACGGTCACCGGCACCCCCGGACACCTCAGGCGCGCCGCCGAGGCATCCGTGAAGCGGCTGGGTGTCGAGGCCATCGGTCTCTACCAGCTGCACAAGCCGGATCCGGCGGTGCCCTGGGCCGACTCCGTCGGCGCGCTGCTCGAACTCCTGGACGCGGGCACGATCCGCGCCGCCGGGATCTCCAACGTGAACACCGGCCAGATCCGCGAGGCGCACGCGATCCTCGGCGACCGGCTCGTCTCCGTCCAGAACCAGTACTCCCCCGCCGTGCGCGACAGCGAGCCCGAACTGCGGCTGAGCGCGGAGCTGGGCCTTGCCTTCCTGCCCTGGAGTCCACTGGGCGGCATCGCCCGCAGCTCCCTCGACGGTCCGTCAGGCCCGACCTCCGCGGGCACCGCCTTCCACCATGTCGCGGCCGGGCACGGAGTCAGCCCGCAACAGATCGCCCTGGCATGGCTGCTCACCCGCTCCCCGGCCATGATCCCGGTACCGGGAGCCAGCCGCCCGGCGTCCATCCAGGACTCGGCCCGGGCCACCGAACTCAGGCTGAGCTCGGCCGAGTTGGCGGAACTTGACGGCGCGCTGCCGAGTTGAAACGACCGGCAGTCCGACCGGCCGCCCCCTTGCGGTCGCGCCTGATTGTGCAGACGGCCACCGCACGACAGCCGGACGTGCTGTCCTGGACGCAGCCCACTCCCCTGCCTTGAGGAGCTCTCGCATGCACCGGCCACCGATACTTGTCCTGGACGCCGCCGGGAGCGACCGGCACGCCGAGGACGCCGAGCTGCGCTCGCGCGGTCCGGCCGCCCGTGTCGACGTCCTGGGTGTCGAAGCGTGGGCGGTGACCGACCCGGCTCTGCTCAAGCAACTCCTCACCGATCCGCGGGTCTCCAAGGATCCTCGGCGGCACTGGCCGCTGTTCCCCGACAAGATCGTCGGCATCTGGCCCCTGGCGCTGTGGGTGGCCGTCGACAACATGTTCACCGCCTTCGGCGGCGACCACCGGCGGCTGCGGCGTCTGGTCAGCCCGGCCTTCACCTCGCGCCGTATCGCCGCGCTGCAGCCGCGCATCGAGGAGATCTCGCACACCCTGGTCGAGGAGCTCGCCGCCCTTCCTTCGGGAGAACCCACCGACCTGCGCGAGCGGTTCGCCTACCCGCTTCCGATCCGGGTCATCAGCGAACTCATGGGGCTTCCCGACCACTCCCAGCGCAGCTTCCGCCGTACCGTCGACGGCGTCTTCGACACCACACTCAGCCCCGGCCAAGCCGCCGCGAACACCCAGGAGCTGTACGCGATCCTGGCCGACCTCGTCGCGGCCAAGCGCGCCGATCCCGGTGCGGACATGACCTCCGTGCTCATCGCCACCCGGGACGACGACGGCTCCGCGCTGACCGAGCAGGAGCTGCTCGACACCCTCCTCCTCGTGATCAGCGCGGGCTACGAGACCACCGTCAACCTGCTGGACCAGGCCATCGCCGCGCTGCTCACCCATCCCGAACAGCTCGCCCTGGTGCGCGAGGGCAAGAGTGCGTGGTCCGACGTCGTCGAAGAGACACTGCGCTACGAGGCACCCGTCGCGCACCTGCCGATGCGGTTCGCGGTCGAGGACATCGCGCTGGCGCAGGGACTGACGATCCATCAGGGCGATGCGATCCTCGCCTCCTACGCCGCAGCAGGCCGTCACCCCGACCTCCACGGCCCGAGCGCCGGCTCCTTCAACGTGACCCGCGCCGGCAAGACCCATCTCGCCTTCGGCCACGGCGTCCACGTCTGCCTCGGCGCCGCCCTGGCCCGGATGGAGGCCGAGACCGCGCTCCGGGCGCTGTTCACCCGTTTCCCGGACCTCGCCCTCGCCGTCCCCGAATCCACGCTGCGCCCCGCGGAGTCATTCATCTCCAACGGGCACCGGGAACTTCCGGTCATCCTCCGCCCGGCCACCGACAACTGACTCAACCGCTGAGGATCCCGCCGAGTGAGCGCCGTTGCCGACCGTCATCGAGGAAGTTCTCCGGGGCCAGCCAGGCACGGAACGCCTTGCGCAGCAGCGGCCATTCACCGTCGACGATCGAGTACCAGGCCGTGTCGCGGTTGCGCCCCTTGTACACGACCGCCTGGCGGAACACGCCCTCGAAGGTGAAGCCGAGACGCTCGGCCGCCTTGCGCGACGGCGCGTTGAGGGCGTCGCACTTCCACTCGTAGCGGCGGTAGCCGAGCACGTCGAAGGCGTAGGCCATCAGGAGGTACTGCGCCTCCGTCGAGACCGGCGTGCGCTGCAGCAGCGGCGAGAACACCACGTAGCCGACCTCGACGACGCCGTTGGCCGGGTCGTGCCGCATCAGCGCCATGGTGCCCACCGCCTTGTCCGTCCTGCGGTCGATCACCGCGTAGTGCAGCGGATCGGCGCTGCGGGCCGCGGCCTCGGCCCAGCGGCGGTATCCGTCGGCGGTGTCGAAGGGCTCGTCGGGCAGATAGGTCCAGTTCCGGCCGTCGGTCCCGGTCGCGTACGCCGCGTAGAGGTCGTCCGCATGCCGCCCGGCGTCAAGCGGCTCAAGGCGGCAGTACGCGCCGTCCAGGTCGACCCTCGCGGGGGCCGGACGAGGTGCCCAGTCAGGCAGGGGCTCGCCGACGGGCTGGTCGAATGCGTTCAGGCGTGGTGTCACCAGATCTCCAAAATGTTTGTTCTCCGGCCACGCTACGACCGGGAAGCCACACCGGCCTGCGGGCCCCCCAGCCACGCCCCCACCTCGAAGCCGACCGCGGCTGGGCACGGCACCGAGACGGCTGGGGTCAAGATGTCCCGGGTCACGGGTCTGTCCCAACGGGCGGTGGCCTCGAACTGGTGCGCCATGGTGGCGGGAGGCTGGTGGCGGCGGGGTGTGACCGGTGATGGCGGCCGCGGTGACGGTCCGTGCATGTAACAGGAATGTCTTAGGGGGGAGTTGGGGGGAACGCCTGATCGGTCTTGTGCGGTCCTGGTGATCAGAAATGCTCGCTCGTACCCACGCGTACCGAGCAGCCCGCACCACATGGCACCGCACCCCCCAACTGATACTGAGGAAGAAACGATGCGCGTTCACAAGCTCACCTTCGCCGCCCTTGCCGTTGCCGCGAGTCTCTCGCTGACGGCCTGCAACGGCGACGACACGGCACAGAGCGACCCGTCGTCCGCGTCCACCGAGTCTTCTTCGGGCGGCTCCGACTCGGGCGATGCGGGCTCGGGCGATGCGGGGCAGGACAGCGCGAAGGACTCCGGCGGGCAGGGTACGGCCGCCGGGAGCGGCTCCGACGCGGACAGCAAGACAGGCAAGTGCCGCACCGACGATCTGGACATCACCGCGACGGACAGCACCATCGACGGCGACACCGACGGCTCGGTCGCGGTGACGTTCCAGAACGGCGGCGGCCGTGACTGCATCCTCTCCGGTTTCGCGGGCGTCGACCTGAAGACCAGCGAGGGGGAACTGTCCGCCGAGCGCAGTGGTCAGGGAGCCAGCCCGATGACCCTCAAGGACGGCAAGTCCGTCTCGTTCACCGTCAGTTACCCAGTCAACGACTCGGGCGGCTCCGGCGTCGGCGTCACCGGCCTGGTCGTGACCCCGCCCGGCGAGACGAAGTCGTACTCCCTCGAATGGCCGGGCGCCGCCACCCTGCCCGTCACCGACGGCTCCGGCTCCCCGGTCAAGGTCTTCCCGATCGGCAGCGCCGGCCAGGGCGGGGCGAACTGACCCGAACGCCCCGGAGCCGGCTCAATCCACGGGCTTGAGGTCCAGCGTCTGCTCGGCCGCGGTCCTCGCGCCGCCGATGCCGCCGGTGGTGTCGGTCCAGGCGCGGGTCGGTGTCGTCTCGGCCAGCCTGCCCTCGGTGTCCGACAGGCCGATGACCAGTCCGCTGTAGCGGTTGACCAGGCGCACGGTGTCCGTGGCGCGTCCGTCGGCGTCCCGGCCGGGGACGACGAACCACTGCTGGCCGACGGTGGGTCCGGCCTTGGGTGCCGAGGTCACGGTCGGCTCGGCGCCCCAGGCGCGGCCGTCCTTGCTGGTGGAGTCGACGCCCAGGAGCCGGCCGGTGGCGGCGTTGGCGATGCGGTACGAGCCGTCGGCGTTGGAGGTGAAGACCCAGTGCCCGCGTGTGGAGTCCTCGCCGGAGGGCCGTGAGGTCGTGCCGCTGCCGTTGGCGGACTGGGCGAGGAAGCGGCCCGCGCCGCTGCTGATGGTGTGGGCGGAGCCCGTGTCGACGGGGGCGGCCGGGCTGCTGGTCCCGATGGTGGTGTCGTAGTACTCGCCGTCGGCACCGCCCGAGCACGAGAACGAGCAGTAGCTGCGGAACTTCTTGCCGACGATGGTGGATCCGGTCTTGTTCACCGAGTCCAGCATCCAGCGGTACCAGGACCCTGAGCGGTAGTCACCGGTGTCTCCGATCAGCTCCCACTTCTGGGTGGAGAGGTCGTCGGTGGCGTAGAAGCGCTGCGGTTGGGTGCTGTCCTGGACGATGGCCTCGGGCTGGCCTATGTACTTGCCCAGGTAGGCGTCGTAGGCGATGTTCATCGTCAACAGGTCGGACTTGGCGGGCAGTTCACCGGCGGCCTGCTGTTCCTGCACGGAGCCTTCGTTGGACGGGTCGTAGTCGTGCTCCACGGGGGTGTAGCCCGTGGAGTTGTCGGCGCCGACCGGTTCCATGTTGCTCTCCAGGCCGCCGACACCGGGCTGCGACCAGGCGCCGTCGTACCACTTCTTCCAGGAGCCGGGTGCCAGCTTGGCGGACATGGGAGCGCGGGCCACGTGGGCCCGGCTGCCGTCCGTCCACCCGCCGGGGACGCCGCCCTTGGGGATGACGCGGGAGTTGTAGTAGACGTAGAAGTAGCCGGACGCGGTGTCCACGAACAGGCGCGCGTCTCCATTCCCGTAGTGGTAAGTGTCGTGCGGGAAGGCCTTGTTGTCGCCTCGCTTCGTGCTGTAGGGCGAGGTGAGGACGTGGTCCTTGATGTCCCAGGTCTTGCCCTGGTCCTTGGAGACGGCGTAGTCGATCGCGTCGTAGTGCAGGCCGTCACCGAAGGGCTGCGGGGTGAATTCGTTGTGGACCAGGCCGTACCAATGGCCGGTGTCCGGGTCGACCCACACGCCCATGAGGTCGCAGTAGTTCTGCTGCGCATAGTGCGAGGTGTCCTGGGCCTGGGTGGCCTCGCGGCCGGTGGGGCTGTTGTTGCACCGCCAAGTGGTGTCGTTGTTGCGGTCCTTGGCGTTGGCAGGGTTGACCGCGTCGCTCAGCTCGGCGTCACGGGTAGCGGAGTCGAAGTCCTTGCCCGTGTAGAACGTCCACTTGCGCGGGTCGTCGGCGCCGTACAGGGCGTGGGCGGACTGGTAGTGGAACGTCCCGTCCTTGTCGATGTAGGTGGCGGCGGGTGTGTCGTCGGGGTGGGTCCACGCGCCCTTCTGCCCGACGGCGACCTGGTACGTGGGGGCGTCAGGGGATGCCGGTGCGGGGGCTGCCGCGCTGAGCAGGACAGCGGCGCCCGCCGCGAGGGCGGCGAGGGTTCTTGCTCGGGAACGGAGTGACACGGGTACTCCTCTCGGGGCCGGACACCTCGCGGGCGGCGTGCCCGCGGGGCGGTGGTTCACCATGCGAAGACCGCCCAGCCGCGGTGCGGCAGCGGGGTCCCCAGCTCAAGGGCGGTACCGGCCGCCTCAGGGTCGGCCGCTTCGGTGGCGGCATCGGCGGGCTCGGCCAGCGGTGCGAGCAGGGTGGACCGCACGTCGTGGCCGGCCCCCGGCAGGTGGATGCGGGGGTGGGCCGGGTCCGCGCTGCCGTTGGCCACCGCGAGCCGGTGGCCGTCGCCGGAGCGCGTCGCGTACGGGATCAGGTGCGGGGCGCCGCTCACCAACGGGAGTTGGGGCTGCTCGCCCTCCAGGAAGCGGATCGTCGCGTGGAGGAGGCTTCGGCCTTCGTCGCTGCGGGCCAGGGCGGCCGGCACCGTCGCGGGCAGGACCGCCACGCGCCCGCCCAGGGCGTTGACGAAGTGGCAGCGGCCCGCGCCCCAGGGGCGGCCGTCGGGCGTCTGGATCCGGGTGACGACGTGGGCACCGGGCAGCGGTTCGATGCGGGCCAGCGCAGGCTGGACGTCGACGCTCAAGAGCGCCCCGCCGTCCGTTCCGTACTCACCCGTGATCTGTTCGACCGCGTACGGGCCGGGCAGCGCCCGCTCTTCGCGGCCGATCAGCTCGCTCGCCCGCAGACCCAGGAGGTCGGTGAAACCCCGCCGGGTCAGGGCGTGTGCGGCCACGCCGTCCAACAGCAGCCCGCCGTGGAGCAGTTCGCGTATCTCGGCGTCGTCGATGGTGTGCACCAGGCTGCCGAACAGGGCCTGGACCGGGGCCGGTCGCGAGGTGACAGGGACCCCGTAGCCGAGCAGGAACTCCGCGGTCTGCGCGGGGTCCGCCACCAGTTCCTGCATCCGGCCCGTCTCGGTGGGCAGCCGCGCGGCGGTGTCCTGCCGCCAGGGCAGTCCTACGCCGAGCGGGACCTCATCGTCCGTGTGGCGTGCGGCCAGCCAGTCGAGGGCCGGCCGGGAGCGGCGCAGCAGCCGGTCGACGCGCGGGAAGTTCTCCGCGCGCTCGGCGTGGGTGGGGTGGAGGTTCAGGAGCAGCGCGTCGGCTCCGAGGAGTTGGGCGGTCACCATCTCCGACCAGGTCTGGGTGTCCGACTTCGACCATGCGGTGTGCGGCCAGTTCTCGATCTCCGGCTCGCAGGCCGCGTGGCGCGGGCGGAGGGTGCGCTGTGCCTCCAGGGACCAGAGTGCGGAGGCGAGGCCGCGGGCAGGGGTGTCGGAGTACGGGGCGAAGTGCGGCCGGTGGGTCACCTTGTTCCCCACGGACAGGGCGCCGAACAGCGCCTCCCAGTCGCGGCCCTCCACGGAGTGCATCGCGGGCAGCGAACTCATCAGCCCCAGGTGCGAGCGGCCGCCGGAGCGCTGCCTCACCACCTCGGCCAGGCCCTCGGCGACCTCGAGCTGGGCCTTGCGCCACACCTGTTGCAGCAGGGCGCGCCAGGGGTGGGGCGGGCCGGGCGCGGTGACGGCCGCGACCACCTGCTCCCGGCCGACCGGCTCGCCCACGAGTGCGGCCAACCGCTCCAGCATGAGCGGTTCGAAGCCGCCGCCCCAGTCGAGCGGGGCATGGTTGTGGAAGCGGAAGTCGTCCTCGACCCACAGCACGCGGAAGCCCAGTTCGGCGAAGAGTCCGTAGTGCGCGTAGAGCCAGCGGCGCCAGAGGGGGCAGGCGAAGGACGCCTGGGCGGTGGCGTGGCGCCCGGTGGGCGAGGCCATGGGGGCGAACCCGAGCGCGCCGACGCGGCCCCGGTCCGCGTGGCCGACGGTGACCCAGGGGTTGAGGCTGACGTCCAGGCCGGCGGCGCCGAGCACGTCACGGGCCTCGCCCGCAGCCGCGAACCAGCGCGCCTCGTCCGCTCCGGCGAGGTGCCCGGTGTGCTGCTGCTCGGCTCCGAGCAGCAGGACCACCTCCTCGACGCCGTTCTCGCCGCACACCTTGGCCAGTGCGCGGGCGCGGTCCGCAAGGTCGTCGCCGGGGCGCAGTTGGAACCTCAGGTGATAGCGCGCCCGCCGGGTGGGCCGAGGCACCGTCGGGTGATGCTCCGTGCCGATGTCCATGTGTGCGGCTCCCTCGCCGAGGCCTGACGCTCCCTCAGGCGTACGTCAGTCGTGCCTCGGTCGTACCTCTGTCGCGCGTCGGTCATAATTAGTTCGGCTAGGATCCAAAATAAGTAGAGGCTCGTCAACAGGTTCACGACAAGTTCTCCGGCCCGGAACTCCGCCCCCTCCTCCCCCACACCCCGGCCACCACGTAATTTGGCGGGCACCGCGATACGCGACGATCAGCACGGACAAGGAGCGGACCTGGTGAAGGCAGACCTACGCGGCACGGGCGTACGCGACTTGGGCAGGGCGGGACCATCGCGGGCCGGCGATCGCGCCTCCCTGCGCCGGTCCAACCTCAGCCTGGTGCTGCGCCTGCTGCGCGACGCCGGACCACGTCCCCGCACCCAGATCGCCGCCGACACCGGCCTGCCCAAGGCCACCATCACCAACCTGGTCGCGGAGCTGATGGAGAGCGGCCTGGTGCGCGAAGGGGAGACCGAGCGCCATGGCTCCGTCGGCCGCCCCAGCCGCACCGTGGAGATCGACGGCCGCGGCGTCTGCGGCATCGGCGTCGAGATCAACGTCGCCTACCTGAGCCTGGTCGCCCTCGACCTGCGCGGCGAGGTCACCGCCCGTCATCGCGTCCCCCTGGACACCCGCGGCAGCGACCCAGCCGCCGTTCTCGACCGGATGGCCCAGGCCATCGGCGAGACGATGGCGACCCTGCACGCGCGGGGCGTGACCCCGGTGGCGGTGACCGTCGCGGCCCCCGGCGTGATCAAGACCGGTTCCGGCGTGGTCTCCTACGCCCCCAACATCGGCTGGCAGGACATCGACGTCGCCGAAGGGCTGCGCGCCCGGCTCGGTCCCGGAGCACCGCCGATCGATCTGGAGAACGACGCCAAGCTGGGCGCCATCGCCGAGTATCTCCTCGCCGCTTCGGCCGACATCCACGACCTGATCTACGTGACCGGCGAGACGGGCGTCGGCGGCGGCATCATCTCCGACGGCCGACTGCTGCAGGGTTCGGCCGGATTCGCCGGCGAGATCGGCCACATGCCCCTGGACCCGGGCGGACTGCCCTGCGTCTGCGGCCGGGTCGGCTGCTGGGAGACCATGGTCGGTCTGACGGCCCTGCTCCGCCGGGCAGCGCCGCCGCACGACCCGGTTCACGACCCCACCGTCGACCTGGAACAACGACTGACGGAGCTGCGCCGCCGGGCCGACACGGGCGACGCCGCCACCCTCGCCGCACTGGAAGAGATCGCCGACGGCCTGGCACTGGGAGTGGCGCTGCTGGCCGATGTGCTCAACCCCCGGGCCGTCGTCCTGGGCGGCTACTTCACGCACTTCGGCGACTACCTGATCGACCGCGTACGCGATGAGTTCGCCGCCCGGGTCATGGCCCCCGAGGCCGGCGGCTGCGAGATCATGCTGTCGTCCTTGGGCTTCAGCGCTGCGGCACGCGGCGGCGCCTACCTGTCCATCGACCGGGTCTACCAGGACCCGAGCGGAACGACCACTTCCGTGACGGACGGGCGCACGGGGTCTTAGGCGGCCACTCCCCCGCTTCCGTGATCGTGCGAGGGTGGCCCCCATGACGACAGAGCGATTCGAAGTGCAGCGTCAGATTGCCGCGTCCCCGGCGAAGATCTTCGCGTTGTTGTGCGACCCGGCCGGGCATGTGGCGATCGACAGTTCAGGAATGTTGCAGTCCGCCGAGGGAGAGCCTGTGCGCGGTACCGGCGACGAATTCGTCGTCCACATGGACCGCGAGGCGCTGAACGACTATCCGTTGGGCAAGTACGACGTCACCGTGATCATCACGAAGTTCGAGCAGGACGCCCTGATCGAATGGACGATCTCCGGCCAGGTGCAGCCTCCCATCCGGCACCTCTACGGCTACCGGCTCAAGGCCCACGAGGGCGGCACTCTGGCCACCTCGTACTACGACTGGAGCGAGATCGAGGAACGGTACCGGGACGCGGGCATCTTTCCCGTCATCCCTGAGGCGGGCCTTCGCGCGACCCTCGGGATTCTGGCGCGGAACGTGGAGTAGCGACGGCCACGCCGTGCTCGTTCGTCCCTGCTCGGCCGGGCTGTCAACCTCTGACTTTCCAGGAGGTCCCGACAGCGAAGTGTCCCTACGTTAGGGCCCGTTCAACGGGCGGGCAGACGGCCCGCCGCATCCAACGGGGAAGGTTCACCCACACCATGCGCATGCGTCGTACGGCCAGTCTCGTGGCCACAAGCGCCACCTTCGCACTGTTCGCCGCGGTCGCCTCCACCGGCACCGCGTCGGCCGCCATCTATCCGTCCGCCTACGGGTGCAAGCCCGGCCATGTGTGCCTGTACGACAACCCTTCGTCCTCCCCCTCTTTCCCCACGGAGGGGAACTGGAGCGGCAGGAAGTTCAGCGCTCGGATCGTCAACAACGGGACACAGGACGTGGATGTGGACCACATCCGCTTCACCGCAGAGAAGTACTCGCCCACCACGGGCAAGGCACACAAGTACAAGGGCTGCCTGCACTACGCGACTTCGAACGGGTCGGGCGGCCAGTACAAGGTCGAGCTCAAGCCGACGAACAGCTACGGGTACACCGTGACGTCCCTGAAGTGGGGCCCCGAATGCGGGCCCGGCGAAGAGGTGCTCGAGGGCGCCTGAGGGGCCCGGAGGCCGCCGCCCCCGGAAAGCGTGGCCCGGGGGCGGCGGTTCACCTGGTCAGGACCAGATCGTGAAGGTGACGGCGACGGAGGCCTTCCTGCCCGTCGCATCGGTGACGGTCATCGTCGCGTTGCGGAATCCCCAGCTCGTCGGGGTGCCCGAGATCAGGCCTGTGGTCGGGTGAACAGCCAGTCCTGCGGGCAGGTTTGTCGCGGTGAAGGTGTAGGGGGCCGTGCCGCCGGTCGCCTTCAGCGGCACGCTCACCAGGCGCCCCACGTAGCCGTTCTGGCTGCCGGGATCGGCGAGCTTCGGTGCGCCTGAGCCGGGGGCCGTCACCGTCCACGCGAACGACGTGGACCCCTTCTTGCCGACCGTGTCCGTCGCGGTCAGCGTCACCTGGTGCGTACCGGCGGCCGTCGGACTGCCCGAGACGGTGCCGGTGGACGCGTCGAGGGACAGCCCCGCGGGCAGGCCGGTCGCGGTCCATGTGTAGGGGGCCGTGCCGCCCTCCGCGCTGTTGCGCAGCTCCACCCGGCCGCCGGTGGCGGTGGTCTGCGCGGACACCGCCGAGACCGTCACCTCGCCGGGCTGGGGGTTCGAAGTCGCCAGCTGGGCACCGAACTTGGCGAGGGCTTCGTTGACCGGCTGGAAGATGGTGTACTTCTCGCCGCTTCCGCCGCTGCACGTCGCGCTGCCGCCGCCCGAGTGCAGACCCACGGCCCGGCCCCCGGCCGGCGTGACGTAGCTGCCGCCCGAGTCACCCCCCGCGGAACAGGCACTGGAGTAGGACAGCCCGTCGATCACCACGTTGCCGTAGTCGACGCTCTGGTCGACCTTGGTGACCTCACCGCATCGGTATCCGGTCGTCTGACCCGAGTGGCACACGGCCGTTCCCACGACCGCTTCGGCGGAGCCCGTCACGGCGACGTCCCCCTCGCCCCAGCCCGCCACCTTGGGCGCCAGCGACCAGCCCGCCTGGTCGACATCGACGATGCCCATGTCGCCCTCGCGGGCGTTGACCGACCCGGTGCCGTTCTTGTTCGACGTGCCGACGCGCGTGCCGTCCTTGCCGTATGCGGGCTGGCTGACGTCGTTCGTGCAGTGCCCGGCGGTGAGGAACGCCTTGCCGGCTCCACTAGTGCGCGTCACGGGAAAGCCGATCGAACAGGGCGATTCGCTGCCGGGGGTCCACTTCTCACCGCCCACCACATCGCCGCCCTGCTGGCGGGGTACGTCGCGGGACTCGACCACCCGTATCAGACCGCCGAGGGAGGCGAGCCTGGTCCGCAGAGCCTTCGTCGACGCGGTCGACGCGGCGGGGTCGACGACCACGTCGACCCGTCCCGCGCGGGCGTCCGGACCCCACGAGCGCACGCCGGGCACCCCCCGGCTCCACGCGCCGACGGCCTGCGCCGCCGCCTCCAACTCGGCGCGTGTACGGCGTGCTTCGTGCGGCACCGCTCCGGCGGCCCGCGCAACGTCGGCTGCCCGGGGTGTGGTGACGGCGGCGTGGAGACGCCCGTCGGCCGCGTCGAACCAGAGAGCGGTGGCCCGGTCGCCGACCTCGCCGCGGAGCACGGTCGCCGCGCGCTGCGCACGGGATTCGTCGGCCAGGCGCTCGGCCACCCCCGCGGGGCTCACTCCGAGGTCCCGCGCCAGGGCGGCGCGGAGCTCGTCCGGCAGTCGCGGCTCGGCCGTCGTTCCGGGGGAAGGATCAGCGGGGGTGCCCGCATGGGCGGGCAGGGCGGCGAGGCCGGCGAGGGCCGCTGCGGCCACGAGGCCTGCCAGGAGCGGCCGTTGGGAGAGGGTTCGCATGGGGGTTGTTCCTTTCCGGGAGGCGTCGCCGGTGACGGGGCATCAGCAGCGACGTGGTGCGTCCGGGGTGGGTGTGGGCAGACCGGAGGGCGTGCCGCCCGGGACGGCCACAGCGTCCTGGTGCCGGGGCGTCGGCGGTATCCGGGAAGCCCCCTGTCGCGTACGTCCCGGAAACCGGACAGCCCCCGGGGCCCCGGCTACGCATCCCTCGGCGGGAATGCGGGCGTGTCAGGGATGTCCCTCGTCCGGTACGCGGACCGTGCACGGGCGTTGTGGGAGGACAGGCGGGCGCCTACGGTGCCCGGTGTGCGAGGACGTACGGGCGTGGACGGCGAGGCGTGGGCGGCGAAGGACGGCTGGGCCGCCGTGGTCCGCGATGCCGCGGCGCTGTTGGAGCGCCACGGCCGGTTGGCGGTCAGCGGTCCGTGGGGCGCGGGCAAGACCACCCTGCTGGACGCGCTGGCCGAGCAGTCTTCGACTGTGCAGGGCACCGGGGTGGAGCGGCGCTGCCTGCGGGTGTGCACGCAGGCAGGCGAGGCCGGGGTCCGCTACGGCGCGCTGGTCCAACTGCTCAGCGCGGCCCGGATGCAGGGTGTGGGCACGGATTGCTGTGGCCCGCAGGGCCCTGGGCACGGCGCTGACCGTGCAGGCGAGGTCGTCGCCCCTCCCCGATCCCCTGCGGCGTCCTCGGAGCCGTCTCCTCACTCGTCCTCCTCGGAGTCCGCTGCGTCCTCGGAGTCCGCCGCGGCCGTACTGCTCCCCTGTGCCGTGGCACCCGCGCAGCCCGCGCAGCCCGCGCAGCCCGCGCAGCCCGCGCCGACGCCATCAGCCTTAGAGGCAGAGGCCGTTGCGCGGGGCAGCGCGTGGGGCACCGCCTGGCTCTCGGGCGCCGCCGACGACCCGCTGAGGCTGCGCGTGGCCCTGATACGGCTGCTCACCGAAGGGCCTCCGATCCTGCTCCTGATCGACGGCGCGCAGTGGCTCGACCCGGCCAGCGCGGACCTGATCGGCTACGCCGTCCGCACCTTTGGCCCCGCGCAGCTGACCGCCGTGGCAGCCGAACGCACCAGTGGCCACCCCGCCGCCGCGGCCGCGCTGCTCGGCGAGCACCCGGCGGTGCTGCCCGTGCCTCCCGCCGATCTCACCGAGACGGCCGCCGCCTGCGCGCGCCTTGGGCTGCCCGCGCGCTGGGCTGCGCCCGTTCACCGCTACTGCGGGGGCCACCGGGGACTGCTCGACGCCTGGGTCCGGTTCCACCCCTCCGCCGCGCGGTCCGGTGACGCGGACGGCTGCACCGGGCCGCCCGAACCGCCGCGGCAGGTGCGCGACCTCGCCGCCACGTGGCTCGCCTCCGTCCCTGCCGACGTCCGCGCCACGCTCCAGGTCGCGGCGCTCGCGGGCAGGTGCGACGCGGAGCTGCTGCGGGGCGGTGGGCGCCGCGACGCCGAGGACCATCTCGCCCATGCCGTCGACGCCGGTCTCGTCACCGCGGACGGCGTCACGGGATCCGCCCCGGCCGGTGTGGCCCCGTCGCACCGATTCACCGCGACGGCCCTGTCCGACGCCGCGGCCGCCACGGTGGCCCGGGAGCGGCGCACCGCGATCCACCTCGCCCTCGCCGCCTGCTCCCACGGCCCCGTCGCGCCCGCCCTGCACACCGCGCTGGCCCAGGAATCCCCGGACCTGGCCGTCGCCGGTGACACCGCGCACGCGGCCGCCGCGGCCCGCGCGGCGGGCGAACGCCTGCGCGCGGCCGAGCTGTTGTTCCTCGCGGCCCGCCTCACCCCGGCCGACCGGTCCCGCCTGCGTGTTGAACGGCTCGCCGAGGCCGCGCAGGAAGCCGCGGCCGCCGGCTCGGCAGCCCTGACCCGGCTGGCGGCGGACCGGATCGTGGCCGAGCACGGCACTCCCGCGCAACAGGTCCACGCTTTGCTCGCCGTCGTCGACGCACATGGCCAGGACACCGCCGGTACACGGCCGTTGCTCGCCACCGCGCGCAGGACCGCCGCCGAGGACCCCGCACTGCTCGCCGCGGTCGAGCTGCGCACCGCGGTGCAGGCGAACATCTCCGGCGAGGACTTCGCCCGTGCCCTGCACCACGCAGAGGCCGCCACCACCCTGGCCGAAGCGGCTCGCGCCGTGCCCCTGGAGGCTGCCGCGCTGACGATGACCGCCCGCATGCAGCGCGTCCTTGGCCGTCTCGACACCGCCGCGGCCACGTTGGACCGCGCCCTCTCGCTTGCCGTGCCGCCGACTCTGCTGGGGATCCGCAACAGCCCGCAGTACCTCGCCGCCCGCCACGCGGTGTTCGACGCCCGCCTGCCCGAGGCCCGCGCTCTCCTGCTCCAACTGCTGCCCGCGGCCCAGGAGTGCGGGGAGCCCGAGGACCTGGTGGACCTGTGGCGCAGCCTCGCCGAGGTCGACGCGGGACGCGGTGCGTGCGGCCAGGCCCTGCACTGGTCGGCCCGCGCCGTCGACCTCACCGCGGCCGCCGGTCTGTCCCCCGGCCCCGCCTGGTACACCGCCGCCACGGCCGAGACCTGCGGCGGCAGTTTCGCCCACGCACTTCGTCACGCCACGCATGGTGTGCGCGCCTCCCGCGAGGAGCAGGACGCACTCCACACGACACGCGGCCTGTGGGCCCTGGGCGCCGCCCTCCTGCACACCGGCCGGGTCGAGAGGGCCGCCGCGACGCTGGCGGAGGTCGCGGAGCTCGAGTCCCGCTCCGGGGCGGCCGATCCGGGCGTACTGCGCTGGCAGGGCGACGCGGTGGAGGCGTTCGCGCTCTGCGGGCGCATGGCCGAGGCCCGCGGACTGCTGGAGCGGATGCAGGAGCGGGTGGGCCCGCACCCCGCACACGCCGCTCTGCGGGCCACGCTCACCCGGGCCCGCGCGCTCTGCCGCTACCTCGACGGCTCAGGGGAAGAGGCCGCGGAGCTTCTGGCGGACACGGCATGCGTCTTCGCCGGGCTCGGCCTGCCGGTCGAGGAGGGCCGCACCGAGCTGCTGCGCGGCCGTGTCGAGCGCCGCCGCCGGCGTGCCGCCGCCGCGCGCACCGCGTGGGAGAGAGCCCGCACGCTCTTCGAAGACGCCGAGGCGCGGCCCTGGACAGCGCTCGCGAACGACCATCTGGCCCACCTGACGGGCCAAGCATCCGCGCCCGGCGGCTCGGCGGGGCCGCAGGGGCGGCGCCTGACCGCACACGAGGTACGCCTGGCCGAGCTCGTGCGCACCGGCGCGACCAACCAGGAAGCGGCCCAGCAGATGTTCATCTCGGTCAAGACCGTGGAGACCGTGCTGAGCCGCATCTACCGCAAGCTGGGCATCCGCTCCCGGACACAACTCGCCGCCGCACTCACCCCGTAGCCCGAGGCGCCGCCCCTGGGCGGGCGACCGGGGCGGCAGAGTTGAAGGCTTCTGTGATTCGATCAGCCGGTCCAGTGCAACGGAGCACGGCTGCCCCGGAGGTGTCGCAGTGATCGAGCGTTACGTGGTGGATCTTCAAGAGGTCGACGAGATGCAGGTCGCCGTCGTCGGCGGCAAGGGCGCGCATCTGGGCGGTCTTTCGAGGATCGAAGGCATCCGCGTGCCGGCCGGCTTCTGCGTGACGACCGACGCCTTCCGGCGGATCCTGGCGGCAGCGCCGTCGATGGGCGATCAGCTCGACCGGCTTGCGCGCCTGGACCCGGACGACCGCGATGCGCTCCGCACCCTCAGCGCGGAGATCCGCAGGACCATCGGAGGGATCGACGTCCCGGACGATCTCGCGGCGGCGATCACCCGTGCGCTCGCCCGGTCCGGCGAGCAGGCCGCCTACGCCGTCCGTTCCAGCGCGACGGCGGAGGACCTGCCGACGGCCTCCTTCGCCGGCCAGCAGGACACGTACCTGAACGTCGTGGGTCCGACGTCGATCCTCCGTCACGTCAGCCGGTGCTGGGCCTCGCTGTTCACCGAGCGGGCCGTGACCTACCGCCAGCGCAACGGCGTCGACCACCGCACGGTCCACATGGCCGTGGTCGTGCAGCAGATGGTCTTCCCGCACGCGTCCGGCATCCTGTTCACGGCCGACCCCGTCACGGGCAATCGGAAGGTGGCCACCGTGGACGCCGGCTTCGGCCTCGGCGAGGCCCTGGTCTCCGGCCTGGTGAACCCGGACGTCTTCAAGGTGCGCCACGGAGAAGTCGTCGCCAAGACGATCGCCGCCAAACAGCGGGCCGTTCACGCCCTGCCGACCGGCGGTACGCAGGAAGTGGCCATCGACCCGCAGCGGCAGGAGCAGCCGGCGCTGACGGATGCGCAGGCCGTGCGGCTCGTGCAGCTCGGGCGGCGGATCGAAGCGCACTTCGGCCGCCCGCAGGACATCGAATGGTGCCTGGTCGACGACGGCTTCCAGATCGTGCAGAGCCGGCCGATCACGACGCTGTTCCCCGTCCCCGTCCCCGAGACCGGCGACCAGGAGAATCACGTCTACGTCTCCGTCGGCCACCAGCAGATGATGACCGACCCCATGAAGCCCCTCGGGCTTTCCATGTGGCAGCTGACCGCCATGGTGCCGATGCACGCGGCCGCCGGGAGGCTGTTCGTCGACGTCACCGGGCGTCTGTCCTCGCCCGCGAGCCGCGCCGCCCTCCTGGATGTCATGGGGAAAGGCGATCCGCTGATCAGGGACGCTCTGGAGACCGTCCTTGACCGCGACGATTTCGTCCCACTGCTCCCCGATGCCCCCGACGCGAGCCCTGTCGGGCCACCGCCCGGCGGAGCGCCCACCCCCACCGCCACCGATCCGGCCGTCATCACCGAGCTGATCGAGCGCAGCCAGGCATCCATCGCCGCCCTGGAACGCGACATCCGTACGAAGACCGGACCGGCGCTGTTCGACTTCCTGCTGGAGGCCTTCAAGGAGCACAAGCGGGTCCTCAGCGATCCGCTGAACTTTCAGGCGATCATGGCGGGGATGGAGGCCACGTGGTGGCTCAACGACAAGCTGCGGGAGTGGCTGGGCGAGAAGAACGCGGCTGACACCCTCACGCTGTCCGCCCCCGACAACGTCACCTCGGAGATGGGGCTCGCGCTGCTCGACGTCGCGGACGTGATCCGCCCGCGCCCGGAGGTGGTGGCGTTCCTGCGGGGCGTCGAGGACGAGGGCTTCCTGGACGAACTGGCGAAGCTCACGGGCGGGGCCGAGGCACGCGACGCCATCGAGGCCTACCTCGACCGGTACGGCATGCGCTGCGCCGGCGAGATCGACATCACGCGGCCACGGTGGCGCGAGCGTCCCTCCACGCTCGTGCCCGTGATCCTCGACAACGTCAGGAACTTCGAACCGGGCGCCGCCGAGCGGCACTTCGAGCAAGGGCGGCAGAAGGCGCTGAAGAAGGAGCAGGAGGTGTTGTCCCGCTTGCGGGAACTGCCGGACGGGGACCAGAAGGCCGACGAGACCAAGCGGATGATCGACCAGGTCAGAGCCTTCGTCGGATACCGGGAGTACCCGAAGTACGGCATCGTCAGCCGCACTTTCCTCTACAAGCAGGCCCTGCTGGAAGAAGCCGGGCGTCTCGTGCAGGCCGACGTGCTTCGTGAGCGGGAGGACATCTTCTGCCTCACGTTCCAGGAGCTCCACGACGTCGTGCGCTCGCATCAGGTGGACGAACAGCTCATCCAGGGGCGCAAGGAGGCGTTCCGGTCGTACCACGCGCTCACCCCTCCGCGCGTGCTCACATCGGACGGCGAGGCCGTCTCCGGGGCGTACCGGCGCGACGACGCTCCGGCCGGCGCCCTGATCGGCGTCCCTGTCTCCGCCGGGACCATCGAGGGAAGGGCCCGCGTCATCCTCGACATGGCGCAGGCCGATCTCGAAGCGGGCGACATCCTGGTCACGACCTTCACGGACCCCAGCTGGTCACCGCTGTTCGTCGGGATCGCGGGCCTGGTGACGGAGGTGGGCGGACTGATGACCCATGGCGCGGTGATCGCTCGGGAGTACGGCTTGCCGGCCGTCGTGGGCGTGGAGCAGGCCACCCGGCTGATCCGGGACGGGCAGCGGATCCGCGTGCACGGAACCGAGGGGTACGTCGAGATCCTGCCCTGAAATGGCGGGAGGTCGATGAGTTCGGCGAACGGGGGCGGTCTGTACGTACACACCGCGCTGTACCGCGATGCCCGACTACACCCTCGAGGGCGAGGAAGGACCGGCCCGGCTGGCCGACATCTTCGACGGCAGGCCCGGCACCGACGTCGGCGCGCCGCCCGGCGGCGGATTCGCGGTCAACGTCTTCCTGCGTGACGGCGACACCGTCTACCGCACCTGGCACACCAGCGGCCGGGGAACCGAGCAGCTCAGTCACACCTTCGCGCTGATCGACCTCTTGCCGTACGGACGCCAGGAGGAGTGGCAGGACTCGCCCGAGGGCTGGCCGAAGTCCCCCACCTACAGCCGGTGGGCCGGCTCCGAGGGCATCGCCGCACGCCACGGCCCGGGGGCGTCCTGAAGCTCTCGACCAGCCCCCGGACACGGCCGACGGCGCCCGCGGCAGCGCCCCAGGCTAGGGTTCCGCGAGAGCACATCGTGAACCGGAACAAGGAGCAGACGTGAGCGAGTCGGCGTCCATCGCCCTGCAGCAGGAGATCGCCCAGGCACTGCAGGTCGCCGAGACCTTCGAGGCCGAGCGGGAGATCGAGCGCCGGGCCGCCTTCCTGGCCGAGCGGCTGACCTCGTCGGGTCTGCGCTCCCTCGTGCTCGGCATCAGCGGCGGCGTCGACTCCACCACCGCAGGCCGGCTGTGCCAGCTCGCCGTCGAGCGGGCGCGGGCCGCCGGGCACGAGGCGCGGTTCTACGCGATGCGGCTGCCCTACGGGACCCAGGCCGACGAGCACGACGCGCAGCTCGCGCTCTCCTTCATCCAGGCCGACCACGTGCTGACCGTGGACATCAAGCCCGCGAGCGACGCCGCGCTCGAGGCTGCGCTGGCCGCCGGCGTGAGCTTCCGCGACGCCCACCACCAGGACTTCGTGCACGGCAACATCAAGGCCCGGCAGCGCATGATCGCCCAGTACGCGGTGGCCGGTGCGCACGGCGGCCTGGTCGTCGGGACCGACCACGCCGCGGAGGCGGTCTCCGGCTTCTTCACCAAGTTCGGCGACGGCGCCGCCGACCTGGTCCCGCTGACCGGCCTGACCAAGCGCCGGGTGCGCGCCGTCGCGGAGACGCTGGGTGCGCCCGCCGAGCTGGTGTGGAAGTCCCCGACGGCCGACCTGGAGACCCTCGACCCGGGCAAGGCCGACGAGGACGCGCTCGGGGTCACCTACGACGACATCGACGACTTCCTGGAGGGCAAGCCGGTGGACGAGCGGGCCTTCGAAACGATCACCGGCCGCTACCGTCTCACCGAGCACAAGCGCCAACTGCCCATCGCCCCCTGAGCCCGCCCGTCCGATCCGTGAGGTCGACAGACATGACAGCTGAGTCACCGACGCAGACCGTGCAGCGCCTGTTCCCGCTGCTCGCCGAGGGCAGGAGTGCGGAGGCGGCGGCGCTGTTCGCCGACTCGGTGTCGTTCTCCGTCCCGCACCCGCCGGGCATTCCGTGGGTGCCGGAGGTCGACTCGGCGCAGGGCATGCGGACGTTCTTCGAGCTGCTGCAGACCCATGTGCAGGCCAAGGAGTTCGACCTCCGCCAGGTCATCGCCGAGGGCGACGACGTGGTGCTCATCGGGCGCATGGTCTCCGAGGTGAAGAAGACGGGCCGGGACATCGACACCGCGTTCGCCCTGCACACCACGGTCCGGAACGGGCGGATCACCCGCTACCACCTCTACGAGGACACCTACGCCGTCGCCAAGGCCTACTTCGAGGACTGATCGTCCACCGGCAGCTCGCCCTTCGTGGGTCTTCTGAATAAATCGGTCAAATAATTGCTACCTATAGTTGCGCGGGCTTCTTCACGAATACGCCGCAAGATCAAGTTCACCCCGTGGCGCCCACCACGGACCACCCTGTGGGCCATGGCGTGCGTGGTGGCCCTCGGGTTCCTCGTCGCGCTGGAGATCGCCGCGCGTCGCTACGGCGGCGTACCCGGGCCGATCACCAACCAGGTGCGAGAGGTGATCTTCGCCCCCAAGCCGGGTCCGCTGTACGGCGGTCTGGCCCTGATGATGGTGGTGCTCACCTGGCGGCAACGCTTCATCGCCGCCGGTGCCGCGATCGGCATCGACGCCGTCTTCGTCCTGGTGCGGTGGGCGGTCGACGCCGAGGTGCCGGACGGTCATTTCTTCGGCAATGGCGCGTTGTGGGTGATGCTGGGCTGTGGGGTCATCGCGATCACGCGCCGCACCGGCCAGGAACGTGTCCTGCTCCTCAAGGGTGTCGGCCTCGGCCTGCTCCTCGTGGCCGGCCGCAAGACCGGTGACACGTGGCTGCTCATCACCGCGAAGACCCGCCCGACCGTGCTCGACCAGTACGTGGCCACCGCCGATCACGCGCTGGGCAATCCCTCGTGGCTGGCAGGCCGGATACTCAAGGCCTCGGGACCGGTCAGCACCCATGTTCTCGACCTGGTCTACGCCCAGCTCGCGGTGGCAGCGATCGTCGTCGCCCTGTACCAGCTGCGCAACGTGGCAGCGGAGCGGCGCTTTCCGCGCCACCATCTGGTGCGCACCTTCCTGGTCATCGGCCTCCTCGGACCGGCCATCTACATGATCTTCCCGGTGGTCGGACCGATCTTCGCCTACGGCCCGGGCACCTCAGGCACCGGCGGCGTGCAGTGGGCGGTGGCCGACCTGTGGCCGCACACGCCACCGGCGGTCGGCGTTCCGCACCCGGTGACGTACGACGGGATCACCCCGCGCAACTGCGTGCCCAGCCTGCACACGGCGTGGGCCACCGCCATCTTCATCCACTCCCGCAAGGGCCCACGACTTCTGCGCTACGCAGGCACGTTCTGGCTGATGGCCACGCTCGGCGCGACGCTGGGATTCGGCTACCACTACGGCGTGGATCTCCTTGTCGGCGTGGTGTTCGCCCTCACGGTCGAGGCCGGTCTGCGCGCGCTCGACCGCGGCTGGGACCGGCAAGGCGTTCAGCTGGTCCTCTACGGCACGACGGTCTTCGCCGCACTCCTGGTCTCGTACCGCTATCTGCCGGTGGAGATGGCCAGGCATCCTGAGGTGTCCGGACCACTCCTCGTTCTGGCCATGACATCGGTGATCTACGCCTACGTACGGACCACCAGGCTGTGGGAGCCGAAGGCCGCACCAGCGCTCCGGCCAGAGCCACAACCCGAACTGGCCTGAAGACGCGGACGAGGCTGTTCCTTCGGCGATCAGTCGGCCGGATGCAGTCTGTTCACGGGTGGGTGAAGGCCCCTAGGCTCTGCGACCTTCGTGTGCCCTGGGGGGTCTCGTGAACGGTCTCCGTGCGGTCGTTGTCTGCCTGGTGATCGCGTTGGCCGCAGCCGTGTCGCCGGCCGCCGCTGTGACACCCGCCGCTGCCGTGCGGCCGGGCTGGTCGGCGCTGCCGGTGCCGGCCGCGGCCCCGCCGGTGACCGTGTCCGACCTCGCCTCCCGGGGTCCGGGCGAGGCGTGGGCGACCGGTTACGAGCACGCCGCCGATGGACTGCGGCCGATGCTGTACCGGTGGGACGGCAAGGCGTGGAGCCGGGACACCGGCTTCCCCGGCGCCGGTGAGCCGGGCTGGCTCGGCAAGGTGCAGTTCGTCGGCGAGGAGGTGTGGATCTTCCACAACCGCGAGGGCGCGGGGGAGATCCTGCGCCGGTCGGCGGGAGGGTGGAGTACCGTCCCGCTGCCGCAGACCCTGTGGACCTACCAGGACTTCACCGCGGTTCCGGGTGCCGCGTGGGTGGTCGGCGAGGACGACACGGGGCTGAAGGTGCTGCACTACGACGGTTCCGGCTGGACCACCCAGTCCGCTCCGGACGGTGTGCTGTACCTGATGGGGATCAACGCGCGCACTGCCACCGACGCCTGGGCCTGGGCGGACACCAGCACCGGGACCAGCGTCCTGCGCTGGAACGGCACGGCGTGGCGGGACGCGAAGGTGCCGCTGCCGCCCAACAGCAACGTGCACACGATCCTGCACGAACCGTCCGGCCGGGTCACGATCGGCGGCAGCCAGTACACCGACGGCGTGGCCCGCACCTACCTGATGACCTTCAACGGGCAGGCCTGGCGCACCACTCACCCACCACTGGGTGACACCTACACCGAGGCCATGGTCCGCGGTCCGGACGGCGCCCTGTGGCTGCCGGTGCGCAGCGACCGCGCCTTCCAGTCGAAGTACGCGCGGGTGGACGGCGCCCGCACCACCTTCTCCTACGGCCCGGAGCGCACGAACGCGATCGACGTCAAGCCGCGTGTACTGGCGAAGGCAGGGTCGTCGCTGCTGTCCTTCGGCACCGTCGAGATCTACGGCTCGAAACCGAACCTGATGAGCGAGCGGCTGGGAGGCTGACCATGGCACGCAGACTTCTCGTCGCGGCTCTCGCCGTCGCCATGACCATCGTGACCGTCCTGGCCTCGGCCGCGGCGGAGACCCGGTCCTGGCAACACGTTCCGGTCCCGGCCCAGGTCCGCCCGCAGGCCGGGCTGAACGAAGCCGTGGCGTTCGGGCCCGGCAAAGCATGGGCGGTGGGTGCCGACGCCGTCGGCCGCGAGGCGCCGGGCTTCCCGCTGGTGCTGCGGTGGGACGGAACCGAGTGGAAGCGCCAGAGTCTGCCCGGGATCCGCTGGCAGGGAGAGCTGCTGTCCATCGCCGCGACCTCACAGGCCGCGGTCTGGGCGGTCGGCCGCGACTCTGCGGGCACCTCCCGTCTGCTCCGCTTCGACGGCACCGCCTGGTCCGAGAGCCGGCCGCCGCGCGGTGTCGTGCTGACCAAGGTCGTCGCGGGCGGCGGTGAGACCTGGCTGATCGGTTCGCGGGACAACGCGCAGGCATTGCTGCGCTGGGACGGGCGCGGCTGGCGGGACGTGCCCGTGCCGCCGGGATACGTGTACGGCCTGCACATCGTGGCGGCCGACGACGTCTGGGCCGCGGGCGCCACCGATTCGAGTGCGGCCGTGTCGCACTGGAACGGCAAGGCATGGCAGCAGACCGTCGTGAACGGGTTCCCGCGGTCGGCCGTGAGCAGTGTGCTGGCGGTCTCGCCGACGGAGGTGTGGGCGGGTGGCACGGACGGGTTCGTCGGCGGCCCGCCGGGCAAGCCGATTCCGCCGCTGCTGGTCCGCTTCGACGGGCAGGAGTGGAACCGGGTGACCACGCCCGCCGACTTCGGATTCATCAGTTCACTCGCGCCCGCCGCCTCCGGCGAGCTGGGCTGGGTCTCGGTGACCCGCTCGCAGAAGTGGGGCCCGCCGGGCAGTACTCCGCCGCTCGTCCCCGGGCCGGACTTCCTTGCCTGGGACGGCAAGTCGTTCACCGAGTACGGCGAACCGGCGGTGGCCGGCGAGGGCGACTCCTCGGACCTGCGGCTTACGCCGGTGCCGGGCGCCGCGACGGTGTGGTCGGTCGGCCGCGCCGCCGGTCCCGAGGGCACCTTCGCCCCACGCATCCTGCGGTTCGGCTGAGGCGGCTTCCCGGTCAACTCGCGTCGGGCAGGGCGCGTTCGAGGAGGATCGCCGCTGCTGCCCGTGCGTGGCGGCCGTAGTCAGCTTCGTCGAGGACCATGGCTCGGCTGGCCGCGCCGTCCGCGAGGGTGACCAGCTGCTCGGCGAGTTCGGCGGGTTCACGGCAGCCCAGTTCCGCCACCAGGGCGGTGACCAGCCCCACCATCCGAAGCTTCTGTTCGCGGGCGTAGGAGTGCACCGCGCTCGCCGGGTCGGGGAACTCCGCCGCGGCATCGATGAACGGGCACCCGCGCACCGGATCCTTGTCCGTCGCGAGCGGGCCGAAGAGTCCGAGGATCCGCTCTCGCGGCGGGATGTCCTCGCGGGTCAGCACGCTCTCCAGGGTGACTCCCGAGGTCGCGAGGTCCTGGAGGTGGGCGACCACCAGGTCGCTCTTGGTCCGGAAGTGCGCGTAGAGCGTGCGCTTGGACACCGGTGCTTCCTCGGCGACCTGCTCCATGCCGGTCGCGTTGATCCCCTGGCTCGCGAACAGATGGGCGGCGGCGACCAGGATCCGCTCCCGTCCGCCGCGTCCCCGCCGTTGAGATGTCGTCGTCGCCGCACTCATGACGGAAGTATACGCACGCGTTTACTTAGGCGAGAACCACCTGCTAGCGTCCCCCTCGCAAGTAAACGCCTGCGTTTACATTCATCGATTGAGGGGTGCCCATGAGCCGACCGGTTTCCACCGAGTTGAGCGGCAGTGCGGAGAAGCTGATACGCGGCCGTCACGCGACGCGCGCGTTCCGTCCGGACCCGGTGCCGGAGGACACCATGCGCGCGATCTTCTCGCTGGCCGGCGCCGCGCCGTCCAATTCCAACGCGCAGCCGTGGCAGGTGGAGGTGGCGAGCGGAGCGACGCGCGAGCGCCTGGCGGATTCCCTTCAGGCGGCCCACGCCGCCAACAGCACCTCGATCGACTTTCCGTACTCCGCGGACATGTACGCACCGGTGCACAGGGACCGCCAGGCTGCGTTCGGCGCCGAGCTGTACGGAGCGCTGGGCATCGGCCGCGACGACCACGCAGCACGTGCGGCGTACGACGCGGAGAGCCTGCGCTTCTACGGCGCGCCCCACGTCGCGTTCCTGTTCGTCACCGGCGACGGCGGAGCCCGGCTGGCGGCGGACGTCGGCGCCTACATGCAGACACTGCTCCTGGCGATGACCGCGTACGGCGTGGACAGTTGCCCGCAGGGACTGCTGAGCTTCTACGCCGACACCGTCCGAGCCGGACTCGGCGTCACTGGAGGAAAGCTGCTCGTGGGTGTCTCCTTCGGTTATGGCCATGAGGCCGCACCGGTGAACCGGGTCACGACCGAACGCGCCGCGCTCGATGCGACCACGGCTTTTCACGCCTAGACAGCCGACCGGGCCACACACCCCGAAGTCGGGTACCGTCCCCCGACACCGTTCACTCCGGGCAGTACTCCGCCTCGATGACCGCCTGGCTGTTCCCCGCCCAGTCGCCGTTGAAGTTGAAGGCGAGCGAGTGCTTGCCGTCCGGCGTGGTCACGGCCTGGGACGCCGATCCCTGGATGTTGCCGCCGTGTCCCCAGACCGAAACGCCGCAGGACGGCTCGAACTTCATCAGCCCGAGACCGTAGCCCGTGATCAGCCCGGCCCCGCTGACCGGGACGGTGGTCCTCATCTCCTTGAGCTGCTGGGCGGGCAGCAGCTTCCCGCCCAGCAGGGCCGAGTAGAAGCGGTTCAGGTCACCGGAGCCGGAGACCATCGCACCCGCCGAACCCGCGGCCGACGGATTGAGCTCGGTGACGTCATGGGTCGGGTCCGTCGGCTGCGGCGCCAGGGAGAGCTTGGAGTACGCGCGGGAGCCCGGCTTCGGCATCGACGATGCGGTGCGAGGTACGGAAGTGGCGTGCAGGCCGAGCGGCTTGACGATGCGCCGCCCTATCTCGTCCTCGTACGGGTGGCCCGAGACCTTCTCGACGATCATTCCGGCCAGTGTGTAGTTGGTGTTCGAGTAGCTCCAGCCCGCGCCCGGGTCGAAGAGCGGTTGGTGGCGCATGGCGATGGCCACCAACTGAGCGGGGGTGTAGGTGTCATAGCGGTGCTCCAGGAATTTCTCGGTGAAGCCCCGCTCCAGGAAGTCCGGGTCGGCGGTGTAGCTGAAGATCCCGCTGGTGTGGTTGAGCAGCTGCCGCACCGATATCCGGCGGCCGTCGTGACCGTTGCCCTCCACCACACCGGGCAGCCACTTGTCGACCTTGTCGTCGAGGTCGAGTCTGCCCTCCGCCTCCAACTGGAGCAGCACGGTGGCGACGAAGGTCTTGGTCATGCTGCCGATCCGGTAGCGGTCGACCGCCGAGCGCGGCGCGCCCGTCTTGAGGTCCCCGACGCCCGACGTGCCTGTCCAGATCGAGTACCGGTCATCGACCTGCCCGGTGGCCCCGGGCACCCCGCCCTTGACCGCGGCGTCCAAGGCCTCCTGGGTCCGCGCATGTCCCACGCCGGCGTCGGCCGCCGCATGCGAGGTGAACGAAGCGGCGGTCAGAGCCGCCGCTGCCGCAAGCCCCACCGCGCCCATCCGTGCTGTGTGCCCTGCCATCTGCTGACCCCTTCGGTCGCTGCGATCAGTGGCAACGGCCGTACCGCGCGGCACAGCGGTTGCCGGTTCCTGAACCGGATGACCGGAAGCTAGGGCAGCGGGCCCGACCGCGGCTTCGTCGTGGCGGACGACGTGGGGCCGGGCACTCATCGGGGGCGACGAACAGCGCAGAAGGGCCGGGGCAGGTCGTGGACCCGCCCCGGCAGGGACTCACGCAGGACCCGGCAGGTCCATCAGCTTGAGCTTGTCCGGGTCGACGGTGGCCTTGATGCCGGTGATCCGGCCATCGGCAACAGTGAAGGCGAGGACCGACGCAGGGACACCGTCCTCGCGCCAGGAAATGACCCCCGGGAGGCCGTTGACGAGCACCGACCGCCCCGATGCGGCCGCACTGGCGGACAACTGCGCACCGGCCGCGACCTGGGTGGCACCCAGGACGACGACTTCGCCGGACGGGGTGTCGAGGGTCAGTTGCACCTCGGGGTCGAGCACCCGCAGCAACTCCTCGAAATCGCCGCTTCGAGCCGCCGACAGGAAGGCCTGGACCACCTCGCGCTGCTCCCGTCCGGCGCTCGTCGGCCGCTCGATCGTCTGCACCTTCCTGCGGGCGCGGCTGGCGAGCATCTTGGTGGCGGCAGTGGACTTGCCGAGGATCTGGCCGATCTCGTCGAACGGCACCGCAAACAGGTCGTGCAGCACGAACGCCAGCCGCTCGCTCGGCTTGAGGGACTCCAGGACGACGAGCAGCGCGAGCCCGACCGAGTCGGCGAGCACCGCGTCGTCCTCGGGAGCAGGACTGTCGTCGAGCGTCACCACGAGCTCGGAGAGGCGGTCGTCGTACGACGCCTCCGGGCGGGCCTGGCGCGAGCGCAGGACGTCGAGGCTGATCCGGCCGACCACCGTGGTGAGCCAGCCCGCGAGGTTGTGGATGTCCGTCGCGTCCTGGCGGGAAAGGCGAAGCCAGGCTTCCTGGACCGCGTCCTCGGCGTCGGCGTGCGATCCGAGCATGCGGTAGGCGACCGCGCGCAGCCGGTCGCGCTGGGCCTCGAACGTCTCGGCCATCGGGTCTGTCGGCCTGGTGTCAGTCATGTTGTTACCTTCCTCGGCGCTGCTCCGTCATGGGTGATGACGGGCCCGGAAGGGCGCAGGTAACCGATGAACCCAGCGATGAAGGAGCAGGACCGATGGAAGCACGCTTGAACAGCCCGGCCGACCCCGACGTGATGACAGCAATTCAGCACCTCTACAAGGCGATTCACGCCGGGGGCGTGGACGGCCGGCTGCTGTCCCTGATCCATCTGCGCACCAGCCAGATAAACGCCTGCAGCCCGTGCGTCTTCGCCTCGACCGAGGCGGCGACGAAGGCCGGTGAGACAGCCGAGCGGCTGCACAACGTGGTCGCGTGGCGTGAGACGCCCTTCTACACCGAGCAGGAGCGGGCGGCCCTCGCCCTGACCGAGGCCGCCACCCGCATCCAGGACGGCGCACCGGGCGTGACCGACGAGATCTGGGACGCCGCGGCCGACCACTTCAACGAGCGGCAACTCGGCGCGATCGCCCTGGAGATCGCGCTGACCAACTTCTTCAACCGACTCAACCGCACGGTCCGGGAGCAGGCAGGCAAGACCTGGTGAGCCTGGCGGGGCCGTGAACCGGTCAGCGGCGAAGTGTCTTCGTACCGGACCTCGTGGACGCGCTCGGCGTCATGCCCGAAAGGACGTTCCTCTCGTCTCCCCCATGTGTGCCCGAGCGTGGGCAACCTTGCCCTCGTGGACCTCCCGAGTGACGGGCGTTCGCTGCTAGACCTGGCAGGAGCTGTCAAGAGAGAGGTGGCCCGTCGTGCGTGCAAGTGAGCGGGAAGAGCGGCCCGACTCCGTTGCCCGGCTGCCCGCTTCTCGGACGGAGCCCGCGTCCGGAATCACCCCGTCGGGCGCGAGGCGGCTCCGGCCACGCGCCGACCGTGCAGCGGGCCGGGGCCGCGGCGCCGTCCAACGCGCTGGTGAATGATGTGCGGGAGTTCGGCCCGGGGCAGCTCAAGCCGCCGAGGCCGGAGGACCAGGCCCACCTGGAGAGCATCTTCCCCAAGACTCAGGGCGGCGGGTACGAGCAGTTCCCCGACCCGGCCGCGTTCGGCTACTCCCTCGTGGGTCCGCTCACCCAGAAGCTCAACAAGATAGATCCCAAGGGGCCCTTGACCAGCTCCGGCGGCGCTGCGGACTGGTTGAGGGCGGTCAACCCGAGGAGGGACGAGGAGGGGTTGCTCCGCAGCCAACGCTTGGTTCGGACAGCGCCGTCCGCTTCGAGTTCCATGTCCCCCGAGTTGTGGACCCCGGCGGCCACCGTGGGGTTGCCGGACCAGGACGCCAGGAAACTGCGGACCGCGTCGCAGCAGTTGCGGCGGTACGCGCCGCCTGGAGGACCTCGGAGTCGGGTACAAGGGCGATCTCTTCATGTCGATCACGCTGGACCCCCAGTTCGCACCGGTGGACGCCCCGGCAAGCCACCCAACGGCGCTGCACGTGTAGTCCACCTACCGGCCGGTTTCGGACATCCGCGGCCTGCCGCAGCAAGGGGAGTCTGCAGAGGCCCCGCACCCTTGCGCCGGACGCTGCCCGAGTGGTCCGCTGATGCGCATGGGGAAGAGGAGCATTGCCGCAATGACCGCCGCCCTCGTCGCGGGGTCCCTTCTGACGGGCGTACCGAATGCCGGTGCGCAGGACGCCGAGCACGGCACCAACAGCTCGTCGCCGCCGACCGGGTCGCCTCTCGCACTTGGAGTCGACCTTGACACCGTGACGATTCCGCAGTTACAGGCACGCATGGCGGCCGGTTCGCTGACCTCATCGACGCTGACCCGGGCCTACCTGCGGCGGATCGAGAACGTCGATCCCAAGATTCACGCGGTGCTGCGCACCAGCCCGACGGCCCTGCGCCAGGCGGCCGCCAGCGACGCAAGACACCGGCACGGCAAGACCCTTGGGCCGCTGGACGGCATCCCCGTTCTGCTCAAGGACAACGTGAACACCCGTGACATGCCGACGACAGCCGGATCGCTCGCGCTCGCCGGGAGCCCGCCCGGCACCGATGCCGCGCTGGTGACCCGGCTGCGGAAGGCGGGGGCGGTGATTCTCGGCAAGACCAACCTGTCGGAGTGGGCCAACTTCCGCGCGGCGAAGCCGACATCGGGTTGGTCGGCCGTGGGCGGGCAGACCAACAACCCCTACGTCCTCGACCGCAACCCGTGCGGTTCCTCCTCCGGCTCGGCGGCCGCGCTCGCCGCGTCGTTGTCGCAGGTGGCGATCGGCACCGAGACGGACGGCTCCATCGTGTGCCCGGCCGGGATGAACGGCGTCGTCGGCCACAAGCCCAGCCTCGGTCTGGTCAGCCAGTCGGGGGTGGTGCCGATCTCGGCCGAGCAGGACACGGCCGGGCCCATGGCACGCAACGTGATCGACACCGCGCTCACACTCTCGGTGCTGAGCGGTGGCGAGGGCTCGCGTGGCGACGGCGCCCGCTCAGGCGCCCTTCAGGGCCTCCCGGGACTCCGGAGCGACCCGGGCCCGTCGTCCGGCCTCCCGGCCAAGGACGACGCGGCGGCGGACCTCGGAACCAGCCTCCGCGGCAAGCGGATCGGCCTGTGGCGCCTGCCCTCGCTCGGAGCCGACGTCGACGCGGTGATGACCCGTACGGCGAAGAAACTGCGCAAGGCCGGAGCGGTGGTCGTCGAGGTGACACCCCCGTACCAGGCGCGGCTCGCCGAACTCGAGTTCCCGGCGCTGCTCAGCGAGTTCCACCGGGACATCGACGCCTACCTCGGCACGCGCGAAGGACCCCGGAACCTCGCCGAGCTGATCGAGTTCAACCGCACCCACCCCGAGGAACAGACCTGTTTCGCCGGCCAGGAGCTGTTCGAGCAGGCACTCGCCGCGCCGCCGACCACCGACCCCAAGTACCGGGCGATGCGAGCCGAGTTGAAGGACCTCTCCCGTCGCTCCATCGACGAGACACTGGCCGCCCATCACCTGGACGCCATCACCGCGCCCACGAACCCGCCCGCCTGGACGACCGACTGCGCGCGCGGCGACAACGACGTCATCCCCTCCTCCACACCCGCGGCCGTCGCCGGATATCCGTCCCTCTCCGTACCCGCCGGGTCCGTGAACGAACTGCCGGTCGGACTGCTCCTGATGGCCGGCGACCACCAGGACGCCAAGCTCCTGTCTCTGGGGGCCGCGGTGGAACACCGGCTCAAGGCCTGGCGAGCACCGCGCTATCTGCCGACGGCCGGGCACGACGCACCGCGTGCCGGGACCTTCGTCGATATCAGGTAGTCGTCGATCGTCTGCTGTGCGCAGGGGCTGCTGGAGTACGTCCCGTGGCCCCAACCCTCGTAGGTGTGCAGGACCGCGTTGCGGCCGAGCTGGTCGGCGACATTGGTGGCCCAGTTGTAGCCGGATGCCGGGTCGTGGAGCGAGTTGGTCAGGAGGATGGGCCGGCTGTTGCGCACCTTCAGGCGATGCTGCGGATTGTCGGGGGCCGGGGCACCCAGGCAGGCCGAGACGGACATCAGGGCTCGGGGGTACCTCATGTCCGGCGCGACCCTGGCGACGCGCCGCAAGTCCTGTCTGTAGTCGCCGTAGTCACGAACCGGCAGGCTCCAGTCCTGGCAGAAGATCTCAAACGGATGGGATCCGAGGGCGGGCCCAGGCTTGCCCTCGGCCTCCGCGGCCTCCCGCTCCGTCCCCGGCTCGCTCTCACTCAGACCCTGCAGGAACTCCCCCAGCTCCGCCCACTTCGGGTCGTACAACTTCTTCATCACCAGGACGTTGAGGTCGAACGGGGCCAGCACCATGCCGTCGTGCCGCAGCTCCCCGCGCTCGGCCCGGTCCAACAGGTCCGCCCAGAGGGCCCGCACATCTGAGCTGTGCAGGGCGCAGCTCTTGGTCCGTTCGCACCAGGCCACGAACTCGTCGAAGGAGTCCTGCAGCGTGGCGGCCTGGGTGGTGAGGAACTCTCTCGTGCCCAGGCTGTGGTCCACCACTGACTCCAGGACCAGGGCGCGCACCCGTTTCGGATACTGCTCCGCATACTGCTCGCCGAGCAGCGTTCCGTACGAACTGCCGTGGAAGGTGAGGGACCGCTCGCCGAGTGCCGCCCTGATCGCGTCGAGGTCCTTCACCATGCTGAGGGTGTCGACGTGATCGAAGAGCCCCTTTTCGGTGTTCCTCCTGCAGTCCTCGCGCAGGCCACGGTTGTACTTCACCATGGCGTCGAACGCGGCCTGGCTCTGGATGACCGTCGGCGGACGCCGGTCGAGGCGCTCTTGCGAGCAGCGGATCGGGTTGCTGGTCCCCACACCGCGCGGGTCGAAGCTGACGATGTCGAAGCGACTGCGGAGGTTGTCGCTGAACCGGCGCATGTTGCCCTTGTCCACGATGCGCTGCACGCCCGAGTCCCCGGGCCCGCCAGGTCCGAACACCATGGAGCCCACGCGCGCACCGGAGTCGGTGGCCTTGCGCCGGGCGAGCCGGAGATCGAACCTCTCCCCGCCCGGCTTGCCCCAGTCCACCGGCACCGAGAGGCCACCGCACTCCGCCGAGGCATCCTCCTTGCACGGCTTCCAGGCGATGTGCGAGCCCGCCCCCGCGGGTCCCGGCACCACCCGCGCCTCGCCCGCAGTTCCGCTCTCCCGTCCGCCGGGCGCCCCGGTCGCCGCCTCCACACCCACGAAGCTCACCATCACCGCGAGCGTTGCACCCCAGACAAGGGGCAACCGCCCTCTCCAGCGCCGGCTGCGCCGCTCACCCGATCCATGACCGTCCACCACGATGCCTGCTCCCTCGGCTTGTCCAAGGTCTCGATCTTCGCCCGCTGCGGGCTCCGCCCGACATCCGGCAAGACCCTGAATCGCCCCGTAGGGGTCGGCCCCAACAAGCCCTGACTCAAGCCGAGTTCGAGGGCCGAACCACCTGCTCAGGCCGGGAGCCTCACCGCCGCCACGGCGTTCGACTGGCGGTGCCGTGACCTGAGCAGGCAACGGCTCAGACCACGATGACCCGGCGCCCGCGCGTGTGACCCGCACGGCTGTCGATGTGCGCCGCCGCGGCCTCGGCGAGCGTGTACGACTTCTCGACCGGGATGTGGAGCTTTCCCCGCGCGATGAGGTCGGAGGCCTCGGCGAGTGCTTCCGGCACGCTCCCGGCCACGCCGGAGAATCGGACACCGAGTTCCGGCGCTGCGAGGTCGGCGATGGAGATCACCTTCTGCGGATCCCCGGTCAGCTCGACGAGCTCGCGGATCACACCCGACCCGGACAGATCGAGAGCCGCGTCGACATGACCGAGCTGCCGCACCCGCTCGACCCAGCCATCGCCGTACGTCGTCGCGACAGCGCCCAGGCTGCGCAGATAGTCCTGATTCGCGGCCCCACCCGTGCCGATCACCGTGATGCCCCGGTCGCGGGCGACCTGCAGCACCGCCGATCCGACTCCCCCGGACGCACCGCTGACCAGGAGCGTCTGTCCGGGCCGCACACCGACCTCGCGGATGATGCGCAGCGCTGTCTCCACCACGGAGGGGTACCCGGCCGCCTCTTCGAACGTCAGGCCCTCGGGCATACGGGCCCAGGCGGACAGCACCGCGAACTCGGCGTAGGTGCTCGCCCCTTCGCCGAACACGTGGTCGCCGACCTCGACCCCTTCGACACCCTCCCCTATCTCATCGACCACCCCGGAGGCGTCCAGCCCGACGCCAGAAGGCAACTCGATCGGGTGGGCCTTCAGGAACTGGCCTTCACGGATCCTCCAGTCGACGGGGTTCACGCCCGCCGCCCGCACGGCTATGCGTACCTGGCCGGGGCCCGCGTGGGGCTCCTCGGCGTCGATGAGTTGCAGAACGTCCGGACCGCCGAACTCGGCGAAGCTCACTCTCTTCATGCGACCGACCGTAGCACTAACGGTTAGTGTTTTGGAACGGTTATGGCTTTGTATCTGATAGCGTCAGGTCATGACCGAGCCGCCCGGACGCCGCGAACGCAAGAAGGCCGCGACCCGTCAGAAGATCGCTGACAGCGCCCTGCGGCTCTTCCTGGAACGCGGGTACGACGCGGTGGGCATCCGTGACGTGGCCGCCGAGGCCGATGTGGCCGTGACCACGCTCTTCTCCCACTTCGCCTCGAAAGAGGCCCTGGTGTTCGAGCAGGACTACGACTTCGAGCAACGCCTCACGCAGGCGGTCACCGACCGAGCTCCGCACGAACCGCTCATCCCCGCGCTGCGCCGCGAGATCCTTGCGCTGGTACGCCATTGCACGGCGAACGGCGCCGCCCCGATCTGGCGCATGATCGACGCATCACCCGCCCTGCGGGAGTACGAGGCGTCGATGAGGGTGCGCCATGCGGAGTCGCTGGCCACGGCCATCGCCGCCGATCCCGGCCTGTCACGGACCACGACGGCCTGCCGGTCGATCGCGAGGTTCGCGATCGACGCTCATTCACTGGCCCGCGAGGCGGCCGACCCGGAGGCCGCGGTGGACGAGATCTTCCAGATGATCGAAGCGGCCTGGGAGGTCACCCACCAGCCTCACCGTGCGTGAGGAACTGCTCCCCCTGCCGCCAAGGCCGCGACTGCGGGGATCGCCGCGAAGGCGTCGCGCACGTTCCGGATGAGTGCCGCGCGGTCCTGCCGCGCGGCGTCCGATGCGGTCCAGGTCTCCAGCGCACAGCGCCAGGCGGCGAGCATGAGGTCGAGCAGCAGGCGCAGTTCGGTGCGGCCCAGAGGGTGCGGTGCGAGTCGGTCCGCCACGATCCGGACGACCTGCTCGGACACCTCGGAGCATGCACGCAGACTGTGTGCGGTCAGCGCCGGAGTGCGGTCGGCGAGGCTTCGGCTGACCAGGAAGCGCCGTTCCCATCCGTCGGCCATCTGCTCGACCGCCGCGAACAGCGCACCTTCGTAGGCACTCAGCAAATGCTCGCCGGACAGGGGCCGCGACTCGATGTCCGCGGCGTAGGCCGCCCACAGTTCCTTCTCCGGGGCCAGCGCCACGTCTTCCTTCGAGGGGAACGTACGGAAGAAGGTGCGCTTGGAGACCTCCACCGCATCGACGATCTCGTCCAGCGTGACGTCGGCGAAGTCCCGCTCGGCGAACAGCTCCAGGGCCGTGTCGACCAGAGCCTGGCGCGTCCGCAGCTTCTTGCGCTCACGCAGCGGTAGATCCTTCGGGGCGTTCTCCACGGGCGCAGCCTATCAGCAGCTATTGCCCCTTGTGCGCTTATGCCACTCAGTGGCACTATCTCTCGCCATGAAGGCACTGACGATCGATCACACGGCACCCGGACACCTCGCTCTCACCACGGTGGCCGACCCCGAACCCACCGCCCACCAGGCCCTGGTACAGGTCCACTCGTTCTCCCTCAACTCCGGCGAGGTCCACCACGTCGTCCCCGACGGCGAAGCCGGCACGGTGCCCGGCTGGGACGCCGCAGGCGTGGTGGTCCAGGCGGCCGCCGACGGCTCCGGCCCTCCGGTCGGCACCCCCGTCGTCACCTTGGGACCGGACGGCGCATGGGCCGAACTGCGCGCCGTGGACACCGAGTTGATCGGGACGGTGCCCGAGGGAGCCGACCTGGGCCCGATCAGCGCGCTGCCCGTCGCGGCGGGCAGCGCGCTGCGGGCGTTGCACCGCATCGGCCCGATCCTGGGACGGCGGGTACTGGTGACCGGCGCGGGCGGCGGCGTCGGCCGCTTCACGCTGCAGCTCGCGGCCCGGGGCGGCGCACATGTCACCGCGGTGACCAGCGACCCCGCGAAGGGCGATTCACTGCGTGAGCTCGGGGCTCATGAGATCGTCACCGACCTGGCCGCACTTCAGCACATCGAACCGGTACACGGCGTGGTCGAACTCGTCGGCGGCGCACACATGGTCGCCGCGCACGGCGCCCTCACCGAGCACGGGGTGCTGGTCGCCGCGGGGCACATATCCGGCGAGGGTGAGCAGTTCCCCTTCGGGGCCCTCTTCGGCAACGCCCATCGCCACAACCGTCAGATCGCCACCTTCTACCTGCTGGACGATTCAGCGGGTCTCGGGGCCGATCTCACCTGGCTCGCCGCGCTCACCGCGCGCGGCGAACTGGATCCGCAAGTCGCCCTGCGCACCGACTGGACGCAGGTGGCACGGGCGGCCACCGAACTGGTCGACCGCCGCGTGCCGGGCAAAGCCGTCATCGACGTCCGCTGACAGGCGGGCCGGTCTTCGCCCGTGCGCGCCCGCTCGCGGCCTAGCTCTGCGGCGCCAGGGTGCGCAGGACGTCGAACTCGTTGCCCTCGAGGTCGGCCATGACCACCCAGTTCCGGTCTGAACCCTGGCCCACGTCCGTATCGTGGCAGTCAACGGTCAACTCGGTGAACCTACTTGTCATTCCTCTCCCAGGCAGTGCGGACGCGGCTCAGAGTATGCCGCCCAGGGCGCAGCCGCTCGATCGCCGGAAGGCAGGGCTGTGCACGGCTGCGGTGATCGCCCGCTTGGGGCCGGTCCGCCGGGCGGGGGACGACCCGAGGGCCGCCGCGTCCACGGCGGCGGCAGTGCGGCGGGCGATGTGCTGTGGTGTCACGGAATCGGCCATGGCCCCCTCGTTCCAGGTGAGTTGCCAGCGGTGGGGCGAGGGTCAGCGTCTGCGGCCTTCGTGCAGCTCCAACCGCTCCCCCGCGAAACGCTCGCGGAAGCCGCGGTCGTGCGAGACGGCGACCACTGCTCCCGGGTACGCCGCGAGCGCCTCCTCCAGGTCCTCGACCAGGTCGAGCGCGATGTGGTTCGTCGGCTCGTCGAGTACGAGGAGGTCCGCGGGCCGGGTCACCAGCCTCGCGAGCTGCAGGCGCCGCTGCTGCCCCGCGGACAGCGCCGCCACCGGGACGTCCAGATCCTGCTCACGGAACAGCCCCAGTGCCAGCAGCTCATCGGCGTACTCCTCCGGCAGACCGGCCCGCCCCGCAGCGAAAGCGGCGAGCAGCGGGAGCCGCGTGGAGCGTGCGGGCAGTTCCTGCGCGAGGTACCCGATCCGGGCCGGTCGGCGCGCCGTCCCCGCATCCGGCTCCAGGTCGCCCGCAAGGACACGCAGCAGCGTGGTCTTGCCTGCCCCGTTCTCGCCGTTGACCAGCAGCCGCTGTCCGGGCGCGATCGTCAGGAGTCCCTCCACGCGCAGCCGCTCGCCGACGCGTACTCCGTCGAGCTCGGCAAGGGGGCATCCCCTGCCCGAGCCGGGCGCAGGGGACCCTCCCGGATGCGCGCCACCCACCGCGGACAGGGCCGCGGTGAACCGCAGCGGTTCGGGCGGCGGAGCCACCGGGTTGCGCCGCAGGTGGGCAAGACGCTCCCGAACGGATCGCACCTGCCCGCCGAGCTTTGCCTCATGCGAGCGGCGATGCTTGCCGAAGCCCTGCCGCGGGTCCCCGCCGGTGGTGGCAAGGCGCCTCCCGGCGGCCTCCAGCAGCTCCTCGGCATGGGCCACCTCCTCACGCCAGTTGGCGTGCGCTTGCTCCGCGCCGCGTCGGGCGCCGGCCTTCGCCGCGCGGTATCCGGCCCAGCCGTCGCCGTACCGGCGCACCGCGCGCGCGTCCCGGTCGACCTCGAGGATCGTGGTGGCGATGCGCTCCAGGAAGCCGCGGTCATGGGTGACCGCGACGACGGTGCCGCGGTGCCCGCGCAGGTGCTCCTCCAGCCAGCGCACGGCGGTCGCGTCAAGATGATTCGTCGGCTCGTCCAGGAGCAGCAGCTCGGGGGCGGCGGCCAGCACACAGGCGAGCGCGAGCCGCGACTGCTCACCGCCGGAGAGCGAACCGAGCACACGGTCGCGCGTGATCCCGGCAAGACCGAGCCCGTGCAGGGCGGCATCGACACGGGCGTCCGCCTCGTATCCGCCCCGTTCCTCGTACGCGATCAGCAGCTCGCCGTACGCCGCGAGTTCCTCCTGCGACGCCTCGCCGAGGTCTTCCTCCGCCGTGCGCAACCGGCATTCCATGTCGCGCAGTTCGGCCAGCGCGAGGTCGACGGCGTCCTGCACGGTGCAGTCCGGGTCGAGGTCGAGGGTCTGGGCCAGGTGGCCGGTGCCACCGGGGAAGCTGACAGTGATCTCGCCCGTGTCTGGTGCCTCGACTGCGGCAAGCAGCCGCAGCAAGGTGGACTTGCCGGAGCCGTTCTCGCCGATGACGGCGGCCTTCTCCCCCGGGCGGACGGTGAAGGAGACCTGATCGAGGACGGTTCGGGTGCCGTAGGACTTGGTGACGTCTTTGACGGACAGCTGCGCCACGGCAGCGGGCACAGCGGTATGGGTGCGTTCGGGCATGAGGCTTCCCTGGGAATGCGAAGGGTCTACGGGCAGCAGAAACGGCGGCGTCGGCCGTGCCCGGACTCAGACGTAGTAGTAGAAAGCCATGCCCCCACCATACAAGACGATGCGTCTCGTCTCCACTCGTATGTGTCACGCGTCCCGTGATCCGCGCCAGGACGGGCCGCGGCAGCTGCCATCGCTCATCCACACGGGCCGCGGCAGCCGCCCCCACTCATCCATCCGACAGCCCTCATCGATCGTCGCGATGGCAACTCCCAACTCCCGGACACCTTCACCGATCGCGCACAGTGACAGCAGCAAACTCCCCTGTCCCCGGTGGAGATGAGGGTGAGTCTGCGCCCAGTTCGTCCCGCGCGCGGCCTCAAGCACGTAGCCTTCGCTAACCGCACATGAGTTACTGCTGGTGCAGGTTGGGCAGCCAACATGCAGGGGTGCGCTCAATGCCCCCATCAGGAGTGCTCAGTCGTGGGCACGACCCGCCCCGCACGACCGCGTGCGCTCACGAAAGGTCACTGCCATGTCAGACGTTCAGCCGGAAACTCCCGGAGTGCAGGCCCAGTACGCCACCCGCGTAGCCACGGACCTGGAGACCAACCGCACGGAACAGGAACGCATCGGGGCTGAAGTGGCAGCACTGCAGGAGCAGTTGCAGTCGCTGGAGAAGGACCACGCGTTGTTGTTGAGCATGCAGCAGGCACTGGGCTCGCCCAGCACCCCGGCGGCCGCCGTCAAGAAGCCGTCAACCCGCAAGAAGGCGGTGCCCGCCCCCCGGGCAAGTGCGAACAACTCCAGCGCGGCCCGAACAAAGAAGCCCACTGCCACCAAATCCAAGCCCAAGGACAAAGACAAGGACCAAGACAAGGCGGCCAAGAGCGCGCCCAAGGCCGTCGCGAAGAAGCCTTCTGCGCCGGCGGCAGGGCCGACCCTGGTCGAGCTGATCGACAACCACCTCGGCCGGCAGAGCGAACCGCGCTCCGCCGCCGAGATCACCACCGCACTCGCCCAGGATCTCCCCGACCGCACCATCAAGACCACCGTGGTGCGCACCACGGTGGAGGGACTGGTCGCCAAGGGCCGTGCTCACCGCACCAAGCAGGGCTCCTCCGTCTTCTACACCTCGGTCACCCCGGCGGAAGAGCCCGCCGCCCCGCAGCCGGAGACGACCTCCACCAGCTGACCGGAGGTTGCCGTCGTGGTGGCGCTCCGGACGAGGTAGCCGAAGCCGCTTCCACCGTGCCCGAGGTAGCCGCCCCCTCGCGACAGAGGGGTGAAGAAAAGCCCCAGGCCGTCCCGGGTGCCCGCAGGGTGGCCACTGCCCTGCGGCACCGGGACCGCGGTTCGCATGGCGGCGAGAGCGGCGGGCGTAAGCAGCCGCCCACCGACCAGGGCTGTGAGGAACTGATTGAGTTCGCGGGCCGTGCCGGTTCAATAAGACCCGCGCCGGTGCACCCGGTGGTGCATGAGGTCGGCCGCACTCAATCAAGGGCGGGGCGTGTCCTGGGGCCATGTCTCCGGGTGCCAGATCCCCGCACGCCGCAGTGACTGCGAGCAGTGCAGGAAGATCTCGTCTATCTCGACGACGATCGCCAGTTGGGGGCGCTTGCCCTTGACGGTCATCGAGTCGAAGAACGGGGCGTCCGTCAGGATCCGTGCCCGGCCGTTGATGCGCAGGATGTCGGCGCTGCCCGGCACCAGGTGGAGCAGCCCCACGTGGGGGTTGGCGAGGATGTTGCGGAAGCTGTCGCCTCGCCGGTTGCCCGGGCGGTCGGGCAGGACGACGGTGCGCGCGTCCAGGGGGTGGACGAAACCTGGTGCGTCGCCTCGCGGGGAGGTGTCGCAGTTGCCTTCCGCGTCCGAGGTGGAGACGACGCAGAACGGGGAGCGGGCCAATATCCCCAGGTCGTCCGGGGTCAGTTCGTCGTGGACTTTGTCGATGACGATCGGGTGCGGCTCGCCGAGCAGTTCGGTCAGCTCTTCGCCCAAGCGGAGTTCCTGCCAGGTGTGCGGCGCCGTGGCGTTACCGCCGGAGGACGGGACGGTCATGGGTGTCGCGGCGTCGGGCACGGAGTTCCTCAAGGTCGGCGAGCGGGCGAAGAGACTGCTGGATGCACAAGTTAGGCTCACCTTACTGGAGCGTGAAACGGCTGATGAATGTGGGCCCTGATCGCGTCAAAGGGGGTAGGAATCCGCGTGGGCCTGCCTACTTTTGACGTATGGAATCTGTGTCGCGAGATCTCGTCATGCCGGACGACTCGAATCCGCTGCGCCGCCTCTCCCTGGAGCAACTGCGGCGGCGTACGAGCATGAAGTGGCGGACCTACCCGCACGACGTGCTGCCGCTGTGGGTGGCCGAGATGGATGTCCCACTGGCCGAGCCCGTGGCCGAGGCGATCACCGCTGCCGTGGCGCTCGGTGACACCGGCTATCCCGCCGGGACGGCCTACGCGGAGGCGCTGGCCGAGTTCGCTCACAAGTGGTGGGGCTGGGACGGCCTCGCCGTCGAGCGCACGGCGATCGTGCCCGACGTGATGCTCGGCATCGTGGAGATGCTCAAGCTGATCTCCTCGCCGGGCGACCCCGTCATCGTCAACTGTCCGGTGTACCCGCCCTTCTACCAGTTCGTCGGGAACCTTGACCGACCCGTCGTCGAGGCACCCCTGGGTCCGGACCTGCGGATCGACTTCGCCGCGCTGGAGGACGCGTTCCGGAGTGCGGGGCGGGGTTCGGCACGGGGTACGACGCAGAGTGCGGCACGGGGTGTGGCACGGGGGTCGAACCGTCCGGTCTATCTGCTGTGCAGCCCGCACAATCCGACCGGGACCGTGCACACCGCAGCCGAGTTGACGCGGATCGCGCACCTGGCGCGGGAGCACGGCGTACGCGTGGTGGTGGACGAGATCCACGCCCCCATCGTGGCGGCGGGCGCCTCCTTCGTCCCCTTCCTGAGCGTGCCCGGAGCGGAGAACGGGCTGTCGCTGATGTCGGCGTCGAAGGCCTGGAACCTGGCCGGGCTCAAGGCCGCCCTCGCCATCGCGGGACCCGAAGCCGCCGACGACCTCGCCCGCATCCCGGAAGAGGTCAGCCACGGCCCCAGTCATGTCGGCGTCATCGCCCACACGGCGGCTCTGCGGGACGGAGGCGACTGGCTCGACGCGCTGCTCCGTGGCCTCGACGACAACCGGCGGCTGCTGGCCTCCCTGCTGGCCGAGCACCTGCCCTCCATCGGCTATGCGCCCGCGCAGGGCACCTTCCTGGCCTGGCTGGACTGCCGGGAACTGGGCCTGGGCGGCGACCCGGCCGAGGCCTTCCTGCAGCGCGGCCGCGTCGCTCTGAGCTCGGGGAGAGCCTTTGGCACCGGTGGCGAAGGCTTCGTACGTCTCAACTTGGCCGCCTCACCGGAAGTGATCACCGAGGCGGTCCGGCGGATGGCCTCGGCAGCCGTCTGACTCGCCGGAAGGCCAAGGACCGGCCGTGGGCGGACGAAGCACAGGCAGACGGCCAATGGGGCTGGCTCCGCGCGCCGCCCTGCCGCACCCACTCAGCGGCGGTCCCGTGCGCGCCGTACGAGATCGGCCGCCGCGTCCGGCCATGCGGCGTACTCGAAGGCGAAGCCCTCGCCGAGCAGTCGGCCCGGGACCACGCGGCGGCTCTTGAGGAGCAGTTCGGTGTCCGTGCGCAGGACAAAGGCACCGATCTCCGCCATCCACTTGGTCGCCGGGAGTCCCACACGGGCACCTGCCGCAGCCCGCAGGTCCCTCATGAACGCCCGGTGCGGGAGGGGGCCGGGGGCGGCCAGGTTCACCGGGCCCTCGATGTCGTCGCGGGTGATCAGGAACTCCACCGCGCGCACGAAGTCCCGGTCATGGATCCAGGACAGGTACTGGGCTCCGCCCGCGACCGGCCCGCCCAGGCCCAGCCGGGCCATCCGCAGCAGGACGTCGAAGACACCGCCCGGGTCGGGGCTCATCACCATGGCGGCGCGCAGCGCGACTCTGCGGGTGTGCGGGGTGGCGGCCTCCTGCTGGGCGCGCTCCCAGTTCTTCGCGATTCGTACGCTGTACTCCCAGTACTCCGGGACCCCGGCTTCCGTACCGCCGATGACACCCGTCGCCTCGTCGTGAGGTGCGTCGAACCGGTGCGCGTAGATCGTGGCGGTGCTCATCTGGAGCCAGAGCGCCGGCGGTTTCGCCGCGGAGGCGATCGCCGCGCCGACGGCCTCGGCGGACCGCACCCGGGAGTCCATCATGTCCCGCAGATTGGCCTCGGTGTAGCGGCAACTCACGCTGCGCCCCGCGAGGTTGACCACGACATCACTGCCGTCGATCTCCGCCGCCCAGGGGCCCGATGTCCGTCCGTCCCAGGCGACTTGGCGCGCACGCACTGGGTTCCTGGTCAGGACGACGACATCGTGTCCGGCGGCGGTCAACGCACGCTCCAGGACGGCTCCGACCTGCCCGGTTCCTCCTGCAAGCACTACCTTCATCGCGCTTCCCCCTGGCTCGGTGAGCACTCTGTCGGCACGAGCCTAGACCTGCCCCACCAGCGGGTTTGTCCGGGACCGTGCATCAGTGCTGGATCAGGCCGCCGACCGGGACAGGAGCGACGTGGCCGGTGGCCGGACGGGTTCGCGCCAGGTCGAGGCCGATGTCGACCAGCGATGACCGGCGCAGGCCGTTGACGTCGGGGATCGGGGTCCAGACCGACTCGGCGATCTCGCCGCTCGGCTCAGGCCGGAGTTGGCCACCGGTGATGCGCACCTGATAGAAGATGCCGACGTTCTGGTGCTCCGGCCCCCCGGGGACGGCGCGTTCGGCCGCGGGGATGACCCTTGAGTCCACGCCCAGGAGACGTTCCACCAGCGCCGAGCAGCCGGTCTCCTCGGCGACCTCCCGGATCACCGTCTCGTACGGATCTTCCCCGTGCTCGACTCGGCCACCCGGAAGCGTCCAGTTGGACTCGCCGTGGGGTGAAACGTGTCGGGCCAGGAGGACCCGCCCTTCCTCTACGCACACGGCGTATGCCGCCAGCCTGAAACTCATCATCCGCCCCTCCCGCCGGACCCATCTTGGCATCGAACTGCGTGAGCGAATGGCGGGAATCAGCGTGCGAGGGAGACGGCGAACGGCTGGAATCCGCTGCGGCGCAGCACGTGAGGGACGAGCAGGACGAGTGCTTCGGTGGCGCGGGCGGTGGTGATGTCGCCGAGATCTTCGATCCATCCGGGTTGCCAGCCCAGGTCGGAGAGAAGGCCTGCGGCGACGGCCTTGGCCTGTGTGTCGTTGCCGGACAGGTACGCGGTGGGCGGAGTGGACAGGGAGGCGGGGGCGGTCATGACCGGGAAGAGCATGGTGTTGAGCGTCTTGACGACCTGCGTGGCGGGCAAGGCCTCCTGGAGCTGCTCGGCGAGGCTGCTGCCCGGGTAGCAGAGCTCCGCCGGGATTCCGTCGGGGCTGTGGCGCGTGGCGTTGGAGACGTCGATGAGGATCTTGCCGGTCAGTTCGGTGTCCAGGGCGGACAGCCGTGCCAGGGCGCTGTCGCCCGGGGTGGCGTTGATGACCAGGTCGGCGGTGGCTGCCGTGGCGCGCTGGTCGGCGATGCGTATCGGCCTGGCGGCTCCGGTCTCGTGGGCATCTGTCTGTACCGGTGACTGCCGTGTCTGTACGGGTGACTGCCGGTGGCCGAGGGTGACTTCGTGGCCGGCGGCGGCGAGTGCGCGGGCGAGGCTACTGCCGACGCGTCCGGCGCCGAGAATCCCGATCCTGGTCATGCTGATGTGCTCCTTGTGGTGTGACCGATGTGATGGGTGGGATGGGTGTGATGGGTGGGACGGGTATGGCGGGTGTGGCGGGCCGCCAGATGTTGTGTGCGTGGCGGCTGATCAGGCGAGCGGGGAGAGGACCGTGACGGCCGCGGCATGAATGCCGGGGGCTGCGGCCAGGAAGTCGGGGCTGGTCAGACTCCACGGGTTGCCGTCGGTGTCGGTGACGGTGCCTCCGGCCTCGGCGACCAGCAGGGCGCCTGCCACCAGCCCCGAGCGCACGTCGGAGAACTGCCAGAAGGCATCCATTCGGCCGGCGGCGACGTGGATCAGCTGCAGGGTGGCCGGCACGGAGACGCGGACGACGAGGCCGTTCATCAGCATCTGCGTGACGGCCGCGCCGATCCGGCGGAACGTGTCCTCGTCCTCGCCGGGCCGTGCCTGGCCCGTGCCGGTCAGGGCCGCGCCGAGATCGGTCTTGGCCGACACCCGCAGCGGAGCGCCGTTCAGGTGGGCGCCGCGTCCGGCCACCGCGGTGTAGTCGTCGCCGGTCAGCGGAAGGTGGACGACCGTGAGGACCGGCTCGTTGTCGCGTACGAGGGTGGCGGTCACGGCCCAGTCCGGCATGCCGTGGACGTGGTTGATGTTGCCCTCGGCCGGGTCCACGACCCACCACTCCCCCGTCGGCAGCGCGCCGCCGGCGAGTTCGTCCTCGGCCCAGTTCGATCCCGGCCGGGCGGCCAGTAGCGGCGCCCTCAGGAGGTCCAGCACCGCGTCGTCGTTGGCGTGGATCTCCGCGACGATCTCATCGGCACTGGTACCGCGGGCCTGCGGGGTGTATCGCTCGCGCAGCCGCTCACCGGCCGCACGGACGGCGGCGGTGACCTGGTCGAGCAAGGCTCCGCCGAGGTCAACACCCGTACCAGCAGCGGCATTTGCGGGGCTGATTTCAGTGGACATGAGGTGCTCCCAAGAGACTCGGTTGGGCACGGAAGTCTGAGCGAAAGGAGGGCGGCGTGACGTGCTCCGCCCTCTCGTACGGGGGCGGCGTTCATGCACGCCGCCGTCTGTGTCTGCGTCTATGCCTGCGACTGCGACAGCGACAGCGACTGTGTCTCGACGGTAGGCACCCCGTGGATTAACAGCAAGTGCATGCTTGTAACCTCTAGCATTACTCTCATGCAACTGGATCTGAATCTGCTCACCGCGCTGGACGCGCTCCTGGAAGAAGGCAGCGTGGCCGGCGCCGCCGCCCGTCTGCACGTCACGTCCCCGGCGATGAGCCGGACCCTGGGTCGGATCCGCCAGGTCACCGGCGACGAGATCCTGGTCCGCACCGGCCGGACGATGGTTCCCACTCCTCACGCCCTGGAGATCCGTGCGCAGGTACACGACCTCGTCCAGCAGGCCCACCAACTCCTCAGCAAGGAAAGGGAACTGGACCTGGCCACCCTGAACCGCACCTTCACCATCCGCTGGCATGACGCGCTGGCATCGGCATGCGGCCCCGCCCTGCTCGCCGCAGTCCACCGTCAGGCCCCGGGCGTACGGCTGCGCATGGTGGCGGAATCGACCTCCGACACCCCGGAACTGCGGCGCGGCGAGGTCGACCTCGAATCAAGTTCCGCCCCGCCCTCGGTGCCCGACGTCCGCCACCAACTGATCGGCGAAGACCGCCTCGTCGTCGCGGTCCGCCCCGGTCACCCGCTGACCGACGGGCCCCTCACCCCCGAGCGCTACGCCGCGGCCGGACACATCACCGTCTCCCGGCGCGGACGCCTGCGCGACCCCGTCGATGACGCCCTCGCCGACCTCGGACTCGAACGCCAGGTCGTCGCCGCAGCACCGAGCACGGCAACGGCCCTCACCCTCGCCCTCGACACCGACCTCGTCGTCACCGTCCCCCGAGCCGTCACCGACTCCGCCCTGCGCGGCCTCGGCCTGCGGACGCTGCCCCTGCCCCTCGTGATGCCGCCGGTTCCCCTGCACCTGGTCTGGCACCAACGCCACGACAACGACCGAGCCCACACCTGGCTGCGCACCCAGGCCCGCTCGGCGCTGGAGGCCGTGTTCGACAGCGGGCGCCGTTCCGAGGGTCCGCCCCGACCCGGCGATGAGTTCCTCCCGCGCTTCGGGTCTCCCCTGACAGACACTGAGGACGAGCAAAGGAACAGCCGTGAACGACAACGATGACGTCTGGTCGCTGGTACACGCCGAGCGTGCGGCGCTGATCGAGGACCTCACCGGCCTCGACGACAAACAGTGGGATCTCCCGTCCTTGTGTGACGGGTGGACCGTGCACGACGTGGTCGCCCACCTGGTCAACACGGCGCGCACGACGCGCCTCGGTTTCGTGAGCGGCATGGTCCGGGCACGTTTCGACTTCGACCGGCAGAACGCACGCGGTGTGGAGCGCGAGCGCGGTGCCTCACCACAGGAGACGTTGGAGCGACTGCGTCAGGTGGCCTCACGCAGATCGGGCCCTCCCGCACCGCTCGACACCCGGCTCGTCGAGGAAGTCGTGCACGGTGAGGACATCCGTCGGCCTTTGGGGCTCACCCACTCCTACCTGCCGGAGGCTGTCGTCAGGTCGCTGCGCCTGCAGGCTCGTACGTCAGCGTCCTTCGGCGGAGCCAAGGAACGCGTGTCCGATGTCCAACTGGCCGCGACCGACACCGACTTGAGGATCGGCGAAGGCCCGCAAGTACGCGGAACCGCGCTTTCCCTGCTGCTGGCCATCTCCGGACGGCGAGAAGCACTGGACGAGCTCGACGGCCCGGGACTCGACACGCTGAAGGCGGCTTCCTGACGAGGACGCCGGGAACAACGCGACGCGGTTCACAAGACCGGCGGCCCCTGTTCGACACGCCGCAGCACCGGGGTGAGCCGGTCGAGGCCGTCGTCGGTCTGGATCTGACGTTCGTCCCACCAGGTGGCTCCGGCGTCGGCCAACGGGCCGATCAGATCACGGGACTTGGCGGCGTCGCCGCCCGGCGTGGCACCGCCGAGGACGACGTCGAAGGGAGTACCGGACAGGCCCACGTCCTCGCGTTGCCGTCGCACGTACGCCACCAGGTCGCGGACCTGGTCGACCGGCGGCGCATGGCCGTGTTTGGCATCGGCGAACAGCGGGACCGCGCCGTCCCAGCGGGCGGCCCGGCGCATGGGAGGACGGTTCGGCCAGAAGCCGGCGACCCAGACCGGCGGCCGAGGCCGTTGCACCGTGGCGGGCAGCAGCGTCACGTCCCGTGCCTGGTAGTGCCGTCCGTCATGGTTCACCGGCTCGCCCGACCAGTAACGCTGAAGCAGGTCCAGTCCCTCGTCCAGCCGCTCGGCCAGCACCTTTGGATCCGTGGTGTCGCCGAAGCTCGCGTACTCGTCCTCGACGGGTCCGCCGAGCCCCGCCCCGAAGGTGACCCGGCCGCCGCTGAGAGCATCCAGGGTCGCCACCTGGCGGGCGAGTTGCTGTGGGCGCCTGCGGGCGACGGGCGTGACCAGTGTCCCCAGTCTGATCCGGGAGGTCGCCAGCGCGGCGGCGGTCAGCAGCATCCAAGGGTCCCCGAAAGGCCTGCCCCCATGCTTGCGATGCAGCACGTGGTCCCAGACGAACAGCCCGTCCCACCCTGCCTGTTCCGCCGCCACGGCCACCTTCGCCACGGCCTTGGGATCGGCGAAGTCGCCGAAGTTCGGAATGTTGACCGAGAAGCGCATCCCCGCATCCTGCGGCACGGCGCTCAGCCCGGCAACCGATGAGCTGCATGCGTGACCGTTGGCCACACATCGAGTACGCGAACTGCATCGGCTGGATGTCGACGAAGTTCCCTGCTCGCCTGCCCTCTGGCGCCCGGCATCCCGGCCGGGCGCCGATCGGCGTCAGCCCGCGCTGCGCAGCGGCGGGACGGCCGGGACCTCGATCGCGTTCTCGATGTCCGCGACCGTCATCTTGAACTGGTCGGGATAGGCGTCGCGTCGCGTGCGGCGGGCGGGTTCGGTGGTGCGCCAGGTGTAGAAGCACTGGCGGCACTGCAGGACGTCCCAGACGCCGGGGACCGGTGAGGTCGCGAGCCGGTCGATCGTCTCGAAGGCGCAGCGCGGGCAGATGGCGGGGGCATCGGGCATGGTCATGGCCGGGTTTCCTTCCGGAGGGGGAGCTGAGGGCAGCTGGAGGGGAGCCAGGGGTCAGGAGCGGGCCGCGATGAGCCGCTGGAGTTTCGCCGCCCATTCCTTCGTCTCGGGCAGGTCCTTGGCCGGGGTGGAGAAGTTGCCGCGTACGTCGGGGGCGACCGGGGTCGTCGCGTCAATGATCATCTTGCTGGTGATGCCGGCCGGCTGGGCGGCGGGTGCGAGCTCCAGGACGGACAGGTTGGGGATGACGACGACGTCGTCGGCGGGGTTGACCTTGGCGGACATGGCCCACATGACCTGCGGCAGGTTGAAGGGGTCGACGTCCTCGTCGACCAGGATCACCTGGGCCACGTAGCCGAGGCCGTGGGGTGTCGTCATCGCGCGCATGCCGACGGCCTTGGCGAAGCCGCCGTACCGCTTGGCGGTCGAGATGATGACCATCAGGCCGTGCGTGTACATGGCGTTGACCGCCTGCACCTCGGGGTATTCGGCGCGCAGTTGCTTGAGCAGCGGGACACAGGTGTTGGGGCCGACGAGGTAGTCGACCTCGGTCCACGGCATGCCCAGGTAGAGGGACTCGAAGACGGGGTTCGTGCGGTGGGAGACCCGGTCGACGCGGATGACGGGCATGCGGCGGCCGCCGGAGTAGTGGCCGGTGAACTCGCCGAAGGGGCCCTCGATCTGGCGCTTCCGGGACTCGATGACACCTTCGATGACGACCTCGCTGCCCCACGGCACGTCGAAGCCGGTCAGCGGTGCGGTCGCGATGGGGGCGGGCGCGCCACGCAGGGCGCCGGCCATCTCGTACTCGCTCTGGTCGTACGCCATCGGCATGCCGGCCACGATCGTGATCACCGGGTCGTTGCCGAGGGTGATGGCGACGGGCAGGTCCTCGCCCGCCTCCTCGGCCTTGCGCAGGTGTTGGGCGATGTCGTGCATGGGGACGGGCTGGAAGGCGAGTCGGTTGGTGCCGATCACCTCGATGCGGTACGTACCGACGTTCTGCTTGCCGAAGTTCCGCGGGTCCTCGGGGTCGCGGGAGACGACGGCGGCCTTGTCGAGGTAGAAGCCGCCGTCGCCGTCGTTGAGGCGGAAGAGGGGCAGGACGGAGAAGAGGTCGACGTCCGTTCCCTCCTGGGTGTTCTCACGCCAGGGGGCGTCCTCGCGGCGTTCGGGGGCGACGGGGAAGGCGTCCCAGCGGGCGGCGAAGGTCTCCACCTGCTCCTTGACCGGGGTGTTCCTGGGCAGACCGAGAGCGAGGGCGTGGTTGGCCCAGGAGCCGTGCACGTTCATGGCGATGCGGGCGTCGGTGAAGCCCTTGACGTTGTCGAAGTACAGGGCCGGTGCGTTCTCGCCGATGCGGCCCGTCGCGTTGGCGGCCGCGGCCAGGTCGGGCTCGGGCAGGACCTCTTCGGTGAGCCGCAGCAGTTGCCCCTCCTTCTCCAAGGTGTCGAGGAAACTGCGCAGGTCGTCGTGGGCCATGGGGTAACTCCTGTGTGGGGAAGGGGGCTTCTGAGGGGCCGTGCGCTTCAGGAAGCGGGCCACAGGGCTGCCGCGCGGGCGGCGCGCATGCCTTCCCAGCGCTTGGCGGCGGGCGCGGGCAGGTCGAACTGGTCGAGCACGCGGGCGGTGATGTGGTCGACGATGTCGTCGACGGTCGCCGGGTGGTTGTAGAAGGCGGGCATCGGCGGCACCATCCGCACGCCCTGCCGGGCCAGGGCGAGCATGTTCTCCAGGTGGATCTCACTCAGCGGTGTCTCGCGCGGTACGAGGACGAGCCTGCGCCGCTCCTTGAGGACGACATCGGCGGCGCGGGCCACGAGCCCCTCCGCATAGCCGGCGCGGATCCCGGCCAGCGTTTTCATCGAGCAGGGCACGATCACCATGCCGTCGGTGCGGAACGAGCCGGAGGAGAGGGTGGCGCCCTGGTCGTCGGGATGGTGCGTGACATCGGCGAGCTCGCTCACCGCGGAGACCGGGAGACCGGTCTCCAGTTCGATGGTGGTGCGTGCCCAGCGGGACAGGACGAGATGGGTCTCCACGTCCGGCAGCTGGGCCAAATTCTCCAGGAGCCGCACGCCGATGGCTGCCCCCGTCGCCCCGGTCATTCCCACGATCAGCCGCACTCGCCCGCTCCTTGCACCAAGATGACCTGCGCTTTTACTCCTGCGCGCCGTTGTTTCCACGCTAGGAGGCCGCTGGTGCGCGGCAGCGGTACGCTCGGGACTCACGATGGGGAAAAACGGACACCCTGATGTCAGGGACCTCGACTACACCGCGGCGGTCGGCGCTCCCACAGGCGTCGAGGTGGTGGAGCTCGGCGGCCTCTACGCGCGCTCGCGGCGGCACGGCAACGACCCGTACGCGCCCTTGCGCCCCGCCTTCCACCAGCTGATCGCGGTCCGCGCGCGCCCGCTGCGCATCGCGGTGGATTTCGTCGAGCACGATCTGCCGCCCGGATCCTGGCTGTGGATCCGGGCGGGGCAGGTGCAGCGGTTCAGCCGGGATCTCGTCGCGGCGGACGGGGTGATCGTCCTGTTCCAGCCCGGTTTCCTGCCGCCCGCGACGGTGGCGGCCGCGCACATGGATCCGCCCTACGAGCAGCGGCCGCTGGTGCCCGAGGGCGAGCAGGCGCGGGCGTTGCGGCGGGCGCTCGACCATCTCGCGTACGAGTACGACGCGCTGGCCTCTCTCCCCCTGGAGGCGCACGTCGAGGTGGTGAGGCACCTGGTGTCCGTCCTGGTGCTGCGCCTGGCGGCAGTGCGGGGGACGGAGCCCCTGCCGGGCCCGGTGAGCGAGGTGTTCCGGCGTTTTCACGACGCGGTGGAGCGCGACCACGCGGTGACACGGCGGGTCGAGGACTACGCGGCGGCGCTCGGCTACAGCCCGCGCACCCTGTCGCGGGCGACGTCGGCCGTCACCGGCGCGAGTGCGAAGAAGTTCGTCGACGAGCGGGTGCTTCTGGAGGCCAAACGCCTCCTGCAGCACAGCAGCCTCCCGGCGAAGGAGATCGCGGGGAAGCTGGGGTTCGCGGACGCGAGCGACTTCACGAAGTTCTTCCGGCTGCGGACGGGCACGACTCCGGCCGCGTTCCGCGCACAGGCTCTGGGGCAGGCCGTGTTCGGCTCCGCATGAACGAGAGGCGCGCTCCTCGGCCAGGGCCGCCTCGTGCTCCGCGTCAACGACGTAGTACAACGCGCGGGCCCTGTACGGAAAACGTCATCCTTTGTGACCGATTCTCGCAAGGGGATGTAGCCACGCGCCGCGGCACTGCAAGATAGGACCGTGGTAGGCAACCTCCCAGCTGTGATGACCACTTTCGTCGGCCGCAGCAGCGAACTGGACGTCATCGCTACGGCGTTGACCGAAAACCGCCTGGTCACCCTCACCGGTGGCGGCGGTGTCGGCAAGAGCCGCTTGGCGCTGCGCGTCGCCGAGCAGGTACGCGGCGCGTACGCCGACGGGGTCTGGTGGGCTGACCTGTCCACCCTCAACGACGACCGGTTGTTCACCGCCACGGTCTGCGACGCCGTCGGTCTCCTGGACCACAACCCGCGCGCGCCCATAGAAGGGCTGTGCGAGTGGCTGACCGGACGGCAGGTCCTGCTCGTCCTCGACTGCTGCGAGCGGGTCCTTTCCTCCTGTCTGCACCTCGTCAGTGAACTCCTCGCCGCCGCCCCTCAGCTGACCGTCCTCGCCACCAGCAGGGAACCCCTTGCCACCCACGGCGAGCACTGCATCGAGGTCTCCCCGCTCTCCACGGAGGACGGCGGAGAGGCGATGCGCCTCTTCCGTGAGCGGTGCGCCACGGCCGCCCCCGGGGTGTCAGTCGACTCCCCCGCCGACGCCGAGGTCATCTCCGGCATCTGCAACCGCTTGGAGGGAATCCCCCTCGCCGTCGAGCTCGCCTGCGCACGTCTGGGTCAGAACAGCCTCGTCGAGATCGCCGAGCGTCTGAGCTCGCGGCTCGACACGCTGATCGACGAGACCGTATGGCCCATGCGCCACCGAGCCCTGCGCACCGCGATCGGCTGGAGCCACGAACTGTGCGCCCCGCTCGAACGCCTGGTGTGGGCCAGGCTCTCCGTCTTCCACGGACCCGTGGAACAGGCGGACGCCCAGTCCGTCTGCGCCGGCGGCCCTCTCGGCACGCACGAGATCCCTCGCATCCTGGAGCGGCTCGCCGACCAGTCCGTCCTCCAACGGGACGGCACCCGCTACCGCATGCTCGACACCCTGCGCGAGTACGGCGCGATGTGGCTCGACGAACTCGGTGAGACGCACGCCCTCACCCAGCTCCATGCCGCGCACTTCGCCACCGTGATCGCGAGCGCCGAGGCGGGCTGGCTCAGCGACCGGCAGGTCGCCTGGTACGCCAGAATCTCCGAAAGCCACGCAGACGTACGCGCCGCACTCGACCACCTCATCGTCGAGGACCCGGACGCCGCCATCGAGATGGCCGGGCGAACGGGCCTGTTCTGGCCCTGTTGCGGACACCTGCACGAATCACGCGACTACCTCGAACGCGCCCTCGCGCTCGACACCCCCGACGGTCCGCCCCGCACGCGCGCTCTATGGGCCCTTGGCATCACGCTCACCCTCCAGGGCGACCATCAAAGCGCCCTGCGCGTCGGGGAGGAGTGCGCCGCCGCCGCACAACAGGACCAGGACCGCACACCCCAGTCCGCGCTCTTCGCCGCGCACACCCTGGGCCTCACCCACCTCATGGCCGGCCGCCCTCAGGCCGCCTACGAGGTGAGTGACCACGCCCTGGTCACCTGCGCAAGCTCTCCCCCGGCAGGCGCGCCACAGCTCTGCTGCATGGTGATCAGGGTCTTCGCCCAATCGGCGCTTGGCCGGCTGGACGAGGCCTACGAAGGGGCCACCGCCCTGCGCAGTCTCAGCCACCAGTACGGCGAGCACTGGGCACGGTCGTACGCATTCCACCAGCTCGCCTTCATCGACCTGCGCCGCGGCCGCCCGCAGGCCGCGGAGCGCCATGCGCGAGCCATGCTCACCAGCAAGCACCACCTCAACGACAACCTGGGAATCGCGCTGGCCCTCGACCTGCTCACCGGCGCGAACGCCGCTCAGGGCAACGGCATCCGAGCCGCCTGCACCTCCGGCACCGGACTGACGTACTGGCGCATGCTCGGCCACCCGAATCGCGGCACGCCCGAACTCTCCGAGATCCGCGAGCAATGGGAGCAGCAAGCACGCGAAGCGGCCGGCGCCAACGCCTACGACAAGGCCTTCCGCAACGCGGTCAACGACGACGCCGAACAGGGCCTCGCCCTCGCGTTACAGGTACCGCCGACCTCCTGACCGGCTGTTCCCCGAAGCTCACCCCGCCCGGCGCTTCCCTCCGGCGTGCCCATACGCCGACGCCGCTACCTGCTTACCGTGTCCACTTCTGGGACAGATCGGCCGTGCGCTGATTCCTCGCCAAAAGGAACGGCCCCGGTCCACCCTTGCGGGGTGACCGGGGCCGTTCCTCGAAAGGCGGCCTCGCTGGGGCGTCGGCTCAACTGGCCGGCATCGGCTCGGTGTTCTTGCCGTCGCCGTCCGACTGCGCGCCGTTCTCCTGCGCGAGCCGTTCCATGCCGCTCGTCGTCTTCAGCGGCTTCTCCTTGATGAAGATCACCGCGACCAGTGCCAGCGCCGCGAACGGAGCCGCCAGCAGGAAGAGGTCGGCGGTCGCCACGCCATAGGCGTTCTCCACGATCTCCCGCATCGGCGCGGGGAGCTTCGTCATGTCGGGTACGGCTCCCTCGCCGCCGCCGGCATCTTCGGTGGCCGCACCGCCCGCCGCGCCCACGCTCTTGGAGATCTCCGAAGCCACGCGGTTGGCCAGGACGGCGCCAAGGACGCTGGTGCCGATCGTGCCGCCCATGCTGCGGAAGAACGACAGGACGGACGTCGCCGCGCCCAACTCGGTTGCCGGTACGTCGTTCTGCGCGGCAAGGACCAGGTTCTGCATCAGCATGCCGACGCCGATGCCGAGCACGGCCATGTACAGGCTGAGCAGCCCGAAGCCGGTGTCCGCGTCGATGGTGGCGAGCAGCCCCAGACCTGCGGTCATGATGACGGCGCCCCAGACCAGGTAGGCCTTCCACTTGCCGGTCCTGCTGATGAACTGGCCGGCGATGGTGGAGGAGACCAGCAGTCCCAGGATCATCGGCAGACTCATCATGCCCGCCACCGTGGGCGACTTGCCGAGCGCGATCTGGAAGTACTGCGAGAGGAATACGGTGCCGCCGAACATGGCCACACCCACCAGCAGGCTCGCGACGGTCGTCAGCGTGACGGTCCTGTTGCGGAAGATGGCGAGCGGAATGATCGGCTCCGGCACCCGGGACTCCACGAACACCGCCGCCACCAAAAGGATCACACCAGTCGAGGTGAGCGCCGCGGTCTGCCAGGACGCCCAGTCGAACTGCTGGCCCGCCAGCGAGGTCCAGATCAGCAGCGCGCAGACGCCGGCCACGATCAGGAAGGCGCCCAGGAAGTCGATCTTCACGTCACGGCGCACGGTCGGCAGTCGGAGCGTGCGCTGCAGGATCAGGATGGCCAGGAGCGCGAACGGCACACCGATGAAGAAGCACCAGCGCCAGCCCAGCCAGGACGTGTCCACCAGGACACCTCCGACCAGCGGCCCCGCCACCGTGCCCACGGCGAACACGGCGCCGAAGATGCCCGCGTACTTGCCGAGCCTGCGCGGCGGGATGACGGCCGCCATGACGACCTGCGCGAGCGCGGTGAGGCCACCGGCACCGATGCCCTGCACGACGCGGCTGAAGATGAGCAGCCCCACGCCCTGCGAGAACCCGGCGAGCAGGGAGCCGACGATGAACATGGCGAGGGACAGCTGCAGGAGCAGCTTCTTGTTGTAGAGGTCCGAGAGCTTGCCCCACAGAGGGACGGTCGCCGTCATGGCGAGCAGCTCGGAGGTCACGACCCAGGTGTAGGACGACTGGCTGGCGCCGAGGTCGGCGATGATGCGCGGCAGGGCGTTGGCCACGACCGTACCGGCCAGGATGGCGACGAACATGCCCGCCATCAGCCCGGACATGGCCTGGAGTATCTGCTTGTTGCTCATGGAAGTGGGCGCCTGATCGGGCGCCTCTACTGTGGTCAAGGTGTCCTTCTCGGAAGTCGACCCGTGGATCGGGCAGGAACGGGATTCAAGGGGGACGCGGACTCAGGAGTCGGCCGCGGGGGCGGCCAGGCCTGCGGAGAGGTGCTCGAAGGCGAGGCGGAAGACCTCGACGAAGGCGATGTCGGCCGTGCGCCCGCACCAGTCCTCGATGGCGACCCGGATGGCGGTCGTGGAGACGGCGGCGACCAGCCGGGGGTAGAGCCCGACCGCCTCGCCCGGCGCTCCCCCCAGCCGCTCGGCGATCGCCTGCGCCAACTCCGACTCCTCGGCCATGTGGGCCCCCAGGCCACGGACGAGCAGATGCGGCGAGCGCTGGAAGACCTTGGCCCGCAGGCTCCAGATCTCGTGGCGCTCCTCGATGTCCACCAGTTCCGCGGCGAACGCGTCCCGCAGCACGTCGAGGACGGACAGATCGGCGGGCGCCTGGCGCACCGTGCGCCGGAGCCGCTCGCCGACCTCTTCGTCGATCATCAGGAAGGCGTCGTCGTGACTGTCGAAGTAGTTGAAGAAGGTGCGCGGTGAGACTCCCGCCGCACTGCTGATCGCCTCGACGGTGACGTTCTCCGCCCCGTGCTCGGCGGCCAGCCGCACCGCGGCATCGGACAACGCCGCCCGCGTGGCCCGCTTCTTGCGCTCACGGAGTCCGGGCGCGGCGTCTTTGCTCGTCACATCTTGCAGATTACGCAAAGATGCAGTGCGCGCAAAATTAACTCAAGCGATGCACTAGCCGCGGGCAATCCGCCCTGTACCGCCAGGTGTTCCCCACCCCCATCCATAGGTTAGGTTAGGCATACCTAAGTTAGAGGCTTGGGTCTCTTCAACGGCATGGAGCATTTGGATGCGCCCACACAGCACTCGCATCACGCAGCCGACCCCCGCCGAACGCGTGCACGCGATCCTGCACGCGGCACAGTCGATGACAGTGATCAGCGACGGGAGTCACACCGAGGTCCACCGGCTCGACGGCGCGGGTGCGGGCCACATCCACCTGCACGCCCCGGGCCAGGACACCCCGGCGTCGCCGCAGGAACGCCGCCCGGTACGCCTGGAGTTCACCGACATCGCGCCGACCGCCGTACGCGATCGCCTGCGTGCCCGCGTCACCGTCACGGGGCTCCTGACGGCCCCGTACAGCGACGAGTCGGACCAGAGCACCTGCATGGAGTTCGGTCAGGCGCTCCTCGAGGACGATCAGGGACGCCACTTCGTCTCCCTGGACGAGCTCTGCTCGGTCCCTCCGGATCCGATCACGGGCAGCGAGGCGGACATGCTGACCCATCTCGTGGACAGCCACCACGAGCTCGTCCCGCTCTTGGTCCGTCTTGTGCAACCGCAGCCGGAGAAGGGCATGTTGCGCGCGGTCCCGCTGGCCATGGACCGCTACGGCGTGACGCTGCGTCTGGAGTACCCGACCACGCATCTCGATGTCCGGCTGCCGTTCGCCACTCCCGTCAGCGACATCGACCAGGCAGGACCGCAGATCCGGGGGCTCCTGGCCGCGGCCCGTCGCGCCTCCCACCGCAATCGCCTGACCGCCTGACCGCCTGACCGCCTGACCGCCTGTGAACGTCTGTGAACGTCTGAACGGCACAGGCGGGCGTCAGGTCAGCGGTGGATGTCCGCGCCGGGGCCAAGCGGCAGGCCCAGGCCGTAGAAGAGGCCGAGTACCGCGAGCCAGGCGATCAGGAACGGGACCACGAACACCGAGAGCCGGGCCATGACCGTGCCGAGCTGCGCCCCGGGTTCGTAGCGGCGCAGGATCGTCAGCATCAGGAAGACGTACGGATTGAGCGGCGTGATCATCTGGGTCGCGGAGTCGCCGATCCGGAACGCGGCCTGGGTGACGGCCGGTTCCATGCCGAGGAGCATGAACGCCGGGACGAAGACCGGCGCGACCAGGGACCACAGGGCCGAGCCCGAGGTGACGAACAGATTCAGGACACAGACCAGGAGGACGAAGAGGACCAGGCCCGTGAAACCGGTGAGGCCCGCGGACTCCAGGAGGTTCGCACCCTTCACCGCGAGCAGCGTGCCGACGTTGGACCAGTCGAAGACGCCGATGACCTGTGAGATCACCAGGATCAGGACGATGTAGCCGGACATGCCGGTGATCGACTCGGCCATCATGCGCGGAGCGTCGTCGGCGCGCTTGAGCGTGCCGACGGTGCGGCCGTAGACGACGCCCGCCAGGACGAAGGCGACGAACAGCAGCGGCACGATGCCGTTGAGGACCGGTGAGGGGACCAGCGCACCGCCCTCGCCGCGCAGCGGGGAGCCCGGCAGCAGCCAGCAGGTGACCACGACGGCCGCATAGAGCAGGACGGCCAGGCCCGAACGCAGCAGGCCCGTGCGCTGCCTCGCGGTCACGGTGACCGTGACCGCGGAGCCCGCACCGTCGCCATCGGTCTCGCCCTCGCCCTCGCCCTCTGCGGTCGGATCCGGCTGGGGCAGCCGGGGCTCCAGGACGCGGGAGATCAGGAAGCCGCCGATCAGGGCGAGCACGCAGCTGGCGGCGGCCGTGAAGAAGTAGTTGATGAGGATGTGCGTGGGGGCGCTCTCGCCGCCGGGCACGACCGCGGCGGCCTGATGCGTGATGCCCGTGTAGAGCGCGTCGAGCGCGCCGATCGAGAAGCCCGCCGCGTAGCCGGCACAGACACAGGCGAAGCCGCCCATGAGGCCGGCGATCGGGTTGCGGCCCGCGTTCTTGAAGGCGAGTGCGGCCAGCGGCGGGATCACCAGGATCGCCACGTCGCTCATCAGGTGCGCCTGGCACGCCACGAAGGCGACCAGGTAGGGCAGCAGCCGCCGGGGCGCCCGCGCGATGGAGGCGCGTACGGCTGTTTCGAGCAGGCCCGTCTTCTCGGCGACGCCGACCGCGGCCATCATCAGCAGGACGGTGCCGAGCGAGGGGAATCCGGTGAAGTTCGGGATGAAGTTCTCGAGCAGCCAGCGCACGCCCTCACCGCTGAACAGGCCCTTGACCGCGAGCGTCTCGTCCTCGCCCGGCACCGTGACGGTGGTGCCGGTGGCGGCGAGGACCGTCGACACCGTGCCGATGATCAGGAAGAGACCGAGGAAGAGCAGCACCGGGTGCGGGAGCTTGTTCCCCGCACGCTCGATGCCGTTCAGGACCTTGTCGAGCACGGACCGCTTCGGCGGGCCGCCCGTCGGCGTCTTCGTGGAGGTGACCGAGGTGCTCATCCGGCGGCTCCTTCCGATGGCGCTCCGTCGGCCGCCGGGGCGGTCCGTGCCAGGCCGAGCGTGTCCTTGCGTACGGCGCCGCGCTGGGCGACGAGCACGATGCGCGCCGGGTCGGACAGCACCGAGATGTCCGCGAGGGGATCGCCGTCGCACATCACCAGGTCGCCGTGCTTGCCCGCTTCGAGCGTGCCGATCTCCGCGGAGAGTCCGAGGAGTTCGGCGGCGCTGCGAGTGCCCGCCTCGATGGCCCGCTGCGGCGTCATGCCGAGGGCCACGAGGTGGGAGAGCTCGCGCAGGTTGCGGCCGTGGGGCACCATCGCCGCGTCGGTGCCCATCGCGATGCGTACGCCGTCGGCGATGGCCGCGGCGATGTTCTCCCGGGTGATGCCGGACCAGCGGATCTTCTTCTCGTAGTGGAAGGGCTGCATGGTCGAGCGGTCGATGCCGTCGAACACCGTCGATAGGGTCGGCACCACGAACGTGCCGTGCTCGCCCGCCAGTTCACGTGCCTGCGCGGTGAGGCCGTAGCCGTGCTCGACGCTGCTCACGCCGCCGCGGATCGCGTTGACGATGCCCGCGGTGCCCTGTGCGTGGGCCGCCACCGGGCGGCCGCCGTGCCGGGCCACCTCGTCGACGACCGTACTGATCTCCTCGACGGTCAGGCCCTCGTCGTCGGGCTGGTCGTAGGGGCTGCTCATTCCGCCGGTCGCGCAGACCTTGATCACGTCGGCGCCCGAGCGGAGCAGGCGGCGCACCGCGACCCGCACCTCGTCCGGGGTGTCGGCGATCTCGCCCACCCCTGCGCTGGGGTCGAAGCCGCACTCCGAGCGGAAGTCGGCGTGGCCGCCGGTGTGGCTGAGGATGCGGACGGCCGTGTGCAGGCGGGGTCCTGTGGTGAGGCCCGCGGCGACCGCGTCCCGGTACCCCGCCGGCAGGCCGCCCAGGTCGCGGGCGGTGGTGATGCCCGCTTCCAGGGTGATGCGCAGGCGCTCGGCGGTGCGGAAGGTCTCCAGGGTCTGGTCGCTCTCGTGCCGGCGGACCATCTGCCGGGGCGATTCGATGGCGAGGTGGACGTGTGTGTCGATGAAGCCCGGCAGAACCGTGCGTCCCGCCGCGTCCACGGTCCGGGCCCTGGCGGGGGCCTCGGGCGCGGTGGCGGCCGGTCCTGCGTGGACGATCGTGCCGTCCTCGTCGATGTCGATGACGGCGTCCGTGACGGGGGCCGCACCGGTGCCGTCGACGAGTCGGGCCCGGATGATGCGCAAGGAGGAGAACTGTGCGTGGCTCATGGCCGACGATCCTCGGTATCAGGGATCACGACTGTGTAAAATCGCCGGAATCCTTCACCACGACGCCTTCGACGCAGGATTCGGCACCTCCCATGGACACGCAGCGGACGCACACCCTGGACGAACTGGATCTGTCGATCGTGCACGCCCTCCAGATCCAGCCCCGGGTCCCCTGGGTGCGGATGGGCGAGGTCCTGGAGGTCGACGCGGTGACGGTCGCCCGGCGCTGGGAGCGCATGGTGCGCGCGGGCGTGGCCTGGGTGGACGGCTATCTGTCGCCCGGCCACGACGAGGGCGTCTACGCCCAGATCGAGATCGACATGGACGGCCGCCTGAGCGAGGACACCATCGGGCAACTCGCCCGTGATCCGCACGTGTTGAGCCTCAAGCAGACCTCGGGCGGGCGTGATCTGCTCGCGATCGTCGCCGCCGCCGACCTCGACGGTCTCGCCAGGCTCTCCGGCGACCGGGTGTCGCAGCTGCCGGGAGTACGTGCCGTACGCAGCCACGTCATCACCGCGGCGCCCTTCGAGGGGGCCTCGTGGCGGCTGCGCATCCTCACCCGGCAGCAGCGCACCGCGCTCACCGTGGAGAAGCCCGCGCTGCCCGACGAACCGCTGCGGCCCCTCGATCGCCGCATCGCCCTCGCGCTCGGCGCCGACGGCCGGATGCCCCTGACGGAGCTCGCGGAGACCGTCGGCGCCTCCGCCGCGACCGTCCGGCGCAGGCTGCGCGTCCTGACCGGCACCGGGCGGCTCTCGCTGCGCTGCGCCCTTGCCAGGCCGCTGACCGGTTTCCCGGTCTCGGTCGTCTACTTCGGCTCGGTGCCCGCCCAGCATCTCGACGAGACGGTGAGCGCGCTGCGCACCCTGCCGGGCCTGCGCATGTGCAGCATCACGGCGGGCGCGCACAATCTGATGCTCGACATCTGGCTGCCCGCCCTGTCCGAGGTCCACACCACCGAGGCGCTGCTCAACAGCCGCCTCGCGCACCTGGATCTGCGGATCACGGAGCGCGCCGTGGTGCTGCGCACGGTCAAGCACGTGGGGCGGGTGCTCGACCGCAGGGGGCACAGCGTGGGACCGGCGCCGCTCAACTACTGGGACACGTAAGGGTGTTCCGCTCTGCGGTGCTCCGGCCCGCCGGTCGCAGGGCGAACAGCCGGGTGAGCGGGTGGAAGCGGTAGCGCCCCGGGGCCGGGGACTCCAGGAACTGGACGTCGACCAGCTGCTCCAGGATCACCTCGGTCGCCGAGGGCGCCGCGCCGGTCGTCGCTGCCGCCCGCGCCACCGTCAACTCGCCCTGCCCCGCCGCCAGCAGGGGGAGCGCGAGCGCCGCGGTCCGTCCGGTGGCGCCGCGGGCCAGAAGCTCCCGGTGGCCCACCTCCAGGGCCGCGCGCATGTCCAGATCCGCGAAGGACAGCTCCGCCAGGCGCCGCGCGGGGTCGGCCAGCCGGTCGGCGAGTTCCCGCACCGGCCACCGGGGCCGTGCCGCCAGGCGGGCTCCCGCGATGCGCAGGGCCAGCGGGAGGTGACCGCAGTGGTGCGCGATCGCATCGGCGGCTCCGGGTTCGGCGGTCAGTCTCCCCGGTCCCGCCCAGAGGCCGAGCACCTCGACGGAGGCCGGGGGTGGCAGCGGCGTCAGGTGGAGGTGGGCGGCGCCGTTCAGTGTGGCGAGGACCCCGCGGCTGGTGACGAGCACCGCGCAGCCGTGCGCCGCGGGCAGCAGGGGACGCACCTGGGCTGCGTCCAGGGCGTTGTCGAGGACGATGAGCACCCGCCGCTCGGTGAGCCGGGTGCGGTAGGCGGCTGCCGCGTCCGCCTCGCTGCCCGGAGTCGGCCTCGGCGCGCCCAGCGCGCAGAGGAAACGCCGGAGGACGACAGCGGGCGGGACGGGATGCTCGTCGTGGCGTGAGCCCCGTAAGTCGGCATAGAGCTGACCGTCGGGGTACCGCTCGGCGAGCCGATGGGCCGCGTGCACGACGAGCGCCGATTTGCCGACACCGCCGGGACCGTCGAGCGCGACCACCAGGGGGCCGCTGCCCCGCGGCAACGGGCGGAGCGCATCGAGCGCCTCCAACTCCCCTCCCCTTCCGGAGAGTTCCGGGATGTCCGCGGGCAACTGGCGGGGCACGGCCGGCGGGCAACCGGCGTTGTCCGTGCCGGGCGGGCCCGCGCGGCCGTGGGCAGCCGTGCGCGAGCGGCGCGTCTCCTCCACCCGGTCGCGGGCCGTCGCGAGCAGCCGCAGCTCGCGGCCGGTTGCCCCGAGCAGTTGGACCAGGGTGTCGAAGCGGTCGGTCGGCGGCAGGGTCTTGCCCGCGAAGTAGTCGCCGATCACCCCGTGCGCCCAGCCCGTCCGCGCCGCCAGCTGACGGTAAGTGAGCTGGGCGCCCCCGTCCCTGCGCGCGGCGCGTCTGCGCAGCTGCCGCAGCAGCGCGGCCAACGCATCGGCCGTGTGCACGGATTCGACCGGGCCGACGTCCGCCGCCGCGTCCCGCGCTCCCCCGTCCGGCGGGTGTCCCGCCGCCCCCGTTGACATGGCTGGCATCCTCCGCACCGGCTCGCGCCGGGCGACCTCGTGTGACCGTCGCCTGGCCGAGGCCATCCGGACCTGTCCGGTGGTGCCCGATTCCGGGGATCTCCCCCCGGGACGCGCTGCGAGCATCCGTCTACCGCTCGGATCCCGCGTATCGGCGACCGGGCACCGTACCGGCTGTCACTACGGCATTCGTGGATTATCGCCCTCCGGTTTGGTGCGGCTTCCCGGCGGACGCCGCGGGCCGAGCGTCGCAACACCGCACGACCGACATCGGACAACCGACATCGGACAACCAAGGAGGCACGACCTATATGAGTAGGGTCTGCAACAAAGCCCCCAGCCTGCCTGACGGCAGCGTGGCCGAACAGTCTCTGTACGAGCGCGTGGACGGCCCCATCGCCACCGGCTCGGCCCACTTCATGCGGGCGGGCAGTGAGCTGCACCTGATGCATTCCGACCTGGAGCTCAACGACGTGCGCCAGGCCGCCCTGCGGGTGCGCTGTGCTGCCGCCGCCGTCCGGGCCGCACTGGTGGAGTACCGCACCTCGCACCGCGTCGCCCAGGAGCTGGGCTTCTACCCGGTCCACGACGAGCGGCTGCGGGTCGCGGGCGGCGGGACGGCCCCGGTGCGCGAGACGCTCGGCGCCGCCCGTGACGCGGACCTGGTCCAGCTGGACCGGGGAGCCATCGAGGCCGTCGCGCGGCGCTACGAAGACGGCGGGGACGAGGCGGCGTTCGGCCACTTCGTGACCGAACTGACCGGCTTCTCGGCCGAGCTGGAGGGCTTCGCGGCTCAGGCCACCGAAGCCGGTCCTGCCGACTGGCAGCGCCTGGCCTGGCAGTTGCTCACCGGGTTCGACCGCATCCGGATCTACGGTCAGGCACTGGCCGTCGTCAACATCCTCGGCATGACCCCCGCCGCCGTCGCCATCGCCGGCGCCGGGCAGGAAAGGAGCACCAGGATATGAGCGCAGTCTGCAACAAGCTCCTCAGCCTCGGTGAGGAGGACCTGCGCAGCAAGAAGCAGCTCGCGCAGGCAGCGGGCACCGAAGTGACCGCGGCCACCAGTGAGTTGTGCCGGGCCCTGGAACTCGCCGAGCACGGCGACGGGGTGGCCGGTGCCGCGGTGTACGCCGCGGCGGCACGGGACCGGCTCGACGGCGCCGCCCGGATGCTGGCCCAGGTGGCCGACATCCTCGCGAAGGGCAGCCTCAGCCCGGAGTCGGCCGCGTGGTACAGCAGGCTCGACTACGACCGGCTCTACCGCTCGGGCATCAGCCTGGGCGCGGTGCCGCACGCGGCCGAGCTGTGGCAGGCGTTCACCCGGCAGGCCCTGACCGGTGGCCCGCTCGGGATCTGCCACGACATGCGCGAGCGCACTCTGGCCGTGGCCGCGCTCATCGGCGAGTGGCTGGAGCGGATCGACGCCCCGGCGGCGGACACCGCGCTGCCGCGGATCCAGTCCGCGATGGCCGACCTGGCCGCGTACACGCAGCTCGTCGCCTTCGCCAACAAGGTGGAGCCGCTGGACCCGGCATGGGTGGTGGCGCGGGACGCCGCGGCGTAGTCGTCCGTACGCACGACAGGGGAGCGCCGGCCAGTGCCGGCGCTCCTTCCGTGCGCCATCGGCTGGGGTCAGCACAGAGCACTGGATGAAGACGCCCGCATCATGAACGCGTCTTCGGATACCGGACGAAGAGAACGCCCTGGACCTCGCCGTCCGGTGCGCTGTAGAAGTGCGGGACATCGGCCGGCCAGTGGGCGTGGCCGCCGGGCCCGGCCGTCTGCGGCGCGTCCGGCAGGCCGACGACCGCCGTTCCGGAGAGCACCATCAGGCTCTCCGTGGTGAGCGGGACATGCGCGGCCGACTCCTGGGTCGCGCCCTCGGCGACGGTGACGCGGAAGACGTCCGTGGCCGCTTCCTCGTCCTCGTACCGCTCCAGGAGGACCGCGGTGACGGCGCTGCCGGAGACTCCTCCCGCGCCCGCCGCGACGCCGGGCGCCGGGTCGTCGAGCACGGCGCTGACCGGGCGGCCGAGCGCGGTCGTCAGGGCGTAGAGCGTTTCCAGCGTGGGGTTGCGCCGGCCCGTCTCGAGTTCCGAGAGCGTGCCCTTGCCGACACCCGAGCGGCGCGAGAGCTCCGACAGGGACAGGCCGTCGTCCTGCCGCAGCCGTTTCAGCCTGCGCCCCACCTCGTCGTTCAGACCCATCCGTCCGCTTCCGTCCGTTTCCACGCCCACCGGCGCTTTGACGTGCCGCCACCTGCGTCCTTAGTGTTCCACAAACAGAACGTTCCGTATAAGGAACGCCTGGACCTGTTCTCCTGCCCCCTCCGGAAGTGATGCCCGCATGTCCCCGCTCGCCCGCATACGCGCCATCGCACCACCCTCGGCCGTGGCGGCGGCGCTCATCGCGGTCACCGTCGGGGTGACCAGTGCCGCTGCCCTCGTGTTCACCGCGGCGCGGGCCGCGGGAGCGGATGCGCGGGAGGTCTCTTCGTGGATGCTGGCGCTCGGCGTCGGGATCGCCGTGACCTGCGTGGGTCTTTCGCTGCGGTACAAGGCCCCGATCGTCACCTCCTGGTCGACGCCGGGAGCCGCCCTGCTCGCCACGAGCCTGAGCGGGGTGTCCATGGGCAAGGCCGTGGGCGCGTTCGTGTTCAGCGGCGCGCTGATCGCGGTGAGCGGTCTGACGGGATGGTTCGCGCGGATCATGGACCGGATCCCGGTACCGCTCGCGTCGGCGCTGCTCGGCGGTGTGCTGCTCGATTTCGGGACGGGGCTGTTCTCCCAGATGGGCGGCAGTTTCGCGATCGCGTTTCCGGTGTTCGTGCTCTACCTCCTCGCGCGCCGGCTGCTCCCCCGCTACGCCGTCCTCATCGCGCTCGGCGGCGGGGTCGTCGCCTCCGTCCTCACCGGGGGCTGGCATCTGGAACGGGTCCGTCTTTCGCTCGCGCATCCGGTGTTCACGGCTCCCGAGTTCGACTGGAAGGTACTGATCAGCGTCGGCGTCCCGCTGTTCGTCGTCACCATGGCCTCGCAGAACCTGCCCGGCGTCGCCGTGCTGCGGGGGTCCGGCTACGAGGTGCCCGTCTCGCCCGTCCTGACGTGGACCGGTGCCGTGCAGGCCGTGCTCGCGCCGTTCGGGGCGTTCGGCATCAACCTGGCGGCGATGACCGCCGCGATCTGCACCGGCGAATCGGCCCACCCCGACCGCCGGCAGCGCTACCTCGCAGCCGTGTGGGCGGGCGTCTTCTACCTGTGCGTCGGCCTGCTAGGCGCGACCGTCGCCTCGCTGCTCACCGCGATGCCGCACGCGCTCGTCCTGGCCGTCGCCGGGGTCGGCCTGCTCGCCACGATCGAGGCGTCCCTGGCCAGTGCCCTGTCGGACCCCGCATCCAGGGAGGCGGCCGTCGTCACCTTCCTCGCCACGGCCTCGGGTGTGACGCTGCTCGGCATCGGGTCCGCGTTCTGGGGGCTGCTCGCGGGCGTGCTCACCAGCGTCATCGCGTCAGTGGGACGCCGGCGCCGAGCCGCCGCAGCCGGGCCTGCTCCCGCACCCGTACCCGCCCCGCAGGCGGTCACATCGGCCTCGCGCGCACCTGAGCGAACCTCCGCGTGAACACTGGCCACTGAGGCCAGGGCTCGCATCAGGGTCGATGGAACCGCGCTTCCGGGTAGCGTGCCGAGGGACCATCCAGCAGTCGTGTGTTGCTGCCGCGCAGGTGCTTGTCGACGAATGCGGCGACGTAGGCGCGGGTGACGGCGTCGCTGCGATCGCCGTCCAAGTCCTGGAGCGGCATGCCGAGCTGCTTGGCCAGGGGCGCCAAGTCGGTGAAGGAGAGATGCTCCGTGCCCTCGACGCTCAACCAGCGCTTCCATCCGGCCAGTTCGGTCCACGTCTCGTCCCACGTCGGCTCGGCGCCCGGCACGTGACGAGCCTTTCCCAGCATCAGGAACGGCCGGTCCAGCGGGGTGTCATCGGGGAAGTGGAAATTGCCGTCGATGTTGACCCCGGCCTTGATGCGCGGGTCGCGCAGCATGGCCGGGACCGTGCTGAACCCACCGGCCGAGTGCCCGGCCATGGCCATGCGGTCGGCGTCGATGAGCGTGCCGCCCTTCCACGCAGGTCGCTCCGAGGTGAGTTCGTCGAGCACGAACGAGACGTCCTCGGCCCGGACCGCGCCGACCTTGGGATAGTCCGGGTCCTGGCACACCGCGCAAGGGGTGGTGTGCCCGTCGGGGAACGAGATGCCGCTGGCCTCGTAGTTGTGCCCGATCCCGGCGACGACGTAGCCACGGCTCGCGAGTTCCTCGGCAAGTCCCGTGAGCGTGGCGCGCGGCATGCCGAAGCCCGGGGACAGTACGACGAGGGGCAGCCCGCGCCGAGTTCCAGAAGGCTTGGCATCGGCGGTGGAGTGGGTGATCACTTTGCTGAACAGGTCGGGCGGCAGGCCCAGTTCGTTGGCCTCGATGTACTGCGCGGACTCGGCGGGAGTCATATAGGGGGCGGGTGTGCTGGACGCCCTCACGGCTGGATACCAGAGGGAGACCATCAATTCCCGGGCTACCGACGGCACCCAGGGGTCGGGGCGGCCCTCGTCCTCCAGATGGACGGTGGCCCTGCCGACCGGGTGGCGCCCCGATGGCTCCGGCAACACCAATGCCGTCGTGGGCGACGGGTCCGCTGTGGTGTCGGCAGAGGCAGTCGGCGCGCTCACGGATCCCGCCAGCGCCATGGCTACGGCGGCCCCCACCAGGGATATGCGTCTCACTGAAGTCCTCTCGTCGACCGGTGCCTCCACGCTAGGGACGGCGGGGGCGTTCCCCATCGCCCTGTGGTCCACATCCGGTGAGAGGTACTCACCCCGGGGATTACGTCCCCGGACGGATCCATCCACGCGAGGCGCTTGCGCTCAACCGCCCTGCCTCCCCAGCCCCGCCACCGCCCATTTCGCGCGCGTGGACAGCGGACCGAGCGCCTTCGCCGACTCCTTGCCTATCGAGGCGAGCAGGCGCCGGGCATGCGCCATCGTCGCCCGTGCGAAGTCCTCGTCAGCCGCGTCGATCGCGGCCAGCGTCAGCTCCAGGTGCTGCTCCGTGATGAGCCGGCCGAGCCCTCGCCGGTGCCACTGATCCACCGTTCCGTCCGGGGCGGCCCCCTCCGCGCCGACCGCCTCCCGAGCCCGCTTCAACGCGCGCCCCGCTGCGGCGAGGTCGCCCTTGAGGCGCTCCAGACGGGCAAGGACGTACGCCTCCGAGGCCCGCTCCCACCCTGTGTCCTGGAGTGAGACAAGGAAGAACTGGGCGCGCGCCGCCTGCGCGTGGTCGCCGATGCGCTCCAGCGCGCGGCTCAGCTCCCGGAGGCGGTCCGCGTGCGGGCCCGTGTCGTCCAGCATGCGGATGAGTGCGACCCGGGCGTGCTCGACGTGCCCCTGCCGGTGGGCCAGTTCGACCCAGGTGAACTCGCTCTCCGCGGCCACGTCGCGTCCGAACCGCCTCGCCTCCTCCGCGCGGGACCATTCCCGTGCTCCGAGACCGTCGGTGACGTGCCCTGCGGCGGCCGAGCGCAGCAGCGGGACATCCTCGTCCCGCCCGTGCGACGCCACCAACACCGCGGCGAGGCGCCGTTCCTCGAACCACTCGGTGCGCTCGGCGCTCTCGCACTCCAACAGGAACCGCAGCAGTGGCAGGTCGCCCTGACCCCGGTCGAACTGCGCCGCCCGCAGCACACCTGCCCGCAGCACCGGATCGGCCGCTGCCGCGTCGCGGGCGCCCAGGTCGCCGGTGCGCATCCGATCCAGGGTCTCCCGTCCTGGCCGGAGCACGAACTCCCGCAGCGGACGGCGGTAGGACTCGTGCAGTCGATACGCCAGAAGGTCACGGGAGTTGAGCAGGACGTGGTCCGGCTCGGTACGCCCGGCGGCCGACTCCATCAGCGCGAAGAGCTCCACCAAAGGCCGCTCCGGAAGGCCGAGGCCACTGATCAACGCCACTCGCTGCGCGTCCAGGTCGGGGGCGAACTCCTCGCGCGCCTCGTCGTCCGCCGCGCGCACGTGGGCACGAAGGCCCTCCTCGTCCAGCTCTGAGGTCAGCTCCTCGCACCACTCGGGCAGCCGGACGAGCATCTCGAGCGCCTCGGTGACGCTGTCGGCGATGAGCACGGCGTCCCCTTCGGACGACGCGTGGAGCACGGCCGATCCCGCGCAGAGAAAGTACGTGCCGCCGGTGTCGTCGCCGGCGATCGGCTCCAACGACGCACCGGAGGCCAGGTGCACGTCCTCGACGTGATACGCACGGCTCACATCGAAGTTGAAGGGGAACGCGGCCAGTTCGGCCAGGTCGGCCCGGGTCCGCAAGAGCTCCAGAACACGATCGGTCATACGTCCGCACCCTAGCGCCGTGATCGCCGAGGACCGCGAGACGGCCAGGTACGCCCTTCGTCCCGGAGCGGATCCCCGACGTTCGGCGGCGGCGCCTACGGCGTCGTCAGGGCTGCGCTCGCCCACTCGGCACGCAGCGCCTTCTTGTCCACCTTGCCGACCTTGGTCGTCGGCAGCCGGTCCAGCAGGACCGTCTTCCGGGGCGTGTACAGGTCTCCCAGCTCGGCGGTCACCGCCGCGCCGACCGTGATCGGGTCGACGTCGGCGCCATCGGCCGTGGCCAGGAAGATCTGCACGGCCTCCCCGAACTCCTCGTCCGGCACGCCGAGCGCCGCCGCGTTGCGCACCCCGGGGATCGTGAGCAGGAAGTCCTCGAGGACTCGGGAGTAGACGTTGTCGCTGGTGCTGCCGGTGACGATGATGTCCTTGGCCCGGTCGACGAGATAGAGGTATCCCTCGGCGTCGAGGTAGCCCATGTCCCCGGTGCGCAGCCAGCCGTCGCGCAGCGCCTCCGCGGTGCGCTCCGGGTCCTCGTAGTAGCCGAGCATCACGGCCTTGCCCCGGACACACACCTCGCCGACCTGCCGGACGGGCAGCGCGGTCACACCGTCATCGGCACGGATCTCGATCTGGGTGTCGGATATCGCGCGACCGCAGCTGCGCCAGAGCTCGGGGCGACGGGCTCCTTCCGAGGCGAGATCCTCCGCGCCGAAGGCGGCGATGCCGAGCGCCTCCGACTGCCCGTAGCCCTGGCTGAGCACGGGTCCGAAGACCTCGACCGTCTGCTGCAGCCGGCTGGGCGACGAAGCCGCGCCGCCGACGACGATGCGCCGCAGCGCGGGGAGGACGCCCGGCACGCACTCCGGGTGGTCGAGGAGCGCGTACAGCATGGGCGGTACGAACATGGTGGCGGTGATCCGCTCCTCGCGCAGTACCGCCAGCGCCGCGCCCGCCTCGAACTCGGGCAGCACGACGAGGACGGACCCTGTCACCAGCGCCTGGATCGAGGTGAGATGGCCGCTGCCGTGCGTGAGCAGTGTGGCGGCGAGCACCCGGTCCGTGTCCGCGTCCATGGTCGGGAAGAAGGCGGATCCGGAGTCCTCCGGGGCGCCGTCCGCGAGGTCCACCACCGTGTCGTAGAGCCGGTGGGTGTGCGCGGCGAGCTTGGGATGGCCCAGGGTGCCGCCGGTGTAGAGAACGGTGACGGCCTCGTCAGCTCCCGGGGCGGGCACGCCCTCGGGGCGCGCCGTGGGGCACTCGGCCGCCAGGGTCAGCAGGTCCGTGCACGGCAGTTCGCAGGGCCCGAGGCTCAGCAGTACAGGCGCGTGGACGCTGCGTCCCGCGGCGTCGGCGGCCCGCCCGGCGAAGACCGGGTCGGTGACCACGGCGCGCGCCCGGGACTGCTCGACCAGTGCGGCGAGCTCGCCGGGGCCCGGTTCAGGCGGCAGGAACACGACGCGGCAGCCGATGAGATGGACGGCGAGCTGCACCAGGACGGAGTCCACGCGATTGGCCAGGAACAGTCCCACTCCGTCGCCGGGTTCCAGTCCCTGCCGGCGCAGCGCGTGCCCCAGACCGAACAGCCGCCGCCGAGCCTCACCCCGGGTCAGCCGCTGCGCACCCTGGACGAGCGCTTCGGCATCCTCGTCCTTGTTCCAGTGCTCCAGGATGCGGTCCACGTACGTCTGCTGCTCGGATGTTTGCTGTGCGGTAATGATCATGGACACATGCAAACATGCCACTCAGAATCCATGGTCGCACAGGGGTCAACTTCGGCCATCAGCAGGCGGAGTACCATGCCCTACCGTCGAAAGGCAGGCCCACTGATGCAGTTCACCGTCATGGGCGGGCAAAGTGACCCGCAGTACGTCGTCGAGGACGACCGGTTCTCGGCTCTCTTCATGCTGGGCGCCGACGACCGCGCCGAGGACGTCGAGAACGTCGACGTCGAGCTCCGCCTGCCCGACGGAACGAGGTGGAGTGCCACCTTCATGACGCTCCGCGAGATCGCCGAGGTCATGGACCGCTGGAAGCAGACGGGCGAATGCGCGGGCGGCGCGTTCTTCCAGTGCCCCGACCTCGTCATCGTCCCGACCGGAGGGGTCGACGCGATGATGGCGTCCCTTCGCGGAATCATGGACGCCGGTGGCCCTGAGGGAATCCTGCCCGAACTGGACTGAGCGGCAGCGCGCCGGAGGCCCCACTCACAGGTAGGCGCGCGCCTGGAGCCCGTACATCTGCGCGTAGAGGCCGCCTCGCCTCAGCAGTTCCTCGTGCGTGCCCGTCTCGGCGACCCGTCCGTGGTCGAGCACGACGATGAGGTCGGCGCTGCGTACGGTCGAGAAGCGGTGCGAGACCAGCAGCGTGACCGTGTCCGGGCGGCCGCCGTCCGGCCGGGGTCGGCGCGCGGCCTCGATGTAGCGCTCGAAGATGACGTGCTCGGTCTCCGCGTCCAGGGACGCGGTCGGCTCGTCCAGGATGCGCAGGAGCGGGTCCTGCCGCATCAGGGCACGCGCGAGCGCCAGCTTCTGCCACTGGCCCGTCGACACGTCGGTCCCGCGCTCCCAGCGGCTGCCCAGCTGGGATTCCAGACCGTCCGGCAGCGTGCCGGGCAGGTCGGTGGCCCCGGCCCGGCCGAGCGCTCCGACGACCGCCCGCGGGTCGGCGATCCGCAACAGATCCCCGACACCGACCGCCTCGCGGAGGACGAACTCGAAGCGTGCGAAGTCCTCGAAGGCGGCTCCGAGACGCTCGCGCCACTGCTCCGGCGCCAGGGCGTCGAGACGCACCCCGTCGACCGTGATCCGGCCCAGCGTCGGCTCGTACATCCGGCACAACAGCTTGACCAGGGTGGTCTTTCCGGAGCCGTTCTCACCGACCAGGGCCACCACTCCCCCGGCCGGTAGCCGCAGATCGACGTCTCGCAGTGTCATCGCCGCCGTGCCCGGATAGCGGAAGGTCAGCCCCTCCACGGCAATGCCCTGCCGCAGCACCGACGGCACGGCAGCCCAAGCGGTGCCCGAAGCCGTCGTGGGGGAAGCGGCGGTCACCGCAGGCGCCGGATTCGCCCGCTCCGCGTAGGTCCGCAGCCAGCGCAACCGCTCGGCGCTCTGCAGGAGTTCGACGACGGCCCCCGTGGCCTGCACGAGTCCGCCGACATGACCGGTGAACCGTCCCGCCAGGACGACGGCGAGCAGGACCGCGCCCAGGCTGGTGTGACCGGTCACCGCGAGCTGCACGACGAAGGCGACCGCTCCGATCAGGCCGAGCGAGTTGAGCAGTCCCGCCGCGCAGCCGATCGCGGCGAACCGCCACTGGGCCCGGCTCGCGACGCCGTCCGCGCGGCTGCGCAACTCGCCCACCCTGGACCACAGTTCGGGCCCGGCTTCGAAGACGCGCAGTTCCTTGCCCGCCTCCGGTGAGGTGGCAAGGCGGGCGAGGCGCGCGGCGAGCCGGTAGTCGACCGCCGTCGCCTCTTGGGCGCGGGCGATGACGCCGCGGGCGGAAATCTGCAGGCGCAGGGCGAGCGCCCCGATGAGCGGCAGCACCAGCAGGGCGGGGTGGACGGTGGCGAGGAGCGCGGCGGTCACCAGGAAGCCGCCGAGCTGTTCGAGCAGGTTGAGCACCCAGTTGAGCAGCGCTCCCATGGCCAGGGTGCGGTCGCGCAGCAGGTGGAGCCGGTCCTGGAACGCGGGCGACTCCTGGTGGCGGAGCCCGGGGATGCCCGCGGCGATGCGGGCCAGCAACCGGTCGAAGGCGAAGCCCACGCGCTCACTGAGCCCGATCCTGGCGCCGATGGCCGCCAGTTCGACCGCCTCCCACACCCCGAGGCTCACCACCAGCAGGAGCGCCGCCGTCAACGTGGACTCCAGCAGCTCCTGTTGTGCGCCCTCGGCCATGGACCGCAGCCACAGGGCCTGCAGAGCCGCGAGTCCGGCCGCGGCGGGCACGAGCAGCAGCCCGAGCACGGCGAGTTTCCACGACTCCCGGAAGGACTCGGCGACCAGGGTGCGCAGCGCGTCGAGCACGCTGCGCCAACCGCTTTCGGACATCTCAGGAGAGTCGCCGCCGCCGGGGCCGTCCGGCGTCTCGTCCTCCGGCCGGGGCGACGCCACCGATGCCTTCGGTGGCAACGCCACGGGTTCGCAGGCAGGAGCACGATCGTCCCGGGCGCCCGCACCAGCTCCGCCTCCATCACCCCGGCCCGCATCATCGTCGACGAATCGCTCCGCCTGCAGCCGGTACATCCGGGCGTACTTGCCGCCGAGCGCCATCAGCGCGTCGTGCGTGCCGCTCTCCACGATCCGCCCGCCGTCCATGACGTGGATGAGACCGGCCCTGCGTACGCCTGAGAAGCGGTGCGAGACCAGGACCGTGGTGGCGCCCCCGCTGACCGTCAGGAAACGGTCGAAGAAGTCGGCCTCCGCCCGCGCGTCGAGATGTGCGGTGGGCTCGTCGAGGACGAGCACCGCGCCCGAGCGTGCGGCCAGGAGCGCACGGGCGAGCGCGACCCGCTGCCACTGACCGGCGGACAGGTCGGCACCGCCCGCGAACTGCCGGGAGAGCACGGTGTCCCAGCCCGCGCCGAGCCCGCGGGGCAGCTCGCCGCCGTCGGCAAGTTCCAGGGCGCGCTCCAGGGCGTCCGGGTCGCCGCCGATGTCCGGTGCGCCCATCGCCACGTTGTCGCGCAGCGTCAGCGGATACTTCACGAAGTCCTGGAAGACGACGGAGATTCCTCGGCGCCACTGCCGCGCGTCGCACTCCCGTACGTCCGCGCCGTCCGCCGTGATGCGCCCGGCATCCGGCTCGTACAGCCGCGCGAGGAGCTTGATCAGCGTCGTCTTGCCGCATCCGTTCGCCCCGACGATCGCCACGGAGGCCCCGGCCGGGATCTGAAGATCGAGCCCGCGCAGGACGGGCTTGGTCGTGCCGGGATAGGTGAAGTCCACGGATTCGAAGGCGATGCGGCCGTGGGCTGCCGGAGCCCGGCCGTTGATGTGACCGCTGCGGGCCGGACTCTGTCCGTCGGCGCGGAAACCACCCCGGTCGCCGACAGCAGGGCCCGGCACGTCACCCCGGGCCCTGCTGTCGGCGGTCCCCCGCAACTCCAGCGCGGCGAGCGACCTCAGCCCCAGCAGCGCGTCACGCACCATGAGGTCGTCGTCGCCGACCCAGCCGAGCGCGGGCAGCGCGAGCGCCGCCTGGGCGCTGATCACGAGCTGGGTGAGCCCGAGGTCGCCGCGCGCGGCGGCGAAGGCCGCGTACCCCAGGACCACGCCCTCCGCGAGGACCACGAACGCCACGGCCCCATAGGCTCGCCGCGCGGCTTCTCCTCTACTGGCCCAGACCCTGGCCATGCCCGACTGCCAGACGGCCGTCATCCGGTCGGCGAGCCAGTCACCGAGCCCGAAGACGCGTATCTCCTTGGCGGGCTCGGGATCCACGGCAAGTGACCGCAGATAGCCCGCCCTTCGGATCACCGCGCTCGCCGACTCCATGCTGCCGTGCACCTGGCGCGACAGCCGCAGGTAGGAGCGGTAGGTCAGCACCGCCGCGAGCCCGAGCAGGACAGGCGCCCACCAGGCGAGCGGCGCCAACAGGACGAGGAGACCGATTCCTTCGAGCCTCGGGCGCACGATCTCGGGCAGCAGGGAGGCGAGTTGGTCCGGCCGGGTGCCCTGTTCGGTGGCCAGGCGCAGGGTGTCGGCGTAGCCCGGCTCTTCGAGGTGTCCGATGCCGTCCGGACCGGTCCCGGCCGCGATGGCCCGGTCCTCCACCACGCTGGCCGCACGCAGCCGCAGTACCGCCGCGAGCCCGCTGTCCAGGGCGCGCAGTCCCGTGCGTACGAGGGTCAGCGCGCCGAAGGCGATCAGGGCGGCCAGTGCGCGCCGGGCGGCGGCCGACCCGGCGCCCGCATCGACGGCGCCGGGCAGCTCGCCCACGAGCCGCCCGGTCGCGACCACGATGAGCGGGCCGGTGAGCGCCCCGCAGACCACGGTCACGGCGAGTGCGACGGTGTGCCGGGGCCCGGCTCGCCACAGCAGCCGCACTGCTGCCGTCCATTCCTGCCACGTACGCATTCCGGCCTCCTGAGCCGCGCGCCACCGCTGGGAGCTCGATGCTCACAGAGGAGCCGGGCGGCGGGGGGACGGTCCCGGTCGCGACCGGACGCCGCCGGTCGCGCGCCGAGCCGTGCCGCGAGGCCGACGGCCCGCAGAGGCGGCGCACGGGCAGCGGCTCAGCTTCCGGCGAGGCCCAGCCGGCCTGCGTTGACGCCGGCCTGGAATCGCGAGTCGGCCGCCAGAGCCGTCATCAGATCGGCGACCCGCCTGCGGTAGGTCCGCACGGACATGCCGACGCTGCGCGCGCCCACGGCGTCGGTGAGTCCGGCAGCGAGCGCCCGCAGCACGGCGAGCGAGTCGGCGTCCAGGCCCTCGGTCTCGCGCCGCAGGTAGTCCGCGAGAGGCGTGCCCGCGTCCCACGTGGCGCACATCAGGGCGTGGACGCCACCGACGAGGGCCGGTGCGGTCGTGATCGTGAACTCGCGGCCGCGTGCGCCACCGCGGCCGGCGAGGATCATCACCCGGCGGTCGATGATGATCGTCTCGTGCGGCAGTGCCGCGGCCCGGACGCGCACCTGGCCGCCGGCGGCCTCGATGTCGAACAGGTGCAACCGCTGTCCCTCGTCGGCCAGTACGGCAGGTGTGTAGAGCTTGCGTACGACCATGCCGTCGGCGGTCCGGGGGCGCAGGCGACGCACGACCGACTCTCTGGCCTCGGGCCGCGTCCAGGTGTGCAGGTCGTTGGCGGCGCAGAAGAACTCCCGCGTCGTCTCGCCGAAGAGCTGGGCGGTCAGCGCGGCCAACTGCCTCTCGCCGTGCACTGTCTGCGTGGTGTGGTCGGTCACCCTCCCAGTCTTACGCACGCTCGTGGCAAAACGTTGCCATCCGGTCCTCGATCGGGCCTCGCGGGGCGAGGGTGGGGACATGACCACACAGATCACGGCCGCTGCGAGCGGCCAGTTCATGCTGGGCGGCGACCGCCGCGTCAACCGCCTGGGCTTCGGCGCGATGCGCCTGGCGGCAGGCACGTTCACCGGGCCGGCACGCGACCCGCAGACCGGTGTCGCGGTCCTGCGGCAGGCGGTCGAGGCAGGTGTCGACCACATCGACACGGCCGGTTTCTACGCCCGGGGCGAGGTGAGCGCCAACCACCTGATCCGCACGGCTCTCGCGCCCTACCCGGCCGAGCTGTTGATCGCCACCAAGGTCGGCCCGCTGCGTGGCGCGGACGGCATGCCCACCGGCCAGGCCGGGCCCGAGCAGCTGCGCGGTCTTGTGACCGAGGATCTGCGCGCTCTCGGTCTCGACCGCCTCGACCTCGTCTACCTGCGGGTCGGGGGCATGAGCGAGCCGGGCGGCGAGAGCTTGGCCGACCGGTTCGCGGCCCTGGCGGAACTGCGCGACGAGGGTCTGATCCGGCATCTGGGGGTCAGCAACGTCGATGCGGCGCAGCTCGACGAGGCGCGGGGCGTCGCACCGGTCGTCGCGGTGCAGAACCAGTACCACGTGCACCACCCCGATGACGCCGCCGTGCTGGCGCGCTGCGAGGAGCACGGCATCGCCTACGTGCCGTTCTTTCCTCTCGGTGGCGGCTTCGACCCGATCGAGCACGGCCGCCTCACGCAGGTCGCCAAGAGGCACGAGGCGACCACCGCGCAGGTTGCCCTCGCCTGGTTGCTCGCGAACTCACCGAACATGCTGGCCATCCCGGGCACCGGCTCACCCGACCACCTCGCCGAGAACCTCGCCGCGGCCGGACTGCGCCTGGACGCCGCCGACCTCGCCGAACTGACCGGCTGACCCCGGCTGACCGCCTGATGGCCTGAACTGTCACGGAGCGCTGCCGCGGCCGGTGGCCTGTCGACTCACGGCAAGGTCACCGGCTCGCGCTTGTGAAGGACGGGCGAATCATCCCGCAGCTTCGTGCCGCTTTCTCAGCGCCTCGGCGAGCGCCGCGCGGATCGCGCTGGGCAGCGGCTCGCCCTCCGTCGTGGCGATCAGCTCTTCGGCCACTGCCCGCAGTTTGGTGTTGGAGTTCTGCGACACCTCGACCAGAATCCCCCACGCCTCATCCGCGGTACACGGGCCGAGCGACATCAGCATGCCCCGCGCCTGGTCTATGGCGGGATGGGACTCCAGGGCGCGATGAAGGTCGTTCACCTCGGTGCGCAGCGCCTTGATCTCGGCAGCCTCTTCCGCGCAGTCATCTTCGGGAGCCTGTCGCACGGGGTCGCGATGGCGTTTCAGTGCCGGTGTGTTGAGGGAGTCCGATGAGGAAGCCACCCGCTCTGCCTCTCGTCTGCTCACGCCGCCTCTGTCGGGCCGGCAGGACCGCTGATGAGGTGAGCATCGCAGATCCCACACATTCATGGCCAGAGTTTGTTGTTTCCGTGCATGCGGCAGCGCCGGTGGCTGTCTGTCCCAACCGACCGGCGCCTACGTCGCACAGCGCTGTGCCTTCGCTGTGATCGAGTAGCCATCTCCATTGATCTCAAACAGGTGCAGTGCCCACTGGCGGCTCGAACGGGCACTGCTTGTTCGCTTGTTCGCGTGTTCGACCACCCCTGGTGCCACACCGATTTCGGGCGTAGACCACCTCAACAGCACCCCTACGGCCGGGGGTGCACGCTAGCGTCGCGGCAACGCACTGTTTGGCGGGAGGGGCAGGGATGCGGCGCTCGGCCGGGCATTACGCGCTGCTGCGGCACGTGGCTGACATGCAGCGCACAACTGATGGATGGGCCACGGCAGGGCCCGGACTTGATGAACGCACCACGGGCCCCCTGCTGAGGCTCGGGCTGCTTCGGGCGGCACCCCGCGAGACCCGCGAGGATCAGGCCGAGCTGCCCGCGCGGGCCGGTCCGCCGGCCCCGTGGGCGGTGCAATTGACGGACGACGGGTGGGATGCGCTCCTCTACGCAGAGGTGCGGGCCGCTCCGTCGACCGCCGAGGCCCCCTCGCCCGGACTGCAGCAAGTGGGTCTGCGCCGCTCGGAGCTGGACACCCTGAGGCGGTTCCTCGCGCTGCGCGGGCGACTCCGGCACGCCCCCGCGTCGGGTCTGGAGTCGGCTGTGGACGCGGCCCGCTTCAACGCGGCGTCCAACCGGTGGGTCGTGTACGTGAGCGGTGAGCAGATGGAGTCGATGGCGCGCGCGTTCTTCCTGGAGCGGCTCGGCGGGTCGGCGGCGCCCGCCAACCGGTTCGCCCGCGTGTACGGGGTGAGCTATGAGCCGCCTCCTCATGACGCCGGAGCCACTGCGACCTGCGGGTGAAGGATGGCGGGTGACGGATGGCGGGTGACGGGTGGCGGGAGTGCGCCGGTGCGCGATCTATAAGCTGCGCGTGTGGCCAGTACAGAGGATTCAGCGTCCAGCGGCAGTGCGGCATCGGCGCCGGAGCCGACAGATCTGCAGTCGTTCGCGGTGCAGCTGCGGCGCATGAACGGCGAGATCAACCGGCTGATCCACGGCTTCGCCGCCGGTCACGACCTGCACGCGACCGACGTCCAGGCGCTGGCGGCCATTCTGGACTCGGACAGCCCGCTCACTCCCGGACGGCTGCGCGACCATCTGGGGCTGACCTCGGGCGCCGTCACCGCCTGCCTGGACCGCCTTGAACGGGCCGGACACATCCGCCGGTCGCGGGACAGCGAGGACCGCCGGGTGGTGCATCTGCACTACGCACCCGGAGCCAAGTCGGCGGCACGCACCTTCTTCCAGCCGCTGGCCGCCGCGACGGAGAACGCTCGCGTGCGGTTCAGCGAGGACGAACTGGCCGTGGTGGTGCGCTTCCTGGCCGCCATGAACGAGGAGCTCTCCGAGCTGCGAGGGCGTCAGCGCTAGGTTCGGGCACCCGCCGAGTACCCGTGACGAACAAGATGCTTCAATCATTGAGATTCTTATCCATTGAGGTATCGAGTCCGCAAGGAGATCCATGTCCACAGGTACGCGCGTGGCACGCTGGCTTGCCCCCGTCGTCCTGCTCGTCGCCTGGCTCGGCATCGGCGGCACGCTCGGGCCGTACGCCGGGAAGCTCGGCGAGGTCGCCACCAACGATCAGTCCGCCTTCCTGCCGCAGAACGCCGAGTCCACGCAAGTCATCGACGCACAGCGGAAGTTCCGTCAGGAGGAGACCCTCCCCGCGATCGTCGTCTGGACCGCGGACGGCGACACGCGGGCCGACGGAATCGATCAGGCCCAGAAGAGCGCCGCCACCCGGGCGCTGGCTTCCCTGAGTGACATGTCAGGGGTCACCAGCCCGGCATCCCCGGCCGTGCTGTCCAAGGACGGCCAGGCATTGCAAGGTGTCGTCCAACTGCGGCCCGACCTCGGCGAGGAACTGGAAGGCACCCTGGAGAAGGTCAGGGACGCCGCGGCCCGGGTGCCCGGGACCGATGCCCAGGTGGCCGGTCCCGCCGCCAGTCAGGCCGACCTGTCGGACGCCTTCGGCGGCATCGACGGCCTCCTGCTCGGGGTGGCCCTGATCACCGTCCTGGTGATTCTGCTGCTCGTCTACCGCAGCCTGCTGCTTCCGCTGGTCATCATCCTCGGAGCCGTCTTCGCCCTCGGCCTCGCCTGCGGAATCGTCTACGTACTGGCCGACCACGACATCGTCCGGGTCGACGGCCAGGTCCAGGGCATCCTCTCCATCCTGGTCATCGGCGCCGCGACCGACTACGCGCTGCTGCTCACCGCGCGCTTCCGTGAGGAACTGGCCGTCGGCCGCGACCGGGTCACCGCCATGCGGGCGGCCCTGCGCCGGTCACTCGGCCCCATCGTCGCCAGCGGCGCCACGGTCGCGCTCGGCCTGCTCGCCCTGCTCCTGAGCGACCTCACCAACAACCGCGCGCTCGGGCCCGTCGGCGCCATCGGCATCGCCTGCGCCGTCCTGAGCACGCTGACCTTCCTGCCCGCGGTCCTGATCCTCCTGGGGCGTACGGCGTACTGGCCCGCCAAGCCCAAGGCGGCCACGGAGAAGTCCGCGGGGCAGGGCGTGTGGACCAAGATCGCCTCGCTCGTCGACCGGGCGCCGCGCAAGGTCTGGGCGAGCACTCTCGTGGGCCTGCTCATCTGCACCGCCTTCGCCCCCACGCTCAGCTCCAAGGGCGTGCCCCTGGACGAGATCTTCGTCAACGACGCGCCCTCGGTGGCCGCACAGCAGACGCTCGGCGCGCACTTCCCCGGAGGCTCGGGCAATCCTGCCGTCGTGATCGCGGATGCGGACCGCGCCGAGCAGGTCACGGCCGCCGTCGAACGCACCGACGGGGTGTCCTCCGCCGCGGCCGTGAGCGCGTCCGGCCGGCCGGTTGCGGGCGGGGCGGGCGCGGATGAACTGCTCGTCGTCGACGGCCGCGTACGCATCGACGCCACTCTGCGGGACGCCGCCGACAGCGACGCGGCGAAGGACACCGTGGCGCGGCTGCGCGACGCCGTCCACGCGGTGAACGGGGCCGACGGACTGGTCGGCGGCTACACCGCGCAGCAGTACGACACGCAGCGGACCGCCGAGGACGACCGCCTGCTCATCGTCCCGGTGGTCCTCGCGATCATCCTGGTCATCCTGATCGGACTGCTCAGGTCGCTGCTCATGCCGGTCCTGCTGGTCGCGACGGTCGCGCTCAACTTCCTTGCCACTCTGGGAGTTTCCGCCCTCGTCTTCCAGCACGTGCTGGGATTCAGCGGCACGGACTCCTCCGTACCGCTCTACGGATTCGTCTTCCTGGTGGCCCTCGGCGTGGACTACAACATCTTCCTGATGTCCCGGGTCCGCGAGGAATCACTGCGCCACGGGGCGCGCGAAGGGGTGTTGCGCGGGCTGACCGCGACCGGAGGCGTCATCACCTCGGCCGGGGTCGTCCTCGCGGCGACCTTCGCGGCGCTCGGCATCATCCCGCTGGCCTTCCTCGTCCAGATCGCGTTCATCGTCGCCTTCGGCGTCCTGCTGGACACCCTGGTCGTCCGGTCGCTTCTGGTACCGGCCCTCGTGCGCGACATCGGCCCGGCGGCATGGTGGCCGGGTGTCCTCAGCCGCGGCCCCGACTCCCCGAAGCCGGGGCAGTCAGCGGCCGGCTGAGGAACCGGGGCAGGCCGCACGCGGGTCAGGTGCCCGCCGTCACCGGCGAGTCGGTCCTGTCGCCCACCGAGTCCTGCGTCGCGGACTTCGGGATGGGCCGGTCATGGCGCAGCGCGGACCACACCTTGTGCGATGCCTTGTCCAGTGGCAGGACCCGTCCCGAGTCCTGGGCGTCGTAGGTGACCGGCATGGTGACCATGTTGGTGCGGTCGGGGCTGATGCCCTTCAGCTCCTTGGCCAGACCGAGGAGCTTGTCCGCGGAGGCCAGTTCGGAGTCCGCGCTGATGGTCTTGGTCGCGGTGTCCGCCAGGTCGTAGGACTTGGCGGGGCTGCCCAGCGGGTCCACGGTGTCGGCGCGGTGGATCAGCGCCTTGATGAACGCCTGCTGGAGCTGGATGCGGCCCAGGTCGCTGCCGTCGCCCACGCCGTGCCGGGTGCGCACGAGCTCAAGTGCCTGCTTGCCCTTGAGCGTGTGCTTGCCCGCGCTCAGGGCGAGGCCGCTGTTGGGGTCGTGTATCGCCTTGCGGGTGGTGATGTCCACGCCGCCGAGCTCGTCGATGAGCTTCTGGAATCCCTTGAAGTCGACTTCGAGGTAGTGGTCCATGCGGACGCCCGACATCTTCTCGACCGTCTTCACGGTGCACGCCGGTCCGCCCACTTGGTAGGACGAGTTGAACATGGCCTGCTGCGCGCCGGCCGCCTTGCCGCCGTGCGGCTTCGCGCACTGGGGCCGCTCGACCATCGTGTCGCGCGGGATGCTGACGACCGAAGCCTTCTTGTGGGTCTTGTCGACGTGCAGGACCATCGCCGTGTCGGCGCGCGCTCCACTGACGCCGCTGCCGAACTTGCCGTGGGTTCCCGCCCGGGAGTCGGACCCGAGCAGGAGGATGTTCATCGAGCCGTTCTTCTGCTGGCTCGGCCGGTCGTGCCCGAGGGCGGCGTTCACGTCCGTGCCCTGGATGTTGCCGTTGAGGTGCTGCCAGGCGTAGGCCACACCGCCTCCGCCGATCAGGACCACTCCCAGGGCGCCCCATGCGACGTAGCGCAGAGTCTTCTTCCGCGGCTTGCGCCGGGAGCGCCTTACACGCGCGGGCCCGTAGGCGGGCGCTGCGGGGCCGTCGGCCATGTGCGCCTGCTGCTCGTCACCGCTCTCGTGCGGCATGCGCTGCCCCTTTTCGTTGACCGGTTGCTCAGTAGGCGGAGTCGACGTTGTCGATCGAGCCGTACTTGTCGGCGGCGTAGTTCGCGGCCGCGGTGATGTTGGCGACCGGGTCGGTCAGGTTATTGGGGGTGCCCGCGACGTGGTACGCGTCGAAGGTCGGCTGGATGACCTGCAGCAGGCCCTTGGACGGGGTGCCGTTCTGCGCGTTCACGTCCCAGCCGTTCTGGGCGTTCGGGTCACCGGCGGACTCGCGCATGATGTTGCGGTGCAGGCCCTCGTAGGAGCCGGGGATGCCCTTGGCCTTCATGATGCCCAGGGACTCCTTGATCCAGCCGTCGAGGTTGTCAGCGTAGGGCTTGTCGGCCTTGGCGGCCTGGGCTGCCTTGGTGGTCGCCGCGGTCGGCTCGGCGGCCTGGGCGGGCGAGGGGACCAGCGTGAGGGCCGCGGCCGCGGCACCGGCGGTGGCGATGCCGGCGACGGAGATCTTGCGCAGTCGGGTGATGCGGCCGGTGCGGGTCTGCGTCTCGGTAATGGCCATGCGGGGGTAACTCTCCAATGCGAAGTCTGTGTGGGGGGCTCGGTCGACCCGAGCGGATTCGCCCGGTGCGATCCCGGCTCCCCGGAACTTCAGCAAGGGTTAGCGGTGGCCGGAGCAGGACGCAATGATGTGACGTACTACCCCGGTACGCAGGACGCCCTGGTCAGAGGCCTCACAGGGGACTCGCGGCCGCCCGCGGGCGCCTCGGCGGTTCTACTACCGTCGTTAGCATGTGACGTGGCTCCTATGGGTGGGCTCACAGCCACGGCGACTTTTTACGGGTCTGCGGGGCTTGAAAACGGCTTCGGCGGGGTACGCGGCCCCGCTCAAGGCCGATCCAGCCTGATTTCGCTGCAAATGTGCAGGTCAGGTGGCCGTCGGCCTCGCGGTGAAGCGCGAAGGGGGCATACCGAAGGCGCGGGTGAAGGCGGCGGTGAACGCTGCGGGAGATGCGTAGCCGATGCGGGCGCCGACCTCGCTGACCGACGCGGTGCGCAGCAGCGGGACGGCCGCGAGCAGGCGTGCGCGGCCCCTCCAGGCGGCGGGACTGTCACCGGTCTCGGAGCGGAAGCGCCGGGTGAAGGCCCGTTCGCTCATGGCCGTGCTCGCGGCCCAGGCGGCGTTGGTGGCGTCGGCGTCCGGGGCGGACAGGTACGCGCGGCAGAGGCGCGCGAGGTCGGCGGAGGCCGGGATCCCCACGTGGAACGGGAGCGGGGCGCGCTCGGCGATCTCGTACAGGAGTAGCGCCGCGATGCTTCCCTCACGCCCGGCGAGGCTGTAGTCGGCGTCGAATTCGACAGCGGCCAGGAGCAGCTCGCGCAGCAGCGGCGGAACGTCCACGACCGTGCAGGTGGCCGGCCACCAGGGGACTGCACGCGGCTCGATGTAGAGGCTCCGGGTGCTCACCCCCAGCATGCGGACGTGGTGCCGCGTGGCGGGCGGGATCAGCACGGCGCGCTCGGGTGGAACGGTCCAGGTCCCCTCGGCGGTGTCGACGACCATGACGCCGGTGGCGCCGTAGAGGAACTGCGCGCGCCGGTGTTCGTGCCAGTCCAGTACGTGGCCGGGCGGGTAGTCGGTGCCGATCGGCAGGACGGCCCGGTCGACGTGGTCGACATCGGCCAGCGGGACGTTCTTCACCCGCCCATGCTAGTGGCTGACACGCGAAAGAAGAGGGCTGACCATCGCATGCGGGACGGCCGTCGCGACTGGTGGGGTGGGGCCCATGGACTTCGTGATGTTGACCGGGGTGGGGCTCCTCACCGGAGTGACGACCGTGTTGTTCGGCTTCGGTGGAGGGTTCGTCGCGGTGCCGGTCGTGGCGTGGGCGGACGCCGCGCTCGGCGGCGACGCGATGCGGGTGGCGACGGCCACGTCGGCCCTGGTGATGGTGGTGAACGCGGCGTTCGCGACGGCCGTCACACCGCGGCGGGTGCTTCTCGCGCTCCGCGGCAGCGGCGGGCTGCTGGTCCTGCTGGCGGCAGGGGCCTCGGTCGGGGCGCTCGCCACGCGCCTTGCTCCCGCCGATGTGGCGAGCTGGGCCTTCATCGCGTACGTCGGCCTCACCATCACGGACCTGCTCCTGCGCCCCGGCTTCCTCCGCCCCTACACCCCGGTCGAGGCGGCATCGGATGACGCTCCACGTCCACTGCCGCCCTCTCTCGGCGCACCGATCGGTGCGGTGGCCGCCTTTCTCGGCGTGGGAGGCAGTGTCATGACCGTCCCCGCGATGCGGCGGGCCGGGCACACGATGCGGGTGGCGACCGCGCTGGCCAACCCCCTCACCCTGGCCATCGCGCTCCCCGCCACCGCGGTGTCCCTGTGCGTGGCGGCGGTCCCCGCGGCGACCGACGCGCAGGTGCACCTGGTGGGTCTCATCGACGTCCGGGCCGCCGGCGCACTGCTTCTGGGAGCTCTGCCGGTCATCGCGCTGCTGAGACGCCGCCCGCCGCGCATCCCCGACCGCGTTCACGCCTGGGCCTACATCGGGCTGCTCGGCATGGTGGCGGTGGCGATGCTGCTCTTGGCCTGACGCGGTTGCTCCCCGACACCTGACACGGTTCGTGCCGGGGAGCGAGAGCAAGCACAAGGCGCGTCGGCTAGCGGGTGGCGCCGAGCCAGTCCTCGTAGCGGGTGGCGGCCACGCGCGCGTCCGGGCCCGCGACAAGAACGTCGCCTTCGACGGCGGCGAACATGCCCGCCGTCTCGTCGGTGACGACGCTGCGGGGGTCCTTGCGGGCCGACAGCGTGCGGCGGCCGAGCTCGTCGAGCGGGAAGACATCGGGGCCCGCGACGTCGAGCGTGCCGTTGAGCGGCGGGGCGGTGGCGACGTCGGCGAGGGCCTGGACCACGTCGGCCGTCGAGATGGGCTGGACGCGCGTGGCGGGCAGCCGGACGGTCTCTTCGTCGGCGGTCCAGGACATGACCGCGTCCATGAACTCGAAGAACTGGGTGGCGCGCACGATCGAGTACGGGGTGGGCCCCTGCCGCAGCAGGTCCTCCTGGAGCGTCTTCGCTCGGTAGTAGTCAAGCTGCGGTACCTGGTCGACTCCGACGATGGAGAGGATGACCTGATGACGGACGCCCGCGCGCTCCCCCGCGGCGAGCAGCTGCCCCGTGGTGGTGCGGAAGAAGTCCGGGGACGCTTCGTCGAACGTCGGCGAGTTCGACACGTTGACGACCGTGTCCGCGCCCTTGAGCGCCTGGTCGAGGCCCGCGCCGGTGAGCAGGTCGACTCCGGTCGACAGGGAGGAGGCGACCACCTCGTGGCCTGCCTCACGGAGCCGGGAGACGAGTTGGGAACCGATCAGCCCGGTGCCGCCGATGACCGTGATGTTCATGATCGTGCCCTTCTGTGAACCGAGTCCCACTGCTGTCGCAAACTCGGATACCTGATGTCCGAGATAATACTCGGATAGCCTGTGTCCGAGTCAACTGGGAGGACGCATGAAACTGTCCGGCGGCGTGGAGTGGGCACTGCACTGCTGTGTGGTGCTGACCGCGGCAACCGAGCCGGTCCCGGCCGCGCGACTGGCGCAGCTGCACGACGTCTCACCCAGCTACCTGGCCAAACAGATGCAGGCCCTGTCCCGGGCGGACCTCGTGAAGTCCATCCAGGGCAAGACGGGCGGATACGTCCTGACCAAGCCGGCCGCCGACATCGCGGTCCTGGACGTCGTCCTGGCCGTCGACGGGGCGAGCCCTGCCTTCACGTGCACCGAGATCCGCCAGCGGGGCCCCTTCGGCACACCGCCCCAGGACTGCACCAAGCAGTGCCCCATCGCCCGCGCGATGAGTGCGGCCGATGCCGCCTGGCGCGCGTCGCTGCAGGCGGTCTCCATCGCGGATCTGGTCGGCTCGGTGGAGCAGGACAGCGGGCCCGAGGCTCTGCCGAGCATCGGTACGTGGCTCGACGCGGCGAACGGTTCCGACGGCTGACGGACACGCGCTCGCGCCCATCGGCGATGTCGTCGCCGATGGGCGCGAGTGTCTCTTCGCGTACGCCTAACTACGCGCGGCGGGGGCGCGGTTGGCCGCGGCCCTGAGGCCGGCGACCGTGAACGCCACGACCAGCAGTGCGGCCAGCGCAGCCACCATCGCGGACAGGGCCGGAAGGGGAGCTGCCACCCCGTCGGGCCGCAGCACGTAGGCGAGCGTCTTGGAGTCGACCCGGTCGTCCACGAGGTGGCTGACGGCCAGCGCACCGGCCACCAGGGTGCTCGCCACGGCCACGACCGGTGACCCGCTCAGGATCAGCGCCACACCCGCCAGAGCGCAGAGGATGGAGACGCCGAGCGCGACGGAGAGGCCGAGGGTGGAGGCGTCCGACCAGTTCACCGGGAAATGAGCCGCCGCACAGAGCAGAAGAAGTACGCCTGCCACGCGACGCAGCCAGACCAGGGGTGTCGCGCCCTGTGCGGGCGTGACCGCGGCCGCCGGGACGGGTACGGGGCGGACGGCCTCGGCGGACGCCGCGCTCGGCGCTTCCGGGGCCTTGGCCCCGGAGTTGCCCCGAGTGCTGTCCGGAGTGCTGTCCGGAGCTTCGGCCTCGGTGCTGTCGGCGCCCTTCTGCTCTCTCAGGCTGCCGATCAGCTGCATCAGATCCTCGACAGACCTGGTCGTCCCTGCGGCGTGCACCGCCTCGGCGCCGCTGTGCGGATCGTGCGGAGGGCGGGACAGCAGGTGGACGAGACGGCTCACCTCCGGGATGGGCCGCTCCTCGGCGGCGTGCCGGATGGCCTCGTCCATGTGCTCGGCGGGGTGTTCCGGCGGGCCCAGGAGTTCCACCAGCCGGGTGACGTCGTCGACGGAGCGGGCCACGGCCGCCAGACGCAGTACCGAGGCTGCGGTGGTCACACCGTCAGGTGACTGCTCCAGGAGGGTGACGAGGTCGACGACGTCGTCCAGGGGCCGGGACACCACGGCGACGCGTATGAGCTCTTCCACCGCATCGTCGTCGGTGTCGGACGGCGCCTCTTCCGAGGCTCCGTCGCCGGTGTCGGGCGGTGCTTGTTCCGAGGGGCCACCGTCGGCGTCGTACGCGGTCGCTTCCGAGGGAACGCCGTCGGTGTCGTGGTCGGCTTCCTGCGGCCACGGGGCGGGCTGATCGCGCGTCGGGGCGCCGAGCTGCGCGGTGCCCCAGTGAACCGACGTCGAAACCAGAGGTTCGCCGGTCCCGGAAGTTTCCCCCGCGGCAGAGAATGACTCAGCGGCCATTTTCACTTCTCCATTTCAGCGGGACGTCCTCGTCCCACGTGTGTACGTGTCTCCCGTTTTATGCACGCTTCTTTCCACCCGCCACTGGAGGAGCCGCACGTCGGCACGTACTCCGCCGACGGGCCGTTGACCATGGATTTCATTTACGCGATGCCGATCAGTCGTCGGCTCCTGGCCCGGCGGTCCGACGGCCCGGGGAGACGCGCGTCGCCCCTCCCCGGCGGATGCCCTGAACCCCTGCCGCTGCACCTGGAGTTGGCATCCCACCGACGGCGCACCGCCCGGCCCGTCGCACCGGCAGCGGTGGCTAGGATGATCCAATGAGAAATCGGGGGCGCACACTCAAGGTCACGGCGACACTGGTGCTGTCGGCGCTTGCCCTGACCGGCTTCACGACAGGCCGGGGTCACGGCGGTGGCAGTCGCCACAGCAGCGGAGGCGGCGGAGGCGGCTGCAGCAGTTCGAGCCAGAACCACGACAGTTCGTCGTCGAACAGCTCCGACAGCTACGGGTCGTCCGGGTCGACGACATCGGGTTCGGATTACGACGACGATGACGATGCGTACGGCAGCAGCGGCGACGGGAGCAGCAGTACCAGCGGCGGCGCCTACAACCGGCGGCCGACCCACGGCTCCACCTCCTCCAGCTCCCCGGGCGGCGAGCGGATGGAGGACGCGAAGGCCAAGTTGGTGAGCTGCGCGACCAAGACTGCTCCGTACGCGACGGTCAAGGTCACGAACGGCAACGAGAAGACAGGCCGCTTCTGGGTGTCGGTCACCTTCCTGGACGCCGACGGCATCACCATCATCGAGGAGAGCGAAGAGGTCAAGGTGCCCGGGAAGGGCAAGAAGACCACCCGGATCGAGATCGGTGGCGAGGGCCTGGTCGACTCGGTCGATCACTGCGAAGTCACCCCCTACGCCGTCCCCACCACCAGCTGAGCGGTGGGGCCCCTGTCGCGACGACAGGCCCGTTCACCGTGACCGAGCCCCGTATAGGCACGCCCTATACGGGGCATCGGTTTTTGGTCGTGGACCTCCTCCTCTGTGACCGGCTTCACTGACCCGGTAGTTGGTGCGGCGACCGGTCGGGACCCGGTGTCGCACGGGGTTTCACAGTCGGCTCTCGGTACGCGACGCCGCTCCTGCCCCCGGGAGTGCCGCCTCTGCTCTGCGTGGAGCGCGCCGGTGAACCCCGCCCGTGCCTGGATGGAGGTTGCAATGACGCATGCCCCGAACCGTGCCGCGAGCGGCGCCGCAGGGAGCGCCGTGGTGAAGAGCAAGCCGTGGTACCGGCAGTTGTACGTGCAGGTGCTTGCGGCGATCGTCGTCGGAATCGTGCTGGGCTGGCGCTGGCCGGATCTCGCCACGTCGATGGAGCCGATCGGCACCACGTTCATCACCGCGATGAAGATGCTCATCGGGCCGATCGTGTTCCTGACGATCATCGGCGGCATCTCCGGGGTCTCCGACCTGAAGAAGGTCGGCCGGACAGGGCTGAAGGCGCTGACCTACTTCCAGGTGGGCACGATCATCGCCCTGGTGACCGGCCTGATCGCGATCAATCTCTTCCGGCTCGGCGACGGCGTGCACGCCAACCCCTCCGCGCTGGAGGTCTCCGGCGACGCCGGGCAGTACATCAAGGCAGGTGAGCACCAGCACTGGTGGGAGTTCCTGACGGGCATCGTCCCGGACAGCTTCTTCGGCGCGTTCGTCGAGGGCGACATCCTCCAGGTCATCTTCCTCGCGGTGATCTTCGGAGTCGCGCTGAAGTCGGTGGGCGCGGTGGGCGAGCCGGTCATCGCCGGGGTCAACCGGCTGACCCAGGTGGTGTTCAAGGTCCTGGCGTTCGTGATGAAGGCGGCGCCGCTCGGCGCGTTCGGCGCGATGTCGTACGCCATCGGGAAGTTCGGCCTCTCCACGCTGACCAGCCTCGGCTCGCTGATCCTGCTCTTCTACGTGACGTCGATCCTGTTCGTCGTGGTGGTGCTCGGCGGGGTGCTCGCGGCGTACGTGCGGCTGAACATCTTTCAGCTCTTCCGCTACTTCAAGGAGGAGTTCTACCTGGTCCTCGGCACCTCCACGGCCGAGCCCGCCCTGCCGGGTCTGATGCGGGGGCTCCAGTTCATGGGCGCCGAGCGCTCCACGGTGGGACTGGTCGTGCCGACCGGCTACAGCTTCAATCTCGACGGGGCGGCGATCTATCTGTCCCTGGCCACGCTCTACATCGCCCAGGCCACCGACACAGCGCTGTCCCTGGGCGCCCAACTGGGCCTGCTGGCTGTGATGTTGCTGACGTCGAAGGGCGCGGCCGGGGTCGCGGGCGGCGGCTTCATCGCCCTGACCGCGACGTTGTCGACCGTCGGTCATGTGCCCGCGGCCGGCATCATGCTGATCTTCGGCATCGACAAGTTCATGTCGGAGTGCCGTGCCCTGGTCAACTTCTACGGCAACGCGGTCGCCACCCTGGTCGTCGCCCGCTGGGAGGGGGGACTCGATCTGGAACGGGCCCGGCTTGTGCTTGCCGGGCAGATCAGGGAGGACGCCCTGCCACCCGGTGAGGGCGAGGCCGACACCGTGCCGCAGCAGGACACGGGCGGGGCGGAGAAGGCGGCTGCGCCGGGCGACGAGGCGGTGCACGCCCGCCGATAGGATCCGCCTATTGCCCACAGGGCGTGGCAGTGGGAGGCACAGTGGACGCGCGGCAACTCGAATACTTCCTCGCCATCGTGGAGCACGGCGGATTCAGCAAGGCGGCCGCCGCGCTCCACGTGGCGCAGCCGTCGTTGTCGCAGGCGATGGCCAACCTCGAATCCGACCTGGGCGTCTCGCTCTTCCACCGCATGGGCCGCGGCGTGGTCCTCAGCGAGGCCGGTGCCGAGCTCCTCGAACCCAGCCGCCGCGTCCTGCGCGACCTGACCGCCGTGCGCGACAAGGCGGAGGCGCTTTCCGGTCTGCACGGCGGCACCGTCGAGATCGCCGCCATGCCCTCGCCCGGCATCGAGCCGCTGACCACGCTGACCCACCGCTTCACCGAACTGCACCCCTCCGTCACGATCAGCAGCCGCGCCGCGTTCACCCCCGAAGACGTCGTCGGCCTCGTACGCAGCGGTGCGTGCGAGCTCGGCCTGCTCGGCGCGGCCAAGCCCGTGGCGCTCTCCGGTGTCGATGTCCTGCCCCTGGAGGAGCAGCCGTTCGTCGTGGTGGCCGGTCCCGACGGTGACGTGCCGGACGGCGCCACCCTGCGCCCCGATGACCTCGGCGGGCGCAAGCTGATCGCCGCCCGGGGCGGCAGTCTGATGCGCTCCATCGTCGACGACATCACCGCGCAGACGGACGGCACCGAGATCGTCGCGGTCGTCGACCACCGCACCTCCGTCCTGCCCCTGGTCCTGGCCGGGGTGGGCATCGCGGTCCTGCCCGCTTCCTGGACGCGGCTCGCCCGCCGCTGCGGTGCGTCGGTCGCCGCCATCGAGCCGACCGCGCACCTGCACGTCGCGATGATCAGCTTGCCCGCCCATCTCACCCCGGGCGCCCGCGCCTTCCTGGAGCTGACCCGCTCGTACGCGCGGCACAAGCAGGTTCCCGCGCCCTGACCGCCGTGGCCGCGACCGGCGAACTGATCGGCCGGGCCTATGGGTTGTATCGGAACCTCGTCTTGGACGGGGCACGGCCCCACTGGGTTGACTCAAGTGTGTCGACCGAAGACGTCGATCCACTCGTCGGTCCCCCGCCTCGCTCCGCGCCGGGGGACCCGCATGACCGGAGGCTCCCGTGACCGCACCCCGCACCTTCCGCATCGCCGCCATCCCCGCCGACGGTGTCGGCACCGAGGTCGTCGCCGCGGGCCGCGCCGTCCTCGACGCCCTCGCGGCCGACTCGCAGGGCGCCTTCGCTTTCGAGTGGCAGGAGTTCCCCTGGGGCTGCGGCCACTACGAGCGCACCGGGAAGATGATGGACGACGACGGCCTCGACCAGCTCAAGGACTTCGACGCGATCTACTTCGGTGCCGTCGGCTGGCCCAGCGTCCCGGACCACGTCAGCCTCTGGGGCCTGCGCCTGAAGATCTGCCAGAGCTTCGACCAGTGGGCCAACGTCCGCCCCGTGCACTTCCTGCCCGGCATCACGAGCCCGCTGCGCAAGGCGGACGACACCGACCTGGACTGGGTCGTCGTCCGCGAGAACAGTGAGGGCGAGTACGCGGGCCTGGGCGGACGCAATCTCTCCGGCCGCGGACCGGGCGGTGAAGTGGCCCTCCAGTCGGCCCTGTTCACCGAGGTGGGCTGCGAGCGGATCATGCGCTACGCCTTCGACCTGGCCCGCACCCGTACGCACCGCAAGGTCTCGTCCGTCACCAAGAGCAACGCCCAGCAGTACGGCATGGTGCTGTGGGACGACGTGTTCAAGCGGGTCGCCGCCGACTACCCGGACGTGGAGACCGAGAGCGTCCTGGTCGACGCCATGGCCGCGAAGTTTGTCCTGCGCCCCGAGGAGCTCTCCGTCGTCGTCGCCTCCAACCTCAACGCCGACATCCTCTCCGACCTCGGCAGCGCCCTGGCCGGCAGCCTGGGCCTCGCGGCCAGCGCCAACCTCAACCCCGAGCGCCGCTTCCCGAGCATGTTCGAGCCCGTGCACGGCTCGGCTCCCGACATCGCCGGGCAGGGTCTGGCCAACCCGGTCGGGGCGGTCGGCAGCGCCGCGCTGATGCTGGAGCACTTCGGCCTGGCCGACGAGGCGGCCCGCCTGCACAGGGCGATCGAGGCCACCACCGCGGCCGGTGTCCTCACCCGTGACGTCGCGGGCACCGCTTCCACCGAGGACGTGACCAAGGCCCTGATCGACGCACTCGGCGCCTGACCTGCTCCCCGCGCCCCGGCGCACCCTCGATGTCCGGTCCGTCCTCAGTCGCGCCGACGGGCCGGATCAGGCCGCCGTACGACGAGCGGCCACGCCATGTGCCGGGCCCGGCGGAGCAGTCATCGCCGCCACGGGCCCGGCACATCGCGCACACCTACGGCGGATAATTCGGGCGGGCGCACACCTTGACGACCATTCGTCCGGCTCTCTAACGTCGCCAATGATCTTGGGTACGCCATCCGTCGGCCGAGCACCCGTCACGGCTCGCCGCCGTTGCCGGTGACCCACACCGCCGAGCGCCCGCCCCGACGAGCAGGATTCCCATGGCCCCGAACACCGCGCCCACGCCTTCCGACGACGAGTCGGCCGCCGCCGCCCGTCGCGACGCGTTCCACCCGGACCTTCCCGGCCATGACGCCGGTTCACCGCCCCTGAACGCCCGCCTTCACCACATCCGCGCCGACGCCCTCGACGGCGACACCGCGCAGACGGGCGGCATGCGGCGCTTCGCCGCGATCAGCGGCGGGAGCGTCGGTTCGGAGCGCATCTGGATGGGCCAGACCCACGTCGCGCCGGACACCGCGTCCTCCAACCACCACCACGGGGCATCCGAGACGGCCATCCACGTCGTCAAGGGACACCCGGAGTTCGTCTTCCTGGACGACTCCGGCGGAACGCCCGAGGAGATCCGGATCCGGACGGCGCCGGGTGACTACATCTTCGTCCCCCCGTACGTCCCGCATCGCGAGGAGAACCCGAGCCCCGACGACGAGGCCGTCGTGGTCATCGCCCGCAGCACGCAGGAGGCGATCGTGGTGAACCTGCCGGAGCTGTACGTCCTGGGCGGCGAGCCCGGCCCTCGATAACCTCCCCACATGCTCGATAGCCTCCCCACATGACTGAGAAGCCATTTGTCCCCGACGACTTCGTCGTTCCCCTGAGTCTTGCTGCCGACGGATTCCGCCTGGAGCCGCTCGGGCCGCAGCACAACGACGCCGATCATGTCGCCTGGACGTCGAGCATCGAGCACATCCGCGCCACCCCCGGTTTCCAAGAACGGAGCTGGCCGCCTCCGGCAGGGATGAGCCTGGCCGAGAACCTCCGTGACCTGCAAAGCCATGCGAGCGACTTCGAGAAACGAACCGGCTTCACCTACACGGTTCTCGACGACACCGGAAAGGTGATCGGCTGCGTCTACATCTACCCGTCGCGCACGGACGAGCACGTGACGGATGTCCGCTCATGGGTGAGCGCGGACCACGGCACCTCGGACGGCCCACTGCACCGAGCAGTGGCGACCTGGCTGGCATCCGACTGGCCGTTCGAGGAGGTTCGCTACCGGTCAGAGGCGTAGCGGCTGCCGCCGTCCCCGACTTCGTACACGCGCCCCAACCGTTCCAGCGGGCCGCGCGGAACGTACCCGGGCGGCCTCACCGTGTAGGGCCCGACGCGAAAGGGCGAGCGGAACACGCAGACGGCGGCCCAGACGCCCCAGGCCCCGGGCACGCCAGGCCTTCTCGTGAAGGAACCGTCCATCGTGACGAGGTAGACCGGCACTTGGGGAGCGCTCACTCGGTCACTCTCGTGAAGGTGCTTCATCGCAGCGTCCTGAGTCGTCGCCACAGCCCGAATGTTCCGCGGTGCGTCCTCGCCCCAAGGCCGGGCCCACTCACGGGCGGCTGCGCGAATGCGGTCGATCAGATCGTCTGGGATGACGCCGTCGTCCATGCCTGCACGGTAGACACCCCTCGCCTTGACGCAAGGCCCCGCGCTGCTCGGGACCGCGTGGTAACTTCCGTATACAAGGTGTATGCGATCTCTGGGGGTAGTGGTGGCGTCCGGTCGGGAGAAGGCGTACGCGTATCTCAAGGACACGGTGCTGACGGACCCGGCGATGCAGGGTGAGTACCTCTCGGAGCAGGACATCGCCGATCGGATCGGTGTCTCGCGCACCCCGATCCGCGAGGCGCTGCTCCTCCTGGCCGCCGAGGATCTCGTGGAGTTGGTGCCCAAGCGCGGTGCGCGGGTCGCGCCCTTGTCGGGGCGTGAGATCACCGAGCTGATGCAGCTGCGCGGGATCGTCGAGCGGTACGCGGCGCAGCACGTCATCGGCACGGGCCGGGCTCCGGCCCAGGAGTTGGGGGAACTCCTTCAGCGCCAGCGCGTGCTGAGCGGGCCCGACCAGGCCAAGGAGTTCATCGACGTGGACCACCTGTTCCACTCGACACTCGTGTCGGCCGTGGGCAACGCCCTGCTCGACCGGCATTACGAGGGGCTGCGCAGCCGCCAGGTGCGGGCCGGTGTCGTGGCCCTGTACAACCAGCAGGGCCGTCAGGAAGCGGTGCTCGACGAGCACCAGGCGATCGTGGACGCCCTCGCGGCCGGTGACGCGCAGGCCGCGTGCTCCGCGATCGACAGCCATCTGGAGTCGACGCTGAAGGTGTTGCTCGCCGGGTAGGTGAGTGGAGTTGCCGGGCCCCTCGGCATGCCTTCGGGCCGGAGGGCTCCGGCGGGAGCCCTCCGGCCCGGTGGGCAGAGGGAGTTGTGGGGTCGGTCTGGTCAGACGTGCTCCCCCAGGCGGCGGTTGGCCAGTACCGGGATCTTCTTGCGGACAGCCTCGACCTCGTCGGTGTCCACCTCGGTCACCACGAGCTCCGGCCCGGCCCCCAGGCGGTCGCGCACGGTCCCGTCCGGGCCGACGACCATGCTGTGCCCCACTCCGGTGGGCGCCGTTCCCTGGGCCGCGACTCCCCCGGCGGCCGGATCGGCCTGGCCGACGGCCGCGACCCACAGCGTGGCGTCCAGGGCCCGGGCCCGCACCAGCAGCTCCCACTGATCGACCTTGCCGGGTCCCGCACCCCAGGAGGCCGCCAGCAGGGTCGCGGTGGCCCCCGCGTCGGCATGGGCCCGGAACAGCTCAGGGAAGCGCACGTCGTAGCACGTGGCCAGGCCCAGGCGGACGCCGTCCACGTCGATCGTGACGACCCGCGTTCCGGCGGCCACGGTGTCGGACTCCGCATAGCCGAATGCGTCGTAGAGATGGATCTTGTCGTACGACGCTTCGGCGCCGCGGCCCGTGGCCAGCAGGGTGTTGGCCACCCGGCCGCCGGGCGCGGGGGTGAACATGCCCGCCACGACGGTGATGCCCGCCGCCTCCGCGACGGCGCGGACCCCGGTGGCCCAGGGGCCGTCCAGGGGTTCGGCGAGCGGCGCCAGGGGCGTGCCGAAGCAGGCCATCGACGCCTCGGGGAAGACGACGACGTCCGCGCCCGCGTCCGCCGCGCGTGCGGTCCATTCCTCGATGAGGGCGAGGTTCTTGCTGGGCTCGGGGCCGGTGGTGAGCTGGCTCAGTGCGATGCGCACGGTGGACCGCCTTTCGGAGTCGGGACGGGTGGGTGAAGTGAGGTGAGGTGGAAGCCAGGGGGGCGGTGCAGCCCGTCACGGCACGCGGGTGGCTGGCACGGCCGCCTCCGTCGCGCCTGAGCCTGCGCCTGCGAGCAGCGCGTCCTCCTTCTCGGCGTGGGCGGAGTCCCTGCCCAGGCAGAGACCGATGAGGGTCACGGCTGCCGCGGCGGCGAGGTAGAGCGCCAGCGGGACCCAGCTGTCGTACGAGCTGAGCAGGGCGGTGAACAGCAGCGGGGCGACCGCTCCGCCGATGAGGCCCGCGAGGGTGTAGGCGAGCGAGGAGCCGGTGTAGCGCAGGCGGGGCGAGAACTGCTCGGCGACGAAGGCCGCCTGCGGGCCGTACATGAAGGAGTGGATGGCCAGGGCCACCACGACGCCGCACACCAGCAGGATCCAGCTGCTGCCGTCGACCACGAGGAAGAACACGAAGGGCCACGCCCCCGCGGCGAGGGCGGAACAGCCGTACAGAAGACGGCGGTTGACCCGGTCGGACAGGGCGCCGGCCAGAGGGATGAGGAAGATCTGGAGGAAGGAGCCGAGCAGGACGGCCGTCAGTGCGGAGCCGCGGCTCATGCCCAGTTCGTCGGTGGCGTAGGTGAGGACGAACACCGTGAACATCGCATAGAGCACATCGGGGGCCACCCGGCTGAGGATCGCGGCGCACAGGGCGCGGGGCTGGGTGGTGAAGACCTCGCGGATGGGCGCCTCGGGCCGGGATTCCTCGGCTTCCATGGCCTTGAAGACGGGGGTCTCCTCCAGCTTCGCCCTGATCCACAGCCCGAAGGCGACCAGAACGCCCGAGAGCAGGAAGGCCACGCGCCAGCCCCAGGAGAGGAACTGCTCCTCGGTGAGCAGCACACCCAGGGCCGCCAGCACTCCGTTGGCCAGGAGGTTTCCGGCGGGTGGTCCGATCTGTGCGGCCGAGGCGTAGAAGCCGCGGCGGCGCGGATCGCCGAACTCGCTGGACAGCAGGACCGCGCCGCCCCATTCGCCGCCGACCCCGACACCCTGCGCGAACCGCAGCACGACCAGGGCGATGGGGGCGGCGGCGCCCGCGGTGGCGTGCGTGGGCAGGACCCCGATGAGGAACGTGGCCGCGCCGATGAGGACCAGGGTGGCGATGAGGACCTTCTTGCGGCCGATCACGTCACCCAGGCGCCCGAAGACGAACCCGCCGAGCGGGCGCGAGACGTAGCCGACGGCATAGGTGGAGAACGCCAGGAGGGTGCCGGTGAGGGGGTCCTCCGAGGGGAAGAAGAGATCACCGAAGACGAGCGCCGCGGCGGCGGAGTAGACCGCGAAGTCGTACCACTCCAGAGCGGTCCCGGTGAGGCTGGCGAAGAAGGCCCGGCGGATGCCGGAGCGGTCCGGCGAGACCGCCGGTGGGCCCTGTGGGGTGTGCTGCATGCTTCCCGATCCTTGCGTCGAGGGACATCGACCTGGACATCGACCTTCCGGCATACTTCTTGTATACAGGTCGTATGCGCAACCCCCTCGCCGGAAGTTGACCGTGTCGAGACCCGCCCGTCTTTTGGAGTGCCCCATGACTGTGCTGACCTTCGAACTCCCCGACGGCTCCACCCGCACCGTCGACGTCGTGCAGCTGCTCAACGCCGGATACGCCGGACGCGAGCAGGCCGACGTCGCCGCGCACGTCGCGGAGCTCGCCCAGCTCGGGGTGCCCGCGCCGTCGGTGACCCCGGCGCTCTACCCCGTCTCCCCCTACCTGGCCCAGCAGACCGACCGGGTCGCCGCCCCGCACGCCCGTACATCGGGCGAGGCCGAATGGGCGCTGGTCGTCGCGGACGGCGGCGAGCTGCTCCTCACGGCCGCCTGCGACCACACCGACCGCGACCTCGAGGTCCACGGCGTCGCCTGGAGCAAGAACGCGGCACCTGACGTCCTGGCCCGGCAGGCCTGGCTCCTGGCCGACGTCGAGTCGCGCATCGACGAGCTGACCCTGCGCGCCTGGGTCACCCACGGCGGCGGGGAGACCGGGATCCAGGACGGCACACTCGCCGAACTGCTCACCCCCGGCTACTGGGCCGGCGTACTGCGCGAACGCGGCGCCCTGACGCCCGGCACCGTCCTGATCTCAGGAACCATCCCCATGGCCGACGACGTGGACCAGTTCGCCGACGGGTGGCGCGTGGAGCTGGGCGACCCCGCCACCGGCAACACGATCCGGCTCGCCTACGAGGTGGCACCCCTGCCCCAGCCCATCGGCTGAGCGCTCACGGGCCGACGGCTGCCCCCTTACGCGCGCCGGGAGTGCTCTGGCCGGTCACGTGGCGACCGCCTCGTCCCCCTCGCGGCGCGCGTCGGGCAGGCGCAGGCGGTGGGCCATGAAGGGGGTGCCGGTGATGAACTCCCGGAACTTCAGGGCGGCTTCGGACAGGTAGCTGTCGCGGCTCCACACCAGGGTCAGCGCCCGTTCACAGTCGGGCGCCTCCACCTCGACCCAGGCCACCGGGACGCGCGTCTCCGTTCCGGCCTCGCGGGACATCGCCGGGATGAGGCCGATGCCCAGTCCCGCACTGATCATGTCCTGGCTGGCGCCCGGCTCGTCGCCCTCGCAGGACAGCAGTGGCGTGAGCCCCTCGGCCGCGAACAGCCGTTCCAGGAGAGCGCGTTGCCAGTGGCCCGGACGCGTGGTGACGAAGGGTTCGTCGGCGATCTCAGGGATCGTCACGCTCTCCCGCCCGTCGAGCCAGTGGCCTGGCGGCACCGCGAGCAGCACCTCCTCGCGGGCGAGCTCGACCGACTCGAGGTTCGTGCCGGTCAGCGGCTGCGACGCCACACAGAAGTCGACCTCTCTGGTGCGCAGCCGACGGTCCATCTCCTGCGCGGTCGACTGGAAGAGCCGCACGTCGGCCCGGGGGTGATCGGCCCGGAAACTGCCCATGAGATGAGTGACCGTCAGGAGCGTCTCGGAGGCCACGCTGACGCGGCCGAGACCGGTGTCACGGGCCTCACGCACGGCCCTGCGGCCGTCGTCGAGCTCGCTCAGGGCGCGCTCGACGTGCCGCAGGAACATCGCGCCGTACGGATTGAGCCGGATGCGGCGGCCCTGCCGGTCGAAGAGCGGGGAGCCGAGCTCCGACTCCAGGCGCGCGATGGTGCGGCTGAGCGAGGGCTGGGCGACGCGCAGTTCCTGCGCGGCGCGGCTGATGTGCTCGTAACGGGCGACGGCCTGGAAGTAGCGCAACTGCAGAAGATCCATGGTCCACCTTCACTTATGCCTTCCGGGCCATCTTTACATGGCAAAACAGGTCTTGGAATGCATAAGCGATCCTCCCTACGGTCTTCATCAGGGCCCCGTGAGGGCCCTGATGAAGCTCCCGCGAACGGCCGCCCGACCGGCCGCCCATCCCGTAGGAAGGTCCCCCCTCCATGAGCGCTGCGGATCTGGCCCGACTCCAGTTCGCGGCCACGACCGGCATCCACTGGCTGTTCGTGATCCTCACCATGGGGCTCGTCCCCCTCGTGGCGATCATGCACACCCGGGCCGCGTACACGCGAGATCCCGCCAAGAGAGCCGTCCGGGAGCGCATGACCCGGTTCTGGGGCCAGCTCTACGTCATCAACTACGCGGTCGGCATCGTCACCGGCCTCGTCATGGAGTTCCAGTTCGGGCTCAGTTGGAGCGGCCTGAGCAAGTTCGCGGGCAATGTCTTCGGCGCCCCGCTGGCGCTCGAGACCCTCATCGCCTTCTTCGCCGAATCCACCTTCCTCGGCATGTGGATCTTCGGCTGGGGGCGTATGCGCAGGGGCGTGCACGTCACGCTCATCTGGCTGGTCGCCCTGACCGCGTACGCCTCCGGGTACTGGATCATGATCGCCAACGGCTTCATGCAGCACCCCGTGGGTTACGAAGTGCGCGACGGCGCCGCCTACTTGACCGACTTCGGGGCGCTGCTCACCAACTCCAGCGCGCTGGTGGCGCTCCTCCACATCGCGCTGGCGGCGCTGACGACGGGCGGCGTCTTCGTCGCCGGGGTCAGCGCCTATCACTTCCTCCGGCGCACCACGGAGACCGAACTCTTCCGCGGCTCCATGCGCCTTGGGCTGTGGGTCGCCATGGTCACCTCCTTCTTCGTCGTCATCGTCGGCGAGATGCAGCGGCCCGTGATCGAGCGGACCCAGCCCATGAAGGACGCGGTCCTGGAGAACAGCGGCGTCGCCGAAGTGCAGGCACAGCTCGTCAAGGAGCACGGGCCGGGCGACTACGTGCCCTGGCAGGACACGATGCGGATCTCCATGGACGTGATGACGATCATCGGCAACACCGTCTCCACCATCACGTTCATCGCCGTCATCCTGCTGTGGAAGAACCGGCTGATGCGCTGGCGCCCGGTGCTGTGGGTGCTGGTGGTGACAGTGCCGTTCCCCTTCATCGCCTCCGTGGGCGGCTGGGTCGTGCGTGAGGTCGGGCGCCAACCCTGGCTCGTCTACGGCGAGTTGACGGTCGAGGACGCGCTCTCCCACGTCAGTACGGCCGCGCTGGCCGTGTCCTGCACCGTGTTCGTCGCCATCTTCCTCGCCTTGGCGGTGACGAACTGGACGCTGATCACGCGCTTCGCCCTCCGCGGCCCGGACGCCACCCAGCTCGGCTCCACCGAACCGCTCCCCGACGACCTGCCCGACGGGCCAGGGGGCGATGCCGAGGAGAAACAGCCGCTTCCGGCCTACTGATGCAGGCCGACGACGACCGGCACCGGCACCGGCATGACCTCCCCTGCCACAACGGAAAGTTGAGCGAGATGAGTCTGGAGACCGCCTGGCTGGCCCTCCTCGGCCTGCTCCTCGCCGGGTACTTTGTGCTCGGCGGCTACGACTACGGCGTACAGATGCTGCACCCCTTCCTCGGTGACCGAGGTGACCGAGGTGACCGGGGCGACGGACATGGCCAGGAGGACACTCGTGCCTCCCGGAGCGCCGCCCTCGATGCCATCGCACCCTTCTTCCTGGGCAACGAGGTCTGGCTGGTCGCCTTCGCAGGTGTCCTGTTCGGTGCCTTCCCGCACCTGGAAGGCACCCTCCTGTCCGGCCTGTACCCCCTGATCGTGGCGATTCTCGTCGGCCTGGTCCTCGGCAACGCCGCGATCCAACTGCGCCGCCGCGCCCACAGTCCTCGCGGGCGCCGGCGGTGGGACGTCCTGATCGTGTTCGGAGGGGCACTGCCCGCCGTGTGCTGGGGAATCGTCGTGGGCCTGTTGCTCCACGGCGTGCCCCGCCGGGCCGACGGGAGCTTCCACGTCGGATTCGGCGACGTGTTCTCGCCGTTCGCGTTGGCCTGCGGTGTCACGACCGCGCTGCTCTTCGCGGCGCACGGAGCGGCCTTCGTGGCACTGCGCTCAGTTCCGGAACTCGCCGCCAAAGCAAGGACCTTGGGCGCCTCGCTGCTCCGTGGGGCCGCCGCCGTGGGCTCCCTCGCGCTGCTCCTCACGCTCTTCGGAGTGGGCGCCTCGATGACGAACCGCGCCACATCGGCCGTCATCGCCGCCCTGTTCGCGGCGGCACTCGCCAGCGCCTGGTGGCACTTCTCCCAGGGACACAACACCCGTGCGTTCGCGGCCACTTGCTGCGCCACGGCACTGCCCGTACTGCTCGTGGGAGCCGGGCACTACCCCTACCTCCTGATCAGCTCGGCGGGCGCGGGGCTGACCGTCGGCCACGCCGTCACCGACGGCGCCACGTTGAAGATCCTCAGCGCGTTCGGGGTCCTGGTGATCCCGGTGATCCTCGCGTACCAGACATGGAGCTGGTGGGCCTTCCGAGGACGGACCGGCCTCCGTCACCCCAGCTACTTCTGAGCCCCGGAACGCGACGAGAGAGGGACCCCCGGATGAAGCCCGTCGAACGCCGCCTGATGCGGGAACTCCCTTTGCTGCGGCGCCACATGACGTACTCATCGGCGCTGGCGCTCCTTGGCGCCGGGCTCATCGTCGCCCAGGCGGTCCTGCTGGCCACGGTCCTCGCGGACGGCTTTGACGGACAGCCGTTCCGGATCATGCCGCTGGCCACACTGGCCGCCGTCATGGTGCTGCGCGCCCTGCTGACCTGGGCCCGCGGAGTGCTCGCGCAGCGCACCGCGGCCGAAGCCAAACGCACCCTGCGCGAGAGCGTCACCGGCCGGCTGCGGCACACCAACCCTCTGCAGTTGGCCGCCCGGCGCCACGGCGAGACGGCCACCCTGCTCACCCGGGGCCTCGATGCCCTGGACGCGTACGTCGTCGGCTACCTCCCCACGATGACGGCCACCGCGGTGGTGCCCCTCACGGTCGTCGCGTGGCTGGCGTGGACGGACTGGACATCGGCACTGATCATCGTCGTGACACTGCCGCTGATCCCCGTGTTCGGTGCGCTGGTCGGCGCCCACACCGCCAGGCGCACCGCCCGGCAATGGCAGCTCCTGTCCCGGCTCGGCGGTCACTTCCTCGACGTGGTGGCCGGGCTGCCGACGCTGCGCGCGTTCGGCCGCGAGCGGCACCAGGCCCGGGTGGTGCACGAGATGGCCGACGCTCACCGGCGAGCCACCATGCGCACGCTGCGCGTGGCGTTCCTCTCCTCCTTCGTCCTGGAGACGGTCGCCACTCTCTCCGTGGCACTGGTCGCCGTGCCGGTCGGACTAAGGCTGCTCGACGGCGAGTTGGACCTTCGTACGGCCTTGATCGTCCTGTTCCTGGCCCCCGAGGCCTATCTGCCGCTGCGAGCTGCGGGCGCGGCCTTCCACGACAGCGCCGAGGGCATCGCCGTGGCCGAACGTGTCTTCACCATCCTCGACGACCGGGACGACCAGGACTCACCCGCTGAGCGCGCCGCCGACAACCGCTCCCCGGTGCCCGATGCCGGTGCGGCGCACCTGCGCCTGGAGGAGGTCACGGTCCACTACCCGGGCCGCTCCGTGCCCGCTCTGCGCGACGTCTCCCTCTCGCTGCGCCCTGGCGAACACGTGGCCCTCGTCGGCCCGAGCGGCGCGGGCAAGTCCACGCTCCTTGCACTGCTCCTCGGCTTCACGGCCCCCGCCTCGGGCCGGGTCACGGTCGACGGCACGGACCTCGCCGACCTCGCCCCCGACCCATGGCGCACCCAAGTGGCGTGGGTGCCCCAGCGCCCGCACCTGTTCGCCACCAGCGTCGCGGACAACATCCGCCTCGCACGCCCCGACGCGAGCGACACCGAGGTCCGCAGGGCGGCCCGCGCCGCCTTCGCCGACCTCTTCATCGAGGAACTGCCCCAGGCGTACGACACGGTGCTCGGCGAGCACGGCGCCGGACTCTCCGCGGGGCAACGCCAACGGATCGCCCTGGCCCGCGCCTTCCTCAAGGACGCCCCCGTACTGCTCCTGGACGAACCGACCGCCCATCTCGACCCGCAGAGCGAGGCCACCGTCACGCGCGCCACGGTCCGCCTCATGCGCGGCAAGACCTCGATCGTGGTCGCCCACCGCACGAGCCTGCTGCCGCACGTGGACCGGATCGTCACGGTGGAGGCGGGCAGCATCGCCCAGGCCCGACCGGCCCAACCGGGCCACCACCCTGCCCATCCGGCCCAACCGGCCCTCGTAGAAGGGCTGATGACCCCATGACCCGCCACGCCGACGCCGACGTCACCGCCTCCGCTCCGGCGCGGACTCCACGTCCCACCCTCCGCCTCCTGCGCCATCTCCTGCCGTACTGGCGCCGACTGCTGCCCGGCGCGCTCGCCTCGGCAGGCAGCGAGCTGGCCGCCGCCGCACTGATGGCCACCGCCGCCTGGCTGATCACCCGTGCCGCCGAACAGCCCCCGCTCGCCTCGGTGAGCCTGGCCATCGTCGCCGTCCGCGCTCTTGCGCTGGGGCGCGGAGCACTGCGCTACGCCGACCGGCTCCTTGGCCACGACGGCGTGCTGCGGGCCGTCGCGGGCTTCCGCACCCAGGTGTACGAGGCGCTCGTGCCCCTCGCCCCCGCGGGCACCACCGCCTTCCGCAGCGGCGACCTGCTCACCCGTCTGGTCGACGACGTCGACGCCGCGCAGAACCTCCTGCTGCGGGTCCTGATCCCGGCCGCGGCAGCCTGCACGGTCGCCGCCTCGGCCACCACCTTGACCGCGGCGCTGCTGCCGCAGGCGGGCGTACTGCTGGGGCTGCTTCTGGCCGTGGCGGGACTCCTCGTACCCGCACTGGTGCTGACGCTGTCCCGCCGCACAAGCCGCGCGGAAAGCACAGCGCGTGCCGAACTCGCCGCGCTCACCCTTGACTTGACGCAGGGCGCAGCGGACCTCGCCGCCTGTGGCGCCCGGGGCCGCGCTCACGAACGCACCAGCCGCGCCTCGGCCCAGATCGCCGCGCTGGAGCGCCGGGCGGCCTGGACCACCTCGCTCGCCTCGACCTCGGTCCTGCTCCTCCAGGCCGCGGCGACGGTCGGCGTCACCTGGTTCGCGCTGCGCTCCCACGCGGCGGGGGAGCTGCCCGCCGTGCACCTCACCGTCCTCGCGGTCCTCGCGCTGGTCTCCTTCGAGGCCCTGACACCGCTGCCCGCTGCCGCCCGCCACCTCGCCCAAGTACGGGTCAGCGCACGCAGGTTGGCTGATCTGCTCGACACCCCACCCCCCGTCACCGACCCGCCCGCACCAAACCCGCTCCCCACCCACGGACCACTCGGCGTGGACATCACCGACCTGCGCGTACGCCACCGCCCCGACGGCCCCCCGGCCCTGGACAGAGTGAGCCTGCGCCTGCCACCCGGCCGCCTGACCGTGCTCCTGGGCGCCAGCGGCTCCGGCAAGTCGACGCTGATCGCCGCGCTCATGCGATTCGTCCCCTACGAGGCCGGAAGCATCCGTATCGGCGGACGCGAGCTGCGCGACTGTGCGGGCACCGACGCACGCCGCGCGATCACCGGCATGACCCAGGACGCCCATGTCTTCCACACGACCATCCGGGCCAACCTCCTCCTGGCGCGCCCCGATGCCACGGACAGCGACCTGCACGAAGCAGCCCGCAGAGCCCAGCTCCTGGACTGGATCGAATCCCTTCCCGACCGCTGGAACACCCTCATCGGCGAGAACGGCTCCACCATGTCCGGCGGTCAGCGCACGCGCCTGCTCCTGGCCCGAGCCCTGCTCGCCGACCCGCCGGTCCTGGTCCTGGACGAACCGACGGAGGGCCTGGACCCCGAGACCTCCACTGCCGTACTCGCCGACGTCCTCCGAGCCACCGACGGCCGCACGACCCTCCTGATCACCCACGACACCTCCGGCCTCACCAGCGCCGACCAGATCCTCACCCTCGACCACGGCCGCGTCCGCCCCCTCACCTCCGCGCCAAGGCACCGGCAGGATCAAGATGAGGGGCCTCGCGCCGTGTCGGCCCGGCCCCGTGCACGAGGCCCGCTATAGATGGAACTCCGTGTTCCTCCTGCCCCAAGAGGCCCCATGTCACTGCGCCAGGCCACCACGGCCATCGCCGCCTCGCTGTTCCTGCTCACCGCACCTGCTGCCGCGACTGCCGACGCGTTCGCCGCACCGGGCGAGACGGTGACCGTCAACCCCACCGGCCGCCTCGCCCCGGACGGCACCGTCACCCTCTCGGGCACCTATCGATGCACCGGCGGGACCGGCGGCGTCTTCGTGTCCTCGTCCCTCGCACAGAACGACCGCCGTGTCCGTCACGGCATCGGCGGTACCCGCGCGGTCTGTGACGGCATGGAGCACGCCTGGACCAACTCGGGGCGCCCCTCTCCCGCCGGCCTCAAGCCCGGCACCGCCCACGTCGAGGCCACCGTGATGGAGCTGACCGCCCAAGGCGGCCTCCCGCTGCCGCGCTTCCACGCCGCGCAGCAGCAGGAAGTCACGCTCACCGAGAGCTGACAGGTCAACGTCGGCCCAGGCCAAGGCGCTCGTCTACCGGTGCTGCTCCGTGTAGTGCGCGCGCAGCAAGTCGGCGCCCCAGTCGTGGCGCACGTGCCGCCAGACCGAGTGGGCGTGATTGCCGCCGTCCTGGGTGTTGTCGTACTCGATGAGCGAGTCCGGGGCCCGAACGCAGTAATAGTGCCGGTCCCCGGGTGCGCGGCCACCGGCCCAGGCGAAGGAGAGGGCGTCCAGCCCACGTGCCACGGTCTCGGCCCAGCACTCCTGCGCGTACGCCGCGGGCGCGCGGTCGAGGTAGCGGCGCACCAGGCGTTCGAGCAGCCGCTGCTGACCGGGGGTCATCTCGCCGTAAGGCAGACCGGCCGGCAGCAGGTCCGGATCGGCGAACGGGTCGGCGCGGGTCAGGATGTCGTCCGGCGGCGCGGCGGAGAAGACGGCCGCCGCCCGCCGACCCACGTCCAGGTCCGTGACCAGCTCCCGGGCCAGGTCCTCCTCCGGGCCCAGCAACCGGCGGCCGGCCTGCGGGCCGTCCGCGATGCGCGCCGGCTCCGCACCGATGAAGTGCGGCGTCACCCGCATCCCGGCCGCCGTGATCAGTACGTGTACGGCGAGATGGTGTCCGTTCATCCGCCAGCCCCAGGGGCCGTCGCCGTCCGGGTCGCCCAGCAGCCGCACCCAGTAGCGGTCGGCCCCCGTGGCGCCGACCATGGCGCGGCGGTGCCGCTCCACCTCGATCGCCCCGCGCGCCAGCTCCGCGCCCGCCGCGCTGTGCGCCGCCGCCAGCAGCGCGTCGACGGCCTCGCGCTGCTCGCCGCCCAGACCCTCGGTGGACAACCCAGGGCGCGAGCCCGGCAGATACGTCCACTCCCGCAGCTCGGGCGCGTCCAGCCGGGCGGGCCCCGCGCGCAGCTCGCGCACCTGCTCCGGCTCGAGGACGGACAGCAACGCACGCACCGCCTCCCGCATCCGCGCGGCAGGCTTCTCCGATCGATCCGCGTCCACCGTCCGTAAGTCCCTTCAGTCCTCCGCTCAGTCCTCCGCGCCGCCGCCGAATCCGATCTCGTTGCCGTCCGGATCGCGGAAGGTGGCCTTGCGGACGCCGTTGGCGTACGTCTCGCGCGTGTCCGGCTTCAGACCGCGCTCGGCGATGTGCGAGATGCGGGTGTCGAAATCCTCGACGAAGACGGTGTGCAGGGCGTGCCCCGCGTGCTCGGGCCGCACCTCGATGAACACGTACCGGTGCTCGGCGAGCTCCCACACCGCCTCGGTGTCGTTGGGCAGGAAGGACGGTGGCTTGCCGAGGAGTCGCTCGTACCAGGCCACCGCCACGGTGTAGTCGCTGACAGGAATTCCCGCGAACAGGTCTACGGTCATGCGGCCATGCTAAGCACGCCGTGTGCCTGGGGAGGGGATCCCCACGTCATCCGTGCCGGATGAAGATCTCCCGGGCCTCGGCCAGTGCCTGGTCCTTCTCCTCGGCGCTGTCGTACCAGTTGTCGGCGTCCCGGTACGCCACGAACGCCTCGGGAGTGAACTCCTGGCCGAGCAGGTAGTCGTCGAGGCAGTAGCCGAATCCAGACTCGGCCATGGCGTCCAGACCCTCCTGCTCGCAGTGGTCCAGGAATCCCTCGGCGGCCCGCCACTGCTTGCCGTCGAACCAGAACACGCCGCCGGCGTAGTGGATCGTCTCGTCCGTCCCCGGCTCCGTGAGGTTCAGGGATTCGTAGTTCTCCGGACGGTTGCGCACCAGCTGGACGAGGTCCGCGGGGACTCCGCCGTAGAGCGACTCCTGGAGGGCGTAGGTGCCTTCGGCGTAGAGGTTCAGGTCCGACTCGTGATCGAAGGTGAGCAGCATCGCGCGGCCGTCCGGCGCGAAGTACCACACGGCCGACTGCCCACCGCTGTCGTTCCAGGCGAACCTCTCCGCGCCCTCGACCGCCGTCGGCGAGACATCAACAATGGTGTGGATGATCGCGGCACGTCGCCGCATCTCCGCGATCGGGGTCGCCTTCAGGGCTTCCCAGGTGTCGTCACTCATGGGCACAGATTAATGACCGGCTTCCGCCGCTCTCCGGCCGGGCCATGCCTTTGGACTTGTTCCGAAGATCGCTTCGTTAGAGGCTACGGGGATGCAAAATCAGCCGACATTCGTACTTGTCCATGGTGCCTTCGCCAACTCCTTCTCGTTCGCGCCGCTGCAGGCCGAACTCGGCCTGCTCGGGCACCGGTCCGTTGCGCTCGACCTTCCGGGGCACGGCTTCGACGCGACCTTCGCCTCGTCCTACCAAGCTCCCCAGGATCTGGACGCGCTCGCAGCGGAACCAGGGAGAATCAAGGGGGTCACGCTTGCCGACAATGTCGCCCGCGTGATCGAGGTCCTCGAGCGGGCGAAGCAGAACGGGCCGACCATCCTCGTCGGCCACAGCAGGGGCGGCGCCACGATCACCGCGGTCGGCAACGCCCGGCCCGATCTGATCGACCGGATCGTCTACGTCGCTGCCTGGTGCCCCGTCGACCTGACCGTCGGCGACTACTACGCCGAGCCGGAGATGGCCGACGTCGACCCGGGTGCCTTCGCATCCGCCCTCGTCGGGAACCCGGCCGAGCTCGGTGTGCTGAGGGTCAACTTCCGCACCGCGGCGCCGGAGCCGCTCGCCGCGATGAAGCAGGCCTTCGCCGCCGACCTCACCGATGACGAGTTCCGTACGTTCCTGAACACCTTCCAGCCCGATGAGAACCTCGATGTCGGCACGTCGGCCGACCGGGCGCAGGGCGCGACGTGGGGTCGCATTCCCAAGTCGTACGTACGCCTGAGCGACGACGCCAGCATCCCGCTCGCCATGCAGGACCGCATGATCCGCGAGGCCGACGCGCTCACCCCCGACAACCCCTTCGATGTCGGGACCGTCGAGTCGAGCCACCTGAGCTGGCTCGTCCACCCCAAGCCGGCGGCCAAGCTGCTCGCGGACCTCGCGGCGCGCTGACGGTTCACTTCTGGGCATCTGGCTGTCGCGGTACGTGATGCGATGCGGCCCGGCACAGTCACTGTGCCGGGCCGCATCGCATCCCCTGACCCCACAGTTCGCGCAAGGCGGCGTTGACGGCGGCGGGTTGCTGGGTGTGCGGGTAGTAGCCGTCCACGCGCAGCAGCCGCGCCCCGACGGCGTCGGCCACGGCTTCGGCGCAGGCGATCAGCGGTTCACCGGCATACGTGCGGTACATCTCCGGGGCGTCCTGCCAGGTCCCGCAGATCACCAGCGTGGGCCACGGCGCGGCCTGCAACGGCTTCAGGGGCACGGTCGCTTCCCATACCGGACGTTCGCGCATCGAGGTGGCCACGGCACGCAGGCGCTGCGGGGTGGGGTCGGGCATGGCCATGCCCAGGCCTTCCGTGGAGGCGCGCAAGTACTGCTCCGGTGTCACCGAATCCGGCAGCCCGGCGCTGCCCCGCACCCGTTCCAGCATGGCCTCGACCACCGGGTGACCGGCGGCGGCGGAGAACGCCGCGGGCTGAATCAGCGTCAGGGACCGTACGAGGTCGGGGCGGCGCCCGGCAGCGAGCATGGCTGCCAGGCCACCGTTGCCGTGACCGACCAAGTGCGCGCCGGTGTCCTGCCGTTCAAGGAGTTCCACCATGTCGTCGGCGTCGGTGTCGAAGTCACTGCGGTCGGTGTCGGGGCTGCGGCCGTAGCCACGGCGGTCCACCAGGAGCAGCCGGTGGCGGTCGGCCAGGGGCCGCTGGGCCGCGAACCCGTACGCCTCGTCGCTGCCCCACGTGAAAATATTGTGGGCGAAGACTGCGGGAGCTTGTCCGTCGCCACCGGTCTCGTCCCACATCGTCACGTGTATCGCGGTCATCGTGCGATCTCCCTCTCTCGTTCTTCCTTGTTCCTCAGGCCGTCAGCTCATCCCCCGCCGTCCCGCTGGAGACGGGGTCGTGACGGATGTACCACTCGGTGCCGAGCAGCCGTTCCCGATCGGCTGCCGGGAGGCGGGCAATCAGCGCCGGGACAGCTCCCCGCTCCACCTCGGTGCGGTGGGCCAGCACCGCGGCGACCTTCTGGCCCAGCCAGGGCCTGACATCGACGGCCGCCGCGATCCACTCGTCCGGAACGCTGTGCATCGCTTTGCCTGTCGCGGCCAGGTAGGCGCCCCACACGCGCACGGCCGAGTGCGGGTGCGTGGCCAGATACAAGGCACTCGGCTGCCAGGGCGGACCGGCATCCGGGTAGAGGCGCTCAAGTCCCGCCGCGTGGAACGCGAGCAGGGTCACCCGGTGTGTGTGGACGTGGTCCGGGTGACCGGTCAGCCCGCCGTAGGCGTCATGGGTGATCACGGCCTCCGGTCGGAACTCCCTTAGGTGCCCCACCAGTTCGCGGACCGTCTCGTCGATCGGCGCATCGCAGAACCTCGCCTTGCCCGGAGCCGAATGCGGTACGCGCGCGTCGGCATGACCGAGCATCCTCGGTTCGCCGGCGCCAAGGATCTGGAGCGCCCGGGCCAGCTCGGTGGCGCGAGTGGTGCCTGTGGCCCAGGTCGCCGTGACAACCGCGGTGCGCGCTCCGGCAGTTGCGTGACGGGCGAGCACTCCGCCAGCCGAAAGCGACTCGTCGTCCGGGTGGGCGAAGACGGCGAGCAGGCTCGGTACGGGCTGGCGGAACATGGCTGGCCTGCCGTCGTCACGGATGCTGACCGGGCCCCAGGTGATGCCCGGCGAGTCTGCTGGGTGAGAGGTCCGTCGGATCCTCGTCCGCCTCCAGGAGCGTGTCGGCCGGGCCGATGATGAGCGGGTCCGCCTCCCCCACCGCGTCCTTGTCCATGGACGCGTAGTCGACACGCAGCAGCAGGTGCCGGATGGCCTCCAGGCGTCCGCGGCGCTTGTCGTTGAACTTGATGACCGACCACGGTGCGTGGACGGTGTCCGTGGCACGGAACATCTCCACCTTGGCGTGGGTGTAGGCGTCCCACAGATCCAGCGACGCGAGGTCCGTGGGCGAGAGCTTCCACTGACGTACGGGGTCCACCTGGCGGATCGCGAAGCGGGTGCGCTGCTCCGCGCGGGAGACGGAGAACCAGAACTTGACCAGCACGATGCCGTCATCGGTGATCATTTTCTCGAACAGGGGGACCTGCCGGAGAAAGTCCTCGTGCTGCCGCGGGGTGCAGAAACCCATGACGGGCTCGACGCCCGCACGGTTGTACCAGGAACGGTCGAAGAAGACGATCTCCCCCGCGGCCGGCAGTTGTGCGACGTAGCGCTGGAAGTACCACTCCCCCGCTTCCCGTTCGGTGGGCTTGTCCAGCGCCACGACACGGGCCCCTCGGGGGTTGAGCCGCTCGGTGAAGCGTTTGATCGTGCCGCCCTTGCCCGCGGCGTCCCGCCCCTCGCACACGACCACGACCCGCTGGCCCTGCTCGCGCACCGACCTCTGCAGTTTCAGGAGCTCGATCTGCAGGATCCGCTTCTGGCGCTCATAGGCCTTCCGCTTCAGCTTCTCCGCGTAGGGATAGTTCTCCCGCCAGGTCCGCAGCGGCTCCCCCTGCCCGTCGAGAAGCACCGGACGCTCGGGCCGGGCCTCGTCCACCGACAAGCCGTCCAGCAAGCCTTCCCCGTCCTTGTCGCCCGACGTCACACCGTCTCCTCTCATCGACACGTGCCATCTTTCCACTTCCCCCATCGAGCGCTACTCCGTAGAAACCGCCACATGCCAAGGGGCGCGTCCCAGCCGTCGCCGCCAATTCACAGCAGGCCCTTCAGCCGCTGCAGGCTCCGCTCCCCCTCCCGTCGTACGCCCAACGGCACCAACGCCGCACGCCCCGGCACGCGCACACCGCCGGTGAACGCCACCCGGGTGCCGTCGCCGTCCGGCGCCGCGGCGGCGCCGATCAGCAGGAACCGGCTCTGCAGCCAGCACCAGCCGGGCCGCTGCTCTCCGCGCAGCCGGGCCCGCATCCCGTACTTGCTGCGGGCCAGCGCTTCCACCCGCGCACCATCCCGCCGTACGACCCTGAGGCCTCGCATGTCGGGCGCGATCTGCCCGAACGCGCCCTCCAGGTCGCCCAGCAGGGCCGTGACGCGATCGCATGGGGCCGCCACGAAGCCCTCGGTGACATGTGCGCCGGGAATGGCGGCGGCTAGCACATGCAATCGCCGCACCGGGTCCAGGTCGGCGGCGGGCCACTCGCCGGCCGTGTCATGTGCGCTCATGAGGTCCACGCCTTCCGGAAGGTGTCGCGCGCCCGGTGCAGCCGGGACTTGACGGTGCCGACGCGGATGTCGAGCAGTTCGGCCGCGGTCCGCTCGTCCAGGCCCTCCACGTCACGCAGGACGAGCACCGCCCGGTGCTCGGGGGACAGCCGCTCCAGTACGTCCCTGATGTCGGCGGCGAGTTGGGGATCGCCGCGCGCGGGCAGGGTGCTCAGGTCGGCGGGCACCGCGCGGGCGGCGCGCCGGGCCAGGCGGACCGCCTCGCGCACCGCGATGGCACGGGCCCAGCCGCGCAGTGCGGCCGGGTCCTTGAGCGTGCGCAGCGAGCGGAACACCGCCACCAGGGCCTCCTGCGCGGCGTCAGGCCCCTGGTCCAGGGCGATGGGGCCGCAGATTCGGCCTACGTAGGGGGCGAGTTCGTCCAGCAGCTCGGCCATGGCCAGCGTGTCGCCGCGCTGCGCCGCGCGCACCCGGCGCGCCGTTTCGTCATCGGACACGTACGGCATCTTCCCAACGGGCAGCGTCCTCGCGGACGTTGGGTGCCGCGTGACGGGCGACCCGCAGCGCGGCCGCACACAGCAGAGCGCACAACGGGGTGTAGAGCCCGAGGTTGAGCCAGTAGAAGGCGGACCCGGTGTCCTGCGCGAAGAGCCAGTAGATACCCGCCAGCGTGCGCAGGCACAACCCGCCCGCCACCGCGAGGGTCCCGAGCCGGAGCAGTCGGTGCGGGCGCCTGGACTGAGCGACGACGATGCCACCGGCCGTCAACAGGAGCACGGCCAACGGCAGGACGACGGGCGGGGTGAAGGGGGCGTCGGTGCCCAGGACCGCGTACGACAGGCTCTCCGCGTCGTCGGCCGGCCAGGTGGACCCGGTGGCCCAGGAGAGGTGGAACAGGGCGTCCACGGTGAGCACCGAGGCGATGGCTGCGGCGGCTCGCTGTGCCGTTCGGTCGGACATGATGCCTCCTGCGTTGGGAATCGACACCCGACAGAGGAGGCGAACGCGGGATACGTTCCCGCGGATGTCGCGGAATTCCGCGCTGCCTCTGGCCGCGTGAGCCCTCGCAGGGTCGGTCCTGTCGACGCCTTGGCTAACCTGCACGGGTGACCACCGACCTGACCCTGCTGCCGCGTGTCGCCCATCGCGGGCAGGAGGTCACCGCGCCCCGGCTCCGCGGCCTGCTCGCGCTGCTCGCGGGCGACGTGCGCACCGGTTGCAGCGCCGAGCGGCTGGTGGCGGGGCTGTGGCCGGACGCGTTGCCGGAGCGGCCGGGGAAGGCGCTGCAGGTCCTCGTGTCCAGGGCGCGGGCTCAGCTGGGCGCCGATGTCATCGCGAGCACGCCTACCGGATACCGGCTCGCCCTCGCCGAGGATCAGGTCGACAGCTCCGCCCTGCTGCTGCACGCCGCCCTGAGCGCGGAGCGGGCCAGGGCCGGGGATCACGCGGGGGCGCTGGCCGCGGCCGAGGCCGGGCTCACGTTGTGGGGCGGCGCCCCTGAGGGGGCGGGCGACACCGATGACCCCGTGGCCGCGTTGCGTGCCGAACGCGCCCCCGTCCGCGGCACCCTCGTACGCGCGCAGGCGCTCGCGCTCGCCCGCCTCGGCAGGCACGCGGAGGCGGCCGGGCCGCTGGCCGTGGCCGCCTCGGAGCATCCGCGCGACGAGGAGGTGCTCGCCGAGTTGTTGCGCGGTCAGGCGGCGACGGCGGGTCCGTCCGCCGCGCTGACGCGCTACGAGGCCTACCGCCGTGAGCTGCGCGAGGCGCTCGGCACGGATCCGGGCGCCAAACTCAAGGCCGTGCAGCGGGAGTTGCTGCGCGGCGAGGCACCTGTGGTCAGGCACGGTGTGCCGCACGAGCCGAACCCGCTGCTCGGCCGTGACGAGGACATCGCCGCGGTGCAGGGGCTGTTGCGCGACGCGCGTGCCGTCACCGTCGTCGGACCCGGCGGCCTCGGCAAGACCCGGCTCGCTCACGCGGTCAGCCGCAGGGCCGAGCAGCGCGTGGTGCATTTCGTGCCGCTCGCCGGGCTGACCGCGGACCAGGACGTGACGCTGGAGGTGGCTCGGGAGGTGGCCGCCGCGCTCGGCGCGGGCGAGGGGCGGCACGGCGTCGTGAGCGGCCACGCTGCCGCCGACCCGGTGTCCGGCATCCTGGGCGTGCTGGGACCGGGGCCCGCGCTGCTGGTGCTCGACAACTGCGAGCAGGTCGTCCGGGGCGCCGCCGGTCTCGTACAGACACTGGTCGCTTCCTCGAAGGAACTGCGGGTGCTCGCCACGAGCCGGGCGCCGCTGGACCTCACGTCGGAGGCGGTGTACGCGCTCCCGGAGCTCGGTCTCGACACCTCCGTCGAGCTGTTCACGCAGCGGGCCCGAGCTGCCAGGAGCGGCGTGGAACTGCCGCCGGACGCGATGGCCGAGCTGTGCCGCCACCTTGAAGGACTGCCGCTGGCCGTGGAGTTGGCAGCGGCGCGGGTTCGGGTGCTTTCGGTGCCGGAGATCGCCCGCCGTCTCGGCGACCGGTTCGCGCTGCTGCGCGGCGGGGCACGGGACGTGCCGGAGCGCCACCGCACGCTGCACGCGGTCGTGGAGTGGAGCTGGAACCTCCTCGCGCAGGACGCCAGGGCCGCGCTGCGCACGCTCTCCGTCTTCCCCGGCGGCTTCTGCGGCGACGCGGCGGAGCAGGTGCTGGGCGGGGATGCGCTGTTCCTGCTGGAGCAGTTGACCGGTCAGTCGCTGCTCACCGTCGCCGAGACGCCGGTCGGCGTGCGGTTTCGGATGCTGGAGACCGTACGGGAGTTCAGCGCGGCGCGCCGCGCCGAGGCGGGCGAGGGGGACGAGGCCGTCGGCCGGTTCCTCGCCTGGGCGCGGGACTTCGGGGTCGCGTACCACGACGTGCTCTTCGGCCCGGAACCCTCCCCGAACTCTCGGCTTGATCCGAGCACGGAGGACTCCATCGCCGCCCGGGAGCGGATCCGGGCCGAGCAGGACAACCTCGTACCGGCCCTGCGGCACGCCCTGGCCCGCGCGGACGGCCCCACGATCGCCGCCCTTACCGCCGTCCTGGCCGCTCTGTGGTCCACCGACTCCAACTACCCGCGCCTCGCCACCCTCGCCGCGGACACCGGGCCGCCGCTTTCGCACTACCACCCCACGCCCGAGTACGTCGAAGTCGCCCGTGCCGCCGCGGTGTTGTGCACGGCGGGCCTGTTCATGAACTACGGCCCGCATGCCGTACGCCAGCTCGTCACCCTCCGGCGGCTGCCCGCGGCCCCGCCGGACACGCTGCCGCGCGCCACCGCGGCAGTGCTCCGCGCGGTGCCCGAGATGCGGCCTCCCGACTACGCCGTGCTGCACCGGCTCTGCGACAGCCACGGCGACGACGGCAGCGAGCAGCCGCTTGTCGCCGCCATCGCCGAGTGCGTGGCCACCTACGTCTGGGAGTACGAGCACGACATCGACCGCGCGCTGGCCTCGGCCCGCCGGATGGTCGCCGCGCTGGAGCCGGCCGGCAACCCGTCCCTGCAGCTCATGGGCCATTCCCGGCTGAGCGAGCTGAGCCTGCGGACGGGACAGGGCGAGACCGCCTACGAGCACCTCAGGGCGGCACTGAAGGTGCTGCCGCGGCTCGGCGGCGAGCACGACTACATCGGCATCCGCTCGGCCCTGGTCCTCGCCTGCCTGCAGCGCGGCGACCCCGACGAGGCCGAGTACTGGCTGCGGCAGGCGGAGGGAGACGGCACCCCGCAGGAGGACACCTTCTACAGCCCCGACCTCGGCGGCCGCGCCGAGATCGCGCTGGCCCGCGGGCTGACGGAGACCGGGCTCGGCCTGTGGCGCGGCGCCGTGGAGCGGATGCCCGAGGCCGGGTCGATGTACGCCGGCGACCCCTGGCTCGACCCGTGGGCGCTGCAGATCCAGGCGGCGGCGGTGACGGCGCACGCGCACGCCGGTCGTCTCCACCTCGTCGCGCAGCCGGTCGACCGGCTGCGACAGCGGCTGCGGACCCTCCTTGACGGCCCGCTCCGTTCGCCCATGGAGCTACCTGTGTTCGGGACGGTGCTGCACGCGCTCGGCATGGCCGGGCTCGCGTCCGGTGATGTGTCCGCCGTACGGATGATCGCGCTGGCCGAACGGCTGCGCGTGCAGCGCGAGTTCCAGCCGACGATGTCGGCGGCGCGTGCCCGACGGGCGGCCGAGGACGCGGACCGGGCGGCGTACGCCGACGCGGTGTCGGAGTACGCCGCCCTGGAGCGGGACGAGCTGTGGGAGGCGGCCCGCGCGCTTAGTTCGGGTCGCGGTTGAACAATGACGTCGACCAGCGGTAGCCGAGTGCGGCAAGGCCCAGGCACCAGACGATCGTGATCCAGCCGCTGTTGCCGATCTCGCTGCCCAGCAGCAGGCCGCGCAGCGTCTCGATGGCGGGTGTGAACGGCTGGTACTCGGCGATCGGCCGGAACCAGCCCGGCATCGCGTCGACGGGGACGAAGGCGCTGGAGATGAGCGGCAGGATCATGAGCGGCAGCGCGTTGTTGCTGGCCGCCTCGGCGTTCGGGCTGGCCATTCCCATCCCGACCGCGATCCAGGTGAACGCCGTGGCGACCAGCACCAGCAGCCCGAACGCCGCGAGCCACTCCAGAGCCGTGGCGCCGGTGGAGCGGAATCCGATGGCCACGGCGACGGCCCCGACGAGGACCACGCTGATGATCCCCTGCAGCACGCTGCCGACGACATGCCCGATGAGCACCGAGCCGCGGTGGACGGCCATCGTGCGGAAGCGGGCGATGATCCCCTCGGTCATGTCCATGGAGACGGACACCGCGGTGCCCGCCGGGGTGGCGCCGATGGTCATCAGCAGGATGCCCGGGACGAGATAGGCGACGTAGTCGGAGCGGTCGGCGCCGCCGCCCCCGATACCCGCGCTCATCACGTCGCCGAAGACGTAGACGAAGAGCAGAAGGAGGACGATCGGCGTCAGCAGGATGTTCAGGGTGAGGGAGGGGTAGCGCCGGGCGTGCAGGAGGTTGCGGCGCAGCATCGTGGACGAGTCCTGTGCGGCCAGGGAGAGGGTGCTCATCGGACGGTCTCCTTGGTCATGCCGGGCAGGCTCGGCACGGTGGTGCCGCCGGTCAGGGCGAAGAAGACGTCGTCGAGGTCGGGGGTGTGCACGGTCAGCTCGTCCGCCTCGATACCGGCGGAGTCCAGCCAGTCGAGGATGGCGCGCAGCTCGCGCTGGCTGCCGTCGCTGGGGATCCGCAGCGTGAGGGAGTCGTCGTCCGTGGTGACTTCGCGCAGCGCGGAGGCGGCGGATTTGTAGGCGGCCGGGCCGGTGAAGCGGAGCCGGACATGTCCGCCCGGGATGAGTCGCTTGAGCTCCTCGGCCGTGCCTTCGGCTGCGATCTTGCCGTCGTTCAACACCGCGATGCGGTCGGCGAGTTCGTCGGCCTCCTCCAGGTACTGCGTGGTCAGAAAGGCGGTGACGCCCCCGGCGACCAGCTCGCGGATGATGGCCCACATGTTGTGGCGGGAGCGCGGGTCGAGTCCGGTGGTGGGCTCGTCGAGGAAGATGATCCGCGGGTTGCCGACCAGCGTCATGGCGAGGTCGAGGCGCCGCCTCATACCTCCGGAGTAGGTGGATGCGGGCTTCTTCGCGGCTTCGGTGAGATCGAAGCGTTCCAGCAACTCGGCTGCGACCAGCCGCCTTTCGCGCTGGGAGAGGTGGTGCAGGTCCGCCATGAGGAGCATGTTCTCCTCGCCGGTGATCAGCCCGTCGACCGCCGAGAACTGCCCGGTGACACCGATCGCGGCCCGCACCGCCTGCGGGTCGGCGGCCAGGTCGTGGCCGCCGACGTGCAGTTCCCCGGCATCGGCACCGATGAGGGTGGAGAGGACCTTGACGGCGGTGGTCTTGCCCGCGCCGTTCGGGCCGAGCAGGGAGAAGACGGTACCGGCCGGCACCTCCAGGTCGATGCCGTCGAGGACCGTCTTGTCCCCGTACGCCTTGCGCAGCCCCGTGGCCGCGATGGCGAGGGAGGGCGATGTCGTTGTGGTCATGCCGCTGAGCTTGCGGCAGGGCGCATTCAGCGGGGTTTCACGACGGTTTCAGCGCCCTGGAACCGGGGGTGACTCGGCCGCCGGGCAGGGACTCAGCAGCCCGGCATCTCCTCGATCCGTTCGCCGTTGAGCAGATACGTGGGCAGGTAGGGCTGCCTCAGGGCGACGGGGAATCCGTGGTCGTACGCCAGGCTCGCCATGGCCAGCGGCCCCAGTGCCACCCGGGCGCGCGGCGCCGCCGAGCCGCCCCAGTAGGTGTCGTGGTGCGCGAGGGCTTCGGCCAGGGCCTCGGCGAAGGCGTCGTGGTCGCGGGTGACCAGGCGGTGGAAGAGGGCGACCGGCTGGTAGTCGATCAGGTCCGCGAAGTCCTTGGGTGTGTGGGTCAGGGACGCGGGCTGGGACGTCTCCATGGTGGTGATCAGCTTGCCCACGACGTCGTCCATCGAGCGCTCGGCCCAATAGGTCTGCAGCGTGTCGATCCAGTGCAGTACGTACGCGTCGACGGAGTCGTCCTGCCGCAGGACCTCCAGCGGCACCTCGCACAACCGGTCGGCCCGGTCCTTCTGACGGCACGTGACGGCAACGTAGAAGGCGTCGAGCCAGGCCCGCGCGTCCGCGGGCGGCGCTGCGGGGGTGGCGGGCAACTGCCGCACGCGATCCTCACCCAGACGGCACTCCTGCGCCTGCGCACCGGTGAACAGCGCCGAGCCGAGCTGCACGGCGGTGGCCCAGGCATCCCAGGTGTCGACGTGAGCAGCTTCGGGGTCGGTGGCGCAGTGGGCGTGGCTGAGCGTGAGAGCCGAGGCGAAGGCGTCGTCAAGTGCGGACGGGGCCTCGGCGAGACGGGCTGTCGCCTCGGCCGCGGTGTGGGTGAGCGCGGCAGCGTCGGGCGCCTTGGCAGCCGTGGGAGTGTCGATGCGCCCGGCACGGTCGAGACCGACCAGGCCCTTCATCAGGGCGAGGAGTTCCGGCGGCGGCCGCAAGGAGAAGGAACGCGTGTCGTGGTCGATGGCCGTGAGCGAGGTCAGGCCGCCCCGGTGCCACCAGTAGACCCGCGGAGACAGCTCGCCCGGACCGTCCTCGTGGGCACCGAGGGCATACGCGGCAAGGCTGTTGACGGCGTCGACCACGGAGCCGTCGACGATCGGGTGGTACGCCAGCAGATGCCGGGTGGGCACCACGACGAGAGCCCCGGCGTCCGGGAGCGGCTCGCCGGTGACCTGACGGGCCACCTCGGACAGGAACAGCGCCTTGCTCGCGACGAACGGGGAGTCGCCGTACACGGAGTGCAGCAACGCCCCTCCCTGGACGGGCACTTCCTCGTGCTCGACGGGCACGCGCATCAGGTTCGCGTAGGCCGCCTGCCCCAACTCCTCGATCCCGGCACGCTCCACGTCGGGGTCGGTGAGCATCCGCACGCTGGTGGGCAGGTCCAGGGCGTAGGCGAAGACGAGCCCCTCGGCCACCACGCGCGCGTAGCGCATGGCACCTGCGATCTCCGGGGTGAGCGAATCCGTGGGCAACAGCCGCGCGTGCACGCCACGAAGGAGCTCCGCGGCGCTCTCGCCGCCTTGGCTGCCCGCCTGCAGAGCGGCGAAGTGGGCGGCGACGACCTCGGGCCAGCGCTCCTCCGGCGCCTGGCGGCACTTGTGCGCCAGGTTGTGCAGGGGGTAGCTGCGGCCGTCCTGCGCGTACGGGGCGGTGAGTGCGCGCAGACGTACGGCCTGGGCGGCGGTCAGCATCGGCAGGTCGCGGTCGGGAGCGCCCGACGTGTCAAAGGTGTTGTGTCCGTTCACCGTTGCGACTCTACGAGCTGTGTGCGTACGGGGCTGATGTCGGGGGCGGGTGAGGGTGCGGGTGCGGGCGCGGTCCCCCGCGCGATCAAGCTGCGTCCCACTCGGACGGCCGGGCCCGGGCGGGCTACTGGCTGTGGAGCAGCTCTCATATGGGTGAGGTGCAGCCTGTCCCCGCCCGGCTTCGCCGTTCGCCTACGAAGATCCACAGCGTGCCCTTCGAACGGAGTCCTGTGCCCTCACGCCGTCTGCTGCCTGCCCACCTCGCCCAAGTCTCCGCCCGTACGCCTGCAATCAGCCCTGGCACCAGGCGCGTTCCGCACCCACCCCCGCACCCGCACCCGCACCCGCACCCGCACCCGCACCCGCCGGCCGTGTGCCCGGGGCCTCGAAGCGCCCTGCTGTCCGCCACAGCACTGGCTCTGGTCATGGTCACCGCGCAGCCCTCCTCCGCCCATGCCGCGGCCCCTGCCACGTGCATGAACGGCCTGAAGGACTCGCGGGGGCGGTCGTCCGTAGACGGCGGGGAGATCGCCTGGGAGGACGCGACGCGGTTCGACGGCGCACGACGGCATGCCCAGAAGGCCTGGACGAGAAGCGGGCTCGATCGGGTGAAGTTCCCCGCCGACGACGCGACGCGCTACGCCGATCTGGAATGGTCGGACGTCAACACCTCCAGGCCTCCGTGGAAGAACATCCTCGGGCTCTGGAAAGGGCTTCAGGGCACCGACCGTCTGCGGCTGAACAAGGCGTACCTGGGGCCCGGCAAGCAGTACGGGGACACCAGGTCCCGGCAGACGATCGCCGCACACGAGCTCGGCCACGCCCTGGGGTTCTGTCACAAGAACCCCTCGTCCTACAGCTCGTTGATGGCTCCACACATCTACGACATGTCCTCCGACGGAACGCCGACGTCACGAGACCGGCGGAACTACCACGCGCTGTGGGGCTGAAAGGCAGAGCAATGAGCGAGGTTCGCCGACGTCTGGCCGTCGCCGCGGCAGCACTGACGGTTCTGGGAGGCGCCCTCTGGAGCCTGTACAGCCTCACCGGGCCCAGGGAGAACAGCGGCCCCACGGAGGCAGTCGCTCTCTACGACCCTCAGGATGCCCGGCAGGTGGCGGGCACCGCCGACGACGTGTTCCTCGGCACGGTGGTGAGCCGGACAGGCGAGCGCGACATCTACGGCGTCTTCTCCGACCTGTACGCCGTCCGCGTCGCCCAGGTCTTCAAAGGGACCCTTCGTGACACGACCACGGTCAGCTACTACCAGGGAGAAGAGCCGTTGACGGACGGCGCCTCCTACGTCTTCGCGACCGGGCGTGTACCGGACGGACAGAGCCACGCCGTCCTCCTGGAGACCACCCCGACCCCTGTCGCCGACCTCAACGCTCCGGCCCGGACGATCACCGCGGTCGCCGCGTCCGACGGCCGAACGGTCAGGGAGTACTGGAAGTGGGCGGTGGACCACGAGATCGACGTCTCCCCCGGCCAGGAGCGGTAAGAAGCGGTGAGAGGCCACAACCGCCCGCATGCACCCGCACCCGCACCCGCTGCCCACCGACTCCGCATCCCGGCAGTCGTCAGGGGGTGTCGCCGGACCAGTCCCAGCGGCGTCGGTCGCAGGGACGCGGATCGCCCGGACGCGGGTCGTACATCGCCCGCCCACCGGCGCCGAACTGCCCGAGCTCCGTGGGCAGGGCGACGCCGGTGTCGATCTCGCCCTTCGTCCAGCCGGTGATGTCGAGCAGCAGTCCGTCCAGCGGCCCGCCGACGAGCTCGGCATAGTCCCGTCCCGGCTGTGGGCCCTGCCGGGGGTCGTCGTGGTCCTGACCGTAGATCCGGCCGCGCAGCAGCTCCTCATCCCTGTCCATACGTCCCACACTCCCAGCCACCACTGACAATCCACCCTGCCCAGGCTCGTCCGGCCAGAGAACTGGCCGACTCCGGCTCGGCCGTCCTGCTCTGCTGAGGAGACGTTCTCCGCCCCCTGGGTCGCCATGCAGGAATCCCGGCCGGTGTGGGCGCTGCTGCGTGAGCTGGGGCCCAGCAGCGTCGAAGTGGCCTGCCCTGAGGGGTCTTGTCGCCGCGCCGGACGGACGAGCGGGTCTCCCTGCCCTACACGCGCACGAACCCCGAGGCGGCCTACGTGTCACCACCTCATCCGGCTCCATCAGCCACCGCTTGACGCACCGGCAACGGCAGCTCCGGATGGTGGCGCAGCGCCTCCAGCACGGCGCTGACCGCCGCGCGGGGCGGTGAGCCCCGGCGGATCGCCGCCGTGATCGTGCGGGTCACCGGAGTGGCGAGTTCCCTGGTGGCGACGTCGTAGCGGCGGTCGACCGCCAGGCCGGGCAGCAGGGCGATCGAAAGGCCGGCCTCGACGTGCTGCAGGGTCATCATGTAGTTGCTGAACCGGCAGACCACGCGCGGCTCGAAGCTCGCTTGACGGCACAGGCGCAGCGCGAGATTGGCCATGTACGACTGCGGGATGTCGAACGCCCACGGCTCGTCCGCGTAGGCCGCGAGGTCCACGGCGCCGCGCCCTGCCGCGGGGTGCTCGGGCGGCACCACAAGCAGGACCGGGTCCGTGGCCAGCGGCACGATGTCCAGGTCCGGCCCCAGGGGCAGCTCGTCGAAGTCCGTGGTCGTGATGATGATGTCCGCGTCGCCGCCCCGCAGCGCGGGCATGCTCGCGTGCGGCTCCAGCTCGAGCAGCTCGACGTCGAGGTGCGGATGCTCGCGCGCCAGCCGGCTCACCGCCGGCACGGCCATGGTGTGAATCGCGCTCTGGAACGCCCCGAGCCGCACCAGACCGGCCGGTTCCTCGCCGAACCCACGCAGCTCCGCCTCCACGCTGCCCATGTGATCGAGGATCGCCCGTGCCCGCCGCGCCAGGATCAGTCCGGCCGGGGTCAGCCGGACCCTGCGCCCTGTGCGTTCGAGGAGCTGCGTGCGCGTCTCGGCCTCGAGCACGGCGAGCTGCTGAGACACGCTCGACGGGCTCAGGTTGGCGGCTTGGGCGACCGCTCGGACGGTTCCGAGCATGTCGAGCTGGCTCAGCAGCCGCAGCCTCCAGGGGTTCATCACGCCCCCATTGTTGTGCGGTTCTGCCGAACAGGAAAGCCGGAATCGTGAGATGGACGTGTCGCTCGGCTGCCGCCTACCGTCGGCGACATGACCGCTTCGACCACCGCTCCCGCGTCCACCGACACCTTCTGGGCCGATGCCGAGAGGCATCTCGTCCGCTACGGCGGCGAGTTCACCCACGAGATCATCGAACGTGCCGCCGGGAGCTTCCTGTTCACCGCGGACGGCCGGAAGATCCTCGACTTCACCTCCGGCCAGATGAGCGCGATCCTCGGCCACTCGCACCCGGAGATCGTCGCGACCGTCCAGCGGCAGGTCGCATCCCTCGACCACCTCTTCAGCGGCATGCTCAGCCGCCCCGTCGTCGACCTCGCCCGGCGCCTTGCCGACACGTTGCCCGCGCCCCTGGAGAAGGCGCTGCTCCTGACGACCGGCGCCGAGTCCAACGAGGCCGCGATCCGGATGGCCAAACTCGTCACGGGCAAGCACGAGATCGTCTCCTTCGCGCGGTCCTGGCACGGCATGACGCAGGCAGCCGCGTCCGCCACGTACAGCGCGGGGCGCAAGGGCTACGGACCGGGCGCACCGGGCAACTTCGCCATCCCCGTGCCGAACGCGTACCGGCCCGACTTCACGACGGACGACGGCTCGCTGGACTGGCGCCGCCAGCTGGACTTCGCCTTCGACCTGATCGACGCCCAGTCGACCGGCAGCCTGGCCGCGTGCCTCGTCGAACCGATTCTCAGCTCGGGCGGAATCATCGAGCCCCCGGCCGGATACTTCGCGGCCCTGCACGCCAAGTGCAGGGAACGCGGCATGCTCCTGATCCTCGACGAGGCCCAGACCGGCCTGTGCCGCACCGGGACCTGGTACGCGTTCCAGCGCGACGGCGTCGTCCCCGACATCCTCACGCTCTCCAAGACGCTGGGTGCGGGCCTGCCCCTGGCGGCCGTGGTGACCAGCGCCGAGATCGAGCAGGAGGCGTACGACCGCGGGTACCTGTTCTTCACCACGCACGTCGCCGACCCGCTGGTCGCGGCGGTCGGCAACACCGTCCTAGACGTGCTGATCGGCGAGAATCTCGACGAACGTGCCCGGTCGCTGGGCGCGTTCCTCCACCAGGGCCTGACGGACATCGCCGAGCGGCACGCGGTCGTCGGCGACATCCGCGGCAGGGGCCTGCTGGCCGGACTGGAGCTCGTCGTCGACCGCGAGACGAAGCAGCACTCGAACGAGCTGGGGGCGCGGGTCACGCGGCGCTGCCTCGAACTGGGCCTGCACATGAACATCGTCCAACTCGCGGGCATGGGCGGTGTCTTGCGGATGGCGCCGCCGCTGACGGCCACCGAGGACGAGCTTTCGCTCGGCCTGACGATGCTGGACCAGGCCATCGGCGAAGCCTGCGCCGGGCTCTGAGACGCCGAACGCGAGAGGGCGGTGGACGCCCTCACGTCCCCAAGGTGCCTGCCTTGACGGCCCGTTGCGCGAAGACGTCATCGCGGCGGTCCTCCATCTGCCGAAGGGCGTCCTTGCGGTCCCGCTTGGAGAGCCGGTCAAGGTACGTGTGGCCGACGAGGTGGTCGGCCTCGTGCTGCAGGCACCGGGCGAAGTAGCCCATCCCCTCGATGACGAGAGGGTTGCCGTCCTTGTCCGACCCGCGAACAACGGACCGGTCGGGGCGGGGAACCGCCATGGTGGCACCGGGCACCGACAGACAGCCCTCGAACTCGTCGACGAGCCGGCGGCTGCCCGGATCGGGCAGGTCAAGGACGGGGTTGACGATGTGACCGACGTGCCGGATCCCGTCGTCGTCCGGGCAGTCGTAGACGAACAGCCGCAGGGCGACGCCCACCTGGTTGGCGGCGAGGCCTGCACCGTCGGCCACGTACATCGTCAGGAACATGTCGTCGATGAGCGCCGACAGTTCCGCGGTTCCGAACTCGGTCACCTCCAGGCACGGACGGCTCAGGACCTCCTCCCCCACCACCGTGACCCGGCGCACCGAACCCCGTGCCGCCTCCGGCGCCAGGGCGGGATACGCGTCGACCGGCCGGCCTTGCACACGGACCCGCCGGTCCGCGGGGCGGGACGGATGGTGACGAACAGACATGGCTGCCTCCCCTTCTGCGTACGCCACACGCCGCGGACGACGGACGGCACCGCGGCCTGACCCCCTTGCCAAGGGCTTTGCAAAGTACCAGACTTTGCAAAGTGACTGAAGATGACCTCAACCCCACCCCCGGCCGGACGCGGGACACCGGCGACGAACTGCGCGAGCACGAGGTGCGTACGGCCCTGATGGGCCTGCTGGCCGAAGTCGGCACCGTCACGGCGACCGAAGCCGCCGCCCGGCTCGGCCACAGCTCGGGGCTCTGCTCGTTTCACCTGCGGCAGCTCGCGCGGCACGGACACATCGAGGAAGCTCCTCACCACGGGGGACGCGCACGGCCCTGGCGCCTGAGGCAGCACCACCCCGACGCCGGCGCACCCGCCGAGGAGCAGTTCGGTGACTTGGCGCGTGGCCTCGAGGACGAGAGCTGGCAGCGGTGGCTCGCCCAGCGCGACCAGGCGCCGGCCGAATGGCGCCGCGACGAGGCCTTCAGCGCCATCGCCTACCTGACGCCCGAGGAGATGAGCCGAGTCGCGGACACCGTCCGCCGGGCACTGGCCCCCTACCAGGCCCGCGAACAGCGCCCCCTGGCCCGGCCGGACGGCGCCCGCCCGGTGGCCCTCATCACCAGGCTCTTCCCCCTGCTGTCGCAGCCCGATTCGGGTGCGGACGGGGGAGACACTCCCCGGACAGGTACCTAGTTGGTACCTTGGAGACATGCCGTCTCTGAACGTGACTTTCACCGACGAGGAGCTCAAGGGTGTCCGCGCGGCCGCGGCGGCCGAGGGCAAGAGCCTCAAGCAGTACCTGCACGACCTCGGAATCCGTGAAATGGAGCGCCAGAAGTTCGTCGCGGGCGCCTCCCTGTGGGCCGACAGGCTGCGTGCCGAGTTCGACGCGGCCAACCCCGAGGAGATTCCACCCTCCGCGCGTCACGAGGGGTCCGCGGCCGCCTGATGGTTCTGTTCGTAGACGTCGCCTGGCTCTTGGACGTCCAGGAGTTCGCCGTCTCCCCCGAGGACATGTCCGTGTCGGACTACTCCGCGCTGGTCGCCGCGGTCGCCCGCCACAAGACGAAACTGCCGACCCTGGAGTCCGCCGACCCGGACGCCGCCTGGCGCGCCGCCGCCCTGCTGCACACCATCGTGCGCCTGGAACCACTGCCGTACCGCAACAGCCTGTACGCGGCGTTCGTCGCGGCCCAGTACATGGACCAGTCCGGCGAGGGCATAGACCCGCCCTACGGGGCACTGTCCGACCTCGTACGAAAGATCCGCGAGAGCCGCATCAGCGTCTACGCGGTCGCCGATCAGATCAGGTCCTGGAAGGTCTGACGAGAGTCCGGCGAGGTGCCGCACGCCGCGTGAGCCAAAAAGGTTCGGCCGCCGATGTCGAGAATCCAAGGTCGGCTCCGTCCCCGTGGTGAATGTGGCCACAATGGGTCGCACCAGTACCGAGGAGAAACACGATGCCCAAGTACCTGCTGCTCAAGCACTACCGCGGCGCTCCGGCTTCGGTCAACGACGTGCCCATGGATCAGTGGACGCCTGAGGAGATCTCGGCCCACGTGCAGTACATGAGGGACTTCGCGGCCCGGCTCGAGGGGACCGGTGAGTTCGTCGACAGTCAGGCGCTCGCACCCGGAGGGACGTTCGTCCGGTTCGACGGTGAAGGGCGCCCGCCGGTCACCGACGGGCCGTTCGCCGAGACCAAGGACGTCATCGCCGGGTGGATGGTGATCGACGTCGACAGTTACGAGCGCGCCGTCGAGCTGGCCGGGGAGTTGTCGGCCGCCCCCGGCGCGGGCGGGAAGCCGATCCACGAATGGCTGGAGCTGCGTCCGTTCATGGGCGCGCATCCCACCGTCACGGAGTGACCTCCGACGTGGACGAGGCCTTGCTCCGGAGTCTCACACCGAGCGTGCTCGGAATCCTCGGCCGCCGCGGAGCCGATTTCGCGGCGGCCGAGGACGCCGTGCAGGACGCGCTGGTCGAGGCCGTCCGCGTCTGGCCGGCCGACCCGCCGCGCGACCCCAAGGGCTGGCTGGTCACCGTGGCCTGGCGCAAGTTCCTCGACGCGACGCGGGCGGACACCGCCCGCCGTCGGCGTGAGGACCTCGTGGAGGAGGAACCGGCGCCGGGGCCCGCGCCCACGGTGGACGACACGCTCCAGCTCTACTTCCTGTGCGCCCACCCGTCGTTGACCCCGTCGTCCGCAGTCGCGCTCACGCTGCGCGCCGTCGGCGGGCTCACCACCCGCCAGATCGCCCAGGCCTACCTCGTGCCCGAGGCGACGATGGCGCAGCGCATCAGCCGGGCCAAGCGCACCGTCTCCGGCGTGCGGTTCGGCCGGACCGGCGACGTCGCCACCGTGCTGCGCGTCCTCTACCTGGTCTTCAACGAGGGCTACTCCGGCGACGTCGACCTCGCCGCCGAGGCCATCCGGCTCACCCGGCAGCTCGCGGCCTCGATCGACCACCCCGAGGTGGCGGGGCTGCTCGCCCTGATGCTGCTCCACCACGCACGGCGCGCCGCCCGGACCGCGCCCGACGGCAGCCTGGTGCCGCTCGCCGAGCAGGACCGCGGCCGGTGGGACACGGAGTCGATCGCCGAGGGCATCGGCATCCTCCAGGCCGCCCTCGCGCGCGACCGCCTTGCCGAGTTCCAGGCCCAGGCCGCCATCGCGGCACTCCACGCCGACGCGCCCACCGCCGAGGAGACCGACTGGGTGCAGATCGTCGAGTGGTACGACGAGCTCGCGCGCCTCACCGACAGCCCGGTGGTCCGGCTCAACCGCGCGGTGGCCGTCGGCGAGGCGGACGGAGCACGCGCCGGTCTGTCGGCGCTCGCGACGCTGGACGACTCACTGCCCCGGTACGCCGCGGTGGCCGCGTACCTCCACGAGCGTGACGGCGACCTCGCGACGGCGGCACGGCTGTACGCCGAGGCGGCCCAGAAGGCGCCCAACCTCGCCGAACGCGACCACCTCACGCGTCAGGCCGCCCGGCTCAACGCCCACCGGCGTCACTGAGCGACACATCGGCGCGAATGCGACGGTCTCTCCTTCCGCTTCCGGGTACTCGGCGCCTCGCCTTCCCGCCGGACGCCGAGGAGACCCGCATGACGTTCCCTCCCCGTGAGCAGCACCTCATCAAGCGCGCCGTGCACTGGGGCGCGGACCGGTGAGGGGGCGGTCCCTGCTCTCCGGGGCGCTGGTCGGCGTCGGGATCGCGGCGTTCGTCGACGAGATGGTGTTCCACCAGCTGCTGCACTGGCACCACTTCTACGACAAGGCATCGAGCGAGGCCGGTCTGGTGTCCGACGGGATCTTCCATGCCTTCGGCTGGCTGGCGATGGTGGCGGGCCTGTTCCTGTACGCGGATCTGTGGCGCCGGAGTGCCCGGCATCTCACCGCCTGGTGGTCGGGCCTGTGCCTGGGCCTCGGCGGCTTTCAGCTGTACGACGGCACGTTCCAGCACAAGGCACTTGAGCTGCACCAGATCCGCTACGGCGTGGACCTGGCACCGTACGACTGGACCTGGAACGTGATCGCCGTGCTGTTCCTGCTCGTCGGCGCACTGCTGCTGGTCCGGGCCCGCCGATGACAGCCATGGTGCTGGTCGTGGCCCTGGGCTGCCTCGGCCATGTGGCGGCGGCCCGGCGCCTGCGCCGACGCGGCGACCGCTGGCCCCACCGGCGTGACGCGGCGTTCTGCGCGGGCGGCACGGTGCTCGTCGTCTCGCTGGTCGCTCCGTGGGACGGGTGGCCGCCGCTCACCGGGCACATGGCCACCCACCTGGGCATCGGCATGATCGCGCCGCTGCTCCTCCTGCTCGGCCGGCCCGTGACGCTGGCGCTGCGTGTCCTGCCGGTGGGGCCTCGGCGGCGGCTTCTGTCCTGCGTTCGGTCCCGGCCCGCGGCCCTGCTCGTGTGGCCGCCACTGGCCGCGCTCCTGCACAGCGCGGGGCTGTGGGCGGTGTACCGCACGCCGCTCCTGGCCGCCGGCCACCACCGGCCCTGGCTGCACGCACTCGTCAGCGCTCATCTGCTGGCCTCCGGCGTGCTGTTCGCCTTCGCCGTCCTGGCCCTGGACCCGCTGCGCCACCGGGCAGGGTTCGCACTGCGGGGCGGAGCCCTGCTGGCCGCGGCGGCCGCCCACGGCATCCTGGCCAAGTCGCTGTACGCCACGGGCCCGCCCGGCACCTCCTATGCCGCGTCCGACCTGCACCTCGCGTCGTACGTCATGTACTACGGCGGGGATGTGGTCGGCATCGCCCTTGCCGTGCTGCTCGGACACCAGTGGTACGCGGCCGGGGGCCGTGCCCTCGTCCGGGCCCGGCGCGCTCTCGACGCGAAAACGGCAGGGCCGGGACAGCACCCCTAGGTGTCGCCGCGTAGTGCAGATCACGCGGGGTACCCGGCACGCACGCGTACCCGGAATCCGGAGGTCCCATGCTGTCCGAGACCGTCACCGTGCCCAACGGCCAGGGGGCACTCATCGGTGAACTGACCGTGCCGGACACGGTGTTCGGAGTCGCGATCATCGCCCACGGCAGCGACAGCTCCCGGCACAGCCCTCGCGACCGGGCCGTGGCCGACGCGCTGCAGGACGCCGCACTCGCGACACTGCTCATCGACCTGCTCACCGCCGATGAGGAGGCCGCGGACTGGGCGACCGGCCGGCATCACTGCGGCATCGGTCTGCTGACGCACCGTCTGATCGCCTCCGTGGACTGGCTCGCCGCCTGTGCCACGGATCTGCCACTTGGCCTGTTCGGGGCGAGCACGGGCGGGGCGGCCGCGCTCGGCGCCGCGGCCGCCCGGCCCGGCATCGTGGACACCGTCGTCTGCCCCGACGGCCGCCCCGATCTGGCGGGAGACGACGTGCTCGGCCAGGTGCGCGCGCCGGTCCTGCTGCTCGCCGGAGGCCGCGACACCGAGGCGCTGCGGCTCACCCGGCAAACGGCCAATCGCCTGCGTCCCCTCAACCGACTGCGCGTGATCCCCGACGCCACGGACCTGTTCCAGGAACCGCAGGCGCTTGACGAGGTCGCCGCCGTGGCGGCCAGATGGTTCGCCGGCATGGGACAGACGCACCCCTGAGGGCCCGCCGGTCAGGCCCCGATCGCACGTGCACGTACTCCAGGCAGTCACACCCGTCAGGCAGCCACCGGCCACAAACCATCCGACATGTGACCGGCATCACAGTGCGCCATCCCACATCCTCAGGTCATCATATGACCCGATCGCCGCACGGATTCAGAGCCGGGCTGCACCCCGGACGGCACAGCACAGCGAGACGAGGACGGGCATGAACGACCAGGACAGGCCGGCACTGCCACGCGTGGGCGTGGTGGGGCTGGGGGCCATGGGGCTCGGCATGGCGCGCAGCCTGCGGGACGCGGGCTTCGATGTGGGTGTTCATGACCTGCGCCCCGATGTGGCCTCGGCCTTCGCCGAGGACGGGGGCACCGCCTTCGCCTCCGCCGGTGAGCTCGCGGCCTCGGTCGACGTCCTGGTCGGCGTCGTGGTCAACGCGGAGCAGGTCGAGTCGGTCCTGTTCGGCGCCGGAGGCGCGGCCGATCGGCTGCATCCGGGTTCCGTCTACGTCATGTGCTCCACGGCCGACCCCACCTGGTCCGCCGAGCTCGAACGGCGTCTGGCCGAGCGTGGCGTGCTCTACCTGGACGCCCCCATCTCCGGCGGCGCCGCACGGGCCGCGAGCGGCGAGCTCACCATGATGACGTCGGGCGCGCCCACCGCGTACGCGATCGCCGATCCGGTGCTCGAAGCCATGAGCAGCACGGTCTACCGCCTGGGCCACGAGGCCGGGATCGGCTCCAAGGTCAAGGTCGTCAATCAACTCCTCGCGGGCGTGCACATCGCCGCGGCGGCCGAGGCCATGGCGCTCGGCATCAAGGCGGGCGTGCCCGCCGATGCGCTCTACGAGGTCATCACGCACAGCGCGGGCAACTCGTGGATGTTCGAGAACCGCATGGCGCATGTGCTCGCCGGGGACTACACGCCCCTGTCCGCGGTCGACATCTTCGTCAAGGACCTGGGGCTCGTGCTCGACGCGGCCCGGCCGGAGAAGTTCCCCCTCCCCCTGGCGGCCACCGCCCACCAGATGTTCCTTCAGGCGTCGGCCTCCGGTCTCGGCGGCGAGGACGACAGCGCGGTGATCAAGATCTTCCCGGGCATCGAGCTGCCCGGACAGACCGGGAAGTCGGAGGGCTGACATGGGAATCCGACTCGGTTGCATCGCCGACGACTTCACCGGCGCCACGGACCTGGCCAACAACCTGGTGCGCGCGGGCATGCGCGTGATCCAGCTGATCGACGTGCCGCGGGCCGGAGCCGAAGGCCCGCTCGACGCGGACGCGGTCGTCATCGCGCTCAAGTCGCGCACCACCCCGGCCTCCGACGCCGTCGAGGCCTCGCTGCGGGCGCTGGAGTGGCTGCGGTCGGCGGGCGCGGAGCAGATCTACTTCAAGTACTGCTCGACCTTCGACTCGACGCGGGCCGGCAACATCGGGCCCGTCACCGAGGCCCTGATGGACGCCCTCGGCACCGATTTCACGGTCGCGACCCCGGCGTTCCCCGACAACGGGCGCACCGTCTTCAAGGGCCATCTCTTCGTCGGCGACGTCCTGCTCAGCGAGAGCGGCATGCGCCATCACCCGCTGACGCCGATGACCGACTCCAACCTGGTGTCCGTGCTCGGCGCGCAGACCGCGCGCCCGGTCGGTCTCATCGACCACACCGTGGTCGCCGCCGGTGCCGATGCGATCGGAGAGCGTGTCGACGCGCTGCGCAAGGAGGGCATCGGCGCCGCGATCGTCGACGCCGTCTCGAACGACGATCTCGTACGGCTTGGTGCGGCGGTCAAGGGGCTGCCGCTGGTGACCGCCGGGTCAGGTCTGGCGATCGGCCTGCCCGCGAACTGGGGCTTCGAGCCGTCCCCCGCCGCGGCCCGGCTGCCCCGGCCCACAGGGCATCAAGCGGTCGTCTCCGGGTCGGTTTCCCGTGCCACCAATGGTCAGGTCCGGGAGTTCCTGCGGGGTGGCGGGCCCGCGTTCAGCGTGGATCCGCTGCGGATCGCCGACGGCGAGGACGTGGCCGGGCAGGCCCTGGCCTTCGCCGCCGCGCATCTGGCCGACGGGCCGGTGCTCGTCTACTCCACCGAGGCGCCCGACGCGGTCAAGAACGTCCAGGGCCGCCTCGGTGTCGCCGAGGCCGGTGAGCTCGTCGAGCAGACCCTGGCCCGCGTCGCCCAGGGGCTCGTGGGGCTTGGTGTCCGTCAGCTCGTCGTCGCCGGCGGCGAGACCTCGGGCGCGGTCGTCCAGGCGCTTGGCCTGACGGGTCTGCGCATCGGACCGCAGATCGACCCTGGTGTGCCGTGGTGCGCGGCGGCCCTGCCCGGCGGGGACACGCTCCACATCACGCTGAAGTCCGGCAACTTCGGCGGCCCCGACTTCTTCGCCTCGTCCTTCGCCCACCTCGGCCGGGAGACCGCATGACGCAGCTCCCGAGCCCGGCCGCGAACGATGTCGACGACGCGCGCGCCGAGATCGTCCGGGTGGGCACAAGCCTCTTCGCGCGGGGCTACGTCCATGCAAGCGCCGGCAACATCAGCGCGCGGGTCGGCGACTCCCACCTGATCACGCCCACCGACGCCGCCCTGGGTTTCCTCGACCCCGAGCGCCTGGCCCTGGTCGACGCCGGAGGCGAGCAGGTCGCGGGCGACCGTGCCAGCAAGACCCTCACCCTGCACCGCCGCATCTGTGCCGCCGACCCCACGGCACGGTTCGTCGTCCACACCCACTCCACGCATCTGGTCGCGCTCACCCTGGCCGGCGTGTGGAGCGCGGACGACGTGCTTCCGCCCCTCACGCCGTACTACGTCATGAAGGTCGGGCACGTCCCGCTCATCCCCTACCACCGGCCCGGCGATCCCCGCGTGGCCGACCTGGTGACCGGCCACATCGCTGATCGTGCCGATGGAGGCACACCGATCAGGGCCGTCCTGCTCGACCGTCTGGGCCCGGTGGTCTGGGGCCCGGACGCCGCATCCGCTCTCGCCGTCCTCGAAGAACTCGAGGAAACGGCACGCCTCTGGCTCCTGACCGACCGTCGCCCCGAGCCGCTCCCCTCCCCCGCTCTCGACGAACTCAAGGCCGTGTTCGGCGCCTCTTGGTGATCGCGCACCGCCCGTCGGAGAATCCCCTGAGCCGCAGTAAGGATTCCGCATGTCCACGTCCACCACCACGGCGGAGACACCCGACCTCGCCCGTGAGAACGCCGTGTTCCGCAAGGTCGTTCTCCGCATCGTCCCCTTCCTGATCCTCTGTTACGTCTTCTCGTACCTGGACCGCGTCAACGTCGGCTTCGCGAAGCTTCAGATGTCCGACGACCTGGGTCTGAGCGAAGCGGCGTACGGCCTCGGCGCAGGACTGTTCTTCATCGGCTACTTCATCTTCGAGGTCCCCTCGAACCTGATGCTGCAGCGGGTGGGCGCACGCACCTGGATCGCCCGGATCATGATCACCTGGGGTCTCATCTCGGGGGCGTTCGCACTCGTCACCAACGAGACGATGTTCTACGTCCTGCGCTTCCTGCTCGGCGCCGCGGAGGCCGGGTTCTACCCGGGTGTCATCCTCTACTGCACCTACTGGTTCCCCTCCCACCGCCGGGCCCGCGTGATCGCGATGTTCATGTCGGCGATCCCCGTGGCCGGGATCTTCGGCAACCCGCTCTCCGGCTGGATCATGGACCGCTTCCAGGGGGTCAACGGCTGGCAGGGCTGGCAGTGGATGTTCCTGCTCGAGGCGATCCCTGCGCTCCTCATCGGTGTCGCCACGCTGTTCTACCTCGACAATGGCGTACGCAGCGCCAAGTGGCTCTCCGACGAGGAGAAGGACATCGTGGAGGCGGCGATCGCCAAGGACACCGCGCACCAGAAGCACAGCCGGGTCTGGGACGGCTTCCGCGACCCCAAGGTGTGGCTGATGTGCCTCATCTACTTCTGCTTCGTGATGGGCCAGTACGCCCTGACGTTCTGGATGCCCACCTTCGTCAAGTCCACCGGCATCGACGACAACTTCACCATCGGCGTGCTCAGCGCCGTGCCGTTCGTCGCCGCGCTGATCGCCATGAACCTGTTCGGACGCTCCGCGGACAAGCGCCGCGAGCGCCGCTGGCACCTGGTCGTCCCCAGCCTCATGGGAGCCGTCGGCTTCTCGCTGGCCGCCAGTTGGAGCGGGTCGACGGTGCTGTCCCTGATCGCCCTGTCCTTCGCCGCGGCCGGCGTGCTCACCTGCGCCCCGCTGTTCTGGTCGCTGCCCACCGCGTTCCTCGGCGGCACCGCCGCGGCGGCCGGGCTCGCTCTGATCAACTCGGTGGGCAACCTGGCCGGGTTCGTCAGCCCGTACATGATCGGCGGGCTCAAGGACGCCACCGGCTCGACCTCCATCCCGATGTACGTCCTTGCCCTGAGCCTCGTCGTCGGCGCGGTCGCCGTGCTGAGCACCAAGAAGGACGTCGTCAACCGATGACCGGGTCCGGTCCCGACCCCACCCCAGGAGCACGCATGCCGAGGTTCGCCGCGAACCTGTCCATGATGTACACGGAAGTCGACTTCCTCGACCGCTTCGCCGCGACGTCGGCCGACGGCTTCGAGGCCGTCGAGTACCTCTTCCCCTACGCCCACGAACCCGCCGAGCTGCGCAGCAGGCTCGACGACCACGGTCTGCGGCAGGTGCTGTTCAACGCGCCTCCCGGGGCCTGGGAGTCCGGCGAGCGGGGCATCGCCGCGCTGCCCGGCCGCGAGGCCGAACTCCGCTCCGGGATCGAGCGGGCGCTGGAGTACGCCGCCGCGCTCGGCTGCGGCCAGGTGCACGTGATGGCCGGTCTCCTGCCGCCGGACGCGACGACCGCCGAGCGGGCCGCGCACCGCGCCACCTACCTGACCAACCTGGCCTGGGCCGCCGAGCGTGCCGCCGCCGCGGAGGTCGACCTCCTGATCGAGCCGATCAACGGCCGTGACATGCCGGGCTACTTCCTGCACCGGCAGGCCGAGGCGCACGCGATCGTGCAGGAGGTGGGCGCGCCGAATCTCAAGGTGCAGCTCGACCTGTACCACTGCCAGATCGTGGAGGGCGACCTCACGACGACACTGCGTCGCGACCTTCCCACTGGTCGCGTCGGCCATCTGCAGATCGCGGGCGTGCCCGACCGCCACGAGCCCGACCAGGGCGAACTCGACGTCCGCCATCTGTTCGACGTCGTCGACGATCTTGGCTTCGACGGGTGGATCGGCTGCGAGTACAACCCACGGGCCGGTACGAGCGAGGGGCTCGGCTGGCTCAAGAACTACCGAGGAGAACGCGCATGAGGATCGTCATCACCGGTGGCTTCGGCTTCCTGGGACGGCAGGTCGCCGAAGCCCTGCTGCAGCGGCGGACCCTGTGCGGTGCGCCCATCGACCGCCTGGTGCTCGCCGACCGGTTCGTACCGGCCGGCGCGCCGCTGGCGGCCGACCCGCTGGTGGACGTCGTCCAGGGCGACCTGAGCGAGCGCCTCGACGAGATCTTCGCGCAGCCGGTGGACGTCCTGATCCACCTGGCGGCGGCGGTCTCCTCCGAGTGCGAGGCCGACTTCGACCTCGGCATGAGCGCCAACCTGGACACCACCCGCGCGCTGCTCGACGCCGCCCGCGCGCAGGCGGCCACCGGCGGTCCCACGCCCCGGGTGGTGTTCTCCAGCAGCGTCGCCGTCTACGGTTCCGACGCCGCGCTGCCGCTGCCGGAGGTGGTCGGCGAGTCGACGCTGCCCACGCCGCAGTCCAGCTACGGGACGCAGAAGCGCATCTGCGAGCAGCTGGTCGCCGAGTACACCCGCCGGGGCTTCGTCGACGGGCGCGTGGCGCGCCTGATGACCGTCTCGGTGCGGCCGGGCAAGCCCAACGCGGCCGCGTCCAGCTTCCTGTCCGGCATCGTCCGCGAGCCCCTCTCCGGTCTGCCTGCCACCTGCCCGGTCAGCCCCGGCCTGCGGGTCGCCCTGGCCTCGCCGCGGCGCACCGTCGAGGGCATCCTGCGCATCACCGAGGCCCGGCGCGGCAGCGGGCCCGGCGAGCTCGACGGAGGGCTTCCGGTCAATCTGCCGGCGCTCACGGTCACGGTCGCCGAGATGCTGGACACCCTGCGCCGGGTGGCCGGTGACGCCGTCGCCGACCTGGTGACGGTCGCGCCCGACCCTGCTGTGGAGGCCATCGTCGGCTCCTGGCCCGCCGCCTTCGACAACGCGCGCGCCACGGCTCTGGGCCTGCGGCCCGACGAGAGCTTCGAGTCGGTCGTGCGGGCCTACGCCGAGGACTACCCCGAGGCCGTCACGGCCGCAGCGCTGCCCGCAGCCGGGGCGATCAGGCCCTGACGGATAGACTGACGAGCATGTTCTCCAAGGTGAGTGGCCCCATTCGGCTCGCGGACCGGGTCGCCGCGATCCTCTCGGAGGAGATCGAGTCCGGCCGTCTGGCCGAGGGCGACAAGCTGCCGACCGAGGTCGAGTTGGTCAAGCAACTGGGCGTCAGCCGCACCGTGATCCGCGAGGCCGTCTCCCGGCTGCGCAACGCGGGCCTGGTCGAACCGCGCCAGGGCCGGGGCGTGTTCGTCATGCCCCGGCGCACCCGGCCGCTCGACCTGGAGGCCGAGGCCTCCGGCACCAAGTCCAAGGTCATGCAGATCGTCGAGGTCCGCCGCGCCATGGAGGGCGAGGCGGCCTCGCTGGCGGCGACCCGGGCGACACCGGACGACGTCACCCGGATGCGCCGGTCCCTGGCCGCGATCGACGAGGCGGTCGCGGCCGGCGGTGACGGTGTGGACGAGGACCTGGCGTTCCATCAGTCGATCGCCGAGTCGACCGGGAACACGGTCATGGTCTCCACCGTGCGGTACTTGGGTGAGGTCATGCGCGGCGGCATCCGCGTCACGCGTGCCAACGAGGCGCGGCGCGACGACTTCATCGAGGCGGTGCGGGTCGAGCATCACGCGATCCTGGCGGCCGTCGAGTCGGGCGACGCTGCGGCGGCCCGCAGCGCCGTACGCCGTCACATGAAGCACGCCGCGTCCCGGTTGCAGGACGCGGACGAGGGCTTCTGGACGGAGACGGACGATCTCGGGGTGGACCTGGACACGGCGCCGTGATGTGAGTGCGTACGCCTGATGCGCCGAGGGGCGGGCCATGTGGCCCGCCCCTCGGCGCATCAGTGGCTCACAGCGTCGCCGCCCGGCGACTTCAGGGCAACCCGGGCACCCATCCGGCTGGCGCCGGGCAGGATGTGACCATGCATCGTCAACAGATCAGCTCCATCGCCCACTCCGGCCACCCCATCGCCGCTCCGCTGAACGACGATTCCGTGCACGCGCTCCTCGACCGTGCCCTGCCGCACGGCGAGGCACGGCTCCTCGATCTCGGGTGCGGTTCGGGCACTTGGCTGGCGCGCGCACAGGCCATGCGCCCTGAGCTCCGTGCCGACGGCGTGGACAACGACGCGGGGGCCATCGCCACTGCCAGGCGTGCCGCTGACGACGCGGGTCTCGGTGACCGGGTCGCGTTCCACGTCCAGGACGCCGCGGAGTTCACCTCCCCGCACCTCTACGACGTGGTGGTCAGCGTCGGTGCCGCACACGCCTTCGGTGGCCTGCTGCCCACCTTGAAGGCCGCCGGCCGTCACCTCTCCCCCGGCGGGAGCATCCTCGTCGGCGACGGCTTCTGGGAACGCGAGCCCGGCCAGGCGACCCTCGACGCCGGTTTCACCACTGATGAGTACGCCGACCTGGCCACGACCGTCGACCACGTCATGGCCGACGGATGGATCCCCGTCCACGGACACGTCAGCACCCTCCAGGAGTGGGACGCCTACGAATGGTCCTGGACGGGCGACCTCTCCCGATGGGCCCTCGACCACCCCGAGCACCCCGACACCGCCCAGGCTCTCGAAGCCGCCGCCGCACACCGCGACGCCTGGCTCCACGGCTACCGGGGCACACTCGGATTCGTCACCCTGCTCCTGCGCCAGGCGCCCACGCCCTGACCGCTGTTCAGGCCTGCGGCTGCGCTCCCGGGTCCTCGCTCATGAACTCCGTGACCAGCTCGGGCGGGTTGGCGGCCGCGGTCAGCGCGAACATCTCGTCGGGGTCGAACATGTTGTAGAGGATCACCGGCAGGGGCCGCCCGAAGACGCCGACGAGACGGCCGTCCGCGTGGAGTTGACGCGCCAGGTCGACGCAGAGCGCGTTGAAGCGCTCCGCGAGCTGTTCGTCGCGCTCGTCCTGTTCCTGCTCGGAGAGGTCGTCCTCGTCCTCGTACCAGAGGTCTTGGACCACCGCTTCCCGCCGGTGCAGGTCGGCGCCGACCGGATCGTGTTCGGGATGGTGGCCGACGATGCGGATGCCCTCAAGGCCTGACGGCGGGAAGTAGGCGTAGTTCCAGCGCGCCTCCCACGGCTCCGAGGAGCTTGTCTCCGCGAGCAGCCGGGCCACCTCGGTCTCGGTGTTGTAGCCGATCGCCACGTAGGGGTGTCGGGGGTCCTGGTCGACGCTGTCGACACGGAACGTGACCACGTAGATGTCGGAGATCAACTCGTCGGGGAACTCGCCCAGGGCGCGCAGCGCCATCTGCTCCAAGTGGAGTCGGAATGTCGTCAACGGCTCTTCTCCTCTGCCGTGTGGCGGGCCAGGTCCGCAGCGTCGAAGGATGCCATGTCCCTGCCTGCACCGTCGATGATCCACCAGTCCCGGCCGAGGTTGGTCTGGTAGGCGGTGGCCAGGACGAGTTCGTCGCGGGTGTCCCCGTCGAAATCGGCCGCGCTCACAGGACTGCCCGTCCAGTGCTGTGAATTCAGGGGATCGGGGTCGGGCACATGGCGTGAGCGGGGCACATGACGCCATGGCTGGGAGCCGAGGCCGGGAGAGGAGCCGCCCCGCAGGATGTCGACGCTGCCGCTGTCGCCCCAGCGGTCGCCCGCGCTGTGCACCGCGAGGTCGTCGCAGCCGTCGCCGTTCAGGTCTCCGGCGACCAGACCGATGCCGAAGCCGCCCTTGCGGGCGCCGCCCTCGATGACGACGCGGGCTTCGGGCGCCTTGCCGTAGCGGATGGTCACCGTGCCCTTGCGGTCGGCCGGTTCCAGCTCCTCGTCGTCGGGAATGCCGCTGTCGCCGAGGGCGATGTCCGGCCACTGGTCGCCGTCGAAGTCGCCGACGGCGATGCTTTCGCCCTTCGGCAGCCGTTCGGGCTCCTTGCCGAGACCGGTCGCCGTGTCGGCTCCGCCGGTCAGGAGCAGCGGCGTGCCCGGCGCCGCCGGCTCGTAGACGAAGAGGTCGGTGGCGCGGTCGCCGGTGGCCTCCGCGGCGATGAGCTGGAGGTCGACCACCGCGTTGGCCCCGCGTGGGTCCGGGTCGGCGCGCTCGCTGGTCCGTGCGGGCTCTCCCGTACGCGTGAACGGGCCGTGCAGCACCACGAGGCGCCGCTTGTCCGTCTCGGTGCGGAAAGTGGCCAGGTCGGCGTGGCCGTCCCCGTCGAAGTCACCGGCCACCGGCTGGTCACCGTAGACGCCGTGGCCCTTGCCGTCGATCGCGGACTCACCCTTGCCGACGTGCGGCAGCCGGACGCGGGCGGGCCGGTGAGCGGGGTCCGGGCCGTCGGGGCCGCCCCACTGCACATGGGCGCTGCCACCCGCGACGAGGTCGAGGTGTCCGTCGCCGTCCAGGTCGGCGACGGTGGGACCGGACAGTCCGTAGGACATGCCGTCGTGTGCGGGCAGCCGGAAGTCCTTGGGCGTGAACACCGTCCGGTGTCCGGGGCGCGGACCGTGCGCCGAGCCATACACCAGGGCGATACGGCCGGTCTCGGAGACGTCCCCATTACTGGCCGGCACCTCGGCGGCCAGGTCGGGATGGCCGTCGCCGTCGAAGTCGGGAGCGGGTGTGCCCACCTGGCCCGCGGGTCCGGACGTGCCGGCCGGCGCCGACGGGCGGCAGGCGCTGTCCGGGATCGGCGGGCGGACCTCGTGGTTGTGCGCACCCGTGGCGGTGCCCATCACCAGTGCGGCGGCGAGGAGGCCGAGCCCCCCTCGCCGCCGCAGGCCCTTGCAACTGCCCTCTGCCCGCTCGTGCTTCATGGGGCCACTAGATCCGATGTACGCGCCCGGTACCAAGGCCCGAGATCACTCCGTTACGCCACCCCGACCCACGTCCCGGTGCCCGTGCGGGGCAACACGCCCCGAACGACGGGCACTTGCTCAGTCGATGACCGCTGTGGCTTCGACCTCCACCAGATGGTCGGGCACGTCCAGCGCCGCCACGCCCACCAGCGTGCCGGGCGGCACCGGAGTGACCCCCAGTTTCGCGGCCGCCCGCGCGACTCCCTCCCCGAAGAGAGGCATCTTGTCGGGCGTCCAGTCGACGACGTACACGGTCATCTTCACCACGTCGTCGAAGGAACCCCCGGCCGCCGCCAGGGCGGTGGCGACGTTGAGGTAACACTGCTCGACCTGGGCGGCGAGGTCTCCTTCGCCGACGGTGACCCCCTCGGCGTCCCAGGCGACCTGCCCGGCGACGAACACCAGCTTCGACCCGGTCGCGATGGACACCTGCCGGTAGGCATCGATCTTCGGCAACCCGTCGGGATTCACCAGGGTGATGGCCATGCTGCCTGTCTCCTCGTCCTGAGAGCCCGCGGGCTCGCTTCCGCCGAACCGAGACACTCGTGGTCTCCGGCGGTTACTGGGAAACCCTAGGAGAGTGGCCGTTGACCTGGAAGAACGCACTTTCCGGTGACTGGGTAACCGTAGGGTGACCATGGAGTTCAGGGGCTTGCGCGCTGACGAAGACGCCTGCGGCGACGCCGCAAGCACCGATGGCCGACGATGTCAGGATGACTCGACCTCGACCTCGACCCCGGCCGCCCGGACCCCGACCTCGCACACGTGTCGCCGCCTACGTGGTCCGGCACCGCGCCGTTCCCGAAATCCTGGTGTTCGACCACGTCGACATTCCCGATGCAGGCACCCAGATTCCTGCGGGAGGGGTCAGACCGGGTGAAGGGCTGGAAGAAGCCGTCCTTCGTGAGGTCACCGAGGAGACGGGGCTGCTGACAGCCACCGTGGTCCGGCAGATCGCCGTGGAGGACAAGCCTCACCCCGAGACGGGACAGCCCCGCCGGACCACGTTCTTCCTGCTGCAGGTGCCGCCAGACACCTCCGATGCCTGGGAACACCACGTCGACGGCGACGGGGACGACGCCGGTCTTGCCTTCGCCTGCTGGTTCCTCCCGCTCCCTCTCAGGCAACCCCTGGCCGACCGCCAGGACGCTTGGCTGGGCCACGTCGACCCGCGATTCACCACGGTTGCCGACAACAGCCCATGACATGACCGGCCGCCGCAACCCCTGCGCGGTGTGCGTCAAGGCCGAAGGTGCTTCAACGTGAATTCGGGCGTGGCGTAGGCGCCGGCTTGCGGCGCTGCGGGGTCGGTCGGAATGTCTGCGCCCGGGATGTGTGCCGCGTGCGATTCGGCGTCGTCGAGGGGTGTGTAGTCGAGTTCCGTCCTGGCCGGAAGCTCCCAGAAACGCCGGGTGTTGCCGGAGACCGCGTACACGGCGGTGAAGCGCGTGGTGGGCGGGGCGGTCAGCGCGGCCCGGATGTAACCGACAGCGTCGCGGGGGCTCAGCCAAGTCGCCAGGTGACGTGGCTCGGTGGGCGCCTGCTCGAAGCTGCCGATGCGCAGGCAGATCACCGAGAGCCCGAACTTGTCCGCGTACAGCTGGCCCAGGGCCTCGAGCGCCACTTTGCTCACCCCGTACAGACCATCGGGGCGGGCGGGCTCCCGGGGGCCGGTGAGGTGTCCGGTGGGGTAGAAGCCGGTCAGACGGTTGCTGCTGGCCAGCACCACCCGTTCGATTCCAGTGCGCCTCGCGGCTTCCAGGACGTGGTGGGTGCCGAGCACGTTGGCTTCCAGCAGGTCGGGAAGGGGTGCCTCGTCCGGCACGCCGCCCAGGTGGAGCACGCAATCGACTCCCGAGAGCGCCGACTCCACGGCTTCCGCGTCCCGCAGGTCGACGGTGTGTGCCTGTTCGTTGTCGGCCACCGGGGCGATCGGGACGCGGTCGAGCAGCACCAGCCGGCCCGCCTCGTGCCGCAGCGCCTCACGCGCCACCGATCCGATGTTCCCTGCCGCTCCCGTGATGGCCACCGTTCCGATTGTCACTGCTCTCCCCCTCGCATCTCGACGGTCACCTGATCCTTCAGTCGTGATGCTCCCACTGCCGGGTGGTGCGGTCTTCTCCGTACGGATCACAGGTCCACGACGATGCGCGGGGAACGCGCACGGGATACGCAGGGGTACATGCGGCCCGTGGGAGCGCCGATGTCGTCGCGGTGGTCGATCTCCCCCTCGACGACGGCGAGTTCGCAGCTGCCGCAGACGCCCTCCCGGCATCCGGCGGGCAGCGGGTACCCGGCGTGGGTCAGGGCGTCGAGCAGCGACTCGTCGGCGGGTACCGGCACCGTCCGGCCCGATCTGCGGCACACGGCCTCGAAGGCGGTGCCGGGGCCGAACGTCCTCGGCGTCGGACGGAACCGCTCCGCGTGCAGCCGTTCCGCGGGGAACACCTCCTGCGCCGCGGCCAGCAGAGGCGCAGGACCGCAGCAGTAGACCAGGGTGTCCTCGTCCAGGTCCGCGGCCAGCGCCCCCAGATCCGGCCTGCCCTCGCTCCGGGTGGCGACGACGCGCACCGAGTCCCGGTGTTCGGCGAGCAGTTCGGCGGCGAAGGGCATGGCGTCGAGCGACGGCCCCACGTACACCAGCTCGGCGGGCACACCCGCACGCGCGGCGGCCCGCAGCATCGGCACGACGGGGGTGATGCCGATCCCACCGGCGAGGAACAGGTACCGCGGCGCGGGCAGCAGCGGGAAGTGGTTGCGCGGAGTCGAGAGGGTGAGGGGGCGGCCCCGGCGCAGGAAGCGGTGGATGTACTCCGAGCCGCCCCGGCTGAGGCGGTCGTGGCGTACGGCGACGCGGTAGGTTTCCCGCTCGGCGGGGTCGCCGCACAGGGAGTACTGCCGGGTGAGCCAGTTGGGCAGGCGGAGGTCGATGTGGGCGCCGGGCTCCCAGGGCGCGAGCGGGCCCTCGGTGCCCCTCAGGGTCAGGGAGACGACGTCCTGCGCGACGCGGTCGATACGGTCGACGACGGTCGCTTGTGTCGGTGATGTCATCGGCGGTTGTCCTTCGGGTCTGGTCAGTAGAGCTTGCGGTAGCCGTCCTGGAACTTGCGCTCGATCTCCTCCGGGGGGATGTCCAGGCCGAGTTGCTCGACAGCGACCTCGCCGACCGATGGCATCTCGTCGGCGAGCGACTGGCTTTCGGGGTCCCACAGCCGGGACCGGATGAGGGCGCGGCCGCAGTGGAAGTACACCTCGGTCACGTCGACCACGACGGCCAGGACCGGCCGCCTGCCCTCGGCCTCCATCCGGGCGAGGACATCGGGGTCGTCGGTGGCGTGGGCGCGGCCGTTGACCCGCAAGGTCTCGCGCATGCCGGGGATCAGGAAGAGCAGTCCGATGCCGTCGTTCTCGGCGAGGTTGCCGAAGGAGTCGGCGATCTTGTTGCCGGGCCGGTCGGGGATGGCGAGGGTGCGGTCGTCGAGGACTTTCACGAAGCCCGGGTAGTCGCCCCGGGGTGAGCAGTCGGCACGCCCCTCGGCGTTCGCTGTCGCCATCGTCAGAAACGGCGAGTGGGCGATGAACCGGCGGAAGTGCTTGTCCAGACGGTCGGTCTTCTTCGACGCGGTCATGGCGTCGGGCTCACCCAGGCGGGCCCGGACCTCGTCCGGGGCGACCCACCGGGGGCGGGTGGCGGCGTACGTCATGAAGGGGTCCTTCCGGGGGTTCGGCAGGAGGGGCGGGCCGGCGGTCGCGGCGGTCGGCGCACTGCGCGCACCTCGCCCACCTGCGACCGTCACTGACGGCTCCGCCGCAGTTCATGGCACTATTGTGAGCAATTACTCAGGTCGTTCGCTACTCGCTTTTTGCGGTGCTGACCAGGAGGTTCCATGCCGTCCGACCGACGCGGACTCGCCCCACGTAAACAGCCCCGGCAGATCCGGGCCGAGCTGACCCGTGAGCGCATCCTCGACGCGGCTGCTCACGTTTTCGGCGAGTACGGCTATGCCGCGGGGACCACCAACCGGATCGCCGAGCGGGCGCGGGTCTCGATCGGTTCGCTGTATCAGTACTACCCGAACAAGGACGCGATCCTCGTCGAGCTGGTGACCCGGCACCTCGACTCCGGCGGAGCCGCCGTCGCGCGCTCCCAGGCGCAGGAGTTGCCCGACACCCTGGAGGGGGTGCTCCGCCTCTTCGTCCGGACCGCGATCGACAACCACCTCGACGATCCGCGGCTGCTGCGCGTCATGGCGGAACAGGCCCCGCGGTCCGCCGAGTTGCTCGCGAAGGTGGAGGCCCACGAGACGGAACGCTTCGCGTACATCGAGGAGTTGCTGGCGAAACACCCTGAAGTCCGGGTGACGGACACCTATACCGCCACCCGGCTTCTCGTGACGACGGTCGAGTTGGTGGTCCACAAGGTCATCGCGGCACCCGACCCCATTGACGTGCGCCGGTTCGAGGACGAACTCGTGGCCATGCTCCACCGCTATCTCACCGGCCCGTCCGAGACGGCGGGATCCGGTACGGCATGACGCACGGTCGGTCCGAGGTCTTCCCGGCGGCAAGTTCAGCGCGAGGACCCCGAGATCTGCACGCGGCGGCTCTCCTTGTCGGAGAGGAACTCCGCCAGTGCCCGCCCCTCCTCTGCGACCGCGGTCGTTTCGGCGCGGGAGAAGCGGCCCAGCGGTGCGACCGTCACGGTGCCGTCCTCCACGGTCCAGGTCGCGGCGACCCTGCCGTCGACCAGGACGACGCGGGCGCCGGAGACCGAAAGGCCTCGGTGGGCGTCGTCGATGATCCGGGTACGGTCCTGGAAGCCGAGGATCGCGTTGTCGAATGCAGGCAGGAACCTCACCGGGGCGGGGGTGTCGGGGTCCGGGCGTGGCGCGTCGGGGAGGTCGAGGAGTTCCCTGCCCCGCTCGTCCCTGAAGGTGACCAGCTCCTCGCGCAGCGCGGCGACGGCGGCCGGCAGTCCGGCAAGTCCGCACCAGGCGCGCAGGTCGGCCGACGCGGCGGGGCCGAACGCCGCCAGGTAGCGCCGGAGCAGCGCCTGCCCCACGGGATCGGCGCCGTCCGCGGACAGCGGGGCGACCTCGCGCCCCAGCAGGGACGACAGCGGGGCGTTGCGCACTCCTGCCTTCGTCCGCCAGAGGCCGCGCGGCGACAGCTGCGCCATCGGGACCAGGGCCATCAGCATCTCCCCCAGTGCCCGCGGCCCCGGCGTCGGCCAGCGTTCGGCGAGCGCCCGCGCGAGTTCGGTCATCGAACGCGGCTCGCCGTCGGCCATGACCGCCCGGCCCGCTGCCGCGAGCTCGTCGAGGTCCGTCCCGTCGAGCTCGCTGCGGTAGACCCCGAGCACGCGTTGGCGCAGCATCGCGTCGTGGCGGGCGCGCCAGGCCAGAGCGTCGTCGGCGGTGACGAGGTGGACGGTGCGGCGCATTAGGTGGGTGCGCACCACGCGCCGCTGGACGAGGTGGTCCGAGAGCTCCGTCGGGTCGAAGCCGTCAAGCCGCGACCAGAGGCCGACGAACGGCTCCTGCGGTTCCTGCGCCTGCAGACCCCCGAGGTGCGCGACGGCGTCGACGACCGGTACGTCGGCGCGATCGAGCAGCAGCTGCCGGGCGAGCGTCGCGCGGTTGAGCGCCCGGTTGTCGAGAACGGTCATCGGGATACTCCTGCGGTGTGCTGGGCGGTGGACCTCGGGCGCTTCGAGCAGTCTCTGGCGCTTCGAGCAGTAATGCCGCGGAACCGGACCGACCCGGCGGCGACACGCGGCCACCGCCCGACCGGCCCCCTTCGCTCCGCGCTCAGGTCGACTTCTGGCCGTCGAGCGTCTCGCGCAGGATGTCCGCGTGGCCTGCGTGCTGCGCGGTCTCGGCGATGACGTGCATCAGCACCCCGCGCACACTGCGTACTGCACCCGGCTCGTGCCAGGGCGCCTCCGGCAGCGGGTGCACGGCCGCAAGGTCGGGTACGGAGGTGATGATCTGCTCGCTGCGGGCGGCGACCTCCTCGTAGCGCGCGACGATCCCGGCCAGTGTCTCGCCGGGCAGCATCCGGAAGTCGTTCTGGTGGTCGATCGCCCACTGCGGGAACTCGCGGGCGGTACCGGCCGCGAGCTCCTCCCAGCTGACACCGTCCGGCAGGTCGTAGCGCATCGCCGACGGACCGTCGACGACGAAGCGCAGCCAGTCTTCCTCGATGGACGCGACGTGCTTGATCAGGCCGCCCAGGCACAGTGCGCTGGCGGTCGGGTGCTCGCCCGCCTGCTCGTCGCTGAGTCCGCGCACCGTGTTGGTCAGGGCCGATCGCGCGGTGGCGAGCGCGACGAGCAGGTCGGCGCGCTCGGCATCGAGGGGCCTGGGGTGCGTGGGGTGCGTGGGGTGCGTGGTCGTGGTGGTCACAGTGATCGGGCCTTCCGGTCGTGCTCGTTGTCTGGCACGACCGACTCTCGCAAGAGAAGCGGCCAGGTTGTGGCCGCTTCTCGGGGCAGCATGAAGTCATGCCGAAAACCTCAGGGCGCCTGCTCTCGCTGCTCTCCCTGCTCCAGACGCGCCGGGAGTGGCCAGGGGCGCTGCTGGCCGAACGGCTGGCCGTCAGCCCGCGCACCGTGCGCCGTGACGTCGATCGCCTGCGCGAGCTCGGCTATCCCGTCGCGGCCATCAAGGGACCCGACGGGGGCTACCGGCTGGACGCGGGCGCGGAACTGCCCCCGTTGCTGTTCGACGACGAGCAGGCCGTCGCCCTGGCCGTCGCGCTCCAGATCGCCACCACCACCGGCGCGGGCATCGAGGAAGCCGCGGCGCGTGCGCTGGCCACCGTCCGGCAGGTCATGCCCGCCCGGCTGCGCCGCCGTGTCGACACGCTCCAGGTGACCGCCGTCGAGCGGCCGTCGACCCGGCCGAACCCGCAGGTCGACAGCCGCGTGCTCCTGGCGCTCGGCGCCGCCGTGCACGCCCGCGAAGAGCTGCGCTTCGACTACGCCCCCGTCTCCCCGCCGGACACCGACGACGGCGGCCCCGCCGGTCCCCCGCCTCGCCGGGTGCAGCCCCACCACCTCGTCACCTGGGGCGGGCGCTGGTATCTCGTCGCATGGGACCTCGACCGCGAGGACTGGCGCACGTTCCGCGCGGACCGGATCACCCCGCGTACGCCGACCGGGCCTCGCTTCAGCCCCCGCGATGTGCCCGGCGGCGATGTGGCCGCCTTCGTCGCCGGCAGGTTCCAGGGCTCCGACGGCTCGGGCGACTGGCCCTGTCGCGGCGAGGTGATCCTGGACCTGCCCGCGGCCGACGTGTCCCGCTACTCCCGCGAGGGGATCGTCGAGGAACTCGGCCCGGACCGCTGCCGGCTCGTCCTGGGCTCGTGGTCCTGGCCCGGCCTCGCCGCCGCCATCGGCATGTTCGACGCCGACATCGAGGTCGTAGGACCGGCCGAACTCAAGGACGCCTTCGCGCACTTGGCCCGCCGCTATGCCGATGCCGCGACCGACGCGCCCGGTCGGGGTGAGCGACCCGGGTGACCGCCGCCCCCCCCCTGCGCGGAACCTCAGCGCGCCTCGGCCAGCCGCCCCGGGAACGGGAGCCGTGTGATCGCGGCGGCCGCCGCAAGACCGAGCGTGACGCCGACGGCCGTGGCAAGGGTCGCCTCCCACGCCGCGTCGAGCGAGCCGGGCAGGACGGCGCCGGTGAGGCGGCTCGCGGCCAACAGGACGACCACTGCGGCCAGTGCGGCGGGCCAGCGGTGTCGTACCCCACCGATGATGTCGTCGACGGCGTTCAGGACGAGCAGCACCGCCATGAGGTAGGAGCCGCCGAATTCCTCGTCCCAGCCGGTCGCCGTGACCACGGCCCCGACCGCGAGCACCGCCAGCCATATCCCCACCAGCCGCCCGTAGGGCGTGGGGGGCTTTCGCGCCGCGGTTGTGGCGTGCCCCAGAGAGGCGAAGGGCTGATCTCGGCGCGCGCTACTTGTTCGGGTCCCGGAAGCGGCCGAACGCCTTGGTCAGGGCGCTCAGCGGCGAGCCGTCCGCCTTGACGTGGCCCGGCGCGCCCGACCGGGGCACACCGTCGCCTCCGGTCACCTCGGCCAGCGCGGCCTGCGCCGCCTCGGCCGCCTGCTGGTACAGGTCACGGGAGTTCGTCATGGCGTCGAGCGCCTCGGCGTACTTGGTGACCATGCCCTGCGCGTGGGCCAGTTCCTCGTCCGGCGTGAGCAGATGCCAGCCCTGGCGCAGCTGTGTCAGGGCCCGCTCGGCCTCCGCGGGCAGCGGTCGCGGCAGTACGGCGAACTCCTTGATCCTGTCGAGGAGTTCGGTCGGCTCCGAGCCGTCGAGGAAGACGCTGCGCACGGTGAAACGCTCCGCGTCGTAGTCCGGACCCTGCGGCGCCGTGGGCAGGACGACGGCGCCGCCGCGCGGCATCCGTACGCTCAGCTCCCGCTTCATCGCGAAGTCGGCGATCTGTGCCTGCTCCGGCGTGCCCCGGTGCTCGATCACCCGGTGGCGCAGGCTCGGCGGCAGGAACATCGAGATCGGCTGCTGCCCGATCGCGTCCGGCGTCATCGCCTCGTGCACCACGACATGGATGTACCAGCTCTGCCGGGTGCAGTCCCGCAGCCGGTGGCGCAACTCGTCGTCGTCCTTGGGCAGGTGGTTCGTCGTCCGCAGGCGCACGCCCCCCACCGTGTCGTGGTCCCAGGCGACCCGGTCGCTGTCGGGCCAGAACATGAGGGCAGGCGAGGGCCAGTACGCGTCCCACGCCCGCTCCGCCTCGGCGGCGAGGACCCAGGCGACGCCCTCGCCGTCCTTGCGTCGGGCCTCGGGGTCGTACAGGGTCAGCTGCGCGCGCACCGTGACGTCGTCGGCCACGCGCCAGCGGGCCTCGAAGAGGCGGCGGGCCGACGGGCCGGGGTCGGCGGACTCGTCCCGCGGGTGCAGGACGGTGGAGCGCGCCGCCTCGACGGGGTCGAGGTCCAGGAAGTCGTCCAGCACCCCGGCCGCCTTGAGGGCGATCAGGTTGCGCCGGACGTCCTGCTCGGGCTCGGGCCCGAGGTGGCGCCCGCGCCCCAGCCACGCGGTGTCGGGGACGGTGGTCGAGGAGCTGCTTTTCTTGGCCATGAATTCGTTCTGTGAGTGGTCGGGGCCCGACCAGTATGGCCCGTGGACCTGACGAGGGAAGCGGTACCCCGTCCACGGCTCCACCACGCCGGACGGACGGTACGTAGAGGCATCAAGCCGCTCCGATCCAGCCATCACAGGTCAAACGGGGGCGGCCTCAGGGCCCAACGAACTCACCGCGAACCGGCAACGGTGTCACGATGGCGGAAGAGGGGACGGAGCGGACACCTCCCCCCGGCCGGAGAGTGGTGCGCGATGAGGTTGGTGCTGCAGGAGTTCCTGTCCCTGGACGGCGTGTACCAAGGCCCGGGGGCGCCGGACGAGGACACCAGTGACGGGTTCACCCGGGGCGGCTGGTTCGTGCCGCACCTGGACGAGGAGTTCGAACGGGTGGCGGGCACCTGGCTCGGCGAGGCGGACGCGTTCTTGTTCGGCCGCCGCACGTATCTGAACTTCGCACGGGACTGGCCGAAGATGACCGAGCACCCGTTCGCCGGCATCTTGAACGGCCTGCCCAAATACGTCGCCTCCCAGACCCTGACCACGGCCGAGTGGGACCCGACCACGATCCTGTCCGGCGACATCCCCGCCCGGGTCGCCGAGGTGAAGCGGCAGCCCGGGCGTGAGCTGCAGATCCACGGCAGCGGCCGGCTCGGCCAGTCCCTGCTGGCCGCCGGCCTGATCGACGAGCTGCGGCTCGCGATCGCCCCCGTGATCGTGGGCTCGGGCCGCCGCCTGCTCCCGGACGGCGGCGCGCCCGCCGGACTGCGGCTCCTGAGCAACGAGACGACTCCGGGCGGACTGGCGATTCACGTCTACGAATCGACGGGGCGTCCGGAGTACGGGACGTACGGGGGCGGCGCGTAGGCGTTCCCGCGCAGGGCGGCAGGGGCGGCAAGGGCGGCAGGGGCATCAGCCGCCGCGCTTCAGGCGTACGACGACGGGGGCGCCGAAGGGGTCGCCGGACTGGTTGACCTGGACGTGTCCCGCGCCGAGCCACTCGTCGGTGCCCGGCACCCGGTGGATCTCCTTCAGCCACAGCGACTGGTTGGACTCCTTGCGGGCGCCGGTCGACAGGGGCAGGCGGTGGCGCTTGATCTTCACGCAGCGGCCGCCGTCGGTGACGTACCAGTTGCCGTCGAGGAACAGCCCCTTGTCGTCCTGACCCACCGGGGTCCGCAGGGCGCAGCCGCCGGGCGCCTCCTCCTGCTCGACCCACTTCGAGCCCTCCCGGCGCAGCCGGATGAACTCGTCCTCGGGTTCGTTCTCGACCTCACCGTGGTTGAAGGAGTTGCTGCCGTACGCGCGCACTTCACCGCTTTCGAGCGCGAAGACCTGGCCGAGGCCCGCGCCGGGCTCCGGCGGGAGGGGCTCCTCGAAGCGGGCCTGCGGGGTCTCCACCGCCTTCCAGGACGTGCCGTCCCAGTGCATCGACGCGGGCTGGCTGTAGCTCTCGCCGGAGCCCTCCATTTCGGTGCCCGGCCCGGTCGAGCGGCTGCCGACCGCCCAGACGTCGTCCGGTCCCACCACGGCGAGGTCAGCGGCGTCGTAGGGCAGCCGGGTCGTGGTCCAGCGGGTTCCGTCCCAGTGCTGGGCGGTCCGCTCGCTGTCCTTGGCCCAGATGTTGTTCGGGTCAGCGCCCTCGAAGTCACCGGGATGGCCCGGCGGGGGGTTCGGCACCGCGGACCAGCGGGTGCCGTCCCACCGCGCCCAGCGGCGCAGGACAGCGCTGTCCTCGGAGCCCTGCGGCCGCAGCCACAGTGCTTCCTCACCGACCTCTTCGAGCAAGGGCGGGTAGACACCGGCGCCGAGAGCTTCGGGGAGGGGCTCGCGCTTCCACTTCGTGCCGTCGTAGTGCAGCAGGTGCGCGTTGGACTCGCCGTTGTTCTCGGTCGCGACCGCCCAGATGTCGTCCTCGGCCAGGACTGCGACATCGGTGAGCTCTCCGCTGAAGTCCGCGATGTGCTCGAACTCCCAAGTCAGCGCCCCCGCGGGTTCCTTGGCGCTGCCGCCCCCGCCGCCGGAGCCCGTGTCCCGGGAGCCTGTCGGCCCGGATTCCGTGCCACACCCCGCGGCCGTGAGCACAGCGGCCAGCACGACGGCGGCCACCGCTCCCCGGTGCCTGATTCCCACAACTCCGCGAATGATCGCTCCCCCTTGTCGCTCTCAGCGAGCGCGCAGCCTACCCGGTGGGTCTTTGCCGCACGTGCCCTGGCCCTCCAGGCAGGCGCCCGGAGTGCTTGAGCTAGCGACAGGGAACACCCTGGAGACAGGCAGACCGCGCCGATAGTTGTCCACGCACACTCGGACGCGGACGTGATCAAGTCCCCGTCCATCCCCTGAGAGCTCTAAGCCGGGCCGGAATCGCCGGCGAAATGCGACAACACCATCTCGACCAGTGCGTCGACGTCCGCGTCGGCCATCGGCTCGCCGGTCATGCCCATCCGGTGGAGCAGGACCCCGACCACGACGTCGATGAAGAACAGGACCCGGTGCTCCGGCTCACCGAGCGCGTCCTGGAGCGCGAGTCGGTAAGGGTCCTGCAACCGCGTGGACAGGATCTCGCGCAGGGCAGGGTCGCTCACGGCATCGCTGAACACGCCGGCGAACGCGTCGCCCACCCCCGGCTCGCCGACCTTCGCCGCGACCCAGCGGATGGTCGAGGACATGAGCTCGGCCCGGCCGGCGCCCGTCAGCGGCGCCGGGCCGAACGCGTCCAGGAGGCAGTCCACGATCAGCGCGCCCTTCGACGGCCAGCGCCGGTAGACCGTCGACTTCGCGACCCCGGCCGCGACAGCGATGCGTTCGACGGTGGCGCGCGCGTAGCCGAGCTCGTGGACCGTGCTCAGGGTGGCGGCGAACACCACCTCGTTGACCCCGGTACGCGGGCGACCGGGCGGTCTGGCGGATGTGGGCGATGGCATAGCCACACGGTACCTGGTTTCGCTACCTTAGGTTTCGATACCTGAGGTCGCGTAACTCTGGACGAGGAGAAGACATGAGCGAGGTCACGACTACGGGCCGACCGCCGGAGCCGGACTGGCCGACGATGACGGCCGAGGAGCTGGTCGCCTACCGCGACGCGGAGAACCGCTTCCGGGCCTCCGCCGCGGCCCGGGCGATCCTCGGTGATCCGGATCCCGGCGCCGCGATCGACTGGCAGCACGTGACGCTGCCCGGCCGCGAGATCCCGGTCCGGGTCCACCGGCCGTCGCACGGGCGCAGCAGCGAAGACGCCGGTCAACCAGACCTGCCCCTCGTGCTCCACGTGCACGGAGGAGGGTTCGTGGGCACGGCGGTGCAGAGCGACTGGGTCAACAGTCACCTGGCCGCCCAACTGCCCGCAGTCGTCGTATCGGTCGAGCACCGGCTCCTCGACCCGGACCATCCACTGGCGGCCGCCGTCGACGACGGCTGGGACGTACTCCAGCACCTGGTGCGGCATTCCGCGCAGTGGGGCATCGACCCAGCCCGGATCGCCGTCTTCGGCGAGAGCTGCGGCGGACTGATCAACGCCCTGGCGGCGATCCGGGCCGACGAGACCGGCTTGCGCCTTCGGGCGCAGGTGCTGGTCAACCCCGCCGTCGATGTGACCGAGAGGATGCTCGACCACGCCTCGGTCAGCGAGCACGCCCGCACCCCGACCCTCGCCGTGCCGCAACTGCAGCTGTTCCAGCGGCTCGCCGTGCCGCCGGGAACCGACCCGCGCACGCTCTCGCCCCTGCGTGCCGACCACCTGAACGGACTCGCACCGGCGCTCGTCGTGGTGCCGACCCACGACCCGCTGGCCGATCACGGGCGCCGCTACGCCGAACGACTGCGCGCGGCCGGGACGCCCGCGCGGCTCACCGAATACCCCGAAGCGGGGCACGCGTTCCTCAGTACGCCGGGCTTGGCGCCGCAGGCCGAGGCCGCGAGGGCGGAGATCGTCGAGTTCCTCCGAGCCTGCCTCGCCGCGCGACCGGAAGCGAAACACTCTGACGACGGAGGCACGTCATGAGCGAATCGCCCGCACTCTTGGAGGAAGACGCAGTGAAGCGCATCGGCATCATCGGAGTTGGCGAGATCGGTCGGGCCATGGTGGTGGGCCTGTGCGATGAAGTCGACAAGTCGCCCGAGGTGTTCCTCTCGCCGCGGGGAGCCCGCACGGCCGCGGAGCTGTCCTCGCGCCACGAGGGCGTACAGGTCTGCGCCGACAACCAGGAGGTGGTGGACCGCTCCGAGGTGGTGATCATCGCCGTACGCGGACAGGACCGGCACGAAGCACTGGCCGGCCTGCGGGTGGACGACGACAAGATCGTGGTCAACGTGATGTCCGGCGTCGCCAACGACGACCTGCGCCACGTACTCGGCACCGACGCCGTGCTGGTGCGAGCCATCCCGCTGCCCTCCGCACGCGAGCGCCGCTCCGTCACGGTGACGTTCCCGTCCCACCCGGTGACGGACGCGCTCTTCGAGCGGCTGGGCGGGGCGCAGCCAGTCGCGGACGAGGCGGCCTTCAACGTCTTCTCCACGCTGACGGGGACGCTGACCACCCACTACGCGTACCTCGCCGCACTCACGTCGTGGGCTGTCGGCCAGGGCGTCGCCCCCGCCGACGCCGATCGCTACGTCCGTGGACTCTTCCAGGGCGTGGGCCGCGCCCTGAGCGACGAGACCCGTTCCCTGCACCAGCTCGCCGCCGACCACGAGACCCCGAAAGGCAACAACGAAAGAATCCGCACCACTTGGTTCGACGCGGCCAACTCTCAAGCCCTCGACAAGGCACTCGACGGCCTGCTCGCCGACCTGTAGCAGCCGGTGCGGCGATGGCCTCACCGCCCATCGGCTGGTGAGGCCCTCTCGCTGTCGGGTGGCGCCGGGATCAGACGGACAGGGAGATCTCGGTCGACTTGATCAGCGCGACGACGGAGGAGCCGGAGGCCAGCTTCAGGTCGGCGACGGCGTCCTTGGTGATGGCGGCGGTCAGTTCGCCGCCCCGGACGGAGACCTTCACGGAAGCCATGGCGCCACCGGTGGCGACGTCGGTGATGGTGCCGGGAATCTGGTTGCGAATGGACAGGCCGTGGACCGGGCCCGTCGCCAGGGAGACCTCCGTGGACTTCACGAGGGCCTTGACCGCGGAGCCCTCGGCGAGACCGAGCTCCTTGACGGCCTCCAGGGTGATCGCGGCGGTGACGTCCTGGCCGCCGTCGAGACGGACCTTGACGGTCGCCATGACCTCGCCCGGGGTGACGGCGGTGACGGTGCCTGCGATCTGATTGCGGATGCTCAGGCTCATGAAGGGATGCCTCACAGGGAAATTGGTGCGGTTTGCCAGGCTGTGCGCCTGTCGTGATTCACACGTTAATGCCCTGAATCGGCACCGGAGCGGAGGGCATCGCATCCGCAAGCCCCTCCCCCCGCTGCGCCTGGCAGATCGCGGCCTATCCGAAGGTGAAGGCGTAGCCCTGGATGCCGGGGGCCACCCGCAGTTCGAGTCTCGCCCGGTCCGGGGTGTCGCCGTCGACGAGGGAGTACAGGGACGGGGTGCCGTGCACCTGCACCGTCTTGGTGACCTTGCCGTCGACGAGAACCGTCACGGGCCCTTCCCCGGCCATCACCAGGTTGACGTTCTTGGCCCGGTAGGTGAAGGCCAGCCTGGCATCCTCGCCCGCGGTGAAGTGTTCGTATCCCGCGGTCCAGGTGCCGTCCAGGGAGAGGGAGTTGAGGGGGATGTCGGCCGGGAAGCGGTAGGCGGTCGCCTTGTCGTCGACGAGCGGGGTGCCGACGTAGCCGCGGATGCGCAGGTTGCTGAGGTAGGTCTCCGGCGTGCGGTCCTCGGTCAGGTCGTCGGCCTTCTGGCCGGTCTTGGGCGGCAGTTGCACCTGCGGGTCCGCCTGCTTCAGGAGGGTGCGGATGAGGTCCTCGGTCCGGTCGTACTCGCCCTCGCCGAACTTGAAGTACCGCACCGTGCCCTTGTCGTCGATGAGGTACTTGGCGGGCCAGTACCGGTTGCGGTAGTTGTCCCAGGTGGTCAGGTCGTTGTCGAGGGCGACCGGGTAGGTGACGCCGAGCTTCTTCGCCTGGTCGGCCACGTTGCCCGCGTTCTTCTCGAAGGCGAACTCCGGCGAGTGCACCCCGATCACCTCAAGGCCGTACGCCTTGTACGCGTCGTTCCACGCCTCGATGTGCGGCAGGCTGCGCTGGCAGTTGATGCAGGAGTACGTCCAGAAGTCGATCAGCACGACCTTGCCGCGCTGTGACGCCAGGTCGACCGGCGCGCCACCCGGGGTGTTGAGCCACTTCGCGATGCCGTCGATGGCAGGCGCCTTGCCGCACGAGCGCAGTCCGTCGGCGCCGTCCTCGCAGCGCGAGAGCTCTTTGTTGGAGTTGTCGTACAGCCCCGAAAGCTGCTGGCGGGCGGTGTCGCTGTCCTCGATCTTCTTCTGCGCCGCCGAGGTGTAGTCGGGCAGGGCCCGCTGGATGGTGTCGGTGACGTTGAAGGCGAGCGCGAACGCCAGGACGACCATCAACAGACCGGCGGCGACACGCAGCTTGCGGGCCCGCGTGCGAAACGCCGCCACCCGCTCGGCCACACGCCGCCCCGCCAGCGCGAAGACCAGCAGAGGGATCGCGGTACCCACGGCGAACGACACCGTCAGCGCGACGATGTCTCCGCTGATCTCGCCCCGCGCCCCCGCCACCGTGATCGCGGCAAGCACCGGCCCGGCACACGGTACGTACAGGAGCCCGAGGCCCAGGCCCAGCACGAAGGCGCTGCCCTCCTTGTTGACCTGCCGCTGCGGGATCCGTGCGAACGGCTTCTCCAGCAGTCGCTCGACGGGCGGGAAGATCAAGCCGAAGCCGATCAGCACCAGGAGCGCGAGACCCACGTAGCGGAGGATGTCCTGCGGCAACCCGAGCGCGGACAACAGGGTCACGCCCAGCAGCGTGAAGAAGCTGAAGCTGATGACCAGGCCCGTCACCACCGCGTACGGACGCCGGTTGCGCACGCGGGAGGACTTCGGCGGAGCGAGGACGGTGAGGGTGTCGCGGGCCGCGTCGGCGGAACCGGTGGCCGGTGACGTCTCCGCCTGTGGGTCCGCGGCGGGCTTCCCCGCCGATGGCGTATCGCTCCCCGGGCCGCCGGCCAGGAAGACGACCGGCAGGACGGGCAAGATGCAGGGCGAGACGGCTGTGATCAAACCTCCGAGCAGCCCGATCAGGATCAAGGTGAGCATGAGGAACGCCCTCCGGTCAGGAGACCGGCGTACCCGCTCTCCTCACGTGTGATTCGGAGGGACTCCCCCCGCAGGATTGGTCCCACGAGACGCTCTGGGTCACTTCCGTGAGGTCGGTGGCCTTTGTCTGATGCCGACGGCACCTATCCTTGCGCCATGCAGCGTTACACGATCGGGCAGGCGGCCCGTCTGCTGGGCGTCAGTCCGGATACCGCACGCCGATGGGCCGATGCCGGGCGCGTGACCACCCAGCGCGACGAGGGCGGACGTCGCCTCGTCGACGGGAAGGACCTGGCCGCCTTCTCGGTGGAGCTCGCCCAGAACGGCGGTGAGGAGGACGCCTCCTGCACCTCGGTCCGCAACGCCTTTCCCGGCATCGTGACCGCCGTGAAGCTGGGCGACGTCGCGGCCCAGGTGGAGATCCAGGCCGGACCGCACCGCCTGGTCTCGCTGCTGACCCGGGAGGCCGTGGAGGAGTTGGGCCTCGAGGTCGGTATGGAGGCCACCGCCCGAGTGAAGTCGACCAACGTACATATCGACCGGACCTGACTCACCCGGCGGCCACACGGCCGAGGCCCGGCGGCCAGGCGCTCTTGCATGCACGCGAGCACTCTTGCGTGCACGCGCGCGCAGGGTGACACCTGCCGCCCTGCGTGGCGTCCCGCCCGAGTGCCGGGACCTCGCCTAGAAACAGCTCCATGTGCCACTACTGCGGTTGCCGAGAGATCCCTCTGATCAAGGAGTTCATCGCCGAGCACGAGCGCGTCACGGACGCCGCGGGAGACGCGCTCCGCGCCCTGGAACAGGGCGACACGGCCCGTGCCCGCGCGCTCGTCGACGCCATGGCCCGCGAGTTGGACACCCACTGGCGGGGCGAGGAGAACGGCCTGTTCGCCGTGATGCGCACAGATCCCGAGTACGCGGACTACATCGCGGGCCTGGAGCGCGAACACCGCGAGCTGGCAGCCCTGTTGCCCGCACTCGACCTGGCGGACCCCGGCGACGTACGCACCCTCGTCGAGGCCGTCGACGAACTGCACCGGCACATCGCCAAGGAGGAGGACGGCCTCTTCCCGGCCTCGCTCACGGCGCTCGACGGCGACGACTGGAACCTGTCGATGGCGGCCTGGCACGAGGCGCACCCGACGTGCGCCGGGGCACCGCCGTCTTCTCCACGTCAGCGCAATTGACGCAGGAAGACATCGGACGCGCTGTTGGTGTCGTCAGGGACGAGGTTTCCGGCCGGGGAGTCGAAGACCACCGCGTTGCCCTCTTCGCTGACGCCGGTCCGCGGGCCTGGGGCGGTGTCCTCGGACACCGGCTCGCTCTCGCCGCTGATGAGGTGGACTTCGCCGGTCTGCATGTCCCGCAGGAAGACGTCCGTGCTGCTGTCGCCGTCCGCGTCAGGGGCGAGGTTGGAGGCCGCGGAGGTGAACGCCGCGTAGCGCCCGTCCCGGCTCAGGGAGACGTCGTCGCTGTCCCCGTTGGCCGGTGTGCCGTCGGGGGTGGCGCTGACCAGGCGCATGCGCTTCGCCTCGCGGTCGTAGAGGAAGACGTTGTGCGAGCTGGTCGGGGCCGGGCCCTCGGGACTGAGCGCTCTGGAGGTCGAGGTGAACGCCACAAGGCGGGCGTCACCGCTGAGGGCCGCGCCCCAGGACGGGGTCTTGCGGTTGTAGCTGTGCGGGATGCTGATGAGTTCCGTGGTGCTCTTCTCGCGGTCGCGCAGGAAGATGTCCGTCGCGGAGGAGTGGTCCTCCACCCCGGCCAGGCCGGGGGCGTTGGAGGTGAAGGCGAGGTACCGGCCACCGGCGTCGCCCGCGAACGCGGGGCCGAACGCGTCGCCTTCACCCTGCTTGCCCTCGTCGGTGAGCTGCGCCAGCTCCGTGGTCTTCTTCTTGCGGTCGTAGAGGAAGACGTCGTCCCGTTTGTTGGCGTCCCCCGCTACGAGATCCTCGGCGCCCGACGCGTACGCGACGTAGCGGCCGTCTCCGCTGACGGCGGGGTCGTACGTCAGGTTGCCGCGCAGCCCGTCGTAGGACGCGCCGGTCGGGCTGATTCGCTGGGTCTTGCCGGTGCTCCGGTCGTGCAGGTAGACGTCGTCGAGGTCGTTCGGGTCGCTCCCCACGAGATCGTCGGCGGTGGAGGTGAAGACCACGTACCGCCCGTCGGGGCTGAGCGAGACCTCCCGTACGACACCGTGGCTCGCCTTGCCGTTGCTCTTGACGCTGACGCGCTCCGTCTTCCCGGTGCGCACATCGCGTACGAAGGCGTCGGGCGTGCCGTTCGTGTCGTTCGCGACCAGGTTGCGGGACGCCGAGACGAACGCGACGTAGCGACCGTCGGCGCTGAGGGCGGGGTTCGTGGACGCGGCGTTGCCCTCGGCTCCTGCCGCGCCGACGCTCACCCGCTCGGTGCCCGGCGCGGAGGTGGGGGCGGCGGACGCGCCCGCGGGTGAAAGCACGGTCACGGCGCAGAGGGCGGCGAGGGCGGCGAGCGCGGCGCCGGCCGCCGTCACGCGCTGATGAACGGTCATCGGTTCCTCCTGTGTCGACAGCGGTCTCCGTGTGCCGTCCGGGCACGCTCGGGAGGAGGACGCAGTGGAGGAAGGTGTGCCGGAGCGCGTGTCGTTCCCCGTGTGAAATCCCCCGTGTGAAGTTCCCCGCGCCGGAACCCCGGCCATCAGCCACTGCGGCGATCGGTCATGACCAGGTGCACCGTAGGCGAGCGAACACCGGGGAACCCTGGGGGTCAATGTGTCGCGTGCCCTCCGCGGTGCGGATGCGTCGGTTGCATCAGTGGCGCAGGGCGCTTCGGCGGACTTTTGTGCCGTACTCGCGCGGAAAGGGCAACCATCGGCGGCGAGGGGCCGGACGCGCCCCCCTCCATGGAAAAACCGCGACGCCCCACCACCCCGTCAGGGGTCAGGTGAGGCGCCGCGGTCAGGGCCCGCCAGCCCTAGAAGTCCATGTCGCCGCCCGGCTTGCCTCCGGGCTCAGGGCGCTGGTTCCTCTCGGCCCTCTCGACGTCGGTCTGCTCGTCCTGACGACGGGGAGCCTGCTTGCTGCGCTCCTGGGCGCGAGCGGCGCGCTTCTTGTCCTGCGGGGACTGGCGGTTACCCATGATCGATCCTCACTTTCAGTGCACGCACCCTTGCGTGCGGTAACGCATCCAGTGCAACCCCACCCCTGAAAGCTGGCCGATACATGTACTGTCGGCGCCAATCCGAGGCCGATTTCATGGCAAATCCGCCTAGGCGCCGCCGGCCACCGCCCCTGCCTGGAACGTCTTCCGGTACACCTGCGGCGACACCCCGATGGCCGCCTGCAAATGCTGGCGCAGCGACGTCCCAGTGGCGAAACCGACCTCCGCCGCGACCCGGTCGACCGGCAGGTCGCTGGACTCAAGGAGGTGCCTGGCCCGGTGCAACCGCTGCTGGATCAGCCACCGGCCGGGGCTCGTGCCCGTCTCCTCCTGGAAGCGGCGCGCGAAGGTGCGCGGGCTCATCCGGGCGTGGTCCGCCAACTCCCGCAGGGCGAGCGGCCGGTCGAGGTGTTCCAGGGCCCAGGCACGGGTGACGGCGGTGCCGGTGGCGCCCTCGTCCGGGATGGGCTGCTCGATGTACTGGGCCTGGCCGCCCTCCCGCCACGGCGGCACCACGCAGTGCCGCGCAACCCGGTTGGCGACCGCGCTGCCGTGGTCGGAGCGCACCACGTGCAGGCACACGTCGACTCCGGACGCGGCCCCCGCCGAGGTGAGCACGTCGCCGTCGTCGACGAACAACACGCCCGGATCCAGGGCGACATGGGGGAACAGCTGCCGGAAGTGGTCCGCGAGCGCCCAGTGCGTCGTCGCGGGCCGCCCGTCGAGCAGACCCGCCGCGGCGAGCGTGAACGCCCCCGTGCAGATGGAGACGAACCGCGTGCCGGGCCTGATCCGGGCGAGCGCGTCGCGCACGGGATCCGACAGCTCGGCGGTGATGAGTCGCAGGTCGTAGGGCGGCAGGACCACCGTGTCCGCGCTCTCCAGCGCCTCGGGGCCGTGCCCGACGGTGATGGTGAAGTCGGCGTCGGTGGCCACCGTGCGGTCGTCCGTCGCCGCGCAGGTCACCACCTCGTACCCCCCGGGGACCAGCGGGAAGACGCGGTTCGGGATGCCCAGCTCGAAGGGGTAGACACCGTCGAGCGCGAGGACGACCACGCGGTGCGGGCGGTCGGCGAGGAATTCCATCGAGGCCATGGCACGATCCTATCGCTGAATGGCTATCTTGCCATTGCCCAGGTCAAGCCGGTGCCGCACGCTGGACCCATGACCAAGAACACCGCTTCCCAGTCCGCAGAGCCGACCGAGTCGACCGAACCGACCATGAAGGCCATCCGCCAGGACGCCCTGGGCGATCCCGACGTCCTGAAGGAGATCGAGGTCGCGCGCCCGAAGCCCGGCGTCGGTCAGATCCTCGTGGCCGTGCACGCGGCGGGCGTGAACCCGACCGACTGGAAGCACCGCAGGTTCGGCGCCTTCCTGGGCGAGCCGCCGTTCACGCTCGGCTGGGACGTGTCGGGCGTCGTCGAGGCGGTCGGCATCGGGGTCTCACTGTTCCAGCCGGGCGACGAGGTCTTCGGCATGCTGCCCTACCCGTACGGGGCGGGTTCGCACGCCGAGTACGTGACCGGGCCCACCCGCGCCTTCGTGCCGAGGCCCGCCGGGCTGAGCCACATCGAGGCCGGCGCGCTGCCGCTGGTCGCGCTCACCGCCTGGCAGGCCCTTGTCGACAACGCCCATGTGGAGGCGGGGCAGCGGGTCCTCGTGCACGCGGCCGCCGGCGGCGTGGGCCATGTCGCGGTGCAGATCGCCAAGGCGCGCGGCGCGTACGTCATCGGCACGGCCTCCGCCGCCAAGCACGACTTCGTACGTGGCCTGGGCGCGGACGAGGTCATCGACTACCGCAGCGCCGACTTCGTGAAGGAGGCCCGCGACATCGACGTGGTCCTCGACCCGCTGGGCGGCGACGACCGGCTGCGCTCCCTCGAGGTGCTGCGGCCCGGCGGCATCCTGGTGTCGATCCTGCCAGGCAACTTCGGCGACGTGGCCGAGCGCGCGGCGGCGTTGGGCGTGCGGGCCACGGACATGCTGGTGGAGCACGACCAGGCGGGCATGGCGGCGGTCGCGGCCCTGGTCGAGTCCGGACAGCTGCGCGTCCACGTCTCGGACACGTACCCGCTCGCCGACGCCGCCAAGGCGCACGCGCAGGGCGAGACGGGCCGCGTCACGGGGAAGCTGGTGCTCACGGTCCGCCCGTAGGCACCGCACCGACGCTCCCTCCCCCGCTCCCGGCCGACGCATCGGCCGGGGGCGGGCCGCGGACGCGGCGCGTCAGCCCCTCTCCCATCGTTCGAGGACGTCACGGCACAGGGCGGTGTGCTCGTCCGCCGCCAGCAGGACGAGGTTGCCCGCGTGATCGCTGTACTGGACGCGGACGTTGACCCCGGCGTCGCCCAGCAGACGGGCCAGCGCGCCGAGTTGTCCGGGGGTCTCCTGGTCGAGCCGGGTCATGGCCACGTCGCGTACGACGGCGGGGCCGAGCCTCGCGGCGACGACAGCGGCCAGGGCGGTGGGGCCGTCGTCCACGAGGTAGTGCGCGACGGCCTGCCCCTCGTGCGTGAACACGCCACCGCCTTCCAGGCTCACCCCGCGGCCGCCGAGCGCCTGGCCGAGGTCGGCCAGCGCGCCGGGCCGGTCGGGCAAGCGCACCTCAAGGTCTTGCGGGCGCGCGCTCACGCGGTCACCACGGTGGTCGTGACCTCGACGGGGACGGACAGGCTGTTGGCGATGTAGCAGTCGTGGTGGGCCTGTACGGCGAGCTGTTGGACCGTGGCCGCGTCGGTCCCGGCGGCAGCCCTGACGGTCACGTGCAGGCGGATCGCGGCCAGGCGGGGAGGCCGCGCGGTCAGGTCGAGGTGGCTTGTGGCCTCGTCGTCGTAGGCGAGCACGTCCACTCCGGCGCGGGCGGAGGCGCCGAGGAAAGACAGCATCTGGCAGGACGAGGCGGCCATCACCACCAGTTGTTCGGGGTTGAGCCGGTCAGGGTTGCCGCGGAAGGCCGCATCCGCGCTCAGGTCGACCTGGGGAGCGGGCGCGGCGTGGGCGGTGTGGTCGCGTGAGTAGGCGCGGATCCCGACGGCGGTGGAGCCGTCCCAGTGCAGGCGGGCCCGGTAAGCGTGCGTGTGGGTGCTCATGGCCGCACCGTAGGGCCGGGAAGCTTCGGCACCGGCCGAAGCGTCGTCGTCGTATCCGTGGACCGTGCGGCAACCAGCACCGCGCGGCACACGTCCTGGCGCAGGGCGCGACCGAGCGGGCGGGACCGGGCCCGGCGCCGACCGCTCCCCTTGCCGTACCGACCCGGCGCCACCCGCTCCCCCTGCCGCACGGTCTACGGACAGAACCCGGTCTACGGATAGAACGCGGGGCGCTCGACCAGCGCGACCTCGACGCGCCCGCCCTCCCGCTGAGAGGCCACACCCGCCTCGCACACGGCCGCGGCCGCATAGCCGTCCCAGGCAGACGCTCCGGTGACCTCGCCCCGGCGAGTGGCATCCACCCAGGCCTGCACCTCGCGGTCGTAGGCGTCCTCGAAGCGCTCGATGTAGTCCGGAGGGACCCGGCCTCCCCAGCGGCCGTCGGCGCTCACCCGGGGCCCCGGCTCGTCCCCGATCCGGACGGTGCCCCGCTCGCAGACCGCCTCGGCCTGCACCTGGTAGCCGTAACCGCAGTGGCCGAAGATCTCGACGTCGACGAGCGCGCCCGCCGAGGTCTCGAAGAGGACGAACTGCGGGTCGTTCATGCCGGCCGGGGCGTGCGAGGACGCCGCGGGCTTGTGCACGGTGACCGCCGTGATCTCCTGTCCGAGCAGCCAGCGGGTCGCGTCCACCTCGTGTGCGACCGAGCTGCTGATGAGCATCGCGTCGGTGAACCCGGGCGGCATCGTCAGGTTGCGGTGCCGTTGGTGCAGCATCAGCGCCGCGCCCAGCTCCCCGCTGTCGAGCAGCCTTTTGAGCTTGACGTACTCGGCGTCGAAGCGCCGCATGAAGCCCACCGAGACGCGCCGGCACCCCAGCCGCCGCTCCGCCTCGATGACCCGCAGGGCGGACGCCGTGTCCGGGGTCATCGGCTTCTCGCACAGCACCGGCAGATCACGGCCGAGCGCTTCGATCAGCGCCGCCTCGTGGGCGGGGCCGGGCGACGCGATGAGTACGGCATCCACGTCGTCCGCGGCGATGGCGGCCGCCGGTTCGGTGTAGGCCGTGCACCCTTCGATCGCGTCGGCGAGGGACTTCGCCCGGTCCGCCTCGATGTCGACGACGGCCGTCACCCGCGCTCCGCTGATGACGTCATGGAGTCGGCGCACATGGTCCGCGCCCATCTTCCCCGTGCCGATGACGGCCACACCGAGTCCTCGCTGAAATGCCATGACTGGGATGTCTCCCCTCCCGGTTCGGGACTTTCCCGCACCGCGTCTCCAGCGAGAGAACCCCCATTCCGTCGCACCGTCAACGTCAGTGGGCAGGGGCGACGTCATGACCGGTGAACATGTCGATCAGGCCGTGCGGTGCGTTGTCGCCGAAGAGCAGCTCGTGAAGGTGGGCGCCGTCGGCGGCGGCCGCCTCGCTGCGGGGGAACATGGCCTGCTCGTACTCGGTGAGCGCGGCCTCGACGTCGTCGGGGTGCGCGGCGAGGGCCTTGCCGAGTTCGGCGCCGTCGTACATCGCCAGGTTGGCCCCTTCGCCGTTCGGGGCCGCGAGGTGGGCGGCGTCGCCGATCAGGGTCACCCCCGGCACCCGATCCCACCGGAGCCCGACGGGCAGGGCGTTGAGGGTGCGCAGGACCGGCGCGGTCTCGCCGTCGGTGATCAGCGCGGTGAGCTCCGGGGCCCAGCCATCGAATTCCTGGGCTGTGCGCGCGGCGGCCGCGTCGGCATCGGTGAAGTCGATACCGGCGAACCAGTCCTGTGACCTGGAGAGCGCCACGTAGGTGTGCAGGTTCCCGCCGCTCTCCCGGTGCACGGAGATCCCCTTCCCCGGCGCGAGCACGAACAGCGACCCGGCGCCGACCGCTTTCGCGCTGGCCGGGTGCCGGTTGTCGCCGTCGAGCAGGTAGGTCTCGACGTACGAATGACCGATGTACTCGGGGGTCGCATCGGTGAGCAGCGGCCGCACCCGCGACCACGCGCCGTCCGCGCCGACCAGCAGGCTCGTGACGACCGTGGTGCCGTCGGCGAAGGTCACCTCGTGGCGACCCTCACCGAGGGCTCGGGTGTTGCTGACCTTGTGGCCCCAGCGGACGGTGCCGGCCGGGAGCGAGTCGAGCAGGATCTGCCGCAGCTCGCCGCGCTGCACCTCGGGGCGTCCACGCGTGCTGTCGTCGTCGAACAGGACGGTCCCGTCCGTGTCCAGGATCCGCATCGCCTCGCGGCCCTCCAGGATGAGAGCGCGGAACTCGTCGGTCAGGCCCGCCGCCTGGAGAGCCGGCTGGCCGTTGTCCTCGTGGATGTCGAGCATCCCTCCCTGCGATCGGGCCGTCGGTGAGGCCTCCGCCTCGCAGACCGTGACCGATATGCCGTGTATGTGCAGGACGCGGGCGAGGGTCAGCCCTCCGAGGCCTGCGCCGATGATCGTGACGTCGGTGGTCATGGTGGTTCCTCTCCTGTGGCACGCCTGCGGGGTGGACACCCGGCAGGTCAGCTGCCGGGCGAGCACCCGGCAGGTCGTCTCTGGAACGTTGTTCCACCACTAGCCTGGAACGGCGTTCCAGGGATGTCAAGCTGGAACGTCGTTCCAGGCGTGTGCCAGGATGTACGCATGGCAACGAGGACACGTCGTCCAGAGCGACGAGAGGAACCGCTCTCCCGGGAGCGCATCGTCGAGGCCGCGATCGAGCTTCTCGACACGGCGGGCGAGGGCGGGCTCACGTTCCGCGCGCTGGCCGAGCGCCTCGCCACGGGGCCCGGTGCCATCTACTGGCACGTGACGGGCAAGGACGAACTCCTCAATGCCGCCACCGACGCCGTCGTCGCCGACACCATGAGCGCCGACACGACGGCCACGACGCCGCAGGAAGCGATCCGCACCCTCGCGCTCGGCGTCTTCGACGCGATCGACGTCCACCCGTGGATCGGCTCGCAGATCTCCCGGACGCCGTCGCAGTCACCGATGCTGCGCGTCTTCGAGCACCTCGGACGCCAGGTGCAAGCGCTCGGAGTCCCCCACACCGCCCAGTTCACCGCCGCGTCCGCGCTTCTGAACTACATCCTCGGAGTGGGCGGACAGAACGCGGCCAACGCCCGCGGAGCCCGGCCGGGCACGAACCGGACCGAGTTCCTCGACGCCGCCGCGACGGCATGGGAAAACCTCGACCCTGACGAGTACGCGTTCACGCGTGACGTCGCGGACCAACTACGCGATCACGACGACCGAACAGAGTTCCTCGCCGGCATCGACCTCGTCCTCACCGGAATCGCCGCCCTTCACGAGCCGACCGGCCCGGCGCCTTCCTAGCCGGCATCCGCGGGCAGCAGTGCCAGCGTCGCGATGACCGCACGGTGGTCGGTGCCCGGTACGGTCCGCTCTCCGACCGAGACGCCCGCGAGACCGCGGCCGTGCACGACGTGGTCGAGCTGTACGAGCGGCGGCAACAGGCTCTTGCCCGCGGGCCAGGTGCGAGCCCAGCCCTCGCCGAGTTCGGCATGCGTGTCCGTGAGCCCGCCCGACGCGAGCAGGTCGCGCATCGGCGCGTGGTCGAGGGAGGCGTTGAAATCCCCCAGGAACACGGTGTCGGGGCCGCTGTCGCGGGCGACGGAGGTGAGGGCGGTCATGTCCCGCGTCCAGCGCTTCGCGTCACCGAGCGGGTAGTAGGTGTGAACGGCCACCAGCCGTACGGCGCGTCCACCGACCGTCACCTGTGCGGTGGTCTGGGGCCAGGTGGTGTCCGCCTGGAGCGGGCCGCCGCGCGTCAGCGGAATCCGTGAGTAGAGCGAGGAGTCGTTCTCGGGCTGGAGCTCCTCGTACGGCAGAACCTTGCTCAGGCCAGCTTCGGCCAGCGCGGCGATACCGGCGGCGGGCAACTCCTGCACGGCCAGGACGTCTATCCGTTCGGACTTCACCAGCCGTACCAGCGCACGCGCGTCCTCCTTGCCCACGTGGGTGTTGAGTGTGGCCACACGCAACTCGGGTGCCTGCGCCGGGATGTGCCGCTGGTCGTCCGGGATGAACCGCGGCACCAGCAGCACGAGGTGGGCCGCCGTGAGCAGTGCGGCGCCGATGACCAGCGGGCGAGAGCGCAGAGCGGGGACGGCGAGCGTGGCAGCCAGAGCGAGCACGCCGAGTACGGCGGCATAGGGCAACAGGACCACCGGCACGGCGAGCGGAGTTCCCGCGTCGAGCCCTGTCAGCCGTACGGCCAGCAGGGCGAAAAGCAGGGCGAGCAGCGCGCCACAGCCGAGCCGTCCCCACCTGGGTCCGCGGCGGTCGGCGCCCCGCTTCCCCTCGGCCGCGCGATCCGTGCACACAGCAGTCCCCATGATCCCTCCCGCTTCCTCTCGTCAGAGTACGGGCGGCGATCACCGCGGATCCCGCAAGGGGACGGCGTCAGTGGCCGGACGGTGCCAGATGTGCGCGCTCTCCCTGCGCGCCGAACAGGGCGAGCAGTTCCGCCGGTTGGCTGCCGGCGCTGCCGATCCAGTGCGGGACGCCGGTGTCGAACTCCGCGGCTTCGCCCACGCCGAGCTGGAACTCCTGCTCGCCGAGCACGAACCTGACGTGGCCGTTGAGGACGTAGAACCACTCGTATCCCTCGTGGGTCTGCAGGTTCAAGGTGGGTGCACGACCAGCGGGCGGATAGATCACCTTGTAGGCCTGGATACCTCCGGCCCGCCGGGTCAGCGGCACCATCACGAGACCTGCACGCCGCACTGGTCGCAGGTGGACGCGCGGGTCGCCGGTGGGCGGCGCCGCGACGAGGTCGTCGAGCGGGACGCCGTGCGCCCGGGCCAGGGGCAGCAGTTGCTCGAGCGTGGGACGGAGCTTGCCGTTCTCCAGGCGGGACAGGGTGCTCGCGGTGAGGCCGGTCTCGTCTGCGAGTGCCGCCAGTGTGGCGCTCCGTGCCTGGCGCAGGGCGCGCAGTCGCGGGCCGACTCCGGCCAAGACGTCTTCTGCTCCTGCTTCTGCGGGGTTGTTCGTGCCTCGTGCCACGTCCCGCTCCCTGCCTCGTTCCACGTCGCGCGTCATGCCTCGATGATGCGGATCCGCAATTTTTCTTGCAAGGGCGAAACAGCGGTGCCGATGCTGTGGGCACACCGCCGGCGGCGCAGGCGCGTATCGGATCGCACTTCGCACGCCGGCCGACGAAGGGCACCCTCATGGATTCCACCCGACGCCGACCCACCCCTGACGCCACGGGCGACCAGGGCGCGACGAGTGAGGACGCCGCGCTGTTCTGGGAGCGGCACTACCGCTCACAACGCACCGCTGGCGGACGCGTGAACCCGCTGCTCGCCGAGACCGCCGCGCCGCTGCGTCCCGGCGCCGCCCTGGATCTGGGCTGCGGCGCCGGCGGCGACGCCGTCTGGCTCGCCCAGCAGGGCTGGCAGGTCACCGCCGTGGACATCTCGGCCACCGCCGTCGAGCGGCTGCGGGAACACGCCCGCGACCTCGGCATCCTGGACCGGGTCACCGCCGAACAGCACGACCTGGCCCGCAGTTTCCCGGCCGGCCGGTTCGATCTCGTGTCCGCCCAGTACTTCCACACCCCGTTCGCGCTGCCCCGCAGCCACGTCCTGCGCACCGCCGCGCGGTCCCTGCGACCCGGTGGTCTCCTGCTGATCGTCGACCACGGCTCCACCGCACCCTGGTCGTGGAACCAGGACGCCGACAACCACCCCACGCCCGCCGAGATCGCCGCCGAACTCGATCTCGACCCCGCGCACTGGTCCGTCCTGCGCGCCGACATGCCCCGTCGGCAGGCCACCGGACCCGCCGGTGAGACCGCCACCGTCATCGACAACGTCCTGCTCTTCCGGCTCACGGCCGGATGACCGCCCCATGACCTCCCGCGCCACACCACACGACTTCACGTCGGAACGGAGCGACTCGATGCCAACAAACCGTGCGCAGCCATCCCGGACCCGGGCGAAGGACACCGGACCTCAGCGGACCGGCACCGACGAGAAGGCCACCCTGCGGGGCTTCCTCGACGAGCTGCGGAACTCGATCGCGGACAAGGTCGCGGACGCGCCGGAACCGCACGTCCGAACGGGCGGAGTGCCCTCGGGCACCAGCCTTCTCGGACTGCTCAAGCATCTGGCGTGCGTCGAACGGTTCTACTTCCTCGGTGAGGACGTCGATCAGTGGCCTGCGACCCTGCGGCCGTCCGCGCAGGACACCATCGACAGGGTGCTCGCCGACTACCGGAAGACCGTCGAGCGAGCGAACCAGGTCATCGACGCCTGGCCAGACCTGACACTGCCCTCCCCGCGACCACCGCGCCGGGGGCCGGCGCCGTCGATGCGATGGGTCCTGGTGCACATGATCGAGGAGACCGGCCGCCATGCGGGCCACGCCGACATCCTCCGCGAGCAGATCGACGGATCCACCGGCCGCTGAGGGCCTCCCCGATCGCGTACGTGCGCTGAGCGGGCGGCGAATGGTCCACGGCCAAGCCGGATGAGGGGAAACATATGTTGGTTGTCGCCTCCGCACCCGGCATGGAAGTCTGAGCGGCCGTGATCGAATTCCTCATACGGCACCCGGACGGAGTCTGACCCCATGCTGGACGGCTGCACCCCGCACCTGCCCGAGACCCTCGGCCGCTATTACGACCAGGGGTACTACCGGGGCGCGGCCCTGCCCCAGCTCCTGGCCGAGCACGCCCGCACGTACGGCACCCGCACCGCCCTCGTCCACGGCGAACGCCGCCTCACCTACCGCGAGCTGAACCGCCGCGTCGACCGCCTGGCCGCCGGGCTCACGCTCCGGGGCATGCGCGCGGGCGACCGGGTCATCGTCCAGCTCCCGAACGTGCCCGAGTTCGTCGTCACCGTCTACGCCCTCATGCGGGCCGGGGCCCTCCCGGTGTTCGCGTCCACCTCTTGCCGCGCCGACGAGATCGGGCACCTCGCGCACACCACCGAGGCCTCCGCCTACGTCGGCCCCAGCCTCCACCGCGGCTTCGACCACGCCAAGATGGTCGAGCAGGTCAGCAATGACCATCCGCGTCTGCGCCGCGCCTTCACCCTCGACAGCCCCGACGGCGCTCAGGGAGGCTTCTCCACCGCGGCCAGCGGTTGTCTGTTCTTCCCCCTCAGTTCCGTGGACGCTCCGATGGATCCGGAGCGCACGTACGACCCCAACGACGTCGCCTTCCTCTTGCCCTCGGGCGAGAGCACGGCCTCGCCCCATCTGGTCCCGCGCACCCACAACGACTACGCGTACCAGAGCCGGGCCGCGGCCGAGTTGATCGACCTCGGTCCCGAGGACGTCTACCTCGCGGCTCTCCCTGCCGAGTCCAACTTCGCCTTCGGCTGTCCGGGCATCGTCGGCACGCTGGCCACCGGCGGCACCGTCGTGCTGATCGACGACACCGGCCCCGACTCCGGCACCGGCTTCAGCTCCGACTCCGCCGATGCCTTCCGCGCGATCGAGACCGAGAAGGTCACCGTCACGTCCCTGGGCCCCGATGCCGCACGGCAGTGGCTGGAGGCCCTGCCCGAGGCCACGTACGACCTCTCCAGCCTGCGCCTCGTCCAGATCGGCGGGGCGGGTAGCGATCCCGACCTCGTGGCCGACCTCCACAAGGCCCTCGGCTGCCGCCTCCAACAGGTCTTCGAGATGGCCGAAGGAGTGCTCTCCCTCACCCGCCTCACCGACACCGAAGAGGTCATCCAGCACACGCAGGGCCGCCCCCTCTCGCCCGGGAACGAGATCCGCATCACGGACCAGAACGGCACCGAAGTGCCGACGGGAACGCCCGGACAACTCGGGACACGCGGCCCCTACACCCTGCGCGGCTACTACAAGTCCCCCGACCTGAACGCCCGCGCCTTCACCCCCGACGGCTTCTGCAAGACCGGCGCCATCGCCCACCTCACCGACGACGGCAACCTCGTCGTCGAAGGCCGCATGCCGTAGGGGTGGTTCGGGAGGCGTGAGCGAACCGGGTTGTCACATTCGGAGGGCCGACGGTGTCTTCATGCCGAAAAGGCAAGCAGACACACGTGCAAGGAGAACACCGTGACGCTACGTCTCCCGAAAGCCGAGCTCCCCGCCGAGCTCGAGGAAAACATGATCAAGCAGCTCGGCGCCGTGCCCGAGAACGTCGAGGTGCTGTGGCACCACCCCCGACTCGCCCAGGACAACTTGGAGTTCGGCAGCAAGGTGGGCGAGTGGGACGCTGCGGACGCGAGCCTCAAGTCCTTCGCGCACATGGCCGTCGCGGCACAGGTCGGCTGCAGTTGGTGTCTCGACGTCGGCTACTTCCAGGCGCAGAACGAGAACCTGGACCTGTCCAAGGCGAGCCAGGTTCCGCGCTGGCGGCAGTCGGACGTGTTCACCTCGCTGGAGCGGGACGTGATGGAGTACGCCGAGTCCATGACGAACACACCGCCGACCGTCACCGACGAACAGTACGCCCGTCTGCTGGAGCAGCTCGGCCCGGCGGCAATGGTCGAACTCACCGCGCTCATCGCCTATGTCAACCTCGCGACCAGGGCCAACGTGGCGAACGGCGTCACTTCGCAGGGCTTCTCCGATGCCTGCGAGATTCCGCTGGCCGAGCGTCCCGGTACGTCCGCCGTGGCGTCGACGGCATGATCGAGGATCCGTTCGTGGTCCATCGCAGCCTGCTGTTCACGGTCGCCTACGAGATGCTCGGGTCGGGGGCCGACGCGGAGGACGTACTGCAGGAGTCGTGGCTGCGGTGGGCCGATGTCGCTCAGGCTGAGGTGCGTGACCCACGGGCCTATCTGGTGCGGATCGTCACTCGGCAGGCGCTCAACCGGTTGCGCACGCTGGCACGCAGCCGCGAGGACTATGTCGGCGAATGGCTGCCGGAACCGCTCCTCACAAGCCCCGATGTCGCCGAGGACGTGGAACTCGCGGAGAGTGTCTCGATCGCGCTGCTGACCGTGCTGGAGACGCTCGGGCCGACGGAGCGGGCCGTGTTCGTGCTCCGCGAGGTCTTCGAGATGCCGTACGGCGAGATCGCCGACGCCGTCGGCAAGTCCGCGGCCGCGGTGCGGCAGACCGCACGAAGGGCACGCGAGCACGTGGCGGCCCGGCGGCCCCGGGTTCAGGTGAGCCGGTCGGAGCAGCAGACCGTGGTGGAACGGTTCCTGGCCGCGTTGCGCACCGGGCGGGTGCAGGAGCTGATGGAGGTCCTGGCACCGGACGTGGTCCTGATCGCCGACGACGGCGGGCTCGCATCCGCGGCCCGGACTCCCGTCCACGGCGCTGAACTCGTCGCGGCGTTGCTCGCGCGCCCCGACCGGATGGTGTCGGCGGTGTGGATCAATGGCGCGCCCGCCGGCCGGATCGAGGCCGACGGCCGACTGGCCGCGGTGAGCGTCGTCGTGGAGAACGGTCGGGTCACCCGGATCCACGCGGTGGCGAACCCGCAGAAGCTGACGCGGCTGGAGGAGCCGGCCGAGCTCGCGAGGTAGGACCGAGGCCGCGCAAGGCCATGGCGAAATGCAGACTGTGGGTTCTTGCGCGGCCTCGCCTGTTGGAAGGAAGAGACTTGAGGATCACGACACGGACGGTGCGTTACGCCACCGGCAACGACAGCAAACTCCTCGACGTCTACACCTCCGGTCAGCAGGACGATCGGCACGTGCTGCTGTGGCACGGCATGGGACCCGACGAGCGGGACGTGATGGCCCCACTGGCCGAGGCGATCTCCGCTCTGGGGCCCACCGTCCTTGTCCCCGACTGGCGTTCGGACCAGCCTGACGGCGGCCGGGAACACCTCACGGACGCCTTGGGGTTCGGCCGCGACTACGTACGCGATGCCACCCACGGAAGCGGACGACTGATCCTCGCCGGATGGTCGGCGGGGGCGGGCGCCGCGCTGGGCGTGGCCCTGCAGCCGCAACTCTTCGACGGCTGGAGGCCCGCCGCGGTGGTCGGCATCGCGGGCGGCTACCGGCGCCCGGCACGCACCACAGACACCGTGCCCCTCCGGGCAGTTGACCGCGCGGTGGCATCAGTGCCCGTACGGCTCGTGCACGGCATCACGGACACCGTCGTGCCCGTCGAATCCTCGCGTGAACTGCACGAAGCCCTCCTCGCACACGGCTGGAACTCAGAACTGTCCGAGCCCGCCACCGACCACGCCGGGGTGCTGGGCTGCGCGCACGAGCCCACGGCACAACGGTGCCTGCCCGCAACCGATCCTTCCGTGACGGAACTCGGGCGGGAGACGGCCCGCGCCATAGCGAGCGCCGTACCGCTCCTCACCCACGAATAGGGTCAATTCACCTACACAAGGGGGCAGTTGATGCGGGTCATGGTCGACTTGTAGCCTCCGCCGCCCGGGTAGACCCATTCGCTCTCCATGACATCGCCGTCGGCATCCAAGGTGCCGCGCATGTAGGCGGGTGACCCCTTCTCGCCGCCCCAGATGGTCAGGGTGTCGCCGTCGATCTCGTAGACGTAGTCGAGCGTGTTCCCGTGGTTGTCGTAGAAGCGGGACCACACGTCCTCGCTGGGAAGAACTTCCCGGCCGCCCACTCGTATGTGACTGTGCCTTCGACGCCGCCGCTGACCCGCCAGCTGCCGACCAGGCAGTCCAGCGCCCGCACCTTGGCGCTCGGCTCAGAGGGGGTGGGCGGTGTCTGGTTCTCGCTCATCGTGGTCTCCCTGGTCCTGAAGTGGTCTTGTCCGTGGCAGACCGCCCGGAGCGCAGGAACTCATCGCCACGGGCCGGAACTTCGCTGCGGCCGACGCTGCCCGCTTGACACATCCGCAGGTGGCTCTAAATTTAGATAGCTCTCTAAGTTTCAGCGAAGGGTGTGCTCGTATGCAGACGGTCGAAGAAGGGCTGCGTGAACGGCACAAGGCCCAGCGGCGGCGCCGGATTCTCGAGGCGACGCGTGAGCTCCTGCGCGAGGACCCGGAATCGGTGGTCAGTACCGAGCGGATCGCCGAGCGGGCACAGGTCGCCCCGGCCACCGTGTACAACCTGATCGGACCGCGCGACAAGATCTGGGAGGCGCTCGCCGCCGGGTTCATGGACGAACTCGAGCGCCGCCTGGCCACCCCGGGAGCCAGTGACCCGCGGGAGGTCGTCAGGTCGACCGTCGGGCTGTTCGTCGATGACCCGGTGGTGTCGCGTCGCATGGTGCGTGAGTGGGAGGAAAGCGGTCTCGTGCTCGACCGCAGCCCTCTGGTCCAGCTGCGACGGGCGATGGCGGACGCACGGACACAGGGCCTCCTGCGCACCGACGTCGACACGGACGCGTTGGCCGCCGTTGTCGGCACCTCGTGCGTGGGCGCGCTGCATCAGTGGGTCGCCGCCCTGATCGATGACGACCGGTTCCTCGCGCGTGCGCTGCTCGGTCTTGACGTCGCGCTCGCCGCGGCGGCCGCGGATCCCCACCGCGACCAGTTGCTGGCGCCGCTGCGATCCCGAGGCACGGCATGACGGCCGGCGCGCCGCCACTCCCCCGAAGCTTCGTCGGCCACGGCGGGATCAGGCTCACCGCGGATGTGTGGGGCGAGGCGTCATCGCCCCCTCTTGTCCTGCTGCACGGCGGCGGCCAGACGCGGCACGCCTGGGACCGGACCGGCCCTCGACTGGCCGCGCTGGGGTGGCGGGTCATCGCCCCGGACCTGCGCGGGCACGGCACCAGCGGATGGTCGGCCGACGGTGACTACGCCCTCGACCTGTTCGCCGGGGACGTCCGTGCGCTCGTCGCCGAACTCGGCGACCGGCCGGTGCTGATCGGCGCATCGCTCGGCGGCCTGAGTTCGCTGCTCGCCGCCGGAGAGGCACCCAGGGCGGCGGTTCGCGCTCTGGTGCTTGTCGATGTCGCCCATCGCCCGGACCCCGGCGGGGCACGCCGGATCGTCGAGTTCATGCGCGGCCGGCCGGACGGGTTCGCCAGTGTCGCGGACGCGGCCGCCGCGGTGGCCGCCTACCTGCCGCATCGCCCTCGCCCCCAAGCCCCCGAGAGGATACGGAACAACCTGCGACGCCACGGCGACCGCTGGGTCTGGCACTGGGACCCCCGGATGCTGGACAGCTTCGAGGGACGGATGGACCCGCCCGGCATGGCGGAGCGTCTCCTCGACGCCGCGCGTCACGCCGACGTACCGATCCAGCTCGTCCGCGGCGGCATCAGCGACGTGGTGCGCGAGGACATCGCCCAGCAGTTCTGCGACCGGGTGCCCAACGCACGGCGCGTCGACGTGGCCGACGCGGGACACATGGTGGCCGGCGATCGCAACGAACACTTCATCGATGCGATCGTCCCGTTCCTGGAAGGGATCGCGCGCGCGTGAGCCTCTGTCGCAATCAGCGGGAGAACTTCTCGATCGCCGCCGGAGTGACCGGCGTGAAGAAGTTGACGAGGTTGCCGTCGGGGTCGCGGAACAGGAGAGACCGGTTGCCCCAGGGCATCGTGGTGGGCTCGTTGACGAAGTCGGTCACGATGCCCGTCAGGTTCTCGTGCACGCGGTCCACGTCGTCGACGAGGAATTCGAGGATCACGCTGTGGTTGTCGGCCGGGCGGGATGAGCCCGGCGCGAACAGCGGAACGGTACGGGTACTTGCGATGGCGAGCGTGGCGCTGGGGGTCTTGAGTTCGGCGAAGTCCTCGGTGAACCAGGTCGCCTGCACCCCGGTGACCTTCTCGTAGAACGTGACGAGGCGTGCGACATCGCCGGTGATGATCCGGATCGAGACGAAGTCCATGGTGTTCTCCCTGGATGGGTGGGCCCTTGCGTGGATGGGCGGAGCCCTTGCGTGGATGAGTGGAGCCCCTCGTCACGCACGCTAGAACAAATAGTGGACAGAATCAGTCCACTATTCGCGCTAGGCTCGGAACATGTCCCGACCCACCGGCCGTGTGCTCACCCTCCTGGAGCTGCTTCAGTCGGGCGGCACCCGGACGATGGCCGAACTCGCCGAGCGACTCGGCGTCGACGCACGCACCGTGCGTCGGTACGTGCATCAGCTGACCGATCTCGACGTGCCCGTCGAGGCCGTACGCGGCCGCTATGGCGGCTACCGCCTCGCACCCGGCTATCGGCTGCCTCCGCTCATGCTCGGCGACGACGAGGCGATCGCGGTACTGCTCGGCCTGGTCGCCGGCCGACGAGCGGGGCTGATGACGACGACAGCCACCGCGAGCGAGACGGCAACGGCCAAGATCCGGCGGGTGCTGCCCGAGCGCCTCGCCCGCCGGGTCGACTCGGTCCTGGAGTCCCTCGCCTTCACGGAACCGCCCGGCGAGCTCGCCACCCCGGACGCGGAGGTCCTGCTCACGATCGCCGATGCGGTACGTCACCGCCGACCGGTCTCGATCAGGTACACCGACCGCGACGGCCGGCGCAGCGGCCGCACACTGCACCCGTACGGGGTCGTGGCCCACTCGGGCCGGTGGTACGTCACCGGGGCGGACCCCGAGATCGCGGAGGACCGGACCTTCCGGCTCGACCGCATCACGGACGCCAGGGCTCTGCCCGGGTCGTTCGACGCACCCGACGGACCGGATCCGACCCAGCGCATCCTGACCGGGTTCGCCACGGCGGCGTACCGGCATGAGGTGACGTTGCGGATCCACGGGACGGTCGAGCAGGTACGCGCCCGGCTTCCCGCGAGCGTCGCGAGCGTGGAGGCGCCCGCGTCCGTGGCGGGCACGGATCCTGCGACCGAGGACTGGCTGCGCGTCGAGGTACGGGCGGAGCGACTCGACTGGCTGCCTCCGGTGCTCGCCTCCCTCGACCGGCCGTTCATCGTCGAACGCCCCGACGAACTGCGCGACCTCGTCGTTGCGTTCTCGGACCGCCTCGCCGAACGCGCCCGTCAAGCCTGACGCCGCGGCCGCACCTTCAGCCACTGCAACTTCCATCCGTGGCCTGACAGAACCTCAGGCGCCGGCCAACTCGGCGTTCGCACGCTCCGTGATCAGCTCAAGGACGCGGCCCGCGACCGCGAGGTCCTCGGCCGGAATGCCCGCGTACAGCCGGGCGGAGATCTCGGCGGTCTCGGCGCCGGTGGTGTCGTGCAGTTTCCGTCCGGCATCCGTGAGCCGCAGCCGGGACGCCTGCGCCGGGTCCCCTTCCAGCAGCTTCGCCGCCGTCAGCTCCTCGACGACACCGCGCACGACCGGCTCGCCGATCTTCAGGTATCCGTCGACCTCTGCGACGAGCTCGTCGCGGTCCATGGACTCTCCCGCGACCACGAGGGTCCGGATCGTCACACTCTGGTGGAACGTGGCGCCGTGGCGGGCCAGTACGCCCTCCAGGAGGGCACGCCCGGCGTAGTGCGCCAGGGCGATGACCCGGCCGTTGGTTGTGGGTGCGGGTATGGGTGCGGGTGTGGTGGTGGTCATGACTGCTCCTCGTCGTTCTCGATATGCGGATTGAGAGGTGCGTCGAGCAGGGTCGTCAGCTCGCGAGTGAACTGCCTCGTGCGGGCGCTGTCTTGTCCCCCGAGCGGCGAGAGCAACTGGTCAAGGAGGCCCTGGACCACCTTGATCGCGCGGCGTGTGACGTCGCGTCCCTGCTCGGTGAGGGACAGTTGCATGGCGCGCGGGTCGTTCGGGTCGCGGGTCCGGGCCACGAGTCCGGCGGTCTCCAGGGCTCGGGCGAGCTTGGAGACGTAGAGCGGTTCGAGCCCCGTGTGGTCGGCGAGCCGACGCTGACTGGGCTGCAGCCCGGAGCGCGACATTCCGTAGAGCGATGCCATCAACGCGTACTGGGCATGGGTCAGGCCCAGCGGTGCGACCGCCCGGTCGACGGCCACTCGCCACTTCATCGACAAGCGCCAGACCAGAAATCCCGCCGTGGCGCCCTCAGTTGCTGAACTCACTCGACATACAGTACATGGCTACTATGTACATGGCTACTAAATGGGAAAGCCGTCAGGCCCGGCTGCTGGGTGGCCCGCGGCCGCGGCGATCCCGGCTCACCGATAGCCTGCGCCTTCATGATGCGCGCCTGGATATTGCCGATGCTGTTCGTGCTCTGCGGCTCACTCGTCGCGACCGGGCAGGCCTTCAGCGGGAGCCCCGGGTCAGCCGCCGCGTTCCTGCTGGCGTTCGCGCTGCTCGCAGCCGTGTACTCGCCGCTGGTCTTCCCGAGGTCGATCAGTGCGACCGAGGCGCAACGCCGTAGCGCGGTCGATGGCCGGCCGGTCGTCTTCTGGCGGCCGGGCTGCACGTACTGTCTGCGGCTGCGCCTGCGATTGGGGCGTGGTGCCCGCCAGTTGCACTGGGTCGACATCTGGCGTGACCCGGCTGGAGCGGCAGTGGTGAGGGAAGCCAACGACGGCAATGAGACCGTGCCGACGGTCGTCGTGGCAGGCCGACCACACGTCAACCCCGATCCTGCATGGGTGCGCGAACAGCTCTCACCTTCCGAATGATCATGGTCAGGAAGGGCACTGTCATTTGGCACTGTCATTGCCTGGATCACCGAACAGAGCGGTGGCAGGCAGCGTTATGGTCGCCATGTTGTGTGAGGAGCAGGGTGCCGCCATGGGAGAGAACGTGACGAACATTCCGTCTGCGCCGCCGCCCGACCATCAGCCACCGTCTCAGCGGTTCCCCTCCCCCGAGGACGAGACGGAACGGCTGAGAGCCACCGCCGAGCAGCTGCGCCAGCAGGTGTCCGAGCTGGAGATCCAGGCGCGTGCGCGCCCCAGGATCGCTCTGGCCGAGGGCATCCTGGTCGAGCGCTACCGCCTGGCCGACGAACGGGCGGCGTTCACGCTGCTGCGCCAGGCGTCGCAGCGGGCCAACATCAAGCTGCACCAGCTGGCCTCCGCGGTGGCCCGGACACCGGGTCCGGCGCCAGGTGCCAAGGTGTGGCTCAGCGGACGGACACGGCATCCGATGCCCGACCTGGCGGCACTCGCGGCCGGCACGCTCAACGCAGCCAACCAGGGCGAGGTCCTCGGCGCCGCCTTGCACCGCGTCCTGACCGTCACCGGCACGGACATGGGAAACGTGCAGCTGGTCGAGGACGGCGTCCTGCGCATGGCCAAACACGCGGGCCTGCCGCGGCAGTTCACCGACTACTTCGCGTTCGTCGACGGGAACACCTCGTGTGCTCGGGCCGCGGCCGCCAGCAGCCAGGTCACCGTCAAGGAGGTGGCCTCATCGGCCGGTTTCGACGACGAGACGCGCCGGGTGATCCTCACGGCCGGCAGCCGCGCCTGCCACAGCGTCCCGCTCGTCGACGACCAGGACACCGTCCACGGTGTCATCTCCTCCCATCACGCCCGCCCCCTGATCGGTTTCACCCAGGCACAGCTCCAGGCCCTGCACACCACCAGCCGCACTCTCGGCACCTGGATCAAGTGGCACCAGCGCACCGTCCTGCTCGACGCGCTGGAAAACCTCCACCAACTCGCCCTCGACTCCCGCCAGTAGGCACGGCCAGAGGCCTTCCGCCGAAGACGGGCGGCCGCCTGGCCGAACCCGGAGCCTCAGCCCGTGGCCAAGGTGCGGCCGAGGAGAGGGAGCAGCCGGTCCCAGTGACGCTGGAGTGCGGAGGGGCTGAAGGCGTCGGTGTCGGACATGGTGAAGCCGTGGGCGGTGTCGGGGTAGATCTCGGTGGTGTAGCCGACACCTGCGGCGTCCAAGGCCTTGTTGAGCTCGCTGATGGCCTCGGGCGTCAGGTCTCCTTCCGCGAGGCCGATGTGGACCTGGGCGGTGAGCGCGGAGACGAGGCGGTGAGGGCTGTCGGGCGCGTCGGTGACCAGGAAGCCGGGGTGGAATCCGGCGACGGCGGCCACCTGGTCGGGATGGGCCGTCGCGGTGCGCATCGCCAAAGCGGCGCCCATGCAGTAGCCGACCACGCCGACCGGTCCGGCGCTGACCTCGGGCTGAGTGGTGAGGAAACCGAGGTAGGCATCGGCGTCGCGCAGGATGCGGTCGGTGGTGTGCGCCTCGACCAACGGCATGAGCCGGGCGAAGATCTCGGGCCGGACGTCATTGCTTATGTGGTCGGGAAGGTCGATCACCGGTGCCGGGCCGTGCCGGTAGAAGAGGCTGGGGACGAGCACGTAGTACCCGTGCTCGGCCAGTTCGCGTGCCTTCTGCTCCATCTCGGGCCGCGGGCCGAAGACATCCGGGTAGAGCAGCACACCCGGGTGCTGCTCGCCGCGGTCGGGGAAAGCGACGAAGGCGTCGGCCTGGCCGTCCGTGGTGGGAATCTGCACTGTCTTGGTGGACAAGATCTTCCTTTCTTGGGCTGCTGCCGGAGCACAGCCTCTGCCGGGGGTGCGGTCGACAAGAGATCGCCCCGGCTACGACCTTACGATCACCGGGCCAGCAGATGCCCGGCGGAGGATCCGCTCAGTTCTCGCGCGGCCTGCCGAACTCCTCGATCAGCACGGGATACTGCTCACCGCCATGACCGGCGGCGATGGAGCGGTCGGCCATCGTCTTGATCAGCTTCGGCAGTTCGGCGTTGACACCCGCCGCCTCGCTCTCCTCGATCAGGTGCGCCATCGCCGCCGCGTCGGTCTCCAGGGCCGACACCTCGGCCGGGAAGGAACCGCTGTCGATCTGCTCGGCGTACCCAGGCAGCCATTCCGCCACCCCGGCAGCGATCTGCTGGGCGAACGGCGCGTACGTCGCGGCGTCGACACCGGCCGTCCTGAGCAGGGCAGTGCCCTGGAGCCAGGCGTTCAGGACACTCCACATCATGGCCAGGCCGGCCACGTCGTACAGGGACGCGAGCCCATGGTCGGCGCCGAGGTGGGTGACGGTGCCGAGCGCGTCGAGTGTGGACTTGTGTGCCTCGAAGTCCGGCTGCGGCCCGCTCTGCAGAATCACCGCCTGGTCCGTCCCGATCACCTGCGGGATGGCCATGATCGCGCCGTCCAGGTAACGGGCGCCGCGTTCCTCGGCCCATCGGGCGGCGTCCCGGGCCTGGGCCGAGTCGCCCGAGGTCAGGTTGACCAACGTCGTGCCGTCCAGGGCGACACCGCCCGCGCCGAGCAGCTCGTACATGGCCTCGTAGTCGGTGACGCAGATGACCGTCAGAGAGCCTGCCGTGAGCGCGTCGCCGATCGTCGGCGCCAATTGTGCGCCCGCGGCCACCAGTTGGTCCGCCTTGGAGGACGTACGGTTCCACACGGTGGTGGGATGCCCGGCCTTCAGGAACGCGCCGGCGAGTGCCTGGCCCATCCGTCCGAGTCCGATGACGTTGATGGGTGTTTCCGTTGTGTTGTTCATGGCAGCATCGTCAACGTTGATACCGGTGTGAAGGTCAAGTGAGGTTCGATGCGGATCGGGGAACTGGGCCGGCGGACGGGCGTCAACGCCCATCAGTTGCGCTACTACGAGGCCCAGGGCCTGCTGGAGGCAGACCGCAGGGCGAACGGGTACCGCGAGTACGACGAGAACGCCGTGCTGCGGGTGAAGCAGATCCGCCACCTGCTCGGCGCCGGTCTGTCCTCCGAGGACATCGCGTACCTGCTGCCCTGCGCGGTCGGAGAGACTCCGGAGCTGCCCGGGTGCACGGAGCTCCTCGACGCGATGCGGTCACGGCTGCGGCGACTGGACGACCAGATGGCCAGGCTCGCCCAGTCCCGCGGCGCGCTCGCGAACTACATCGAAGCGGCCGAGCAGATGGGCAGCGAGAGCTATCCCCCCTTCGACGATGCCGAACGGGAGCCCGTCTCCGCCTGACGGCCGTGGACGGGCAGGCGTCCGTCCAACAGCCGGCGAGCCCCGCCTACTTGGACTCGACTCGCCCAAGCGCGCCAGGGCCGGTGGTCAGCGCGTCCTGCGCCTCTTGCCACGCGTGGTCACCCTCGCGGAACTGGGTGCGGAGGTAGGCCGCCGTGAGCCGTCCGAGCGCGGCCACTCGCTCGGGGTTCTCGTCCGTGGTCTCGGCGGCGTCGTACCCGCTGATCCCGCCCAGTCCGTGCTCCGCGTCGACCAGGGAGAGCAGCGTCTTGGGGCCGGGAGCGAGGTGGTACGGATCGGCGTGCCAGTCCGGACCCATCTCCGTGAAGTGCCGCGAATCGTCCTTGTCACCGGCGACGACGAGCGCGGGCGTGGTCATCCGGGAGAAGTCGGTGCTCCGGAAGACCGGGAACAGCTCAGCCATGGCTCCGGTCAGGATGTCGCCTCCCCTGCCGGGGGCGGCCAGCAGTACACCCTGCTTGATCCGGGGTTCGAAGAGGTTCGCCTCCTGTACGTCGTCGGGGTCGGCGACCCGGGCACCCAGCAGGAGGGCGGCGGTGAAGCCGCCGAGCGAGTGTCCGGCCACGGCGACGCTGTCGTGGTCCATGCGCCCGGCGAGCTGCGGCACGGTGCCCTCGATCACGTCGAGACGGTCGAGGATGCGGGACATGTCCTCGGCGCGTGAGCGCCAGAACAGGGGTGCTTCGGGGGTGTCCGCATGGAGGTGGCTGAGTGTCTTGGAGCTGAGGTGGGTGGGCTGGATGACGACGAAGCCGAGTTCCGCCCAGAGGTTGGCGAGCGGGCCGTAACCGTTGAGCGAGGAGAGGTGGTTCGAGTTGCCGTGTCCGTGGGAGAGGAGGATGACCGGCAGGCCGGCTCCGGTCGCGGGTGCGGTGACGCGCAGTTGAAGGTCAACGGGGCGTCCGGGCACGGGCAGCACCACCGGGCTGAACGAGAGCACGGGGGCGGGCGAGCCGATGGCGTCGCTGCCGGTTCCGGTGTCGGTGTCGGTGTCGGTGTCGGTCACGAAAGTCGATGCACTCACGATGCGTCTTTCCCTTCGGTTGTCCCTTGAGGGCCTCTGCGCCGCTTGTCGCAGATCTCGCGTGGGGCGGCGCGCGGGAGGCAGGGAGGAAGGTCCGGCTTCAGCTAGACTGAAGCGGAACGTTGCTCCACTTACGATACGGAGCGCTGTTCCGTTTGACAAGCGGAACAGCGCTCCGGCTTCTCGACGGCTACAGGAAGGAGAGCGCGGTGCCCACTGCAGGCCAGTCCGGAGAGGTGCCGGCCCCCAGCAAACGGGCCGACGCGGTGCGCAATCAGCAGAAGCTGCTCGCCGCCGCCGCGGAGGTGTTCGTCACCTCCGGCGTCGATGCGCCGATCCGCGAGATCGCGGCCAAGGCGGGCGTCGGGATGGGGACGATCTACCGTCACTTCCCGACCCGGGCGGATCTCGTCGTCGCCGTCTTCCGCCACCAGGTCGAGGCGTGCGCCGAAGCCGGTCCGAGCCTGCTGGCCAGCGCCGGCTCACCGCTGGCGGCGCTGCGTGAGTGGATCGACCTCTTCGTCGACTTCCTGGTCACCAAGCACGGCCTCGCCAACACGGTGCAACCGGACAGCAGCGGCTTCACCGCGCTCCACACCTACTTCCTCGACCGCTTGCTGCCCGTCGCCGAGGAGTTGCTCGACGCCGCGGTCGGCTCGGGCGAGATCAGGCCCGGTACGCAGCCCTATGAACTGATGCGCGGCATCGGCAACCTCTGCATCGGAACCGACAGCGACCCCCGCTACGACCCCCGTCGGCTGGTCGCGCTGCTGCTTCAGGGGCTCCAGCAACAGGTGTGAAGAAAATCTGACACTGCCAAATTCCCTTCCGCCTCACTAACGTCGTTCCCGGCGACGAAGAGTGCGGCACCGCAGCAGTCCTGACGGAGCGAAGGACGGCCACCGAGGGAGAGTGGCCCCTGGGGGCGTCCCACCCCCGCGTTCCAGGCGGCCTGCGTTTGCCCTGTTCAAGAACCCTCTTTGCGTTCCAGCGTCCCCAACTGCCCGGATTTCGTGGCCGTCGGGACAGATCGCCCCACAAGCTCGAGGCGTGCTCAACGGCAACGACATGAGGAGTTCGTAGATGCTTCGCAAGCGCTCACGCCTGATCGCCGCCCCGGTCGCGGCTGTCGCCCTGACCCTGACTGCCGCCGGCCACCAGGCCAGTGCCGCCCAGGCGCCCGCCTCGGGCAGCGCGGCGCGGTCCGGCGACGCCGCCGCGGCGACAGCGCCATGCCTGGCCGACGCCACGACGCTGGTCGGCGACCTCGACGGCGACCGCCGCCCCGACAAGATCGCGAACCCGGGGCACACCGGCACCAAGATGACGGTCCAGTGGGGGGCCGCGGACGGCTCGTTCGGCAGCAAGCAGGCCGTCAGCAAGCTGCTCGGCGCGAAGACGGGGGAGGTCACGTCCGCCGCGGTCGCCGACTTCCAGAACGACGGCACCCTGGACATCGTCGTCAACCTCGTCACGCCGGCCGGCGGAGACGACCCCGCGACGGCTCGCGTCTCCGAATACCGCCAGGGCCCGCTCAAGCGCACGAACCTGGGCTCCGCCCACTCCCGGCACTCCGACATCGGCGACATGGGCGAGGCCAAGCAGCTCCGGATCGCCAACTACGGCGACGACGCCTACCCGGACCTCGCCATCCTCAACAACTCAGGTGACGGGTCGCTGGACCGGGACGTGCGTCTGTCGGGGCCGGGCACCGGCCCGGGGGACTTCGACTACGAGCTGGAGATGAAGTACGGCCAGCGCGGGACCCCCGCCGAGCCGCCGACCATGCCCACCAACGGGTGGAAGCACTTCTACAAGTCCTGCTCCTGACCCCACCGGGCGCCGCCGACCCTTCGCACACCGGCGGCGCCCGTCGGCCGTCGCCCGTCCCAGAACTGCCCGTCCCAGAACTGCCCGTCCCAGAACTGAGGAACCTCGCGTGTCCAGCTCGCCCCCGGCCTCCGCGGCCGCACCGGCCTCCGCACCCATCGCCGCGCCGATCTCCGCACCGACGACGAACCGGGTTCGGGTCACCGTCACCGCCCCCGACCCGATCAGCCGCGAGGGAGTCCTCAGCCAGCTGCGCCGGCACCCCGAGGTCGAACTGGAAGGGGAACCCGGCCCGCCCGCCGTCGCCCTGCTCATCGAGGACGCCCTCGACGAGGCCGCGCTCACCCGGCTGAGGCGCGCCGTGCGCAGCGAGGGCGCCCGCGCGGTGCTCGTCGCAGGCACGGTCCGCGAGCACGAGCTCCTGGAGGTCATCGAGTGCGGTGTGGGAGCCATAGTCTGGCGCCACGAAGCAACCGCACAGCGTTTGGTCCAGGCGGTGCTGACCACCGCCAGGGGCGGCGGCGATCTGCCGTCGGACTTATTGGGCCAGCTCATCGGCCAGGTGGGGCGCCTGCACCGGGGCGGCGCCGATCTGCCGGGCTCTTTCCTCAGTTTCACCAAGCGCGAGGTGGACGTGGTGCGTCTTGTGGCGGAGGGGTTCGACACCTCGGAGGTCGCCATGAAGCTGTCGTACTCCGAACGGACCGTCAAGAACGTGATGCACGGCCTCACCACGCGCCTGCACCTGCGCAACCGCGCGCACGTGGTGGCCTATGCCCTGCGTGAGGGCTACATCTGACCGGCCGGGGCACCCCCGCCATTGGCCGGACGGGCTCCCCGAGCTGTCCGTTGAGGCACACCGCGCTGCCCCGCCGTCATCCCTGCCGTACCTGCGCTCCGGACGGCACGAAGAGCACGATCAGTGGCCGGGCCCCGGTTCGAGGTACCCACGCGTGACTGGGCGGCCCGGCGCAACGCACCCGAGCCGGACCCGAACGAGCGGTTCGAGGTATCGGTTCGGCTTACGGCGGCCGTGAGACGGTCCGATGCCTCCCGAACACTCGTGGCAGGGTGTCCGAGTGACATCGAACGACGCCAAACCATCCGATCCCGCCCGCACCGACCGCGCACCCTGGTCGGACACCACCAGGGTTCACGCAGACCTCGTCGCGGCGAAGGAACTTGTCTACGACCCGTGCGGTTTCGCCTGCTCGCAACCGGTCCCCGAAGCCGAGAGCGCCGACTACGCCGCCCACACACTGACCATCGACGGCCTCGCCGTCCGGTACCGCGCAGCCAGGACGACCCCCACCAAGGTCGGCCAGTTCGTCACCGTGTGGAAGAGGTCCCCGGGCGGACCCATCCAGCCCTTCGACACCACAGACTCCGTCGACCTCTTCGTCATCAGCGCCCGCGATCAAGAACACTTCGGCCAGTTCGTCTTCTCCATGGACGCGCTCAGCCGACGCGGTGTCGTGTCCGTACACGGATCCGGCGGGAAGCGAGCCTTCCGTGTCTACCCGCCCTGGGTGACCACCACCAACCGCCAAGCAGGCAGTGCGCAGGCCTGGCAGCTGGAGCACTTCCTGCGCCTCGACCAGGACGGGCCAATCGACTTGGCCCGCGCCCGGGAGCTCTATCGCTGACCCTGGCCCATTTATGGCATTCGCATATAGACGCCCCTCGGATGAGTGAAATCTTCCGACAAAAACCGGGGCGAATCGCGCCTATCTGCTGTCTCGACTTCCGTGCATGGTGCTGTCATCCCTGACCTTTTCTCCGTCGCGAGGCCGTCGCGACGTTGGCGACAAGAGGCCGGGGCCAACTCATGCGCAGCCGCAATCGGCAGTACCTCGTGTCCGTGGATCATTTGCGTGCCTACGCCGCCTTGTTGGTGCTCCTCTGCCACGGTACGCAGATGATCTCTCCGTACCTCAGAGAGATCCCGAACAGCGCCCCGCACGGCTGGCTGTATGCGGACAACCCTCTGGCCACCCTGGTATTGGAAGGCCATACCGGGGTGACCCTCTTCATGGTGCTGTCCGGGTTCATCTTCACCATCGGCACTCTGGGCAAGGACATTCGCTACGGCCGGTTCCTGGGCAACCGGGTGCTGCGCATCTTCCCGCTCTACATGGCGTTGATCATTCTGGGCATCGGCGCGCACAAGCAGGGTGCGAACCTGCTCGCCGTGCTCCAGTCCCTGGCCGGCCTCGGAAACCTGCCCGGGTCCCTCGATCTGGGAGCCGTGTCGAGAATGTGGTGGGCGATCGCGGTCGAGTTGCAGTTCTACCTGCTCTTCCCGCTGCTCAGCAGACTCCTCACCAAGCACGGCCCGCTGGCCCTGTTCAAGCTCCTGGCCGCCATCACCGTGATCCGGACCTTGGTGTGGGCCTCGGCCGCCGGCGGCATCAACGTGAACTCGATGCTCTATTACAGCCTCGCCGGAAGAATCGACCAATTCCTGCTGGGCATGGTGGCCGCCTGGTTCTTCGTGCACCATCGAAGGCGGTTCCAGGGGCCACTGAAGGTCGGGATCTCAACAGCCCTGGCCACAGGCGCGATCTGGGTCTTCAACCAGACCCATTCCTTCCATGAAGGGCACGCAACGCGTCTGCTCTGGGTCGACGTCGAAGGAACGCTTTGGGCCCTGGTGGTGCTGACCTATGTGGCCACCGTCTCCTCGGCCGGGCTCGTGTCCAGAGGAATCGCCAAGGTCGGCGAAATGAGCTTCTCGGTCTATCTGCTCCATTACATGGTCGTCACCATGTTCATCTCCCACCGCTGGTGGATCGAGTTGACGGGGCGTCCGGTGATGGATGCCTTCATCACCACGACAGCGGCGGTCCTTCCCATCACATTGGCCGCAGCCGTGGTCACGTTCAACGGCATCGAACGCCCCTTTCTGCGATGGCGTCGCGCCTACCTCCTCACGGACCAGCCTCCGCCCACGGCACCTTCCCCTGCTCCCAAGGTCGCGCTCGTATCGCCCAGGTAGCCGGGACAGAAGTTCACGTGCCACGCTCGTAGCATGAAGCGGGGACTAGTCCCCGCTTCATGCTACGGTCACTCCGGCATACAAACGGGGAGCGATCCCCACTTCTGTCCGGGAGCCGCCCATGCGTACGCAGCACCCCACCGTTCGACTCTCCGACCTCACCGACGACTTCACCGCCGACCCCTACTCCGTGTTCAGCGCACTGCGCCCCCGCGGACCTGTCCACCACGTGCGTTTCCCCACCGGGGACGAGTCGTGGCTGGTGGTCGGGCACGAGGAAGTGCGTGCCGCTTTCGTCGACCCCAGGCTGCGCAATGACGTGCGGCACTCCGCCGACTTCGAGGACGACGGGCTGTACGCCGTGGGCCTCAACATGCTCCAGGTCGATCCGCCCGATCACACGCGCCTGCGGACGCTGGTGGCCCGCGAGTTCACCGCCCGCCGTGTCCAGGCTCTGCGGCCCCGCATCCAGGAGGCGGCCGGTGAGCTCCTGGACGCCGTGGCCGCCGACGGCCGTGCCGACCTGGTGGCCGCGTACGCCTATCCGCTGCCGCTCACCATCATCTGCGAGCTGCTCGGCGTGCCGGACGCGGACCGGGCCGCCTTCCGGGAGTGGTCCACGAAGGTCGTCTCCCTCGACGACCCGGAGCAGTCCGCCCGCGCCTCGCAGGAGATGGCCGTGTACCTCGCCAGTCTCGCGGAGGAGAAGCGGCGGCTGCGGGACGCGGCGGAGAGCGATCTGCTGCACGCCCTGGTCCGCAGCCACGACGGGGACGGCGCCGACCGGCTCACCCCGGAGGAACTGCTCGGCATGGCCTTCCTCCTGCTCGTCGCGGGGCACGAGACCACCGTCAACCTCATCGCCAACGCCGTCCACCTGCTGCTCGGCCACCCCGGGCAACTCGCCGACCTGCGCGCCGACCCCGAATTGCTGCAGGGCGCCGTGGAGGAGACGCTCCGCTTCGAGTCGCCCGCGCCGGCGGGCACCTACCGCTACACCGCCGAGCCGATCGACATCGGCGGCGTCTCGATACCCGCGGGCGCGCGTGTGGTCCTCTCCATCGCCGCCGCCAACCGCGACCCCGCGCGCTTCCCCGCCCCCGAACGGTTCGACATCCGCCGCGATCCCGCCGCGACCCGCGCCCACCTCGCGTTCGGGCACGGCCTGCACCACTGCCTGGGCGCCCCGCTGGCCCGCCTTGAGGCGACCCTGGCCCTGCGCATCCTCCTGGACCGCTTCCCGCGCCTGGCCTTCGACGGCGACGGCACAGCGCAGTGGCGCCCGAGTCTCATGCGGAGCCTGCGAGAGCTGCCGGTGCGCTGGTAGCCGCCGGTCCTCGGTACTCCCCGGCTAGGTCGCGCCCGGGCCCTTCACCCGCTCCGAAGCACCGGCTCGCGTCACGCCGCTCGAAGCCACGACCCGGCCCGTTCGCGTGCCCGAGAGCGCTGCCAGTGCGACCGCCGCCAGGGCGAGCACCACGCCGGCGACGGTGGCCGCCGTGACACTAGTGCCGCCGTGCGGCAGCAGCAGGTCGAGGGCCAGCGAGCCGACCAACTGGCCGGTGATCGTGCAGAGTCCGAGCAGCAGAACGCCGAGCCGCTGGACCGTGGCGACCGCGATGGTGATGAAGGAGATGCCGACCAGGCCGCCGAGGTAGAGGTACGGCTCGGTCGGCAGGCGGGAGGGAAGCCCGGCGGCCACGGCATGCACCAGGAAGATCACACTCAACGCGCCGGCACCGGCGGCGAAGTTGAAGAACGTTCCCGCGTACGCGGATCCGGCGGCGTTCTTCACATGCCCGTTGACCGCCTGCTGCCAGCTCACGCAGACGCCCGCCACCAGCGGCAGCGACAGCATCACGTACGGAAAGCCACCGCCCAGCTTGTCCGCCATCGACAGGCCCACGGCGGCGAGCACCAGCACCGCGCCGACGACCCGCCGCCGCGTGGGCCGCTGAGGTCCGGCAGGTCCGAGCCCCATCCGGTCGAAGAGCAGGCCTCCGGTGACCTGGCCTGCGACGATCGCGACCGTGAACAGCGCGACCCCGAGCGCCCCGACGGTCAGCCCTTGCGCGAGCAGGAAGGCCGCACCGCCGAAGCCGCCGAGCACCTGCCACCACTTGAGCCGCCGTCTGCGTACGTCCGCGAGCACCAGGCCGACGCCACGGCGCGGCCCGCGCAGCACGAGGAGCCCGAGGGTCAGCACCACGAACCCCGAACCGAACGAGATCACCGCCGCCGCGAATCCGTCGCCGCCGAGCCCGGCGGCGAGCTCACCCGTGATCCGTGCCTGCAGAGATATCAGGGTGCCGGAGAACACGGCGAGGAGCAGCCAGGGGGCTGCGGCGGCGGGCATGTGCGTACGACCTCTGGGGGTGGTTCGACAGTGGGCATGGTGACCGGGGACGCCTGGCGAGGGCGACCGGGACCGAACCTTTCTAACTGATCGACCCTCCGTCGGGCAGGGCGGGCCGGATGACGAGACAGCCGCCGTGTCATTAGGCCGGGCGCGCCGGTTCGGCGCCAGGCTGGCGGGAAACCGCGGAGTGACCATGAAGAGTTGGTCAGCACACGAAGAGCCCGCACGTTCGCGCGAGGAAACAAGCGCGAGGAAACAAAGGAGACGGCAGATGCTGTTCGGCAAAGAGCACGTCGAGCGCTATGTGGCGACGGATGGCGCAGAAGGCCACGACTGGCAGAACACCACGGTGCTGATCCTCACCACCACCGGCCGCAAGAGCGGTGAGCAGCGCAGCACTCCGCTGATCTACCGGCCCTACGGTGACGCGGTGCTCGTCGTGGCCTCCAACGGCGGAGCCGACCAGCCGCCCCTGTGGTACCGCAACATCGAGGCGGACCCCGAGGTCCAGGTGCAGGTGAAGGGCGACCGCTACACCGCCCGTGCGCGCACCGCCACCCCGGACGAGAAGCCGGACATGTGGCGGACCATGGCCGCCACATGGCCGGCCTATGACGACTACCAGCGCAAGACCGACCGGGACATCCCGGTGATGGTCCTGGAACGCGTCTGAGGCAGGCCGTCAGAGGCAGGCCGTCACAGTGGCTGCGTACGCGAGTTGTGTGCTCGCGTGCGTGGCCTCACTCGGCGGAGACCTTGTGGACGGTGGTGTCGTCGGGGTCCAGCCGCCGCCCGTCCGCAGCCAGCACCTCCAGGGGGCGGAGCCCCTGTCCCTTCCGGCGGTCGACCAGCTGTGAGTGCGGTTCGCCGGGGGCGAAGAAGTTCTGCTCTCCCCACTGCCGCAGCGCCACGATGACGGGGAAGAGCGCCCGGCCCTTCGGCGTCAGTACGTACTCGCGGTAGGCGCTGCCGTCCGAGGCGGGGACGGATTCGAGGACGCCACCGGCGACCAGGCTGCGCAGGCGCGCGGTGAGGATGTTCTTCGCGACGCCGAGGCTGCGCTGGAACTCCCCGAAGCGCCGGCTTCCGTCGAAGGCGTCCCGCACGATCAGCAGGGACCACCAGTCGCCGATCGCGTCCACCGACCGGGCGACCGGACATTCACTGTCGTCGAAGCGCGTCCTGGTCACCATGGCGTCCCTCACTCTCACGACAACGGTTGCAACATGCTACCAAACAGGGCTACCGTCGCCGTCATCATTGGTAGCAAGTTGAAACCAGATACGTGGAGGGGTGCCGATGCCCGGCAACTGTGAGGCCATGCCACGACGGCCCGGGGCCCACAAACCCGAAGCCCACAAACCCAAGGCCCACGAAGGGGAAAGCCCCGCGGTCGTCCTGTCCCGAGGCGTCGTCCTTCTGTTCGCCGTCGCCTGCGGGGCCGCGGTGGCCAACGTCTACTTCTCCCAGCCACTCCTGGTGACCATGGGCCACGACCTCAACATGAGCCCGGCACTTGTCGGCAGCGTGGTCACCCTCACGCACGTCGGATACGGCCTGGGACTCTTCCTGCTCGTGCCGCTGGGCGACGTGGTCAACCGCAGACGGCTCATCGTGGCCCAACTGCTGCTCCTGGTGGGGGCGCTGGCCGTGGTGGCCACCGCCCCGACCGCGGCCGTCCTGCTCGTGGGCATGGCCGCGACAGGGCTGCTCGCCGTCGTCACGCAGACGCTGGTGGCCTTCGCCGCGTCACTGGCACCTCCCGCGGTGCGCGGACGGGTCGTCGGCCTCGTCACCAGCGGCGTGGTCATCGGAATCCTGCTCGCCCGCACCGCGTCCGGTCTCCTGGCGGACCTCGCGGGCTGGCGCTCCGTCTACCTCGCATCGGCGTCGCTCACCGCTCTGCTCGCCCTGGTCCTGCACCGCGTGCTGCCGCGCCACGGCGAGGCTCCGCCGGCGGCCCTGCGCTACGGACAGCTCCTGCGGTCCACGGTCACGCTGTTCGCACGGGAACGACTGCTGCGGCTCCGGGCCCTGTTCGGTCTGCTGGTCTTCGCCGCCTTCAGCACGCTGTGGAGCAGCGTCGCGCTGCCGCTCAGCGAGGCCCCGTACTTCCTGTCCCACAGCGCGATCGGGGCGCTGGGCCTGATCGGTGTCGCCGGTGCCCTGGCCGCCACCGCGGCGGGCCGCCTGAACGACCGCGGGCTCTCCCGGCGGACCACCGGCATCGCTCTGGCTCTGCTGACCGCCTCGTGGCTGCCGTTGGCCTTCACCCGCAGCTCGCTCTGGGCCCTGGTCGTCGGGGTGGTGCTTCTCGACCTCGCCGTGCAGGCGGTCCATGTCACCAACCAGACCCTGATCTACGCGCTGCACCCGGACGCGGGCAGCCGGCTGATCGGCGGGTACATGGTCTTCTACTCGATCGGCAGCGCCACCGGCGCCCTTGCCGCGACCTCCCTCTACACGGTGGCAGGCTGGGGCGCCGTCTGCGCACTGGGGGCCGGGTTCAGCTGCCTCGGGCTCGCGCTGTGGGCCTTCACCCGGCACAGCAGCCCTCCTGGCTGATCAGCACAGTGCAGCGGCGCCGGGTGCCCTGCTCGGCGGCGCCCCCAGTCGACGCTCAGGACAGCACCTTTCCGGGGTTCAGGACTCCGTACGGATCGAGCGCCTGCTTCACGGACCGTTGCATGGCCATGACCTCCGGCGTGATCTCCGCAGCGAGGCCCGGACGCTTGAGCAGGCCCACCCCGTGCTCTCCTGTGACCGTGCCGCCCAGGGCGATGGCGTCGGCGATGATCTCGGCGAAAGCCTCCTGGGCGCGCGTGCGTGCGGCGTCGTCACCGGGCTGGGTGATCAGCAGCGGGTGCAGGTTGCCGTCACCGGCGTGCGCGATGTTGGCGATGAGGATGTCGTGCCGGGCAGCGGTCTTCTCGATGCGGCCGAGCATCTCCGCGATGCGCTCCTTGGGCACGCAGACGTCCTCGGTCAGGACCGGACCCAGGCGTTCAAGGGCGGGATAGGCGAGCCGGCGGGCCGCGAACAGGGCGTCGGCCTCGTGCTCGTCGGTGGACCGCTCGGCCCAGGACGCGCCGGCCTCCCGGAAGCAGTCGACCATGCGCTCGGCCTGGGCTTCACCGGTCTGGCCCGGCTCGTCGATCCGGCCCAGGAGCACCACGTCCGCGTCGACCGAGAGGCCCATGTTCTTCCACGCGTCGACGGCACGAAGGCAGTGCCGGTCGATCAGTTCCAGCGCCGACGGGGTCAACCCCGCCGCGGCGACGGCCCGTACGGCGGCGCCGGCGTCGACGACGGAATCGAAGTGACCGGCGACCGTGACCGCGGCCGGCGGCAGGGGCCGCAGGCGGACGGTCACCTCCGTGATGATGCCGAGCGTCCCTTCCGAGCCGACGACGAGTCCCGTCAGGTCGTAGCCCGCGACGCCCTTCGCGGTGCGGCGGCCGAGCCGCACGATCTCACCGAGCCCGTTGACCATCTCCAGAGCCAGGACATAGTCACCGGTGACGCCGTACTTGACGCAGCAGACCCCGCCCGCGTTGGTGGCCACGTTGCCGCCGATGGTCGACCACGGGGAGCTGGCGGGGTCGGGCGGATACCAGAGCCCGTGCTCGGCCACCGCAGCCCGCAAGTGGTCGTTGACCACACCGGGTTGGACGACCGCGAGCCGCTCCAGGGGGCTCACCTCGACGATCTGGTCCATGGCCTCGAGCGCCACGACCACGTGCCCGTCCCCGGAGTTGGCACCCCCGGACAGTCCGGTGCCCGCTCCCCGGGCGACGACCGGGGTGCGGTGACGGATACAGGCGCGGACCGTCTCCGCGACATCTTGGGCGGACGTCGCGCGGACGACGGCCGCGGGGCGACCGCTGGGCGCCCATGCGGCCTGGTCACGGCGGAAGGCCTCGACGCTGTCCGGATCGGTGAGCACCCGGTCGGCCGGGATGTGCTCACGGATCTCTCGGACGACCGTGGCGCTCAATGTGTGTCCTCTCGGTGGGGTCGCCCCGAGGCGGGGCCTTCCGGTGGCGTGCGTCCTCAAGGGTGCAGTGACGGGAGCTTCCCCGTCGAATGGCAGGCTGGCCACCAGCACTTCATGAAGGAAGGTCGGCCCGAACGTCTATGAACAGCAGTGCCCTCAGCGCCCTGGAGCGTGCCGCCGGTCACCAGCAGCGGTTCGATGTGTCCTTCGAGAGGTACTTCGCCGAACTCGCCGGTGACCTCAACGGTGCGCAGCTGGGCCGCTTCCCACCCCGATGTCTGGAACTGCTCGCGCAGTTGTCGCTGCGCGGCGGGAAGCGGATCCGGATCGCCCTGCTCTACGAGGCGGCAGGCCTCGTCACCCGGGACGAGGTACCGGGGCTCGCAGAAGCCGCACTGAGTCTTGAGCTGCTCCACAGCCACGCGCTCATCCTCGACGACATCATGGACGACTCACCGATGCGGCGCGGTGGCCCGTCGACGTACTACGCATGCCGCGAGGATCTCCCGAACCACCCGCAGGCCGCCCTGGGCCTGGCCATGATGGCGGGTGACCTCGCCGGGTTCCTCGCCCTGCGTGTGCTGTTCCGGGCCGAGCTGCCGGCCGACCGCAAGCAGGCCATGATCGATGTCCAGCTCGGGGTGACGACCGACACCGTCATCGGCCAGGCCCTCGACCTCGAACGCGACGTGAACTCCTCGGCCGACGAGGAGTTGCTGGAGACGGTGTGCGAGTACAAGACCTCTCGCTACACCATCCTGGCCCCCTTGCGCCTCGGCCTCCTGGCCGCGGGCCAGGACCTGGCGCCACATGAGCAGAGCCTGCGCCGCTATGCCCGGCTGGCCGGCCTCAGCGGCCAGATGCGCGATGACTACCTCGACCTCTTCGGCGACCCCGCCATCACCGGCAAACCCGAGGGCGCCGACCTGCGGGCCGGCCGCCACACCTATCTGACCCGCGAGCTCCTTGCCCTCACGAGCGACGACGATCACGACACCGTCAAGACCGCACTCGGCAACCCCGACTGCACACCACAGACCATCGACCGCATTCGTGACATCGCCCACCGCCACAACGTCCACACCCGCCTGCAGACGGCCATCGACCACCACGCCCAAGCGGCAGCAGCCGAAGCCGGATCCTGGCACCGGCACTGGAACGACGAGGCGGTCACCCTCTTCGAGCAACTGCCCCTATGGGGCGCCCACAGAAATCGATGACAGCTACCCGCTAACCAATGACCGGTGACCGGTGACCGGTGATCCAACAACAGCCCCTCTGCCGCGATTTCAGCCCGGCCCGCAGCGATCGAGCGCAGCACGAACCCGGTCGAGCCCCTCCGCTCTCCAGTGGTCCCGGTCAGGCATCTGGTCGTCCCGGCGCCAGCGCCAGGCCGAGAACAGCGCCCAGTTCACGGCGCGGCACCGGTGAATCAGTTCGTGGTCGGCCCCCGCATAGTGCTTGCCCACCTCTTCGGGCGCATGGGCGAGGTCGAACTCGATCGGCCCACGGCAGCACGTGCCGAGGTCCACGAAGAGCGGCCCTCTGCTCGTGTTGAGGAGGTTGCCCGGATGCGGCTCGCCGTGCAACAGCTGGTCGGCGGCTCTGTCGCTGCTGATCGCGGCACTCAGTCCACTGAGGGTGGCGCTGAGGAACTCCCGCTCAGGACTGGGTAGTTCGGGGGACCGCTCCCGGTCGTTCACCTCCCTCAGTGCCGTGGTGACGCGATCCGTGAAATGCGGTGCGTCCAGATCGATCTGGCGCAGGGCGGCATGGTGCCGCAGGAACGCGTCCGCGTAGTCGGCCGGCGCGATCTCTGATCCCACGGGTTCGTAGTAGGTCCAGAGCGAGATGGCGAAGGCATCGCGCACATGGACTCGGGGCTCGACCCGGGGATCGAGCTCGGCCACCGGGGCGTCGACGTCGGCGAGACGGCGGGCAACCTGTACTTCGAACTCGGAGTCGGCCAGATGCGCCGAAGGCGCGACCCGAGCCAGAACGCCGCAAGGGACCAGGCGCAGCGCGACGCGGTCCGAGTTGTGGACGACGACCACGTCGTCGACCTCAAGGCCGAGCTCCGAAGCGACCGCCCGTGCGACCTCGCCTGCGCGGCGGAGTTCTCCTGGTTCCATGCGGTTCTCCCTCCGGGCTACGCGGGCTTGAGGTCGGCGTGCAGTACGTCATGGTCCGAGTACCGGGTGAGATGCACACCGTGTTCGGTCGGGACGAAGCCTCGCAGGAAGATGTAGTCGAACTTGCTGCGCCAGTCGGTGGTCGGCTCGCACGTACCGGTGCCCGACGGACCGCACTCGGGGTCCACGTCCGTGCCCAGACCCCACATCCTGGTGAGCTCGGGGGCATCCGGCACCGCGTTGAAGTCGCCGAGAACGATCGCGCGGTCGTGCCGGGCGACCGCCGCCACGAGTACGCCGGTCTGTTCCGCGCGGACTGGTTGCTGCTCCCGTTGGGCCAGGTGCGTGTTGAAGACCCGGACGGGCCGGCCGTCCACGAGGGTGGTGACGGCCATGTACCCACGGTCCTCGGATCCGCCGTCGGGGTACTCCACGTTCACATGGTCTGTCATGGGCGCCGCCGAAAGCACAGCCTGGCCAAAGCCCCCCGGGCTCCAGGGCAGTCCTCCACAGCGGCTCCAACTGTGCACAACCGAGCCGTACTCGACGTGGTACTCCAGCCCGTACAAGTACTGCAGATGGTCCCGGATCCTCTCGACGTCACGCACACACGCCTCTTGCAGGCCGACGACCTGGGGCGCGTACGTGGCGATCTCCGCTGCCCGGCCGGCGTTGTACCCACTCGCATTGCAGGGATTGCAGATGTTCCACGTCATGACCCGGTTCGGTACGACATCTTTGGGGGCGCCGGCCGGGAGTGGGTTGGCGATGGGGACACCGTCCGGTGCGCTGGGCCCGACAACCACCATGCAGGCCACAACCATGGCACCCGCGAGCCACCGCGCGCCGGTTCCGCTCACCATCGCCTCCTCGAAGTGGAAACCCACGGCATCACATGAGGTTTCCCTGCACGAGGTTATGGGACGAGTTGTATGTGGCACATCAGGTGCCTGATCCTCGTGGCGCCGACGGGGGCCCGGCCGGCTGGATCCGAGGTGCCCGGCATCAGCGCGAGCTCACCCCAGACGATGCCGGGCACGTCACCGGTAGCGTGCCCCGAATGATCGTGGGAAGTGAAGAGACCCGGCTCGTGATCGTTCGAGGGAACTCGGCGTCGGGCAAGTCCTCGGTGGCAGCGGAGATCCGGGCCAGCTTCGGCCGCGGCCTGGCTCTGGTCGGCCAGGACAACATGAGGCGGACCGTGTTGAGGGAGCGAGATGTGCCTGGCGGCGCCAACATCGGCCTCATCGACATGGTCGTCCGCTACTCGCTGGACGCCGGCTACCACGTGGTGGTCGAGGGCATCCTGTACGCCGACCGATACGGAGACATGCTTGCAGGTCTGCTCGGCGACCACCGCGGAGTATCCAGCTGCTACTACCTCGACATCCCGATCGAGGAGACGGTGACCCGGCACGCCTCGAAGGCCGATCCCGACTATCTGGCCCAGGTCACCGAGCGGGAACTGCGTGACTGGTATCGCGAGCGCGACCTGCTCCCCGATGGCGTCGAGACCGTCATCGGAGCCGACAGCACCCTTGCCGACACGGTCGAGCGCATCATGTGCGACACCGGTCTCGCGGGGTTGGCCGCGCGCGTCGACTGAGGATGCGATCACAGCCTGCCCACACGGGCCTCTCCCTCTCCTCTCACTCCAGACAACTCGCCTTGATGGGAAGCTGCTTGAACGCGGGCGAGGCCTTCGGTGAGGCCGTCGCCCTCCCGCGAGCGGCCGTTCGCGAACCCACCTCCCGAAGGGATCGCCGTGCCGGCAGACACCACCCCGACTCCCCTCCCGTCCACGTACGGCGGCATGAGCCTGCCCGAGCCACCGGAGGCGCCCCAAGACGCCCGCAGCTACTGGGAGCCGATCTGGCAGCAGGGCCGCCGCTACCGGACCATCTGCGAGGCGGAAGCCAAGGCGCTGCGTCTACAGCTCGGTGAAGGCCGCGGCCGACCCGCGCTCGACATCGGCTGCGGAGAGGGCGAACTGACCAGGCGGCTCGCCCAGTTCGGCTACCGGACCACCGGCATCGACTGTGCCCCCACCGCTGTGACCAAAGCCCGCCGGAACCAGCCGGACCTCGACGTCCGCCGCTTCGACTTCGACGCCGACGACCTCACCCGCCTGCCCAGCCCTGCCTTCGCTGTCGTCGCTTGCCGCCTCGTCTACCGCTGGGTGGCCGACAAGCCCGCCTTCCTCTCCCGCGTACGCCATCTGCTGGTGCCCGGCGGCATCTTCTGGGTGGCCACCTCCGTCCACGACCCGGCTCAAGGAACGCCCAGGCCATGGGACATCACTGCCGGCGACGCCGAACTGCTCGCCACCGGCTGGTCGCAGGTCCGTGTCAGCAAGATCGATCCCAGTTTTCACTGCTACTCCCTGCGGCCCTGAATCCCGCGGGCGACCGATGAGGGGCAGGCTGTGTCAGCCTCGCTGGGCCCGGTCGTACACCTTCTTGGCCGTGGCGCCCCACACCTCTCCGTACATCTTGGTCGGCGTCAGGGAGTCCAGCGAGCTGTTGACCGAGACCAAGGTGCCCTTACCTGTGGTGGTGTTGAAGTCGGCCAGCCATGGGCCGCCGCTGGAGCCGCCGCTCATGTCGCAAGGGATGGCCTGTGTGCCGTTCTCCTTCTTCGCCGTGCCGACACAGCGCAGGAGTTCCTCGCCCAGCTGCGGGCGGGTGGCGGAGTAGCCGAAGGAGGAGATGGTGCCGCCGACGGGGCGGTTGAAGGCGACGGCCTGGCCGCCCACGACGTCGGTGAGCTTCTTGCCGTTCTTGTCGCTGTCGACGGTCAGCGCGGACATGTCGTTGGTGGAGTCCGTCTCCCAGGTGCGCGGGGACGCGGCCGAGCGGACCGCGAACGCGCCGTACGGAGCCTTGCCCTTGCTGTAGGCGGGGACGAACACCATGGAGATGTTGGTGTTGCCGGGCGAGGAACCCCGGCGTACGCAGTGGGCCGCGGTCATCACGGCAGAGCGGTTGTCGCTCTTCACGGCGGTGGCCGTGCACCAGGTGTCGGCTCCGTTCGCGTTGACGAAGAACAGCCGCCCCACGGTCTTCAGGGTGGTGCCCCGCCACGGCTTGGCCTTCGGTCCTGTCGGTCCGAGGTCCACGGACTTCCCCACGGCCTTCATGCGGGCGGGCGTCCAGTAGGCGAGGGCTTCCTGGCGTTCCTGCGCGGTGTACTTCAGGACGGAGACCGGGTCGGCCGATGCGGCACTGGCCTGGCCGACCACGGCCGTCGCCGGGATCGGGGCGGCGATGACGAGGGCCGTGCCGGCCACCGCGAGGCCCGCGGCGCGGCCGCGGAGACGCCGGCTCATGGAAGGAGTGAGTGCCCTGGGCATGGTGGATGTCTCCTCAGTAATGGCTGCACACGGTGGAGTTGGGTTTCTCGGTCCGTTCCCCAAGAGAGGAGATCCGTCTGCTCGGTTGGCTGTTCGGTTGGGGCTGTCGACGATCTGTGACACACGGCGAGCGGCGTGCGGGTGCGGCGCGCGGGTGTCAGCCGTGGTCGGGGCCGGCAGGAGAGAGCGCCGCGTCGGCGCCGTCTCCCTGCGCGCGAGCCACATCCGCGCGTTGCGGCACGGTGGGCTCGGGCAGGGTGCGGAACAGCAGCCAGCTCAGTGCGGGCATCAGGACCAGGGGCGCCAGGGCGGTCTTCAGGGACGTCGCGTCGGCGATGCTGCCGATGAGAGGGCTCGCCAGACCGCCGATGCTGACCGTCAGTCCGAGCGTGATCCCGCTGGCGGTCCCGATGCGGGAGGGCAGGTAGTCCTGCCCCAGCGTGACCTGCAGCGAGAACGGGACGTACAGGCCGGCCGAGGTGAGCGCCACGAACAGGTAGAACGCCGGGCCGGGCACGAACACCACACCCGCGACCCATCCGACCGAGAGCAGGTACGACCAGCGGGCAACGGTGACTCGGTCCCAGCGGTCGGCCAGCGCGCCGCCCAGTACGGAGCCCACCGCGCCACCGAGGTAGAGCACGAACAGCGCCGCAGTACCTGCCACCGTGCTGCCGCCCATACGTTCCTTGGCGTACAGGGAGAGGAAGGTGCTCAGGCCGATGAAGACGATCGACCGGCACACCACGGCCAGCGACAGCTTCACGAACGACGCCTTGTCGTCGTCTCCCGCCGGTACCTCCGTACCGGTCCCGGCGGCCTTCTGCCGCTCCATCGCCCGCAGCACGGGCAGGCACAGCACCGCACCGACGAGCGCCGGCAGCACCAGCAGTGGCGTCAGGCGCAGACCTCCCGTGGCAACGACAGCCGCGACCATGAGCGGGGCCACCGCGAAGCCGATGTTGCCGCCGAGCGAGAACCAGCCCATCCCCCTATGGCTGCCCCGGCTAGCAAGCCGGGCGACCCGCGCGGACTCGGGGTGATAGGCGGCCACGCCCACCCCGGACACGGCCACGAACACGAGGGTCAGCGCGTAGGAGCCGCTCACCCCGCTCAGCGCGATGCCCACACCGCCCAGCAGCGTGCTGACCGGGAGCAACCACGGCATCGCCCAGCGGTCGGTGAGCACACCGAACACCGGTTGCGCCACCGACGACAGCAGGGAAGCGGCGAGCACGATGCCCGAGACGGCGGCATAGCTGTAGGCGCGCTCGGCGACGAAGAACGGCACCAGGGACGCGACGGCGCCCTGGTACACGTCGACGCAGGCGTGCCCGGCGGACAACAGGGTGATGGGTGTATTCCTTCGCACCCCGTCATGGTCGACGCCGGGGACCGTGTCGCACTTCCGATAATCTGCCAGACGATGACGAACATCCGCCATGAGCCGGTCGCCCCGACCCGCACCCAGTCGCTGGCGTCCGGCGCCGCGATCGACACCCACCGCCACGACGACCACCAGATCGTCTACGCCGGCCGCGGAGTCCTGGCCGTCACCACCGACGCCGGTTCCTGGGTCGCCCCTGGCACCCGTGCCATCTGGATCCCGGCCGGCACCGTGCACGCCCATCAGGCCCACGGTGAACTCGAACTGCACCTGGTGGGACTTCCTGCGCCCGAGAACCCGCTCGCCCTGGAGACGCCGACCGTCCTCGCGGTGGGCCCGCTGCTGCGCGAACTGATCGTCGCTTACACCCACTCCCCCGGCGACGAAAGCCCCGAACGGGCGCGACTGCGCGCGGTGTTGCTCGACCAACTGCGGGCCTCGCCCCAGGAGCCGCTGCACCTGCCCACCCCGGCCGCGCCCCTGCTGCGGACGCTCTGCGACATCCTGCGCGCCGACCCGGCGGACAGCCGGACCCTCGCCGAACTGGGGCGTGAGGTGGGGGCGAGCGACCGTACCCTGTCCCGGCTGTTCCGCGGCGACCTCGGCATGACGTTCCCGCAGTGGCGCACCCAGTTGCGGCTCCACCGCGCGCTGGTCCTGCTGGCCGAGAACACGCCCGTCACCGCGGTCGCGCATCTGTGTGGCTGGTCGTCCGCCAGCGCGTTCATCGACGTCTTCCGCCGCACCTTCGGCCACACACCGGGCACGCACCCCAAGGGCTGAGCGGCCGCAGACCGGCCGGTCGGCTGCTTTCCCCCCCCCGCCCGCGCCGACGATCTGCCGTCGGTCAGACCACCGTCTTTTCGTGCTTCCGGCGCACCAGTTCGGTGATCCAGGTGGGCGCGAACGGAGACGTACAGCCCGGGGACGTCGGGTAGTCCTTGAGCACCTCCAGACGCTCACCGATGTCGATGGCACGGGCGCGGTGCGCGGCGTGCTCGATCCCGATCTGCGCCAGGCAGTGGTTCATCGCCCACTGGAGGCGATCCGGGGCGTCCTTCATCTCCGCCTCGATGACGCCGAGCAGCCCTGCGAGGTCGAGGCCCTCGGGCTTCTTCGCCACGCGTTCGGTGGTCAGCGCCCAGCCGGCGCTCGCGACCACCGGATCCGGATCGGCGGACCAGGCAAGGCTCAGATCCTCGGCATGCGGGCTCTTCTTCACCACGTAATTCACGAGCCAGTCGTGCACCTTGGGTGTGCGCGCCTGGCGCAGCATGCCGTCCAGCTCGTCACGCCCGAAGGCCTTCGGGCGGCAGATCAGGATCGCGAGCAGTCTCGCCGCGGTGTCCTCCGTCTCCCAGAGCCCGCGCGCGAGTTCCTGCTGCGTCTTCAGCCGCTTCGCGAGCGCGCGCAGCTTGGTGAGGTTCACGCCGTGGTCGTCGCCGTGCCTCTCGTTCACCTCACGTGCCTTCGGGTCCTCGAGTGCGGCCAGCTCGGCCATCACCTCGGCCACCGTCGTCTCGGCCACCTCAGTCTCCTGTCCGTCACGTGCGGGATTCAGCCTACGAGGGAAGCAGGACCGAGGTCGCCTTCGAGGACGGTCCGGATGATCCGGGGCCGGTCCCAGAGGGCGAGGATTTCGTTGGCGACGGGCACGGTGGACAGCGGGTCCGCGTCGCCGTGCACCTTGACGACGGCGGCCGACAGGCTGCGCGGGACGGCTCCCGCGTCAAGGAGGAGGCGCCATTCCTCCGGGCCGAGCGCCAGGAACTCCAGCGTGGTGAGCCCGGCGATCTCCCGGGGGTCGGCGAGCGTGCCGGGGTAGGCGGCGAGGGTCCGCAGCCGGGGCAGCCCGATGACCGGGGCGAGGCTGAGCGGCTCGGCGTCCCATACGCCGATGGACAGGACCTCCAGGCCTGGGTGGGCGGCGGCCTCGACGCTCGGCACGCTGCGGACGTTGACGTGAGCCACGGCCGGCGGCCGGTCTCCGCCCGAGTCACCACTCCGCTCGCTGGGCCGGCCCATCACCAGGTCGGTGAGCGAGTCGGCGACCAGGGACGCACCGATGTGCCCCTCGTGACTGAGGATGATGATCTGCCCGATGTGTCCGCACGGTCCTGGCGTCAGATCGACCGCCAGCCGGTCGCCACCGCCGTTGTCCCCGAAGGCGATCCAGCCGGGCGAGCCGACCAGGCCCTGCACCGCGGCGTCGGGCGCGGTGACCACCGCTTCCATCGCCGCGAACTCCCAAGGGCACGGGCGGGAGGACGCGTCGGCGACGTACAGCTCGTCCAGCGGGAAGAGTTCGCAGCCGACCGCCTCGCAGGCACGTTCCGCGGCCTCGTCGTCGTCCTCCCAGTCCTCCCGGTCGTCCCACCGTGCCCGTGTCACCTGGTAGAGCGCCTTGAGCTCCGCCGGCAGGGCGACGCCGATGCGCGCCTCCGCGGCGGCGATCTCCGCGTGCGTCGCGCCGATGGCGTCGGGCATCCGCTCACGGAGCGTCCGCTCCAGCAATGCCGGATCCGCCGAAGGCGCGGCCACCGCCGCGGGCACCGGATCGGGAACCCGGCGCCAGGGCTGCGGAACGGCGCCCTCGACCAGGAGGAGCGCCGGGTGCGGGGTGCCGCTGTCGGACTCCACGGCAGGGCTGGCCCCACGAAGGCGGAGCGTGCTCTTGCCGTCCGGCGACATCTTCGCCGTGAACCAGACGTCCTCGACACCGGCGGCCACGAGCGCCTCACGCACCCGCTCCACCGCCTCCGTCTCGCCCCGCGTGTCCTCTCGCCGCAGGGGCAGATTCCAGCTCCCCCGACCGATCCGTCCCCCCACGCGGATGGCCGGGACAGCCTCCTCCTCCGCCCGGCCGTCCCGCAGAAGCCGCAGCACGGGCTCCCAGGTCGCGAAGTCGAGCACCGAGGGCAAAGAAGAAGGCTGATCAACCATGCGCAGACCGTACGCGGAGCCACTGACAACGCGGGCAGCCCAGCCGCACACCCCTGCGGGCCGCCAAGTGCCGTTCGTACAGGCGGAGGTGCTGGGATCCTCCGGTGGATTCAGCGCTGGCGCACGGGTCGTACGACGATCTCGTTCACGTCAATGTCGGACGGCTGCGCGAGGGCGTACGAGACGGCTCCGGCGATGGCGTCGGGCCCCATCGCGTGGGCCCGGTAGCCGCGCATGGCCTCGGCAGCGCTGACGTCGGTGATGGTGTCGGCGAGCTCGGACTCGACCACTCCGGGCGAGACGGTCGTGACCCGGATCGAGGGGTCGGACTCCTGGCGCAGCCCCTCGGTGATCGCCCAGGCCGCGTACTTCGTGGCGCAGTACACGGCGGCAGTGGGCACGACCTCATGGGCGCCGATGCTCGCGACCGTGACGAAGTGTCCCGCGCCCTGCGCGGTGAAGACGGGCAGGGCCGCGGCGACCGCGTGGAGCAGACCGCGGACGTTCACGTCGATCATCCGGTCCCACTCGTCCACGAGCAGGGAGTCCAGCCGCGACAGCGGCATGACCCCGGCGTTGGCGACGAGGACGTCGACGCGTCCATGACGCTCGCGGGCGTCCTGGACGAAGGCCGCGACGTCCGCGCGGTCCGTCACGTCCAGCTGTACGGGGTGCAGGCTGCCCCCGGAGCGGGCGGCCGCCTCGGCCGTGCTCTCCGCCAGGGCCCGCAGACGGTCGGTGCGGCGCGCGCCGGCCACCACCCGGTGTCCCTCCTCCACGAGTCGCGCGGCGACGGCCGCGCCGATGCCGCTGCTGGCGCCGGTGACGAGGACGACCTTGCGGCCGGCCGACGCGGCGTTGTCCGGTGCTTGTTCTGCTTGCTGTGTGGTCATGGACTTGAGCCTGGCCCGGCTGCGGGGCACGCGGGAGAGGCGGCATCCTCCTGGGTGCAGCGCACCCAGGAAGAGCGGCGGACCCCGACCTACGATGGCCGCATGGCACGCTCAGAGCTCGGCGCCTACCTCACGGCCCGGCGCGCCCACGTCACCCCGGCCGATGTGAACCTCCCCGCGACGGGGCACCGCCGGGTGCCGGGGCTGCGGCGCGAGGAGGTGGCCCTGCTCGCCGGGGTCAGCGCCGACTATTACGTACGCCTGGAACAGGGCCGGGAGCGCACGCCCTCCGCGCAGGTGCTCGATGCCCTGGCCGCCGCCCTGCGGCTGCACGAGGACGGCCGCCTGCACTTGTTCCGGCTCGCCGGCATCGGCCCGCGCACCAGGGCCGCCGCCGTGGCCGACCGGGTCGAGCCGAGCCTCCTGGCGCTCATGGACGCCTGGCCGCACAACCCGGCGATCGTCTACAACCGCGCGTACGACGTGCTGGCGTCCAACGCGATCGCCGACGCGCTCTTCCACGGCTGGGCGCACTCGCGCAACCTCCTGCACATCGTGTTCACCGACCCGGACGCCCGCGCCTTCTACCGCGACTGGTACGAGGTGGCGCGCAACTCCGTGGCAGGCTTCCGGCTCGGCCACGGCACGGCGCCCGACGACCCGCGGGTGCGCCGAGTGCTCGGTGAACTACTGGACCAGAGCCCGCACTTCGCCGACCTGTGGTCCCGTCACGACGCCCGCGGCAAGGCGCTGGAACGCAAGAGCTTCGAGCACCGCGAGGTCGGGCCGCTGACGCTGACCATGCAGACCTTCGACGTCCGTGCGGCCCCGGGCCAGGAACTCGTCATCTACCACGCGGAGCCGGCCTCACCCAGCAGCGAGGCACTCACCCTCCTCGGCTCGCTGACCGCGACCTCGCGCCGGGAGGCCTGATCCGGGACGGTCGACTACAGCATGCGTGCCTCGCCCTCGGGAAGCTTCGCCCACCAGTGGTGGTAGCGGCTGTAGACCGCCGCATCGCGGTCGCCGAGGAAGGTCCGCAGGGACTGGGCCTCCTCGGCGAGTTCGTCCCACGTGTCCGGGCTCAGCGGGTGGAAGGCCGTGGCCTCCACCCCACCGTCCACCGGGCGCCACACACCGGCGACCTGACCGTCCACCAGCAAGGTGGGCAGTACGTCGCCGTTGCGCCGGATCACCCAAGGGCGGTAGTCCGGGGGTATCACCCGGGCACGGTCGGCGTAGGCCAGCAGAACGCTGTCCCACATGGCCATGAGCCGAGGAGGGGCAGGGGTTTCGGCGGGTGGCCGCGAAGCACCCGGGAGGTCGAACAGCACGCCCCCGTCCGGGCCTTGGAGCTGCTCAACGGCGTCACCCAGACTGACGAGCGCCGCACGGACGGGCGCCCTCTGCACCATGGCGAACTGCGCCACGTCCGCGACCGAAGCGGGCCCGAACCCCGCCAGATATCGCAGGATCAGGGTCCGCAGCGCCTGAGGATCCACCGCCCGGCCCGTAGGGGTGAATCCGCCCGGGGCCGCGACGAAGGACGGCCGGTGACCGAACGACCAGGGCGCATCCGTCGGGGCATGGTGCAACGGCGCGTATCCCTTCAGCCCCCACCACGCCCCGTCCTTCTTCTCGGCACCGAACCGCTCCTCGGCCCATGCCTGCATCTGTGCCGAGGTCCTCGGCCGACGGGCGAAGTCCAGCAACTCCGGCACCAGTTCGTCGGCATCCGCGGGGCTGAGTCCCGCGGCGGCGAAGCGGGACCCGAGCCGGGAGGCGTACAGCGTGGGCTGCAGCGCCGAGCGAAAAGCGGGGTAGTCCTCGGCGTGCACGGCGTGCAGCGTGATCCGCATCAGGGTCGCCTTGACCACGGAACGCCCGGCGAACGCGGCATCGAGCTCAGCCGCGGAAAAACCGGCGAGCCGGTTCCACAGGGCGAGGTACGGCGATGCCGGGTGCTGCGCCTGGAGCGCGACCACGCGTCGCACGCCGTCCTGGACGGTCAAGGGCTCACGCTCCAGGAGCAGTTGACGGCTGAGGGTCGCCCGGTTCAGTTCACGCTCACTGATCTTCACAGTCCTGGATTCTGCCCTCTCCGCTCTCCTCCCTCGTCAGTTCCGCCGGTCCGGCTCCGACCCGGCGAGCTCGTCGAAGAGCAGGGCGCAGTCGCCGGTCTGTCCCGTGCGGTAGGCCACGCGTGCCACCAGGTGCGCGGCGACGGGGTTGGTCAGGAGTTGGAAGAACACCACCAGGGCGAGCGTGCCCAGGTCGGCCCACGAGCGCAGCCGCAGTGCGACGCCCGCGGTGAGCAGGAGGATGCCGAGCGTCTGCGGGTTGGTCGCGGCGCTGCTCCGGGCGAGGACGTCGGGCAGCCGCAGCAGGCCGATGACTCCGGTCAGGCAGACCAGGGCCCCGAGGAGGAGCAGGGCCGCTCCGGCGAGGTCGGCCGCGTCGTGCCAGGCGGTCACGGACCCTCCTTGGGCGGGACGGGACGCGGGACGGGACGCGGGGTCGGGCGGTCGCGTACGGCGATGAAGCGGGCGATGCCCACCGAGCTGGTGAAGCCGAGGAAGGCGATCACCAGCATGATCGACAGGTAGTAGCGGGTGCGGGTGGAGGCCGCTTGTACTCCGATTCCGGCGACCATCAGCGCCGCCGCGACATCGACGCCCACCGCACGGTCGAGCATGGACGGGCCGCGCCAGACACGGATCAGGAGAAGTGCGCCCGCGAGCAGGATCACCGCCAGGGCGGCGTCGAGCAGGATGTTGTCCAGGGCGGTCATGGCCGGGGATCCTTTCGTGCGGGAGACGGGGGCTCGGGGTCCACGGCGACGCGCTCGATCTCGTCACGGGTGCCGAAGGCCCGCACGACCAGTGCCTCAAGTCGCCATACGTCACGGCGGGTTCGGCGCACCGCGTCGCGGTCGTCGGCGTCGGACATGTGCAGGTACAAGGTGGCGGTGGCGCCGTTCACCTCGACCAGGGCGCCACCCGGCACGCACGAGACGGCGACGGCGGTCGCGGCGATCATCAGGTCGGTGCGGCACCGCAGTTGGACGGCGATCACCGCGGCGGGGCGCCTGCGGCCGCTCAGCGCCTGGCGGGTCACCGTGGCGCTGGAAGCCACCATGTCGTACACCAGGTACCCGGCAAGGCGCACGATGCCCAGCGGGCGCAGGCGCAGCGCGAGGTCGACAGCCGGCAGCGGGAAGACGAGGCAGAGCGCGACAGCGACCAGGACGCCGCTGACCAGGTTGCCCCAGGTCGGCCCCGACCACAGCAGCATCCAGATCACCGTGAGCCAGGCGATCAGGGAGAGGTCCAGGCGGCGCGGGCGGCCCTTGGGGTCGGCGGAGCTCACGGGCCGAGCACCGCCGTGATGTACGGGGTCCTGGCCAGGAGTTCAGCGGCCGAGCGGTCGGCCAGACCCGTCAGGGGCGTGGCGAGCACGGTGTAGGACAGCCCGAGCAGCACCGCACCGACGGTCGCGGCGATCATCACGCGCGGCACACGGGCCGTGGTGCGCACGCAGACGGCGGCGGGGGCGACGGCCACCGCGCCTCCGTTCCCGGCGCCCACGGCGACCACGGAATCCTCGTCGTCATCGATGTCCTCCAACACGGTTCCCTCCAGCGGGAGTTGGGAGGGTGCGGCCCGCCAGAACGCCAGGTTCCACACCTTGGCCATCACATACAGCGTCAGGAGGCTGGCGACGGCGCAGGCGCCGAGCAGCACGTACGCGGCGCTCCCGCCCTCCGCGGCACCCGCCCGCATCAGCCCCAGCTTGCCGAGGAAGCCGGACAGCGGCGGGATCCCGGCGAGGTTCATGGCGGGCACGAACCACAGCGCGGCCAGCAGGGGCGCGGTGCGTGCAGCGCCCCCCAGCCGCGTCAACTCCGTTGTCCCATAGCGTCTTTCGAGCAGCCCTGCGGCCAGGAACAACGTCGTCTGTACGGTGATGTGGTGCGCCGTGTAGACGATGGCGCCGCCGATGCCGCCGCGACTGCCGAGCGCGAGCCCGAAGAGCATGAAGCCGATGTGGCTGACGAGCGTGAAGGACAGCAGCCGCTTGAGGTCGGTCTGGGCGACCGCGCCGAGGATGCCGATCAGCAGGGACGCGAACGCCACGGCCATCAGGAGCGTGGAGAGCCGGTTGCCGGGGAACAGCAGGGTCTCGGCGCGCAGTATCGAGTACACGCCGACCTTGGTGAGCAGTCCCGCGAAGACGGCCGTCACCGGGGCGGGCGCGGTCGGATAGGAGTCGGGCAGCCAGGCGGCCACCGGGAAGGCGGCGGCCTTCACCCCGAACACGGTAAGGAGCAGCGCCTCGATCAACGTCCGTACACCGAGGGGCAGTTCGGCCAGGCGGACGGCGAGCTGCGCGAAGTTGGCGGTGCCGCAGGCCGCGTAGGCGACCGCGATGCCCGCGAGGAACACGAGCGACGAGACGAGGGAGACGACGACGTACGTCGAACCGGCCCGCAGGCGCGGTTCGGTGCCGCCCACCGTGAGCAGCACGAAGCTGGCCATCAGCATGATCTCGAAGCCGACGTAGAGGTTCACGAGGTCGCCGGCGAGGAAGGTGAGCGACACCCCGGAGACCAGGACCAGATAGGCGGGGTGGAAGACGGCGGTCGGAGCGCGCTCCTCGCGGTCGACCATGTCCTGGCCCAGTGCGTAGATCAGGACGATCAGGGTGATGGCCCCCGACACGGTCAGCATCAGCGCGGCGAGGCGGTCGGCGACCAGGGTCACCCCGAGCGGCGGGGCGAAGTCGCCGAGATGGACGACGAGCGGGCCGCCGCGGTCGGCCTCGACGAGGAGGACGATGTCGACGACCAGGACGGCCGCCAGGACGCCGATGCCGATCAGCCGGTGCAGCATGCGCAGCCGGGGCCCGATGAACAGGCTCAGGCCGCATGCGGTCAGCGGCAGCACGACGGGCAGCGGGACGAGGGCGTTCACCGGGGGTCGTTCTCCTGCCGTGCGGGGCTTGGCGGTCGGGGCGGGTCCGCGCCGAGGATGTCGTCCCACAGGTCGCCGGTGGCGTCCCGGGCGCGGGCCTGGAAGGCACGGTCGGCGCGCAGCCTGCGGCGCTGTTCGCGGCGTTCGTCGCGCCAGGCGCGCGGCCCCTCGCCGCGGTGCAGCTCGCGCAGTTCGGCGCGCTCCTCCGCGATTTCCGCGCGCAGGACGACGCGCCGGTCCTCCACGTCGTCCGGCACGAAGTCGGAGCCGGTGAGCTGGCTGCTGCGGTAGACCATCGCGAGCACGAACGCCGTGGTGGCCAGGGTGATGACGACGGCGGTCAGCACGATGGCCTGGGGCAGCGGGTCGGTGACCCGGGTGTGGGCGACGCCCGGGTAGAGCAGCGGCGGAACTCCGGCGCGCCCGGTGGTGGTGAGGACGAACAGATTGACGCCGTTGCCGCACACGATGACCCCGATGAGCACCCGGGTCAGGCTGCGGGTGTGGATGAGGACCCCGCCGACGGCGGTCAGGACGACGGCGCAGACCAGCAGACTCAGGCTGACGGTCACCGCTCCCCCGCCCCGGCGAGCGCGAGCCCGGCCCTGTGCTCCGTCTGCTGGTCGATCTTCGATCCGAGGGCGCGGACGACGTCGAGGACCACGCCGAGGACCAGCAGATACACCCCCAGGTCGAAGAGGACGGCGGTGCCCATGTGCCAGTCTCCGATCAGCGGCAGACGCCCGTGCCACGTCCAGGCGTGCAGCACGGTCCCGTCGGCCAGGCCCAGGAGTGCGACGCCGGTGGACAGGGCCAGGCCGAGACCGGTGAAGAAGCCGGGATGGACTGGGGCCGCGGCCTCCAACTCGTGTCGCCCGCCCGCCAGGTAACGGATCATCAGGGCCACTCCCGCGACGAGCCCGCCGACGAATCCGCCGCCCGGCAGGTTCTCCGCGCACAGCAGCAGGTACACCGACAGCATCAGGATCGGGTGGAAGACGAGGCGGGCGATCACCTCGAAGACGACGGAACGGTGCTCGGGCGCGAGCGTGTCACCGGCCATCAGCCAGCTGCGCTCCGGCGCGGTCTGGCGGTACTTGAGCGGCACCTGGATGGCGGGCGCCGCCAGCGACCAGGCGGTCACCCCGCCGGGCAGCGCGGGTGGCGCACCCGGTGTCGGCCCCTGTCTGCGGTGCACGTACAGCAGGCTCGTCACGCCCAGGACGGCGACGGCGAGGACGGCCGACTCGCCCATCGTGTCCCAGGCCCGGAAGTCCACCAGGATCGTCGCCACGACGTCCTTCAGGCCGTGGTGCGCGGTCTCCTCGGTCATGGCGGCTCCGGCCGGATCCGCCGTCCGCGCCCCCGCCGCGAGCCACACCGCGCAGGCGACCACGACGCTGCTGCCGAGCGCGAGCAGCAGACTGGCCACGCGGCGCCACGACCGCGCCGCCTCCCCGAAGTGCACCGGCAGCCGCCGCAGGACGAGGACCAGGACCACGGTCGACACGGTCTCCACGCCGAACTGGGTGAGCGCCAGATCGGGTGCGCCCTGGACGACGTAGAGCAGCGCCGTGCCGTACCCGGTCAGGCCCGCTAGTACGGCCGCCTTCATGCGGCGTTGCACGGTCAGGCACATCAGGGCGCACGCGCAGGTCAGCGCGGCGACCCCGGCCTGCCACGGGGTGTCCCAGACGCGGGGTGAGGGCGCGCCGTGCCAGGGCCGGTCCGTGACGAGGACCGCGACGAGCCCGGCGAGCATGACGCCCAGGATGGTGGCGACGTACGCGGGCAGCGATCCCTTCTGCACCGCGCCCGTCACCTGCAGTGCCGTCCGTTCCACGCCGAGCACGATCCTCCCGAACCCCTCGTCCGCCTTCGGCCACGCGAGCCGCCGCCCAAGGCGCACCACCTCTCCCCGGCCCGCGAACAGCGCCGCGCCACCCACCCAGGCGAGTGCGGACAGACCGAGCGCGGGCCCGAACCCGTGCCACAGCGCGAGGTGGTAGGGGTGCGGCGGGACGGGGTACTGCGCCGCGTACGCCTCGAAGAGAGGCACCACCCATCCGACCCCCGGACCGAGCAGCAGGGAGGCGACGGCGAGCAAGGCGGGCGGCGCGAGGAAGGCGGGACCGACGCGGTGCACGGCGGTGTCGGCGAGCCCCGGCTTGCGGGCGAACGCACCCCACAGGAAGCGCAGCGTGTACGCGGTGGTGAGCGCGGAGCCGACGACGATCAGGGCGAGCACCCACCGTTCGGCGACGCTGCCGTGCCACAGCGCCTCGAACGCGGCCTCCTTCGCCACGAATCCGAGCAGCGGCACCAGCGCGACCATCGACGCGCCCGCGACGACGGCGACCGCGGCCACCCAGGGCAGCGACCGCCCCACACCGGACAGCCGCCGCAGATCGCGTGTTCCCGCCGCGTGATCGACGATCCCGGTCACCAGGAACAGCGGTGCCTTGAACAGCGCGTGCCCCAGGATCATCGCGATGGCCGCGAGCGCGGTGTTGTAGGTGCCGTCGCCCGCGAGCACGATCAGGAAGCCGAGTTGGCTGACGGTCCCGTAGGCGAGCACGAGCTTGAGGTCGTTCAGTCGCAGCGCGCGCCAGCCGCCGAGCAGCATCGTCGCCGTGCCAAGCGTCAGGAGCACCGGCCGCCACGGCGCGACGTCCGCGAACGCGGGGGCAAGGCGCGCCACCAGGTACACGCCCGCCTTCACCATCGCCGCCGCGTGCAGATAGGCGCTGACCGGGGTGGGCGCGGCCATCGCGTTCGGCAGCCACAGACTCAGCGGCCACACCGCCGACTTGGCGAGCGCCCCGGCCAGGATCAGCACCAGCGCGGCCGAGAGCGTGCCACTGGCCGCCGGTGGCGAATCCAGGATCCGGGAGATCCGGTACGTGCCCGCCGCGTGACCCAGCATCAGGAATCCGACGAACATGGCGAGTCCGCCCACCGAGGTCACCATCAGGGCCTGCAGCGCGGATCGGCGGCCGGCCCGCTTCTCGCTGTCGTACCCGATCAGGAGGAAGGACAGGACGGTCGTCAGTTCCCAGAAGAGATACAGGATCATCAGGTCGTCGGCGAGGACGAGCCCCAGCATCGCTCCGGCGAAGGCCAGGAGGTTCCCGCCGAATGCCCCCAACTGCCGTGTCCCCGGGGCGAAGTAGCTCACGCAGTACAGCAGCACGAGCGCCCCGATCCCGGCGGCGAGCAGCACCATCACCAGGGACAGCGCGTCGAGCCGGAACGCCACGTCGACGTCGTACGCCTCGATCCACGTCCACGCCTCGTCACGCGTTCCGCCGCCGGTGAGCGTGCCCCACTGGCAGAGCGCCCAGGCGAGGGCGGCCGCGGGCGGCAGCGCGAGCCCGACGAAGGCGCGCGGGCCGAAGCGGCGGACGAGCGGGACGGCGCAGAGCGCGACGACGAAGTGGGCCAGGACCAAAACGGTCATGGGTCATGCATATCGGCAAGTAAGAGACATATAGGGTGGGCGCGCCGAGCGGCGGTGGCGCGGCACAACTCCCGGGGGCGCAGCGACAGCTGCCCGTGCGGCAGACGCCGTCGCAAGTCGTCAGTGGCCGCGCAGGGCCTTCCAGTCGTCCTCGAGAATGGAGTACTGGACGATGTCGTGCCACACACCGTCGACATGGCCGTAGTGCCGCAACCGTCCCTCGCGGACCATGCCCGCCTTCTCGATGGCCCGCTGCGCGGCGACGTTGGACGGCATGAATCCCGACCAGACGCGGTGCAGTCCGAGCCGGTCGAAGCCAAGGACACCCAGCAGGTAGCCGATCTCGACGCTGTGGCCCACGCTGACCCGATCGGCGCGCAGTGCCAGACCCACCTCTGCGCTGCGGTAGCCGACGCGGACCATTCCGCCTTCGCCCGACTGGTCCTCGACGATCAGCTTCGCCGAGCCGATCAACTCGCCCGTGGCGATCTCGCTGACGCCCAGTCGGTAGTGCGAGCGCGGAGTGCGCCGCGCACCTTCCCTGGCCTGCTCGACCAGTGCCGCAGCGTCGGGGCGCCGGAAGGGCGGCATGCCGAACTCGCGGGTCGTGCGCGGGTCACCGAAGATGCCGAGTACGCCCTCGACGTCGCTGGGCAGGAATTCCCGCAGGCGCAGCGTGGCGCCTTCGATGAGAACGGAACGCTGCTCGGAGACGGCCGGTGGCCGTTCGTCGACCAGCGCCTGGCACGGCTCTCGCGGCCCCCACAGGGGGGCTTGCTCCCGCTCGGCTTCCAGGCGATCCGTCATCTGCTGACTCCTTGGTGATGTTTCGTCGGGCCGAACGACACGCGTGTGACCCACAGTGGTCTGCGCGTGCGGACCGCGGGAAGAAAGTTGGCCAGGGGCAGGAGCCACCCGCAGAGGAAGCCCCGGCCCCGGGGTTCACGCACCGCTCGCACGGCGGCGACGTTCGGGTGCACCGCGCGCAGCTTCCGCTGCTCCTTCGGCGTCATCCCCCAGAGCATCGGCGGCGGCCGGTACCCAGCGGGGTATTTCCACCGGCCCCGTTCGGTGCGGGCGGCCATCCAGGCGGGCGGGGTGTCGAAGACGAGCTCCGCTCCGGGAAAGCGGGCGGCGCACCCCTCGATGAGCCGGTGCACCACGTCCCGCGGGAGATACATCAGCATCCCCTGGGCGAGGATCAGCACCCCGCGCGAGGCGTCGACCTCGTCCATCCACCGTGTGTCGGTGGCCGAACAGGGCAGGGTGCGGTGGCGCGGCGCGTCCGGCAGCAGCCGCTTCCGCAGCGCCGCGACCTCGGGCAGGTCGACCCCGAGCCAGTGCACCCTGCCGTTGTCCACCCGCCAGAACTGCGTCTCCAGGCCCTCTCCGAGCGAGACGACCGTGCCGTCCGGGTGGTCCCTGAGGAACCGGCGCACCTCGCGGTCGTAACAGCGTGCGCGTACGGCCATCCCTTGCGCATAGCCCCAGTTGCCCGTGCCGAACCGCCGCTCGAAGGGGTAGTCGACGGCGTCGATCACCTCGATCGCCTTCGGGTCGAGCAGTGCCGAGCCAGGGTCCTTCGCGGCCAGAGCGCGGTGGTGCAACGTCCATAGCGTCGTCTCGGCGACGCCATCCAGCTGGGCCTTCCGCTTCTGTCCGTCCATCCGGCGATGGTCACAACACGGGCGGCGGCCCAGCAAGGAGCGTCACTCCTCCGAGCGCATAGATCACTCCTTCAGTTGGGATTTCCTGCCGCGGAGGGCCCGGTGGTGCCGCAGGCGGCCGGACAGGCACTCCCTTCCGGTTCGCCTGCTGGGCCTCACCTGCCGGAGACGAGCTCGGACAGGTGGTGCAGCGACGTGGGGAGATGCTCGGGGCCGAACGGCGGGAACTGGAGGTACTCCCGGATGAACTGCGGGACCGCGGACCAGTCGTACGTGAGCGTGACCTCAGTCTCGGACGGACCGAGCGGCACCAGGTCGTAACGCCAGCTCCAGCCCCCGAACTCCAGGTGGCCGTCCTCCTTCTCCTCCCCCGTCAGCCAGCCGATGGCGCGCGGCGGGTCGAGTACCTGGACCTTGTTGGCCACCTGGTAGTCCCCGTCCGGATGGTTGGCGTGGTACATGCCCATCCGGAAGACCTGACCCGCCTCGGTCAGCGGCGCCCGGTCGGCGGCCTTCTGGACCCAGCCGGTGCCATCGATCGAAGAGTGGGCCGTCGGGTCCGCGAGGACCGCGAACACCCTCTCGGCGGGCGCGGCGACAGTCAGGGTGGCGCTCACGTTCTCCTGGTCCACGGTGTCCACGTTCCTTGTCGTCATCTCATCGTCGGCTCAGGCGCCTCCCACGGGTGCGGAAGGAAGACGTCCTCACCGTGCAGACGACGCGACGGCACGGAACTCATCGGTCGTGTCGTCGGAACCCTCAGCCGTTCCACCCCCGCCCTGCGGCCCTCGCGCCACGACGTACAGGAACAGCACGGCCATGACGGCGACGCCCGCCCACATGGCCTGCTGCCAGCCGTCGACGAACGACTCCTGGGCCGCACGGAACAGCGCCCGGCCATGGGCACCGGCCCCGTCCGCGGCGCCGACGGCGTTGGCGATGCCTTCGCGTGCGGTGTCGGCAGCACCCCGGGGAAGGCCTTCGAGCCGGGAGTCGATGGCGCTGCGGTATCCGGAGGACAGCAGTGCGCCGAGCAGGGCGACGCCCAGCGCGGTCCCGAACTCCCGGGTGACGTCATTGAGTGCGGAGGCAACGCCCTGGCGCTCACGCGGCAGGGAGCCGGTGATGGCCTCGGTCGAGGGGGTCATCGACAGGCCCATGCCGGTCCCCATGGCGAGCATGCCGGGAAGGACGGAGAGGTAGCCGCCGTCGACGGAGACGAAGGCGGCCATGAGCGCCAGACCGACCCCGGCCAACAAGATCCCTGCCGCCATGGTGGAGCGGGCGCCGATGCGCGCGGCCAGCTTGGGGGCCAGGCCCGAGGCCATCATCATCAGCACGGCCATGGGCATCAGGGCCAGCGTGGACAGCAGGCCCGACCAGCCGAGCACGGCCTGGAGGAAGGGGAAGAGGACCACGAAGATGCCCGCCTGGACACCGAAGACCGCCAGGAGCGTGACCGAGCCGCCGGCCAGCGAGCGCTCGCCGAACAGGCGCACGTCCAGGAGCGCGGCATCCCCGCGGCGCAGTTCCCAGGCCACGAAGCCGACGGCGGCGATGACACCGGCGGCGAGGCCGAGCAGGGTCACGGGCGCGGTCCAGCCGCGCTCGGGCCCCTCCTGAAGGACGAAGATGAGACCGACCACCGCGACGACGGAGGTCAGAGCGCCGACGGTGTCGAAAGCGTGCCGGGACTTCTCACGGGAGTTGGGAACGGACCGCAGCGCCATGGCGAGGGCCACGGCGACCAGCGCGACGGGCAGCACGAACAGCCAGCGCCAGTTCGCCACGTCGACCAGGGCGGCGGAGAGGAACATGCCCAGGATGCCGCCGCCTCCGGCTACGCCTGTCCAGACGCCGATCGCCCGGCCGCGTTCTTCCTTGGGGAACGTGGAGGTGATGACGGCCAGCGTGATCGGCATGATCATCGCCGCGCCGACACCGCTGAACAGGCGCGCGGCGAGCATGACTTCGGCTGACGGCGCGAGACCGGCCACCACATTGGCGACACCGAAGAGGGCCAGGCCCGCGAGCAGCATGGGCTTGCGGCCCCAGCGGTCGCCGAGCGCGCCCAGGGGCAGGAGCAGGGCGGCCAGACTGAGCGTGTAGATGTTGATGATCCACAGGATGGTGCTCTGCGAGGCGCCGAAGGAGACGGCGAGGTCGGGCTGGGCGACGTTCAGGCCGGACACCGAGGCGATCACGGCCATCAAGGCGATGCAGACGGCGATGAGGATGGTGCGGCGCCGGCGCGCATCCGGTACGCCCGCGCCGGGTGCGCCGCTGGGCTCATCGGCACTCGGCTGTGGAGGCTGATTCGTACTCATGGATTCCTCTCCAAGGGCATGCGGATCCAAGGGCAGGTGGATGCGATGGCATGCGGACGTCAGCGCCGGATCGGTTGATGGGCGCCAGGGGGGGTGGGGGTGGGGCGAGGGCAAGCCCCGAGCGGGGCTCAGGCGCGGGTGCGGCCGCGCTGTGTGGCGGCGAGGGCCGCCTCGGTGTCGGCGGCGGCCAGGTCGGCGTTGATGTGCGCGCCGGCCAGGGCACCGGCCGCGGCGGAGGCGCCGACCTGGGCGGTCAGGTCGGTGGCGTTGCCGGCCACCCACACCCCCGGCACCTCGGTGGCACCGGCCTTGCCGGTGGCGAAGTGGCGGCCCGTCCCGCCGGGCAGGTCCTGCATCGGGAGCCCCAGTTCCTCCAGGCCGTCGGTGCGGGCCCGCATGGTGGTGGCGACGGCGAGGACCCGCCGGGCCACCAGCTGTCCGTCACTCAGGTGTACGCCCGCGATGCCGCCGTCCTCAGAGGCCACGACCTCGGTCACGGGGGTGTCGACGACGCGGACACCGCGCGCGGCGAACCGCGCACGGGTGTCCCCGTCGAGTTCGGTGCCGCGGGTGAAGTAGACGAGGTCGTCGGTCAACTGGCGGAACAGCAGGGCGTGGTGGACGGAGGCCGGGCCGACGGCGAGGATCCCGATGGGCTCGTCGCGCACCTCCCAGCCGTGGCAGTACGGGCAGTGCACCACCCCGTGGCCCCAGTGCTCGGCCAGCCCGCGCACCTCGGGCAGGACATCGCGCAGTCCGGTGGCGACGAGCAGGCGGCGCGCTGTCAGGGTGCTGCCGTCGGCGAGGGTGAGCGTGAAGCGCGGGTCTCCCCCGGCAGCGGCTGGGGCAGGGGCGGTTGGGGCAGCGGAAGCGGTTGGGGCAGCGGAAGCAACCTCCCCGGTCACGACCAGGCCGCCGTAGCGGCGCACCTCGGCCCGCCCCCTCCGCAGCAATTCAGCCGGCGCGATGCCCTCCAGGCCGAGCAGGCCGTGCACGCCGTCGGCGGGTGCGTTGCGCGGGGTGCCGCCGTCGATCACGACGACCGTACGGCGGGAGCGGGCGAGCATCAGCGCGCCGTTCAAGCCCGCGGCGCCGCCGCCGATCACCACGGCGTCGACGGTCTCGCCCGGCAGCTCGTCGGTCGCACGGGCGGCAGTGGTCTCGGCCGCATGCACGGCTGTGGTCTCGGACATGGCGTCGCACCTCTTTCCTTCACGCGAGCCCCCAGCGGTCCGGTCGGTTCGGGGGCTGCGCTCACGACGATAGGCACGTCTTGCGAACAAGGCATATGATGTTGCCTATGACGCAAGACAATGGCGAGATGGACAGCCTGGTACGCAAACGGATCCGCGCCCTGCGGGTGGCGCAGGGCTGGTCCCTGGAGGAACTGGCCACCCGCGCCTCCGTCAGCCAGTCCACGCTCAGCCGCATCGAGAACGGCCAGCGCCGACTGGCCCTCGACCAGCTCGTCACGCTCGCGCGGGCCCTGGACACCTCGCTGGACCAGCTCGTCGAGACGGCCACCGACGACGTCATCACCAGCCCGGCGATCGACGGAGCCCATGGGCTCATGCGCTGGCCGATCAAGGCGGAGCCCGGCATGAGCGTCGTACGTCAGCGCATGACGAATCCGCCGCCCGACAGCCCTTCACGCATGCGCGCCCATCCGGGCCGCGAATGGCTCGTCGTCCTGTCCGGCACGGCGATCCTGCTCCTCGGCAACCGGCGCTTTCGCGTCGAGACCAACCAGGCAGCGGAGTTCCCCACGATGCTTCCGCACGCCATCGGCGCCGAGGGCGGGCCGTGCGAGATCCTGGGCATCTTCGACCGCGACGCCCGCCGCGGCCACCAGCGCGAGAACGACGCCGACAGCGACCGGCCCCGCCCGTGACGGACCGGACCGGCGCCCCCGCCCCTGACCGCACCGGACCGCGACGGCCGGCCGGTTGCGCGTGCGGCAGCGGAGCGGGCCATCTTCTTGCGCACTCCGGGAACCATGGTGCCGCAACGGCATGATCGATCTAGCGTCGCTGTCATGACCCACACCTCCCCGCACGCGGCCCACGACAGCGCCCACCACCGCCTTCCCCAGCACGAGTCGGACGACGACGGCCAGGCGGAGATCCTCGATCTGGACGCGGAAGTACTCGCCGAGCACACCGCGTCCATCACCGCATGGCTGCCCCTCGACCAGGCCCCGCGCCACATCGTGGACCTGGGATGCGGGACGGGCACCGGCACGTTCGCCCTGCTCGCGCGCTTCGCCGGAGCGGAGGTGACCGCCGTCGACGCGTCGGCCCGTCATCTGCGCCGTCTGGAGGAACGGGCCGAGGCGCTCGGCGTGGCCGACCGGGTGCGCACGGTGCCCGCCGATCTCGACGCGGGCTGGCCCGAGCTCGGTGAGCCCGAGCTGGTGTGGGCGTCGGCGTCGATGCACCACATGGCCGACCCGGACCGCGCCCTGCGCACGGTGCACGATCTGCTCGCGCCCGGCGGCCTGTTCGCCGTCGTAGAACTGGCCGACTTCCCGCGTTTCCTGCCGGCCGATGCCCCGAAGGAGCGGCCCGGCCTCGAGGAGCGCTGTCACGCCGCCATGGCGCACCACGACGCCGAACACGTGTCGCACCGCGGCGCCGACTGGGGCCCCAAGCTGACTGCCGCCGGGTTCACCGTCGAGCGGAAGCGGACGCTCACCGTGAACGTCGACGGCTCCCGCAGCGCGGCGGTCGGCCCGTACGCGCTCAGCAGCCTGAAGCGCCTGCGCGCCGGGGGCGCCCACGCCCTGACCGCGGACGACCTCGGCGCCCTCGATCAACTCCTCGACACCGAGAGCCCACACAGCATCCTGCGCCGCGGCGACCTCGCCGTGCGCACCGAGCGCACCGTGTGGGCCGCGCGCCGCGCCTGAGCTCGCTGAGGCCGATTGTCAGTGCCTCCGGGCACGATGACTCACATGACAACCTCAGCTCCTGTGTTCGCCGATGCCGCTGCCTACGCGCAGGCGGTCGAGGACGCATCGAAGGCCGCGGCCGCCTACTACACGGGCGGCACGTCGGCGTTGGACGACGACGCGTACGACCGCCTGGTGCGGGCCATCGCGGAGTTCGAGGCCGAGCACCCCGACCAGGTGCTGCCCCACTCGCCGACCGGGAAGGTCGCCGGCGGCGCCGTGCAGGGCGATGTGCCGCACACGGTGGCCATGCTCAGCCTGGACAACGTCTTCGCGCCCGAGGAGTTCACCACCTGGACCGCCTCCGTGGCCCGCCGGATCGGCCGGGAGGTGACGCGGTGGAACGTGCAGCCCAAGCTGGACGGCCTGGCCATCGCCGCCCGCTACACCGACGGCCGCCTCACCCGGCTGGTCACCCGCGGGGACGGCACGGCCGGAGAGGACGTCTCGCACGCCATCGGCACCATCGAGGGCCTGCCCGGCCGGCTCACCGAGCCGGTCACCGTGGAGGTGCGGGGCGAAGTCCTGATGACCACCGGCCAGTTCGAGCACGCCAACACGGTGCGCACCGCGCACGGCGGCGCCCCGTTCGCCAACCCGCGCAATGCCGCGGCGGGCACCCTGCGGGCCAAGGACCGCGCGTACACGGTGCCGATGACGTTCTTCGCCTACGGCCTGCTGCCCCTGCCCGCCACTCCCGCCGACGCCGCCGGGCACCTGGCCGAGCTGGCCCACGGCGACCTCCTCCAGTACGCCGCGGACCTCGGCGTGCGGACTCCGGCCGGCACATCGGTGCCCGGCGTCACCCTGGAGAGCGTCGAGGACGTCCTGGCCCGGGTGGAGGAGATCGCCGCGCTGCGGGCCGAACTGCCCTTCGGGATCGACGGGATCGTCATCAAGGCCGACCTCGCCGCCGACCAGCAGGCCGCCGGATCCGGAAGCCGCGCCCCTCGCTGGGCGATCGCGTTCAAGCTGCCCGCCGTCGAGAAGATCACCAAGTTGATCGGCGTGGAGTGGAACGTCGGCCGCACCGGAATCATCGCCCCGCGCGCCGTCCTGGAGCCGGTCGACATCGACGGCTCCACCGTCACGTACGCGACGCTGCACAACCCCTCCGACATCACCCGGCGCGATCTGCGCCTGGGCGACCAGGTGATGGTCTACAAGGCGGGCGACATCATCCCCCGCGTCGAAGCCCCGGTCGCCCATCTGCGCACCGGAGACGAACGGCCGATCGTCTTCCCCGAGGTGTGCCCGCAGTGCGGCTCCCCCATCGATGCGGGCGAGCAGCGCTGGCGGTGCGAACGCGGCCGCGACTGCCACCTGGTCGCCTCGCTGTCGTACGCCGCCGGGCGCGACCAGCTCGACATCGAGGGCCTCGGCGCGAGCCGCGTCGTGCAGCTTGTCGACGCGGGCCTGGTCGCCGACATCGCCGACCTCTTCACCCTCACCCGAGAACAGCCCCTGGGCCTGGAGCGGATGGGCGAGACCAGCACGGACAACCTCCTTGCCGCGATCGAGACGGCCAAGACCCAGCCCCTCTCCCGGGTCCTGTGCGCACTCGGCGTGCGCGGCACCGGCCGCTCCATGTCCCGCCGCATCGCCCGGCACTTCGCCACCATGGACCACATCCGCTCCGCCGACGCGGAGGCGATGCAGCAGGTCGAGGGCATCGGCAGCGAGAAGGCCCCCGTCATCGTGGCCGAGCTGTCCGAACTCGCCGCGGTCATCGACAAACTCATCGCGACCGGTGTGAACATGACCGAACCCGGCGCCACACCCCCAACCCCCGACGACCAGACGGAGACCGGCGCACAAGCGGCCACGGGCCCGCTGGACGGCATGACCGTGGTCGTCACCGGCGCCATGACCGGCCCGTTGGAACAGCTCAGCCGCAACCAGATGAACGAACTGATCGAACGCGCCGGCGGCAAGTCGTCCTCCAGCGTCTCCAAGCGCACCAGCCTGGTCGTCGCGGGGGAAGGCGCGGGGTCCAAGCGCGCCAAGGCCGAGTCGCTCGACATCCGCCTGGCCACCCCGGACGAATTCGCCGAGCTCGTGGCCGCCCTGCTCAGCTGACCACCCCACGCACAAGAAGGGTGGGCCCGCCACGTGCGAACGGAAACGGGTCCACCCACAGCGTCCTTGGGAACGCATGCGGCCACCGTACGATCACCCGCGCCGCCCCGCATGCCGGGAATTCGTGGCCGGCTGGCGCGACCACGACGTACGGCCCGTACCGATGCTGCGGAAGCACCTGCGTCACCCCGAGCCGGGCGATCTGGAAGTGGTCTGCCAAACCCTGCTGCTGCCCGGCACCGGCCTCCAGCTGGCGATGACTTTGGTTTGCAGGAGTAGCAATTCTCTTTGCCGCTTGTGCTGAACGTCGCACACAGTGGGCGCACTTGCTGCAGCGATCACCCGCCGCGACGGGCGTCCGGACCTCCATGTTCCGCACGGTCATGCCGGGGAGCAGGTTCTGCCTCGTGAACGTCGCCGAGTGAGAGTCGCTCGCCGACTGGGAACAGGCGATGAACGTGTGCCCGATGATGGGCCAGCAGTTGGCCGTCGTGCACGCCTCGGGGTACGAGGCGATCCGGACCGTTGCCCCGGCCGCGGACCGGGGGCAAGGCGGTGACCGCGCCCATGAGGTCGCCGAGATGTCGCCGCCGGAGGCGCGGCGGCGCCTGGCCGAGGGCGAACTCACCCTGGTCGATGTCCGGCAGGACGACGAGTGGGTGGCCGGGCGGCCTGCGGGCGCCGTGCACGCCGCGCTCGGCGCGTTGCCGGCCTCCCTTTCGCGCTGCCCGACGGACCGCTGGCGTTCATCTGCCGCACCGGCCGGCGCGGCACGCAGGCCGCGGCGCAGGCGGTGGGTCTCGGCCGTTCCGCGGTTTTCAGCCTCGCCGGTGGGATCGAAGCCTGGGAAGCGGCCGGGCTGCCGGTCGTGTCCGGTCCCACGGGGAAGTAACCGGGTGGAGGGCGACGCCCCTTGCACCTGCGTCGGCCGGGCGGCAAGCAGCACCTGCTCGGCGGCGGGCCGACCGTTCCGTCCCGCCCCCCCCCCAAAGCCCGTCACGTGATCAACCGCTTTCTCGCGAAGGGAAACCATGGCCATGTTCTTCGTCGACACCCTGACGTTCGAGGGCCTGGGAAACCGCAGTTATCTGTCCGGCGGCGCACGTACCGCGGTCGCCGTCGATCCGCCGCGCGACATCGACCAGTTGATCGCGGCGGCGACGAGGCGCGGGGTGCGCATCGCGTACGTGGCGGAGACCCACGTACACAACGACTACGTCACCGGCGGCCTGGAGCTGGCTCGCATCACGGGCGCCGTCTACCTGGTGCCGTCGGCGGCTCACGTGTCGTTCGCCCGGACCCCGGTCGCCGACGGTGACACGGTCGAGGTGGACGAGGGCCTGGTGCTGCGCGCCATCGCCACCCCCGGTCACACGCCTCACCACACCTCGTACGTCCTGGAGGAGGACGGCCGCGGTGTGGCGGCGTTCACCGGCGGCTCCCTGCTGATCGGCACGGTGGGGCGCCCGGACCTGGTGGAGCCGCGGCTGACCGAGCAACTGGCCCGTGCCCAGCACGCCTCCGCGCACCGGCTGGCCGACGAGCTGGACGACACGGTGCCGGTGCACCCCACCCACGGCTTCGGCAGCTTCTGCTCCTCCTCCCAGGCCGAGGGGGACGCGACCACGATCCGCAAGGAACGCAGGGCCAACGACGCGCTCACCCTCGATGTGGACACCTTCGTGGCCCGGACCCTGGCGGGCCTGGAGGAAGTGCCCGCCTACTACACGCACATGGGCCCGATCAACGCCGCCGGTCCCGCCCCTGTCGACCTCACCCCGCCCGCACCCGCCGACGCCGGACAGATCGCCGAGCGGCTGGCCGCAGGCGAGTGGGTGGTGGACCTCCGCAACCGGGTCGCCTTCGCCGAGGGACACGTGGCCGGGACGTTCAACTTCGAGGGCGATGGCAAGCTCGCCACGTATCTCGCCTGGCTGATCCCCTGGGGCAAGCCCGTCACGCTGCTGGCCGAGACGGCCGCCCAGATCGCCGACGCACAGCGCGAACTGACCCGCGTGGGCATCGACCGTCCGGCCGCCTGCGCCACCGGCGGCCCGGCGAGCTGGCTCCGCGAGGGAGAACGCCCTGCGTCGTTCCCGCGCGCCGCCTTCTCCGACCTCGCCGAAGCCCGCCGGTGCGGCGCAGGGGCGCTGGTGCTCGACGTACGCCGTGATTCCGAACGCGCCGCCGGACACATCGCAGGCTCGGTGCACATCCCGGTCCATGAACTGCGCCTGCGGATCGACGAGATACCGGACGGCACGGTGTGGGTCCACTGCGCCGGAGGGATGCGCGCCGCGATCGCCGCCTCCCTCCTGGACGCCGCCGGACGGCAGGTCGTCGCGGTCGACGACGGCTTCGACGCCGCGGGCGACGCGGGTCTGACGATTACCACCCCTTCCTGAACACCACCTAACCCACAAGCTCGAAGGCCCACGATGTCCCACCTAGACAGTGGTCACAGCCGCCCTGCCCCTGAACAGGCCCTGCACCACACCGGCGACGGCACCGCCGTGCCGCCGGTGGACGCGATATCAGGGCAGGGCGGCCGAGCAGCGTGAGCACCCTCGTCCTGGCCTTGGTCGCGGGGGCCGTGGTCGGCCTGACGCTGGGCGCTCTCGGCGGCGGGGGCAGTGTCCTCGCCGTGCCCGCCTTGATCTACCTGCTCGGCTTCACGCCCGCGGCGGCCACCACCGCGAGCCTGGTCATCGTCACCGCCACCTCGCTGACCGCCCTGTACGGCCATGCCCGGTCCGGCCACGTGCGGTGGAAGGCCGGAGCCCTGTTCGCCGCCGCCGGTCTCCTGCCCGCGGCGCTCGCCGGAGCCGCCGCGAGCCGCCTGCCCCAGGCCGCCCTCACCATCGCGTTCGGCGTCATCGCGGGCCTCGCCGCGCTCAGGATGCTGCGTCCGGCACCGGCGGCCGGTGCAGGGGACGGCACGGTGCGGCCGGTGAAGGCGGCGGGCACCGGGGCCGGGCTCGGCGCGCTGACCGGCCTCCTGGGAGTGGGGGGAGGCTTCCTCGCGGTACCGGCACTGGTCACCGTGCTGGCGTTCGAGATGCAGGCCGCGATCGGTACCAGTCTGCTGGTCATCTCGGCCAACTCACTGGCTTCCCTGGCCACCCGGGGCGCCACCGTCGCGGGCCTCGACTGGTCGGCCATCGGCCCGTTCGCCGCCGCCGCGCTCCTGGGCGCGTGGGACGGCAAACGCCTGGCCCTCAAGTTGTCAGGGCCCCTGCTGCAGCGCTCCTTCGCGTTCGTGCTGCTGGCTGTGGCGGCGTTCATGCTCCTCGACGCCGTCCTGTGACGCGCCGCGCGAGTTTCAGTGGTGCTGCCTTCAGTGGTGCTGCGTCATGTGGGCGAGGGTCTGTGCGGCGCTGTCGGGGGCGAAGGCGCCGTTGATTCCCTCGGCGGCTCCTGCGGCGGCTTCGGCGGAGCGCGGCAGGAGGACCTTCTCGTAGGCGGTGATGGCCTGGTCGACGGTGGGGTGGTCGATGAGCGCCTGGGCGAGGTCGGCGCCGTCGAGCATGGCGAGATTGGCGCCCATCCCGGAGAAGGGGGACATGAGGTGGGCGGCGTCGCCGAGGAGGGTGAGCCCGGGGGTGTGGGGCCAGGTGTGCGGGACGGGAAGGGCGTACAAGGGGCGGTTGGTGTAGCCGGTGTCGGTGCCGGTGATGAAACCGAGCAGGTCGGGGCTCCAACCGGTGAACTCATCGAGGAGGGCGTCGCGCACGGCTGCGGTGTCGCTGAGGTCGAGTCCGGCCTGCCGGTGCCAGTTCTCGTCGGTGCGCATGCCGATGTAGATACGGATGTGTCCGCCGCTGTTGCGCTGGGCCACGAAGCCCTGGTTGTTGTCGAGGGCCATCATGGTGCCGTCGCCGGTGAGTTCGGCGAGGCGGGGGTGGCGGCGGTCGGCATCACTGAGCCCGGCCTCGACGAAGGTGACACCGGTGTAGACCGGCGTCGCGTCGGACAGGAGACGGCGGACCTGGGACCAGGCACCGTCGGCCCCGATGACGAGGTCGGCGTCGGCGGCGATCGCGTCGTCGGCGAAGTGCAGGCGGTGGGTGCCGTCTTTGAGTGGGGCGACGCGCGTGAGCTTGTGACCCCAGCGCACGGTGCCCGGCTCGAGGGAATCGAGGAGGAGGCCGCGCAGTTGGCCGCGGTCTATCTCGGGGTTGCCCTCGGTGGCGTCGGCCGCGGGCGGGGCGGCGTCGAACAGAATCCGCCCGTCCCTGCCGACCAGTCGCATCTGCTGGCCCTCGGGGCGGGCCTCGGCCAGGAAGTCGTCCAGCAATCCGGCTGTACGCAGGGCGTGTTGGCCGGAGCCGGGATGCATGTCGAGGGTGCCGCCCTGGTCGCGGGCGGCGCGGGAGGCGTCGGCGTCGTGGACGGTGGCGGCGATGCCGTGCTCCTGCAGGATGCGGGCGCAGGTCAGGCCGCCGGGACCGGCGCCGATGATCGCGATACGGGGTGCGGGGGTGGTGGTCATGGTGATCCTCCGTTCCTGCGGCACGGCAGGGCCGGGCCGCGGTGTGGCTTCGCGTGGGTGGGTGTTCTTCGACGATTCGCGCGGTGAGGCGGCAAGGGGGTTCCGGGGCCGGGCATGCACCTCACGGCCGCCGCTCCAGAAGAGCACACCAGCTCAATAAGTGCAACGACTCAACTTTTGAAGTTGGGCAACCGAAGGGTAGAGTCCAGGTATGACCGACACGGACAGCGACAGCGATAACGAGGCGGGGACCCCGCCGGCGCCGATGGGGCGCCGCGAGCGCAAGAAGGCCGCCACCCGCCAAGCCATCGCGGATGCGGCACTGCGCCTTTTCCTGGAGCGCGGATACGACGATGTCGGCATCCGGGAGATCGCGGATGCCGCAGACGTGTCCACCACCACGCTGTTCAAGCACTTCCCGGTCAAGGAAGCACTCGTCTTCGACGAGGACGCCGCCCAGGAAGCCGGCCTGCTCGCCGCCGTGCGCGAGCGCCCCCCAGGCCGGTCCATCCCCGCGGCGCTGCGCGAACACGCGCTGCGCCACCGCATGGCGGCCACGGACGGCGACGACCGCTTCACCGCCTTCTTCGACCTGGTCGACAACACCCCGGCCCTGCGCGACTACCTCCAGAACATGTGGCTGCGCCACGCCTCCGCCCTGGCCCTGGCCATCGCCGACGAAAGCGGCCTGCCCGCGGACGACCCCGCCTGCACCGCCCTGGCCCACTTCGCCCTCGAAGCCCCCCGCACCGCTCGCGGCCACGACGACCCTCGCCAGGCCGTCACCCGCGCCTTCGAGCTCCTGGAGAGCGGCTGGCGCGATCTCGGCTGAGGAGTCCCCCTGATCGCAGCGCGCAGGAGCGCTCTCGCACGCCACCCTGTGACGCGGCTCACGAGGAAAGGGTGACAGGACGTTGTCGCGGACGGCTGCGACCGTCGGCGGCATGACGATCACAGACGAGGACTGCCTCACCGAGACCCTGAAGTTCAACGAGAGTTTCGCCGCGGCTTTCGCGAGCCGCCCGGCCCGCGAAGTGACGCCGGACGCAACCCTCCTGGCCACCCTGCGGCGCAACCGGCTCGGCGGCGACACCCCATCCGTGAGACTCCCGCAGGGGCAGGACCGCGTTGTCGCGGGCGGGGTGAAGGTCCGGGCGTTCGTGCCCGACCACGTCGACGGCGTGTACCTGCACATCCACGGCGGCGGCTGGGCGTTCGGCTCCGCGGACGGGCAGGATCAGAAGCTCTGGCGCCTTGCCGAGCAGGCACGTCTGACCGTGGTGAGCGTGGAGTATCGCCTCGCGCCGGAACACCCCTTCCCCGCCGGCCTTGACGACTGCGAAGCGGCCGCCCGATGGCTGGTGGACCACGCCTCAGTCGAATTCGGCACGCAACGACTGCTGATCGGCGGCGAGTCGGCCGGTGCGCACCTGACCGTCGCGACACTGCTGCGTCTCCGCGACCGGCACGGCGTCACGGGCGCGTTCCGGGCGGCGCACCTGCTCTTCGGCCCGTACGACCTGTCGATGACACCCAGTCAGCGGTTGTTCGGATCACGGCAGTTGCTGAGCAACACCGACACGCTCCGGCGCACCTACGAGCTGTTCACGCCGGGCATGGGAGCGGAACAGCGCCGCGCTCCCGAGGTCTCACCGCTGTTCGCCGACCTGACCGGACTGCCGCCCGCCCGGATCGTCGTCGGCACCGAGGATCCGCTGCGCGACGACTCGCTGTTCCTGGCCGCACGCTGGCAGGCGGCAGGTGCGCCCGTGCAGCTCGGTGTCGTCGCCGGTGCCATGCACGGCTTCACCCTGTTCCCGCTGACCATCACCGAGCGGGAGCTGCGGCGCGAGCGGGACTTCCTGTCCACAGCAGGACGGTAGCGTCGGCGACGTGAACCGCACTGCTCGGCTCTATGCGCTGGTGGAAGAGTTGCGCGCGGCTGCGCCACGGCCGCTGACGGTCGCGGCGCTCGCCGCGCGATTCGAGGTGAGTACGCGCACGGCGCAGCGCGACCTCCAGGCGCTGATGGAAGCGGGCGTGCCCGTACGCACCGCACCCGGCCGGGGCGGGGGCTGGTCGATCGACCCGGAGATGACCCTGCCCCCGATCCGGTTCACCGCCGATGAGGCCTCGGCCCTGGCCGTCGCGCTCGCCGCGGCCGACGCCTCCGCGCCGTACGCCGGTGCGGCCCGCACAGCGGCGCAGAAGATCGCGGTCTCGATGACCGGTCCCGCATCGGCGGCGGCACAGGAGCTCGCCGCACGGATCGTCGCGCTGCCGTCACGGGCCGACTCCACGGTCCGCGCCGCGGTGGAGAAGGCCCTCACCACCAACACGGTCCTGCGGCTGTCCTACATCGACGCGGCGGGACGCGAGAGCGACCGCGTGGTGGAACCAGCCGGACTGCTCACCGCCGGCGGCCGGTGGTACCTCATCGCCTGGTGCCGCACGCGACGGGCGGGCCGGGGCTTCCGGCTCGACCGGGTCACAGCGGCAGCCCCGGCCGACGAGCAGGCTCAGCCGCATGACCTGACCGAACTGCTGCTCGGCTCGGCCGCCGCGGGCGCGGTGCGGCCCAGCACGCTGGCCCCGCTCACGCCCCCGCCCGAGAACCCCAGGACCGAGTCTCAGGCCGCCGGAACGGTGGCCTCCCCCGCCGGGCCGCTGTCCTCCTCGGGCGAGTCGCCTTCCGGGCCCAGCGGGCTGCCCTCCCAGACCAGGGTCCGCCAGCCCTCTTCGGGCGAGCCCGTGAGGACGACCACGCCCGTGTTGCCCAACGGGTGAGTCGACGCGTACGCCACGTCGACGTTGCCCGCCCGAGCGGCCACCCACATCCGGATCGCGGCACCGTGGCTGACCATCGCCACCGTCTCGGCTCCCGTCGCGGCCGCCTCGGCGACGACGGCGTCGTAGCGCCCCAGGGCCTCCACGCCGTTCTCGCCGCCGGGCATCCGGCGCTCGATGTCACCCTCGGACCAGGCGAAGGCAGTGGCGAGGTAAGCGGCGGCGGCCTCGTCGTCGCCGCGCATCTCCAGGTCGCCTGCGACCAGCTCCCGGATCCCGTCCCGGACCTGGACCTCAAGCCCTGTCGCGGCGGCCAGCGGCGCGGCCGTCAGCTGGGTACGCACCAGCGTGGACGCGTAAAGGGCAGCGATCTTCTCCCCCGCCAAGGCCTGCGGCAGCGCACCCGCCTGTTCCTGCCCGAGCGTGGTCAGCCCCGGGCCCGGCGCCCCGGTGTCCAAGAGGTGCTTGACGTTGGACGGGGTCTGGCCATGACGTATGAGCAGCAAGCGCATGCGGGGACTACCTCCACTGGACGGAACAAGCCCTTCCACTCTGCCACCCGGGCCCGCCGCACCGACGCGTGGACACCAGCAGCAGCCGTACGGGCCTTGCGGGACGGGCTACGCGTCACGCCGGTTGCCCTTGTCGTCGCACGGCAGGTCGGCGGCCTCGTGGTGCACGAGGAAATCGCGGGTGGCCTGGCGTTCGACCTCTGCGATCGCAGTGGGCTTGACCTTGATGATGCCGTCGAAGGGCCGGTCGACGTCACGGATGATGCACAGCGTCACCGTCAGGAGCGCGGTGATCACCGTCAGGACGACGAGCTGGCCGCGGTTGTTCCTGCGGGGCAGGCAGACGGCGAGAGCCACGACGGTGATGGCGAGCGTGGCGAGCAGGAACCAGAAGATGGCGCTGGGGATGCTGGCGGTGGCCTGCGTGAGGCGTTCCTCGCGTTCGTCGGACCGCTTGTTGTCGGCGGCGATCAGCATGCCGAAGACCGGCTTGCCCTCCAGACCGCGGAAGGAGTGCCGGACGTCGGTCGACCACACGCTGGGCGCCGCCGCCCCGCTGCCGTCGGCCATGGCGGGCCACTCCTGGGTGCGGACGGCACGTGCGTAGCAGACGGCGTCCGCCTGGACCCGTTCCCGCTCCTCCGCCGAAGCGTATTCGGCGATCTCGGTGAGCTGGTCGAGCGCGCGTGCCTCGCCGCGCGATGCGACCTCGGCTTTTCCGTATGAGCCCGACGCGGTGACCAGCACGAAGGCCAGCAGGAGGACGGTCAGCGTCAGCAACGGGCCGACAAGATCCTTGACGGCCATCCCGGTGTCGTCGTCGGGCATCAGCCGCGGCCGCAGGAACCGGTTCGCCGCGAGCCCTGCGCACAGGGCGAGTACGGCGACGACGATGACGAGGACCACTGATACCTCCGGAGCAGACGACAGACTCCGGCCTTTGCGCGAAGCCGCGGTGATCATGACCTGCTCTGCGGCGCCCGAAAGCGCGGCAGGTTCGATCGCCCTCGAACGGGCGATGCGCTTGCGCCGGAAGCCCCACAGGCTCGGTCGCCCACAGGCTCAGTCACTCACCGGCTCAGTCGCTCACCGGCGAGGCACTGAACATCAGCGCGAGCCATGACGGATCAGGCAGTGCGCCGCGGCTTCCTCGCGGCCGTCTTCTTGTCCGCGGTCTTCTTCGCGGCGGAGGACTTCTTCGCCGCAGAGGTCTTGGCCGCCGTCTTCTTCGCGGTCTTCTTGGCCGCGGTCGTGGCCGCGGTCTTCTTCTTCGGCTTCTTCGGCATCTCGTGGACCGTCGCGTCCTTGCCGGTCTCGCCGCGGGCCGACTGCGCCTTCTCTACGGACTCCTGGAGCGCGGCCATGAGGTCGAGGACCTGCCCGGCGGGCGCCTCCTCCTCTTCCATCTCCGGCGGCTTCTTCCCTTCCGCCTTCGCCTCGATGACCCGCTCGAGGGCTTCGGTGTAGCGGTCGGTGGCCCATTCCTGGTCGGCGATGCCGTCCGTGGTCATGGAGTCGATGAGCAGTATGGCCCGGTCGATCTCGTCGTCGTCCAGGTCCATCGCCTTGGGGGCCAGCTCCTTGGGGTCCCGGACTTCGTCGTCCCACTTCATGGCGTGCAGCAGGATCACGTCGTCCTGCACACGCAGCAGGCCCAGCCTCTCGCGCCCGTGCCATGCGAACTTCGCGACGGCGGCCTTGCTGTTCCGTTCGAGGGCTTTGCGCAGGAGCGTGTAGGGCTTGTTCGCGACCTGCCCGTCGGCCTGCAGGTAGTAGCCCTCGCCGATCCGGATCGGATCGATCGATTCGTAGGGCACGAAACCAGCGATCTCGATCGCCTTCGCGGTCGGGAGCGGCATCTCGTCGAGCTCGGCATCAGTGACCGCGACGATCGTGTCTTTGCTGACCTCGAACCCCTTGCCGATCTCGGCGTTCGTGAGCTGCTTGCCGTCGAGATCGCAGATCTTCCGCGTGCGGACCCGGCTCATGTCCTCGAGGTGGTACTGGTGGAACGAGATCGAGTGGTTCTCCGTGGCGGGCAGCACCTTGATCGGAATCGTGACCAGACCGAACGAGATCGCGCCGGACCAGACAGGGCGGGGCATGAGGTACCTCCGGAGTGCGTCGGACGTGAGGCGGACCTCCCGTGAACAGTCTCCTGGCAACCCGTCCCGTCAGCCACTGGTCCGCGTCGGGGCGCACCGGTCGGACGACCGGTCTCCTGGTCGTCCTTGGTCGCCTTCAGCCAGGCTGGAAGAAGGCGAGCAATTTCTGGGCGGCGTCCGGCGACGTCAGCAGTTCCTGCATGTCCGCGGACATCCGGGCGGCGGCGCTGGTGCGCTCGAACATCTCGCGTTCGTATTCCTTGACGGCGGCGGGAAAGTCGTCCGGATGCGCGGCCAGCGCCAGACCGAGCAGGGCGCCGTCGAGCAGCGCCATGTTGGCGCCCTCCCCCACCGGGGGCATCAGGTGCGCGGCATCGCCGAGCAGTGTGACGTCCGGCTTCGACGGCCAGGTGAGGCCGGCCGGGAGAGTGGCGATCGACCGCGGCACGACCGAGTCGTCGCAGGCCTCGATCAGCGCGATGAACCGTGCGTCCCAGCCGGGGAGCAGGTCGATCAGCCGTGCCCGGGCGGCGGCCGGGTCGTCGAACGGGATCCCGCTGGTGGCGAACCAGTCCTCGGCCGTGCCGTAGAAGCTGAGGCCGATGCGAACGCGGCCGTCCCCGTTGCGCTGCGCCGCCAGGGACAGTCCCTTACCGAGCACCCAGTAGTTGCCGCGCCCGACCATCGCCGCGAGGTCGGGGTGCGTGCGGTCGATGTCGGGAATGCCGATCTCGACGACGTTCTGTCCGATGTGCACCGGGCGGGCGTCGGTGAGCAGCGCGCGGACCCGGGAGTACGCGCCGTCCGCGCCGACCAGCAGGTCGTACGTCGCGCTGCTGCCGTCGGCGAAGTGCAGCAGGCCGTTGTCGGCGGATTCGAACGCGTGCCCCCAGCGCACAACGCCTTCGGGGAGGGAATCCAGCAGCAGGTCGCGCAGGTCGGCGCGGTCGACCTCGGGGCGATCGAGCGGGGCGTCGTCGGGTGTGTCCTCCTGGAACAGGAGGGTGCCATCCGGCTCGAGAAGGCTCATGTCCTGGCCTTCACCGCGGGCGATCTCGTAGAACCGGTCGATCAGACCGGCCTCGCGCAGCGCCCGCTGGCCGGAGTGAATGTCGAGCATGCCGCCCTGGCCGCGCGCACCACGTGACGATTCACGTTCATACACCACGGAATCTATGCCGTTCACGTGCAGCACACGGGCGAGAGCCAGGCCGCCGGGGCCCGCTCCGACGATGGCGATGGTCATGGTTGCCTCTCATCTCTCCTCGATACACCGTACTGGACGATACACTGTATCGCTCGATGCAATGTACTGTGAGCGGCATGTTGGTGTGGGAAAGGCCGGAGCCACCGAATCGACCCGCGCCGGCCCAGCTGAGCCGGGACCGGATCGTGCGAGCGGCGATCCAGTTGGCCGACGCGGACGGCCTGGAGGCGGTGTCGCTGCGCAAGGTCGCCGCCGCGCTGGGCGTCGGGCCGATGCGGCTGTACGGCTACATCGACGGCAAGGAGGAGCTGCTCGACCTGATGGTCGACGCGGTCCACGCCGAGATCCGGCCGGTCGGAGACGACTGGCGCGAGGCGCTGCGGTCCCTCGCCGAAACCACCCGGCAGGCCGCCCATGAGCACGAGTGGCTCGCCGACCTGCTCGGCGGTCGGCCACAGCTCGGGCCGAACGCCCTGGCGAGCGGGGAAGCCGTCATGGCCGCACTGGGCGACGTCGACGTCGACGCCATCATGCCGGTGGTCTCCACAGTCAACGCGTACGTGATCGGGGCGGTGCGGCGGGAGATCGCCGAGCGGCGTGCCGAGCGGGCCACCGGGATGGACGAGAAGCGCTGGCAGGCCTCACTCGGGCCCTACTTGGAGCGGACCTTCGCCACCGGCCGATTCCCCGCGCTGGCCACGGTGGTGCGCGACGCCGCCCACCTGGACGCCGACCACACCTTCCGGATCGGCCTCGACTTCCTGCTCGACGGCATCGAAGCCCGCATCTCAAGGTGACGGTGGAGCTGTCCGCCGAGGACGTGATCACCGGCACCGCGGACACGAACTGACCGATAAGGACGGGATGGCGCCCGGCGCACCGGCCAAGCGCCGACCGGAAAGCTCAGTTGGCGAGGATCAGGCGACCAAGTGAACCCACCCGCACCACTCCGCTAACATGATCGAACTCACAACGAGTGCCCTGATCGCCCTTACTTCACCAGAAACCATGCTATCTAGCACGAAGAGTGAGCTATTTAATTAACATCTAACAAATCGGCCAAACCATTGATATCTATAGCATCTCAGATGTTTTCGCGAAAAAACTGCAGAGCGGTGTTCGCCGCGTGGCGTCAGCCACGGGCGATGCTGTGGACCGCGGCAGCCGTGGTGGCCCTCGGGTTCCTCATCGTGCTGGAGATCGCCGCGCGTCACTACGGGGTACCGGGGCCGATCGCCAATCAGGTGCGAGAGGTGGTGTTCGCCCCGAAATCAGGGCCGCTGCTCTACGCCTCGATGGCGTTGATGATGGTGGTGCTCACCTGGCGGCAACGGTTCATCGCGGCCGGCATCGCGGTCGGCATCGACATCGTCTTCTTCCTGGTGCGGTGGGCCGTCGGCGCCGAGATGATGTTCGGCAACGGTGCGTTGTGGGTGATGCTGGGCTATGCCGTCATCGCCGTCACGCGCCGCACCGGCCCGGAACGTGTCCTGCTCCTGAAGGGCGTCGGGCTCGGCCTGCTTCTGGTGGCCGGCCGCAAGACGGGCGACATCTGGCTGCTCATCACGTCGAAGACCCGCCCGACGGTGCTCGATCAGTACGTGGCCACCGCCGATCACGCGCTGGGCAACCCCTCTTGGGTGGTGGGCAGGTTGGTCAACGCCACCGGTCCGGTCGGCGCTCATGTCCTCGACTACGTCTACATCCAGCTCGCGGTGGCCGCGGTCATCGTCGCGCTGTACCAGCTGCGCAACGTGGCGGTCGAGCGCCGCTTCCCGGGCCACCATCTGGTGCGCACCTTCTTGGTCATCGGCCTTCTGGGCCCGGCCATCTACATGATCTTCCCGGTGGTCGGACCGATCTTCACCTACGGCGACGGCGCCTTCGGCACCGGCGGTGAGCAATGGGCCCTGGCCAAGCTGTGGCCGCACACACCGCCGCCGCTGGCCGCCCCGCACGAGATACCCTTCGACGAGATCACCCCGCGCAACTGCATGCCCAGCCTGCACACGGCGTGGGCCACCACGATCTTCATCCACTCCCGCAAGGGCCCACGACTTCTGCGATACGCGGGCGTGTTCTGGCTGACGGCCACCCTCGGCGCGACGCTGGGATTCGGCTATCACTACGGCGTGGACATCATCGCCGGCGTGGTGTTCGCGTTCACGATCGATGCGGCGCTGCGGGCACTCGACCGCGGCTGGGACCGCTCGGGAATCCAGCTGGTCGCCTACGGCACGACGGTCTTCACGCTGCTCTTGGTGTCGTATCGCTTTCTGCCGATGCAAATGGCCAAGCACCCGGGTGTTTTCGGGCCACTGCTCATTCTGGCGATGGCCTCAGTGGTCTACGGCTATATGCGGACCACCAGGCTGTGGGAGCCGAAGGTCGCACCCGTTCAGCAAGCGGAACCGCAACCTGAACTAGTTTGAGGCGGCGGGGTCTTGGCTTTCCGCGCGCGGCCCCGGCCGGCGCCGGAAGCGATCGAGGGCTGTGGCGCGCTCGTGGTAGGGGATGCGTGACAGGCGGGAGGCCATGGACCACATCTCCCGTTCGGCGGCCAGCTCCTGGGGGATTTCGAGGCCCAGGGTCTCCGCCAGGGGATGTCGGCCGACGTTCACAAGGGCACGTACGGCCGCGGCCCATTCGTCGGTGGCAACGACGGCGCTGCGGTACCACACGGGGATGAGCGTCAGGAGCACGGCTGCCGTCGTGATCACGACGGGGGCGTCGGCGCCCGGGGAGGCGAAGGTGGCCAGGGCGCCGAGCAGGACGACGACGTGGCCGTAGAGCAGGCAGACGAAGAAGTCGACGCTGGTACGGGCCGTGTCGACTTGGCGGCGTGCCTGCTCGGGGGCCGTGGCAGTCAGCTCGTTCCACAGCAGCTGCGAGTCGAGCCGGTAGCGGTCGTAGGCGTACTCCTCGAAGCGGCGGATCGCGTTGCCGAGTTGGGTGGGCGCCAACTGGCTCTCGTCGACGGGGTAGCGCGCGAGGCGCTCCTGCAGCAGCGCGCGGCGGATCACGGTGCTGCGGAGGTCGCTGTGGCGGTGCCGGGCCACGCGCGGACGGCTTCGGAGGCGGGCGAGGTCCGCCGCCTGGGCTGGCGGTAGTGCGCTCTCGGCCTCCCGCCTCTCCAGGCGCATGACCGTCAGGCGGTCGGCGAGGCCCTGGCTGCGCTCACGGTGGCGGCGGCAGCCGTACGCGTAGGCGACGGAAGGCCAGAGCAGGTAGCCCTCCAGGATCCGGTAGAGCGGATTCTGCAGGGCGTTGAGGACCAGGCCCAGCATCAACGAAGCGGTGAGGAAGGCGAGCGCCCACCTGCCGTCGGCGAGGCCTGCGAGGCGCGCGAAGGGCGGCAGGCCGCGCAGGCCGGGCAGCAGGGCCGCACTGAGGACGGCGAGGTTGAGCGCGGTCGGCAGGATCCAGCCGACCAGCAGGCTCCAGGCACCGCCGAGCGCTCCCTTCGCGATGTCTCCCATCAGTCGCGGCCACTTGGCTGTGAAGGGTGTGGTGTCGCCCGAGGGGCGGGTCCGGGGGCAGCAGTGGCCGGGTCGGGCCACTCGTCGTCGTCCGGGGCGGGCGAAGGGCCGGGTGAGGTGTGCAGGAACGGTCCGCGCGCCCCCGCCGCGCCGATCCGTCCGGCCTGGGGCGTGAGCGGATGGCCGGGTGGCGCCACCGGCCCTTCGCTCCGCGGGCGACGGGCCCGGTACGCAGCCCGGTAGGCAGCGGGCGCGGAGCCGAGCTCACGCCGGAAGGCCTCACGAAACGCCGTCGCCGACCGGAAGCCGCAGCGGCCCGCGATCTCGTCCACCGAGTAGTCCGACGTCTCCAGCAGCCGTTGCGCCTGCAGAACGCGCTGGGTGATCAGCCACTGCTTGGGGGCGCTGCCCGTCAGGGCGCGGAAGCGACGGTCGAAGGTACGCCGTGCCATGTACGCGCGTGCGGCCAGCGTCTCCACGTCGAACTGCTCGTGGAGATGTTCCAGGGCCCAGGCGACAGCCTCGGCGAGCGGGTCGGTACCGATCTCCTCGGGCAGGAACCTGTCGAGATGGCGCTTCTGGCCGCCGGTCGTGCGCGCAGGCACGACGAGCCTGCGGGCGAGCGCGCTCGCCGCCTCGTTGCCATGGTCGGTGCGCACGATGTGCAGGCACAGGTCGATCCCGGCCGTGGTCCCCGCGCTCGTGAGCACGTCCCCGTCGTCCACGAACAGCTCTCGTGGGTCCACACGCACCGACGGGTAGCGCTTGGCCAGCGTCGGCGCGTACATCCAGTGCGTCGTCGCCGGACGGCCGTCCAGCAGACCCGCCGCGGCGAGGGCGAAGGCACCCGTGTTGAGCCCGACGATGCGGGCGCCCTCTTCGTGCGCTTGGCGCAGCGCGTCGAGTGCCTCCTGCGGAGGCGGCGATGTGATCGACCGCCAGGCCGGCACGACGACCGTGCCCGCCCGCGAGATCGCCTCCAGGCCATACGGAGCGCTGAGTTCCAGACCCCCTGTGGTGCGCAGCGGTCCTTCCTCGCCGCCGCACACCAGAAGGCGGTAGCGCGGCACTCCGGCGTCCTGCCGATCGATCCCGAACACGGAGAGCGGTATGGAACTCTCGAAGATGGGGCCACCGCTGAACAGCAGCACCGCGACGATCTCCTTGCGGCGGCGCCCGGAGAGTTCCCGAGCCCCGGCATCGTGCACGGCGGCGACGGACGAAGCCCGGGGACGGTCGGCCGCGCCGGGGCTCGGGACCGCCGACGGGGCGTCCCGAGGAACCCGGGACGAGAGCTGGCGCAGGAGCGATTCGAGTCGCTCGGCGGCCCGTGGGGCGTTTCGCAGCGCACGCCACACGTGCATGCGCCACTCGGCCTCCACGTCGGCGGCTATCTCCCGCTCTCCCCGGTCCTTGGCCCGGATCAGGTCGGCACGGGCCTGGTCCAGCCTGTCCCGGGCCTCGTCCGCGCGGATGCCGCCCTCGGACTCGCCGGCTGCCAGCACTTCGGCGAGGGCGTCACGGACCGTTCGCCAGGAACCCTTCAGCATGTGCTCGACCAGCAGGGCGGCACCAGCCGCAGCGAGCTCCCTCAACGTGCCTACCCCCGTTGTCCGATGCGGGAAAAGCCGACCGCTGCATCCCAGGAACGTGGACTCCTGATCTACGGCAGCCACGGTAGGAGGCCACGGCCACTCTTGAACAGGTATTCGCAGAACCGCTGCGCCCGTTCCCGCCGCGCCCGAGAACGCCGAATTCCGGTACAGCGGCGGCCTTACGTTTCCGTCGTCGCTCGCAGGGCAACCGGCAGAGGACAAACCGAGTCGACGAGAAAGCAAAGACGTTCTATGGAGGTCCCGACATGCTGAAGGCCATTGCAGATGTTCTCCGATCCATCGGTGGAGCCATTGCCACGGTGGTCACGCTGCCCTTCCGAGTCGTCGCACGACTCTTCGGCGGAGCCTCTTCCAGCGCCCACGGCCACCATTGAGCCCGTAGAGGCATCACGCCTCTTGGCCGACGTGCCGTTGGAGCACATCGCAGGCGTGCTGGAACTCCTCCATGAGGCGGGTGGACTCGACGACGAGGACTCCATAGGGGCGGGCCGGGTCGGCCAGAGGAAGGCCGGCCCGGTCCGCTGTGCCGGTCACGTCCCGGCAGCGTCCCTGGGCCTCGTCGGCCAGCTGGCACAGCTGCCGGGACTGCTCGGCGAGGGAGTCCTCGTCCAGCCCTCCGAGCACCTGGGCGATCTGTGCGAGGGACTCGAGAAAGTCGGCGTAGCCGAGGAGGAAGGCCCGGTCGTCGTGCCGGTCCCCCTCCCCTTCGTGCCACTGGTGCAGGCTGCGCGTCAGGGACGCCACCTGGTACAGCGAGCGTTCGAGGGCTGCCGCCACCGCGCCGTACCCGTCGAAGGAGGCCCGGCCCCGATGCCTGCGCAGCAGCCGGCGGGGGTTGAAGTACAGGCTCTCCTCCGCGGTACGGAAGCCTTCCCTCGCCTGCGTGATCAGCCCTCCGGTCTGCTCGGCCCTCCTGCGCCACTGCCGGCAGCGCTCCTCGTCCAACTCGCCTTCGCGCAGCACCGGGTACATGTCGCTCACCAGCTCGCCCAGTGCGGTGGACAGCGAGCGGATCCCGTACTCGGCGCTGCGGTAGCGCATCGGCGGGGCCACCGTCACGTTGGCGACGACGCCGATGCCGCAGCCGATGAGGACCAGCAGGAGGATCTGCCCGAGCTGGGTGACCTTCTCGGTGGCGGACGTGGCGGCGGCGTAGGTGGAGAAGGCGAAGAACGCCGCGGTGGCGACCTGCGATCCTTGCGCGCCGAGCGCGGGCCAGCGTCCGATGGACAGACCCACCAGCGCGACCAGCGCGAAGGTCAGCAGGTCGGGGCCGCCAAGGAACCCCAGGGCCGCCACCATGGCCACGCCGGCCGCCACCGCCGCCAGGTAGCGAAGGGACTGCAGCACGGACTGATACACCGTCACCTGCATGATCAGCACCGCGGAGAACGGCGCGAACGCCGGGGACGGCGCGTCGAGCAGGTAGTAGGAGACCACCCAGGCCAGGGTCGCGGCCAGCGTGCTCTTGAGGACCAGGAGCAGGGTGTGGCGCTCGTAACCCGGCGTCCCCCGGGCCCGCCCGCACCATCGCCGCGCACGCTCCAACCACCCCTGGGCAGCGGCATGCCGCTGCCCTCCGCCCTCGCCGGCCATGCACCGACTCCGTTCCGTTCAGCAGGTCATCGAGCTCAGCCTGCTACCCGGCGGGATCGGCCGCATGCGGGCTTCGGGGCGTGAAAAGAACCCGGCGCACGCGCGGATTTTGTTTCCGCTGCCGCGAAAACGCCTACCAATAGTGCTTTCGCCCGCCCACCGCGTGGCCGACGGAACCAAGAATCCAAAAGACCGCACCGATGACAACGAGGATGACGCCGATGGTCCACAGGATGGAGATTCCGGCCACGAGACCGATGACGAGAAGGATGACTCCGAGTGCGATCATTGCGCCCTCCGAACCTCAGAATTATTTCAAGTATGCGCCTTTAAATGCCGATTGCGGCCCCTGGGACGGACCTCATCGCGACGGCCGCCTCAGTTCCGCCGACGCGTGCGTGCTCCGCAGACACAATTGTCACCATGCGTGACGCGGAGCCACCCAACCGTGCATCCACATCCGTGCCGATCTTGTGCATCTTTGCAGTCAGCAGCATGGAACCCGGACGAGACCGCTCATCTTGCTGAGCGGCGCCTGTCGACTGCGTGATAACACGGAGTGATCAAATTCAAGGAGACGACGACATCATGGGTATCTTCAGCCGTCGCCAGACCGCGACCCTCGAACCGACGCCGTCCGCCGGCCCCGGTTCGCCCTTTTCCGCGGCCGCGGCCGCCGGTGCCGCGCTCGACCCTGCGCTCCGCGCGCTGACCGGGCAGTGGACCATCGACCGCCCGCACAGTCGCATCGGGTTCTCCGTGCGGCACGCGATGGTCACGACGGTGCGAGGTGCCTTCGCTGACTACGACAGCACGCTGTACTTCGACGGCGCCCGGCCCTCCGAGTCGCGGGCCGAGATCGTCATCCGGATCGCCAGCGTCGACACGGGTGTGGAACAGCGGGACTCACACCTCATAGGCGCCGACTTCTTCGACGCGCGCCGCCACCCGGAGATGTCGTTCCGCAGCACCTCCACGGTCCACGAGGGCGGGGAGACCTTCCGCATGGCGGGCGACCTGACCATCCGCGGCGTGGCACGCCCCGTCGAGCTGCAGCTCGACTACCTCGGTTCGGTCGTGGACCCGTTCGGCTTCGAGAGAGCCGGCTTCGACGGCACCACCACCATCGACCGCACGGACTGGGGCCTGGTCTACAACCAGCGCCTGGAGACGGGTGGCGCCATGGTGAGCGAGAAGGTCCGGCTGCAGTTCGACATCTCCGCGATCAGGGCCACTCCCATGGCGTAGCTCCACGACGGCCCGGACGAGGGGAGGGCCCCATCCCGACACCGGGATGGGGCCCTCCCCTCGTCCGTCGGCCGCGAGGCCGCCGCTCAGTCCTCGCCCTCCAGGTTGCCTTCCGTCTCCAGGTACGCCTGGCGCAGGGCCTCGAGCACCGCGGGGTCGGGCTTGGCCCACATGCCGCGGGACTCGGCTTCCAGGAGCCGCTCGGCGATGCCGTGCAGGGCCCAGGGGTTGGCCTGCTGAAGGAATTCACGGTTGGTCGGGTCGAGGACGTACGTCTCGGTGAGCTTGTCGTACATCCAGTCGGCGACCACGCCCGTCGTGGCGTCGTACCCGAAGAGGTAGTCGACCGTGGCGGCGAGCTCGAAGGCGCCCTTGTAGCCGTGGCGGCGCATCGCCTCGATCCACTTGGGGTTCACCACGCGGGCACGGAAGACGCGGGAGGTCTCCTCGACCAGGGTGCGGGTGCGCACCGTCTCGGGGCGCGTGGAGTCGCCGATGTACGCCTCCGGGGCGCGGCCCTTCAGCGCGCGGACCGTGGCCACCATGCCGCCGTGGTACTGGAAGTAGTCGTCCGAGTCGGCGATGTCGTGTTCGCGGGTGTCGGTGTTCTTCGCCGCGACCTCGATGCGCTTGTACGCGCTCTCCATCTCCTCGCGCGCCGGACGCCCGTCGAGTTCGCGGCCGTAGGCGTAGCCGCCCCACACCGTGTAGACCTCGGCGAGATCGGCGTCGGTGCGCCAGTCGCGGGAGTCGATGAGCTGGAGCAGACCCGCGCCATAGGTGCCGGGGCGGGAGCCGAAGATGCGGGTGGTGGCGCGGCGTTCGTCGCCGTGGACCGCCAGGTCCGCCTGGGCGTGGGCCCGGACGAAGTTCGCGTCGTCGGGCTCCTCCAGCGAGGCGGCCAGGCGCACCGCGTCGTCCAGGAGGCCGATGGTGTGCGGGAAGGCATCGCGGAAGAAACCGCTGATGCGCAGGGTGACGTCGATGCGCGGGCGCCCGAGCTCGTCGGCGGGGATCGCCTCCAGGCCCGTCACGCGGCGCGACGCGTCGTCCCAGACCGGACGGACGCCAAGGAGGGCGAGCGCTTCGGCGACGTCGTCACCGGCGGTGCGCATCGCGCTCGTACCCCACAAGGAGAGGCCCACCGAGGTCGGCCAGTCGCCGTTGTCGTTGCGGTAGCGCTCAAGGAGCGAGTCGGCCAGGGCCTGGCCGGTCTCCCAGGCGAGGCGCGAGGGCACCGCCTTGGGGTCGACGGAGTAGAAGTTGCGGCCGGTCGGCAGGACGTTGACCAGGCCGCGCAGCGGGGAGCCCGAGGGCCCGGCGGGAACGAAGCCGCCCTTCAACGCGTGGACGGCGTGGTCCAGTTCGTCGGTCGTGGCGGCCAGACGCGGTACGACCTCGCGGGCGGCGAAGGCGAGGATGTCGGCTACGGACTGCGGGTGCCCCTGGGCCACCGTCGCGACGGCCTCCGGGGCCCAGTCGGCGTCGTCCATCGCCTGGACCAGGGCGCGGGCCTTCTCCTCGACCTCGTCGGCGGCGGTGCGGGTGGCCGCGGACTCGTCGAGGCCCAACGCCTCGCGCAGGCCGGGGAGGGAGGCCGTGCCGCCCCAGATCTGGCGGGCGCGCAGGATCGCGAGGACGAGGTTGACGCGGTCGGCGCCGGCCGGGGCGCCGCCCAGGACGTGCAGGCCGTCGCGGATCTGGACGTCCTTGATCTCACAGAGCCAGCCGTCGAGATGCATGATGAACTCGTCGAAGCCCTCGTCCTCGGGGCGGTCCTCGAGCCCCAGGTCGTGGTCGAGCTTGGCGGCCTGGATCAGCGTCCAGATCTGGGCGCGGATCGCGGGCAGCTTCGCCGGGTCCATCGAGGCGATCTGGGCGTGTTCGTCCAGGAGTTGCTCGAGGCGGGCGATGTCGCCGTAGCTGTCGGCGCGGGCCATCGGCGGTACGAGGTGGTCCACGAGGGTGGCGTGGACGCGCCGCTTGGCCTGCGTCCCCTCCCCTGGGTCGTTGACCAGGAACGGGTAGATCAGGGGCAGATCGCCCAGGGCCGCGTCGGGGCCGCAGGCGGCGGACAGGCCCGCGTTCTTGCCGGGCAGCCACTCCAGGTTGCCGTGCTTGCCCAGGTGGATCATCGCGTCGGCGCCGAAGCCGTTGTCGTCGGCGGACGCGGCGATCCAGCGGTAGGCGGCCAAGTAGTGGTGCGAGGGCGGCAGATCGGGGTCGTGGTAGATCGCGATCGGGTTCTCGCCGAAGCCGCGCGGCGGCTGGATGAGGATGAGCAGGTTGCCGCGGCGCAGGGCCGCGAGGACGATGTCGCCCTCCGGGTTGCTCGACCGGTCCACGAACATCTCGCCGGGGGCCGGGCCCCAGTGCTGCTCCACGGACTCGCGCAGCTCGGCGGGGAGCGTGGCGTACCAGCGGCGGTAGTCGGCCGCCGGGATGCGGACGGGGTTGCGGGCCAGCTGCTCCTCGGTGAGCCACTCCTGGTCGTGGCCGCCCGCCTCGATCAGGGCGTAGATCAGCTCGTCGCCGTCGCCGGAGGCAAGGCCCGGGACCTCCTCCGTACCGAAGTCGTAGCCCTCTTCGCGCAGTCGGCGCAGCAGGGCGACGGCGCTCGCGGGGGTGTCGAGGCCGACCGCGTTGCCGATCCGCGAGTGCTTGGTCGGGTAGGCGGAAAGGACGAGCGCGATGCGCTTGTCGGCGGCCGGGATGTGGCGAAGCCGCGCGTGCCGCACGGCGATGCCGGCCACGCGTGCCGCGCGCTCGGCGTCGGCGACGTACGCGGGCAGACCGTCCTCGTCGATCTCCTTGAAGGAGAACGGCACCGTGATCAGGCGGCCGTCGAACTCGGGGACCGCGATCTGGCTTGCGGCGTCCAGCGGGGACACGCCCTCGTCGTTGCCCTCCCAGTCGGTGCGTGAGCTGGTGAGGCAGAGCGCCTGGAGGATGGGGACGTCGAGGCCGCTGAGGGCGCCCGCGTCCCAGGACTCGTCGTCGCCGCCCGCCGATGCCTCGGCAGGGCGCGTGCCGCCCGCCGCGAGGACCGTGGTCACGATCGCGTCGGCGGCGCGCAGTTCATCGATGAGTTCGGGCTCGGGAGTACGCAGCGAGGCCACGTACAGCGGCAGCGGGCGCGCTCCGGCGTCCTCGACCGCGCGGCACAGGCTCTCGATGAAGGCGGTGTTGCCGCTCATGTGGTGGGCGCGGTAGTAGAGCACCGCTACGGTCGGTCCCTCGACCTGACGGGCGGTGCGCTCCAAGGGGCCCCACGAGGGCGCGGGGGCGGGCGGCTCGAAGCCGTGGCCGGTGAGCAGGACGGTGTCCGAGAGGAACCTGGCCAGCTGCTCCAGGTTGTCGGGGCCGCCGTGGGCCAGGTAGGCGTGGGCCTCGGCGGCGATGCCGATGGGCACGGTCGATGCGGCCATCAGCTGGGCGTCGGGGGCCTGTTCGCCGGTGAGGACGACCACGGGGCGGCCGGTCGCCACGACTTGGTCGAGGCCCTCCTGCCAGGCGCGCACGCCGCCGAGGAGGCGTACGACGACCAGATCAGCGCCGTCCAGGAGCTGCGGAAGGTCCTCGAGCGGGAGCCGGGAGGGGTTCGCGAAGCGGTAGGCGACCGGGCCTGCGGCGGCGCGGGCGCTGAGCAGGTCGGTGTCGGACGTCGACAGGAGCAGGATCATGCGGCGTCGGGCCTTCCTCGGGGTGTCCACGCCCCGGGTGGTGTCGATGGCGTCTCCCCTGCTCGAGCGGACGAGAGCTCGGGGAAGGGAGTTCCTGACTCACCCGGCATGCGCACCGGGCTCACAGTGGCGGGACCGCGCCGGAATCGCACCGGGCTTCCTCCCCTTGTCGCCGTCTGTGGCGACGACGGGCCGGCTGACCCGTCGCTAGGAATACTAAGGGCCGATCAACTACCGGGGGGGCAGGCGGACCTGCTGCGATGGGTCGGTATGCTCGCCGCCATGCCCCCATCGGTCCCCTCGCCCGCGCTCTCGGGAGACGAGTCTGCCCGCGGCCGCGGTGACGCCTGCCCCGGGACGCTGCGCCTTCACCGGGCGGACGACGGGGCCCTGGCCCGCGTCCGCATCCCGGGCGGTGTGCTGAGCGCGGGCCAGGCCGACGTGCTGCGGGACGCGTCGGAGCGGCTGGGAGACGGGGAGTTGCATCTCACATCGCGCGGCAATGTGCAGTTGCGCGGGCTGCCCGCGGACTGCGGCGGTGAACTGGCTTACCTGCTGGGCGAATCGGGGCTTTTGCCCTCCGAACGCCATGAGCGGGTGCGCAATGTGGTGGCCTCCCCGCTCGCGGGACTCGACGGCCGGGGCGAGGCGGACATCCGCCCGTGGCTGTCCGCCCTGGACGAGCTGCTGTGCGCCGGCGACCGGGCCGCCGCTCTGTCCGGCCGGTTCCTGTTCGCCCTGGACGACGGCCGCGGCGACGTGGGGGCGCTCGGCGGCGACGTGACCCTGACGGCGCGGGGCGAGGACGAGGCGCTGCTGCGGATCGGCCCGGCGCACGACGCCGTCCTGCTGGCGGCCGCGCAGGCACCGCGGGCCGCGCTCATCGCGGCCGAGACCTTCCTGGAGCAGGCGCCCGACGCCAGTGCGTGGCGGGTCACCGACCTGCCGAGCGGCGTCGGCCCTCTGCTCGACTCGGTCCTGCACCGCCTGCGCCAGGCCGGACTCCAAGTCACCCGCACCACCGCGCCCCTCCCCCGGGATCCGGGCGGACCCGCCCTCGGCGTCGTGTCCGGCCCGCACCCCACGGCCGCCCTCTCCCTCGGCCTGCCCCTGGGAAGCGTCAGCGCACCCCAGTGGCAGACGCTGACGGACACCGCCCGCCACCATGGCGGCGGCGAGCTGCGGCTGACCCCCTGGCGCGGAGTCGTCCTGCCCGGAGTCGAGCGGACAGCGGCCGCGCAGCTCCTGGAGGAACTGGGGGCCGCCGGTCTCATCACCGGATCAGACTCACCCTGGACCGGAGTGGGGGCCTGCATCGGCAGGCCCGGCTGCGCCAAGGCTCTGGACGACGTACGCGCCACGGCGAAGGCCGCGTTGGGCCGCCCCGTAGGGGCGCTGCCCGTGTACTGGTCCGGGTGCGAACGCCGGTGCGGACATCCGCACGGGGAGTGGATCGACGTCGTCGCCACTCCCGACGGACATCAGATCTCCCGCGTACGCGGCGAGAAACGGGACACGCCGGCGACCGTCCCCGGCAGCCCGGGCGCACTCGCCGGCGCCGTGGCCGCGGCCCGCGGCTGAACCACACATGAACACATGATCAACCCCGCAACACCCGACTGTTCCCTGCCCTATCAAGAGAGCGAACGCACTGTGCACCAGTACGAGAAGGACGGACCGGCGATCTACCGCCAGTCCTTCGCCACGATCCGCGCGGAGGCGGATCTGTCGGGCCTGCCCGCCGACGTGAGCCAGGTCGCGGTCCGCATGATCCACGCCTGCGGCATGGTCGACCTCGTACGCGACCTCGCTTTCACCCCGGACGTGGTGGCCAGGGCCCGCGAGGCCCTGCGTGCGGGCGCCCCCATCCTGTGCGACGTGGCGATGGTCGCAAGCGGCGTCACCCGCAAGCGGCTGCCCGCCGACAACGACGTGGTGTGCACCCTGTCCGACCCGGCGGTGCCCGATCTGGCCGCCGAGCTCGGCACCACCCGCAGCGCCGCTGCCCTGGAGCTGTGGCGCGACCGGATGGAAGGCTCGGTCATAGCCGTCGGCAACGCGCCCACCGCCCTGTTCCGCCTGCTCGAAATGATCGAGGAGGGCGCGCCGCGCCCCGCCGCCGTCATCGGTGTGCCCGTCGGTTTCGTCGGCGCGATGGAGTCCAAGGACGCCCTGGCCGCGCACCCGTCCGGCCTGGACCACATGATCGTGCGGGGCCGACGGGGCGGAAGCGCCATCGCGGCGGCCGCACTCAACGCGATCGCCAGCGAGGAAGAATGAGCGTGAGCGAGCAGAACACAGGCCGGCTGTACGGCGTCGGGCTCGGGCCCGGCGATCCGGCCCTCATGACCCTGCGGGCGGTCGAAGTCATCGCGGAGGCCGATGTCGTCGCCTATCACAGCGCCCGGCACGGACGGTCCATCGCGCGGTCCATCGCGGCCAAGCACCTGCGGGCCGACCACATCGAGGAAGCGCTGGTCTACCCCCTCACGACGGAGACCACCGACCACCCCGGCGGCTACCGGGGCGCGATGGAGGACTTCTACACCGAGGCGGCGGCCCGCCTCGCGGTGCACCTCGACGCCGGCCGCACGGTCGCCGTCCTCGCCGAGGGCGACCCGCTCTTCTACGGCTCGTACATGCACATGCACAAGCGGCTCGCCGACCGCTACCCCACCGAGGTGATCCCCGGTGTCACCTCCGTCAGCGCCGCGGCCGCCCGCCTCGGCACTCCGCTCGCCGAGGGCGAGGAGGTGCTGACCATCCTGCCCGGCACCCTGCCGGAGGAGGAGCTGACCGCGCGTCTGGCCGCCACGGACGCCGCCGTGGTGATGAAGCTGGGCCGCACCTTCCCCGCCGTGCGCCGCGCCTTCGAGGCCTCCGGGCGGCTGCCCGAGGCCCACTACGTCGAGCGCGCCACCATGGCAGGCGAGCGCATCGACGAGCTGGCCGAGGTCGACGCCGACTCGGTGCCGTACTTCGCCGTCGCCGTCCTGCCGAGCCGGATCGACGCCCCCCGGCCCGAGCGCGCCCCGGACGCGGGCGAAGTGGCCGTGGTCGGTACCGGTCCCGCCGGGCCGCTGTGGCTCACGCCCGAGACTCGCGGCGTGCTGGCCGCGGCCGACGACCTGGTCGGCTACACGACCTATCTGGACCGGGTGCCGGTCCGCCCGGGGCAGGTGCGCCACGGCTCCGACAACAAGGTCGAGTCGGAGCGCGCCGAGTTCGCCCTGGATCTCGCCCGGCGCGGTCGGCGCGTGGCCGTCGTCTCCGGCGGCGACCCGGGCGTCTTCGCCATGGCGACGGCCGTCCTGGAGGTGGCATCGCAGAAGCAGTACGCGGATCTGCCGGTGCGGGTGCTTCCGGGGGTGACGGCGGCGAACGCGGCCGCCGCCCGCGCGGGCGCTCCGCTGGGCCACGACTACGCCGCGATATCGCTCTCCGACCGGCTCAAGCCGTGGGAGGTCATCGCGCAGCGGCTGCAGGCGGCGGCCGGTGCGGACCTGGTGCTCGCGCTGTACAACCCCGGCTCCCGCAGCCGGACCTGGCAGGTCGGCAAGGCCCGCGACCTGCTGCTCGAGCACCGCTCGCCGGACACTCCCGTGGTCCTGGGCCGCGACATCGGCGGACCGGCCGAGAGCGTCCGCACGGTGCGGCTCGCCGATCTCGACCCCGACGAGGTCGACATGCGCACGATCCTGCTGGTCGGTTCCTCGCAGACCCGCTGGGAGCAGCGGGGCGACGGACAGCAGATCGTGTGGACGCCCCGCCGTTACCCGGAGGACTGAGGCTCCGCGTCCGCTAGACCTGGCTGCCGCCGTGGGCGTGCAGCCAGGTCAGGGCCTGCTCCGGGGTGCCCGCCACCGCCACGCCTTCGGGCACCGGCGGCCGGCGCACCACGACCACGGGGATCCGTGCTTCGCGGGCCGCGGCGAGTTTGGGGGCGGTGGCGGCGCCGCCGCTGTCCTTCGTGACGACGACGTCGATGCGATGGCGGCGGATCAGCTCGCGCTCCCCCTCCAAGGTGAACGGGCCGCGGTCGAGCAGCACCTCCATGTGCGCGGGATGCGGTGTCTCCGGGGCGTCCACCGAGCGCATCAAGAACCACAGCTGGTCCAGTTCGGCGAAGGCCGCGAGACCCATGCGTCCCGTGGTGAGGAAGACGCGCTGCCCCAGCGCGGGCAGCTCTGAGGCCGCATCGGCCAGGGAGCCGACCGCATGCCAGGCGTCGCCCTCGCCCGGCACCCAGCCGGGCCGGCGCAGCGCGAGCAGGGGAACATGGGCGGCAGCGGCGGCAGCGGCCGCGTTGAAACTGATCGTCTCGGCGAAAGGATGGGTGGCATCGATGAGCGCGCTCACCCGGTGCGTACGCAGCCATGCGGCGAGCCCCTCGGCTCCGCCGAAGCCGCCCACGCGGACCTCGCCCGGCGGCAGCTTCGGGCTCGTGACGCGCCCGGCCAGTGAGCTGGTCACCCTCGCCGCGGCAGGCAGCGTGTCCACCAGGGCCTCGGCGAGGCGGCGGGCCTCCGTCGTCCCGCCAAGTACCAGTACGTGCATCGGATCCATCCATGGGTGAGGCGAAAGGCGGGCGCAGCGCCCAACTCAAGCACACCGGTCTGCGGCCCGGCTGGACGACCGGTGCCTGTGCGACCGCGGCCTCCACGGCCGCCTACACGGCCCTGCTCAGCGGCGACTTCCCCGACCCGGTGACCATCACCCTGCCCAAGGGCCAGACACCGGCCTTCGCCCTGGCGATCGAGGAGCTGGCCGAAGGCCGGGCGACCGCGGGGGTGGTCAAGGACGCGGGCGACGACCCCGACGTGACGCACGGCGCGCTGGTGCGGGCCACCGCGCGGCGGCTGCCGCCGGGTTCGGGCGTGGTCTTCAAGGCGGGGCCCGGCGTGGGCACGGTCACCCTGCCGGGGCTGCCTCTCGACGTCGGCGAGCCCGCGGTCAACCCCGTGCCGCGCCAGATGATCCGCGACCATGTCGCACGGGTCGCCGCGGAGCACGGGGGTTCGGGAGACGTCGAGATCACCGTCTCTGTGGACCACGGCGAGGAGATCGCCCGCTCCACCTGGAACCCCCGGCTCGGCATCCTGGGCGGTCTGTCGATCCTGGGCACCACCGGCATCGTGGTGCCCTACTCCTGCTCGGCGTGGATCGACTCGATTCGCCGCGGCGTGGACGTGGCGCGCGCCGCCGGGCATACGCATGTGGCGGGCTGCACGGGCTCGACCTCGGAGAAGACGGTGGTGGCCGAGTACGGGATCCCGGAGATCGCCCTCCTTGACATGGGGGACTTCGCGGGCGCGGTGCTCAAGTACGTGCGCCGGCACCCGGTGGACCGCCTGACGGTGTGCGGCGGTTTCGCCAAGCTGTCGAAGCTCGCCGCCGGACACCTCGACCTGCACTCGGCCCGCTCCCAGGTCGACAAGCCCTTCCTGGCCGCGCTGGCCCGCAAGGGCGGCGCGGACGAGGCCCTGGCGGCCGAGGTGGCGGGCGCCAACACGGGCCTGGCCGCGCTCCAGTTGTGCCAGGCCCGGGGTGTCCCGCTGGGGGACCTGGTGGCCGTGGCGGCGCGCGACGAGGCGCTGTCGGTGTTGCGGGGCGCGCCGGTCGCCGTGGACGTCATCTGCATCGACCGGGCGGGCACGGTCGTCGGACGCAGCAGCGTGCGCTGAGCTCCGTAACGCCCGGCCCCCACCGGCCCGGAGCCCTCAGCAGACGTGGCGGTCGCGGGCGGGCGAGTAGAGGTGGCTGTCGCGGAACTGCTCGGCGCCCAACGTACGGCCCACCATGATGACGGCGGTACGGATCACGCCCGCCGCCTTGACCTGCTCGGCGATCTCGTCGAGGGGCCCGCGCAGGATGAGCTCGTCGGGGCGCGAGGCCAGTGCCACGACCGCCGTGGGGCAGTCGGCCCCGTAGTGCGGCAGGAGTTCCTCCACCACGCGGTCCACGTACTTGGCGGCCAGGTGGAGGACGATCAGGGCTCCGCTGCGGCCCAGCGTGGCCAGGTCCTCGCCCTCGGGCATCGCGGTGGCCCGGTGGGCGATCCGGGTGAGGATGACGGTCTGGCCGACGGTCGGCACCGTCAGCTCCCGCTTGAGCGCCGCCGCGGCTGCCGCGAACGCGGGTACGCCCGGCACCACTTCGTAGGGCACGCCCGCCTCGTCCAGGCGCCGCATCTGCTCGTTGACGGCGCTGAAGACGGACGGGTCGCCCGAGTGCAGCCGGGCCACGTCCTGGCCCCGCTCGTGCGCGGCGACGAGCTCGGCGGTGATCTGCTCGATGTCCAGCTGCGCGGTGTCGACAAGGCGGGCGTCGTCGGGGCACTCGGCGAGCAGTTCACGGGGCACCAGACTGCCGGCGTACAGGCACACCCCGCAGGCGGCGAGCGTGCGTGCGCCGCGCACCGTGATCAGGTCGGCCGCACCGGGGCCCGCGCCGATGAAGTAGACGGTCATCCGTTGTCTCCTGAGGGTTCTGCGGGGGCCTCTGCTGAGCGTTCCGCGGTGGGGTCGGTCGAAGGTTTGCGTACGGACCACTGGGTGACCGGCATCGCCTGGCGCCAGCCGGTGAAGCCGCCGACGGGCACGGCGTGGGCGACGGCGAGGCGGACCAGGTCACCGCCGTGCCGGCGGTATCGCTCGGCGAGCAGGGCCTCTGACTCCAGCGTGACGGTGTTGGCGACCAGACGGCCGCCTGCGGGCAGCGCGTCCCAGCAGGCGTCGAGCAGGCCGGGCACGGTGAGACCGCCGCCGATGAACACGGCGTCGGGCGTGGGCAGTTCGGCCAGGCTTCCCGGCGCCTTGCCGCTGATCACGCGCAGGGCGGGCACCCCGAGGTGTGCGGCGTTGCGCTCGATGCGCTGCGCCCGCACCGGATCGCGCTCCACGCTGATCGCCCGGCAGGAGGGGTGGGTGCGCATCCACTCGATGGCCACGGACCCCGAGCCACCGCCGACGTCCCACAGGAGTTCGCCTGGTGCCGGTGCGAGCACGCCGAGCGTGGCGGCCCGGACGTGGCGCTTGGTGAGCTGCCCGTCGTGTTCGTACGCCTCGTCGGGCAGGCCGGGGACGGCGCCGAGGCGCAGGGCGCCCGGGGCACGTCGGCATTCGACCGCGATGACGTTCAGGGGGTCTCCCGGCGGGTGCGCCCAGGTGTCCGCGATGCCTTCCGCGTACGCCTCGTTCTCGCCGCCGAGCTGTTCGAGGACGCGTATCAGGCTGGGTCCGAAGCCGTGTTCGCGCAAGTGCGCGGCGACGACGGCGGGCGTGGTGGCGTCCGCGCTCAGGACAAGCAGCCGGCGGCCGTCGTGCAGGGCCGCGGCCAGACGGGCGGCGGGGCGCCCGACCAGGGTGACGACCTCGGTGTCCTCCAGGGCCCAGCCGACGCGGGCGCAGGCGTAGGACACGGACGACGGGTGGGGCACGATGCGCAGGCCGTCGGCGCCGAGAACCTCGGTCAGAGCGCGGCCGATGCCGTAGAACATCGGGTCGCCGCTGGCCAGTACGGCGATCCTGCGGCCCGCGTGCTCGGCAAGGAGCCCGGGAACGGCGGGCCGCAGCGGCGAGGGCCACGGCACGCGTCGTCCCGTGCATTCCGGTGGGAGCAGGCCCAGTTGACGCGGGGCGCCGATCAGGACCTGGGCCGCGGTGAGTTCCGTGCGTGCCGCGTCGGGCAGTCCGGCCCACCCGTCGGCTCCGATGCCCACCACGCTCACGGCAGGCGGGGCGGGGGGTGCGGCGGGTGCGGGGGTCACGGACGGTACCTCGGTGTTCGGGGGCTGACGCACTCGAACTCTACTGTCCGGCCGTGGCCGGACACCGGCCAGGTCGTCCTGGCCGTACCCTTATTGCACATAGGTTGCAACAAGCTGGAAAGATCGGGAGTCGGGACGTGGAGTCTCCAGTGGTCCTTGGCATCGAGTCCTCGTGCGACGAGACCGGTGCAGGTCTCGTGCGCGACGGACACCTGCTCGGACATGCGGTGGCGTCGAGCATGGACGAGCACGCCCGGTTCGGCGGGGTGGTGCCGGAGATCGCGGCGCGGGCGCACGTGCACGCCTTCACGCCCGTCGTGCGCGAGGCCCTGGACCGGGCCGGACTGCGGATGGGCGACATCGGGGCGGTGGCCGTCACCACGGGACCCGGACTCTCGGGCGCGCTCCAGGTGGGCCTGGCCGGGGCCAGGACCCTGGCGTTCTCGCTCGGGGTGCCGCTGTACGGAGTGCACCACCTGGCCGGGCACGTCGCGGCCGACACGCTGGAGCACGGCCCGCTGCCGGACCCCTGCATGGTGCTGATCGTCTCCGGCGGGCACACCTCACTGCTGCTCGTACGGGATCTGGCGCGGGACCCCATCGTGCACCTGGGCGACACCATCGACGACGCGGCGGGCGAGTGCTTCGACAAGGCGGCCCGGGTGTTCGGCCTTCCGTACCCGGGCGGCCCCGCCATCGACCGCACCGCGCGGCGGGGCGACCCGGGCGCCGTGGCGTTCCCCCGGCCGCTGACCGGGCCGCGGGACGCGCGCTACGACTTCTCCTTCTCCGGGCTCAAGACTGCTGCCGCGCGCTGGGCCGAGCAGCACCAGCTGCGCGACGAGGAACTGCCGCTCGCGGACGGGGCGGCGTCGCTGCAGGAGGCCGTGGCCGATGTGCTGACGCGCAAGGCGGTGGCCGCCTGCCGTGAACACGGGGTGGGAACGCTGGTCGTGGTGGGCGGCGTGGCCGCCAACTCCCGTGTGCGGGCACTGGCGGAGGAGCGCTGCCGGGCCGCCGGGATCGCGTTGCGGGTGCCGCCGTTGAAGCTGTGCACCGACAACGGCGCGATGATCGCGGCCGTCGGTGACCTGCTGGTCCGCGCGGGAGCGGAACCCGCCCCGCTGGACGTGTCCATCGACCCGTCCGCGCCTCTGGAGTACGCGGCCCTGCACCCCGTGGCCCGCGCCGTCAAGGCCGCATGACGGCCGCCGGGGTCACCCTGGATCCGGCGCCGGGGGGGGGGCGGAGGTCCGCGCATCATGGCGCGCGCGGGCGTTCCGTCCACATGTGCTTGTCCGGCTTCGCGGCACCGCACTACGTTGGCGAGGTGGATCTCTTCTCGCACTCTTGGGCGGCGTTGCGCACGGCCGTCGCCGAACTCCCGGACGAGGACTTCGCGCGGCCCTCAGGCTGTACCGGCTGGCTCGTGCAGGACCTGGTCTGTCATCTGGTCGTCGACTCCCAGGACGTCCTGATCACCCTCGTGACGCCCGCCGACTCGGAGCCGACCCGCGACGCGCTGACCTACTGGGACATCACCGAAACGCCGCCGACCGGCGAGGACCCGCTCGACGCGCTGACCGTCCGGCTCGCCGCCGCCTACGAGGAGCCCTGGCTGCTCAAGTTCCACCTCGACGACGTGGGCTCCGCCGCAGGACGCGCCGCCGAACTCGCCGATCCCGGCGCCCGGGTGAGCACCCGCGACGAGGTGCTCACCACCGGCGACTACCTCATGACGTACGTCATGGAGTGGACCCTGCACCACCTCGACCTGATCGCGCACCTCCCGCACGTGTCCGGACCGCCGGCGGAAGGGCTCGCCCGGAGCCGCGAGATGCTGGAGAAGATCGCAGGCACCGCGTTCCCCGCGTCGTTCTCCGACCGGGACGCGCTCCTCGTGGGCACCGGACGGCGCGCCCCGACCGAGGCGGAGCAGGCCGAGCTGGGCGAGCTTGCCGCGAAACTCCCGTTCGTCCTCGGGTGATCTCCGCCTGGCGCACCTGTTCCGCGGCGCGGGTCAGAGGTCGGCGCGGCTGCCGGTGGGCTCGACCAGCAACGAGTCGAGACGCAGGCCGAGTTCCTCCCCCGCGTGCTCCGGCTCCGCCAGGGTGATGGTCACGGGGGTGACCTTCCCGCCGGGGACGGAGAAGGGGCCTACGGCGCGTCGGGTCAGGTCCGCGCCCGTCACCAGCCGGGAGTGCTTGCCGACCTGGACCCGGTAGAGCGCCTCCGGCCGTGCCTCGCCCCGGACCGATACCGACAGCCTCGCGGCACGGTCGGCCGTGATGTGGGCGGTGTGCCGCACCGTGGTCCGCTGGGTGCTGTAGTAGCTGCCGTCGTCGGCGTAGCTGTAGCCGTGCTCGATGTCGTCGGCGTCCAGGACGGCTGACTTGTCCGGGCCGAGGGCGACCGTGCGCTCCGGAATGATCCGCAGCTCGCCGCCGAGTTCGACCTTCACGACGGGCAGCACCGCGTCGCGCGGCCGGTCGGGCAGCGTCACCACGAGGTCGTCCCCGTCCCAGCGCCACTTCAGCCGGTCCTTCGAGCCGTCCTCGCGGACATCACGTACGGAGGTGGCCAGGCCCGGCAGCCGGAGTTCGCCGTCGCCGGACTTGGGCCACTTGCTCACGTGCAGGAACAGGTCGCGGTCGTTGACCGTGACCTCCCCCCACGGCTGACCGCCGAAGCGGGTGGCCGACGCGCCGAGTACGGCGTCGGGGTGGCGGTCGAGCCAGTCGCCCATGCCGCGCAGGACGTCGGCCTCGAACTCCACGACCGAACCGTCGCCGCGCGGGCCGATGTTGAGCAGGTAGTTGCCGCCGCGGGCGCGCACGCCGGTGAGACCGCCGACCAGGTCCCTGATCTTGCCGGGCAGGTCCTCACGCTTCTGCCAGCTGCGGTACCCCCAGGTCTCGTGGTAGATCGACGCGGGTGTCTGCCAGGCGCCGTCGAGGGCCACATCGGGAATCTCGTTGTCGCCGAGGGTGCGGAAGTCGCCCTGGTTGTTCCACACCCGGCTGTTGATCGCCGCCTTCGGCTGCAGTTCGCGGACGATCCCGGCGAATTTCCGGCTCTGGGCCGCGGTGGGCGACGACATGTCGAACCACACCTCGGCGATGTCCCCGTACCGGGTCATCAGCTCGCGGAGCTGGCCCTCGATGACGGGTTCCATCGACGCGGGGATCGGATTGTTGTTGTTGCCGTCGAAGTCGTGGCCCTGGTGCCAGTCGACGAGCGAGAAGTAGAAGCCGAACTTCAGCCCCTGGCTGCGGCATTCGTCGGCGAGCGCCTTCAGCGGGTCCTTGCCGTAGGGGGTCGCGTCGACGACGTCGTAGCCGGTGGTGCCGGTATCGAACATGGAGAAGCCGTCGTGGTGCTTGCTGGTGATGACCACGTAGCGCATCCCCGCCTGCTTCGCGAGGGAGCAGATCTCCGCGGGGTCGAAACGGTCCGGCCTGAAGCGCTCGGCCACTTCGAGGTACTCCTCCTCGGAGATGTCGGCCCACATCTGGATCTGTTCGCTGTAGCCCTTGGTGACGGGTTTGCCCTTCCACACTCCTCCCAGTTCGGAGAACAGGCCCCAGTGGATGAACATCCCGAACTGGAGCTTCTGCCAGGCCGCGAGGTCCTTGTCGTCGCTGGGCCCGATCTCGCCGGGTATGCCTTGCGTGCGGGGGCCGCCGGCCGGGTCCGCCTGCGTGGCGACCGCTGCGGGAGGGCTTGCCACGGCTGCCGCGACGGCCAGCAGGAGCGCGAGCACGACGCCGATCACCTTGCGCATCACGAATCTCCTCTACAACTACCCCAGGTCGATTCATCCGACGTTACGAGCCAAAACGGGCACTCCACGTGCCACGAGGGAGGTACGGGGACGGGTACATCGGATGTTAGATGCGCGCGGGCGTGGCGTCACCACCCCCGACAGACCTGCTTGCCGTAGATACCGGTTACTGCGTGACAACACTCAACTGGCGCTTCCCTATTGAGTGTTCAACCACGACCATGCTAGAAACCGTTTACTCCCAGCCCGTCGCACAGATGGCACACAGCCACGCGAGCCCCTCCCCCCACTCGCAAGGAGCCCCCTCATGCGCAAACGAACCGGCACACTCACGGCCGCCGCCTCCCTGGTCCTGCTCACCGCGGCACCCGCCGACGCCTCCGTCATCTGGGACGGGGACGCCTCCGCGGGCACCGGCGTGTTCTCCTCGACGCTGTGCGACGCACCCGGCAGCGTCACCGCACAGGACAACGGCGACGGGCGCGGCCAGGTCTTCAAGTTCAACAAGCCGCTGGGCCTTGAGCGTTGCGAGGCGCACGGGATCAGCGTCGGCGGTTCGCGGTACACCTTCAAGAACAACTCGACGTACTGGATCGGCTGGGACACCTCCACCAACACCCCGGACGCGGGCACGATCTTCCAGTGGAAGTCGTACGGCACCAACGACCAACACCAGCAGAACTACCCGGTGTTGATGAAGGTGGAGGGCGGCGTCCTGAAGCTGTTCCACATCGAGGTCGGCGAGAAGTGGACCCTGAAGTGGTCGACACCCGTCACCACCAGTACGTACAAGCGCATCGTGCTCGGCATCCACACCTCGTCCGATGCCTCCGCCGGGTGGGTGACGGCCTTCTACAACGGCACCAAGGTCGCCGAGTTCTCCGGCCGCACCTGGGACGACCTGGGCAACGACACCCGCTTCGGCTCCTACGGCTCCGAGGTCAAGGACAAGCGCGTCATCAACTGGATCGACGGGCTCAAGGTCGGCACGACGTACGGGGACGTGGACAACTGACCTGACTCACGCAACTCCTGTCCTACGCCGCGGCATCGGTCAGCGGCGTTCCGCAGCGAGCGCAGTAGCGGGCGTCTCGTTCGGCGGCGAGACGGCCGCACTCGGGACAGACACGATCGAGCAGACAGACCGGCTCGCCCGCGTCGGAGCCGTCGGCCTGACCGGTACCGGGGGCCGGACGCCGACGGTGGGAGGTCGTGTAGACGAGCCCCTTCTCCCCCGCGTCCACGCAGCGCGTGATGCCCGCGGGCAGCCAGGCGAGGGCGCCGGGGGCGAGCTGCCAGGTCGCGTCCGGGGTGCGGAGTTCACCGGCGCCGGTCAGCACGGTGAACAGGACGCCGAACTCCTCCTCCGCGTGCTCGCCGATGCTCGCGCCCGGCGCCAGCCGCACGACGTCGGCGTCCAGATCCCTCGCACGGTCGCCGAGCGACCACAGGACGCTGATCTGCCCTCGCCCGGCGGCCGCGGTCTGCTCCGGCCCGACGAACTCCGGGGCGGCGGGGGCGGGGACAGGGGTGCTCATGCGGACTCCAGTCGGCGGAGGCGGACACGTAGGGTCGGCCGCGGAGCCGACGGGATTCGAACCCGCGGGCGAGGAAGGGCAAGGCCCGCCCTGTTCCCACCAGTCGACGTGAGAGGGGCTTCCCCCACGCCGATCGCATTGGACCGCTCTGCCACGGCTCCGCAGCCTGCGGGACTGCGCGATCCCGCTCCCGTGAGGATAGGGACAGCGCACGGCGGGGAGCGAGTCGATTGTCGCCGCGGACCCGACTCCCGGGATCCGACACCCTGCGATCAGGATCAGGGGCGCGGCCCGAGGAACAGGCCGCCGCTCGCGTCGATGACCTGCGGTCGACGGCCTCGGGGGCGATGCCGCCGAGGGCGACGCGGCGTTCCACGCCCAGGCTGCGGCCAGTGCCTGCCTGGGCGCCGTGCACCCTCGCTCGCGCAGCCCGATGCGGCGCTCTCCGAGGCCAGTTCGGGGTCTTCTCGCCACCGAGGCGATCCGCCTCACGCCTCCGGGCCGGGGCCGACGATGTCCTGGGACCCCCGCCCCGCCGACGAAGATCATCACGTGCAGAATGGCCCTTATGTCGATATCGAACACTCCGAAGACGGCAACGCTCGACGACGCCTCGCCGATCGGCCGCACCCTGGCCCGCGCCTTCGACGACGACCCGATGATGCGCTGGTTCTTCCCCGACGACGCCACGCGTGAGGCGGGGCTCGGCCGCTACTTCGCCACGATCTTCACCCGGCAGTACGTCCGCCACGGCGTATGCGAGCACACCCCGGCCGCGGCCGCCTACTGGGTGCCGCCGGGCGCGCAGGACAAGGCCGTTCCCGACGCGGAGACCATCCAAGAACTCACGGCGATCCTGGGCGACCAGGCGCCGCTGTTCCAGCAGGCCGTGGAGGCCGCCGCCGGGCACGGCCCCCAGGAGCCGCACTGGTACCTGGCCGTGCTCGGCGCGGACCCCACCGTCCAGGGGCAGGGCCACGGGGCCGCCCTGCTGCGCTCGGGTCTCGCCAAGGCCGACGCGGACGGCCTGCCCGTGTACCTGGAGTCCTCCAAGCCGTCCAACCTCCCCGTCTACGAGCACTTCGGCTTCACGGTGCTTGGCGAGGTCCAACTCCCGGGCGGCGGACCGACCTTGTGGGCGATGCGCCGCGCGCCTCGCCCCACGTCCGAGACCGCGTGACGGTTCGAGTGCTTGGCTGAGCGTCGAGTCGGGTGCTTGGCTGAGCGTCGAGCTCGCGCCACGACACGGGCCGTCGGCCGGGGGCAGGTGTCCCGCCCCCGGCCGACGGCCTTCGGTCAGTCGCCGATCCGCGGCAGGAGGGAGACCGTCATGGTTCCCTTCTGGGCGACCAGCACATCCCCGTAGAGCATGAGTTGGGGCGGGTTCGCGAAGCTGGGCCCCTGCTGCTTGCCGGTGTCGACGTGATCGCGCCAGACCTTCTCGCCCGTGCGCAGATCGAGGCCGGAGAGGTCTCCGTTCGGGCTGAAGAAGTACACGACCCCCTGCCTCGCCGAGACCACGGGAGGCGCGATGCCCGTCACCATCTCCTCACCGGGCATCTTGACGCCCACCGGTGCGGTCCACAGCTTCTCTCCCGTGGTCAGTGAGTAGGCCGACGCGTTGCCCTCCCAGCTCACGGAGATCAGACGATCGCCGACGACGTCCGAACCGGCCACCTTCCCCTCGATCCGATGGGAGTGCGAGGTCTGCTTCCCGGAGCTGTCGACGGTGGTCATGTGCCTGACCTTGGCGGCCGGATCCCTCTGTTCGATCAGGACCATCCGGTCCCCCGACGTCCCCATGAACTGGTGCCTGCCGGGGATGGTCGTGATCTTCTTGGCGTCGCCGGTGGCGGGATCGAGCCGGATGACATCGGTGTCGCCCGGCTTCTCCGTGTCCGGCGTGCACAGGAGATGGGGTACGCCGCTCAGGACCGCCCGCTCGCACGCGATGCCCTTGTCCCAGGTGTGGCGCCACTTCTCCTTGCCGGTCAGCGGGTCGAGGGCCGACATCGTGCGCAGTGACGGGGTGTTCGCGAGGACCGCCCCGTCGATGAGCATGGCGGCCTGGTCGGTGCGGTCGTCCTGCGGCATCTTCTTCTTCCACAGCACGTCGCCGTTGTCGGCGTCCACCGCCATCAGATCGGTACCGCCCATATAGTCCCCGTCCGGCAGGTTCTTGGCGGTGTGATTGCGGTAGGCGTAGACCACGCCGTCGCGCACGGCGAACGGGTGGTCAGGGCCGTCGCCCTCGCGATTGACCTTGACCGTCCACAGGCGCTCGCCGGTGTTGGCGTCGAACTTCGCGGCGTCGTACTTGGACCCGGCGCAGTACAGCGCCGAACCGTCCACCACACAGCCCCGCTCGGCGACACCCGCGGCGTCGTTCTGCCACGGCTTCCAGCCCTCCGGCGACGCCGCGGGACGCACAGGCCGGTCCTGCTCCCCGCCGGCGCCGCCCCCGAAGCCGAGCACCGCCCCCACGCTGATCGCGGCAACGGCCACCGCCGCCCCCGCGGCCTGCGAGAAACGGCGCCTGCTGCGCCGCCGTACGACCTGCTCGACCAGGTCCCCGGGCGCCCGCACCCGGTCAAGGGCGACCGCGTGCAGCGTCTCCCGGACCTTCTCCTCGACGTGGTCCGTCGTCATCCCTGCATCTCCTTCGGCGAATAGCTGAGCGGCTGGACCTGGTCCACGGGCCTTTCGGGCCCGAGCTCCGGCACGAGGACACGGAGCTTGGCGAGCGACCGGTGTGCCGTGCTGCGCACCGTGCCGACCGGGCATCTCAGCAGCGCCGCGACCTCGGCCTCCGGCAGGTCCTCGAAGTAGCGCAGTACGACCACGGCCCGCTGCCGCTTCGAGAGACGACGCAGCGCCGCCCACAGCGCGATCCGCAGCTCGGATTCCGACTCCGCGCCCTCCCTGGCGGACTCGGGCAGCACGGGCACCGTCGTCTCGGCCCGGTGTCCGCGCAGTCGCCAGCGGTTGACCTGCTGGCGGTACAAGATCTGCCGGACGTACGCCTCCGGCTGTTCGATGCGCGCCCAGCGTCCATAGGCCTTCATCAGCGCGATCTGCAGCAGATCCTCCGCCGCGTGCCGGTCCCCGCCGGTGAGCAGCACCGCGAGCCGCAGCAGCGCGGTGGAGCGCATGGCTACGAACTCGCGGAACTCGTCGTGACTTGAGGCCTCCATCGACCCTCCCCTTCTTGGCAACCATCACGACGCGATGGACCACCCGCGGCTATCCCTCGGCGGACGAGATTGTGCGATCACACCAAGTGGCATGACGGGAGAGGGGTGAAGACTCAGCCGTGGCGGCGCGGCAGGCGTACGACCTGGACGAAGAAGTCATCGATCTGGCGTACCGCGGCGATGAACTGATCCAGGTCGACCGGCTTGGTGACGTAGGCGTTCGCGTGCAGTTTGTAGCTGCGCAGGATGTCCTCCTCCGCGGCCGACGTGGTGAGCACCACCACCGGGATGTCCTTCAGGTCCGGGTCCGACTTGATCTTCTGAAGGACCTGGCGCCCGTCGTACTTGGGGAGGTTGAGGTCGAGCAGGATGAGATCGGGACGCGGCACTTCCGTGTACGCACCGCGCTGGTAGAGGAAGTCGAGCGCTTGCTCGCCGTCCCGGGCCACGTGCAGCTTGTTGCGGATCTTGTTGTCCTCGAACGCCTCGCGCGTCATCAGCTCGTCGCCCGGGTCGTCCTCCACGAGGAGCACGTCGATCGGCGTGGCGGAAGGGGTGCTCATGTCAGGGCCTTCTCCTCGGTGCGGGATGCGGAGTCCTGTGCGGTGCGGGGGTCGGCATCGGCGTCGGACGGCAGGGTGAAGCACACACGTGTCCCCCCGGTGTGGCCGCTGTCGATCCAGATGTGGCCGCCGTGATGCTCGACGATCTTCTTGCACAGCGCCAGGCCGATGCCGGTGCCCCCGTAGGCGTCGCGGCCGTGCAGCCGCTGGAAGATCACGAACACCTTCTCCACGAACTCCTCGGGGATGCCGATGCCGTTGTCGGTGACACAGAGGTTCCAGGTGCCGGAGCCCTCGTCTTTTTCGCAGGTGATCCGGATCCGCGGGGTGCGCTCGGGGTGGTGGAACTTGACGGCGTTGCCGACGAGGTTCTGCCAGAGCATCGTCAGGAGCGTCGGGTCGCCGACGGTCTCGGGCAGCTTCTGCGGACGTTCGACGAGCGCGCCGGTGTCCCGGACGGAGGTGTCCAGGTTGGCAAGCGCCTTGGTGAGGGCCTGGTCGAGGTCGACGGGCACCCGGGCGTCGTTGAGGCGCCCGACCCGGGAGAAGGTGAGCAGGTCGTTGATGAGGACCTGCATGCGCTTGGCGCCGTCGACCGCGAAGTCGATGTACTGCTTGGCCCGGTCGTCGAGCGTGTCTGCGTACCGTTTCTCCAGGAGCTGGCAGAAGGAGGCGACCTTGCGCAGGGGCTCCTGCAGGTCGTGCGACGCGACGTAGGCGAACTGCTCCAGTTCGGCGTTGGAGCGCCGCAGTTCCACGGCCTGGGCGTCCAGTTCTGCCGCCTGCTGGGTCAGCACGTCCCGCTGGCGGCGTGAGGCTTCCAGTTCCGCCACCATCTGCTGCCGCATGCCCTCCACGTCCTCTGCCACCGCCCTGAGGTCCGCTGGACCGTCGACCGTGATGACGTGGTCGAAAGCGCCGCGCGCCACCTGGCGCGACGAGACGCGCAACGCCTCCAGAGGGCGGGCCACCAGCGTGCGCACCAGGAACGCCAGGGCGATCCCGGACAGCAGGAAGACCGCCACCATGGCGCCGAGGATCACGGTGCGCACCGTGCGGGTGCTGTCCAGCTCGTCCTTGCCGTCCTCGACGGCCCGTGCCAGGTCGGCGTTCTGCGCGGCCCACACCGTGCGGATCCGGTCGAAGACCTTCTTGCCGCGCCCTGCGTTCGTCGCCGCGACGGCGCGTGGCTCACCGGGCGTCACATCGGCCACCAGCGGCTCGGCGTAGGCGCGCCGCCAGTCCGCCGCCTCCCGCTGGACCGCCTTGAGGTCCGCCATCAGGCGGGGCCGGTCGCCGATGAGGTCGCGCAGCCGAGCGGCGGCGCGGGCCTCGTCCCGCTTGCCCTGGACGTAGGGGTCGAGGAACTGACGGTCGGCGGTGATGGCGTAGCCCCGGACGCCGGTCTCCTGGTTCACCAGAGCTGCCTGCAGGCGGTACGCCTGCGTCCGGGCGGGCTGGAGGCGGTCGGTCAACTGGTCGGTCACGTCCGCGGTCTGTCCAAGGAGGCGGGCGCCGACCACGGTGCCGACGACCACCAGAAGCGCCATCAGAGCCAGCACCAGCTGGAACCAGCCCTGCACCGTCAGCCGACGGCCGATCCATGCCCTGCTCCTCGTCTCAGCCACGGCGTTGCTCCCCGATACTGCTCTTGTAGCGCCCTTCGGCCACCGCTCGCGTCGGCCCGTCGCCGTCCCCGTGCCAGTGCAGGTGCACCACGGCCACGTCGTCGGCCAGGCCGCCCTGGTCCTCGGCGAGATCCTCGGCCCGCTGGATGAGCGTGTCGACGAACGCCTCCGGCGCCAGCTCGGCCAACCCCCGTGCGAGGCCGAGGAGTCCTTCTTCGCCGAGACGCCGGCGGCCCTTGCCCACATGCCCCTCGAACAGGCCGTCGGTGAACAGCACCAGTGCCGAGCCCGCGGGAAGGGGCACCTCCTCGACCGGCCAGCGCAGCGCGCCGGGCACGACGCCCAGGGCAGGACCGCCGGCCACCTCGACCCACTCGACGCCGCCCTCCGCGGTGCGCAGCAGCATCCCGGGATGGCCGGCGCGCGTCAGCCGCACGTGCTGTGCCCCCGCCGGGACGGAGAGGCTCGTCAGCGTGGCGAAGACATACGGCTTCGCACGCTCCGCCAGCATGATCTCCTCGAGCCTGCCCACCTGTTCGGGGCCGGTGACGCCGCTGAGCACCAGCGTGCGCCAGGCGATGCGCAGCGCGACGCCGAGGGCCGCCTCGTCGGGGCCGTGGCCGGAGACGTCCCCTATGAGCGCGTGCACGGTGCCGTCCGCGCCCTGGACGATGTCGTAGAAATCGCCGCCAAGCAGGGCCTGGGCGCGGCCTGGCCGGTAGCGGGCCACGACGTCCACACCCGCGCTGTTCAGGAGCGGCCTCGGCAGCAGTCCCCGTTCGAGGCGGGCGTTCTCCTGGGCCTGCATCTGGCTGGCCTTCAGGGCGACGCCCGCCTGCTCGGCCTGCTTGCGCTGGATCGCGTAGCGCACGGCCCGGCCGAACAGCTCCGGTTCCACCCGGCCCTTGACGAGGTAGTCCTGGGCCCCCGCGGTCACGGCGGCGAGGCCGGTCTCCTCCTCGGCGAGGCCCGTGAGCACGACGACCGCGACCTGGTCGGCATGGGACTGGACCATGGACACGGCCTCCAGCCCCTGGGCATCCGGCAGATGGAGGTCGAGCAGCACGCAGTCCGGCACCTCCAAGGCCAGTGCCTCACGCGCCTCGGACATGGAGCGCACCCACCGCAGGCGCATCTTCAGGGCGCTGTCGGCGACGAGTTCCTCGACCAGGAGCGCGTCGCCGGGATCGTCCTCGACCAACAGCACCGACGGCTGCGGCAACTGCCGCGCCGGTGCAATGTCGTTCTCGGCCGCCAACCGCACGCCGGAAGTCCATGGCTGTGGCGCCACCGCTATGCTCCCGCCTTCCCCACCCGGTAAGTCCGCCTGGCCGCTGGGCCGTTGCCGACGGCACCACGGAGCCGAGTCCGCTCGCGGTGACCGTCGAATGGTCTCCGGATCTTCGCACAACGCACACACCGCTCGGTAGCGGAACGTCGAGGCCGCCGGGCCACACCGAGCAGCGGGCGCGGGCAGAGGAACCCCTGCAAGGGGGAGCCGAGTTGACGCTACTGGCCGACCCTGCCGTCGATGCACTCACGCAGCAGGTCGGCCTGCCCGCAGTGCCGGGCGTACTCCTCGATCCTGTGCACCATGAGCTCCCGGACCGCGAACCCGTCCTTGCCCAACCGCTCGCCCAGGTCCGGGTGCTGGGCCAGCTCGGCGTCCAACGCGGCCTGCTCGCGCGCCAGATCGGCGTACGCGGCATCGACCTGGGCCTGCTCGCCGACCGCTCCGTCGAAGTCCGCGTCGCGCTCGCCGTACAGCTTCGGCAGCTGATCGCCGTCGCGGAGCCAGTTGCGCCAGTCCCGCTCCACCTCGGCGAGGTGCCGCACCAGGCCGAGCAGCGACATCGTCGACGGCGGTACCGAACGGAGGGCCAGTTGCTCAGGGGTCAGCCCCTCGCACTTCATCCGCAGGGTCAGGCGGTAGCTCTTCAGGAAGTCCTGCAGCGTCGCCAGCTCACCGTCCGGGCTGACTCCGTCGCTGTTGCGCGGGTCGTCGTCCGGGTCGGCCCACATGTCGGGGTAGGTGGTCGCCTGCGTCCATCGTTCGGGTCGGTCGCTCATGCGGGCCATGGTCGCCCGCGAGGGTCCGGCGCGCCACCGACTTTCGCGGACCGTCAGCGCCAGTCGGGCGCGCCCGAGACGGGGGACAGGAGGCTTTCGATCTTCGTCTGGATCTCCCGCATGACGGACACGACGCGGCTCTGGTGTGCGTCGGTGAGCCGGGCCACGGGCACCGAGCAGCTGATGGCGTCGACGGCCGGCGCGTCGTAGCGCAGGGCGAAGCCGAAGCCCGCGATGCCGCTCACCGTCTCCTCGCGGTCGATCGCGTAGCCGCGCTCACGCACCCGTCCGAGGTCGGCGAGCAGCACGGCGCGGTCGGTGTGCGTGCTCTGCGTGAACGCGGTCAACGGGCCTTCGCCGAGCGGGAGTTCGGCGTCCGGCCGCTCGGCAAGCAGTGCCTTGCCGAGGGCTCCGGCGTGCGCGGGGACGCGGCGGCCGACCCGGCTGATGGTGCGCAGGTACTCGTGGGACTCACGGGTCGCGAGGTACACGACGTTCGGGCCGTCGAGCCGTGCCAGGTGGATCGTCTCGCCCAGGGCGTCCGAGGCCTCGTCCAGATACGGGCGGATGGCGCGCACCCGCGCGTCACCGTCGAGGTAGCTCGTGCCGGTGAGCAGCGTGCGGATGCCGATGCCGTAGAGGGATCCGGTGGTGTCCGTGCGCACCCAGCCGCAGTCGACCAGGGTCCGCAGCAGCTGGTACATGCTGCTGCGCGGCACGTCCATCTCTTCGGCGAGTTCGTCAAGGCGGGCCGGCCGGTCGGCGCGTTCGGCGAGCAGCTCAAGCAGCGCGACGGTGCGCAGCGCCGACTTCACCCCGCGGACTCCCGGGCCGGCCGCGCGGTCCGTGCTGCTGCTCTCCGCCATGCGCCCATCGTAGATCCGCGGCGTCCACCCATTGACCCCTGTCATTCATGACCCTAGCCTCCATTCTCATACGTGGACGCCATCTGCATATAGAGATGAGATTCATGAACGAGCACGGCATGAACGAACACAGCACGACCAAGCTCAGTACGACGCCCCAGAGCGTTGCCCAGCGGCTGCGGGAGGGCATGGCGCGCGGCGTGCTGTCCTTCCCGCTGACGAGCATGGACAGCGACGGCGGCCTGGACCTGGAGTCCTACCGCTCCTATCTGACGGCTCAGTTGGCGGCGCAGCCGGGCGCGGTGTTCCCCGCGTGCGGAACCGGCGAGTTCTTCTCGCTCGACGAGGAGGAGTACCGCGCGGTCATCAGGGTCACGGTCGAGGTCGCCGACGGCCGGCTGCCGGTGGTGGCGGGCACCGGCTATGGGTGGGCCCAGTCGCTGCGGTTCGCCCGGATCGCGGAGGAGGAGGGCGCGGACGCCCTGCTGGTGATGCCCCACTACCTGGTCGAGGCGTCACAGGACGGCCTGGTGGAACAGCTGCGCCGCCTCTCCGCCGGCACGCGGCTTCCTCTCATCGCCTATCAGCGCGGCCAGGTCACCTTCCGTGCCGATGCCCTGCGCCGGATCGCCGGGATCCCCACCGTCATCGGCCTCAAGGACGGGCACAGCGACCTCGACCGGCTGCAGCGCCTCACCCTTGCCGCCCCCGACGGCTTCCTCTTCTTCAACGGCGCCGCCACCGCGGAGATCCAGGCCCGTGCGTACGCCACCGTCGGTGTCCCTGCCTACTCCTCCGCCGTCCACGCCTTCGCCCCCGAGATCGCGAACGCCTTCTTCACCGCACTGCGGGAACGGGACGACACCGCGGTGGACCGGCTCCTTCGGGAGTTCTACGTCCCGCTGGTCGAGCTGCGCGACCGGGCTCCCGGATACGCCGTCTCGCTCGTCAAGGCCGCCGCCCGGCTGCGCGGCCTCCCGGTCGGCCCGGTGCGCGCGCCCCTCACCGACCCCGGCCCTGAGGACATCGCCGACCTGGAGAAGGTGCTCGACGCCGGTCTTGACCTGGTCCGGGCCACGCGGCACAGGCCCTGAACACACCCGCATCCACAGTTCAAAGGGGAACTGAAATGCCGCTCGTCGTAGTCGGGATCAGCGTCTTGGTCCTGCTGTTCCTCATGACCCGGCTGAAACTGAACGGTTTCGCCGCCCTCCTGTTCGTGGCGGTCGCCGTCGCCCTCGTACAGGGGATTCCGGTCGCCACGATCCCCGACGTCCTCTCGGAGGGCATCGGCGGCCAGATCGGCGACACCATGCTCGTCATCGGGCTCGGCGCCATGGTCGGCCGCGTCATGGGGGACTCCGGTGCCGCGCAGCGCATCGCCAACAAGATGCTGGACGCCTTCGGACCGCGATGGGTCCAAGTGGCCATGGTGGTCACGTCCATGCTCATCGGCGTCACCATGTTCTACGAGGTCGCCTTCATCATCATCGTGCCCATCGCCTTCACCCTCGTACGCGTCACCGGGGCGAAGCTGCTGTGGATCGGGCTTCCGATGTCCATCACGCTCTCCACGATGCACAGCTTCCTGCCTCCGCATCCGGGCCCCACCGCCGTGGCCGCGACGTTCCACGCCTCCGTCGGACTCACCCTGGTCTACGGCCTGTTCATCGCGGTACCCGCCGGCGCGCTGATCGCGCTCGTGTGGCCGCGGCTTCCGTTCATCAAGGCGATGAACCCCTCCATCCCCAAGGGCCTCGTCAGCGAGCGCGAGTTCACCGACGAGGAGATGCCCGGCATGGGCTGGGCGCTGACCGTGGCGCTCTTCCCCGTCGTACTGATCGCCGGTGCCTCGGTGACCGAGATGGCCACCTCAGGCGAGAGCCCGTTCCTCCACTTCGTCACCTTCATCGGCTCGGCACCCATCGCGCTTCTTCTGACCCTCCTCCTGGCGATCTGGGCGTTCGGCCCGCGCATCGGCCGCAGCCTGGCCGACGTCAGCGCTTCCTGTACGTCGGCGGCGCAGGCCATGGCGATGATCCTGCTGGTGATCGGGGCGGGCGGTGCCTTCAAGAACGTCCTCGTCGAAGGCGGCATATCCGACCACATCAAGGACACCACCGACAGCTGGTCCATCTCGCCGATCATCCTCGCGTGGCTCATCGCGGTGATCCTGCGTATCGCCCTCGGCTCCGCCACGGTCGCCGTCGTCACCGCCTCCGGTGTGGTGCTGCCGCTCCTGGCGAACAGCGGCGTCCACCCCGAGATCCTGGTGCTCGCCGTCTCCTGCGGATCGATCGCCTTCTCGCACGTCAACGACCCCGGATTCTGGCTGTTCAAGGAGTACTTCAACCTCTCCGTCATCGAGGCGATCAAGGTCCGCACCACCTATACGACGGTGCTCGCGATCCTCGGCCTCGGCGGCGTACTCGCGGTGGAGTGGGCCCTGGACGTCCTCAGCCTCTGACCCACCACCCGACCCGCACCCCGCTTCGAACTCCCCCTACCTCCGACACCCGAGGAATCCGTGATCATGAACAGGCAGCCGACCGTCACCGCGTTCAGCGTCTACCCGGTCGCAGGCCGGGACTGCATGGAGCTGAACCTCTCCGGCGCGCACGGCCCCTATTTCACCCGCAACATCGTGGTCCTGCGGGACTCCGAGGGCCGCACGGGCCTGGGCGAAGTGCCGGGCGGCGAGAAGATAACCCAGACCCTGCGCGACGCCGAGTCCCTCGTCGTCGGCGCCCGCGTCGGTGACTACAAGCGCGTCCTGCGCGAGATCGGCGACCGCTTCGCCGACCGTGACGCAGGCGGACGCGGCGCCCAGACGTTCGACCTGCGCACCGCCGTCCACGCCGTCACCGCCGTCGAATCCGCGCTGCTCGACCTCCTGGGCCAGCACCTGGAGGTGCCCGTCGCGGCGCTGCTCGGGGACGGACAGCAGCGCGACTCCGTCCGCGTCCTCGGCTACCTCTTCTACGTCGGCGACCCCGACCGCACCGATCTGGAGTACGTCCGCGAGCCCGATTCCCCCGTCGACTGGCACCGCGTCCGGCACGAGCAGGCGCTGTCCCCCGACGCGATCGTCCGGCAGGCCGAAGCCGCCTACGACCGCTATGGCTTCCGGGACTTCAAGCTCAAGGGCGGCGTCCTGGAGGGAGCCGAGGAGGTCGCGGCCGTACGCGCGCTCAAGGACCGCTTCCCCCAGGCCCGCATCACCCTCGACCCCAACGGCGCATGGTCGCTGCGCGAGGCGATCGAGCTGTGCACGCCCCTGACCGACACGCTCGCCTATGCCGAGGACCCCTGCGGCGCCGAGGACGGCTACTCCGGCCGTGAGGTCCTGGCCGAGTTCCGCCGCGCCACGGGGCTGCCGACCGCCACCAACATGGTCGCCACCGACTGGCGGCAGATGACCCACGCCCTGGCCCTGCAGTCGGTCTCCATCCCCCTCGCCGACCCGCACTTCTGGACCATGCAGGGCTCCGTGCGCGTGGCGCAGCTGTGCAACGCGATGGGCCTCACCTGGGGTTGCCACTCCAACAACCACTTCGACATATCCCTGGCCATGGTCACCCACTGCGGGGCCGCGGCCCCCGGGGACTACAACGCCCTGGACACCCACTGGATCTGGCAGGAGGGCCTGGAGCGCCTCACCACCGCCCCGCCCCGCATCGTCAACGGCGAGATCGCCGTGCCCGACGCCCCCGGCCTGGGCATCGAGCTCGACATGGACCGTCTCCTGGCGGCCCACGACCTGTACCTGCACAAGGCACTGGGCGCGCGCGACGACGCCACCGGCATGCGCTACCTCATCCCCGGCTGGCAGTTCGACAACAAGCGCCCCTGCCTGGTGCGTTGACGACCTTCAGGACTGGGGGACGCCCTGGCCGTCGATGAGTTCCGCGACTCCGTCAAGGAGCCGTTCGAGCCCGAACTCGAAGAGCGTGCCGAGCTCGAGGTCGAATGCGTCCTCGCCGAAGAGCGTGGACAGGATCGGATAGGCCCCGCTGGTCTGGATCGCGTCCATCCGGGGCTCGTGGGACGTCATCCACTCCTCGGGGGTCATGCCGGTGTCCTGCCGCGCCTGGGCCTCCAACTCGCTTGCCATCGCGACACCTTGGGCATGGGCGAGGAGCGAGAGGTGGACGTGGATCATTTGGTACGGGGTGAGTCCCACGCCGCTCAGGGCGGCGAGGACACGCTCCGTGTACCGCATGGCGTGGGGTGAGGCGATCGGCCGGGTGAGGGCGGCCATCGCCCGCCCCAGCCAGGGGTGACGCTCGTACGCACCCCACAACCACCGCGCCTCCCGGGCCAGTTGTGCACGCCAGCCACCCGGCCCTGGGCCCGGCGGTTCCTCGCTGAACACCGCCTCCGACATCAGCCGTACGAGTTCGCCCTTGCTCGGGACATGCCGGTACAGGGCCATGGTGGAGGTGCCGAACTCGGCCGCGACGCGTCGCATGGACAGCGCCGCGAGCCCCTCCGCGTCGGCGAACGCGATCGCGGTGCGGATGATGCGCTCGCGGTTCAGGCCCTGGCCGGGGGCCACTCGGTACTCCCGCGCCGGCTCCGCGACCACCGTGCCGACACCGGGCACGGCGCGTACCAGGCCCTCCTGGTTCAGTGCGGCGAGCGCCTTCGTCGCGGTCGCCATGGCGACGCCCCACTCCTGGGTGATGCGCCGGGTGGAGGGGACACGGTCGCCGGGAGCGAGCTCGCCGGAGTCGATCCGGTGGCGGATGTCCTGTGCGATGCGGAGATAGGGCGGGTCGGCGGCCATGGGCTCACTGTACTAGTGCACCAGGTGCACCCTCACCCTGCTGGGCAGCGGCACTCAGGGAGGTGCACTAGGTCATTGTTTGCGGTGTACGCGCCGATCCGATTCCGTGCCGGACATGGAGAACACACCCAACACCCGCGCGGGCCGCAAGGAATGGACCGCCCTCGGCGTCCTGATGCTGCCCCTGCTCCTGGTCTCGATGGACGTCTCGATCCTCTACTTCGCGATTCCCTACATCAGCCAGGACCTGGAACCCAGCGCCACACAGCAGCTGTGGATCCTCGACATGTACGGCTTCGTCCTCGCCGGCCTCCTGATCACCATGGGCGCCCTCGGCGACCGGGTCGGCCGGCGCACGCTGGTGCTCGGGGGCGCCGCGGTCTTCGGCGCGGCCTCGATCGCCGCCGCATACGCACATTCGGCCGAACTGCTCATCGCCGTACGGGCGTTGCTGGGTCTCGGCGGCGCGGCCCTGATGCCGTCCACACTCGCCCTGATCCGCAATCTGTTCCGCGACACGAGGCAGCGCGCCCAGGCGGTGACCCTGTGGACGGGGGTCATGACCGCGGGCATCTCCCTGGGCCCCGTGGTCAGCGGTCTGCTCCTTGAGCACTTCTGGTGGGGTTCGGTCTTCCTGATCAATCTGCCCGCGATGGCGCTCCTGCTCGCCCTGGTCCCGTTCCTGGTGCCGGAGTTCAAGGCGCCGCAGCAGGGCCGCTTCGACCTGCTGAGCGCGGCACTCTCGCTCGCCGCCCTGCTCCCGGTCGTCTACGGCATCAAGGAGCTGGCCCAGCACGGCTACGAGCCGCTGCCCGCTCTCGGCGTCACATCGGGCCTGGTGCTCGGCTTCGTCTTCGTGCACCGCCAGAAGCGTCTGACGCACCCGATGATCGACCTCGGCCTGCTGGGCCGGCGCGCCTTCGGCGGCCCGGTGGTCGCCAACCTCCTCGCCATGTTCGCCACGGTGGGCATGGCCGTCTATCTCACGCAGTATCTGCAGTCCGTCCTCGGGATGAGCCCGTTCGAGGCCGCCCTGTGGAGCCTGGTGCCGGCCGCGGGTCTGGCCGTCATGGCCCCGGTCGCGGCCGTGCTCGCCCAGCACGTCGACCGCGCCTTTGTCATGGGCGGCGGCTTCCTCGTCTCCGCCTGCGGCTTCCTCTGGCTGACCCAGGTGCACGCCGACACGGCGCTCTGGGTCACGCTGGCCGGCGCATCGGTCTACGCGGGCGGCCTGGTCGCCGCCATGACGCTCGCCAATGAACTCGCCCTCGGAGCCGCACCGCCGGAACGCGCGGGCTCGGCCGCGGCCGTCCTCGAGTCGGGGCAGGAGCTGGGCGGAGCCCTGGGCATGGCGATCCTCGGCTCGATCGGCGCGGCGGTGTACGGCCGCGACATGGCCGACGCGCTCCCGGCGGGCGTTCCGCACGCCGACGCGGTACGCGAAACCCTGGGCGGCGCGACGACCGTGGCCGCGGGACTCCCCTCAAGCACGGCGGACACCGTGCTGTCGGCGGCACGTGACGCCTTCACCCACGGGATGGGCTTCGCGGCACTCGGCGCGGCCGTCGTCATGGCCGCGGCGGGCCTCTTCTGTCTCGTCCTGCTGCGGGGCGCGGGCAAGGCCAAGCACCCGACCGATCCGCCCTCCGAATCCACCGTGACGCCGCTGACGGCACACGTGGTGCCATAAATGACTCCACATGGCGCCACGCATGTGCCATGATGGCACCAAGGGGAGCATCCCTCGGCCTCGCAGGCCGAGGGACGCGCGTTACGCGGAGTGAGTCATCTAAGGGGCCGGGCCATGAAGACAGCACAGAATCAGCAGCAGACAGCGCCCGGCACCTTCACCGCGTTCGCCCGCTTCGTGCTCTGCGGCGGCGGGGTGGGGCTCGCCTCCAGCTTCGCGGTGGCGGGCCTAGCCTCCTGGATTCCCTGGGTTCTGGCCAACGCATTTGTCACCGCGGTCTCCACGCTCCTGGCCACCGAGCTGCACGCCCGCTTCACGTTCGGTGCGGGCGGGCGCGCGACCTGGCGCCAGCATGCCCAGTCGGCCGGGTCCGCTGCGGCCGCGTATGCGGTGACCTGCGTGGCGATGCTCGTCCTGCAGCAGCTGGTGACGTCGCCCGGTGCGGTGCTCGAGCAGGTCGTCTACCTGACGGCCTCCGCGCTCGCCGGTGTCGCGCGGTTCGTGGTGCTGCGCCTCGTCGTCTTCGCACGCAGCCGCTCGCAGGCCGCCGCCACGGCCCCGGCCCGTCCCGTGCACACGGCCGTGGCCCGCGCCTCGGCCCCGGCCGATCCCGCGGCGCTCTGCCCTGCCGCCTGACGGTCCCCCGTCGTGTCGCACGTCAAATGATCACTGTATTGGTCCAGGTCAGCACAGTGATCACCGGACCTGGCCGCTAGCCGCGCGACTCGACTTCGTAGGATCTCGGGTGAGTACGCGGACGCCCCGACCCCGGGCCGCCGATGTGCCGGCGCCCCCTGCCGACCGTACGGGCGGCCGTGGCGACTCCTGCCCTCTGTCACCCCGCCGTCCGGGTCCCCCGTCGGCTGAAGTCCGGAACGTCCTTCTCTTGAGCACCGACGAAATCATCGAGGCGCCGCCCGCGCCTGCCCAGCCGCACCCCCGTACCGGCACACGTCCACGCATCCTGCCCCGCCTTGCGGGCCGCGCCCCCGCCCCACCGCCCGCGGGCACCGCCCTGCACAACATCAGTGCCGTCACCGCCGTTCTGCTGGCGCTCGTCGCCGTCGGTTCCGTCGTCCACGAGCCGGTCCTCATACCCCCGCTCGCCGCGTCCGCCGCGATCGTGCACAGCGTCCCGCGGCTCCCGCTGGCCCAGCCGCGCAGCGTGATCGCCGGGCATCTGCTGTGCGCCGGCGTCGGATACGCGATCCTCGCCGCTCTGGGCAGCGCCCCCTGGGCCGCCGCGCTGGCCGCGGGCATCGGCCTCGCCGTCATGACCGTGGCGCGCACCCCGCACTCGCCGGCCTGCGCCACCGCCGTCGTCATCGTCCTGCACCACCCCCGGCCCGCCACCTTCGTCCCCCTGCTCGCCGGATCGGTCGTCGTGGTCGTCCTGGCGGGGTGGGCCGCCTCCTGTGCCCGTCCCAGCGCGCCGCGCTATCCCGCGTACTGGTGGTGATCAGTTGTGCGACGGCACGGGGGCGTGGTGATGTTCTTGGCGAAGCAGAGAGCAGAAGTGCGAGAAGGGATACGTGATGGCAGCGGCTAGGACAGTGACCTTCCCCTCCGGCGTGAGCGTGCCCGCCCTGGGCCAGGGCACCTGGCACATGGGCGACGATCCTGCGCGCCGCGCCGAGGAGTTGGCCTCCCTCCGCAGGGGTCTGGACCTGGGCATGACGCTGATCGACACGGCGGAGATGTACGGGATGGGCGCCTCCGAGGAGCTGGTCGGCGAGGCGATTCGCGGGCACCGCGACGACGTGTTCCTGGTGAGCAAGGTGCTGCCGTCGAACGCCGACGCCCGCGGCACCGCCGAGGCCTGCCACGCGAGCCTGCGCCGTCTTGGCACCGAACAGATCGACCTGTATCTGCTGCACTGGCGGGGCGGTGTCCCGCTCTCCGAGACCGTCGAGGCGCTCGAAGGCCTCGTGAGCGACGGCAGCATCGGCGCCTGGGGCGTGAGCAACCTCGATGTCGACGACCTGACGGAACTCCCCGAAGGCGCCCTCCCGCAGACGGACCAGGTGCTCTACAACCTCACCCGCCGCGGCCCCGAGTACGACCTGTTCCCCTGGTGCCGCGCACGCTCGGTGCCCTTGATGGCGTACTCCCCGCTGGAGCAGGGCCGACTGCTCGGCCATCAGGCCCTGGAGTCGGTGGCGTCGGCGCACGGGTGCACACCGCTTCAGGTGGCGCTCGCCTGGGTGCTGCGCCACGACGACGTCATCGCCATCCCGAAGGCCTCCACCGCGGCGCACGTGGAGGAGAACCACGCCGCCCTCGACCTCAGCCTCACCGACGACGACCTCAAGGCGCTGGACGCCGCGTTCCCCGCGCCAGTGCGCAAGGAGCCCCTGGAGATCCTCTGACGGCCCCGCCCGAGGAACCCGGCCGGCAAACAGGAAGTGTGCGCTCCGCATGTCAGGGCACCCGTCACGTCGCTGCGCATGCTTGCCCGAGCATGTCGCTCTAGGGTGAATCCCGGGGCCCGCAATGCCCGGAACCACAGACTTCGGGCCGTACAGGAGGCCATTCATGCCCCTCGCCGCAAGCGGAACCTCGTCGCTGATGCTGATCATCGGCGTGGTGATCGTCGTCGTACTGCTCGGTCTGTTCATTTTCGGACGGCGGCAGGTCACTCGACGCCCCGACCCGCCACAGGAACCCCAGCCGCGCGCGGATTCCTGGGAGGAGCCCCACGAGGATCCTCCCGAGTCGCGCTAGGCGTCCCAGGAGGAACGGCATGCCCATCGCCACGGTCGACCCCGCCACCGGCGAGACGCTCGAGACCTTCGAGCAGCTCGATGACGTGAAGGTCGAGGCTCGTCTGGCGGCCGCCCACGCCGCGTTCGGCCGGTACCGCACCAGCGATTTCAGCGAGCGTGCCCGGCTGATGAACCGGGCCGCCGATCTCCTCGAGGAGGACAACGCGTTCATCGCCCGCACCATGACCACCGAGATGGGCAAGCCCGTCAAGGCGGCAAGGGCCGAGGCGGCCAAGTGCGTCAAGGCCATGCGCTGGTACGCCGAGCGGGCCGAGGAGCTGCTCGCGGACGAGCGGCCCGCACAGGCCGACGTCGCGGATTCCGGCGCGGACCGGGCCGTCGTCCGCTACCGCCCCCTCGGCGTCGTGCTGGCCGTGATGCCGTGGAACTTCCCTCTCTGGCAGGTCGTACGGTTCGCGGCCCCCGCCCTCATGGCGGGCAACGTCGGTCTGCTCAAGCACGCGTCGAACGTCCCCCAGACGGCCCTCTACCTCCAGGATCTCTTCCGCCGCGCCGGGTTCCCCGAGGGCTGCTTCCAGACGCTGCTGGTCGGCTCGGGTGCCGTCGAGGGCATCCTGCGCGACGAGCGGATCGCGGCGGCGACTCTCACCGGCAGCGAACCGGCCGGTCGCTCGGTGGCGTCCATCGCCGGTGACGAGATCAAGAAGACCGTCCTGGAGCTGGGCGGCAGCGATCCCTACCTCGTACTGCCGAGCGCCGACGTCGAGCGGGCCGCCGCGACCGCGGTGACCGCCCGGGTGCAGAACAACGGGCAGTCCTGCATCGCCGCCAAGCGCTTCATCGTGCACGCCGACGTCTACGACGCCTTCCGTGACCGATTCGTCGCGGGCATGCGGGAGTTGACCGTCGGCGACCCGGCGGACGAGGACACCGATGTCGGCCCGCTCGCCACCGAACAGGGCCGCAAGGACCTGGAGGAACTCGTCGACAACGCGCTCGACCGCGGCGCCACCGCGCTGTGCGGCGGGCAGCGCCCCAAGGAGCAGGAGCGTGGCTGGTACTACTCCCCCACCGTCCTGGCCGACGTGACCCCTCAGATGCGCATCCACCGGGAGGAGGCGTTCGGCCCGGTGGCCACGCTCTATCGCGTGGCGGACCTGGACGAGGCCGTAACCCTGGCCAACGACTCGCCGTTCGGGCTCAGCTCGAACGTGTGGACCCGCGACGACTCCGACGTCGAGCGCTGCGTACGGGACATCCAGGCGGGCGGCGTCTTCTTCAACGGCATGACCGCCTCCCACCCGGGCCTGCCCTTCGGCGGCGTCAAGCGCTCGGGCTACGGACGTGAGCTCGCGGGGCACGGCATCCGCGAGTTCTGCAACGCCACGACGGTCTGGTACGGCCCGTCCGACCCGGGCGCCAAGGGCTGACCCGCACACCAAGGGCTGAGCAAAGCCGCGTTATCCGGGACGGCCCCCGTGGTTCCCCGCCCACACCGCGGGGGTGCGGCCCGACCACGGGCTTGCCTGTTCCAGTTGGCCTGCGAGGCGGAAGAGACGGCCTTCGCGCCCGTAGCCGGCGGCGAACTGCATGCCGATCGGCAGCCCCGTCCCGGGATCGGCCGTCACGGGCACGGACATGGCAGGCGTGCCCGCGACATTGAACGCCGTGGTGAACGGCGAGCGGTCGTTGAGGCGCTCGATCCAGCCGAGGCCGTCAAGCGCCTCCGTGCCCTCGGCGTAAGCACCCAGGGGCATCGGAAGCTCCGGCAAGGTCGGGGTGAGCAGCACGTCGCGGGCGTCGAAGCACCGCGCCAGGCTACGAGCCACCCTGTTCCGCATCGCGAGGGCGGCGACGAACTGGGGTCCGCTGACCCGCTGCCCGTAGTGGTAGCCGGCCAGGGTCTCCGACTCCAGGGTCGAGGAGTCGGCGGGCCGGTCGAAGGCGGCGGCGAGACCGTCGACCAAGGCCGTGAGATTCGCCGTCATCAGCCGGGCGTTGGCCAGGACGAACTCCTCCCAGTCGGCCCCGAGGTCCACCGTGACCTCCTCCACCTGATGGCCGAGGGATTCGAGCAGGCGCACGGTACGGCTGAGAGCGTCGGCCACCGGTTTCGTGGTCCTGCGTCCGCCCCATGCCTGGGTGAGGACACCGATGCGCAGCACTCCTGGGTGGCGGGTGATTTCCTCCGCATAGGGCCGGGGCGGCTGCTCGGCGAAGTAGGGGTCGCCCGCTTCCGGCCCGCGGATCCGGTCGAGCAGTGCCGCGCTGTCGCGCACCGTGCGGCTGACGCTGCCGTGCACGGCAAGCCCGCTGAAGATCTCGTCGACGTCGGGGCCCATGGAGACGCGGCCACGGGTGGGCTTGAGCCCGAAGAGGCCGTTGTAGGCGGCGGGTATGCGGATCGAGCCCGCGGCGTCGGTGCCGTGTGCGATCGGGACCACCCCGGCCGCGACAGCCGCGCCCGCTCCCCCGCTGGATCCGCCCGCGCTCCGCTCCAGATCCCATGGGTTGCGGACCGGGCCGTGCAGGAGTGGTTCCGTCGTGATGCTGTAGGCCAACTCCGGTGTCGCGGTGCGCCCGAACGTCACGAGGCCCGCGCGGCGAAGACGCACCATCAGGGAGGAGTCGGCAGCTGCGACGTTGCCGACGGCGAGACGGCTGCCCAGCTCCATGCGCCTCCCTGCCATGGAGACTCCGAGGTCCTTGATCAGGAAAGGGACCCCGGCCAGCGGTGTGCTGCCGGGGGTGGGCTCGTCGTCGGTCGGCCAGGTCTCGACGATGGCGTTGATCTGCGGATCGACCGCCCTCGCGGCCTCGCGGGCGGCTGCTTCCAGCTCGGCGGGGGTCACCTCGCCCCGGGCCACGAGCTCCGCGAGCCCGACCGCGTCGAAGGTCACGTACTCGGCAATTCTCACTGTCACTCCCAGCGGAAAGAACGATACCGTCGAGTCCCTCACGATACCGATCGGTATCGCATGGGACGGGCTGGTACCGTAGCAGGCGTTGAGAGCCCCACAACTGACCGGACGTCACGGAGCAGGCATGACATCGACCGCCGGCAGGCCGGGCAGAGTGGCGAAACTGCCGCCTCGCGAGCGCATCCTCGACGCCGCGGAAGAGCTCTTCCAGAGCGAGGGGATCCAGCGCGTGGGCGTCCAGGCGATCGCCGACCGGGCCGAGACCACCAAAATGGCGATCTACCGGCACTTCGAGACCAAGGACGCCCTGGTCGCGGAGTGGCTGCGGATCGTCGCCGCCGAATACCGCGCGGCCTTCGACCGGGTCGAGGCCCGATACCCCCGGCAGCCCAGGGAGCAGATCCTGGGCCTGGCCCGCTTCATCGCCGAGGGGCTGCCGGCGATCTCACACCGGGGCTGCCCCTTCATCAACTCCATCGCCGAGCTGCCGGACCGCGCCCACCCCGCACGGCAGGTGATCGAGAAGCACAAGGCCCACCAGACCCGCAGGCTGATCGCCATGTGCGCCGATGCCGGGCTGCCGGACCCCGAACAGGCCGCGGCCGAGATCACCTTCGTGCTCGAAGGCGCGCAGGTCAGCACCCAGAACGGAAGCGTCGATCAGGTGGGGGACCGACTGATGAGAATCGTCGAGGGAGTCATCGATCGGCACGGCTCCCCGCGCGAGGCGTCCCGGACGACCACCGGCTGACCTCAGCGCCCCGGGAGCGGCGGCTCCCCGTGCTCGGCGCCCGTCAGGCGCAGTTGCACCTGCACCTCCTGGTCGCCGGATGCCGTGCCGGTGTCCGCGGCGACGAAGGCCGATGCGAGCGTGGCACGCAGTCGGCCCACCGCCACCGGTCCGCCCTGCAGGTCGGCGGTGACCGGGCCCGCGAGGAGCACGCCTCGGACAGGCCCCGGACTGTGGGCTGCGAGGAAGGCACCGGTCCAGACGGCGGGCCGGGGCTGTTCCGTCCGGTGCGGCGCGTCCTCGCCGCGGTCGGAGGGGAAGTGGGTGCGCAGCACGCCGAACACGGCGTCCGCGTCGGCCGCGGAGCACTCTCCGAGGACCACTTGCACGAGGTCGGGCGAGTCGGGCTGCGTGGTGCGGGATGCGGGGCCGTGGGTGTCGTTCACGCTGTTCTCCCTTGGATCGCGGGGGTGTGAGGTGCTCAGAGGTCGCGCAGGGCGGGCAGCAGCTTCTGCTCGGCCCAGTCGATGAAGGGGCGTTGGTGGTCGCCGCCGACCTGGACCAGGGCGACTTCCGTGAAGCCCGCCTCGACATAGGGACGTACGGCGTCGACGAAGGTGTCGACGTCGTCACCGCACGGGATCTGGTCCGCGATGTCCTGCCGGGTGACGTGCTGGGTGGCGCCCGCGAAGCCGGACGGTCCCGGCAGTTCGGCGTTCACGGGCCAGCCGCCCGCCGACCAGCGGAACTGGTCGTGTGCGCGGGCGACGGCCGCGTCCTTGTCGGTGTCGTAGCAGACGGGCAGCTGGCCCACGCGCGGCTTGCCGCTGCCGCCGTGCCGGTCGAAGGAGTCGAGCAGCTCGGCCTTGGGTTCGGTGGCGATGAGCAGATCGGCGAGGCGGCCGGCCAGCGCGCAGGACCGTCCGCCGGAGACGGCCACGCCAATAGGCGGCAGCTCGTCGGGCAGGTCCCACAGGCGGGCGTTCGCCACGTCGAAGTGGGTGCCCTGGTGGTTGACGTTGTCGCCGGTGAACAGCGCGCGGATGATGCCGACCGCTTCCTCGAGCATCTCGAGGCGGACCTGCGGGGACGGCCAGCCCTCCCCGACCACGTGCTCGTTGAGGTTCTCGCCCGAGCCGAGCCCGAGCCGGAAGCGCCCCTCGGAGAGCAGCTGCATCGTCGCGGCCTTCTGGGCCACCACGGCCGGGTGGTAGCGGACCGTCGGGCAGGTCACGTACGTCATGAGCGGGATCCGCGAGGTCGCCTGGGCCGCCGCGCCGAGCACGCTCCACGCGTAGGGCGCGTGCCCCTGCGAGTCGAGCCAGGGGAAGTAGTGGTCGGACGTGACCGAGAAGTCGAATCCGGCCCGTTCCGCCGCCACCAGGTCGTCGACGAGGGCACGGGGCCCTGCCTGCTCGGTCATCATCGTGTAGCCGATTTGCACCATATTTGTACGCTTTGCCGAACCGCCTCCGCTGAAACATCCGCATCAGCAGGCACATGAGGCTGCTGCCCCCGCGGCGCGGGACCACTCGGCCCCTTCCGGCCCTATTTCCAGTCGTACGCGTACGCGGCGACCCAGGTGATCTCCAGCTGCGCGCTGCTGCCGGGCTCGGCTCCCGGGCCTTCCAGGGCGCTCTCGTTCTGCAAAATCCACGACAGCGGCTGGTCCGGCACGCCCCGCGTGTCCTGCCCCGTCTCCCGTCCGTCCACGAAGAAGCGCACGCGTCCGGGGGTCCACTCGGTCGACACCGTGTGCCACTCGGTCCACTCTTCGGCGCCGCGGAACGAACCCTGTTCGCCGCCGCCGCACGGGTGGTGGAAGGCGGTGAGGGATCCGGCCCAGTTGCCCTCGGGGTGGTCCATCTCGCAGCCCCCGCCGTAGTGCAGCCACGCCGACTTGTACCCGGCGGCGGGTTTGGTCACCTTGATACGGGCGCTGTACTTGCCGTACTTCATCTGCATGACGGCACGCGGTACGACCGCCGCCGCGTGCACCGGCCCTCCGTCGTCGGGCCGCCACATCCGGATGCGCATACGGCCGTCGCCGTTCTCCGCAGGGCCGACGCTCACGGTGTCCTCCGGGTGGTAGACACCGACGACGTCACGGCCCCGGTCATTGGCCGTGTCCTGCCAACCGGTCGGGTAGGCCCACCAGTTGTCGCGGTAGGAGCCCTTGAGACCGTCGCAGTACGCGGCGGACGTGTCGGCGTGATGGTCGCAGTCGCTGAACGCGCCGAGCGGCACCCGATCCCCGTTGAAGTCCTCGGCGACGACCTGCCAGAACGGCCCGCAGTCGCCGCGCGGCAGCTCCGTGCCGACGCTGCCGCAGGCATCGGCCGACTGCGGCGCTCCCCCGGCGCTGGGGATGGCCAGCAGGGCGGCGAGCAGTGTGGTGCCGAGCGCCGCGAGCACGAACGGCCTGCGCCGTCTCACCGCCGCGTGTGATCCCATCGCGATGCCCTTCCTCCCGGCCGCGCACGCACGCCCCACAGGACCCGGCGGACGCCTCGCGCGAAGGGGTCATCCTCGCGGAGGCCGGGAGGTCCCGCCATACCGCTGACGCCACCGGACCCGGTCACGTCACAGACCCGGTCGCGGAACGCGCCGACAACGTGAACTGGTGTACGTGTCGGGACGGTTGGGACGTAGGTTGTGCGTTGAACACTTCACGCCTCGGTGGAAAGACGGACGCTACCCATGACCGACGACGCCACGACGCCCGGATCTGCGGCGCATCAGAAGATCGACACATCGGTGCCGCACTCGGCCCGGATCTGGAACTACTGGCTGGGCGGGAAGGACAACTACCCAGTCGACGAGGAAGCCGGCGACGCCTACAGCGCCGTGTTCCCCGGCATCGTCACGGTCGCCCGCAGCAGCCGTGCCTTCCTGCGCCGCAACATCACCCACCTGGTCACCGAGGCGGGCATCGGGCAGTTCCTGGACATCGGCACCGGCCTGCCGACCGTCGACAACACCCACGAGGTCGCCCAGCGGCTCGATCCCCGGACCCGGATCGTGTACGTCGACCACGACCCGATGGTCCTCGCGCACGCCCGCGCCCTGCTCACCTCGACGCCCGAGGGAGCGACCGCGTACGTCGACGCCGACCTGTCCGACCCCGACCGCATCCTGGCGGCCGCGTCCGAGACGCTCGACCTCAGCCGCCCGACCGCCCTGATCCTCAGCAACATCCTGGGCCACGTCGCCGACTACGACCGGGCGCGCGCCATCGTCACCCGCCTGATGGAGGGCCTGCCCTCCGGCAGCTACCTCTCCATCAACGACGGTTCACGGGGCACCGACGCCGCCTACGAACAGGCCCAGGACGCCTACAACGAAACCGGCGCCGTCCCGTACTTCCTGCGCCCCGTCGACCAGATCACCGCGTTCTTCGACGGCCTGGACCTCCTGGCCCCGGGCGTCGTCTCGGTCCCCTTCTGGCGCCCGGACTCCGACTCCCCCACCCTGGAGCCCATCGGCGAACACGGCGGCCTCGCCCGCAAGCCGTGACAGGAGTGGTCGGTCACCAGTGGTCGGTCACCAGGGCAGCGGACCCTCGGCATCGCGGTAGCCGCCCGTGGGGCCTTCCGGGCCCACCTGTGCCATGCGGACGATGATCTCGGCGCCCTGTTCGACGGTCTGGACCCCGGTGTTGCCGTTCAGGTCGGTCCTGGTGAAGCCGGGCTCCACGGCGTTGATCCGCATGCCGGGGAACGCCTTCGCGTACTGCACGGTCAGCATGTTGACCGCGGTCTTCGACGCCGGGTAGGCGACACCCGGGTACGCGAACGCCGGGGTGCCCGCCTCGGCGACGCGGTGCAGGGAGGCGAGGCCGCTGCTGAGGTTGACGATGACGGGGGCGGGCGAGCGTCGCAGGAGCGGCAGGAACGCCTGGGTGACGCGCACCGTGCCGAAGACGTTCGTCTCGAACACCTCCCGCATCTGGTCGGCGGTCACATCGGCGGCGCCGGGCACGTTGTTGTCGGAGTCCCGGGTCTCGATGCCCGCGTTGTTGATCAGTACGTCGAGGCCTCCCCCGGCCTCGACCGCCTGGGCCGCGGCCGCCACGGACGCGTCGTCGGTGACGTCGAGCAGGACGGTCCGCGCGCCCACCTGCTCGGCGGCGCGGCAGCCCCGTTCCGCGTCCCTGCTGCCGATGTAGACGGTGTGGCCCGCGGCGACGAGCCGACGGGCGGTTTCGAGGCCGAGGCCCTTGTTCGCTCCGGTGATCAGTGTCGTGGTCATGGCTCCAGGCTGCGGCGGTCGCCCGGGGGCAGCCAGGAGTCCCTTCTTCCTGGGACTGCCGGTACCAGGAAGTTCCGCCCGCCGCGGTGCACAGTGGTGGCATGGCGAGCACGGAGTTCGGGCGGGTGGTGCGGCGGTGGCGCGACCGGGTGCGCCCCGAGGCGGCGGGGCTGCCCGCGGGCGGGCAGCGGCGCACGGCCGGGCTGCGCCGTGAGGAGCTCGCGATGCTGGCGGGGATCTCGGTCGACTATGTGACCCGCCTTGAACAAGGCAGGGCGACCCACCCGTCGGAACAGGTGGTGGAAGCCCTCGGACGGGCGTTGCGTCTGTCCGCGGCCGAACGCGAGCACCTGTTCCACGTCGCCGGGCTCGTGCCGCCGGGCCAGGGCACGGTGCCCGCGTACATCACGCCGAGCGTGCACCGGATGCTGGACCGGCTGAGCGGGACACCGGTGGCCGTCTCCGACGCTTCGTGGACGCTGCTCCTCGCCAACCCCCTGTACACGGCGCTGATGGGCGAGCGGCACGGCCGCGAGCGCAGTGGCGCCTGGCGCGCCTTCCTCGGTCCGGGCGGCCGCGTGCGCCACTCCTCGCAGTCCCAGCTCGCGATAGAGACCGCGGTGGTCGCGGACCTGCGCGCGGCGGCCGGCCGGTACCCGGCGGACCAGCGGCTGCGGCAGCAGATCGCGGAACTGCGCGCGCACAGCGAGCGGTTCGCGGACCTGTGGGACTCCGGCGCGGTGGGTCGTCACGCGGCGTCCCGCAAGACGATCGACCACCCTCAGGTGGGCCCCGTCACGCTGGACTGCGACGTGCTCAGTGTCGCGGGCAGCGACCTGCGCATCATGATCTACACGGCCGAACCCGGCAGCCCGGACGCCGAACGACTCGAGCTTCTGGCGGTCCTTGGCATCCAGACGCTCACCCCCGGCTAGCCTCCCGAGCGAGCTCGACGCGCTGACGACCGGCGGGGTGCCCACGCGGCAACAGCGCCGCGGGCAGCAGGCCGAGGGCGGCGATTGCGGCCAGGATCAGCAGGGTTGAGCCCATCTCGGGGACGGGCGCGGCCGGGTTCCGGAGCGTCGCCGGTGGCCCGGTGCCTGCCGCCTTCGGCAGCATCACGCCGGCGGCGACGGCGATGCCCAGGGTCGGGCCGACGTTCATTGCGGTCTGCTTGAGCCCGCCGACGACCCCGGCGTACCCGGGCGGCGCGTCACCGACGACGGTGCCGGTCGCGGTGACCATCACGACCGCGAATCCCGCGCCGAGCAGGGCGACCGCCGTGCCGGTGAACATCCAAGTGCTGGTCGGGCCGAGCCGGGACAGCGCCGCGATGCCCGGGACGACGAGGCCGACACCGGCGATCGCGGTGGCGCGCGGCCCGTGTCTGCGCAGCGCGACGTCGGCGAGGGGCGCGCCCAGGACCATGAGCGCGGTCAGCGGAAGGACCCGCAGACCGGTGGCGAGCGGGTCGAGCCCGAGGGCGTCCTGAAGGTAGAACGTGGTCACGAAGAGCGCCCCGAACATGCCGCCGCTGGTGACCAGGAGCAGCGCCATCGAGGCCGCCACCGGTCGGGAGCGGGCCACGGCCCGGGGCACGATCGGATGCACGGCGCGGCGTTCGTGGACGACGAGCAGCACCGCGATGCCCACGGCGGCGAGCAGACCGAGCCACGTCGCTGCGGCGGTCCATCCGTGCGCGGGCACGCCGGCCAGGGTGTGCACCAGGACCGCGAGTGCGCCCGCGAGCAGGGCCGCGCCGGTGACGTCGAGGCGCTGGGCCCCGGCGCGCGAAGGCTGCGGCACCCGCAGGGCGAGGGTGAGCCCGGCGATCGCGAGAGCGACGGGGACGTTGATCCAGAACACGGCGCGCCAGCCCAGGTGTGCGACGAGGACACCGCCGAGCAGGGGGCCCGCCGCCGCGGCGACCCCGATCGCGCTGGTCCGGACGGCAACAGGCCTGCCGAGCCGGTCCGGTGGATGGGTCAGCCGCAGCAGGGCGAGGGTCGCCGGCTGCAGCAGTGCGCCGAACACGCCTTGTACGGCGCGCAGGACGATCACCCAGCCGACCTCAGGCGCCAGCGCGATACCGGCCGATGCGCCCCCGAAGCCGAGTACGCCGACGAACATCAGCCGCGCGTGCCCGTACCGGTCTCCGAGGCGCCCGGCGATGACGAGGAGCCCGGCCACCGCGAGCAGATAACTGGTGCTTGTCCACTGCACCTGTGCCACGCTCGCGCCGAATTCGTGTTGCAGGCTGGGCTGCGCCACGAGCAGCACGGTGCCGTCCAGCGCGACGATCATCGCGCCGGCCGCGCTGACCACGAGCGCGAGATGGCGCCGCAGGATCCTGGTCATACGGCCGCCGGGCCGAGATGGGCGTCCAGGGCCGCAGCGACCACCCCGTCGAGGTGATCTCGCCCGGCGCTGCCGCCCGCCGACGGGGAGTCAAGTGCGAGCTGCATGCTGTCCCATGCCCACAGCTGGGCGATGCCGTGCAGGTTCGCCCAGAGCGCCGCCGCCACCACCGGTGGTGGCGGCAGGGCACTGCTGCGCGCGCCGCTCCGGTCCGCGGCCTCCTGCTCCGTCCTGCATCGGGCGACGAGCCCGACGATGCCGTCGAAGAGCGGGAGTGTGGATTCCCGGAGGCGCGGGTGGTCCGCGTCCGACGGGTGCTGTCCGCTGTCGAGCAGGTCGTGACGGAACATCAGCTCGAACATGCCGCGGTGCGCAAGTGCGTACCCGACGTAGGTCCGTGCGAGCGCCTCCAACTGGCCGCGTGGCGATGTCGCGCGGCCGGTCGCGATCTCGAACCGGGCCTCGAGGTCCTCGAATCCGCGCCGGGCGATCGCCGAGAGCAGGGCGTGATGCGTGGCGAAGTGCCGCCGCGGCGCCCCGTGGGACACCCCGGCCCGGCGGGCGATCTCGCGCAGCCCCAGTGAGGCGGCTCCGTCCGTCATGACGATGTCCACCCCGACATCGATCAGCCGTTCCCGCAGGGAGTCTTCTTGCGTCATGGACACTGTCTACCGGAGGTGAGTAGACACTGTCTACTTCCGATCGAACGGGGATCCGGCGGAGAGCCGGCAGGAGGGACCCCGGGGAGCCCCGGAGGGACGGCGTCGAGGGACGATCCGGTCATCCGACCGATGAATTCGGTCGCTCCCAAGCCCTTCCCGGGCACCCTCGAACCGATCGCGTCGATCTCGCGCATGTCCCCCTGGAAAATGCCAATTCTCCCCAGAACCCGCACAGCCTTACGTACCTTCCTCGTCACGGACGGTGGGGACCGTCCGTGACGGGCGGTGGGGACCGCCCGGTTTCACCCTGGGGAAGGGAAGCCGCGTGCCCGGAATCGACGAGTGTCTGCTCGAGGCGATGACACTGCCCGGTGCACGCGGGGCCGCGATCGTCGACTGGACCAGTGGGCTCGCCCTTGGTTCGGTCGGCGAATCGCCCAACGGCGACCACGAGGCGACCGCCGCCGAGACCGCGGAGGTGGCGCGGGCGGCCGCCGAGTACCAGGCGTTCGCGCCGGTCGACGGGGCGTTCGAGGAACCGGACGCCAAGGGGTTACCGGTCGAGGACCTGATGCTCACCACCCGCACCGGTTTCCACCTGATCCGGTTCGTGGAGACCACGTTCGACAGCAGCGTCTTCCTGCACCTGTGGCTGGACCGGCACACCGGGAACCTCGCGCTCGCCCGCATCCGGCTGCGCGACATCTCCGACCGTCTGGCCCTGGTATGAGTACCGCTCGGGCCCGCGTCGCCACCTCCCCGATGCTGCTGCGGCTCGCCGAGGAACACGCCACCGGTGCGCTGCTGCGCGACCAGGGGGTCCTCTACCTCTCCCAGGGGCACGTCGTGCACGCCGAGAGCCCCGCGGCACCCGGCATCGACGTGCTGCTGACCACCGGCGGCTCGCTGCCCCAGCAGGGCTGGCAGGACGCCCTTTCGCAGGCGGGGTCCCGGCACGCGGTCGGGCAGCACCTGATCGACAGCGGCCGGGTGGCCGCGGGCGAGCTGGAGTTGTGCCACCTCGGCGCGCTCTTCGACGCAGCGTTCTTCGTCCTGGAACCGCCCGGGGGCGCCACGCGCTTCCGCTACGGCGCCGCCCACTGGCTCGGGCAGATCCACCCCGTACCGGCCACGGTCGTGGCCCGGGAGACGCGGCGCCGCCGGGAGCTCCTCGACAGCGTCTGGCCCGACTCGGTGATCGACACGGCCCCCGTCGTGCCCCGTGCGCCCGCCCCCGGCCAGACGGTCGGCGACCGCCAGCGGGAGGTGCTCCGGCTCGCCGACGGCAGTCGTACGCCGACCCAGATCGCCTGGGCGCTCGGCCGCCCGGCGTTCCACACCCTGCTGGAGGTCCGGCGCCTCGCCGCGGCCGGTCTTGTCCACACGCCACGGCTCCCCGAACCGGTGGAGCCCCCGGTCGCCCTGTGGTGCATGGAGTCGTCCGAGGACCCGGACATCGCTCTGCTGCGCCGGGTGCGGGACGCGCTGGAGGCGAGCCCATGACGCCTCGCTGCGCACACCGGGCCGGGCACCAGCCCTCATGAAGCTCTTCGCGCTCTGGAAGCGCGCCGAGAGGAGACACCTGATGGGCGCCGAAGCCGACGTACTGAGCGAACTGAGACGCCTGCGCACCCGGATTCCACAGCTCAGGGGGGCGCTCGCGGCCAGCGTCGACGGCCTTGTGCTGGCCCAGGACGCCACGGACGTGGAGGCCGAAGGCGTCTCGGCCCTTACCGCGGCGGCGCTGGGGGTGGCCCTGCGCCTGTCCGAAGCGACGCACCAGGGCGGCTTCCGGGAACTGCTCATCCGGGGTGAGCACGGATACGTCGCCACGTACGCCGCCGGTTCGTCCGCCGTGCTGACGCTGCTGGCGGAGCCCCGCATCAACGTGGGCCGGCTGCACCTGGAGGCCCGCCGGTCCAGCGCCTGCATCGGAGAGCTGGTCGACGCCGCCGTCGAACGAGCGGAGGAAAGCTGACCCATGCCCCCCACCTCATCCTCATCACCTTCAACGCCCTCATCACGGGCATCCAGCAGACGGAAAGGGAGCAAACTCATGAGCAACACGGAAACCGCGCTCAAGGAAGCCACCACCTCCATCGAGGGCGTCATCGGCGCGGCCCTGGTCGACTACACGAGCGGCATGGCCCTGGGCACCCTGGGCGGCGGCAAGGACCTGGACCTTTCGGTCGCCGCTGCGGGGAACACGGACGTGGTGCGCGCCAAGCTGCGCACCATGGAGATGCTCGGTCTCAAGGACGAGATCGAGGACATCCTGATCTCGCTCAGCAGCCAGTACCACCTGATCCGGCTCATCAAGGGCCGCAACAACAACGGGCTCTTCCTCTACCTGGCCCTGGACAAGAGCCGCGCCAACCTGGCCATGGCCCGCCATCAGCTCAAGCGGATCGAGGCGGACATGGACGTGTGACCCGACGGCCCCTTCCACGACGCCTCCCCCGTCCCCGGCGCCGCGCCCCTCACGGCGCGGCGCCGTCCGCTGCCGCCGATACGCCACACGCGTGATCCCGGCATGCCGTAACGGGTGTCCTGACTCAGGCTGGATACGCGGTCACCTCCTGACCACGCGTCGACCAGGGAGCAGAGCACCATGGGAACCGATGTGTTCCACGCGCAAGTGCGCCTGACGGTGAACGGCGAGCCCCGCGGCCTCACCATCGACCACCGTTCGACGCTGCTGGACGTCCTGCGCGAGCAGCTGGGTCTGACCGGCGCCAAAAAGGGCTGTGACCACGGCCAGTGCGGTGCCTGCACCGTCCTCGTCGACGGGCGCCGCGCGAACAGCTGCCTGCTCCTCGCGGTCGCCCACGAGGGGTGCGAGATCACCACCGTCGAAGGGCTGCGCGACGCTGACGGTGAGGGCCTGCATCCCGTGCAGCGGGCCTTCCTGGAGCGCGACGCCTTCCAGTGCGGCTACTGCACGCCGGGGCAGATCTGTTCGACCGTCGGCGCCCTGGCGGAGGCCGCGGCGGGCCACGCGTCGCACGTGACGGATCCGGGAGCGGACACCGGCGCGCCCGTGGAGCTGACCCGGGACGAGATCCGTGAGCGGCTCAGCGGCAACCTGTGCCGCTGCGGCGCCTATCCGCACATCGTCGAGGCCGTCGAGGACGTGGCCCGGTGAAGCCCTTCCGGTACGTACGCGCCTACAGCGTCGAGGAGGCGGCCGCGGCCCACGCGGGACGGCCGGGCTCCCGCTACCTGGGCGGCGGCACCAACCTCGTCGACCTGATGAAGCTGGGCGTCGAACGCCCCGGGACGCTGATCGACGTCAGCAGGCTGCCGCTGGACACGGTGGAGGAGCTGCCCGACGGGTCCCTGCGCGTCGGCGCCACGGTGCGCAACAGCGACCTCGCCGCCCATCCGCTGGTGCGGGGCCGCTATCCCGTGCTGTCACAGGCCCTGCTCGCGGGGGCTTCGGGCCAGCTCCGCAACGTGGCCACGACCGGGGGCAACCTGCTCCAGCGCACCCGCTGCCCCTACTTCCAGGACCTGAGCAAACCGTGCAACAAGCGCGAGCCGGGCACCGGGTGCGGGGCGCGCGACGGCGTCCACCGCGACCACGCCGTCCTCGGCCACTCGCCGCAGTGCATCGCCACCAACCCCTCCGACATGGCGGTCGCGCTCAGCGCCCTCGACGCCCAGGTGGAGCTGCACGGTGTACGGGGGCGGCGCACCCTGCCCGTCACCGAGTTCCACCGGCTTCCCGGTGACCGCCCTGACCTGGACACCGAGATCGCGCCCGGCGAGCTGATCACCGGTGTGCTGCTCCCGCCCGCGGCCGCGAGGCTGCCCTCCGCCTACCGCAAGGCCCGCGACCGCGCCTCGTACGCCTTCGCGCTCGCCTCGGTGGCCGTGGTCCTGGACGTCGAGGACTCCGTCGTACGCCAGGTGCGGATCGCGTTCGGCGGCCTGGCCCACCGGCCCTGGCGTGCCCGGCGTGCCGAGCGCGAGCTGCTGGGCGGGCCGCCGAGCGACGAGGTGTTCCTGCGGGCCCTGGACGCCGAGCTCTCCGCCGCCGAGCCGCTGCGGGACAACGCGTTCAAGGTGCGCCTCGCCCGCGATCTCGCCCGTGACGTCCTGCGGCGCCTCGCCGTATCACCGTCCGCTTCCTGACCAAGACCACGCCTGTCCTCCGCTCCCAGGGAGAACCCCATGCCGGACACCGCAAGCACCCTCGGGGCGCCCGCCGAGCGCAGGGAGGGCCCCCAGAAGGTGACCGGGACCGCCCGCTACGCCGCCGAGCACACCCCCGAAGGGTGCGCCTACGCCTGGCCGGTGCCCGCCACGGTGGCGCGCGGCGCGGTCAGCGCCGTCGACGCCACGGCAGCCCTGGCCGTGCCCGGCGTCGTCGAGGTCCTCACGCACCTGAACGCGCCGCGCCTGGGGAAGCCGGACGACGCCACCCTCGCCGTGCTGCAGCACGCGCGCGTGCCGCACCGGGGCTGGTACGTCGCGCTCGTCGTCGCCGACACCCTGGAGGCGGCACGCGAAGGCGCGGCGGCGGTCCAGGTCACGTACGCCGAGGAACCGCACGACGTCGTCCTGAAGGCCGATCACCCCGGCGCCTACGTGCCGGAGGACTCGGACGGCACATCGGGCGAGCACGTGCGCGGCGACGCGGAGGACGCGTTCGCCTCCGCCGCCGCGCGCGTCGATGCCCTCTACCGGGTGCCGCCGCTGCACAACCACCCGATGGAGCCGCACGCGGCCACCGCCCAGTGGCAGGACGGCCGGCTGACCGTGCACGACAGCAGCCAGGGCGCCACCACCGTCCGCGACGTCCTGGCGGGACTGTTCGCGCTGCCCAAGGAGCAGATCACGGTCGTCTCCGAACACGTCGGCGGCGGCTTCGGCTCCAAGGGCACGCCACGCCCGCACGTGGTGCTCGCCTCCATGGCCGCCCGCGCGACCGGCAGGCCCGTCAAACTCGCCCTGCCCAGGCGCCAGTTGGCCGCCGTGGTGGGCCACCGCTCGCCGACCCTGCACCGGGTGCGGCTCGGGGCGGAAGCGGACGGCACGCTGACCTCCGTGATCCATGAGGTGACCGCGCACACCTCGCGCGTCAAGGAGTTCGTCGAGACGGCCACCGCCGCCACGCGCGTCATGTATCCGTCGCCGCACGCCCGCACCACCCAGCGCGTGCTGCCGCTCGACGTGCCGAGCCCCTCCTGGATGCGCGCCCCGGGCGAGGCGCCCGGCATGTACGCCCTGGAGTCGGCGATGGACGAACTCGCCGTGACCCTCGGCATCGACCCGGTCGAACTGCGCCTGCGCAACGACACGCAGACGGAACCCGACAGCTCCCTGCCCTTCAGCAGCCGTCACCTCGCCGAATGCCTGCGCGAGGGCGCCCGCCGCTTCGGCTGGTCCGAGCGCGACCCGCGCCCCCGCTCGCACGCCGACGGTCCCGTCCTGGTGGGCAGCGGGGTCGCGGCGGCCACATACCCGGTGATCGTCTCGCCGAGCCGGGCGAGCGCGCACGCCTACCCGGACGGCAGCTTCGTGATCCGCGTCAACGCCACCGACATCGGCCAGGGCGCCCGCACCGTACTCGCGCAGGTCGCCGCCGACGTGCTCGGTGTCCCGCTGGACTCCGTGCGCGCCGACATCGGCAGCAGCGACCTGCCGGCCGCGCCCCTGGCGGGCGGTTCCTGCGGGACGGGCTCCTGGGGCTGGGCCGTCCACGAGGCCTGTACGCGGCTGGCCGCGCGCCTGGCCGGACAGCGGGGGCAGCAGCTGCCCCCGGAGGGGGTGGGCGCCACCGCCGACACGGCGGGCGAGGCCGACGCGGACAGCGGCTACTCCCGGCACTCCTTCGGCGCCCACTTCGCCGAGGTCGGCGTCGACACGGTGTCCGGCGAGGTCCGGGTGCGCAGGCTGCTGGGCGTCTACGCGGCCGGGCACATCCTCAACTCCCGTACCGCGCGCTCGCAGTTCATCGGTGCGATGACGATGGGCCTGGGCATGGCGCTGACCGAGGGCAGCACCATGGACGCGGCCTTCGGCGACTTCACGGAGGCGGACCTCGCCGCCTACCACGTACCGGCGCACGCGGACGTACCCGCGATCGAGGCGCACTGGATCGACGAGGACGACCCCCACCTCAACCCCATGGGCAGCAAGGGCATCGGTGAGATCGGCATCGTCGGGACGGCCGCGGCCATCGGCAACGCGGTGCACCACGCGACCGGTCTGCGGCTGCGCGAACTGCCCCTCACGCCGGACCGGGTCCTGGCGGGCGGCATCTGAATCGGCCGGGGCGCCGGAGTGCCGCGGCGCCGGAGTGCCGGAGTGCCGCGGCGCCCTCACGCCACAGCCCGGTTCTCCCGCGTCCAGGCCAGCAGCTTCTCGGCCGTCCAGGTCGTCACCACGCGCTCGGCGGGCACCCCGCACTCCTCGGCGCGGGCGCACCCGATCACCTGCCAGTCCAGCTGCCCCGGCGCGTGCGCGTCGGTGTCCACGGAGAAGAGCACTCCGGCGTCCACGGCACGGCGCAGCAGCCGACGCGGCGGGTCGAGCCGCTCCGGACGGCTGTTGATCTCCACGGCCGTGCCGGATGCCGCGCACGCGGCGAACACCGCGTCCGCGTCGAACTGCGACTCCGGCCTGCCGCGCCCGGTGACGAGCCGGCCGGTGCAGTGCCCGAGTACGTCGGCCCGGGGATCGCTGACGGCGGCGACCATGCGCCGGGTCATCGCGGCGGCGTCCATGCGCAGCTTGGAGTGCACGGAGACGACCACCACGTCGAGCTGGTCGAGCAGCTCGGGCTCCTGGTCGAGCGAACCGTCGTCGAGGATGTCGCACTCAATGCCCGTGAGCAGCCGGAAGGGCGCCCACCGCTCGTTGAGATCGGCCACGACCGCAAGCTGCTCGCGCAGCCGCTCCGGCGAAAGTCCGCTTGCGACGGTCAGCCGGGGCGAGTGATCGGTGAGCACGGCCCACTCGTGGCCGAGCGCCCGCGCCGCCCGGCCCATCTCCTCGATCGGGCTGCCGCCGTCGGACCAGTCGGAGTGCAGGTGGCAGTCGCCGCGCAGCAGGGCCCGCAGCCGGGTGCCGCCCTCGGCGAGCGGGGCGTCCGCCTCGCCCTCGAGACGCTCCAGATATCCCGGCATCTCGCCTGCCAGCGCCTCGCGGACCACCCCGGCGGTCTTGGGGCCGATCCCCTTGAGCGACTCCAGGGACCCGTCGGCGACGCGCCGCGCCGCCTCGCCGTCGGGCAGGTCGCCGACCACCTCGGCCGCGGTGCGAAAGGCACGCACCCGGTAGGTCGGGGCGCGGCCTCGCTCCAGCAGAAAGGCGATCCGTTCCAGCGCCTCCACGGGGTCCATCGGCACCTCCGGCCGTCGGGGACTGCCGACGGCGTACGTGTGCTTCCAGCGTCGCCCACAAAGGGCGGCGGGGCACGCGAGGGCCGGAGCCTTCGTCGCCCCGGGGACGCCTACGCCGCGGGTTCGGCGGGCGCCGCGTCCGGGACGGCCGCGATCGGCCCCCTGAAGTCCAGCACGGCCTCGGCTCTCTGCTGCGTCTCCTCGGCGGCCTTGCGGGCTGTCGCGAGGACGTCGCCGTGCTCCTGGACGAGGGTGTCGTAGATCGGCGCCTCAGCGGCGTCATTGGCTGGCATGACCAGCGGCTCCTTGTTCGGGTGACTGAATGGGGCGGTACGGCCGCATGCGGCCGGTCCGCGACCTTACGCTGCGCTTGCGGGCCTCTGCGGACCGGGGTCGACCGCTGAGACGGCAGGCCCGGTCCACCGGGGAGGGTGCCCGAACGCCGGAAATCCGGCGGGCGCAAGCGAAATGCGCCTCCCGCACGCCTGCAGCCGGGCACGATCCGGGACCCGGTGTGAGACTGCTGATGAGGCGGTGATCACAGATGTCGAGCCAGCCTACGGAGCCCGGAGCCGGAAACTCCGGTCCCGGAAGCACCGGTCCCGGGAAGCAGGGCCCCCGGCAGCCCGGCCCGGGGGAACAGCTGTTTGAACAATTGCTCGCATCCGCGCACGCGGCGGCGCCGATGGAGCTTCCCGCGCTGGCCCAGCGGTTCGCCGAAGCCGTCGGGCTCGACCGGATCGACGTGTACCTCGTGGACCTCCAGCAGCGGTGTCTGGTGCCGCTGGCCGAGGGGCCGCCCACCCTCGATGTGGACACCTCCGTCGCCGGTTCGGCCTACCGGGCGCACGCGCTGCGCGTCGAGGAACTGACCCAGGGCAGGATCGTCGCCTGGCTGCCGCTGATCGACGGCGCCGAACGCCTCGGCGTGATCGGCGCCACCGCGGCCGTCATCGACGTCGCGCTGCTGCGCCGCTGCCGCATGCTGGCCTCCGTGATGGCCATGACGATCACGTCGAAGCGGGCGTCGAGCGACAGCTTCGCCCGCCGGACGCGGTCCGAGTCCATGCAGCTCCCCGCCGAAATGCTGCGGGCCTTCCTGCCGCCCAGGACCATCGGCAACTCCCACGTGATCTCGACCGCCGTGCTCGAACCGGCGTACGAGATCGGCGGCGACGCCTTCGACCACTCCCTGACCCCTTCGACCCTGCACGTGGCGATCCTGGACGCCATGGGTCACAACCTCGCGTCGGGTCTGACGACCGCCGTGGCCCTGGCGGGCTGCCGCAACGCGCGGCGGGCCGAGGCCGAGCTGCCCGAGCTCGTCGACACCGTCCAGCACGCGCTGGCCGGGTGGCTGCCCGAGCAGTTCTGCACCGGGATCCTGGCCCAGCTCGACCTGGCCGACGGCCTGCTGCGGTGGTGCAACTGCGGCCATCCGCCTCCCCTGCTGATCCGGGACCACCGCGTTCTCGACCGCGCCCTGGAGCGGCCGGCCCAGCCGCCGATGGGCACGCCCGCCCTGCTGGCCGACGTGGAATGGCAGGTCCACGAGGAGGCGCTCCAGCCGGGTGACCGGGTGCTGATGTACACCGACGGCGTCACCGAGCTGCGGACCGGGGGCGGCGCCGAGTTCGGCCTGGAGCGGTTCACGGACAGCATCATCCGCGCGACCGCGGCGGGCGAACCTGCGCCGGAGGCACTGCGCCAGCTCATCCACGCCATCCTCGACCGGCAGGACAACCAACTGCGCGACGACGCGACGCTGTTGCTCCTCGAATGGCGCCCGCCCGGAACGCGGTGACCTGCGGGGCCATCGTGTCCCTCGTCCCCTCGCGACCCTCCCCGCATGCCGGAACGTGTGTTCTGGATCAGGGTGGATACACGGCACAGCAGCACCATCAGTCGCGCGTGAAGGAGGACGAGCACCGTGGGAATCGACGAGGTCATGGGCGACGACGTCTACCAGCCCGACGCGGAGGAGGTCCGCGAGGACGAGGGCATCCTCGACGCGGAGGACACCCTCAGCGACCGCGGGGCGGATCCGTACGACGAGGGCTGGTCACCGCCCGAGCGGCCCCTCGGGGTGGCCCACACCGGCACCACCGCACAAGAGCAGCAGGACGGCGAGAGCCTGGCGGAGCGCCTCTCCGAGGAGCGGCCCGATCCCGCGCTCGCGGTGCCCGGTCCTGCCGAGGACGACGACGGCATCGGGGACACCACCGACACCGACGGCGAGCCGATCGACGAGACGGAGGTCGGGGACGCCCGCGCCGGGCGCCTGTTCGCCCCCGACGACGGGGCAAGTGACGACCCGGAGTCCGACGCCGCGCAGGACATGATCGGCGAGGACATGGGCATCGACGGCGGTGCCGCATCCGCCGAGGAGGCGGCGGTGCACGTCATCGACGCGGATGCCGCCGACGGGACGGACTCCGCGGGCTGATGTGCCCCGCAACGGCCCGGGGCTGCCGCGTCAGCGCAGGTCGAGCCGCATCAGGACCCGGGGATGACCGGCCAGCACAGAGGTCGTGTCGGCGGCGTGGGTGAATCCGGCGCGCTCGAAGTTCTTGCGCAGCCCGGCGTACGCCATCGTCAGGTCGACCTTGGCGTCGCCGTTGTCGAGCGGGTAGGCCTCGACCGCCGGTGCGCCGTGGGCGCGGGCGAACTCGACCGCACCGGCGATCAGGGCGTGCGAGATCCCTTGCTTGCGATGACCGGGCCGCACACGAACGCACCAGAGCGACCAGACCGGCAGATCGTCGACGTGCGGGATCTTCCGGTTCCGCGCGAAGGACGTCTCCGAACGCGGCGCCACGGCCGCCCAGCCCACCGGCTCGTCCCCGTCGTGGGCGAGCACCCCGGGAGGGGTCTTTGCGCGGCACAACTCGGCGACGTACTCACCGCGGGCCGGCCCACGGAGCTCGTTGTTGAGCTTGGACGGGATCCGGTAGCTCAGGCACCAGCAGACATTGGCGGCAGGTGACTTCGGGCCGACCACGGCACGGACATCCTCGAAGACCGAAGCCGGGCGTACGTCGATGGGCATGACACCACAGTGGCACGCGCACCTGCGCTCACGGTGGCACGACGTACGGAGCCGCGCGCCGAAGTCACGAGCCCGCCTGCCGGAGCGAGTGCGCGCGCGGACCGAGGTGGTGCGGGGCTCGCACGCCGACCCCAGCGTCCTGAAGGAGGCATGCGCGGGCGCCGACCGCATGTTCTGGCTGGTGCCGCCGACGCCTGTGGCCGACAGCATCGAGGGCCGCTTCCGCGACTTCACCGAGCCGCTGCGCGAGGTGATCGGCAGTCAGGGCGTACAGCGCGTCGTCGGCGTCTCCAGCCTGGGCCGCGGCGTGGCGAAGAACGCCGCGGCCAGATATCCGCTTCGCTCGCCATGGACGAGGCGATCGCGACCACGGGCGTGCACCACCGGCGACATCGCCGCCACCGCGGCCCGGCTGCTCCTGGACGACTCCTGGACCGGACAGGAGGACGTCCCGGCGTAGGCACTCCTCAGCGGGTTCCTTCCAACTCGGGCAGGGTGAGGGCCGAGTGGGCCGGCTGCCCCTCCGGGGAGGGGGGCATGGTGCTGAGTCCGCGCAGCATGTCGTTGCGCTGCTCCAGGGCCCGTGCCGTGGTGGGGAAGAGCGTGGCGTCGCCCTCGCCGACCTTCGCCTGGTTCACGGTCACGAACTCACGGGTGGTGTGTTCGTAGGCGGCGAAGCCCGCGGCGTGGTCCCGGTCGGCCAGGGAGGCGGCGAGCATGTACGCGCCGACGAGCGCGAGGCTGGACCCCTGTCCGGTGAGGAACGAAGGTGCGTACGCGGCGTCGCCCACCAGCGCGACCCTGCCGCTGGACCAGCGGGGCATGCGGATCTGGCTAACCGCGTCGAAGAACACGTCGTCCGCGTCGCGCAGGGCGGCAAGCATGCCGGGGACCTCCCATCCCGCGTCGGCGAAGACCGCGGCGACCAGGTCCCGTTGGGCTTCGGGGTTCCGGAACGCGTCGTACGGCGGTTGTGGGTGGGCGAAGTTCAGGAAGGCGTGCACTTCGTCGTTGTCCCCCACGGCGTAGAGCGCCGCGGCTCTGCCCGGGGTGTTCCACATGACGGTCTCGTGGGAGAGCCCGAAGGTGTTGCGCATGGTGAACACGGCGAAGCAGTAGCCGAGATACCGGTGGAACTGCTCTTCGGGGCCGAACAGGGACGCGCGGGTCCGTGAGTGCAGACCGTCCGCACCGAACACCATGTCGAACGTACGCCTGCCGCCCCCGCGGAAAGTGACATCGACCCCGTGGGCGGACTGGTCGAGGGTGTCGATGGAGTCGTTGAACAAGAACTCCACGTCGTCACGGACCGCCGCGTGGAGAGCGGCGCTCAGATCCCCGCGCCGCACCTCCAGGTCCCGTCCCGCGACACCGCCGGTGACGGAGTGCGGATCGAGCGAGGCCACCTCGCCGCCGTCCCCGTCGAGGAAGGTCAGCCGGCGCAGGTCGATGTGCGCCTCCCGCAGGCGCGGCAGGATTCCCATCCTGCGGACGACCTCAAGTGCGGTGCCGCGCACGTCGATGGGATATCCACCGTCACGAAGCGTGCCCGCCTTCTCGACGACCGTGACCGCGCATCCGTGGCGGTTCAGCCAGAACGCGAGCGCCGGACCCGCGATGCTGGCACCGGATATCAGGACCGTGCGCCTCGGCGCCGTACGGGAATGCGTGGGGACGTCCGTCAACAGATCAGTGCGGGTCATTCCTTGACTCCTTTGCTCATGGTGCGGGTGACCAGCAGGGACAGGGCCGTGACGGCGCCGGCCACGACGAAGCCGGTGACGAAGGCCGATTCGGCCGGGACATCCGACCCGGAGGGGGTCCCGGCGGTGAGGATCGCTCCACTGACCTGCACACCAACGGCGAAGCCGATCACGCGCGTCACCAGGACCAGGCTGGTGGCGATGCCGGTGTCGCTCTGACCGACGGATGTGGCGGTCCTCGTCACCATCGCCGTGACGCACAGGCCGTTGGCGAGCGCGACCATCATCTTGCCGACGACGAGGTGCCAGACCTGGCTGTGCACGGCCGCCAGGGCGAGCAGGGCGGTGGCCATGATGACGGTCCCGGCGATGACCACGGCACGCGAGCCGAAGCGCCGCGCCCAGATCCCGCTGAGCGGCCCGGCGAGCGACGCGGCCACGGCGCCGGGCAGCAGGAAGAACCCGATCTCGGTGGCGCTGGCCCCGAAGCCGTACGCGTCTTCGGACACCTCGAACAACTGCGGGACGAGATAGACCGCCCCCGAGGTACCGACGCAGATCACGAACGTCAGCACGCACGACTTCCACACCGCGGGCCGTGCCAGCATGCGCAGATCGACCATCGGCGATGCCGCACGGCGCTCGACGGCCGTCCATCCGGTCGCGAAGGCTGCCAGCACCACGACGAGGGCGCCGAGCACGAGTGGCTGTGATCCGATGTCGGGCACAACGGCGAGCAGGAGCATGAGCGTGACCAGCGTGCCGCTCAGGAGAACCAGGCCCGGCCAGTCGAATCCGGCGTCGTCCGAACGACCCGGCGAATCGAGCGGCATCAGCCGGTTCACCAGCAGCGTGGCCCCGATGACCGCGAACGTCGGCAGCGCGAACATCCAGTGCCGGGAGAGCCCTTCCGCCACGGGACCGGCGGACAGCGTTCCCGCCATCCCGCCCCCCACGAACAGCCCGCTGACCACCCCGATGGCCACCTTCGCCTCTGCTGCGGGGAGGTGTTTGCGCACCAGGATGAACGACAGGGGAAGCGCACCCACCATCGCTCCCTGCAGTACCTGGCCGAACAGCAGCACCGGCAGGTTCGGCGCCAGGGCGGACACCAGGCCACCGGCCGAGACCACCGCCATCAGCCGTATCAGGACTCGCTTTCCGCCGTAGCGGTCGCCGAACTTGCCCGCGACCGGCGTGATGAGCGCGCCGGTGATGAGCAGCACGACGCTGAGTAACGCCCCTTCGGCCCGGCTCATGCCCAGCTCGCGTTGCAGGAGCGGGAGGGTCGGTGTCACTACCGACTCCAGGGCCCCGGTGGCGACCGCCAGCATGCCGAGGGCCCAGACAGTGCCCTTCCCGATGCGGACCGGGGGAGCCAGCGTTGCAGTCATGGACGTCCTTTCCGTCGTTGCCGGGCGAGTCCTTCGTGGACAGGTCCGTGGTCGCCCGGCGGGGTGAACTCGGGGAAGCGGTGACCGAGATGACGCCTGCACGGCTCCGTCGGGCGGAGCGGGTGCATGGGGACGGCACGCCATGAACCGGAGATTACACTACACCGTGCAGTGTAGGACGGTTAAGATGTGGCCATGCCGACGATGAAGACACCGACCACGAAGACACTGCGCGAGGGGTCCACGCGGAAGCGGGCCGCCATCCTCTCGGCGGCCCGGGAACTGTTCCTCGCCGACGGCTTCGACCGGTCCAGCGTCGACGCGGTCGCCGCCCGCGCGGAGGTGTCCAAGCGGACGGTCTATGACTACTTCGGCGACAAGCAGACGCTGCTGCAAGCGGTCGTCGACGGCGTCGGCCAGTCACTGATCACCACGATCCGGCGCACCCTCGACGACACTCTCACCGGCCTCGAAGAGGCAGCCGAACTCGAGGACGCCCTGGTCACGTTCTCGATGCGCATCGCGACCGACATGCTCGGCTCGGCGGAGTACGCAACGCTGCAGCGACTGGTCCGGGCGGAATCCGGCCACCTGCCGCACCGGGGCTACAACTCCATGGCCGACACTCCCGACGAGGCCATCGCCGAGCGGTTCGCCGCCCTGGGCGCCGCCGGGCTGCTCGACGTCCCCGACCCCCGACTCGCGGCCGACCAGTTCATCGCGCTGGCCTTCGGCGTCGCACTGGACAGGCTCGGTTCCGCGAACGCAGCGGAGGACAGCCGTGTTCAGCCACTCGTCGTCGAGGGAGTGCGGACGTTCCTCCGGGCATACCGGACCAATCAGGGCTGATAAGTACGAAAGAACAGTGCACGGTCAGCCAGATCGGCGACCGCGGACAGAGCGCGGACGGCGCAGCCAAGTCGTCGCTACTGCAAGCGCGTGCGAACGAAATGGCCGCGCGGACTCCACATGATCTCCACATGAACCTTGCCCAACGGTTGAGAGTTCGACCAACTCCCAGTTCAGGGGCGTTTATTACTCAATCTTTGGCAGATTTTTGCTCTGTCATCAGAGGTTAATGCGATGGCAAAGTGAGAGTCACAGCCGGAGTACAGGCTGTCTCTCGGGGCGACGTGGAACCCGCTGTCACTCAGCGGCCCGCGCCGCCTCACTGTCACCATCGACCCGACCACACCGCGTCCCGGCTCCGCCGCAGCGACGCAGGAGGCAGGCCATCATGAAGTCCCTGATCGACAACGCCCGTTCCTTCGCCGCGACACACGTCGCGGCCCCTCAAAACGCCGCGGCCTTCCAGGCCCTCGGGGCCGGGCAATCGCCCGAAGCCCTGTTCGTCACGTGCTCCGACTCGCGCGTCGTACCGGCCCTGATCACCGGAGCACGCCCCGGCGAACTCTTCGAACTCCGTACGGCGGGCAACGTCGTACCGCCCTACCCCTCCGGCAACGAAGCCGGCCAGGAGGGCCGCCCCCTGAGCGAGGCGGCCACCATCGAGTACGCGGTGTGCGTGCTCGGAGTCCGCGACATCGTCGTCTGCGGACACTCGCACTGCGGCGCGGTGGGCGCCCTGGTGCGGGGCGAAGACCTGTCGGCCGTACCGGCCGTGCGCGACTGGCTGGACCACTCCGTCGCCCCGGACGCCGCGGTGCGCTCCCTCGTCCCGTCCTCCGCGGACGTCGCGGAAGCCGTGCAGACACATGTGCTCGCGCAGGTGGAGAGGTTGCGCGCGTACCCGTGTGTGAGAGAGCGGATCGAGGACGGCTCGCTCACCCTGCACGCCTGGTACTACGAGGTGCACACCGGCACCGTCACCGCCCATCGCCCGTCGTCCGACGACCGGCCGGCGTTCGGTCCGCTGTGAGAGCCGCCGCGCCCCACCGACCGGACCGCTCCCACGACAGGACCCCCCACCCTCATGTCCTCCTTCCTCTCCTCCCTCCGCTCCCCCTTCCGCCCGCTGCGTGAACCGGGCGTCCTGCGCCAGGACTTCCTCGCCTCGCTCGTCGTCTTCCTGGTCGCCCTTCCGCTGTGCGTCGGCGTGGCCGTCGCCTCGGGCGTGCCCGCCGAACTGGGCCTGGTCACCGGCATCGTCGGCGGCCTGGTCGTCGGCTTCCTGCCGGGCAGCGCCCTGCAGGTGAGCGGGCCCGCCGCCGGACTCACCGTGCTCGTCTTCGAGGCGGTACAGGAGTTCGGGCTCGGCATGCTCGGCGCCATCGTGCTGCTCACCGGCGCCCTGCAGATCATCCTGGGCCTGCTGCGCTGCGGCCGCTGGTTCCGCGCCATCTCCGTGTCCGTCGTGCAGGGCATGCTCGCGGGCATCGGACTCGTCCTGATCCTCGGCCAGCTGTACACCATGGCCGGGGCCGAGCAGCCACGCTCCGGGCTCGACAAGATAGCCGGGCTTCCCGGGCTGCTCGTCGACGTGCTGGGTGACACCGCCTCACTGACCGCCGCGGCCCTGGGCCTTGGCACCATCGCCGTGCTCGTGCTGTGGCCGAAGCTGCCCGCGGCCGTGCGCGTGGTGCCCGCCCCGCTGGCCGCCGTCGCTCTGGCCACCGCGGTCTCCGCCGGGCTGAGCCTGGACGTGGCCAACGTGACGGTGCGCGGCCTGGTCGACGCCATCCAGCCGCCGGGGTTCGGCGACCTCGCCGCTCTGGGCAGCGTGGCCGTACTCGGCACGGTCCTGGCCTTCACCCTCATCGCCTCGGCCGAATCTCTGTTCAGCGCGGCCGCGGTGGACCGCATGCACGACGGTCCTCGCACGCAGTACGACAAGGAGCTGGTCGCCCAGGGCGTCGGCAACACGGTGTGCGGCGTGCTGGGTGCTCTGCCCATGACCGCGGTGATCGTGCGCAGCTCGGCCAACGTCGAGGCCGGCGCGCGTACGCCGCTCTCCCGTGTCCTGCACGGCGCGTGGCTGCTGCTGTTCGCCGTGCTGTTTCCGGCCGCGCTCGGCATCATCCCGCTGGCGGCGCTCGCCGGTGTCCTGGTCCACGCGGGCTGCAAGCTGATCCCCGTCAAGGAGATCGTCCCGCTCGCCCGCGCCCACCGGGGCGAGGCCCTGGTCCTGGCCACCACCGCGATCGCCATCGTGGTGACCAACATGTTCGAGGGCGTCGTGCTCGGCCTGGTGCTCGCGGTGGTCAAGTCCGCCTGGGACACCTCCCATGTGCACCTGGACGTACGGGAGCTGACCGGTGGCCGGATGGTGGTCACCCTCACCGGCAACGCCACGTTCCTTCGGCTGCCGCGCATCCTGGAGACCCTGGAGGCCCTGCCCAAGGACCGGCCCATCGAGCTGGATCTGACCGCGGTGCGCCATCTGGACCACGCCTGCCGTACGACGCTGGAGAACTGGGCCCTGCGGCACAACGACAGCGACACGGAAGCCGTGCGGATGAAGACGTCTCCGATGGCCGCTTCGGGTACCGAGAGTTCCACCGCGCAGGCACCTGCACGGCACTGAAGCCGGGCGTCCCCCTCTGATCGCCGTCTGCCGCCCGCCCCGGCGGCAGACGGTGCGCGGCCCGCGATGGGCCCCCTTGGCATGCCCGCGTGGCCGCGGGCTCACCTGGATGCAGGCAACAACCGGGCTTCGGCATGCGGTTCAGCCATCCAGTCCACCCCCATTGACTTTCCCTTGACCATCTCTTTACCTTCAAGGGGATGGGACGAAAGCCAATAGGCCCATCAATCCGGCAGCTATTGCTAAATACCCACCATCTATGGAGGTTTCATCATGGAGCAGCTCATCAAGCGCATGACCGAGGAGTCCGTGTGGCAGAAGTGGGTCGCCACCAACTCGGCCCAGCCGGGCTCCGGGCAGGGTTCGAAGGACGGCTGCATCAGCTCGGCGCCCAAGAGCGGCTGCATCAGCGCCACCGGCAAGAGCGGCTGTATCTCCTGAGCCGCTGATGCCGCGGGGCCGCCGCCGCACCCTTCGCGGCGGCGGCCCCGCCCCCGCTCCCCCACCCCCCGCCTGCACCGGAGCCGCCTTGAACCGCCTGCCGAGCGCCGACGTCCTGGACCGCGTACGCGACATCCCCCTCTACCGCGCCTCAGCCGAGCGCGGCGAGTTCCCGATCCTGGAGAAGCCGGACATCGCCCGGGGCTTCCCCGACAACTGGATGACACCGGAGCTGGCCCGGGCCCTGGAGACGGGCGAGGCCGAGTTCGTGCTCTCGACCGGGACCAACCACGCCCGCATGCAGATCATCCGGCCGCCGTACTTCCTGCTCCGCTCCTACTACCGCCTGTGGAGCGAACACCCCGACCTCGGCACCACCTGGCACGCCGGTGCCCGGCGCATCTCCCTGACCACCGTCCTCGCCACCGAACACGTCGCGCGCGTCAACGCCGCCAAGCCGGGCGCGACTCCCGGCGAACGATGGCTCGACGACCGCACCCTGTACCTCAACCGGCAGCTGGACCCGGCCGGTTGGGGGCGTCCGGAGGTCGAGCGGATGCTCGCCGAGATCCGGGAGGTCGCCGCCGCGCACCCCGACGGCTCGTATCTCCTGGACTGCTCCGGGTACCACCTGGCGCATCTGGTCCGCAGAGTCACCGAGTGGGGCCTGTGGGACGGATTTCCTCGACCGGCAGGCATCGTGCATGCCTACGAATACACGCCGTTGAACGTCCGCGCCTACCTGCGCGCCCACTTCGACTGCCCCGTGGTCGACCTCTTCGGCAGCACGGAACTGGGCTACCTGTTCTACAGCGATGCCGATGGCCGCTATCAGCCCTATCTGCACGACATGAGCGTGGAGTTGATCCCGGTGGAGCCGGGCAGCGGCATCCACAGCCTCATCGTCACCAGCATCCGCAATCCCTACATGCCGCTCGTGCGCTACCGGTCCGGCGACTGCGTCCGTACCCGCGACGGCAGCACGGACCCGAAGGAGATCGTCTCCTTCTGCGGCCGTGAGAAGGAACTGCTGCCCACACCCGGCGGCGGCCCCGTCGCCCAGGCCGACCTGGATGCGCGCATCGCCGCCGTCTGCCCCCGCGTCTTCCTGCACCAGTTGCGGCTGACCGGCGATGACCAGTGCCTGCTGTGGTGCACGACCTTCGACGACGTGCCGCTGACGCCCGCCGAGGAGAGCGAGCTCGCGGCATCCGTGGGCGTCCTGACGGGCCGCTCCTGCCGCGTCGAGCACCGCGCGCACGTACCGATCGGACGCTCGGGCAAGTACGCCTGGCTGTCCACGCCCGACCCTTCCTGACTCCCTGACTCCCTGGCTCCCTCCCGGCCCCCTCCTGACCACTGCCCGATTCCCGCCCGCAGCACCGACGCCGCGACGCCGAATCCCCGGCGTGCGCGGCCAGTTGCCCCGCCCAGGCGCGGCCGGTCGCCCCGCCGCTGCGCCTTTGCCGACAGGACGACGCCATGCACACAACTGCCGCCCCCGCCTCTTCCGAAGCCAGCGCGGAGACAGCCCCCACCGCCCACGAACTGCTCGGCAGCGCTCTGCACGATGAGGTGGTGGCCCACTTCGCGGCGAAGCCCGGCGCTCCGGCCGCCTCCGTCGTCACTCACCAGGTCCGCGAGTGTCTGCGCTATCTCTACCTGGTCTCGCGCCATCCCGACCGGCTCGGCGGCCTCTTCCTCCCCGTCGAGCAGGACATCGACGAGATCTGGCACTACCTCATCCTGCAGACCCGTGAGTACCAGGACCTGTGCGAACAGCGGCTGCCCGGCGGCCACTTCATCCACCACCGCAGCATCTCGTACGACGCCTATCAAGCGGCCCCGGGGCGCGAGACGGCCGCCGAGGAGGCCCTGCGGTGGATTCCCCTCTACACCGCCGCGTTCGGGCCGTTCGACGAGGACGCCCTGCCGCACTGGACGGTCGTACGGTTCCTGCACGACGTGCTGGACCTGTCCCTCGCGCAGATCGCCGACATCGCCGTCGACGGGAAAGCGCCGGTGCGGGGAACGGCATGACCACCACCGTCACGCGAACCGGAGAAGAGGCGTCGCCCCACGTGCTGCGGCGCGTGTTGTCCGTGCTCGTCCTCTCGCAGGCACTCGGCGGCGCGGGCATGGCGGCCGGCATCACGGTCGGCGCGCTGCTCGCCGAGGATCTGCTCGGTTCCACGGGTCTGGCCGGGCTGCCGACCGCCCTGTTCACCGGGGGCGCGGCCCTGGGAGCCGCGTTCATCGGGCGGGTCTCGCAACGCCACGGGCGGCGCCCCGGCCTGGCGCTGGGGCACGGCATCGCCGCGCTCGGCAGCGCCGGAGTCGTGGCGGCTGCCGCGGGCCAGTGGGCGGGGCTGCTCCTTGTGTCGCTCTTCGTGTACGGGGTGGGTACGGCCACCGGGCTGCTCGCCCGGTACGCGGGCGCCGACCTCGCCCCGCCCGAGCGGCGGGGTCGCGCCACCGGCACGGTGCTGCTCGCCACGACGCTGGGCGCGGTCGCGGGACCCAACCTCGTCGGACCCACCGGTGCCCTCGCACACGCCTGGGGCATCCCGCGTCTTGCCGGGCCCTTCCTGCTCGCGGCGCTCGCCTACACGGCCGCGGGTCTTGTGCTGTTGGTCTGGCTGCGTCCTGACCCGTTGTTCCTTGCCCGTCTCCAGCAGCCGCAGAACGCCGCGGGCACCCAGGTGCCGGTGCCGGAGGCCGTGGCCGCCTCGCCGACACCCCGGGCGTCGGAACGCTTCTCCCCCGGGGTCGTCACCGGCGCCACCGTGATGATCACCGCCCAGCTGGTCATGATCGCCGTGATGACGATGACTCCCCTGCACATGACCGGGCATGGCCACAGCACGCAGGCCGCGGGGTTCGTCATCGCCCTGCACGTGGGCGCGATGTTCCTGCCCTCGCCACTGAGCGGTCTGCTCGCCGACCGGATCGGCAGACTGCCCGTGGCCGCGGCGTCGGGGGCCGTCCTGCTGGGCGCGGGCGTACTCGCGGGCCTCGCACCGCCGGACAGCATGCCGCTGCTGGCCTGTGCGCTGGTCCTGCTCGGCCTGGGCTGGAACCTCGCGCTGGTCAGCGGCACCGCCTTGATCACCGATGCCGCCCCGGCCGACCGCCGTGCCTCGGTGCAGGGTTTGGCCGACGTGGGCATGTCCTTGGCGGGTGCGACGGGTGGCATGGCCTCGGGCCTGGTGGTGGCGGGCGGCGGCTATCCGCTTCTGGCAGTCACCGCGGGAACCCTGGCCCTCGCGGTGATCCCCATAGTGGCCCTACGCGGCACTTCACGCTGACGGCCGGTCAAGTCTCTGGTGCTGGTGCTGGTGCCGGTGCCGGTGCTCCGGCGAATCCCATCGAAAGTCGGATGCGTGACCCGCGCTTTCCGGGGCAACCGCCCTAATGAGCCCCGCCGCGTCCCCCCGTCGCGGCGGGGCCGCTGCGTGCCTCAGCGCTGGACGGTGCCGCTGGTCGCCGATGGGGTGCGGGAAGATGATCCGCATGCCACGCGACAGCGAAACAGGCGCCCCCACACATCGACAGTGCAGGCCCTCTGGCCGTGGTGGCAGCCGCGATCGTTCAGGAGGGGCGCCTGCTGGTCGTCAGCAAGCAGGCGGATCCCACCGTCTTCTATCTGCCGGGCGGCAAGCCCGATGCGGGCGAGGCACCGCTGGAGACCCTGGTCCGTGAACTGGACGAAGAGCTCGGGGTGGAGCCCCTGGAGCCTCGGTTCCTGGCCGATGTCGAGGCCATGGCCGCCCTTGAGCGCATACCCATGAGGCTCTCGGTCTTCGAGGCGCGGATCGGCCAGGATCCCGAACCCGCCGGCGAGCTGTCCGCCCTGCGGTGGATTTCAGGGCAGGAGCGGGATGTTCGGCTCGCCCCCGCGGTCAGGGATCACGTCCTGCCGCTGCTCAGACAGCGCGGAGCCCTGGCGGCGTAGCGACGCACGCGGCCGCCGCCCGCTAGCGGCGGCTGCGCACCAGCAAGTAGACGAAGTAGGGCGTCCCTACGACCGCGGTCATGAGTCCGGCGCCCAGTTGGGCCGGGGCGATGACCGTCCGGCCCAGCAGGTCCGCGAGGCAGACCAGGATCGCGCCGAGCAGCATCGCGGCCGGGACGACGCGTACGTGCCGTCGTCCCACAAGTGCGCGGGCCGCGTGCGGTGCCACGAGTCCCACGAAGCCGATCGTGCCCGCCGCGGCCACCGCGGTGGCGCTGAGCAGCACGCTCACGATGAGGAAGCCGAGGCGTCCGCGAGCCAGGTCGAGGCCCAGGAGCCGGGGGGTGTCCTCGTCGAGCGACACGAGGTCGAGTTCCTTGCGGCGTGCGACGGCGACGACGGTCGCCACGACCAGCACGCCCGCGACCGGCAGGAGGTCGGTGCCGGACCGGCCGTAGGTGGAGCCCGAGAGCCAGATCAGCGCCTTGGTCGCGCTGAACCGGTCGGTGAGCACGATCAGGAGGCTGATGAGCGCCATCGTCCCGGTGGACACACCGAAGCCGACGAGGACGAGCCTGCTGTTCTGGAAGCCGCCCTTGGCCGCGAGTCCGAAGACGACCACGGCGCTGACCGCGGCACCGGCGAACGCCGCGCCCGCGATGCTCCACGATCCGGAGCCCGGTGCCGTGGTGACAAGGATGATGGCACCGAGCGCCGCTCCCCCGGAGACGCCGAGGACACCGGGTTCCGCGAGCGGATTGCGGGTCACGGACTGCACGAGGGTGCCGGACAGCGCGAGCGCGGCACCCGCGAGGAGCGCGGCGAGCACCCGTGGCACGCGGGTGTCGAGGACGAAGGTGATGGCTTGGCCTGACTGGCCCCGGACCCAGTTTGCCACGTCGCCGAGCAGGAACGTGCTGTCGCCGACGAGCACGGCGGTGATCGTGACGCCGACCAGCGCGCCCACGAGGAGCACCACGGTGATGACGTACGCGGTCCGGCTCGGGATGCGCAGCCGGTCCGGCGCGGCCGCACCGGCGCCGTCGCGGGTGCGCATCGCCATGACGACGAGGAACACGGCGCCGACGACGCTGGTGATGACGCCTGTGGGAACGGTGACCGCGGTCTGGGATGACGTCACGGCGCGCAGAAGTACGTCGGAACCGAGCACGAGGGCGGCGCCCACGAGACCCGCGACGGGGATGCGGGTCCGGTGGCGCAGGAGGGCACGGACCCGGCCGGCGAGCGGGCGCACCAGGGCCGGCGCGCACAGGCCCACGAAGGCGATCGGTCCGGCAAGCGTCACCGTTCCGGCGGCCAGCAGCGACGCGAGGACGACAGCCGTGACGCGGGTGCCGCGGACCGGGATGCCGAGGCCGCGCGCGGCGTCGTCGCCCAGGGCCAGGGCGTCGATGCGGCGGGCGATCAGCAGGAGGCCCGCGAGTGCGGCCACGATGACGGGCGCCATCTGGGCCACGCCGTCGAATCCGTTCTGGCTGATGCTCCCCTGGCCCCACTTGTAGAGGCCCTCGGTCCGTTCGGGGAACAGCAGGAGCAGCGCCTCGGTGATGGCGTTGAGCCCGAGGGCGAGCGCGCTGCCCGCGAGGACGAGGCGCACCGTTCCGGCACTCCGTCCCGCGAGGACGAGGACGACGGCGGCAGCGGCGAGGCCGCCGACGAACGCCACGCCCGACGAGGCGAGCAGCGGAGCCGTCGCACCGCTGGCGACCAGGAGGGTCAGCGCGAGGTACGAACCGGCGTTGACGGCGAGGGTGTCCGGCGAGGCAAGGACATTGCGGCTGATGGCCTGGAGGGCGGCGCCGGCCGCTCCGAGCGCGACACCGACGAGTATCCCGGCGACCATGCGCGGCAGGCGCGAGGCGATGACGACGGAGGAGTCGCCCTGCTCGGCCTGGCCGGTGAGGGCTCTCCACACCTGGCCGGGGCCGACGGACGCGGTGCCTTGCGTGATGTCGACGACGGCGAGGACGGCGACCAGAAGGATGAGACCGGCCGTCACCGCGACCGCGCCCGTGGGGGACGCGACCGCGCGCTCGGGCGTGGTTGAGGGCGTTGCGGTGACGGCCACGGTCTCCTACTTCTTCAGGCTGTCGACGAGGGCGTCGATGTACGCCTCCATCGCCTCGGGGCCGCCGAACATCCAGATGCCGTCGGGCAGGCGGTGGACCTCGTCGTCCTTGACGAACGGCAGCGACTTCCAGACGGAGTTGTCGGCGAGCTCGTCGGTGAACACGTCGGAGCTGCCGTCGCTCTTGTTGCCGAGGTAGACGAACTTCACGTCGTCATCGAGCGCCGTGAGGCCCTCGACGTCGGTGGTGGCGAGCCCGTAGTCCTTGTCGCCCTTGATCTTCCAGGCGTTCTTGAGGCCGAGGTCCTCGTTGACGGCGCCGAGGAGGGAGTTGCTGGTGTATCCGCGTATGGAGACCTGGTTGGAAGCGGCGTAGCCGTCGGCGAAGGCGACCTTCGAGCCGTCGAGCTTGGCCTCCTTCAGCGCCTTCTTGCCCTCGGCTACCTTCGCCTCGTACGACTCCTTGGCCTTCTTGGCCTCAGTGGTCGTGCCGGTGGCCTTGGCGATGACGTCCAGGGTGTCGAACATCTGGCCCACCTGGTCGGCGCCGTCGGCGGCCTTGACCTGGAGGACGGGAGCCACCTTCTTCATCTGCTTCACCGCGGAGGCCGACATGTCGGTCGTGGTGACGATGAGGTCAGGGGTGAGCCCGGCGAGGGTGTCCATGCTCGGCTCGCCGCGGGTACCGATGTCCTTGGGGTCGTTCTTCAGCGGAACCGCGGAGTCCCACGCCTTGTATCCCTTGACGTCGGCGACACCGACGGGGTCCACGCCGAGCGTGACCATGGACTCGACGACGTTCCACTCGGTTCCGACGACCTTCTTGGCCGGGCCGTCGAGCTTCACCGACGCGCCGCCTGCGTCGGTGAGGGTGATCGGTTCGGACTTCTTGTCCGAACTGGCCTTCTCGGGCTCGGACGTGCCACAACCGGACAGGATGAGGGCAACGGCGGTGGCGGCCGCCGCGGCGATGAGGGGGCGTCTCATGAGGAGGTGTGGAGCCTTTCGCTTCTGCTGTGGTGGCGGCCTATCGCGCGGGTGCGCAGCCGGCCGGTGAGGGGGTCTGTGTCGACCTCGATGCGGATGCCGTACGTCTCGGACAGGCGCTCCGGCAGCAGTACGTCCGCGGGGGCGCCGTCGGCGACGATGCGCCCGGCGTCGAGGAGGGCGATCCGGTCGGCGACGGCGGCCGCCTGGTCGAGGTCGTGCAGGACGACGCCGACCGCGATGCCGCCGTCGTCCGCGAGGTCACGCATCAGGTCGAGGAGTTCGATCTGGTAGCGCAGGTCCAGGTAGGTGGTCGGCTCGTCGAGGAGGAGCACGCCGGTCTCCTGGGCGAGACAGCTGGCGAGCCACACCCGCTGCAACTGCCCGCCGGAGAGCTGGTCGACGGCGCGGTCGGCGAGGTTGTCCACGCCGGTCAGGGTGAGCACGCGCTCCACCACGGCGGCGCCCCCGACATCCGCCTGGCCCCAGCGGCCCCGGTAGGGGTAGCGGCCGAACTCCACGACGTCACGCACGCTCAGGCCGCCGGGCGTGGGGCGTCCTTGGGTCAGGAGCGCGACGCGACGGGCGAACTGGCGGGCGGTGAGGTCGAAGCCGTCGGCGGCATCGGCCGTGCCGGAATCGAGGGTCAGCGTGCCGCGCCGTGCGCCCTGCAAGCGGGCGACGGTACGCAGAAGCGTCGACTTGCCGCTCCCGTTGGGGCCGACAAGAGCGGTCACTTCGCCGGGCCTGAGCTGGATGGCAGCGTCGTGGACGACATCGACACCGTCGTACGACACCGTCATGTGCTCGGCGGACAATTCGTGACCGCGCGGACGTGTGGCGCTACCTGCGCGTTCACCTGATCTCACGGCGTGCAGGTTAGCCTAACCTTAGTCTGGCTGGAAGTAGGGGGTCCGAACCCGGGCGAAGGCCACGAGGCGGCACACCCCTGACGGAGGCTGCGGCCGATCACCCTTTTGCCCCTCAACCGGGCGTCTTGTCAGCCCAGTTGAAGCGCGCCGCTCACGCGCGCATAAGATCCACGGCATGGCGACACGGCTTGTTCAAATCGCAATGAACGCTCGGGACGACTCCGCCCTCGGCGGGTTCTGGGCCGAGGTGCTCGGCTGGGGCGTTTCCAGCGAGGGGCCCGGCGTGACCAACATCGAACCGGTGGGCCTCGGCTATCCCGACGCCACCGCCCTCTTCCTGGACGTCCTTCGCGTGCCGGAACCCAAGACCGTGAAGAACCGCGTGCACATCGACCTGGCCAGCACCTCCGCCCCCCATCAGGCGGAGCTGGTCGCGCGCCTCAAGGGTCTGGGGGCGAAGCCCGCGGATGTGGGCCAGGGCGATGTTCCCTGGACCGTCCTTGCGGACCCGGAAGGCAACGAGTTCTGCGTCCTCGAGCCGCGGGAGATCTATCGCGACACCGGGCCGATGGCCGCGGTGGTGGTCGACTGTGCGGATCCGCGCGCCATGGCCCGGTTCTGGGGCGAGGCGATGGACTGGACCGTGCACGAGGTGACCGACGACCGTGCGGCGCTGCGCTCCGCCCAGGGCGTCGGCCCGTATCTGGAGTTCCTCCGCTCTCCCGACGCGAAGACAGTGAAGAACCGCATCCACCTCGACCTGCGCCCGTACGCCGGTGACGATCACGAGGCGGAGGTGGCCCGGCTACGGACTCTGGGCGCCGTCGACGTCGACCTCGGTCAGGGCGATGCGCCGTGGACGGTCCTGGCCGACCCCGAAGGCAACGAGTTCTGCGTCCTCACCCCGCGCTGAGGTCCGCCCGATCCGCCCGATGCGGTCGGCACCGGTGACGCCTCGGTGCCGACCGCATACACGCGCCGTCAGTACAGCTTCGCGACGGCCTTGATGGTCGTGGTCTTGAAGTCGGCCACCTGCGCGTGGGCGAAGTTGCCCATCTGGCCCCACTGGACCAGTGTCACCGTGTTCCCGTCCCGGCCGACCGAGAACATGTTGATGTCGGAGGCGCCCCACGTGGCCTCGGTGTGGACGCCGTAGACGTGGGCGCCTTCCTCGACGTTCAGCTTTCCGTAGTACTTCTGCGTCGCGGTGATCTCGGGATCCTGCTCCATCACCTTCGCCGCGCAGCCTGCGAGGTCCTTGCGCAGCAGGGCCGCGAAGTCCTTGGCGCGCTGCTCGCTGCGCTCGACCACCGTCACCTGGAGGGCGCCGGTGTCGTAGTCCGTGCGGTAGGCGCGGTGCACGGAGATCGACGGCAGCGCCTCCCCCACACACATCGGCAGCGGGTCGGGCTGCCCCGCGGTCACCGGTCCCGCGCTCCACGCCGACGTCGCGTGCGGCGGCAGTTCGGCCGGAGCCAGGAACCGGGGCGAGTCGGCGGCGGCCGCCGGACCCGTACCGGCGACCACACCCGCCACGGCCACAGCGGCCCCCAGCGCACACAGTCCTCGGCTCATACGAACACTCATGATCGTCAACTCCCCGTTCTCGGAAGCACAGCCTGCCTGTTGCTCCCACGCCACGTACGACCCGCGACACCCCGAACCCGTTGCCCTCGCCCACGTCACAGGCCTGTCCGCGATGTCACCGAACGGTAATACGCACATGTGGGGCGGCTGCGGCCGACAAGCGGGGGCAGGGGAAGATTGTGTGCCGCCCGCCTCCGCGTAACGGACACGGGCGACCGGCGTCCAAGGGTGGAGCGGGGATGGCGGTGCGACAAGCCGCCGGCGACAGACAACGAGGAGTAGCCCATGGACAGTTCCGCGACGCCTGCGCGTGCGGCGTCCGCCCGCGTCTCGGACGGGTCCGGCACGATTCCCGCCCCTGCCGGGCGGGCCGGTTCCCCGTCCCCGTGGGGGCGGCGGGGCGCCGCGCTGCGCCGCACCCCGGTGGCGATGTGGAACGACGACGTGTCGGACTGGGCCGCGGCGTTGACGTACTACGCGATTCTCGCCCTGCTGCCCGCGCTCCTTGTCACGGTCAGCCTGATCAGCCTGGTGAGCCCCGGCACGACCCAGACACTGATCGCCGAGGTCACCGACTGGGCGCCCGCGCAGTCGGGCAGCGCCTTGAACGACGTGCTCACCGAGATGGCCGGTGCGCGTTCCGCGGCCGTGACGGTCGTGGTCGGCGGCGGTGTCAGCGCGCTGTGGTCCGCCTCCAGTTATGCGGCCGTCTTCCGGCGGGCGCTGCACGCGATGCACGGCGTGAAGGACACGCGGCCCGTGTGGCGCAAGGCGCACCGTGTGCTGATGACCGCCCTTGCGCTGCTCGCGCTGTTGGCCTCCAGTGCGGTCGTGCTCGTCCTGAGCGGCTCGCTCGTCCAGGCCGTCGGGCGGCGCGCGGGGGTCGGCGACGCGGGGCAGACCGTGTGGAGCGTCATGAGGTGGCCCGCACTTGTCTGCCTGGTGGTCCTGCTCGTCCACGTGCTCTTCCGCAACGCGCCGCCCTCCGCACGCGGTTGGCGCCACAGCCTGCCCGGCGGACTGCTGGCCGCGCTGCTGTGGCTCCTGTCCTCGGGCCTGTTCACCCTGTACGCCTCGGGGTTCGGCAGCTACGGCAAGCTGTACGGCTCGCTCGCGGGCGTGGTGGTCTTCCTGGTGTGGCTCTGGATGTCCAACCTGGCGCTGCTGGCCGGAGCGCAGTTCACGGTGGAGATGGCCCGCGCCCCGGTCGCCGTGCGCACGAGCTGAGGCGTGGCCCCGAGTCGTGCGCCCCCGGGCGGAAATCCGGGTCCGTGTGCCCGCGCGTGCCCTTCCCTGCGCGCCGCGTGCGCTCCCCCCGCAGGGGTTCGGGTCGGGCGCACACCGGTGATACGCCTGAAGGACAAACTCGTGTACGTGTTCGCCCACGCGGCATCGAAGAGGAGTCATCCCATGGCCTCGTTCGACACGGGACGGTTGTGTGCGATCGTCAAAATCCTGGACCAGGCAAGCACCCACCTCCGGCTGGCAGCGCGCGAATCCACCCTCGCCGGACCCCCGACGGCCGTGCCCCGGCCGACCGCAGGACCCGCCCCCGCCACCTCCGGCATCACCGCGCTCCTGAGCGTCTCGGAGCAGGCGTCAGGCAGCGTCCGGCGCGCTCTGGTCCACATCCACAACGGTGAGGTCCAGCGCGCCCAGCACGAGCTGGACCGGGCACGGACCCAGCCGTGCGCGGCAGGTCTCACCCCGGCGGGGCTGCCCCGCCCCCTCCCCCAGCGCGTGGCCACGGCGCTGCGCCTGATGCAGGGGATCACCAACTTCTTCCCCTCCGAGACGGAACAGGTCCTGGTGCGGGCGGCCCTTCCCTAGCCGGTCCCCTGCTCACCCGGATGGGCTAGTCGGCGGGGCGGTGGACCCGATCGGCCCGATCGCCGAAAACACCCCGCCGAAGTGCTCCCGTCGAGCTGTCCGTGCACCCTCCGTGACTCTCCTGGTTGCGTCGCGCACCTGTGTGGCGCGCGATGGAGGGGACGCGTGCGACGTCCGTGGCGAGATTCGATTCTGCCCGTCGCGCGCCGCGAGGGAGTGATCACCCATGGCTCAGGGCGAGGCCTTCACCAGCGCTGACGGGCTCGCGGGCCTGACGGCCTACGACCGGACCGGCGAGAAGATCGGCAGCGTCGAGCAGGTGTATCTCGACGACCGAACTGGGCGTCCCGAGTGGGTGACCGTCAAGACCGGTCTCTTCGGCATGAAGCAGAGCTTCGTGCCGCTCACCGGAGCACGCCGCCAGGAGGACCAGCTGCACGTGGCAGCCACGAAGGAGGCCGTGAAGGAGGCCCCGCGCGTGGACGCCGACCAGCACCTCGAGCCCGGCGAGGAGCAGGACCTCTACACCCACTACGGGCTCACCCGGCCCGGCGGCGCTCAGACACGTACCGCCCCGGCGGCAGGTGGCCGTGACCGCGCCGGGACCGCGGGCATGGCCGGAACCGCGGGCATGGCCGGAGCTGGCGCCGGCATGGGCGCCGGCGACGGCCGCAAGGCGGGCGCGCGTGAGTTCGCGACCCGCTCCGCCGCGGGCGACGACAGCAAGGACGAAATGGTGCGCTCCGAGGAGCGGCTGCGTGTCGGGACGGAGGAGCAGGAGGTCGGGCATGCCCGGCTGCGCAAGGTGGTCGTCACCGAGGACGTGAAGACCTCCGTCCCCATCTCCCACGAGGAGGTGCGCGTCGTACGCGAGCCCATCCGCGAGGGCGACCGCATGCGTGCCGACATCGGTGAGGCGGAGACCGAAGTGACTCTGCACGCCGAGAAGGCGGTGACCCGCAAGGAGACCGTGCCGGTCGAGCGCGTCCGCCTGGAGACCGAGAAGGTCACCGAGACCCAGGAGATCTCCGACACGGTGCGCAAGGAGCAGATCGAGTTCGACGACGCCAAGGGCGAGCGCGGCGCGAAGGGCGAGGCCTGGCGCGACCGGAAGCAGGGCCCGCGGCACTGACGCCTCTCGGCACGCCCTGATCGAGGGCAGCTGACGGTGCAGGAAAGCGGTGGAGGGAGGGAGCACTCGGCAGGAGTGCTCCCTCCCTCCTCTCCTGCCGGGCGCCTCTGGAGCAGCCGGGGGAAAGCTGGTTTGCTGGGGCACTGTGAGCCGCGCCGCCGAAGAGACCAACCGCCGCATGCTCCGGGCACGGGACGCGATGGACCGCTCCTACGCGCAGCCGCTGGACGTACCCGCCCTGGCCCGGATCGCCCTCGTGTCGCAGGCGCACTTCACGCGCACCTTCCGCGCCACGTTCGGCGAGACACCGCACCGCTATCTGCAGCGCCGCCGCATCGAGCGGGCGATGGCCCTGCTGCGGGACACCGACCGCAGCGTGACGGACATCTGCTTCCAGGTCGGCTTCGGCAGCCCGGGAACCTTCAGCCGCACCTTCCGCGACATCGTCGGCCGGTCGCCACGGCGGTACCGCAAGGAAGCGACGGCCACAGACGTACCGACATGCTTCACGATGGCATGGACGCGCCCGCGAACCGACCGCCCACTGAGCAGCTTTGGACAAGTTTCCGCCCGGCGTCCCCAGTAGCGTGACGGACATGTTGAACGCCATCACGCACTCGCAGATCTACGTGCTCGACCAGGACGAGGCCGTCGAGTTCTACGTCGGCAAGCTGGGCCTGACGGTCAGCGCCGACGTCGACCTGGGCTTCATGCGCTGGCTGACCGTCAGCATCCCCGGCCACCCGGAGCGCCAGATCCTGCTGGAGAAGCCGGGCCCTCCGGCGCTGTCCGAGGAGACGGCCCAGCAGGTCCGTGAGCTGGTGACCAAGGGCGCGATGGGCGGCTCGCTCATCTTCGGCACGGACGACTGCCGCAAGACGTACGAGACGCTGCTCGGCCGGGGCGTCGAGTTCACCGAGGAACCCACCGACCGCCCGTACGGCATCGACTGCGGCCTCCGCGACCCCTTCGGCAACAGCATCCGCTTCACGCAGCCGAAGACCTGAGGGGGCGCGGGGGGGGGGGACAGGCTGCTGCCCTTAGCCGTCCGACCGGGCGCGGCTCGCGTCCGCGCACTCCAGGCAGGCAGGCTTGTCGTCGATCGTCACCCCGTCCTCGGAGGCGGCTTCGCAGATGCCGGGCCGGCCGGGGTGGTTGGCCCGGCAGTGGCAGGTGCAGGTCTCGGTGACCGCTTCCAGGTCAGAGGCGCGTTGCGGCGCCAGACCCATGCGGATGTCGTGGCAGTTGCGGCACAACGGCACGTGCCAGGGGCCGGTGGTGGGCGAGTTGGCGACGATGGAGTGGCCTGGTTCGGCGTCACCGCGGCACGTTCCGGGGAATTCGGGATGGGTGCCGCACGCGCACTGGCAGGAGCCGGGCTCGGAGGGCCTGACCGTGAGCGGAGCCGGGTTGCGCTCGTACCCGTCGGCCGTCGGCGTCATCGCGGCGTGCAGGGCCTTGGCCTGGTCGGCCATCCGCTGCACGGCGGGCACCATCGCCCGTCTGAGCGCCTCGGCGCAAGCCTGGAACTGCTCTGCGTTCGGCGCGGGTGCAGGCTTGGTCATGGGTCCATTGTCGCGCCAAGTCGCTCATCAGGGGCGGTACCTGAAGAAGGCCGTCCACTCGTTCGGCGCTCACTTCCCGGCGCTGGGGCCGATGCTTGACGGGAAGCTCACCGCGCAGGCGATGGACGTCGCCCCGAGAGGAGAGAGCGAGCCATGACCAAACGTACGGGCAAGGTGATCTGCGACATCACGATCTCGGCCGACGGGTACTCGGCCGGGCTCAACCAGACCGAGAAGCGCCCGTTCGGCGACGACGGAGGCGACGGTACGGGTGACAGGCTGCACGCCTGGATGTTCGACACTCCCGACGAGAACCGGGCCGAGGTCGACCTGATGGCCGCCGCCGAGGCGTTCATCATGGGGCGCAACATGTTCGGCCCGGTGCGCGGCGCGTGGGATCGGCAGTGGAACGGCTGGTGGGGCGGCGACCCGCCGTTCCACGCCCCGGTCTTCGTGCTCACCCACCACGCGCGCGTGCCGCAGCCGATGGACGGCGGCACCACGTACCACTTCGTCACCGACGGCATCGAGTCGGCCCTGGCACAGGCGCGCGCGGCGGCCGGCGACGGCGATGTCCTGGTCCAGGGCGGCGCGACCACCATCAACCAGTACCTCGCCGCCGGTCTGATCGACGAGCTGCGGCTGCACATCGTGCCGTTCACGCTCGGCGCCGGCACGCGGCTCTTCGAGGGCGTCCCGCCGCTGAAACTCGAGCAGGTGAAGTCGCGGGGAGCGGAACTCGTCACGCATGTGACCTACCGCGTGCTGTCCTGAGCCGGAGGCCGGTGCCGGGTGGTGCGCGACCACCGCGGGTGGAGACACCGCGGTGGTCGTCCGGTCAGGCGAGAGTGACGGCGCCGGTCCGGCACGCCGCTGCCGCGGCGGTGAAGACCCTCTCGTACCGGTCGTCGTCGAGCAGGACGGCGAGCCCGCAGGCAGCCGCCCACGCGACCTGAGCGGCGTCCTCACCAAGGGGCCGATCCTGCTTGTGCAGTTCTCGGCCGAGGTGCTGGCCGTGGAGGTCCCTGGAGTCCTGGCCTTCCGCGCGGCGCCGGATGGCTTCGACGGCGCCCTCCACGAACGTCTCGTAGTCGGTGTCGCCGAGCAGTCTGCGCAGTTGCTCCAGCTGGGCGTGGGCGGCACGAAGGTGCAGCGGCCAGTCCCGGCAGGTGCCGAACTGCTCTTCCATGGCCTGCGTCAGGTCGATCCGCCGGAACATCTCGTCGAGGGGGTCGTAGGTCATGATCTCTCGGTAGCGGCTGCCGAGGTCAGGGCGGCGAAGGCTCGCTGCGGGCTCCCCCGTGTGGCTGCACACCGGACGGCCCCGCGACCTTCCGGCCACCACGCGTGGACCTCTCGGCCACCGCCCCGCACACGCACCTTCGTCCTCGCACCTGAATAAGAATCATGTACATGACCATTGACGCGCTCATGGCATGGCAATAGCTTCCAGGAAAGCGCTTTCCACCGGCAGGTGCAAGGCCTGGCCACTTTGCACATTCACCCTGCCGAACCGTCCCGTCACCGACCGCACCCTGCCCGCGCCGGTCCGACGAGCCACTCGACCTGGAGACCAACGATGCGAACCAGACCCATCACCGCCTGCTTCGGCTTACTCGCCGGCACGCTCGTCGCACTGTCCGGCAATGCGGCGCAGGCCGCGCCGACGGGCGCCCACGCGCACGTCGCCGTGAAGGCCTCCGCGCTGTACGTGGCACCGACCGGAAGCGACAGCGCCGCCGGGACGGAGTCGAATCCCACGACACTCACCTCAGCGATCACCCGCATCACGCCCGGCGGAACGATCTACCTGCGCGGCGGGACCTACCGCCATTCGCAGACGGTCACCATCCCGCAGGGCAACAACGGCACCGCGAGCGACCGCACCGAGCTGGCCGCCTACCCGGGCGAGAAGCCCGTCCTGAACTTCTCCGCCCAGAGCGAGGGCACGTCGAACCGCGGGCTCGCCGTGAACGGGTCGTACTGGCACGTCAAAGGCATCGTCGTCGAGCGTGCCGGAGACAACGGCATCTTCGTCGGCGGCAGCAACAACGTCTTCGAGCGCACGGTGACCCGCTACAACCGCGACACCGGCCTGCAGCTGTCACGGATGCTCTCCAGCACCCCCAGCAGCCAGTGGCCGTCCAACAACCTCATCCTGAGCGCGGAGTCGCACGACAACGCCGATTCGGACGGGGAGGACGCCGACGGCTTCGCCGCGAAGCTCACCTCCGGGCCCGGGAACGTCTTCCGCTACGCCGTCGCCCACAACAACATCGACGACGGATGGGACCTGTACACCAAGTCGGACACGGGCCCGATCGGCGCGGTGACCATCGAGGACTCACTCGCCCACGACAACGGCACCCTCAGCGACGGCTCCCAGGCCGGCAACGGCGACCGCAACGGCTACAAGCTCGGCGGCGAGGACATCGGCGTCAACCACGTGATCCGCCGCAACATCGCCTACAACAACGGCAAGCACGGATTCACCTACAACAGGAACCTCGGGAAGATGTCGGTGTCGGACAACGTCAGCATCGACAACGACGAGCGCAACTACTCCTTCGACGGCGGCACTTCGGTGTTCCGGAACAACACCTCGTGCCGCAGCGGCAGCGGCTCGAACGACAGGGTCGTCGGCAACTCCGACAGCTCGAACCAGTTCTGGTCCGGCTCGAACGGGTCCCGCTGCTCCTCGTACTCCGGGGCCTTGAAGTGGTCCTACGCCACGGACGGACGCCTCGTCGTGACCTTCGGCGGTACCGCGCTCGCGCCTTAAGCCCTCCCCGTCCGGATATTGCTCCCCCTCTGCCGGTGCCCTGCGTGCGCACGTGCGATCTGACCGCCGTGCGCACGCGGGGCACCTCCACGCTCAGGCGGCAGGCACCGACCCGGTGGCGAAGTACGGCTTGCAGACCGAGCCGGACCAGTCCGTGGCGATTTCGAGGAGCCTGTTGCCGTCGGCCGACGGCAACAGGCTTGAGCTGTAGTTGGGGCAGTAGTCCACGGTCGTCGACTCGACGGCGACCGGGGCGGGGATCTCCCGCCAACTGCCCGAGCCACCGTCGCTGTTGACCCAGACGGTGCGCCCGCTCCCGGCCGCCTTGCTGCCGTCGCGGTTGTACAGGACCTGACCGACGAGGAACAGCCTGCCCTTCGGGTTGCCCGCCTCGGGCGCCCACGCCAGGTTCGGCGCGTGCTTGAAGTACTTGCCGTCTGCGGTCTCCGGGCGGACGCCCAGGGAGGTGGTGGCGCCCCAGTTCCAGCCGTCGGACGAGGTGCGGTAGTGCACGACGCACTGGAACTGGCCCGCGGCCGCACAGATCTCGAACGACATGAAGTACGTCCCGTCGCCCGTCTTGCGCACCACCGCCATGCCGGGCCGGTCCGAGGCGAGCGTGCTGGCGACGGTGTCATGATGGCCCGTCCAGGTCACCCCGTCCGCGGTGCGGGCGGCCACCAGCTTCTGGCTGTGTGCGGGATCGGTCTCGTCGGAGTAGTGCGCCACGAGTTGCCCGGACGCGTCGACGGAGAACTCCGGCTCCCACAGCCCCTTGTCGTTCGACGCCGTGGCGATCGTGGACAGATGGCTCCAACTGCGGCCCACGTCCGTGCTCTTGAAGACCCGCAGGGCCATCCGCCGGTTCGGCTCGTCCTGCCCGACCGACGCCGCCCACAGCAGCGTCCCCGCGGGCATCTCGCCGATGCGCTGCGGGAGTTCGTACAGCGTCGAGCAGCACAGCCCCTGCCCGCCTGCGGCCTCGGGGTCCCGCACCGTGCCGACTTCGCGGAACGACGCGCCCCCGTCCGTGCTCTCGTGGATGGCGCCGAGCCCGTCGTTCCCGGAGAACGTGACCACCGAGGCCAGGATCCGGCCGTTGGCGTCACCGCTGTGGGCGAGTCTGACGGCGCGCGGGTAGAGCCCGGTGCCGTCGCGCAGCAAGGTGCCGGTCGCGGCGTCGGCCGACGACCCGGACTGCGTGACGAACAGTGCCGCCAGGAGGGCGAGCAGCAGGGGGAACAGGACAGTGGGGCGGAGGAGACGTGGTCGTGCGGGGTCGTGCGCTGACATGGGCCTCTCCTGACTCTGCGATGGATGGGGGACGTACGTACGGAACGGTCTGAACCAGCGGCGTTCTCAGGCGGCTGGGGGCGCGAGACGGATGACGTTCCAGGAGACCGGCGGCAGTTCGGCCGCGAGCGCGCCCTCGGCGGTGATGTGTGTGCCGGACGCGCGGCGCGGCACCACCCGGTCCGGTTCCGCCTCGGTGTTGACCGCGTCCGGATCCTGGTCGGCGAGGACCAGGTGCTCCACGACGCGGTGTCCGGCGGCCGCCCCGCGCAGCGCGGCCTCGAGGCGCAGCGGGTGCTCCTGGTCGCGGTTGACGGCGAGGACGGTGAGCGCGCCGCTCTCCTCGTCGTGCGTCACCACGGTGTCGAGGGTGGACACGTCCCCGTACTGAGGCGTGTCGATGCGGGGTCCGGAGGTGTCCGTGCGCAGCACGCGGCCGGTCGCGAAACGGGCCGCCTGGGCGAACGGGTGGAAGGTGGTCTGGCGCCAGCTGGCGCCGCCGGGCTCGGTGCGGATGGGTGCGATGACGTTCACCAGCTGGGCGAGGCAGGCGATGGCCACCCGGTCGGCGTTGCGCAGCAGCGTGATGAGCAGCGAACCGACCACGGCGGCGTCAATCACGCTGTACGTGTCCTCGATGAGGCGAGGTGTCTCGGCGGTCTCCAGATTGCGCTCGCCGGGGAAGCGGGCGGCGTACCAGACGTTCCACTCGTCGAAGGAGAGCTTGATGTGCTTCTTGGCACCCCGCACCGCACGGACGTGGTCGGCGGTCGACACCACGTCGCGGATGTACTGGTCCATGTGCGCGCCCGAGGCGAGGAAGCTGGCGCGGTCGCCGTCGAACTCCTCGTAGTAGGCGTGCAGGGAGAGGTAGTCGACCTCGTCGTAGGTCTGCTCGAGGACCTCCCGCTCCCACGTCCCGAACGTGGGCATCCGCGAGTTGGAGCTGCCGCAGGCGACCAGCTCGATGGACGGGTCGACCTGGCGCATCGCCTTGCCTGCTTCGGCCGCGAGCCTCCCGTACTCGGTGGCCGTCTTGTGGCCCGTCTGCCACGGTCCGTCCATCTCGTTGCCCAGGCACCACAGCTTCACGCCGTGCGGGTCGGTCACGCCGTGCTTGACGCGCAGGTCCGACCAGGCGGTGCCGCCCGGGTGGTTGCAGTACTCGACCAGGGCTCGGGCGGCGTCGATGCCGCGCGTGCCGAGGTTGACGGCCATCATCGGGTCGAGTCCCAACTGACGTGCCCAGCCGAGGAATTCGTTGGTGCCGACGCGGTTGGTCTCGATGGAGCGCCACGCCAGGTCGAGCCGGCGCGGACGATCGGCGACAGGGCCGACGCCGTCCTCCCAGTGGTAGCCGGAGACGAAGTTGCCGCCGGGGTAGCGCACGAGGCCGGTGCCCAGTTCGCGTACCAGCTCGGCGACGTCGCCGCGGAATCCGTCGGCGTCGGCGGTGGGGTGCTCGGGGTCGTGGATGCCGGTGTAGACGCAGCGTCCCATGTGCTCGACGAAGGTTCCGTACAGGCGCGGGTCGACGTCGCCGACGCTGAACTCGGGGTCGATGACGAACCGTGCGGTGTGCGGCATGTTCGGGTGCCTCTCTCTGTGGTGCGGTGTGCTGACTCGGTCAGGGGGTGGGCTATTTGAGGCCGGTGCCTGCGATGCCCTCGACGATGCGGCGCTGGAACAGCGCGAAGACGGCGAGCAGCGGGATCGCGCCGAGCACGGCGGACGCCATGAGCTGGGCGTAGGGCACGCCGAACACGTCCTGGACGGAGGTGAGTCCGACGGGCAGCGTCATCATCTCCGGGTCGGTCACCACCAGCAGGGGCCACAGGAAGTTGTTCCAGACGCCGACGAACACGAAGATCGTCACGGCGGAGACGGCCGGGCGGGAGATCGGCATCACGATCTGCCAGTAGGTGCGCAGCCAGCCCGCGCCGTCCGCGCGTGCCGCGTCGATCAGCTCCCGCGGTATCCCGTCGAAGAACTGCTTGAAGACGAACACCGCCACGACGTTGGGGACTTGAGGCAGGACGACACCCCAGTAGGTGTTCAGGAGTCCGGCCGACTGGAGGGCGAGGAACTGCGGGATCATCAGGACCTGTCCCGGGATCATGATTCCGGCGAGCAGCATCACGAATGCGGCCCGGCGCATCCGGAAGCGGGTCTGCGACAGGGCGAACGCGGCGAGCGACGCCATGACCACCGTGAGGACGGTGGTGAGGATCGAGGTGATGAAGCTGTTGGCGTACCAGTAGGGCAGCTTGCCCGCGTCGAATATCTCCCCGTACGCGTCCAGGGTCGGATGCGCGGTGAACCATCCCGTCGGGTTGGTGACGACCTCCTGGGCGGGCCGGATCGACGTGGCGAGCGCCCACGCCAGGGGGACGAGCCACAGCAGCGCGAGGGCGATGAGCGTGCCGAGTGCCACCCGGTTGAACAGGCGCTCGGAGTCGCGGGGGCGGGCCGGAGGGGCGCTGGTGCCGCGCTGTCCGGTCTCGGGGCGCGTGGCGATCGCGGTCATGGTCAGTTCTCCTTCTCGGCACGGCGTACGAGGGCGAACCAGACGAGGGAGACGAGCAGGATCACCAGGAACAGCAGCAGCGACACGGTCGAGGCGTAGCCCACGCGGCCCTCGACGAACCCGGTGTCGTAGATGAGCTGCAGCGAGGGGCGGGTGCTGCCGTCGGGGCCGCCCGCGGTCATCATGTAGATCTGGTCGAAGACCTTCAGCGAGGCGATGACCTGCAACACCGTCACCAGCGTCGTCGTACGGCCAAGCATCGGCACGACCACATGACGGATCCGCTGCCAGGGTCCTGCCCCGTCGATGGCGGCCGCCTCGTGCACCTCGCGCGGCACGTCCTGCAGACCGGCCAGGTAGAGCACGAAGTTGAAGCCGATGGTCCACCACACCGTGGCCGCCGCGATGGAGATCATCGCCCAGTCCGGGTCACCTAGCCAGGACGGCGGGGTGTCGACGCCGAACCACTTCACCGCCTCCTGGGCCAGGCCCAGTTGATCGGCGTAGATGAACATGAAGAGCAGCGAGACGACGGCGGAGGGCAGCACGAACGGCGCGAAGAACGCGAAGCGGAAGAACCAGCGGCCGCGCACGAACCGGTCGGCGAGCAGGGCCAGGGCCAGGCTGAGCAGCACAAGGGGCACGGTCGTCAGGACCGTGAACCACAGCGTGTTGCGCAGGGTCCGCCAGAACTCCGCGTCGCCGAGCACCGCCGTGTAGTTCGAGAGGCCCGCGAAGTCACCGAGGCCGCTCTTGAGCAGGCTCGTCTCGAAGAATCCGGCGACCACGGTGTAGATCAGCGGCCCCACCAGGAACACCAGGTAGAAGAGGGCGAAGGGCAGCAGCATTCCCGGTCCTGCCCAGCGGTCGCCTCTGCTGGACGTCGGGGTCGGGGCGGTCGTCGTGGCCACGGTTCGGCCTTTCGGTCAAGGCGTACGGGATCCAAGGGAGGGTGGAACAAGGGGGGTTGGGCGGCGGTCGCGGGCGGCCTCGCTCACACGGGAGCGGGGCGCGACGCCAGGGTGCGCAGGTCGCGGCGCAGGCGCGCGGCGCCGGCCCTGGGGCTGGTCTCGCCGGTGAACACGGACGTCACCGCATCGCCCACCACGTTCTGCATGGTGCTGCCCGCGCCGCCGTACCAGGCGGCCGGGTCGTAGACCGCTCCGTCGGCGGCCGTGGCGTAGTGCGACTGCGGCACCAGTTCCTTGTACGCGCGCGATCGCTGCGTCGGCAGCCATGCCGGGACGTGGCCGCCCTCCGCCCACAACTTGCTGGAGTGCAGCATCGAGGCGATGAACCCCAGGGAGAGATCGAGGCGTTGGGCCGTCTCGGTGGGTGCCTTCGGGAGCACCAGCGCGTGCGAGTCGGCGGCGCAGGCGTAGGGCGCGTCCTTGAAGATGCGCGGCAGGGGCCGCATGTCGAACTTCACCTTCGCCGACTGGACCGCGAGCGCCTGCCAGACGCCGTCCATCAGGAATCCGGCCTTGCCGGTGGTCAGCAGCGTGATGGCGCCCTTCCCGTCGGTGTTGGCGGGGATCACCTTCTCCTGGCTGAGGCGGCGGATGTACGCGAGCGCCTCGGCCGCGGCAGCCGTGTCGACGACCACCCGCTTGCCCTGGTCGGCGACGAGATCCCCGCCTCCCACCTGCCGGTACAGCGACCAGAAGAGCCGGAACTGCATCGAGGCCTCCTTCACCGAGGCGATCGAGCCGCCCCAGGCTCCGGTCACCTCCTTCGCCGCACGCAGCGCGTCGATGAACGCGTCGGGTCCGTCCACGTCCACCAACTGGCCCTGCCCGTCGAGCAGTCCGGCCTTCTGGGCGATGTCCGTGCGGAAGAAGAGCACGAAGGGGTGCGTGTCGAGCGGCACGGCGTGCGGCGCCCCGCCGAACTGGGACTTCCGCCACGGCCGTGCGTCGAACTTGTCCTCGGTCAGCCCGTGCCGGGCCAGGTCCTCGGTGTGCAGCTCGGTCAGCAGCCCGGCCTCGGCGAGCGTGGGCAGCTTCGACAGATGGACCACCGCCACCTGCGGCGGCCGGTCGCCGAGCGTGGAGAGGGTGAGCTTCGTGTAGTACGGGTTGCCCCACAGGAACGTCGCCGATTTCAGTTCGGTCGAGCGGTGCGCGGCTCGATACGCGTCCTGCATCGCCAGCATCCGCTCGCCGTCGCCGCCGGTGAACGGGTTCCAGAAGTTGAGCCGCGACGGTGAGGGCGCGCCGCCGGTGAACCCCTGCGCGAGCGTGCTGCCGCAGCCTGACGCGGTGAGCGCTGCGGCGCCGGCCGCACCGAGCGCGATCCCTCCGCGCAGCACACGGCGGCGGGACGGGGCGGGCGGCGACGGGGTCGGTATGCGGTCCCGCATGGGCATGCGTCCTTCCACGGCGGAGTGCAACGTTGGAATGCTCGGCGACGACAGCCGCACTGCTCGGCTGTCCGCTGCGTTTACAACGTTGTACTCAGATGGCAATACGGCGTCAACACCTAGGCCCGCATTACCTGTTCAAGCACTCGACGAATCCCCATCACCCCTCACCGGTTACAACGTTGGACCATGACGTACGCTGCTGCTGTCGGGGGAGGTCAGGGGGAGGGAGAACACCGTGGCAGGCGCACGCCTGAAGGACGTCGCGGAGCGCGCCGGAGTATCGATCAAGACAGTGTCCAATGTCGTCCGCGGCGAGACCGGAGTCGCCGACCGGACACGCGAACGCGTCCTGCGCGCCATCGCGGACCTCGACTACCAGCCCAACGCATCGGCACGCCACTTGCGCACAGGCCGCAGCGGCATCATCGCGCTCGCCGTCCCCGAACTCGTCGCACCGTACTTCGCCGAGCTGGCCGCGCAGGTCATCGCCGCCGCGAAGAAGCGCGGCTGCACCGTGCTCATCGAGGACACCGGGGGCAGCGCGGACGAGGAACTCCGCATCGCCTGCGGGCTCAGCGACCCGCTCATCGACGGCGTCCTGCTCAGCCCGCTCCGCCTCGACGAGGAGGCACTCGCCGCCCGCGAACGCCGCGTGCCGCTCGTACTCCTGGGCGAGCGGTCGTACGAGATCCCCGCCGACCACGTCCTGATCGACAACTCGGCGGCGGCGCGCGAGGCCACCGACCACCTCCTGTCCCTCGGGCGGTGCCGCATCGCCGTCATCGGACAGCCCTCGGGGTCCGCCCACGCGACGACGGTCCAGCGCATGCACGGATACCTGACCGCGCTGCACGCGGCGGGCGTGCCGCACGATCCCCAACTGGCCCCGGGCACACGGGCGTTCACCCGAGCCGAGGGTGCGAACGCGATGCGGGCTCTCCTGGCGCTCGACGACCCGCCGGACGCCGTCTTCTGCTTCAACGACCTGCTGGCCTCCGGGGCGCTGCGGGTGGCGCACGAGCACGGCCTGCGCGTTCCGCACGACGTGGCCGTGGCCGGATTCGACGACGTGGAGGAGTCCCGCTACAGCGTGCCGAGCCTGACCACCGTCGCCCCGGACAAGCGGGGGATCGCGGAACTGGCCGTGGACGCGCTGCTGCGCCGGATCGACGCCGGAGCGATGGCCCCGCACACGCGGCTCACCGCGGGATACGAGCTCGTGGTGCGGGAGAGCACGCGCGCGACGGGCTGAACCGGTTGGATGGCGGCCCACGGCCACATGTACGGCCCTCACGGAGGCGGCAGCGATGACCCTCGTCCTGGCTCACACCGTCCGCACCTGCCAGGCCATGCCCTCACAGTGGGACGCCTGGACCACCGACGGCCAGTACCTCTACCTCCGCTACCGCCACGGCGTCGGCAGCGTCGAGACCTACCCGGGCCCGGACCCCGACACGTGGGACGACGGCGCGCTGATCACGGAATGGGACGACGCCACCGGCCGCGGAGAGATCAGCCTTGCCTGCTTCCTCGCGGCGGCGGGAATCCAGCTGGCCCCCGACGTCCGGGTGATCGGCGAGCCAGCGGGATGACGCGGTGCAGAGGCGACGTCGCGACCACGGGCCCGGAGGAGATCCCCTTCCAGTACGACGCCGTTCATCTACGGGGTCCAGCGGCTGCCGGTCACCCGGTAGCCGCGGCCTCCTGGTGGCCGACGGACGGCCCGCGCCAACCCTCACCCTCACGCTCACCTTGAGGGTGAGACGCCACTCGATGAGCCCAGCGGAGACACCCCGTACCGCCGTGGCCAGATCCTTGCACTCCCTGGCCATCTGGCCACTCGTCCCCCGTCGGGCAGCGGCGGAGGATCGACGGCATGAAGATTCTTTGGGTATTCGCCCACCCCGAACCGCAATCCCTCAACGGCTCCTTGCGTGACGACGGGATCCGGGACCTGCGCGGCCTCGGGCACAAGGTCCGCGAGTCCGATCTCTACGCCATGGACTGGAAGCCCGTGGTGGACTCCGGCGACTTCCACCGCGAAACAGTCGACCGGCTTCTGGTCGGCGCCGAACAGGAGCACGCCTACAGCGCGGCCAAGCTGACCGACGACATCACCGCCGAGCAGGAGAAGATCGCCTGGGCCGATGCGCTGGTGTTCCAGTTCCCGCTGTGGTGGTTCGGACCGCCCGCCATCCTCAAGGGGTGGTTCGACCGGGTCCTCGTGCAGGGCTTCGCCTTCGGGCTCCAGGACGGCTCCGGGCGCACCCTGCGTTACGGCGACGGCGGCCTCGCGGGGAAGCGCGCCATGGTCATCACCACGGTCGGCGCGCGGGAGTCGGGCTTCGGGCCACGCGGAATCCACGGCCAGCTGGACGAGGTGCTGTTCCCACTGCTGCACGGCACGTTCTGGTACACGGGGATGGACGCATTGCCGCCCTACGTCGTCTACGGCGCCGACCGCCTGACCTCCGCCGACTACCGCACCCGCGCAGCCGAACTCCGCGAGCGGCTCCGCACACTGCCGGTCACCGAGCCGCTCCCCTACCGCCACGAACACCGCGGCGACTACGACGACGCACTCGTCCTGCACCCGGAGATCGAGCCGGACCTCACGGGCGTCGCGGCACACCGATCACGGACATCAGGACGCTGACGCACCCCCTTCAGCCCTGAAGCCGCCCGACCATCTCCCGCATGACGCCGACGGGCAGGGCCGGGTGCCGGGCCGCGTCTTGTGCTGTGTCCCTGTCCCCCAGGAGCCGGACGAGCACCTGTGCGGGCAACCGCGGGTGCCTGGCGGCGGCGTGGCGCACGTACTCATACGGGTCGTCGAGCAGGCGTATCGCCGACGCGGCCGTCAGCCGCGCGTCGGTTGCCGCTCGGTAGCGCACTTCCTCGCTGGGGTCCCGGCTGAACCGCTCCACCAGGTCGGGCGTCGACTGCGGGTCGTCCAGGGCCAGTTGACGCATGCGGGGGTTCGTGTCGTCGGCGTGGCGCAGGAGATCGCTGCGCGGGAAGTTCGGGTGCCCCCGGGGGCGGTCGGGGACGGAGAGACTGCCGGTCCACCACTGCCACACCTCCAGGAGCATGGCGGCGGGTGCGTCGTCACAGGATTCGGCGAGGAAGAGGTGGACGACACGGTCCTCGTCCCGGGCGAGGAGCCCGACGACGTCCGGTGGCAGGTGCCGGGCGCGGGCAACGCTTCTGCGCACCAGGGGATGGGCCGAAGCGGCAAGACGGCGCATGGCGTCGGGGTCGTCGTGCAGCGCCACGACCCAGTCGAGCGCGTGGTGGTGGATGCCCGGATCGAAGGCGATGGGGATGGCTGCCCGCTGCTCCTCGGTGAGGTCGGGGCGCCGGGCCACCTCCCCACGAACGCTCTCCTCGGGGTCCTGGGCGAGGAGAGCGACAAGGTCCGGGTCCAGTCGCGGATTGCGTGCGAGGGAGCGGCGCTGGGCTGCATGACCGTGGCGGGCCAGGTGCCCGGCGAGGTCGCGCTCAAGGCGGCAGGTCTCCACGGCACGGTCCATTAGCCCCTCGGCTTCCCAGACCGCCCGGGGCAGCGGGTGGTCCCGGTGGTGCCGCAGCAGCGCCGTGACGCGGACCTTGCTGTCCGGGTCTGCCAGGAGTCCGTACCGGGCCGGGTCGTCGAGATGGGGCCACGCGGCATGACAGGCCGCGGCGCGCACCGTCGGCTCGGGGTCGGTGGCCAGGGCGATCAGGATCCGTGCGGGCAGGCCAGGAAGGCGAGCGGCCTCTTCGCGGATCGGGACGGACGCGTCGGAGGCCAGCTGCTCGTACGCGATGTCACCGAGCTCGGCACGCTGGTCCGCCGCGATCATGGTGAGGATCCACCTGTGCCGGGTGTTCCGCTCGCCGGTGATCAGACGGGTCCATTGCTCGACCGTGAGGGGCTGGGCCTCGGCCAGCAACTCCCTTACTCTGCAGTCCGGATGGACCATGGCCGCCTCCACGACCGCCGCCGGCAGCGGGCGCCGCAGCAGGTGGTGCGACAGCCCCAGCAGATCGCCCCACAGGTCATCTGGTGTGGCCGGGTTGAGCGCCAGTCCATGCGCCCACGCCTCGCACAGCCCTGCCGAAGGGGCCGGCCCCTGGAACAGCGAGGCCCAGGCAGCCGCCCGCTCCTGCGAGGTCTCCCGCGCCTGCGCCACGGCAGCCACGTCCTGCCGCTCGCGGACCCCGTCCACGGCGATGAGCCGGACCTCGGATTCCTCGGCGGTCACGCCGAGCAGTGCGTCCCCGTCCATCGAGAGCGTGACGAACTCGGGCCGCCCCGCCCGCTTCCTCAGCAGCGCGGCAAGGCTCCAGTCCTCGGCCAGCCTTACCCGCGTCCAGCGCCTGGGCGTACAGCCCGTCCAGTCCCCGGCGACATCGATCAGGAACACACCGTCCTCGCCCAGGATCCCGAGATCGACGGCGAGCCGGTGCCACTCGGCGTCGACCTCGGCGCTCAGGTCGTGCCGGTCTCCTCGCACGGCAACGACCTGCCGGGCCTCACCGCAGCCGATGCCCCGCCACGCGGCCGACGGCCGCAGCACGTTCTCGATCCGGCTCTCCCCCGCGATTGCCAGCCCTGCGCGCCGCAACAACTCCGCGAGCTCGTCGCTCCCACCCGTCATGGGCTCATCCTGCCGCAGCCACTACATTCGATCACCATGCAGCACTTCGGCTCCGACATCCTCACCGTCGCCGATCGCCTCACCGATGCCTACGTCGAGGTGTTCACGGCCCCGCCCTGGGATCACCGGGACCCCGCCGCCACCCGGAAGGAGTTCCGTCAGCGGCTTGAAGTGGACGCGCATCGCCCTGGGTTCCGGGCCGCCCTCTCCCTTGCGGCCGACGGCGAGGTGGACGGCTTCGTGACCGGCTGGGTCACGCAGGCGCCGTTTCCCGCCGACCGTGCCTATGGCGAGGTGACCCGGCGGCTCGGTGCTGACCGGGTCGATGCGCTGTTGGTGGGCGCCTTCGAGATCGACGAGCTGGGGGTACGCGCCCGTACCCGCGGCACCGGGCTGGGGAAGCAGCTCCTGTCCGCCCTCACCGCCACCGCTCCCGCCGGCCGGGCATGGCTGCTGACGTGGGATCAGGCCCACGCGACGCTCGCGTTCTACCGCCGGATGGGCTGGCGCGAGCCCGAGCCCTTGCCGGGTCGGGCGACCGGCGTCGTCGTGTTCCTTTCTCCGTTCTCCGGCGGCGACAGGGGGGCCGCGGTGACCGAGTCCGGCGGGTGATCACCGGCGCGGTTCCCAGCGGAAGAGCCGGGAGGCCAGCGCGACGGACACGACGACCCAGCCCAGTGTGGGCAGCAGCAGCGGCAGGGACTCCGCCACGGGGACGCCGCCGTTCCAGGCGTTGAGGACCAGTTCGGTGGCCGAGCCGCCGGGGAGCAGCCGCTTGAGCAGGGTGAGCTCCTCGGTGCCGGTGATGGCCACCCAGTTGGCGACGGCGATGGCGCCGAGGCTGACGGGCAGCGTCGTCACCTGGGCGTGCTCCGGGGAGTTCGTCAGGCCCGCCGTGGCGAGGCCCAGGGCGAGCATCATGATCAGCGTCGAGAGGACCGCCGCCGACAGGAGGAGGACGTTGTCCGGCTGACCGGCGACCGCTGCCAGCACCGCGAGGATCACGGTCACCTGGGCCAGCGCGAGGACGGTGACCGGGAGCGTCAGCCCGGTGAGGATGCCGGCGTCGCCCGCCGGGGTCGAGCGCAGCCGCTTGAGGAAGAGGGTCTGGCGGCGCGAGGCGAGCGTGGTCACCGTGGTGGCGTAGAGCCCGAAGGCGGCCACGGTGAACATCACCACCGCCGCGATGTATCCGAGGCTGCGCAGGTCCGCGAAGGTTTCGTGCTGATAGACGAAGAACGCGCAGGCCGCGACGGGAATGATGAAGCTGTTGAGCAGGATCAGCCGGTTCCGGAAGATCTGGGTGAGCTCGCTCAGAGCGATGGAGAGCATGGTGAAGGTCCCCTTCTGGGAAGTTCCGGGAGTGGGGGGGGCGGGCTACGCGCTGCCGATGGCGCGGAAGACGTCATCGAGCCGAGTCGGTCCCGCTTCGAGCTCCCGCAGCTCCACCGCGTGGGCGTGCGCCCAGCCGAGCACGGTGTGGAGGTCCTTCTGCAGGCCGAAGGTCTCGACGAGGACCTTCCCGTCGCTCTCGCGCTTGGCCCGCAGCGGCAGCGCAGGCGCGGTGGCGGGCAGGAAGAAGCGGATGGCGGCAGGCAGGGTCCTCGTCAGCTCGGCGACGGTCCCTTCCTGGTGGAAGGCGCCCTGGTGCATCAGCCCGATGCGATCGGCGCGCTGCTGGGCCTCTTCCAGGTAGTGCGTGGTGAGCACGATGGTGGATCCGTCTTCGCGCAGTTTCTCCACGGCGTCCCACAGAGCGTCCCGGGACTGGATGTCCAGACCGGTGGTCGGCTCGTCCAGGAAGATCAGCTCGGGGCTGCCGTACACGGCGGTGGCGAAGTCCAGGCGTCGCTTCTCACCGCCGGAGAGCTGGGAGACCTGGGTTCCGGCCTTGTGCGTGAGGTCGACGATGCTGAGGACGCGTTCGACCCGGTCCCTGCGCTGGGAGAGGCTTCCGATCAGGCGGACCGATTCCTTCACGGTCAGGTCCGGTGAGAATCCGCTCTCCTGCAGCATGATGCCCATCCTCGGCCGCACGGCGCGCCGGTCCCGCGGGCTCTGCCCGAAGACCCGCACGGTGCCCGACGTGGCCGTACGGTGGCCTTCGACGGTCTCCAGGGTCGAGGTCTTGCCGGCGCCGTTCGTGCCGAGCAGGGCGTAGAGCTCCCCCTTCGCCACCTGGAAGGACAGGTCTTTCACGGCATGGAAGTCGCCGTAACTGAGGTTGAGGCGTTCAACGTCGATGACTGGTGTCGAGGTCATGCGTCGATCTCAGCCGTCGTCACGCCCGTCCGGCAGGGGCGTGGTGTCACCACTGCGCCATGACATTCCTCGGGGTGAAGGCATGACGCGGTGTCACTGGTGACAGCCCCGGAGCCGGAAGAATACTGCGGGCAGACGCTGCTGATCGATCCCGGAGACCCGGAGACCCACGCATGGAGACCACGGCCACGGCCGAGCACGCCCGGACGACGCAGGGACGGCTGCGCAACGTCAACCTCACCATGTTCATCCCGCCGCTCGCCGTCGTAGGAGCGGTCCTGGTGGCGGTCGATGCCCGGAGCTGGGGGGAGGCCGCCGTCCTGATCCTGGGCGTGGTGGCGGGCCTGGTGATCGTCGAGCGGTGGACGGCCGGCGACACCTCCCGCGTCGTGCTCCCCTGTCTGATCCTCACCGCCGCCGTGTGGCTGATCGGCGTGCTCGTGACCGACAGTCGCACGGCGTGCTACGGCATCACGATCGTGGGCCCGTACTTCATCTCCCAGCTGCCGCGCCACCACGGCGCGGCCACCCTGGGCCTTGGCACCTTCATCGCCGCGGTGGGCGCGGCGAAGCTGCTCCAATCACCGGACGATGTCGTCGGCACCTTGATCGTGTACGTCCTCCTGCCCACGGGCATCACCCTCGCGGCGACCGGCCTCATGTTCGTCAACCAGCGCTTCTACAAGGTCATCGAGCAGTCGCGGGAACGCGAGGCGGAGCTGGCCGTCGTCCGGGAACGCATGCGCTTCGCCAGCGATCTGCACGACATCCAGGGCCACACCCTCCACGTGGTGAAACTGAAGATCACGCTGGCCGAGAAGCTGCTGCGCAGCGACATCGGGCGCGTGGAGGAGGAGCTGCGGGAAGTGCACGCCCTGGTCAGCGACACCATCACCCAGACCAAGGAGCTCGCCTACGCACAGCGGCGGCTCAACCTCTCCGTGGAGCTGGAGAACGCGAAGAACCTCTTCGAAGCCGCGGGTATCCGCGTACGCGTCAACCGCGAGGCCGAGGTCGACGAGAGAGTCAACGGCCTGCTCGGCCAGGTCCTCCGCGAGACGACGACCAACATCCTGCGCCACGCGCAAGCCACGCGGGTGCGCATCACGGTCTCGGAATCGGGCATCGCGATCACCAACGACGGCGCCCCGGAGACTGCCCTTCCCGCCCTCGGCGGACTGGCCGCCCTCAGGGAACGAGTGGGCGCCGACGGAGGCGAGCTGACGGTGGAGCAGAAGGACGGGCGCTTCCTCACGGCCGCGGACTTCCCCTCGCTTTCCTCGCCTCCCTCGCTTCCCTCGGCTTCCTCGGCACCGCGGTCCTCCGCCGCGCGGGAGGGCGACCGATGACCAGCGTGGTGCTCGCCGACGACGAGGCCCTCCTCCGTAAAGCACTTGCCGCATTGCTGACGCTCGAAGGCGAGATCACCGTGCTCGCCGAAGCGCAGGACGGCGCCTCGGCCATCGAGGCCACCTTGCGGCACCGGCCCGACGTACTCGTCATCGACCTGGAGATGCCCGGTGTGGACGGCCTCGGCGCCGTCGCGGAGATCCGCCGTGTGCAACCGGACCAGGTGATCCTGATGCTGACCCGCCACGCCAGGCCCGGGGTTCTCCGCAAGGCCCTGAAACTCGGCGTCCAGGGCTTCGTCAGCAAATCGGCGGAACCCGCGCACATCACGGCGGTCATCAACACCCTGCACGAGGGCAGGCGTTGGATCGATCCGGACGTCTCCGCGCTCGCCGTCGTGGACGACTGCCCCCTCACCGACCGGGAGATCGACGTCCTGCGGGTGACCGGCGACGGGTACTCCGTCGCCGAGATCGCCATCCGTCTCCGCCTGGCTCAGGGCACCGTACGCAACTACCTCTCGAACGCAATGCAGAAGACCCAGACACGCACCCGACACGACGCGGCGCGTTACGCGCGTGAGCACGACTGGCTCTAGGCACGCGCGGGGCGGCGGGGTGCGCTCGATCCTGGACCGGCCCTGAAGGGCCACGCGGTAGTGGGCCCTCCCCTCGGACACAGGCAAACGGATTTCAGAACGCGGCATCGCCACGACTCACGATCGGCGCCGGGCGCCCGGCCCCAGTCGAACGGTGACGTCCCGGGGAGTGAGGGTGGTGTGGTCGGCCGTGCACTGGACAGTGACGTGGACCGGGGCGCCGCAGTCGGTGTGGGTCACGTCCAAGGCGGGGCCGGGTCCCTCGGGGTCGATGGCGTGCGTTTCGCCCCACTGCCCCAGCGCCACCAGGACGGGCCACAGGTCCCAGCCCTTGGAGGTCAGGCGGTATTCGTTGCGGGAGCGGCTGCCTGGCTCCCGGTAGGAGACCGTCGTCAGGATTCCGGCCGTGGTGAGCTTGCGCAGGCGGTCGCTGAGGACGGCTTCCGAGAGGCCGATGTGGCGGTGGAAGTCGTCGAAGCGGCGCACCCCGTTGACCGCGTCGCGCAGGATCAGCAGCGTCCACTTCTCCCCGACCACGTCGAGCGTCCGCTGGACGGGGCAGTTCTCCATGCTCGTCTCAAGCCACTCCATCCGCCCATCGTAGGGCCGCTGGCTTCGTCATTGACAGTCAGATGAGGCACAGCTAACTTCACTTGAAGAAGTCAGATGACTGCGACGGCCGCGACGGCCGCGACGGCCAAAGGGAAGGCACTGGACTGTGGGGCGAACGCGTACGTACAGCTGGGACGATCCCGCGATCCCGGCGCAGGCCGCCACCGGAATGGCCGGGCTCGACTTCCTTCGCGAGGTGCAGGCGGGCAGGGTCGCGGGGCCGCCCATCGGCCAGACCCTCGACTTCGACTTGGACCAGGTGGAACACGGCAAGGCCGTGTTCTCCCTGGTGCCGGGCGAGGAGCACTACAACCCGATCGGCAGTGTGCACGGCGGCGTGTTCGCCACTCTGCTCGACTCTGCGGCGGGCTGCGCCGTGCAGTCCACCCTCCCGCAGGGGATGGCCTACACCTCGCTCGACCTGACGGTGAAGTTCCTGCGGCCGATCACCGTCGACACCGGCCGGGTGCGCGCCATCGGCACGGTGCTCAACTCCGGCCGCCGCACCGCACTCGCCCAAGCCCAGCTGGTCGACGCGGACGAGCGCCTGCTGGCCCACGCGACCAGTAGCTGCTTGCTGTTTCCGGTGCCCGTGTCCGTGTAACCGCGACTGCCGCTGTTCCCAGGGATGGCAGCGAGAGTGAGCGGCGCCCTCGCCAGGCGCCCCGCGTCTACGTGCCGGGCCTCGGTCACCTACGGGTGCGACCGGCGCGTACGCCGCGCGGCGCCGGAGACCCGGACCCAGGTCGGCCTGGTCAGCTGTCTCTCGTCAGGGCCGCATGCGCGGCGGTCAGGATCTCCTCGGAGAGCGGGGAACCCTTGGTGGCCCGGGCCAGGACCAGCGCACCGAACAGGGTGCACAGCCGGGCGATGCCATCCCCATCTCCATCCCCATCCCCGCTCCCGTTCCCGCCCTCGTCCCCGTCTCCGTCCCGGCCGGCGGTTCCGGTGGGCATGAGGAATGCGGCGAAGTCGGCCACGCCCTCCGTGTAGACGCGGCGAGCTTCGCCGTCCTCGTCCTGGCGCGCGATGTCGACCGCGAGCGCCGCGACCGGGCAGCCGTCCGCCGCGTCGTCGCGGTGTTCGACGGAGAGGTAGGCGTCGACCAGGGCGCGCTGGGCAGCGTCGCGCTGCCCGTCGTACCGCGCAAGGCCGGCCGCGTGACGCAGGGCGAGCTCGGTGAAGGCGTGGGCGGTGGCCTCGTCGACCAGCGCCTCCTTGGAGGCGAACTGCTTGTAGAAGCCGCCGTGGGTCAGACCGGCCGCCTTCATCAGGTCGGTGACGCTGACGTGCGTGCCCTGCTCCCGGAACAGCCGCGATGCGGTGTCCACCACCCGCCTGCGGTTCTCCTCCGCCTGCGCCTGCGATACGCGACCCATAGCCACCTCCCACGTGAACCTCAGCCTTTTTGGATGTCGGCTGGCATCTATCATAGTCCGGTGGTTAGATTGTGAGTGCAATCTAATTGGCGCGGGTGCCCGACAAGGCCCGCCCGGACCAGGAGCAGGCATGGAACTCAAGAACGCGGTCGCGGTGGTCACCGGAGCCAACCGGGGCCTCGGACGGCATCTGGCCGCCCAGCTCGTCGGGCACGGCGCGAAGGTCTACGCGGCGGCCCGCCGCCCCGAGACGGTCGACCTGCCGGGCGTCACCCCGCTGCGCCTCGACGTGACGGACGAGGAGTCGATACGGACTGCCGCCCGCACCGCGTCGGATGCGACGCTGCTGATCAACAACGCGGGCATCTCCACCGGCGCAACGCTGGTCGGCGGCGACCTGGAAGCGGTGCGCCGGGAGATGGAGACCAACTTCTTCGGCCCGCTCGCCGCGACCCGGGCCTTCGCCCCCGTCATCGAGGCGAACGGCGGCGGCGCCGTACTCAACGTCCTGTCCGCCCTGTCCTGGTTCCACCCGGCCGGCCTCGGCTCCTACGCGGCCTCCAAGGCCGCCGCTTGGGCGCTGAGCGACGCGACCCGCGAGGAGCTGGCACCGCGCGGGATCACCGTCTCAGCGCTGCACGTCGGCTACATGGACACCGACATGGCCGCCGGCGTGCCCGCCGATCAGAAGGTCGCCGCCGCCGACGTCGCGGCCCAGGCCCTGTCCGGCATCGAGACCGGCCTGCCCGAGATCCTCGCCGACGAGACCAGCCGGTACGTCAAGCAGAGCCTGTCCGCGGCACCCCAGCCGAACGCGGGCTGACGCTCACCCCTCCACCAGCGAGACCGCCTTCCCACCCCTCATGCAAGGACATCTCATGCGTTACACGACCTTCGGACACCGGACCGGACTGCGCGTCTCCGAGTACGCGCTCGGCACCGCGAACTTCGGCACCGGCTGGGGCGCCGGAGCCGAGCCGGACGAGGCCCGCCGGATCTTCGACCGGTTCGCCGAGGCGGGCGGCACCTTCCTCGACAGCGCGGACGGCTACCAGTTCGGCGAGTCGGAGGAACTGACCGGGAAGCTGATCTCCGCCGACCGTGAGCACTTCGTGCTGGCCACCAAGTTCACCCTCGGTGCCGCCGCGCAGCCGGACATCTCCAGGACGGGCAACAGCCGCAAGAACATGGTGGCCTCCGTGGAGGCCAGCCTGAAGCGCCTGGGCACCGACTACATCGACCTGCTGTGGGTGCACTTCCCGGACGAGCTCACCCCCATGGAAGAGATCTTGCGCGGACTCGACGACCTGGTGAGCTCCGGCAAGATCCACCATGCCGCGCTGTCCAACTTCCCCGCCTGGCGCGTCTCGCGCGCGGTGACCCTCGCTGACCTGCGGAACCAGGCCCCGATCATCGGCATCCAGCACGAGTACAGCCTGGTCGAGCGCACCGCCGACCGCGAACTGCTGCCGATGGCCGAAAGCCTCGGACTGGGCGCCGCCCTGTGGTCCCCGCTCGGCGGCGGACTGCTCACCGGGAAGTACCGCAGCTCCGCCGAGGGACGCCTGAGCGACCTGGGCATGGTCATCCACACCGAGAGCACCGACCAGAAGACCGCCGTCGTCGACACCGTCCTGGCCATCGCCCAGGAGAGTGGCGTGACGCCTGCCCAGGTGGCGGTGGCCTGGGTCCGCGAGCGCGCCGCCCGCTCCGCGGCCACACTTGTCCCGATCATCGGCCCGCGCACCCTCACCCAGCTCGACAGCTACCTCGGCGCCCTCGACGTCCGGCTCACCGATGAGCAGTACGCCCGCCTCACCGAGGTCAGCGCGGTACCGCTCGGCGCGCCCCACGAGGGGATCGCCGGCTCCCTGGACCGCCTCCAGGGCGGCGACGCGAGCCGCGTCATCACCCCTGCCGTGCCGGCCGCCTGAACCGGGAACACGGCTCTACGGAACGCTGCGAACGGAGACGATGACGATGAAGGCCTTCATGGTCGAGAAGTACGGCGACGCGAGCGGAATGCGCGCCGCCGAGATGCCCGACCCGCAGGTGGGCGCCGACGACGTCCTGGTCGAGATCCACGCGGCGAGCGTCAACCCGCTGGACATGAGGATCCGCGACGGTGACTTCAAGGCGTTCATGCCCTACCGCCTCCCGCTCGTCCTGGGCAACGACCTCGCCGGAACCGTCGTCCGGACCGGGCCGTCCGTCACCCGCTTCGCGGTCGGCGACGAGGTCTACGGGCGCCCCGACAAGGACCGCATCGGCACCTTCGCCGAACTTCTCGCCGTCCACCAGGACGACCTGGCACCCAAACCCGCCGCCCTCACCATGACCGAGGCCGCCTCTCTCCCCCTGGTCGCCCTGACCGCCTGGCAGGCCCTGGTCGAACGAGCCCACGTACAACCGGGCCAGAAGGTCCTCATCCATGCGGGCGCCGGCGGCCTGGGCTCCGTCGCCGTCCAACTGGCCAAGGCACTCGGCGCACACGTCGCCGCCACCGCGAGCACCGCCAAGACCGGCCTGGTCAAGGAACTCGGCGCGGACGTCGTCATCGACTACCGCACACAGGACTTTGCCGAACTCCTCGACGACTACGACCTCGTCCTGGACTCCCTCGGCGGCGACAACCTCGCCAAGTCCCTGCGCATCCTCAGGCCCGGGGGCCAGGCCATCTCCGTCGCGGGCCCGCCCGACCCCGCCTTCGCCCGCGAACTCGGCGCGAACCCGGTCCTGCGTCTGGCCATGACCGCGCTCAGCTTCAAGACCCGATGCCGGGCCAAGCGCCTCGGCGTCACGTACTCCTTCCTGTTCATGAAGGCCAGCGGCGCCCAACTGCGCGAACTCACCCCGCTCATCGACGCCGGAAAGATCCGTCCCGTCGTCGACCGCGTCTTCCCCTTCGACGAAACCCTCCAGGCCATGGAGTACGTCGAGAAGGGCCGCACGAAGGCCGGCAAGGTCGTCGTCTCCATGACGTGAGCGCCGGCGCAGACGCTGCCGTACCCCCAGAAGGCCACCCGCCACGACGAAGAGATCCCGCCCCTCACTTCCTCCTCACGCACCCCAGGACCCGGCCATGAGCGCACCGTCCGACTCCCTCACGCCCACCCCGTCGTCGCACGACGCGCCGACCCGCTCCGTGTCCGTGGACAGCGTGGACTTCGCCTACCGACAGCACGGTCCGGACGACGGCATACCGCTGATCCTCCTCAACCACCTGTCCGCGGTCCTGGACAACTGGGACCCCCGCGTCGTCGACGGACTCGCCACCCGGCGCCGCGTGATCACCTTCGACAACCGCGGCGTCGGCGCCTCCGGCGGCTCCACGCCCGACACCATCGAGGCGATGGCCCGCGACACCGCGCAGTTCATCCGCGCCCTCGGATACGACCGGGTCGACCTGCTCGGCCTGTCGATGGGCGGCTTCATCGCCCAGGTCGTCGCCACAGAAGAACCTGACCTCGTACGCAAGATGATCCTCGCGGGCACGGGCCCCGCCGGAGGCCCCGGCATCGACAAGGTCACCAGCCTCACCATCAAGGACATCCTCAAGGGCCTCCTGACCCGCAAGGATCCCAAGCAGTTCCTCTTCTTCACCGACACCGAGCACGGCCGAAGGGAAGCGCGCGCTTTCCTGGACCGGCTGAAGGAGCGCACAGAGGACCGCGACAGCACCATCTCGCTGACGTCGTTCCGCGCCCAGCTGAAGGCCATCCGCCGATGGGGCCTTCAGCCACCCGCCGACCTGACCCGCATCAGCCAGCCGGTCCTGGTCGCCAACGGGGAGAGTGACCGGATGGTGCCGAGCGAGAACACACTCGACCTCGCCACCCGGCTGCCCCGGGGCGAACTCGTCCCCCTCTACCCGGACGCCGGACACGTGGGCATCTTCCAGTACCACGACGCATTCGTCGCACAGGCGCTTGGATTCCTTGAATCGTAGCCAGACCGGGGCCCGATACCGCAGAGCCTGACTGGACCACGTCGGCACCCCATTTGGATCGCTGCACCAATTTGGTGCAGCGATCCAAAAGACGGGTGCTGCTCGCCGGCGACGCCGCGCACATCCACTCTCCCCTCGGCGGCCAGGGGCTCAACCTCGGCATCGGCGACGCCGCCAACCTCGGCTGGAAGCTCGCCGCGACCGTGCACGGCACCGCGCCCCAGGGCCTGCTCGACACCTACACCAGCGAGCGCCACCCCGTCGGCGCCGCGGTGCTCGACTGGTCACGCGCCCAGGTGGCGACCATGAAACCGGGCGCTACGACCTGGGCAGCGCGCACCCGCTCATCGGCAGCACCGCCCCCGACTTCCGCTTCGAGGACGGCACCCGCCTCGGCGACCTGCTGCGCCAGGGCCAGGCCGTCCTGCTCGACTTCCGCGCCGACCTCGCACTGGAACGTGTGGCCAAGAACTGGGACGACCGCATCCGGTACGCGGCAGGACCGGCGCGTAACGACCTTGGATTCGCTGCTGTACTCGTGCGCCCCGACGGCGTCGTGGCCTGGGCGAGCGAAGAGGCCCTGGACCCGGACACGTTCGAGCGGGCCGCCGCCCACTGGCTCGGCAGCCCGCAGAACTAGCATCGAAGATGCCTAGCCGACCCGCCCGGTGGCACCCGTGCCTCCGCCGCCCATCCGCGCCAGGTACTCGTCGACCAGCGCGATCTGCCGCTCGGCGGGGAAATCCTGAGGCGCGAACAGCGCCTGGACGACAAGGCCGAGGACGAAGCTCTGGGCCGCCGCAGCGGTGTCATCGGCCCGTGGGCCGGGCGGCAGTTCGCCCAGCTCCTGGGCCTCGGCGATGTGCCGGGCCTTCCGCTCGCGCGCACGGCGGTAGCGCTCGGCGTGCTCCCGCGCCAGCTCCGGGTCGGCGAGCGCCACGTCCCAGGAGGCCACCCAGATCCGGTTGCTCGCCGCGCTCTCCGCGTCCAGCGGGAGGATGTCGAGCAGCGTCGCCCGCAGCATCACAAGACCCGATGCCGCACCTGCCCGCTCCGCCGCCGGGCGCGGGCGGTCGGCCGAGCGTCGGTCGAGTACCTCCAGGGCGTGTTGCAGCAGGGCGCGCTTGCTGGGGAAGTAGTGCGTCAGCAGGCCGGTGGTGGCCCCCATCTCCGCGGCGACCGCACGCAGGGTCAGTCCGCCGAAGCCGTGGGCGGCAAGGACTCGCCACACCGCCTGGGAGACCTCGGTCCTGCGGGCGTCATGGTCTGTACGGGCCGGGGGCGTCATAGCCGTTAGAGTACATACCCAACGTTCGTTACGTACCTGGTGCGCGGCGCCCGACACCGCTCCCGCCCAGCCGGACAACCGCATAGGACCAGCCATGTACGCCATACCGCTGACCGAGAATGCCGAGCTCCGCACGCTGGAGCCCTGGCAGGACGCCGAGTTCCTGGCCCACATCGACCGGGCCCGCTCCCACACCGACCCCTGGATCCCCTGGGCCTCCCGCTCCACCGATCTGGAGTCCGCCCGCGCCACCCTCCAGAGCTACGCGGACAAGCAGGCCGCCGACGCCGGACGGATCTACGGGATCTGGCGGGACGGCGTCCTGCTCGGCGGCGTGATGTTCGTGCGGTTCGACGCGGAGTCCGGCACCTGCGAGATCGGCGTCTGGGCCGAACCGGCAGGCGAGGGCCATGGCTTGATCAGCGCCTCGGTCCGGCACTTGATCGCGTACGCGTTCGGCGAGCGCGGCATGCACCGCGTCGAGTGGTGGAACAGCGCGGGGAATGCCCGCAGCCGTGCCGTCGCCCAGCGGATGGGCATGCACCTGGACGGCACCTTGCGCGAGCAGTCCCTCTACAAGGGGGTCCGCCACGACATGGAGATCTGGTCCCTGCTCGCGCACGAGTGGAGCGGCGAGCCGAAGCCCGCGTGACGTACCCGCCTCAGGGCGCGCCGAGGGCCTGCTTCAGGGGCGTATGCCGGGCCCGCCTCAGGCCGCGAGGCGCTCCGCGAGCAGCAGTACGCCGATCACGATCATGGCGGCGCCCGAGACGCGGGTGACCATGCGCGCGGCCTTGGGGCGTGCCCGCAGGATGGTGCGGGCCAGCACGCCCACGCAGAGGTAGATCGCGGCGCAGCTGAGCGTGTGGACCAGGCCGAGCGTGCCGATCTGTGCCGCCAGCGGCCAGCTGCCGTGCGGGGCGGTGAACTGCGGCAGCAGGGCCAGGAAGAGCAGGAGCGCCTTGGGGTTGAGGCCGCTGATGCCCACCCCCTTGAGGACCCGGGCCCCCACCGCCCCGCTCTCCGCATCCTGCGATCCGGTCCCGGCCACGGTGGGCCTGGCCAGCGTCGTGGCGCCGAGCCACACCAGGTAGAGCGCGCCGAGGACGGTCAGTGCGGTGAGGACGGACGGCGTCCTTGCCATGACCGCCGCCACCCCGGCGGCGACCACGGCGGTCAGCGCGACGTAGCCGAGCAGCAGACCGCTGACGGCCGGCACCACGGACCGGTCGCGGAGCCCGGCGTTGATCGCATAGGCCCAGTCCGCCCCCGGTACGAGGATGAGCAGAACTGAGACCGCCCAGAAGGCGGTGATGGAGCTGACTGCCACGACGTACTTCTCCCTCTCAAACAGGTTCTGAGTAGGAGATTAGTTCCGATACGCCCAAAGGTGTTTCCAAGTATTGCCAGCTGAGGCGGCCTCCGTGGCAGGATCTTCCCCATGGACGATGTGGACCGGAAGATTCTTGCGGAGCTCCAGGACGACGGCCGTCTGACGGTCACGGAACTGGCGGCCCGCGTGCGGCTCAGCCTCTCCCCCTGCCACCGTCGGCTGCGCGAACTCGAACGCAGCGGGGCCATCCGCGGCTACCGCGCGATCCTGGACGCGCGCGCCGTGGGCCTGAGCTTCGAGGCGCTGGTCTTCGTCACCATGCGCCAGGAGGACCGCGACACCGTCTCCGCCTTCGAGCAGGCGCTCACCGAGATCCCCGAGATCCTGCAGGCCGAGCGCCTGTTCGGGGATCCGGACTATCTCGTACGCATCGTCAGCAGGGACCTGCCCGCCTTCCAGCGGCTCTACGACGACAAGCTCGCCACGCTGCCGGGCGTGCAGCGCCTGAGCTCCACGCTCGTCATGAAACACGTGGTGAACGAGCGCGCCCTGCCCCTGTGAACGTCAGCGGCGGATCCGCGGCGAGGACGACGTGCGTCTTGGCCAGGAGCAGAACCAGTGGGTTCCACCAGGCCGTTGGGGCGGCGTATCCGTGGATCAGCACCAGGGCGGGCGCGTTCGGTGACGATCCGCACGCGACGGCGTGCGTCTCGACACCGCTCCCAGGGTCATGGCTCTGCATGGCCCCACCCTCACCGGCGGCGGCGCGTCACGTCTTGGACGAATGTTCCCGCTGCTGGTCGTCGTGCTCGTCGTCACCAGTGGCTGCCGGCCGCCGTGTCCGTGTCCGGCGGCGGGCCCAGCGCGCCCGGCGTGCAGCCCGCGAAGGCCAGTACGTCGCGGTGCAGATGGGACTGGTCGGCGTACCCGCACGCCACGGCGACCTCGGCGGCGCCCCGGCCCGCCGACAGGCCTCGTACGGCACGGTCGAACCGTACGAGCATCGCGGCGCGCTTGGGCGTCAGGCCGACCTGGGCGGTGAACCTCGACCACAGCCGCTTGCGGCTCCACCCGCACGACAGCGCCAGGTCACCGACCCGCACCTGGCCCCGGCGGGAGACGATGTGCTCCCAGCTTGCGACGACCTCCGGGTCCATCGACCGCGCCGATGCCTGGCGCCGCGTCAGGAACTCGTCCATCAGCGCGAAGCGGCCTTCCCACTCCTTCGCCGCGGTCAACTGCTCGCGGAGCCGGGGCTCATGGCGCCACAGCTCGTCGAGGCCGATCACGAGGCCGTTCAGATCGGAGAGCGAGACGCCCAGCAACGAGTAGGCGCTCACGGGCGACATGCGCAGCTCCACGCAGTCCACGCGCTGCCCGCGGATGCGGACTTCACCCGGGGCAAGACCGGCGGCAAGGCTCCGCAACGCCCTGCTGCCGCTGGTGTTGTCCACGGCCAGGGCGTCGTCGCCCAGTTCGATCACGACCGTCACGGTCGGCTGCGGGATGACCCGCATGTCCAGTCCGGCAGCCGCCCGGTCGCGGAATCCGGCCACCACCACGCCGTCGAGCGGCGATGGGCGGCTCGGGCACGCGACCTCCCACCCGCGCAGGCGGTCGCCCTCGTACTGAACCGGGTCCACGCCTCCCAAGCTACCGGCTCACCCTCCGCGGCGCGGCCTTCATCCGTGCCGTCCTCGCCTCCCCCACTCCCCTCACCACTCGGCGAACGAACCGTCCTCGTGCCGCCACACCGGGTTGTGCCAGTCCGCCTGGCTGTCGTCGGCCGCGCGCACCGCCTTCTCGTCGATGTCGATGCCGAGCCCCGGGCCGGTCGGGCGCAGCAGATGGCCCTGGTGGAAGCGGAACACTTCGGTGTCGGCGAGGTAGGACAGGACGTCCGCGCCGGTGTTGTAGTGGATGCCGATCGACTGTTCCTGGATCAGGAAGTTGGGGACGCTGACCGCGATCTGCAGGCTCGCGGCCAGCGAGACGGGGCCCAAGGGGCAGTGCGGGGCGATGAGGGTGTCGAAGGTCTCGGCGAGCGAGGCGATGCGGCGGACCTCGGAGATGCCGCCCGCGTGGGACAGGTCGGGCTGCAGGACCGCGACACCGGCCTGGAGGACGGGCAGCACGTCCTGCCGCGAGAACAGGCGCTCGCCGGTGGCGATCGGCACGGGCGACGAGGCGACCAGGGCGGGCAGCAGGTGGTCGTACTCAGGCAGGATCGGTTCCTCGACGAACATGGGGGCGAGCGGCGCCAGGTGGGGCAGCAGCCGGCGGGCGTTCGCGGCGTGGAAACGGCCGTGGAAGTCGAGCGCGAAGTCCCTTTCGGGGCCGAGGACTTCGCGGGCCGCGGTGGCACGGTCGACGATCTCGTCGATGTCCGCGACGGTGGCCAGGCGGTTCATGCGGCCGCTCGCGTTCATCTTGACCGCGGTGAAACCCGCCTCGACCTGGGCCGTCACCTGCTCGGTGATGTGGGCGGGGCTGTCACCGCCCACCCAGCTGTAGGCACGCACCCGTTCGCGGACCGGGCCGCCGAGCAGCACGTGTACCGGCACACCCAGCCGCTTTCCCGCGATGTCCCACAGCGCCTGGTCGAGCCCGGCCACCGCGCTGGAGAGGACCGGGCCGCCCCGGTAGAAGGAACCCTTCGTCATCACCTGCCAGTGGTCCTCGATGCCCGACGGGTCCTTGCCGATGAGGAGTTCGGCCAGCTCTCCGACGGCCGTACGGACCGTGGCCGCGCGCCCCTCGACCACCGGCTCGCCCCAGCCGACCACTCCCTCGTCGGTCTCCACGCGGCACAGCAGCCAGCGGGGCGGCACCGAGAACGTCTCGATACGGGTGATCTTCATCAGGTGAACCTCCTTGAGCAGCACGGCAGATGACCGACGGCGGCGGGGCGCTGGGCGGCGGGGCGGCGGGTTCGCTCAGGCGGACGTCTTGTACACGCTCCAGCCGCCGTCCACCACGAGACTGGCTCCGGTGACGAAGGACGCCTCGTCGCTCAGCAGGAACGCGGCGCTCGCCGCGACCTCGTCCGGGCGGCCGAGGCGGCCCGCGGGCGTCTGCTCGATGCTGCGCGCCCGGTCCTCCTCGCCGATCGTGTCCCAGGCCCGGGTCAGGATGGGGCCCGGCAGAAGGGCGTTGACCCGTACGACGGGTGCGTACTCCACCGCGAGCTGGCGGGCCAGACCGGTCAAGCCCGCCTTCGCCGCCGCGTAGGCGGGACGTCCGGGCAGCCCCATGACAGCGTGCACGGACGAGACCAGTACCACCGCGCCCCGCGTCGCGCGCAGGTCGTCGAGGCAGGCCCGTACGCCGAGGAAGGCGCCGGTCAGCATGACCGACAACTGCCGGTTCCAGTCCTCCGGTTCGATGACGTCGGCCGCGCCGCCGCGCACGGTGTAGGCGTTGCTGAGCAGGCCGGTCACCGGGCCGAAGCGGGCGCGGGCGACCGCCACCGCCCGCGCCCACGACTCTTCCTCGGCCACGTCGCACGGCTCGAAGACCGCACGCCCGCCGTCCTTGCGGATGGCGTGTGCGGTGCGCTCGCCCTCCGCGACATCGACGTCAGCGATCACCACCCCGGCCCCTTCGGCCGCGACCCGCCGGGCCGTCGCCGCACCGATCCCCTGGGCTCCCCCACTGACCACCACACAACGACCGACGAAACGCCGAGACGAACCTGATGCCCCCGGCGCCCCCGACGAACCTGGCGACCCCGACGGCCCTGACGGACCTGACGGACCTGACGGACCTGACGGACCTGACGACTCAGCACTCACAGGCAACTCCAGCCCTTCGCACCGGCACACACGGCAGCGGGCATTCCCCACCCACGCCATTAACCACCACGCGACACCCTGCCGCCAACACCCCCTCCAGCCCCGGCTCACCGAGCGATAGCTGGCGGACGTGCCGTGCCATGTGGTCGACGATCAACTGATGGAACGACGCATCGATCTCGACCTGGCGGCCGCCCAGATCAGCGCACGTCGGCGGCAGTGGACGACCGCCGGCCTCGTGGCCGGGCCGCTCACCTGGCGTGACGCGGCTGCGGATTGGCCGTGGCGGCTGGAGCAGGACCGTTCACGGGTGGAGGATCCCGACTCCGTCGGCATCAGCATCGCCGGGCCCGCGGATGCTGAGCTCCTGGTGGTCCTGTTCCGGGGCGGCTGGGCTGACGTGGACTTCCTGGCGAGTCTCGACGAGGACGTCGTGAGCGAGGCGCCGGAGCCCGGTTCACCCCAGGAGTTCGGGGAACTCCTCGACGGCTATGTGCTCCGAGCGTTCGGTCCGCCGTCGGCGGAGACCTCCAGGTGAGTCTCAGCATGCCGCTCGGGCTGTCTAGGCTGCTCGCATGTGGAGAGAGGTCGCAGGCGGGGCATTTTCCGGGGCCGGGTTCAGCGCGGCGGTCGACTCGGCGGGTGTGGCCACCGCCGAGCGACGGCTGGGGTGTTCTCTGCCGTCCGGGCTTGTGAGCCTGTTGCGCGAGACCGACGGCATCGTGGGGCACCACGGCGTGGATACGGTCTGGCCCCTGGAGCGGATCGTCGAGGAGAATCTTCTCTTCTGGTCCGACAGCTCCTTCGCCGACCTGTACATGCCGTTCGACGCGCTCCTCTTCTTCGGTGACAACGGAGGCGGCGATCAGTTCGCTCTCGTCCGGAGGCCTCCGCGAGCCGACATCTTCGTATGGGAACACGAGAACGACAGCCGCCGCTGGGCCGCCCGGGACCTGGAGGACTACCTCCGTCGGTCACTCGCAGGGGACGGAGACGACTGGTACCAGTAGCGGTTGAAGCGCCGACAGCGTTCCGCCATGGATGATCGCGCCGAGCGCCCGCTGCTCTTCCTGGACGTCGATGGAACGCTCCTGCCCTACGGCGGAGCCCGCCTCCCAACAGCCTTTGCGGAGTGGGTCAGTTGGCAGGACGTGTCGAATCCTCAGCTGAGGAGGACGGGGCGGGGTTGCTGCATGGGGAGACCCGGGCCCTCGCGCATTTGGCGGCTTTACCGGCCTGGTTCCTTCTCGGATGTCGGGCCGCAGGTAGGCACCCTGAGCCTCGCGGCCACCCGGCGTCACGGCATGCCCGCGCCGTGACGCCCCGGCTGCACACTGCGGACGGGCTACGTCATCAACTCGATGTGCGGATGCTCGGGCTCCGCCGGGCAGACGAACAGGTGCTGCCGGTAACCGCTGCCTATCTGGACCCCGGTCGCGTTGTAGCCGCGGTGGCCGGGGTACGGTCCAGCACCTGGGTGGGGGTGCGGAGACCAGCTGTTCCCGACGTCGTCCCCTTCCTCGAACGTGGCGACGGTCATCAGGACCTCCATGCCGGTGGCGCACTCGGAGCAGGGCTGCGAGCTGGGGTCGGTGGAGTTCCAGGCGGGCCAGCCGCCGACCTTCCAGCCGGGTGCGTTGGACAGCACACAGTCGTAGTACGTGTCCGGGTCCATGTCTTCCTCTGCTGCCTGCGGCACACTCCATTGCTTGAGCTGCTCCCGCAGTTCTTCGCTCAGCTCCAGATGGTCGGGGTACTCGGTGATCTGCTCCGGTTCGAGCACGCACGGTTCCGGTAGATAGCCGTCGAACTGCACTGCGGGCGGCTCGGGGGGCGTGTCGAGGATGTCGGTGACGGCGGCTGCCGAACGCCACAAGAGCAGGGTCCTGGGCATGATCGGATGATCGAAGGGGCACCACAAAACCTGCAGCAGGTCCTTGCCCTCCGGCGGGCTCAGATCGGGCACATCCCGTACGTACAGCTGCGCGACGGGCAGCATCGCCATGGGGCCGTCGTATGCCTGGACCGCCCGCCTCACCGGATACGCCCGAGGGGGCCGGATCCGCTCGAGAGTCTCCCGTTCCTCCGGAGTCAAGTCCCGGCCGTTCGAGGCGGCAAAGATCCGTCGTTCCAGCCGCAGATCCGCCGGGGACCGGGCTGGGTTGATGCCATCCACCACATGCGGTTCCTCGCAGTGCGGCCACGGCTCCTCGGCGGGCCACAGCAGTGGCCCGCCGATCGAGCTGTCGTGCCATGTCGGCGCCCCAGGGCGGGGGTGCAGGCGGGTCGCCGTGCGGGCCAGCGGAGCCAGTTGGGGGAAGACAGCAGCGACGTCGATCGGCCGCGGCGGAGTGACAGGAGTGACATTCATGGCCGCAATCTTGCCAATCGCCTCTGACAACGGCCCTCGTGGTCGGCACGGGACGCTCGCCGTGAGCACCCGAACGAGGGACACGAACACTCACAGAGCAGTTGGAAAAGACGGCCGGACGCCCGTTCATCTGGGTCGACGACGAGATCACCGCTCTGGCTGGGCGATGCCCATGACGGTTGACCTGAGGGGCTAAACGTACGCGCGGCGGCCCCACGCAGCGCGCGCGTGGGACACGGTCAGTACCGCCATCACGCAGGTGGCCGCCGCAGCGATCGCGAAGCCTCCATGAGCGCCGTATGCGTCGACCGCGCGCCCGGACATCGCCGCCGCACCGGCCGCACCCGCGGCGCTCGCCGAGTTGAGCCAGGTGAACGCCTGGGTGAGAGCGGCCCGGTGCACAGATGCCGCAGTGAGCACCGAGGACAGCACCAGGATCGGGGGGATGGCCAGGCCGGTGACAGCGAGCGCGAGCCCCAGGCCGGGAAGCGAGTCGGCAACGAGCAGCGGAAGGCAGCTGAGTGCCAACACGGCGGCTGCCAGAGCCAGTTGCACCTGCGGCGCGGCGCGCCAACGGCGCAGTCCGTAGAGCCAGCCGGCCAGCAGGCTCGCGCAGTTCGACACCGCGTAGAGCGGCCCGGCCGTGTCCGCCGCGCCGTGCTCCACCGCGAAGGCCGTCACCGAGACCTGCATGGCGCCGAAGTACAGGCCCAGGGTCAGGTTGACGCCGACCTGCGCGGCGAAACCCCACCGCAGCAGCGAACGGCCTGAGCGCTTGCGCTCGGCGGTGTCCGCTGTCGCAGGCGCCGTGCTGCGCTGCGCGGCGAAGGCAAGTCCGCCGCCCACCACCAGAGCCGTGGCCAGCACCATGCCGTGTGCCGGGTCGCTGCTCGCCCCGACCGTGGTGACCAGGGCCGGTCCGGCGAGGTAGCAGAGCCCGTTGCTGAGTGATTCCAGGGCGAAGGCGGTGGGCAGCGCCGCGGCCCGCTCCCCCCGCAGCAGCGCCGACCAACGGGCGGCCGACAGCGCGCCGAGCTGCGGGATCGTGGCGCCCACCAGCGCTCCTGCTGCCGTCATCAGCCAGTGCGGGCTGCCGATTTCGACGAGGGCCAGCAGCGAAGCCACGGCGGCGGTGTGCGCGATGAGGGCCGGTGGCAGCACCCGGGTCTGGCCGAAGCGGTCGATCAGCCGGGCGAGTTGCGGCCCGACCAATGCCTCGGCGACGGCGAAGCCGCCGGTCACCAGTCCTGCCACGGCGTAGGAGCCGGTCTGGCCGTGTACCAGCCAGATGATGCCGAGGCTGGTCATGGCGATGCCGATGCGGCCTGCGGTGGCGGTGAGGAAGAAGGCTGCGGCACCGGGGGTGCGGAGCAGGGCGCGGTAGGTCGCCGAAGACACGGCGCGTCCCTTTCGCTGCCCGGCGGGGCGGACCACACGGGGTCGTCGGCGCCCTGATGTGCCGACCCGTGGTCATCGCCTGGAACCGTCCAGTGTTGGCGTGGAGCAGGGACGCGCACCCCACGCCGGCTCCATCACCGAGCAGAGGTCTCTCGATCTCAAGTGGTCTCGGGTGTGACAGCAGACCGAGCGTAGGCTCAGCGGATGGGGCGCGTCCAGGCGGTCTGGTGTTGCCCTCGTAGGTTGGACGCAGGGGCGCCGGACCGTACGGGGCCGGAACGGGAGGGGAGCGGAGCGGACCGGAGCGAGGGCGCGGACCGCGACCGGCGGGCGACAGACCGGCCTAGGCCGACGTCTCGGCGCAGGTCGTCACATGCACGTTGCGCGCCTCGATGAGCTTCCGCATGTACCGGCCAAGGGCGACCGCCTCCACGCCCGCTCCCAACAGGCCGAACGGCGCCGCGAATTCGACCACGTCACGCATCACCGTGCCCCCGCGCCCGTCCGGCGCGAAGTAGTGCGTGTGGTGCCACCGCTTGAACGGCCCGGCCACCTGCTCGTCCACGAACCTTCCTGGCCGCTCGTACGCGCTGATGCGCGAGGTCATCCGCCACCGCATGCCGAAGTGCCGAGCCTCCCAGGTCACGGTGTCACCGAGCGCCATACGTCCGGCCCGGATGCCGCCGACGATCCGCTCCCCGGAGCGGGCCATGGACGCGGTGTGCAGATCCACGTCCAGCGACAGGTCGAAGACGGTCGCCGGAGACGCGGCGATGTGCGTGACGGTCTCGAAACACTTCATGCCGGGATGCTCGCACGAGCGCCCGGTCGAGCAATCACCGGCTGCGTCGCGGGTTGGCGGCTGACCTGGGCGAGGTGGTGGCCCATCCGCTGCCGCTTCTCCTCCTTACGGGGCCAGGCCGACACCGCCCCGTCCGCGTCCCGGCTCGGCGGCAGGCATCTCACGCACTCCGTCCAGATCTCCTGCTCGTCCTGCGGGAGAACGGAGGCGATCACCCGGACGGTCGCGCGGGACCGGCTCGGATCCGTCGCAGCAGCCGACCTCGGCATACCGCTTGTGGACATCGCCGTGCCCGGTCGAGTCCGGTGAGGGCCGTCGACCGTTTCCCTTCGACCCGTTTCCCTTCGCCCCGTCGCCCTTCTTCCCGTCACCTCTCGGCCCCGGCCTCTGCTCTCCGGGTAACGCCGGCTCGCAGGTCGAGCCGGCGCAGACGCCGCCGTCCGCATGCGGTGTGTCAGGGCCGGCCTTCGCCGAGGGGCCGCCTTTCCCGTCGATCGAGCGGGTGTCCGGGGATGCCGTCGAGGGGTCGAGCATCCATCGCTGGTCGGCGGAGCCGTCACGGACCTTGACCACGACATCCGCGCCCTTGCGCGAGGAGGCAGGCGTGACCGCAAGACCTTCGTGCCACCGGGGCAGCAACTCCCCCAGCACGGTCAGGTCGTAGCGCACCTCATCGGCATGCGCGTCCGAAGGCGCCACACATCTGCCGAGGGTGATCACTCCGTCGTTCGCGTGGGAGTCCAGGCAGAGCTCGGGACGGGCGACGCTGCTCAGCAGGCCGTTCTTCGCGTACGACCACTGCTGATCCGCCTCGTCCGAGCACTCGGCCAGCTTCGTCTCGGCACCGGGCCTGACTTTGCCGCCCCGGATGTCGAGGCAGAGGTCCGCCTCGACGTTGCGGAGTCTGCCCTGGTCGGACCGGTCGGGATAGCCCGCGGACGTGGGAGGGGGTGAACCTGCGGGCGGCTCCTCGGGATCCGCGCTCGGGTGGGTTTCACGGCTTCCGGCCATGTCGGTCGGGGGCACGGACCCGCCGCTGCCGCCGTCACCCGACGAGAGGATGGCAACGAGCACCGTCGTGAGCAGCGCGGCGGACCCCAGGACCGCTCCGGTGCGCAGCGCCTTGGAGTATGTCCGCGCGGGCCCGAGCGCACCGCCCGGCAGGGGGACGCGTGGCGGAGGGCGATGGCGTCCGCCGCTGCCCGAGTGTTTGCCGCCACGTCCGGTGGCTGCTCCGCCACGCGTCGCCGGGCGCCCGCGCCCCGGCCTCGACTCCAGGTAGCGGCGGGCGCCCCAGCCGAGTACCGCTTCGGCGAGAAGAGTGTCCAACCCGCTCTCGACAAGGCTGAGTTGGTCGGAAACGTCACGGCAGTGGCCGCACTCCGACAGATGGTGTTGAACATCCGGAAGTAAGGCGCCACCGCGGCGAATCGTGACGTCGAGGAGTCGGTTGTAGAGGGGGCATTCCTTGGTCGGTGCAAGTTCCCGGTGGGCGCGGACGATGCCTGCCCGGAATTGTTCACGCGCCTGCTCAAGGGCGTCGACCGCGAGGTCGGCGCTCAAGCCCGACAAACCAGCGGGTATGGATATGTGCTCGGCCTCGACCGCGGTGTGCCACAGCAGGCACTGGGCAACTCCAGGAAGAGCCCAGAAGGAACGCGCGGCGAGTTGCCGCTTCGTGGGCGTCATGGAGGTGGCCGCCCGCATGCCGCGACCGCCGGTCGGTTTGCGGAGTTCCGGCATGAGAGCGGATATGCGCTCGTCGGCGCACCATCCCCTGACCGTCTCCCTGACGGTCACCAGGAGAAGGGGGCGCAGGGCACCGCCCGGCTCGCCACGCGCCATGTGCCCGAGCACCTGATGGAAGGATGCCGTGGCGACCATCGAGGCCGAACTCGCCCAAGTGGCGAGGCAGATGGCCGAGTAGTCGTGCGCCGGCTGCCAGTGCCGCGCGAGCAGGAGGGCGACGGGCTGGTCCGACTCTTCCTCTGTCCGGCCTCGCAGTCGGGCGGCGAGGCTCATGTCGGATTCTGCGTGGCTCACGCCGGGACGAGGGGGGTGGGACGGGCGTGGGGGGTGGGGCGGTTGCACAGAACCTTTTCCTTCCAAACCGAAGGACGGCACACGGGATATCGCACCCATCGAAATGCGGGCGACTGATTGGTGCATACCTGGGACTCGCCAAGGCGGAATTAGATGAACGAACCACGAGACTGAACCGCGATACTGGTCGAATACGGCCAACTGACGACCTTTTGGGTCGACGACCGGCACGAAATCGCGAACAGGAAAAGCGGGCCTGACCATTGCCTCGGCGCGAGGACGCTCACCTTGACACAGGCGACTCACGGGAAACAAGAAGTTCGAGCGACATCCATTCAAGTCGAGAGAGGACGGCCGACGTTACCGGCAGTACTCGCACCCGCTTTCGAAGAATGTCGCGGCGGTCACCCTCCCGAGAGGCCGTCAACCGCATGCACGGAACGCCCACTTGCGCTCGCGTCCGCGCCAACTCCCTTACGCAAGCGCGTTCTTCCCCGCCCACCCATCAGCGAACGCCCACCCCTCCCCCTCACGAGCTTCACCTACCTCACGCACTTCACGAGGCGGCGAGTGCGTTCCGCCAGACGGGGCTGTCCACGTAGTGGTTGTCGTAGCGCTCCGAGGACTCCGCGATCTTCTTCGGGTCACTCTCGCCGCGCATGACGCTGCCCAGCAGGCGCAGGTAGTCGAAGCGGGCCATGCCGGGCGTGAAGATGAACAGGACGTCCGCCTCGCACCCCGGTGCCGCGGCGAAGGCGTGCGGGGTGTGCGGAGGCACGGCGAGGAAGTCGCCGGCGTTCAGGACGGTGATCTCGTCGTCCACCAAGACCTGGAGGGAGCCGCCGATCACGAAGAAGAGCTCCGTCGCCTTGGTGTGGAAGTGCGCGGGAGCCCCGACGGCCCCCTCGGCGAACGTGGAGCGGTACGCGGTGAACCCGCCGTCCGGCCCGTCCGTGTCGGCCAGCAGCGTCATCACACTGCTCGGGTCGGCGGAGGTCTCGGCCTCCGCGGCGCGGGTGAGGAGGGCGGCGAAGTCGGCGTTCTTGCTGCTCATGGCGGTGTCCCCTTCGGTTCGACAGCGGACCCGCTGTCGTTGTGATCACCACTCTACGAAGCCGAAAGACCTGCCGCAGAGTGCAATTCACTGCCAAAATGCGGGGTCAATTTTTCGGCTGCGACCCTGCCCCACCAGATCGTTCCGCGGCCACTGTTCAGGCATCGCCCCTCAGCCGATCCCGCTGGATCTCACGGGCGAGAGCGCGACGCACGGAAGCCGAGCCGGTGGTGGTGATGTTCTCGGGGAGGTCGAGACGACGGCTGATCTCGTCGTACGCGTGCCGGTGGCCGCCCGGCAGTTGTGCCTGATGCTGCCTCAGGTCCTCTTCGAGGAGGCGCCGCAGTTCGTCGACGTTCTTTGGCGTGAAGCGCTTCCTTCCCCGGACGAAGGCATGCACGTAACGACTGCAGTGCGCACCGTCGTCCAAGGTCTCGGAGACCTCCTCGGCCAGGCCCCACAGACGCCCCTCCAGCCAGGGGAGGTCTCGCTGATCGAGGTGGAGATCCATCGGCGGCAGCAGGCGCTCGTCCGTCCTGGACTTCGCCATCTGCTTGGACACGGCGGGCTGGCTCATGTCCGCGAGCTCGGCGATCTTGTCCTGCGTCCAGCCGAAGCCGGCGAACAGCTGGATCATTTCCGCGCGCAGCTTCCGCATCTCCTCGCCCGCGCGGATGACCTCGTTCATGCCGGCGAGCATCCGCTCGGCCTGCCCCTCGGTCAGCGCCCCGGCGTTCTGGTGAGTGTCCTCTTCAGCTGCCATGGCTCGGTTATACCGCCCCGCCCCTCCGGCGTCATAACCAGGTTCTATAACGGGGTTGTATAACCCAGTTATGAGTGTCACGATTGGCGCATGCCCACCTACTCCGCGCCTGACGGAACCCGACTCGCCTATCACCTGCGGGGAGACGGTGACCCCGTGGTCTGCATCCCGGGCGGCCCCGCGGACTCCCGCTACCTGGGCGATCTCGGCGGCCTGGCCGCGCACCGGCAGCTGATCGTCCTGGACAGCCGCGGCACCGGGCGGTCCGCGGTTCCCGAAGACCCCTCCTCCTACCGGTGCGACCGCCTCGTCGAGGACGTCGAGGCCCTGCGCGACCACCTCGGACTCCCCCGGATGGATCTGCTCGGCCACTCCGGCGGCGCCAACGTCGCGACGCAGTACGCGGCCCGGTACCCGCAGCGCCTCGGCAAGCTCGCCCTCATCAGTCCGGGAACCCGAGCCGTCGGGGTGGCGATCAGCGGTGACATGCGGCGTGAGATCGCTCAACTGCGCCGGAACGAACCGTGGTTCCCGTCTGCGTTCGCCGCCCTGGAGGCGATCACCGAAGGCACCGGCACGGACTGGGAGGCCATCAGCCCCTTCTTCTACGGCCGCTGGGACACCGCCGCACGGCAGCACCATGCGGCCGGTCGGCCTGGCAATGAGGAAGCCGTCGCCGGTTTCGCGGCGGAGGGCGCCTTCGACGTGGAGACCACGCGTGCACAGCTCGCCCGCTGCGAGATGCCCGTCCTGCTGCTCACCGGGGAGTTCGACGTGAACAGCCCCCCTCGGCCGGTGGCCGAGTTCGCGGCACTGTTCCGCGACGCGACTCCCGTGGTGCAGCAGGCAGCGGGTCACTATCCCTGGCTCGACGACGCAGAACAGTTCCGGACGACCACCGCCGCGTTCCTCGCGTAGTTCATCCCGACCTCGGCGTGGGCGCGTGTGGTGGACGCGTGTGACGGGCCGAATTCGGGTCAGACGGGGATCATGACGCGTTTCGCAACGGTAGGTCTGCTGGCGGCCTGCGCGGTCGGCGGTGTGCTGCTCGCCGTCCTGGCATCCCCGTGGTGGTGGCTCGCCGCAGCTCCTTTCGTGGCCGTGGCGCTGACCGGGCTGTACGACCTCGTCCAGAGTCGGCACTCCGTGCTGCGGAACTATCCCGTGCTCGGCCACCTGCGCTTCCTCATGGAAACGCTGCGCCCGGAGCTGCAGCAGTACTTCGTGGAGCGCAACTACGACGGCAGGCCCTACGACCGCGACACCCGCAGCATCGTCTACGAACGGGCCAAGGGTGTCGACGCCGAGGAACCGTTCGGCACCGAGCGCGACATGGACGCGCGCGGCTACGAGTTCCTGGTGCCGTCCATGGCCCCGTCGAGCGTGCCCGACGAGCCGCCCCGCGTCCGGGTCGGCGGGCCCGACTGCACCCAGCCGTACGACATGGCCCTTCTCAACGTCTCGGCGATGAGTTTCGGCTCGCTCTCCTCCAACGCCGTCCTGGCCCTGAACACGGGCGCGGCACGCGGCGGGTTCGCACACGACACCGGCGAGGGCGGCCTGTCCAGCTACCACCTGCGACCCGGCGGCGACCTCGTCTGGGAGATCGGTACCGGCTACTTCGGCTGCCGCACCCGTGACGGAGACTTCGACCCGCGGCAGTTCGCCGACAAGGCCGCCCATCCCTCCGTGCGCTGTGTGTCGCTCAAGCTGTCACAGGGCGCGAAACCGGGAATCGGAGGTGTCCTCCCCGGCAGCAAGGTCAACGCCGAGATCGCCTCGGTACGCGGCGTGCCCGAAGGCGAGACGGTCGTCTCGCCGCCGTACCACCGTGTCTTCTCCACGCCTCGCGAGCTCGTCCGCTTCCTCGCCCGGATGCGGGAACTGACGAACGGCAAGCCGGTGGGATTCAAGCTGTGCCCCGGATCCAGGACACAGTTCCTCGCCGTGTGCAAAGCCATGACCGAAGCGGAGATCACGCCGGACTTCATCGTGGTGGACGGCGCGGAGGGCGGCACGGGCGCGGCGCCGCTCGAATTCGCCGACAACCTCGGCATGCCGCTCACCGAGGGCCTCTTCACCGTGCACAGCGCCCTGACGGGCACGGGCCTGCGGAGCCGGATCCGCATCGGGGCCAGCGGCAAGGTGGCGACGGGCTCCGACATCGTCAAGCGCCTCGTCATGGGCGCCGACTACACCAACGCGGCCCGCGCGATGATGTTCGCCGTCGGCTGCATCCAGGCCCAGCGCTGTCACACCAACCGCTGCCCGACCGGCGTCACCACCCAGGACCCGCACCGCGCCCGCGCCCTCGACGTCGTGGACAAGGCCGCACGCGTCACGCGCTACCAGCAGGCCACGGTCCACAGCGCGCTGCAGATCATGGCCGCGATGGGCGTGCGCGACGCCGCGGATCTGGGTCCGCATCTGCTGCGGCGCCGCGAGGACCAGGGCCGCTTCAGGTCGTACGCCGAGCTGTACGACTGGCTGTCCCCCGGCGAACTGCTCACGGCGCCGCCCGAGAGCTGGGCCGCCGACTGGCAGGCAGCGCAGCCGGACACCTTCGCCACCTGACGCGTCCCTTCTCGCGCTGCGCAAGCGGAACCGAGCGAACCGGAAGGCTCTCCACGTATTGGCGGCGCCAAGTCGGGCACTCGGTCAGGGTCCCGCGAACCTCCGCGTCCGGAAGCACGTGAACAAATGGCCACACCGGCACATAAGCCGCAAGATGGACACGATGCCGACGCACTGTCGGATCCGCCCAGCGACCAGCCACGAGCCACGAGCAGACCGCCCGCACACGGCCCTTCGCAGCTGCCGACCCGGACCTTCGCGGCGTAGAGAACACCACCCACCGAAAGGCACTCGTCACCCATGAGCGACGTCACAGGTAAGGCGACCACCACGGACGCCGGCGTTCCGGTCGAGAGCGATGAGCACTCGCTCACGGTCGGCGCCGGTGGGCCGATCCTCCTGCAGGACTCCTATCTGATCGAACAGATGGCGCAGTTCAACCGGGAGCGGATTCCTGAGCGGCAGCCGCACGCCAAGGGCAGCGGCGCCTTCGGCCACTTCGAGGTCACCGCGGACGTGAGCGCCTACACGAAGGCCGCCCTCTTCCAGCCGGGCACCCGGACCGACCTGGTGACGCGGTTCTCCACCGTCGCCGGTGAGCGCGGAAGCCCGGACACCTGGCGCGACCCGCGCGGATTCGCGGTGAAGTTCTACACCACCGAGGGCAACTACGACATGGTCGGGAACAACACCCCGGTCTTCTTCGTGAAGGACCCGATGAAGTTCCAGCACTTCATCCGGTCCCAGAAACGCCGGGCGGACAACAACCTCCGCGACCACGACATGCAGTGGGACTTCTGGACCCTCTCCCCCGAGTCAGCCCACCAGGTCACGTGGCTGATGGGCGACCGAGGCATCCCGCGCACCTGGCGCCACATGAACGGCTACACCTCGCACACCTACATGTGGATCAACGCGCAGGGCGAGCGGTTCTGGGTCAAGTACCACTTCAAGACCGACCAAGGCGTCGAACACTTCACCCAGCACGAGGCCGACCAGATGGCCGCGGCCGACACGGACTATCACACCCGGGATCTCTTCGAGCACATCCGGGACGGCGAGTACCCCAGCTGGACCCTGCACGTGCAGGTCATGCCGTACGACGACGCGGCGACCTACCGCTTCAACCCGTTCGACCTGACCAAGGTGTGGCCGCATGCCGACTACCCGTTGATCGAGGTCGGCAGGATGACCCTGGACCGCAACCCCACGGACAACCACGCCGAGATCGAGCAGGCGGCCTTCCAGCCGAACAATCTGGTCCCGGGCATCGGTCCGAGCCCCGACCGCATGCTCCTGGCGAGGCTGTTCTCCTACGCCGACGCACACCGCCACCGCATCGGCGGCAACTACCAGCAGCTGCCCGTCAACGCTCCCGTCGCGCCCCTGCGGACGTACTCCAAGGACGGGGCCATGGCCTACCGCAAGACGGAGGACCCGGTCTACGCACCCAACTCCAAGGGCGGCCCGGCAGCCGACACCAGCCGCTACGCCCCGCCGAGCTGGTACGCGGACGGTGACATCACCCGCGCCGCCTACGTCGACCACGCCGAGGACGACGACTGGGGTCAGCCGGGCACCATGGTGCGCGAGGTCCTCGACGATGCCGCGCGCGACCGTCTGGTGGACAACGTCGTCGGACACCTGCTCAACGGCGTGAGCGAGCCCGTGCTCGCCAGGGCCTTCGAGTACTGGTCGAACATCGACAAGTCCATCGGTGAGCGCATCGCGCAGGGAGTGCGCGCCAAGGCGGACGAGAAGGACCCCAAGGCCGGGGAACAGGCCAACCCGGCCCGCAGCAGCATGCAGGACAAGGCCTGACCCGCACGCACTCGCACGACTGATCCGTAGGCGTCTGCCGCTGCCTGAGAGGGCGGCGGCAGACGCGTAGGCAGAGCCATGGGAAGACCATCCGAGCCGGGCCGGTCACGCCTCCGGCGCCGCGAAGTCGCACCAGACGGCCTTGCCCTCGCCGCGCGGCTCGATTCCCCAGCGCGACGCGACCGCCTCCACCAGGAGCAGCCCTCGGCCGGAGGTGGCGGTCTCCACCGGGGACCTCTTGCGGGGCCGGGTGCTCGAGCGGTCCTTCACCCACAGGCGGACGTGGCGAGGCGGGCCGGTGAGCACCTCCAGCGTCAGGATGGCGCCCCCGTCGGTGTGGACCAGGGCGTTGACGAGGAGTTCGCCCGCCGCCACCTCGACGTCGTCGGCGACCGCGCCAAGGCCCCACGAAGCGAGGTGCTCGCGCAGCGCCGCGCGTGCGTCGGCGAGTCCTTCGGGGTCGGCCTGGTGGACGTACCGGTGGATGCGCGGCTCCTGGAGCGTGCCGGGGTCGGGGAGCCTGCGCAGGACCAGGAGTGCCACGTCGTCACTGCTGCCCCATCTCTTCCACAGCGCGCGCGAGAGATGGTCCGCCAGGTCCTCGGCCGACTCAGGGCCTGCGGACAACACCTCGGCGAGGTTCTGGATCCCGGTGTCGAGGTCGAGACCGGCGTCCTCCACGAGGCCGTCCGTGCACAGCACCAGGGTCTCGCCCGGCACGAGGTCGAGCCGCACCTCGGGGTAGTCCTCCATGTCGAAGTCGGTGGCAATGCCCAGCGGCAGCCCGCCACGGACCCGTGGCACGCCCACGCGGCCGTCCACGTGCCGCACGAGGGGCGGCAGATGTCCGGCCCGCACGGCGCGCACGATGCCGGTGGTGGGGTCGAACTGGGCATAGGTGCAGGTGGCGAACCGCTCGGTGTCCAGCTCGGCCAGGAAGCGTGAGGCGCGCGAGACCACCGTCGCGGGCGGGTGCCCCTCGCCGGCGAAGGCCCGCAGGGCGATGCGCAGCTGCCCCATGATGGCCGCGGCGTGGGTGTCGTGTCCTTGTACGTCGCCCACGACCACGCCGATCCGCCCGCGGGGCAGAGTGATGACGTCGTAGAAGTCCCCTCCGACGTCACGACCGCCCCAGGCGGCGTGATAGCGCACGGCGACCTCGGAGTCCGGGACGTCGGGGACCCCGCGCGGCAACATCGTGGCCTGCAGACTCCTGGCGAGGTCACGTTCCTCGTCGAACAGCATGGCGCGCTGCAGCGACTGGGCGACGATGCCGGAGAGACCGATGCAGAGGTTGCGGTCCGCGTCGCTGAAGTCCTTCCGGCCGCGGTAGAAGAGCGCGAGCCCGCCGATGGCGCGGTCCTGGGCGACCAGGGGCAGGAACGCCGCCGAGTCGAGCTCCATCTCCTTGATGTAGGGCCCCAGGCGGGAGAAGCGCCGCCCGAGGTCGGGCAGTGAGCCCACGAAGCGGGGCTGGCGGGTCAGGACGGCCTCGGCCAGCGGCAGCGATTCGTCGACCTTGTGCAGCTTGAGTTCGTCGAGGGCCTGCATCGTCTGGCCCACCAGGGCGATCAGCTTCAGGTTCTCCCCCTCGACCAGGCCGAGCACCAGGCCGTCGGCGGCGAACCGGTCGAGGCCGCTCGCGCCGGACAGCACGGCCACCACGTCGTCGACCGTGACGGCCCGGGAGAGGGCTTCCGTGGTGCCCTGCACCATCAGGGCGATGCCTTGACGGCGCTCCTCCCTGGGGTCCGTGGCCGCGAGCTCCGTCCCGTCGTTCGAGGCCGTCCGCACGATGCCGACGGCACGCACGGCATGGCCCTCGTCGTCGCGCAGGATGTACCCGCGGGCGTGACTGAGGTGCCGCGTGCCGTCACGGTGGCGGACACGGAAGTAGACGCCATAGGCGTCGACGCCCGTGGTGACCGCCTCGGTGACGGCGAAGCTGATGCGTACGGCCTCCTCTGGTGGCACCCGTCTCTGCAGAGAGGTGACCAGGCCGTGGAACTCATCGGGACGTAGGTCGAGTACCGCCAGGGCACTGGCGTCGAGACTGAGCTCACCGCTGTCCAGGTCCCAGTCGAAGCTGCCCATACCGGTCAGGAGCAGGCACTGTTCCAGGTCGATGTGTGACTTCTTGGCTGACGTCATGGCTGTCTCCGTATGCCCTCGGTCACCATAAGCGCCAGCCGCCCCAGGCGCGCGGCCGTCATGTCCTCGGGCGTCGCCCCGGCCGCACGCCCGCCACCTGCCGACACCCCAGGCTCAACCGCGCGGAAAGTGGACATCACCCTTCCGGTGATCTGTCGGGGCAGCGGGGTAACCGGGTGTTTCGCGGCCCCGACGGCCGCGGCACGACCGGAGGGCGCGGACGCGCCCCCAGGAGGGAGCAGACGTGCTGAGGGGCAGCAGAACTCTGGCGGCCGCCGTGGCCGGAGCGGCCTTGGTGGCGCTGGCCGGGTGCGGTGGCGACGACTCGGGCGACAAGGACGGGCCGTTCGCGGGCAAGAGCGCCGATCAGATCGCCGCCGACGCGGTCAAGGCCACCCAGCAGGCCGACTCGATGCACATGAAGGGGACCGTGCAGCAATCCGCGGGTTCCTCGATGACCATCGACCTGTCGGTGGACCAGAGCAAGAACTGTGACGGCACCATCGAGACGGCGGGTGCGTCCGCGGACGTGCGGAACACGAAGGGCACGTTCTATCTGCGGGGCGACGAGAAGTACTGGGAGGCCGCCCTCAAGGGTCAGCCCGGCGGCGACAAGATCGTGCCGAAGGTTGCGGACAAGTGGGTGAAGGCACCCGCGGACGACGCCACGGCGAAGAACGTGTGCGACAAGAAGGCGCTCACGGCTGCCATGGACAAGGACAAGTCGGAACGCAAGGGCATGAAGAAGGGCTCGACAACGTCCGTCGACGGCTCCGAGGCGATCCGGCTGACGAAGAAGACCTCCGGCGGCGAGACCCTCACGCTGTACGTGGCCACCGAGGGCAAGCCGTACATCCTGCGCACGACGTCGACCGGCGGCAAGGAGCCCAACACCGCCACCTTCAGCGACTACGGCAAGTCCGTGAGCCCTGAGGAGCCCGCGCCCGGCGAGACCGTGGACCTGCAGAAGCTCGCCGCATCCGGCGAGAAGGCCTGACGCCCGCGCGACGACGTGACGTCTCGCATGGGCCGCCCCCGAAGGGGTACCGGAGTCCCATGCTCCACCGGCCCGGAGATCCGCGGCCGCTCCCCCGTCCGGAAAGACCCGTCCAGAAAGAAAAGACCCGTCCAGAAAGAGGTGCGTATGTCCGCGTCCCTGCTCGAGTCCGTCGACATCAAGGCGCCGGTGTCCGTCGCCTGGGCGCTGTGGAGCGACGTGACGCGCTGGCCCGCCTTCCTCAGCCACGTACGCCTGGTCGAGCCGATGGACGAGCGCCGCTTCGCATGGCAGCTGGAGCTGCCCGGCGCGGAGAAGAACTTCGTCGCCGAACTCACCGAAGTGGTGCCCGAGAACCGGATCGCCTGGCACACCGTCGAGGGGATGGATCACGCCGGCGTGGTGACCTTCCATCGCCTCAGCGACACCACGAGCCGGGTGACACTCCAGATCGAGTACGACCCCAAGGGCTTCGTGGAACACCTCGGCGCCCTCACGAACCTCGACTCCACCCTGGCCAACTACGACCTGGGTGAGTTCCAGAAGCTCGCCGAGAAGACGGCCCGATAGCCCCCGGAGTCGGGGACCCCTGACACACGAGGAAACGGCGCCGCGCCCGCGTCCGCGGAAGTGGGCGCGGCGCCGTTTCCTCGGACGTCAGGCCGCGTCAGGCCGCGTCACTGTGGTGCTGCTCGGCGACTGGATCTCGATGGCGTCCCGCGTGTCCGCTCCCGTGGATGAGGCGAAGGTGACGTACGCGCCGATCGGTTCTCGGCCACGCTTCCCCGTTCATCAGGTCCTCGATGCGGTCCATGGCGACCATCAGGAGCCCCATGACCGGCAAGAGCAAAAGAGCGACAACTAGCATCGGCAGCGTCCTCCTCGCGGCTTCTCTTTTCGCCTGCCCCTGCCTGGCATGCCCACGGCACCGAAGAGATGGAGAGCCTGCAACGCTCTCTTCACATCCGCGGCGTGGACCGCGGTCTTCACCCGGCAGGCCGCCAAACGAGTGACGTTTTCCCTGCGGCTGATGACCCTGGTCCCGCGTGAGCCGCCCTCGGCTGGACAGTCGCCCCAGTGCCGGACGGCAGATCAAGCACCGACATGCGCACGGGGGAAAGGAACGTGCTCGTGAGCATCATCGCCTGAATGCTGATCAGTCACATCTTGGGAGCCATCGCCAGCGGCTACAGGTCGATGCGTGAGCGGTCGAGTGTGGCGGCGGAGCTGGTGATGAATTCCTTGCGGGGTGCCACGTCGTTGCCCATCAGGAGATCGAAGACCTGCTCGGCGGCGTCCAGGTCACCGATGTTGACCCGCCGCAGCGTGCGATAACGCGGATCCATCGTCGTCTCCGCGAGCTGGTCCGCGTCCATCTCACCCAGACCCTTGTAACGCTGGATGGAATCCTTGAACCGGATCCCCTTGCGCTGATACTCCAGCAACGTCTCGCGCAGCTCATTGTCCGAGTACGTGTAGACGTACTTGTCCTGACCCTTCTTCGGCTGCACCAGCTCGATCCGGTGCAACGGCGGCACCGCCGCGAACACCCGGCCCGCCTCCACCATCGGACGCATATAACGCTGGAAGAGCGTCAACAGCAAAATCCGGATGTGCGCACCGTCCACATCGGCATCCACCAGAAGAATGATCTTCCCGTAGCGGGCCGCGTCGATGTCGAAGGTCCGCCCCGACCCCGCCCCTATGACCTGGATGATCGCCCCGCACTCGGCGTTCTTCAGCATGTCCGTCACGGACGCCTTCTGAACGTTCAGGATCTTCCCCCGGATCGGCAACAACGCCTGGAACTCCGAGTTCCGTGCCAGCTTGGCCGTGCCCAGCGCCGAATCACCCTCCACGATGAACAGCTCGCTGCGCTCCACATCATCACTGCGGCAATCCGCCAGCTTCGCCGGCAGCGAGGAGGACTCCAGCGCCGTCTTGCGCCGCTGGGCATCCTTGTGCTGACGCGCCGCGATCCGCGTCCGGGCCGCCGCCACCGCCTTGTCCATCACCGCCCGCGCCTGCGCCTTCGCATCACGCTTGGCCGACGTCAAAAACGCCTTGAGCTCCCTGGCGATCACATGGGCGACAATGCGGTTGGCCGCCGAGGTGCCCAGCACCTCCTTGGTCTGCCCCTCGAACTGCGGCTCGGCCAGACGCACCGTGACCACCGCCGTCAGCCCCTCCAGGGCGTCATCCTTGACGATGTCGTCCTCGGCCACCCGCAGCACCTTCTGGCTGCGCAGCACCTCATTCATCGTCTTCGTCAGCGACCGCTCGAAACCCGACACATGCGTGCCGCCCTTGGGCGTGGCAATGATGTTCACAAACGACCGCAGCGTCGTGTCATAGCCCGTGCCCCAGCGCATCGCGACATCCACGACGAGATCACGGGTGACCTCGGTGGGCGTCATCTGCCCATGATCATCCAGGACCGGCACGGTCTCCTTGAAACTGCCCTGCCCGGACAGCCGCAGCACATCACACACCGCCTTGTCCTGCGCCAGATACTCACAGAACTCACTGATCCCACCGTCGAAACGGAAGGACTCCTCACCCTTGGTACCGCCCTCCCCCAGCCCGTACTCATCACGCACCACAATCGTCAGACCCGGCACCAAAAACGCCGTCTGCCGGGCACGCTGATGCAACGTCTCCAAACTGAGCTTGGCGTCCTTGAGGAAAATCTGGCGATCCGCCCAATAGCGCACACGCGTGCCGGTACGCGTCTTGGGTGTCCTCGCGGTCTTGCGCAGGCCACTGGCGGGGGTGAAGTCCGCCGTGGGGCCACTGCCGTTGTAGATGCCGGGGGTGCCGCGGCGGAAGCTGACGGCATGGGTGTGACCGTGCCGGTCTACTTCCACGTCCAGACGGTGGGCCAGGGCGTTGACCACGGAAGCGCCCACGCCGTGCAGGCCGCCGGAGGCCACGTACGAGCCCCCGCCGAACTTCCCGCCCGCGTGGAGTTTGGTGTAGGCGACCTCAACACCTGAGAGTCCTGAACGGGGTTCGGTGTCGACGGGGATGCCTCGGCCGTTGTCCCGGACCTCCACGGAGGCGTCGTCGTGGAGGATGACTTCGATGTGGTCGCAGTAGCCGCCCAGGGCCTCATCGACGGAGTTGTCGATGATCTCCCAGAGACAGTGCAGCAGGCCACGGCTGTCCGTCGATCCGACGTACATGCCCGGACGCTTGCGGACCGCCTCCAGGCCTTCCAGAACCATCAAGTGGCGTGCGGTGTAGTCGGATCCACCCGTCATGGACCCGGCCAGGGCGGTTGCGAGTGGAGGGAGCGGGGATGCACTCACGCGGGTTTTCCTCCGATGCGGCGGCAGTTGGGGTCGGATGTCTCGGGCATCTCACGTATCTCAGATGTCGAGGAAACGGACGTCCTTGGCGTTGCGTTGGATGAAGGAGCGGCGTGCCTCGACATCCTCGCCCATGAGAACGGAGAAGAGGTCGTCGGCGACCGCGGCATCGTCCAGGCTCACTTGCCCCAGGACACGGTGATCGACGTCCATCGTGGTGATGCGCAGTTCCTCGGCGTTCATCTCGCCCAGGCCCTTGAAGCGCTGGATGGAGTCGTCCTTGATACGCCGTCCCTCCTGACGGCTCTGCTCGACGAGGGCGTCGCGTTCCCGGTCGGAGAAGGCGTACTCGGCGTGATCCCGGCTCCACTTGACCTTGTAGAGGGGCGGTCGCGAGAGATAGACGTGGCCGTGCTCGATCAGCGGCCGCATGAAGCGGAACAGGAACGTCAGGAGCAGGGTGTTGATGTGCTGGCCGTCGACGTCGGCGTCCGCCATCAGAATGATCTTGTGATAGCGGAGCTTCTCGATGTCGAAGTCCTCGTGCACGCCCGTGCCGAAGGCCGAGATCAACGCCTGGATCTCCTGGTTGTGCAGGATCTTGTCGATGCGCGCCTTCTCGACGTTCAGGATCTTGCCCCGGATCGGCAGGATGGCCTGGAACTCGGGATTGCGCCCGGACTTGGCCGAGCCGCCGGCGGAGTCGCCCTCGACGATGAAGATCTCGGACCTGCTCGGGTCGTTGGACTGGCAGTCGGACAACTTGCCCGGCAGAGCCGTTGATTCCAGCAGGCCCTTGCGGCGGGTCAAGTCCCGGGCCTTGCGGGCCGCCGCCCGGGCCGTTGCCGCCTGAACGCCCTTGCGGACGATGTCCGCGGCCTCGTTCGGGTTGCGGTCGACCCAGTCCGACAGCTGCTCGTGCACGATCTTCTGCACGTACGTGCGCACCTCGGTGTTGCCGAGCTTGGCCTTGGTCTGGCCCTCGAACTGGGGCTCGCCCAGCTTGACCGAGATGATCGCCGTCAGGCCCTCGCGGATGTCCTCACCGGCGAGGTTGTCGTCCTTGTCCCGCAGCAGCTTCCTGTCGCGGGCGTACCGGTTGACGATGGTCGTCAGCGCGGCGCGAAAGCCTTCTTCGTGGGTGCCGCCCTCGTGGGTGTGGATGGTGTTGGCGTAGGAGTAGACGCTGTCGGAGAACTGGCTGTTCCACTGCATCGCCACCTCCACCGACAGCAGACGCTCACCGTCCTCGGCGGCGAAATCGATGACGGTGGGGTGGACCGGTTCGCCCTTGCGGGCATTGAGATGCCTGACGAAGTCGCTGATCCCGCCTTCGTAGCGGTAGGCCACCGTCTTGGCCCGCTGCTCCTCGACTGTGTCCGAGCCCGCCTTGTCCGCGGTCGCGGTGGCCCGCGCCGCAGAGCGCTCGTCGGTGAGGGTGAGGGTCAGCCCCCTGTTGAGGAACGCCATCTCCTGAAAGCGGCGGGCCAGCGTCTCGAACGCGTACTGGGTGGTCTCGAAGATGGACCCGTCGGCCCAGAAGGTGATCGACGTACCCGTTCGCTCAGTGGCCTCGTGGCGGGACAGCGCAGCGATCGGCACACCGGCCTTGTACTCCTGGGTCCAGCGGTGGCCTTCGGTCCGGATCTCCACGGACAACCGCGTGGACAGGGCGTTCACCACCGACAGGCCCACGCCGTGCAGTCCGCCGGAGACGGCGTAGCCACCGCCGCCGAACTTGCCGCCCGCGTGCAGGACGGTGAGGACCAGCTCCACCGCGGGCTTCTTCTCCACCGGGTGCATGCCCACCGGAATGCCACGGCCGTTGTCGACGACCCGCACCCCGCCGTCCGCGAGGATCGTCACGTCGATCCGGTCCGCCACCCCGGCCAGGGCCTCGTCCACCGAGTTGTCGACGATCTCCTGCACCAGGTGGTGCAGCCCCCTCTCCCCCGTGGAGCCGATGTACATGCCCGGCCGCTTGCGGACCGCGTCAAGACCGTCCAGGACGGTGATGGCGTTCGCGTCGTAGGACGGCCCGCCACCGGCGCCGGACTGGGCAGGCGTAGCGGTGGAGGTACCAGCTTCGGTCACGGATGCTCCTTCTTCGGGCACGACGAACAGCGCCCCCGGCAAGGCAGCCGGAAACGCCAGATCACTGACGGAGAGATCGCCCCGCGGGCAGGCAAAGCCCTCCCACACAGGCGGGAACCGGCCTCAGCACTCCGGACCGGAACAGTCACCAGACTACCGGTCGCGCCATCACCCACCAGGGCAGGAAGACCTCTGAATGGCATTGAGACGCGAGAACGAGGGTGTCGATTACTCCCCCTACCGCCACCGAGCCGCTAGGGCGCCAGAGGGGCTTTCAGGGGCGTTCGTGCGGGCGAAAACGCCGTCCGGAGACGGGGAACTTCACCGCCCGTGCGCAGGCGCCGATTCGGGCTGGTTCGAGCTGCCTGATGAAAGGCATCCGCGTCGCAGAGAGGCAGGCGTACGCCCGAGGAAGTCCCGCGCGGTACGGGTGAGATGGGCCTGGTCGGCGAAGCCCGCGGCGGCTGCGGCCAGGGCTGTCGTGGAATCCGGCAGGTCGGCGATCGCGGTGCGGAGCCGGGCCCATCGGCGCAAGCGGGCCAGCGCGATGCCCACGTCCTGCCGGACCAGGGCGCGCAGCCGCGGGGCCGAAAGGCCGACCTCGTCGGCGACGGAGGTGATGGGCAGGTCCGGATCGCGCACTGTGCACAGGTCGATGGCGTGGGCGACTCTCGGATCGAGCGGGGCCGGGTACCCGGCGCGATCCCGCACCTCGGCGTATCCGGCGGCCAGGTCCACGCAGCCGCCCGGGTCGTCGGAATCGGTGGTGCCGAGCGCGGCGAGCAGGCGGCGGACCTCACCTGCGTCGAGCCGGACCGGCCCCGGGCAGGGCGGCAGCAGCCACGAGTCGATGAACAGAGCGACGTACGGGGAGGTCGCCCCGCAGGTGTGAGCCAGCTGGGGCGGCACGATCAGCCCGGGGGCCGCCACCATGGGCCCCGCCGGCTGCAGGAGTTCGGCGTGGCCGCCGATCGGCAGCACGGCTTTCCACACGGGCAGCCGGTGTCGGGCGACGCGGAACGGCCGCGACTCGGCGAACATCGTCGCCTCGACGCCGGAGGCGAAGACGATGCGGCGATCGTTTTGTTCAAGTGCCCAGGCACGAGGGGAACGGATCATCGTGCCATGCACGCTATCGCCGCCGTCGGATTGGCCGTCTTCCTGGCCGTCACAGGGGTCACGCACTTCCTGGCCCCCGGCTACTTCCGCTCGCTGGTACCCGCATGGCTCCGCCGGGAGCGGCTCCTCGTGGCCGTCAGCGGGGCGGCGGAGGTCGTGGTGGGTGTGCTGGTGCTGGTTCCCTGCACCAGACAGGCCGGGGGCTGGGCCGCCGCCGTCCTGATCAGCTGCTATCAGGTGTCCCACGCGGACGCGCTGCGACGCGCGCGGCAGGACCGGCCCCGGCTGCTGGAGCGGCCGGTCGGTGCGGTGGCTCGGGTTGTGGTGAACGTCCTCTACATCGCCTGGGCGGTCGCCGTGGCCAGGTCCGCGGCGTGACGGCCCCTGGTCACCATGCCTTGATGACCGGCACGTCCGGTTCGTGCTGTCTCCAGACCTCGTTGACGCGCACGAGCCGGTTCGCGGCGGCGATGCCGCTCAGGAACGCGACCTTGCCGTCACTGACCTCGAACGCCACGGCGCCCACGACCCGGCCGTCGATCACGGCGAGGACGGCCGGGGAGCCGTTGACCACCCCGACATGGAGCGCGGGCGAGCCACCGGCAAGGCGCCTCTTCGCCGGAGTGGGCCTGAAGCCTGCCCGTACGTAGGAGGCGACCCGCTCGCGCGTCTTGTACCGCAAGAGCCGCTTGGCCAGGCCGGCGCCGTCCGAGACCGCCGTCACGTCGTCGGTGAGCAGCTCCACGAGCCGTTCGGTCTGCCCCGACACGGCGGCGGCGAGGAACTCCTCGACGACCCGGCGCGCGGACGCGGGGTCGGTCTCGCCGCCGCGCCGGCGCTCGGCGGCGACCCGGATGCGGGCCCGGTGGGCATGCTGCTGGCTCGCGGACTCGGTGATGTCGAGGATCCCGGCGATCTCGGCATGGCCGTACGAGAAGGCCTCACGCAGGACGTAGACGGCCCGCTCGACCGGCGAGAGGCGTTCCAAGAGGGTCAGTACGGCCAAGGACACCGATTCGCGCTGCTCGAAGGTGTCGGCAGGTCCGAGCATCGGGTCGCCGTCGAGGAGCGGCTCGGGCAACCAGGCGCCGGCCGCTCGCTCGTGGCGCACCTGCGCCGAGCGGAGCCGGTCGAGGCAGAGATGGGTGACGACCTTGGTCAGCCACGCTTCCGGCACCTCGATCCGCTCGCGGTCCGCGGCCTGCCAGCGCAGGAACGCGTCCTGCACGGCGTCCTCGGCGTCGGCGGCCGAGCCGAGCAGACGGTACGCCAGCGAGGCCAGCCGGCCGCGGCTGGCCTCGAACCGGTCGACGGCGGCACTGTCCATGCGGAACAACTTAGAACACCCTCGAACAAACTATGCGGCGACCCTCACAACGGGCCGGTCGGGCACGGTGGCCAGGCGGCGCCTGCGCTTCGGCATGCCGAAGGTCGGGTGGGCGATGCTCAGGACGGACCCCTTGAGGATGCCCGCCTTGAACCGTGTGGCGGCCCAGCCGCCCAGGTACCAGGACTTCGACCGGGCCTCCCCGTCCACCATCTGGAAGATCGCGTCCCGCCGCCCGAGGCTGATGTGGTTGCCGACGTACTTCAAGGCGACGGTCGGGACCTCGCCGCCCGTGAGGCGCGCGATGATCGCGGCGGTCGCCTGCATGTTGGTGAAGCCCGCCGAGGCACAGGACATCGGCAGCGGGCGGCCGTTCTCGCCGATCGCGCGGACGCTGTCACCGGCGGCGTAGACGTCCGGGTGCGAGACCGAGCGCATGGTGCGGTCGACGACGATCTGGCCGGTCTCGGCGACCTCCAGACCGCTGGCGGCCGCGATGGGGTGCACGGCGAACCCGGCCGTCCACACGGTCACTTCGGCCGGGATCGACGTGCCGTCGGCGGTGATCGCCCGGGTCGGCTCGACGGCTTCGATGCCGGTGTGCTCGTGGACGGTGATGCCGAGCCGGTCGAAGGCCTGGCGCAGGTGGCGGCGGGCCTTCGGGGAGAGCCAGGCGCCCAGTTCGCCGCGGGCGGCGAGGGCGACCGAGAGGTCGGGCCGGGACTCGGCGAACTCGGTGGCGGTCTCGATGCCGGTAAGGCCCTCACCGACGACGAGGACGGTGCCGCCCTCGCCCAGACCGGCCATGCGTTCGCGCAGCCGCAGCGCCGAGGGCCGGCCGGTCACATCGAAGGCGTGCTCGGTCACGCCGGGGACGCCGTGGTGGGCCACGGAGCTGCCGAGCGTGTAGAGAAGCGTGTCGTACGCGAGCTCCCCTTCGCCGTCCTCGCCGGTCACGGCGACGGTCCTGCGCTCGGGGTCGACGCCGGTGACGCGCGCCAGGCGCAGTCGCACCCCGGTGCCCTCGAAGATGTCGGCGAGCTTGCGGAATCCGAGGTCCTGGCCGATCGCGAGCTGGTGGAGCCGCATCCGCTCGACGAAGTCGGGCACGGCGTTGACGACGGTGATCTCGGTGTCGGCGGGGGAGAGCCGGCGCGCCAGGTTTCCGGCGGCGAAGGCCCCGGCGTATCCGGCGCCGAGTACGACGATGCGGTGCTTCATGGCGTTGCTCCTGTCTCGTTCGCGTGCCCTCTGAACGAGATGGCGGCCCGATTGCTGACAGGAGCCGGATGTGACGCGGGTCACCGGACTGACGCGAGGCGCGCGCATTAGTTCATACGTTCGAATCATTGGGTACAGTGGACGCATGGCGACGCACCAGCTCCAGGGATCACTCTTCGATCAGAGCGACGACGTGCGCCTGGGCTCTCTCGGCGGAATCCGCAGGACGGTCCTCGGCGACGGGGCATGGATCGACCTCCTGCCGGGCTGGCTCGGTGGCGCCGATGTCCTGTTCGAGCGGCTGGCCGCGGACGTCCCGTGGAAGGCCGAGCGCCGGCAGATGTACGAAAGAGTCGTGGACGTACCGCGACTGCTCGCCTTCTACCGCGCCGGCGAACCACTCCCCCACGCCATCCTCGACGAGGCCCGCCAGGCACTCTCCGCGTACTACGCCACCGAGCTGGGCGAGGCGTTCACGACGGCCGGCCTGTGCCACTACCGCGACGGACGCGACAGCGTGGCCTGGCACGGCGACCGCATCGGCCGGGGCGCCCGCGAGGACACGATGGTCGCCATCCTCTCGGTCGGGGCACCCCGCGACCTGCTGCTCCGCCCGCGCCACGGCGGCGAGACCGTCCGGCGCCCGCTCGGGCACGGCGACCTGATCGTCATGGGCGGCTCCTGCCAGCGCACCTGGGAGCACGCCATCCCCAAGTCGACCCGGGCGGCCGGAGGGCGCATCAGCATTCAGTTCCGCCCGCACGGCGTGCAGTGAGGCAGACGGCGGCCGACTCCGCCAGTGTGCGGACCGCCGGGTGCCAGGGGCCCGCGGGAGGGCCGGTCAGTGCGAGGGTGCGGGACATCTCCGGCTTCAGCGGCAGCAGGACCAGGTCGGGCGGGAGCAGGGAGCGGGAGACCTCGGACAGGACCGTCACGCCGACACCTGCCTGCACCATGCTGATCAGCGTCGCCAGGTCCCGCACTCGGTGAGCGGGGGCGAAGGGCAGCCCTGCCTGGGAGTGAATCGCGCGGATGCGGGCTTCACAGTTGTTGGGCGATATCAGGAACTGGTCGTCCTCCAAGTCCCCGATGTCGACGAGCGGTTCGTCCGCCAAGGGGTGGTCCCGGGGCAGCACGGCCCGGTACCGGTCCTCCGTCAGATGGATCGCATGGCCGGGCGGCGGGTCGATCACGATGGCGGCATCCGCCACACCGTCCGCCAGCCAGGCCGCGATCTCGGTGCTGTCGCCCTCGAAGACCCGCACCGTCACCTGTGGTCGGGCCTCGTTCCAGTGCCGGAGCAGTTCCGGGATCAGCCCCTGGCAGACCGTCGGTGTGCAGGCAAGACGTACGGTGCCCGTCATCGTCCCGGCGGCTTCGGCCGCGATCTCTTCCACGGACCGGGCCGCCGACAGTGCGGTGCGGGCGTGCGGCAGGATCCCCTCCCCCAGCGCCGTGGTCCGTACCGGCGTGGCGCGCACCAGTAGCGGCGCCTTCAGCTCGCGTTCGAGGGAGGCCACGGCGTGCGAGACCGCGGATTGGCTCATGCCCAGCTCGACGGCGGCCGCGCTGAAGCCGCCGGCTTCGACGACGGCGAGGAAAGCCCTCAGCTGAGGAAGGTTCACGGTCATGCGGCGGCCTCATATGGCTATGACGTTGGTGCGTTGGATCCATCGTTGCAGGTCGGCCAGGCTTGCTCCGTGCCGCCGACTCCGGCCGGCGCCCACCGAGCACGTACCGAGGAGAGCCATGCCGTACATCCGCGTCACCGTCACCGACGCCGACCTGCCCACCGACGTGCAGCGCGCCCTCGCCGAGGGGCTCACCGGCCTCGCGGTCTCGGCCCTCGGCAAGTCCAGCGCGCGCACCATCGTCCACATCGACGTGATCCCGGCCGCCCGCTACTTCGTCGACGCCGAGCCCCTGACCGGCTGCCTCGACGCGCACGTCGAGGTCAGCATCACCCTGGGCACGAACAGCGCCCCGGAGAAGGCCGCGTTCATCGCCGGGGCCGATCAGCTCCTGACCGACCTCCTCGGCCCGCTCGCCCGGTCCGGCGTCGCACTGCACGAACTGCCTGCCGAGAGCTACGGCTACCACGGGGTGACCCAGTTCGACTACTACCGTCAGGCGGGCTGACCCTCGTCACTCAGCACCGCGGGTGTCGGGCCGTCCGGGCGGACCGTGATGCTGTAGGCGGCCTTCGCCGGGGTGGAGTGGAAGTGCGGGGTGTGGGCCGGCAGCAGGTGCTCCAGGAGGGCGGTCGACTCCCGGAGGGCGAACTGCACGCCCAGGCAGGCCCGGGGGCCGATGCCGAACGGGTAGTAGCTACCCGGGTGGGTGGGGCGCCGACCGGGTGCGGTGAAGCGCGTCGGGTCGAATTGGCCCGGTTCTTCCCAGAGTTGGGGGTCCCGGTGCGTGAGGTAGGGGCAGACCAGGACATCGGTGCCCTCCTCGATCTCGTACCCCACGAGAATGTCGTCCTGTGCCGCGCAGCGCGGCAGTATCCAGGCCGACGGGTAGAACCGCAGCGTCTCGTGGACGAGCGCCTGGACGGCCTGTCGCCGCTCGGGCGAACCGTCGGGGCCCGCGGCCAGAGCCTGATCCCGCGCCTTCGGGTTCCGGTCCAGCAGGAGACAGAGCCAGGTCAGGGTTGTCGCGGTGGTCTCGTGTCCGGCGACGAGAAGGGTGACCAGCTCGTCGCGGATCAGCCGGTCCGTGTACTCGGGGCGCGCCTCGGCCGCATCGAGCAGGACGTGCAGCAGACCTGGACCGTCCGGTCCGGCCTCGCCGTCGCGTGCGGCGGCGATGGCCAGGCTCGCCACCGCGTCGATTCTGGCCAGGTCGGCGGCGACCGCCCCTTGGGCTGCGCCGCCGTCGGCCGGCAGGCTCGGCAGCGCGGCCACCACGGCGGCCACGGCGGCCAGTTCGCGCTCCGATGCGGGGTCGAGCGCATGTCCCGTCAGGGAGCGCCAGATGGTGTCCAAGGCGAAGCGGCGCATCTCGTCGCCGATGTCGAAGACCTGCCCGGTGGCGGCGTACCCGGCCCAGCGCGCCGCCGTGGTCCGGGCGGCCCCGGTGATCCGCTGCTCGTAGCGGCGCATGCCCCGGCCGGTGAACTGGGACTGCAGCAGCCGTCGTTGCCGCTGCCACGCATCGCCCGTCGCGGCCAGGACTCCGTCGCCGATCAGCATCCGTGCGCGGTGCGAACGCTTCACGTACCGGTCGGGATGCAGCGCGAGCACGTGCTGCACGGCCTCGGGGGCGGTGACCAGGACGGTCGGCCGCGGGCCGAGCCGGAAGGCGGCGATGCCGCCGAGCTGTTCGCGCGCCTGGGCGAAGAGCTCGATGAGTTCCCCTCCCCCGGCCTGCCACTGTCCGACGGCGGCGGGATCGAGCTCCGGCACCCGGCGCCCGGGAGGCGACGGGAGGGAGCCGGGGCGGGCATGGGTGGCCACGGGGCTGCTCCTGTTCGGCGGCTGTACGTCGGCACGGACGGGTGGAGGCGTCACGCACTGTAGGGGAGGTGGAGCGATACGCGACAGCCCGCGTCGCCGCGCGCGGAGGGGCCGGACCGCGCGGCGACGGTCCGGCCCCTGCGGTCGGCGTCGGTCAGACGCGGTCGGCCGCGATCAGGACGTACTGGAAGGAGCCGTCCTTATAGGAGTTGATGAACGCCTCCTCGATGCCGGTGACCAGGGACGACGTGGCCCGCAGCTCCCAGTAGGGCAGGGTCGCCGGTGTCAGGTCGACGATGGCCTGCGGCACCAGACGGTTGTCGGCCATGGCGCGCAGATACTCCCTGCGGGAGTGGATGTTGCACTCGAAGTGCGCGTTGATCTGGGAGACCCACTTCGAGGGCTGGCCGTAGCGCGGGTTCCAGCAGCCGGTGATGGTCACATAGCGGCCGCCGACCTCGAGGACCCGGGAGTGCTCGGAGAAGAGGTCGTGCAGGTCGACGTACATGCTCGACTCGTTGTTCCACGAGCCCGCGGCCTGGCCCGTCTCGAAGGGCATGTCGAGCATGTTGCACACCCGGGCACGGACGTGGTCCTGGATGCGCAGCTCATCGGCCCGCTGGTTGGCGAAGTCGGCCTGCTTGGCCGACAGAGTCATGCCCTCGACCTTGCATCCGAACCGCTGGTGAGCCATGACCATCGAACCGCCCCGGCCGCAGCCGGCGTCCACGAGCGTGTCGTCGGGACCGATGGAACCGAGGTGGTCGAGCAGAACCTCGGCCTGCGCCGACTCCAGACGGTGCAGCTCGGTGATCAGCTTCTTCTCGTGCTCGCTGTCGTCGGCATCCCCCAGAGCGGCGTGGTCGACGTCGCCGATGCCGTAATGGTGGTGGTAGAGCCCGTCGACGTCGCCGAGGCGCAGATTCACGGGCCGCGCCTCGTTGTTCCAGTAGCGCGCGATGTCGCCCTGGTAGGGCGTCGCCGGGGCGGGGACGAACGCGGCGGCGCTGTCGACAGTGGTGAACTCAGTGCTGGTCACAGGTGATTCCGTCCTTACCAGAAATCGGGCAGGCTGTATCGGTAGGTGTTGGTCTGGTGCCAGTGGTGGTTGCCGTCGACCCACACGGCCACGCCCCGCAGGAAGCGCTGCACGCTCGGGACGGGGCAGGAGGCGGCCAGCTCGGCGGCTTCGGCCTCGAAGTCGCGCATGAGGTCGTTGTGGACCTCGACCGCCTTCAGATAGGCGTCCCGCTCGGAGACGTCCTCGCGCTCGGCGATCACCACGGGCAGGTTCAAGTGCCGTCCGGGGCTGGCGAGTTCTTTGGTGTACGAGTACAGGTCGTTGACGATGGTGCTCGCGTTCCCGGCGAGCGCGAGGACCCGCTGCATGGCCGGTTGCGCATGCAGGTCCGCCGGCAGTTCGTAGCCGCCGACGGTGTCGGTGATGGTGGGGCAGGGCCGGAAGTTGTTGAACTGCCGCATCGCCAGGTACTCCCACACCTCGGGCGTGTGGTCCGTCTGGGCCCAGGCGGCCTCCGCGAGGTACCCCAGGTGCAGTCGGGCCATGTCGTGGCGGTAGCGGTCGGCCTGTGAGGCGGTGGACTGCTGGACGAAGTAGTCCATGGCGGAGCGGTAGGCGCGCCGCGGGGCGTCCGCGTGCAGCGACTGCGCCCACTGCGGCTGGTACTCCTTCGTCACGTGCAGGTGGTCGAGGGCGGTGTGCGCCAGAAGGAGGCGTCCCCCGAGGCCGATCGGCGAGCCTCCGTGGTCCTCGCAATAGCAGTCGTCGACCGCGTTCTCGGCGACCATGAGGCGTGTGGCGACCATCAGGTGGTCGATGGTCGGGGCGTCGGGATGGCAGGCGACCATGTAGCGCCCGACGGAGAAGCCGTCGAACTGGCCCTCCCACTCGTCGGGGAACAGCTCGACCTCGTCCACCGCCCAGTCCTTGACCCGGCGGCTGACCTCCTCCACCCGTGCGGGGTCGGGCTCCGGCACCGGGTGGTAGTAGAGGCCCGGGATGTGAAGGGCCTCCGCCGGCGCCTCGGTTGCCGCGGACTCCGACGGGTCCGGCGGCTCCGACAACCCCGACAGCTCCGACAACCCCGGCGGCTCCTCGCGCCGGGCCAGGTGCAAGCTCGCGGTGCCGAGGCCGCTGGGGCCGCGCAGGATCCGCTCCAGGTCGGGAAGGGGGGCCGAGGGCAGGGCGGGCAGGGTGCCGTCGGCGTGGGTGGAGGCGGGGACCTGGTCCCCGAAGAGGGCCGCAGCGGCAGGCGGGCTCGACTGCGGAGGGGAGAACCCGGGATCGGGCATCCGTGGCTCCTTGGTGGGGTGGGTGGCCTCTCCCGGATCCGGGCACACTTGCCCGGCCCGGGGGGTTCCGGGCTGTCGTGGCCGTACGACGAATCCTCTAGGCGCGCCTGCGGGCGATCTGCACGTTCTCCAGCACGCCGAGGGCGTTGGGCACCAGGATGGCTGCGGAGTAGTAGGTGCTGACCAGGTACGAGGTGATCGCCTGCTCGCCGATGCCCATGAAGCGCACCGACAGGCCGGGCTCGTACTCGTCCGGCAGTCCAGTCTGATGCAGACCGATGACGCCTTGGTTGTCCTCGCCGATGCGCATGGCGAGGATCGAGCTGGTCTGCTCCTTGGTGATGGGAATCTTGTTGCAGGGCAGGATCGGGACCCCGCGCCAGGCCGGTACCTGCTGTCCGCCGAGGTCGACGTGATCGGGGTAGATCCCGCGGGCGTTGAACTCACGCCCGATCGCCGCGATCGTCCTGGGGTGGGCGAGGAAGAGCTTCGTGCCGCGGCGGCGGCAGAGCAGCTCGTCGAGGTCGTCCGGGATGGGCGGGCCCGAGTGGGGCTGGATCCGCTGCTTGAAGTCGGCGTTGTGGAGCAGGCCGAACTCCCGGTTGTTGATCAGCTCGTGCTCCTGGCGCTCGCGCAGCGCCTCGATGGTGAGCCTGAGCTGCTCCTCGGTCTGGTTCATCGGCCCGTTGTAGAGGTCGGTGACCCTCGTGTGGACCCGCAGAATGGTCTGTGCGGCGGAGAGTTCGTACTCGCGCGGCTTGAGTTCGTAGTCGACGAAGGCACCGGGCAGTGCGGCTTCGCCGACATGTCCGGCCGACATCGCGATCTCGGCCTCGCCGTGCTTGTTCTGGCGCGGCTTCGGGAGCCGGCTGAGTTCGTGGAGGTGGGTCTGCAGGCTCGGTGCCGTGGACAGCACGGCGGCGAAGTCGGCGCGGGACAGGGTGAGCAGGGTGCCCGCGGTCTCGGCCTTCGCGGTGGAGTCCCACCTGGCGTCGGCGTCCTGAAGGGAGTTCTCCCCGAACCGGTCGCCGTCGGCGAGGACCGCGCCGCCGACCTCGTCGCCGTACTTCCCCACGGAGTGCTGGCTGATCCGGCCGTGGGCGATCAGGTGGAGCGCCTCGGCGGGGGCACCGCGCTCGACCAGCACCTCACCGGCACGGAAATCGCGCTGGACGCACCGGCCGGCGATCGCGGTCAGCACCTCCACGTCCTCGAAGCCGCGCAGCAGGGCCAGTTCGCCGAGTTCCCGGGGGATCACCCGGACGTCGACGCCGTCCTGGACGAATTCGATGCGTCCGTCGCCGACGGTGTAGCTCAGTCGGCGGTTCACACGGTAGGCGCCGCCCTTGGTCTCCACCCAGGGGAGCATCCGCAGCAGCCAGCGGGAGGTGATCTCCTGCATCTGCGGGGCGGACTTGGTCGTATGGGCGAGATTGCGGGCAGCCGCGGTGCTCAGGCTGGACCGCCGGGGCGGTTCCACCAGTGCTTCCGGGCTGGTCTCAACGGTCATCGGGGCGAGCTCTCCTTCACGAGGGAGGTAATCGGCGTAGGCGCGCCAACCGGCGAAAGCGGAAGTAGAGAAGTAGAGGCGTAATGTCACGGAACTCGTCTTGATCCGGTGACCATTTAACGGCCGTTGCGCCTGGCTCACCCGACAAGACCGTGGGCAGCACACGAAACAGTGATCTTGGTTCGTACAGGGTTTATCCCGGCGACCGGCGACGTTCCGGCCACCTGGCCGAGAGGGCATGCACGGACACACGGGCACGAGAGAACACCGCCTTCGGTTCCGAAGGCGGTGTTCCAACTGGCGTGCTTCTGAATGGATTTGCTCGATGAGCCGCTGTTACGGGATGAGGGCTTCCCTCAGCCTCTCGGGCGTGGTGAAGAGGTGGCCGCGTATTCCGGCCGTCTCGGCGGCGCGGATGTTCTCGTCGCGGTCGTCGACGAACAGGACGCGGTCCGGCGCGGTGCGCAGGGCGTTCAGGCACCACTCGTACGCCCCGAGGTCCGGCTTCGCGTGGCCGATGCGGCAGGAGAAGGCGCGGACGGGGAAGTGCTTGAGCCAGGGGTGGTGTTCCTCGTAGTAAGTGGCAAGTTCCTCGGGGATGTTGGACAGGAGCGCGATACGGCGGCCGGACGCCGCGAGCTCCTCGACCAGGGCGACCATCGTCTCGTCCACGGCGCTCCAGCCGGCGATGTCGGCCTCGATGAGCCGGGCGATCCGATGCTCGTCGAAGCGGACGGCGAGGGAGTCCGCCACCTGGCGCCAGTAGGCGGGGCCGGTCAACTCGCCCTGGTCGTACGGCTGTCTGCATGCCCAGTAGGCGTCCCAGAACGCCGCGGCGGGGACCTCGGCCGTGCGGACGAGGCGGTCCTTGCCCTCGGTGGACTGGTGGCGTGCGATGACCCCGAACAGATCGAAGAGCACGACGTCAGGCGAGAAGGGCGGGTGGGGTGAGCGGGGCAAGTGGGGTGAGTCGGTCACGGGTTCACACCTTTCGTACGGTGACGCCTGCGGCGGACAGCGCGTCGGTCTCGTCCTGCGCGGCGGCCTCGTCGGTGACGACGGCGTGCAGGGCCGCGGCCGGGGCGACGAAGGCGAGGGCCGTGCGGGAGAGTTTGGGGGCGTCCGCGACGGCGATGACGCGGCGGGCCGACGCGATCGCGGCGCGTTTGACCGCGGCGTCGTCCAGGTCGTACGCGGTCAGGCCGTGTGTCGCGTTCAGGCCGCAGCAGCCGATGACCGCGGTGTCGAAGCGCAGGGCGGCCAGGGACGCCTCGGTCAGCGGTCCGGTCAGCGCCAGCTCTCCGGGCCGGGGCCGCCCGCCCGGGACCAGGAGGGTCAGTTGCGGTGCCCCGGTGAGCGCGTTCACCGCGTGGAGGGACAGTGGCATCACGGTCAGGCGGCGCTGCTCAAAGGCGCGGGCCACTTCCAGGCAGGTGGTGCCACTGTCGATGACGACGGACTCGCCGTCCGCGATCAGGCCCGCGACCTCGGCGGCGATGCGCCGCTTGGCATCGAGGCCGTCCTGCGCCCGGAGCGCGAAGGGAGGTTCCTCGCCGCGCAGCAGCAGGCTTCTCGCGCCGCCGCGGTAGCGCTCCAGGGCACCCTGGTCCGCCAGTGCCTCCAGGTCGCGGCGGATGGTCATCTCCGAAGCGCCGGTCAGTTCCGCGAGCTCCGTGACGCCCATCCGGCCGGCCTCGCGTACGGCATCGCTGATCTGCCTCAGTCGGTCTGTGCTGCTCGCCATGCCGACATTGAACATGATTTATGTGCGAAACGCAATCTTCCGAACAGCTTTCATGTTCGTTATGTTCGATGACATGGAAAGATCGCTGCGCTCGGGCCGACTGGCCACCTTCGTCTACTTCACTCTCAACGGCTTCCTCATGGGGATGTGGATCGTCCACATCCCGGCCGTCGAACACCGCGCCGGCATCAGCCATGCCGTGCTCGGCTGGCTCCTGCTGCTGCTCGGCGCGGGGGCCTTCGCCGGGATGCAGCTCGTCGGGCCGCTCACCGACCGCTTCGGCGCCCGCACCGTCGTACCGCTCAGCGCGGCCCTGTGCAGTGCGGCGGTGGTCCTGCCGGGGCTCGCCACGAGCGCCTGGGCGCTGGGGGCCGCACTGCTGGTGCTGGGCCTCGGCAACGGCTGCCTGGACGTCAGCATGAACGCCCACGCCATCCAGGTCGAGCGCGGCTACGAACGCCCCGTCATGTCCGCCTTCCACGCCACGTTCTCCATCGGCGGCGTTCTCGCCGCGCTGGTCGGCGCCCGCACCCTCAGCTGGGAGCTGAGCCCGTCGCTGACCCTCGGCGCCGTGGCGCTCTTCGGCCTCGCCGTCGCCGCGCTGGCCGCGCCCGCGCTGCTGCGCCCGGAGGCCGACCCCACCGAACAGGCCTCCACCACCGAGGCGTTGACCCGGCGCAGGACACCCCGGCGCATCTGGATGCTGGCCGCGCTCGCCCTGATGCTCATGCTCTGCGAAGGCGTCGCCAACGACTGGAGCGTGCTCCACCTGCGGGACACCCTGGACGCGCCCGCAGCCACCGCCGCCCTCGCCTACGGCGCCTTCGCCACGGCGATGACCGTGGGCCGGCTGCTCGCCGACCGAGTGTCCGCGCGCTACGGCCCGGTGGCCGTACTCCGCCACGGCGCTTCGGTGGCCGCCGTGGGCATGACGGTGGCCGCGCTGTCCCCGTGGATACCGCTGGCCCTGCTCGGCTGGACGGTGTTCGGGATCGGGCTCTCCGGCTGCATCCCGCAGCTCTTCAGCGCCGCGGGCCACGCCGATCAGGACGCCGCCGGAGCCAATGTCTCCCGTGTCGCGGGCCTCGGCTACCTCGGCATGCTCGCCGGGCCCGCCGTCATCGGGCCGCTCACGCACGCCGTGCCGCTCAACCTCACGTTCTTCCTGCCCGTGGCGTTCTGCGTCCTGGCCGCCTGTACCGCCGGGATCCTGCGCACCCGGCCCACCGCCGCCGCCCCCGCCGAGAACCGCGGCAGCGAGGCCACCACGTAGGAACTCAACGCAGAGGACCTCACGCGGGCACTCACGAGGGGATCCGGCGGTGCATGTCCTCCACCAGGTTCCGCATCGCCATGCGGAAGATCTCGGCCTGGTGTTCGCCGAGGAAAGAGGTGTGGCCGAACACCTCCAGGACCACGAGGCCGTGGAGGTGTCCCCACGCGCTCAGGATGAGTGCGGTCGCGGGGGCCGGCAGATGTCCATGACCGAAATGCGGAAGCTGTTCCAGGTACGCCCGCAGTGACGGCGAGAGCACGGGGGCCTCGGCCGCGGCGAGTTGCTCCGCGGTGAACCCGTCGAACAGCTCACGCTCGAAGATCGCGCTCATCCTGCGCGACGCCTGCGTGGTCGACCCCTCGGCGGGTGCCGCGTAGTCCCTGAGCGGCGTCCCGTAGAGCAGCTGGAAGTGCTCGGGGTGGGCGATGGCCCACCGGCGGTAGCCCTCGGCGGCGACCACCAGACCCGGCAGGTCCGAGTCGTCCGCCGCGCTGTCGACGGCGGCCTGCACGGCATCGGTGAGGTCGTCGTACGCCTTGGTGACGACCGCGGTGACCAGGGCGTCCCGGCTCGGGAAGTAGTGGTAGAGCGCCTGCACGGTCATCTGGAGGCTGCGGGCTATCGCTCTCAACGACAGGGCCGCGGGGCCGTGTTCGGTGATGTGGCGCTCGGCGGCGTCCAGGATCTCCTGGGTGGCGGCGGCCCGGCGTCGCTGACGCAGGGTGGTCGTCGGGGCCATGGCGTGCTCCTCTGCGGGCATGCGGCGACCGTACGGCGGTCGCCCCGGTGGGCCACCCGGAAGCTTCAGGGTGTGCGGAAAATCTAACACTGCCAAATTTGCCGCCGCCTCACTAACGTCGTCAGCGGCGACGAAGAGTGCGACACCGCACCTGTTCTGACGGAGCGAAAGACGCCCCGCCGAGCACCACGCCGGCCCTTCACCACTCCACTCCGGCCGCTTCGCGTCGTTTTCGCCGTACGGACACCAAAGGAGAGCGTGCGTGTTTGAACGCATAGCCGAACTGGCCATTCGCCGGTCCCGGCTGATACTCGTCGTCGCCGTCGTGGCCATGGCCCTCATGGGCGCCCTGGGCGCCGGCGCCTTCGGCAAGTTGCTGGGAGGCGGCTACGACGACCCCGCCTCCCAGTCCACCCGGGCCGGCGAAGTCATCGACGAGAAGTTCGGCGGGGAGACCAACCTCGTCCTGCTGGTCCGTGCCTCCGAGGGCCGCATCGACGACCCGGCCGCTCGACAGGGCGCCAAGGCCCTGGTGGCCGACCTCAGGAAGGAGAAGCACCTCGAGAACGTGGTCTCGTACTGGGACACGGCAAGTCCCGACCTCCGTTCCAAGGACGGCCGCGAGGCCATGGTGCTCGCCCATGTGCGGGGCGAAGACCTGGAGCGGGACGAGAACGCCAAGGGCGTCATCGACACCTACACCGGCCCGTACAAGGGCGCGCTCAACGTCGAGGCAGGCGGCGCCGCCGCCGTGACCAGCGAGATGGGCACGCAGTCGGGCAAGGACCTCGTCCTTGCCGAGGCCATCGCCGTGCCACTCACCCTCGTGCTGCTCCTGCTCGTCTTCGGCAGCCTGGTGGCGGCCCTGCTGCCGCTGGCGATCGGGCTCGTCGCCATCGCGGGCACGTTCGCGGAGCTCTTCGTCCTCGGCAGTGTCACCGACGTGTCCGTCTTCGCGATCAACCTGACGACGGCCCTGGGGCTCGGGCTCGGCATCGACTACGCCCTGCTCATGGTCAGCCGCTTCCGGGAGCAGCTCGCCACCGGCGCGAGCGTGGAGGACGCCGTCCGCCGGACGGTGAGCACAGCGGGCCGTACGGTCGCGTTCTCCGCCGCGACCGTGGCGGCCGCACTCGCGGCGCTGCTGGTGTTCCCGCAGTACTTCCTGCGCTCGTTCGGCTATGCCGGGGTCGGCGTCGTCGCCATCGCCGCCATCAGCACCCTGTTCATCATGCCGGCGCTCTTCGTCGTCCTGGGGCACCGGGTCAACAGCGGACGCCTGCCGTGGGCGAAGCGCGAGCGCCCCGCGTCCCGGGCGCCCCTGTGGGGCCGCCTCGCCGGTACCGTCATGCGGCGCCCCGCGCTCACCGCACTGCCCGTGCTCGCGGTCCTGCTCCTCGCGGCGAGCCCGCTCCTCGGCATCACCTTCGGCACGCCGGACGATCGCGTCCTGCCACAGGACGCCGAGAGCCGCCAGGTCTCGTCGGTCCTTCAGGAGAAGTTCAACGGCAACGACGACGCGGCCCTCCACGTCGCCATCGACAAACCCCTGAGCAAGGCGCCACTGGAGACGTACGCGGCCGAACTGTCCGGGCTCAAGCACGTCGTCCGCGTCGAGACCAGCCAGGGCACCTACGCCGAAGGACGGTCCGAGGCGGGCGCCCCCGGCAACAAGGCCCTCGGCCGCCCCGACGCGCAGCAGATCACCGTGGTGAGCACCTTGGCTCCGAAGTCGGACGCGGCCCAGAGCCTGGTCGCGGAGGTCCGGGCGGTCTCCCCGCCCGCCGGGGCACACCCCCTGGTGGGCGGAGTCGACGCCGAACTGGTCGACTCCAAGGACTCCATCGGCAGCCGGCTCCCGATCGCCGTGGCCCTGGTCGCCCTCACCACCTTCCTCCTGCTCTTCCTGTTCACCGGCAGCATCGTCCAGCCGCTGCGTGCGCTGCTCCTCAACATGATCAGTCTGGGAGCGACCCTCGGCGTCATGACCTGGATCTTCCAGGACGGCAACCTCTCCTCCCTGCTCGGCTTCACGGCGCAGCCCATGGAGGTGTCCATGACGGTGCTGATGTTCTGCATCGCCTTCGGCCTCTCGATGGACTACGAGGTGTTCGTCACCAGCCGCATCAAGGAACTCCACGACCTGGGCGAGGACAACGAGTCCGCCGTGACCAACGGGCTCGGTCACACCGGCCGCATCGTCACCGCGGCGGCCTGCCTGCTCGCGGTGAGCTTCTTCGCCTTCGGGACGGCCAAGCTCAGTTTCATGCAGATGTTCGGCCTGGGCAGCGGTCTCGCCATCCTCATCGACGCGGTCGCCGTGCGCGGGATCCTCGTACCCGCCGCGATGCGCCTGCTCGGCCGCTCGGCCTGGTACGCGCCCGGGTTCCTGCGCAAGGTCCACGGGCGGTTCGGCCTCAGCGAAGGCGGCCCGGCGCCGGGGCCCTCGGCCGAGTCGCCGTACGCCAAGGACTCGGCGCACGTCTGACGCCATGAGAGACGCGCGCCCCGCCCGCCCGGCACCTGCCGTGAGCGAGCGGGGCGCGCGGGCTGTCAGGAGAGGTAGGCCTCCACTTCGCTGAACTGTGCCGCGGGCCAGCCCGTGTTGGCCGTGACGCGCAGCCGCAGGTGGCGGACGCTCGGGGCGGAGGCGGGCAGCGTGACGGTGACCTTGTTGCCGCTCGCCGGGTCGAAGCGGTAGCCCTTCGACTCGGCGAGCGTGCTGTAGGCGGTTCCGTCGGTGCTGCCCTGGACCGACAGGGTCTGGGTCCTGGCCTCCCAGGCCGCGGGCGGCGGCAGCTTCAGGACGACCCTGCGCACCGCCTCGGCCTTGCCGAGGTCGACGGTGATGGACTGCGGGAAGGCGTTGTTGGTGGACTCCCAGTACGTTCCCGCGTCGCCGTCGACCGCCTTGGCCGGGGTGTAGACGTCGGCGGAGCCGGTCGCGGTGGCCGGGCGGCTCTTGGCGAGGTTGCGGTCCGGGTCGGGGTCGGGGTTGCCGCCGCCGGGCTGCGGCCAGGTCGAGCAGTCGTCCCAGGTGCTGTCCCAGCCGGAGTTGCCGCCGCCGTCGGTGAGGGTGAAGGTGCCGGAGCCGGTCGGGTAGGGGCAGTTGTAGACGCCTGCCGCGCCGACGCCGGTGGCCTTGACGTTCGACATCTTCACCGCGCCGGGCGTCTCGGCCTGGACGACGACCGTGCCCGCCTTGTCGATGGTCGTGCGGTCGACGGTGACGTTCTTGACCGCCTTGCCGGTGCCGCCGCCCGACACGAATTCGTACGCGCTCCAGGGACTGTCGGTGATCGTCGTGTCGGTGATGTTCACCGTGGCCTCGATGGCACTGTCGTACGCGTCCACGCGCAACGCGCCCATCGGGTGCTGCCAGTTGGGGTTCATGGCCCCGGTCCGGACGAGGGTGTTGCCGGAGACGGTGATGGTGCCGGCCAGCGGGAAGAACGGGTCAAGGAACTTCTGGTTGGAGATGGCGATGCCGCTGCCCAGGGCGTTGGTGTCGAGGATCAGGTTGTCCTTGACGGTGATGTCCCGGCCGCCGTAGATGGCGATGCCGTTGGCCAGGTTGGGCTGCGAGATGGTGTTGCCCGCGAAGGTCGAGTCGCTGTTGGTGGTGTTCAGTGACCACATCGCCAGGGCGTCGTCGCCGGTGTTGCGCAGGAAGTTGTTGCGTACCTGGACACCCTTGGCCGTGCCGTTGAGGTTGAGGCCGTCGGCCGTCATGTCGAGGAAGCGGCTCTTCTCCACGACCAGGTTGTCGTTGTTGCCCGTCAGCCAGAGGCCGACCTTGAGGTGCTGCAGCCACATGCCGGAGACGGTGGAGTTCGGGCCGAGCGATCCGTTGACGAAGTTGTCCGGGTTGTTGTCGACCCGCTCGGTGACCTCGCCGAGCACCGCGAAGTCGTGCAGGCCCACCTTCCCTGTGGGTGCGCTCGACTGGTCGATGAAGCGTGAACTGCGCACCACCGAATACCAGTTGCCCGCGCCACGGATGGTGACGTCGTCCACGTTGTTGAGCGACTGGGTGAGCTTGTACTCGCCCGGCGGAATCCACACCGTGCCGCCCTTGGCCGCCGCGATGGTCTCGCGGAAGGCCTGGGTCGAGTCGCCCTGGCCGGTGGGGTCGGCGCCCTTGTCGGTGACCGAGAGCGCGCCGGAGGGCTTGGCCGCGGCGCCCGCGACCTGCTCGAAGTCGGCGACGTCGACGGTGACTTGCGTGGACGAGGCCTCCAGTTTCACCTTGTCGCCGGACTGCAGGTTCTGGCCGAGCTGCAGCCGTGCGTTGTCGAAGAGGTGGTGGGTCTTGGAGCCCGCGATCCAGGAGGTGTCGACGTAGCTGTACTTCGACGTGACGGCCAGCGTCCTGGAGATCTTCTGGCCGTTGACGTACACGGCCATCGAACCCGACTGGCCGTCGGGGACGTTGTAGGCGACGTTGAGCGCGTTCGCGGCCTTGGTGAGCGTGAACTCGACGCTCTGGCCCGCCGCGAGGCGTACCGCCTGGCGGCCCGACGCCTCGGAGGCGATCGTGCCCTGCGTGTAGTCGGGTCCGATCTTGGTGCCGTTCGTGGTGGCACTCTCCGCCTCGACGGAGGTGAAGGGCAGTGTGGCGCCCGCGGCCGCATCGGCGGCGTGCGCGCTGGTGCTCGCGACGCCGGTGACGAGGGTGCCGACGAGGCCCGCGGTGGCCACGGCGGCACACCACGCGCGGCCGGGTCTTGTCGTACTCCTTGTAGTGCTCCTGTCAGGTCTGTCCATGGGGTGGTGCACCTTCCTTGTGAGTGGGGAGGTCAGTGCTCGGTCTCGGGTGACAGTCAGACGCGCAGCCAGACCGCCGTGTCCTGCGGGAGCCGGCCCGCCTCGTCCAGGGGGCCGCTGGCCAGCAGGAGGCGCGTGTGGGCGGGGAGTTCGCAGGGCCCGGGGGCGAGGTTGACGACGCAGGCCAGGCCCGGTTCGCGTACGAAGGCCAGGACGCCGTCGGCGCTCGGCAGCCAGGTCAACGGGCCGTCGCCGAAGCCCGGTTCGATGCGGCGCAGGCGCAGGGCGGCGCGGTAGAGCGTGAGCATGGAACCGGGGTCCGTGGCCTGGAGGTCGGCAGCGTACGAGGGCCAGCCCTCCGGCTGCGGCAGCCAGGGCGCTGTCATCGACCCGAAGCCCGCGTGCGGTTCCGCGGCCGTCCAGGGCAGGGGCACCCGGCAGCCGTCGCGGCCCGGATCGGTGCCGCCGGAGCGGAAGTGCATGGGGTCCTGGATGCGGTCCAGGGGGATGTCGGCCTCGGGCAGGCCCAGTTCGTCGCCCTGGTAGATGTAGACCGCGCCGGGCAGGGCGAGGGTGAGCAGGGCGGCGGCGCGGGCACGGCGGGTGCCGAGTTCCAGGTCGGTGGGGGTACCGAAGGCCTTGGTGGTGAAGTCGAAGCCGGTGTCGTCGCGGCCGTAGCGGGTGACCGTGCGGGTCACGTCGTGGTTGCACAGGACCCAGGTGGCGGGGGCGCCGACCGGGGCGTGCTCGGCGAGGGTGGCCTCGATGGACGTACGCAGCTTCGCCGGATCCCAAGGGCAGGACAGGAAGGAGAAGTTGAAGGCGGTGTGCATTTCGTCGGGGCGCAGATAGCGGGCGAAGCGCTCGGCGTCCGGGAGCCAGACCTCGCCGACGAAGACGCCCGCGTACTCGTCGGCGACGGCCCGCCAGGAGCGGTAGATGTCGTGGAGTTCGTCGCGGTCGATGAAGGGGTGCGGGTCGACTCCCTCGGTGAAGTCGGGCAGGGCGGGATCCTTGGCGGGCAGGGCGGCGGAGTCGATCCGTACTCCGGCCACGCCCCTCTCGAACCAGAACCGCAGGACGTCCTCGTGCTCCTGACGGACCGCGGGGTGCGCCCAGTTGAGGTCGGGCTGCTCGGGTGCGAAGAGGTGGAGGTACCACTCGCCGTCCTCGACGCGGGTCCAGGTCGACGCGGTCGCGGAGAACTGGGACGGCCAGTCGTTGGGCGGGAGTTCGCCGTGTGCGCCGCGGCCGGGGCGGAAGTGGAAGAGCTCGCGTTCGGGGGCGCCGGGGCCCGCGGCCAGGGCGGCCTTGAACCAGGCGTGCTGGTCGGAGACGTGGTTGGGGACGATGTCGACGATGGTGCGGATGCCGAGCGCACGGGCTTCGGCGATCAGCTTCTCGGCCTCGGCGACGGTGCCGAACGCGGGGTCGATGACGCGGTAGTCGGTGACGTCGTAGCCGCCGTCGACCATGGGTGAGAGGTACCAGGGGCTGAACCACAGGGCGTCGACGCCGAGTTCGGCGAGGTAGGGCAGCTTGGCCCGGACGCCCGCGAGGTCGCCGGTGCCGTCGCCGTCGCCGTCCGAGAAGCTGCGTACGTACACCTGATAGATGGCGGCCGAGCGCCACCAGGAGGCTTCGGTCGGGGAGGGGACTGCCACGTGAGGTTCCTTTCGGGCAGGTGGGACCCCGTCGCCGCGGCGCAGGGCGGTGGCGGGGTGCGCGGGGTGGGCCCGGGGGTCAGCCCTTGAGGCTGCCGGCGGTCAGGCCGCTCATGATGTTGCGCTGGAAGATCAGGAAGACGATCAGGGTCGGCAGCGAGGCGATGGCGAGGGCGGCCAGGAGCCAGTTCTCGGAGACGCTGGCGGCCAGGGAGTAGATGCCGACGTTGACGGTCTGCTTGCCGGGGTCGGGCAGGGTGAGCATCGGCCAGAGGAAGTCCTTCCAGACCGCCACGACCGCGAAGATCGACACCACGCCGAGGATCGGCCGGGACAGGGGCAGGACCACGGAGCGCAGGGTGCGCAGGGAGGAGGCGCCGTCGATGGAGGCGGCATCCAGGAGCTCGCGCGGGATCGAGTCGAAGAACCGCTTGAGCAGGAAGATGTTGAAGGCGTTGGTGACCGACGGAAGCCAGATCGCCCAGGGCGAGTTGATGAGGTTGCGCTCCACGATCGGCACGTCGAGGACGGTCAGGTACTGCGGTACGACCAGGACGGTGGCCGGGATCATCAGGGTGAGCAGCATCATCCCGAGGATCGCCTTGCCGAACACGGGCCGCAGCTTGGAGAGCGAGTAGGCGGCGGCCACGTCGAGGACGAGCTGGAAGGCGAGGGCGCCGAACGCGTAGTACAGGGTGTTGAACAGGAGCCGGGCCAGGTCCATCACGCCCCAGGCGTCCGCGTAGTTCTGCGGATGGACGGCGTCGGGGACCAGGGTGGGCGGTGTCTGGGCGAACTCCTGCGGGGACTTGAGGCCGCTGGTGACCATCCAGTACAGCGGGCCGATGAAGACCAGGGTGAAGACGACGGTCACCACGGTGAAGGCGGTCCAGTACAGGATCTTGCCGCGGGGCCGGGCCAGTTGGGCCGGGGAGATCAGGGTGCGTGTGCTCATGTCCGTGCTCTCCCCCGGCTAGTCTTCGCTGCCCGCGCGGCTCAGTCGTGCGTACGCCGCCGAGAATCCGGCGAGCAGGACGAGCAGGACCAGGCCGAGCGCCGCCGCGCTGCCGTAGTTGTTGAAGGTGAACGCGTACTGGTAGATGAGGTGGACGACGGTCAGGGTCGCCCCCTCGGGGCCCGCGCCGCCGGTGAGCAGGAACGGCTCCACGAACACCTGCATGGTGGCGATGATCTGCATGAGCAGCATCAGCGAGAGGATCAGCCGGGTCTGCGGGATGGTGACGTGCCAGATCCTGCGCAGGACACCCGCGCCGTCCAGCTCTGCCGCCTCGTACAGCTCGCCGGGGATGGACTGCAGCGCGGCCAGGTAGATCAGGGTCGCGCCGCCCATGTTCATCCAGGTGGCGGCGATGACCACGGAGACCATGGCGGTGTCGGTGTCCTGCAGCCATGCCTGTCCCGGCAGGCCGATGGATTCCAGGATGCGGTTGAACAGGCCGTAGCCGGGGTCGTAGAAGTACTTGAAGAGCAGCACCGAGGCCACCGGCGGCAACATCACCGGGAGGTAGACGAGCAGCCTCAAGTAGCCCCGGCCGTGCCGGAATTCATTGAGGACGAGGGCGATCGCGAAGGGCACGGCGAAGCCGAGGAGCAGTGCGAGGCCGGTGAACAGCAGGGTGTTGCGCCACGCCTGCCAGAAGGCCGGGTCGTTGAAGATGTAGGTGAGGTTGGACCAGCCCGCCCAGACCGTCTCGCCGTTCTCCGTCTTCTGGAAGGCCAGGATGAACTCCCTGACCATCGGATACCAGGAGAAGAGCGAGAAGCAGAGCAGGGCGCCGATGAGGAAGGCGTGGGCGGTGAGATTGCGCTTCAACGCCTGGACGAACGCGCCGCGTTCGGGGCGGGCGGCCCGGCCGTCCGTCTGCGGGGACGGCCGGGCCTTGTTCTCGGAGAGGGTGGGTGCCGACATCACTGGTTGGCCAGAACCTGGTTGACCTGTTGTTCGGCGGTCTTCAGGAGCTTGTCCGCGTCGGCGTCCTTGTTCGTGAGGACGGCCGACATCAGCGTGTCGAGGACCTTGTAGACCTCTTGGGCCTTGGGGGGCTCGGCCTTGCCCGTGACCGGCTTGTCGGTGAAGGCCTGGAAGTTCTCGACGGGCATGGTCGCGCTGGCCTTGCGGTCCTTGTCGTCCGTGGTCTTGCTGTCACCGGTCCAGAAGTTCGGCTGCGGCAGGCCCACGGGCAGTCCGTCCGCCTTGGTGCGGGCCCAGTCGAACTGGCCCTTGCCGACACTGAGGAACTTGAAGTTGATCCAGGCGACCGCGGCCTTGATCTGGTCGGGCGAGGAGCCCTTCTTGATCATGTAGTCGTTGCCGCCGAAGAGGGTGGCCTTCTGGCCGGGGATCGGTCCCATCCCGAAGTCGTCGTACTTCGCGCCGAGGTTCTGCACCATGTACGTGATGTCGTCGGGCGCCGCGAGGAACATGCCCAGCTTGTCGGCGGCCATCTGCTTCTGCAGGTCGCCCCACTTCAGGAGCTGGGTCTTGCCCATGCTGTTGTCGTCCCAGCGCATGGCCTTGAGGTTGTCGACGATCTGTTTGCCGGTGTCGTTGTTGAAGGCGGCCCTGGTGCCGTCCTCGCTCACGATGTCGCCGCCGAGGCCGTAGGTGGTGGCGGTGAAGTGCCAGCCGCCGTTGTTGCCGGCGCTGTACTCGCCGAAGCCCGAGACGCCGTCGCCGAGTGCGGTGATCTTCTTGGCGGCCGTGCGGACCTCCGCCCAGGTGGTCGGGGGCGAGTTGGGGTCGAGACCGGCCTTCTCGAAGAGCTTGCGGTTGATGAGCAGGCCCATCGTGTAGTTGCTGTAGGGCAGGCCGTAGAGCTTGCCGTCCTTCTTCATGACGTCGAGGACGTTCGGGTCCATGTCCTTGAGCGCCGGGACGGACTTGTCGTTGACGTAGGCGCTGATGTCCTGCGCTCCGTCGTTGTCCATGACCTGCTGCAGATCGGTGAAGTAGGTGTAGAAGACGTCCGGTTGGGACTTGGCCTTCAGCATCGCCGTGAAGCGGGGAGGCTCCAGGCAGGGGTCGGTCTGCTTCCCCTGGATCGTGACGTTCGGGTACTTCTCGTTGAACGCCTTCACGTCCTCCTTCCACTGCTTGAGCTCGCCCTTCTCGGCGGCGGGCGGCATGCAGTCGATGGTGAGCGTGACCTTGGTCTTCGGGTCGAGGGGGGCGGCGGCGTTGGCCGCGTCGGCGCCCTTGTCCCCGCCGGAGTCGCCGTCGTCGCTGCTGCTGGTGCCGCAGGCCGCGAGGGCGGTGAGGGCGAGCGCGGAGGCGACGGCGACCGTGGCCGTACGGGCGCGGTGGGTGGGGATCGTCGTGCGGGCTGCCGCACGGCTGGTGGTACCGCCTGCCGCACGGCTGGTGGTGCGGCGGCGGATACGTCGGAGATACGGCATTCCGGAGCTGCTCATCGGTGGACCCCTTTGGACAGCGCCGCCTGCCCATGGGGCAGGGACGGCATGGCAGGAGCAGGAAGCCCACAGCTGCGCGGACTGTGTGGCGGCGCTTACTCAAGCACCGCCGACAGATCCGCGCAATATCTCGCGCGATGATTGAAAGAAATTGACAGGGGGATCGCGACGACTCCCCGCGGCCCCACGAAACGGACTCCTCTGCTCCTACGCCTGCGGGGGCTGCCCCGTTCCTACGCCTGCGGGGGCTGCCCCGTCGAGCCGCGTACCACCAGCTCCGGTTCGAAGAGCAGCTCCTCCGTGGGCACCGCACTCCCGGCGATCTGCAGCGCGAGGAGCTCGACCGCGGCGCGCCCCATGGCCTCGATCGGCTGACGCACCGTGGTCAGGGGCGGTTCGGTGCACGTCATGAACGCCGAGTCGTCATAGCCGACCACCGAGACGTCGCGCGGGACCCCGAGCCCCCGGCGGCGCGCGGCGCGCACCGCGCCGAGCGCGAGGGGGTCGCTCGCGCAGACGATGCCGGTGACCCCGGCATCTAGCAGCGCCGCGGCGGCGGCCTGGCCGCCCTCGATCGAGAACATCCCCCGCGCGACATGCTCCTCCGGCAGCACGCCGCCGGCCTGCTCGGCGACCGCGCGGGCAGCGGCGAGCTTGCGCTGCGAGGGCATGTGATCGGCGGGCCCGAGCACCAGGCCGATGCGGCGGTGGCCGAGGGAGGAGAGATGCCGCCAGGCCTGCTCGACGGCGACCGCGTCGTCACAGGAGACCGCCGGGAAACCGAGGCGCTCGATGGCCGCGTTCACGAGGACCACCGGGATCTTGCGCGCCGCGAGCCGCTTGTAGTGGTCGTGCGGGGCATCCGCCTGCGCATAGAGGCCACCGGCGAAGACGACGCCGGACACCTGCTGTTGCAGCAGCAACTCGACGTAGTCCGCCTCGGAGACACCGCCCTTGGTCTGGGTGCACAGCACGGGGGTCAGCCCCTGCTGGGCGAGCGCTCCGCCGATCACCTCCGCGAACGCCGGGAAGATCGGGTTCTGCAGCTCGGGCAGCACCAGGCCCACGAGCCGGGCCCGCTCGCCGCGCAGCTGGGTGGGCCGCTCGTACCCCAGGACGTCCAGGGCCGAGAGCACGGACTGCCGGGTCGCGTCGGAGACCCCCGGCTTGTTGTTGAGCACGCGGCTGACCGTGGCCTCACTGACCCCGACCTTCCGCGCCACCTGAGCAAGTCGTCGCGTCATGCACGCAAGAATAGTGCAATTCTTGCGTTCTGTTTGCGTGCTTGCTGAATCCGTTCGGGATCGTCACATGTGACCGGCGGACCGGCCTACCGGGGACCGAACGGGTGAGGGCGGATCGTTTCGGCGGCGGAACTCCGTCGGTTCAGGTATCCCTGCTGGTCAGGACGGGAATGCGGGATGCGTTCACGTGCCGTACCCAACAAAGGAAAACGATCCATGCGTCTTCGTCACTCACTGGCCGCCGCGGCCGGTGCCGCTGTGCTGATCCTGACCGTGCCCGGCTCCGCGTACGCGGCCGAGGGCGACTTCAGGTACACGTACATCGACAGCAGCGGGGAGGAGGAGCAGGTCACGCTGCACGACCCGGCCAGCGGGGAGTGCATCACGCTTGCCGAGGCGGCCGAGGAGTACAGCCAGCCGCCGGCCCACTCCCCCAAGAACCGCACCGACTCCTACGCGATCGTCTTCACGAACGCCGACTGCACCGGCGACGACTTCACGCTGCGCCCCTACACGGGCGGCGCGAGCGAGCGGTTGAAGCTCCGGTCGGTCCTGTTCTCCTGATCCGGCGCAGTGGCGCCCTGCCCAGGCCCTCGGCCTGGGCAGGTGCCCGCGTCACACCTCAGGGGATCTTCGCCACCGCGACGTAGAAGCCGCTCAACTCGGCCTTGGGTGCGGGCGATTCCTTGTACCAGTGCGTCGCCGTCACCAGGCCCGGCTCGACCAGTTCCAGCCCCTCGAAGAAGCGCTCGACCTCTGCGCGGCGCCGCATCCTCAACGGCACCTGGCCCTTCTTGTAGGTGTCGGTGACGGAGTCCGCGAGCTCGGGGTGCTCGTCGGTGGTGCCGTGCGACAGCACAAGATAGCTGCCGGAGGGCAGTGCGTCCACGAGGGTGCGCGTGAGGGCGTAAGGGTCCTCTTGGTCGGTGATGAAGTGCATCAGGGCGATGAGGGAGAGCGCGATGGGCTGGTCGAAGTCCAGGAGTTCGCGGGCGTGGTCGAGGATCGCCTCGGGTCGGCGCACATCCGCCTGGACGTAGTCCGTGGCGCCTTCCGGGCTGCTGACCAGCAGCGCTTCGGCGTGCCGCAGCACGATGGGGTCGTTGTCGGCGTACACGATCCGGGAGCTGGGAGCGATCGCCTGGACGATCTGGTGGAGGTTCGGCGCGGTGGGGATGCCGGTGCCGATGTCGAGGAACTGCCTGACACCGTTGTCAGCGAGCCAGGCTGCGGCGCGGTTCATGAACGCCCGGTTCCGTGCCGCGTTCGCGCGAGCCTGGGGCGGCAGCTTCTCGCCCATCTCCTGATCGACGAGGTAGTTGTCCTTGCCGCCCAGAAGCCAGTCGTAGACACGCGCGGGGTGCGGCTTGCTGGTGTCGATCTGGACGTTGGTGTCGTCATCAGTCATCCGTGGCTCCCCTGCGTGTCCGACCGGGTTCAGTGCGCGGCGGGCGACGTACGTCCCGTCCCAGCCGACAAGGATCTTCCGACCCTACAGGCCCGAACGTCAACTGTTCTGCCTGGTGAGGCAGTTCGTCGCGGTCACACGGAGAGCATCGGGCAGGCAGGTCCTACAGCTGCCGAAGGTGGTCGCGCAGGGTGCGGGCGGCCTGCGCCATGAGGGCGTCGGCTCCGGGCTGCGCGCCGGCGGGCACGAGGGACTCGGTCAGGACGGCGATCGCGAAGGACTGGCCGTCGGAGTGCTCGACGACACCGATCTCGTGGCGCAGGTTGAGCAGGGTGCCGGTCTTGGAGGACCAGGTGCTCGCGTCGGAGCTGAAGTCCGGGGTGAGCCGGTGCCGCAGCACGTTGTGGGCCATGAGGTCGCGCAGCCGCTCGGCCACGTCCGGGTGGATCTTCGACGGCGTCCACAGCGCCTGCAGCAGGTCGGCGTAGGTGCGCGCGCTGCCGGTGTTGGCGCGGGTGGTGTCCAGCTGCGGAACCCGGTGTCCGCGTCCGCTGGTGCCTGCGTCGATGGCCAGGGCGTGGGCGAGATGGATCTGGTCGGCGTCGAAGCGTTCCACGGGGGTGTCGAACAGCTCGCCCACGCAGGTCCGGACGGCGATGCCGCGGATGCCGAACTCGTGGAGGATGTCGGTGACCTGGGCGGGCGGGGTGAGCCCGAACAGCGCGTCCGCGGCCGTTCCGTCGCTCAGACAGGTGCTCAGATAGAGCAGGTCGTCGATCGCGATCCGGGCGGGGTGGCGGAATCGGCTCAGACCGGTGGGGCCCGGCGTGGTGACCCGTCCGGGCTGCACCTCGAGCAGCGTCGCTCCGTCGAGCTCGCCGCGCCGGATCCGTTCGACCGTCGCGAGCGCGAGCGGGACCTTGACCAGGGAGGCGGAGGGCAGGTGCGTGTCCGCGTCGATCCCCAGCTCGTCTCCTGTGTGCAGGTCCCGCACGAGCAGGCAGCCGCGCAGGCCGCCGTCGCGCAGTTGCAGGCGTATGTCGCGCAGCAGCGCCTCGGTGTTCACGCCGCCCACCACCATGCCGCTGCCCGTGCCACTGCTCATGCCTGCCCCCATGTCACCATCCATGCCGCTGCCCTGTCCCCCGTTCGCCCCGCCGATCATCACGCCGCCCCTCCCCTGATCCCTGCCTGGGCATCCGCGCCCAGGCAGCGGGCCATGGCATCGCCGAGGCGCCCTTCGATGTGCTGCGGATTGCCGTCCGCCGCGGCGGCCAGGGCGAACCCCCGGCCGAACGTGATCTCGCCGATGGGCCGCCAGGTCAGGGCGAGTTCGTCGGCCTGTGCGCGGGAGCACAGCAACAGGTCGCCCGAGCAGAGGACTTCGGCCGCGGCGCTCGTGAGGTCGGCAGCGGCGACCAGTTGTGCGGGCCGCAGGCCCACCGCGTCGCGCAGGCGCGTCAGCGGATCGCGGATGTGCGGCACGTCGTCCTCCGGCTGGATCCAGACGCGGCGGGCAGGACCGGGAGAGGCACGTCCGACCCGCAGCGTCTCGAGGTAGACGCGCCGCACACCGGGATCCCCGGCACCGGCGAGCCCCAGCGGCACGGACCACGTCGCCTCGTCCGCGGGCACCGCGAGCAGGGCGGCGCGCACCTGTTGCGCGTGGAGAAGCTCCCTGCGCTGTGTCGGACCCGCGACCCGCAGGTCGAGCGTGACGCCGTGGCCGCGTGCCTCGGCGACGAGGCGGGCGAGATCGACCGTGGAGCAGATGCCGGGCACCGCGAGCCGCCACGGCTTGCGCTTGACGGCTTCCGCCTCGTCGAGGACCACGTCGGCCGCCTGCACGAGCTGCCGGGCCGTCGGCAGCATGTCCCGCCCGAAGGGGGTGAGGACGGCGCGCCGCGACGTGCGCTCGAACAGTGGCTCACCGAACCGTTCCTCGAGCGCGGCGACGCGACGGCTGGCCACCGACTGGGACATCCGCGCCGCGGCGGCTCCGTCGGTGAAGCTTCCGTACTCGCTCACGCTCACGAACGCGCGACACGCTCCCACCAGATCCACGCCCGGAACCCTATGCCAGATCAGCATGGAACCGCGCATGAGCGTATTGGACCGCATACGCACCCGAGCGCGAGGGTGGTTCTGGCACTCACGACCACGTACCGGGACGGAGCCGTGCCGCCCGTCCCCTATGCGCCCTGCCTCTGGGGCGCCCGGAGGTTTGGCCCATGCAGTACACCCGTGCCCGTAGCGCCGTTCTCGGTGCGTTCGCCACGATCTGCCTCGTCCCGCTCGTGGCCTGCGCGGACGGCGACTCCTCGGCCGCGTCGTCTTCCTCCAAGGCGGCCACGAAGCCCGCGGGAACCGCGAGGTCCGCGACGGCGGCGAAGCCGTTCGCCCGTGATTTCAAGGCACTTGAGCGCAAGTTCGACGCGCGTCTCGGCGTCTACGCCGTCGACACGGGCACCGGGCGCGAGGTGGCCTACAACGCCGGTGAGCGCTTCGCCTACAACTCCACGTTCAAGGCCCTGGAAGCCGGAGCCGTCCTGCGCAAGTACTCCCTGAGCGGCCTCGACCGGAAGATCACGTACTCCAAGGACGATCTGGTCGCCAACTCCCCCGTGACGGAGAAGCACGTCGAGACCGGAATGACCGTGGGCGAACTGTGTGACGCCGCCGTCCGCTACAGCGACAACACCGCGGCCAACCTGCTCTTCGACACGCTCGGCGGCCCCAAGGGCCTGGACGCCGTACTCGAAGAGCTGGGCGACGACGTGACTCGGATGGATCGCCGCGAGCCCGATCTGAGCACGTGGGTCCCCGGCGAGAAGCGGGACACCAGCACGCCGCGGGCGCTGGCCAAGGACCTGCGCGCGTTCGTGCTCGGGGACGCGCTGCGCAAGGGCGAGCGCGCACAGCTCACCAAGTGGCTGCGGACCAACACCACCGGGGACCACACCATCAAGGCCGGTGTGCCCAAGAGCTGGGTGGTCGGGGACAAGACGGGAACCGGCTCCTACTACGGCGCCCGCAACGACATCGCCGTGGTGTGGCCGCCCGACAGTGCCCCCATCGTCGTGTCGATCCTGTCGAACCGCTCCAAGAAGGACGCCGAGCCCGACGACAAGCTGATCGCGGAGGCGGCCTCCGTGGTCGTCGACTCGCTGTCGTAGCAGGCGGTAAGCCGCTGGCTGTCGTAGCAGGCAGTACTCCGTTCGCCGTCGTAGCAGGCGGTACGCCGCCGGGGCGCGCCCCGGCGGCCGAGCACCGAATCGTGCGCGCGGCGGGCCCGCAGCGCGAAGCCACTCCAAGGAGCCCTTGATGACGGATGTCGCACCGCTCACCGGACCCGGCCACAGACCCGCGAGGAAGGGACCCCGCGTGGTGGTCGCGGTGGGGCTGACGCTCGCGCTCGCCGCCGGCATCGGCTACGCCGCGGAGCTTGGCCCCTTCGACCCCGGACCCCAGATACCGGACCCGGAGGCGACGAGGCAGGCGCGCGCCTTCCTGGCCGACTGGGAAGCGGGCCGCATGGACCGGGCCGCTGCGCTGACCTCCAGCCCCGAGCAGGCGGAGCGTGTCCTGCAGAGCTTCACCGCCGGGCTCGACATCAGCAAGCCGACGCTGACCCCGGGGGCGACCACGGTCGGTGATGACGGTGCCGTGACCGTTGCCTTCACCGCCAAGATGCCCGTGACCGAGCTGGGCACCTGGACCTATGACTCGGCCCTGCCCCTGCGCAAGCAGGACGACGGCGCCTGGAAGGTGGACTGGGCGCTGTCCCTCGTGCACCCGAAGCTGAGCAGCACGGAAAAGTTCCGCCTGGAGCGGGAGGACGCGGCGGGGCCCACGATCACGGACCGCGAGGGCAGCGACCTGTCGGCCGAGACGCACCCGTCCCTCGGCCCGCTCCTCCCGCAGATCGCCGGGGGCAGCGGTGCCGGTCCGCGCGGCGCGGTCCAGCGCGTCGACCGGGCCACCGGTGACGTCAAGGGCACGGAGGCCTCCTTCGGCAAGAAGTCCGACCGCCCCGCCGACCGGCCCGTGGCCACCACCCTCGACGCCACCTGGCAGTCCGCCGCGGAGAAGGCGCTCGCCGCCGAGGCCGACGGCAAGGACGCCGCGCTCGTCGCCCTGCGGATCGACGACGGGGAGATCCTGGCCGTGGCCAACTCCCCCTCCTCCGGGTTCAATCGCGCCGTCTCGGGCACCTACGCGCCCGGCTCCACCTGGAAGATCGTCACCACCAGCGCACTGCTGCTCAAGGGCGCGGTCGCCCCCGGCGATGTCGTGGACTGCCCCCAGTACCTCACCGTCGGGAAGCGGTTCCAGAACGTCGAGACCTCCGAGTACCGGGGCGCCACCTTCCGCAAGGACTTCACCGCCTCGTGCAACACCGCGTTCATCAGCCTGCGCGACAAGGTCGGCGACCAGGAGCTGGGCGATGTCGCAGGCAAGTACTTCGGGGTCGGGCAGAAGTGGAGGGTCGGCATTCCCTCGTACGACGGGTCGGTCCCGGTCCCCCGCGACCAGACCGAGAAGGCCGCGTCGATGATCGGGCAGGGCAGGGTGCAGGCCAACCCGCTGATCATGGCGTCCGTCACCGCGACAGCGGTGTCGGGCACGTTCCACCAGCCCACCCTCACCAGCGGCAAGGACACGACGACGACCACCCCGCTGCCGCGTGAAGTCGTCAAGCAGCTGCGCGAGTTGATGCGCGCGACGGTCACCGACGGCACGGCATCGGTCCTTGCCGACCTGCCCGGCGACGTGGGGGCGAAGACCGGCACCGCCGAGGTCTCCGACGACGCCCCCAACAACGGCTGGTTCGTCGCACACCGCGGCAACGTCGCCGTGGCCTGCGTCGTCGAGAAGGGCGTCACCGGCGGCGCCTCCGCGGGGCCCGTGGTCCGCAGCCTCCTGGGCGCCGTGCCCGACGATCCCTCCTGACGGCGGGCCCGCCCTGTTCGCTGTCCGCACCCGTGGCTCGTGAGCGCGCGTGGCATGTGGGCCCGTGGACCTCAGGAGTCGCGGCACTCCACGTGGCCCCAGCCGTGCGCGTTCTTCGCGATCTTCTCTCCGGCGGCGTAGGGCTTCTGGCAGTGGCAGCGGCCGGGGAACTTGGCCTTGATGACAGCGCCCGAACTGCCTGAACTCCCCTTGCCCGCACGCGCGGTGGCGCTCTTGCGCGGCCGGGCGGCGGGTGAAGCCGTCATGCGCTCGGGCCGCGGCTCCGGGATCGTGAGCGCCCCGTGGACGGTCCCTGCGGGCTCCTGCGAGGTGGCGGCGTCGCTGGCCGCGACGTCGGCGATCGCGTTGAGGTGGTCGCCGTCCACCTGGTGGGCGGCGACGTGCCGGAAGGTCACCGTGCGGCCCTGCAGCAGCGCGTCGATGCGTACGACGAGCTCCTTGTTGGCGACCGGCTTCTTCGCCGCGGTGAGCCATCCGTTGCGCTTCCAGGACGCGATCCACTTGTTGACCGCGTTCATCGCGTACTGGCTGTCCATCCGGACCTCAAGGGGCACCGCGGGGTCCGTGGACTCCAACAGCTCGGCCAGCGCGGTCAGTTCCGCCACGTTGTTCGTGGCGTGGCCCAGCGGACCGGCCTCCCAGCGCTGCGGGCGCTCATCGGCATCGGCGACGACCCAGGCCCAGGCCGCGGGTCCGGGGTTCTTCTTCGCGGCTCCGTCACAGGCGGCGATGATCAAGTCAGACATCCCTCGATGATGCCAGCCCGCGGGCGGCACGCAGGCCACCGCCCCTCCGGCACCGGCCCACCGGGCCCTATGCTCCGCCGTCGAGCGCGGGGGCGATGACGGCGAACGCCCGGTCGATCAGATCGGCGGGATCCTCGGTGCCGTCGCTGTCGCTCCACCGCTGCAGCACGGCGTCGAAGGCGGTCAGCGCCATCCCGGCGGCAAGGCGTGGGTACAGGTCCACGCCCGCGTCGCGCCCCGCACGCCGCGCCACCTCCCCCGTGAGGTCGTCGCTCCACTGCGCCTGGCGCTCCAGGAAGCGTGCGCGCAGGGCCGGAGTACGCAGAATCAGCTGCACCACGGGAAGCACCCGCTCGGAGTGGTCGCCACAGGCGGCGAGCGGAACCCATACGGCGTGCCGCAGCGCCACGGAGGGCCGCTCCTTCGCGGGTCGGGCCGCCAGCTCCGCGTGGATGCCCACACCCATGTCGGCCAGGAACTGGACGACCACGTCCTCCTTGGACGCGAAGTACCGGAAGAACGTCCGCCGGGAGACCCCGGCGCTGGTCACGATCTCGTCGATGGTGACCGCGTCGAACCCCTTTCGGGCAAGGAGTTGCAGCGCCGCTTCGGTCAACTCGTTCGAGACGAGCTGCCTCTTGCGCTCGGCCATGCTCACTTCGGGGCGGGAACTCACCGGGCCATGGTACACGCCATGCCCTGCATGACACTCAGGATCCTCTTGACACTCAGTGCCATGAGCGACAACATGTGCCGCATGACGCAGCAACAGCGCTGGACAGCCGAGCAGATACCGGACCAGACCGACCGGGTGTTCGTCGTCACCGGAGCCAACAGCGGCCTCGGCCTGGCGACCACACGGGCGCTCGCCCGGCGGGGCGGGCACGTGATCCTCGCCGTGCGCGACGAGGAGAAGGGCCGCAGGGCAGTCGCGGAGATCACCGCCGAACACCCCGCCGCTAGCCTGGAGGTACGCCGCCTGGACCTGGCCGACCTCGACTCGGTACGCGGCTTCGCCGATCAGCTGCACGCCGACCATTCACGCCTCGACGTGCTCATCAACAACGCGGGCGTGATGGCGCCGCCCCGCACACTCAGTGCGCAGGGCCACGAGCTGCAGTTCGCCTGCAATCACCTCGGCCACTTCGCGCTCACCGGCCTGCTGCTCGATCTGCTGGTGGCCGGGAGCAACTCCCGTGTGGTGACGGTGAGTTCGATCAACCACCGGCAGGGACGCATCCGCTTCGACGACCTGCACGGCGAGCGCGCCTACAAGCCCATGGGCCACTACAACCAGTCGAAGCTCGCCAACGCCGTCTTCGGCCAGGAGCTACACCGCCGGCTGACCGCGTCGGCAAGCCCGGTGCGCAGCGTGCTCGCCCACCCCGGCTACACCGCCACCAACCTCCAGAAGGACACACCGATCGGCCTGTGGCGGGTGGCACTCGGCCGCATCGGCAACCCGCTGTTCGCACAGCGCCCGGCCGACGGCGCACTGCCCCAGCTGTACGCGGCGACCGAACCGGGGGTGGAGAGCGGCCAGTTCATCGGCCCCGGCGGCCTGGCCGAGCTGCGCGGCGCACCGACGCGCGTACAACTGGCGCCCGTGGCGGCGGACGAAGAGACGGGCCGCCGCCTGTGGGAGCTGTCGGAGCACGCGACCGACGTACGGTTCGCGTTCCCCGCCTCCGTCTGACGGCGCTCGGGTCAGCGGGGTGCGGGGCGGGTCAACTCCCAGGCCTGGAGCGCGAAGTCGAGGGTCATGCCATGGCGTTCGTACAGGGCGAGCGCGCCGGTGCTGTTGTCGGTGTCCACGCCGAGACCGATCCGGTCGCGGCCCAGCGCCGCGTAGTGACCGAAGGCATGACGCAGGAGATGGCTGCCCAGGCCCCGGCCCCGGGCCTGGCGCAGCACCCCGAGGGCGCTGATCCAGGCCATCGAGGTGCGGTCGTTGTGGGTGTGCAGCACCGCCGCGTCCCCCAGGTCCTCGACGTGCGCGATCCAGATCCGCGACCAGTCGGCACGCTCGGCGTCGATGTCGTCCAGCCACTGCTCGTACGTGCGCGGGTGGAAGTCGAAGTGGTCGACGAACGTGTCCTGCAGCAGCGCGTGGGCGCGCCTGCGGTCCGGCTCGGCCAGGCAGGGACGCAGCGTCACACCGGCCGGCGGCTCGGGCACCCGGTCGGCGCCGGTGGACAGGGGGCGGACCATCGAGTTGTAGCGCCGGACCGGGGTCCAGCCCCGCCCGCGCAGCGCGCCCAGGTCCACGGTGGGGGCGATGTTGAGGTGCAGGTGCACCACCGCGCGCTCCGCTCCGTTGGCCGCGGCCCGCTCGGCGCTGCGCGCCTCCATCAGGTCGAGCAGATGTCCGGAGGCCTGGGGCCGGTCGGGCAGCGTGAAGTACTCCACGTCGATCCGCTCGCCGCCGGACTCATCCCAGAGCAGGCCGTACGCGATCAGCCTGCCGTCGTCGAACAGCAGCCAGGAGTCGTGCTCCAGGTCCACTTCGGAGTGCTTCAAGTCGGCCTGGATCTCGGAGAGTTCGGTGTCGGCGCGACCGATCTCCAGCAGGTCGATCTCGTTGAGCAGCGCGCACACCGCCGCCGCGTCGTCGAGCGTCGCCGGACGCACGGTCAGGCCGGACGGAAGGGTGGTGGGCGCGGTCATGAGACCACTCTCCGATGCCGGAAGGCTTGGCCGCAACGGACTTTCCCGGGACGTGCCGGGGCCACGGAGGCCCCGGCACGGTGGGCTCCGGCTTAGATGCCGAACGGCGCGGCGTAGCGCACCGTGCCGCTGGGCAGCGGGTGCCCGGCGTCGAGGGCGAGAGCCATCATGGCCTCGTCCGGGACGTCGATGCTGATGCCGATGCCGTACGCCGAGGCACGGCTGAAGCCGAATCGCGGGTAGTACTCCGGGTGTCCGAGGACGGTGACGAAGCGCTCGCCCCTTTCCTTGGCGGCGTCGAGCGCGGCACGGATGGCCACGGAGCCTGCGCCGGTCTTCTGATACTCGGGGAGTACGGCGACGGGGGCCAGGCACAGGGCCGGGGTTTCCCCGATGTGGCAGCGGGTCAGCAGTGCGTGGCCGACGAGCTTGCCGTCCTGGTCGGTGGTGACGACGGAAAGGCCGTCGATCCAGGCGACGTCGGCGCGCAGCGCGTCGACGAGGTCGGCCTCCGCCGGGGTGTCGAACGCGGCGGCGTTGATGGCGTGGACGGCGGGGATGTCAGCGCTGGTCTCGGCGCGCGTGATCCAGGTGTGGCTCGTGTTGCTCATGATGGATGGAGATCCGTTTCATGGTGGGTTCGTGTGGGTGCCGCCCCGCGAGCTCACGCTCCCAGCGAGGCGAATGCAGCTGAAGTCAGGCCACGACCCGGGACGTGAGAGTGGTCCGGGCGGTGCGCATGGCAGTGGCCTTGAGCGCGGTCATCAGCCCCAACTCCCAACATCCTCGATCCGGATCACACACGAACGCCAGGAATCTTATCATCCGGCCGCTTTGCGGCGTGAGACGCGCACGCCGAAGGCGTGCGGGCGGGGGCGGGCGGGGGCCAGCCACCCGGCTCGCCCCCGCCCGCCCGGCCCATGCCGTCAGGAGAAGATCGCGTGGACCTGGTCGACCGCTTCGGGCCCATACCCGACCACGCCCACCGGGACCGCGCCGTCGATCGCCTCGATGATGCGCCCGGCCCACACCGGCCCGAACCCTCCGCACAGCTCGATCAGCTGAACCCCCTCGCCGACCAGGCGGCGCGCGGCCTCGACTCCGTCCTCCGGCTTCGCCACCCCCACCAGCACCGTGCGGCACCGGCCGGTGTCGACGACGTTCACGTCACCGCTCGCGTCACTTCCTGCCGCGGTGTAGATGAAGCCCCAGCTGGTGAGCGCCATGAATGTTCCCCCTCAATTCCGGTCACCCGGATCCGTCCGTCGATGTCGGCCCCACGCGAGCGGCCCGACCTCTTGCATGTCTATGCCACGCCCCATAAGTTACTGATAAGTAACCACCCTGCCCGAGGGAGTCACCATGCCCATGCTCGACCGCCAGGACGACGTCTTCATCCTCGACATCGGGGACGGCGAGAACCGCTTCCATCCCGACTGGCTCACTGCCGTCGACGCGGCGCTCGACGAGGTGGAGAAGGCGGAAGGGCCCCGCGCCCTGGTGACCGCCGCGACGGGGAAGTTCTTCTCCAACGGCCTTGATCTGGAGTGGCTCATCGCCCACGCCGACCAGCGGAACGACTACGTCCGCAGGGTCCACGGCCTCTTCGCGCGGATGCTCTCCCTGCCGGTCGTCACCGTGGCCGCCCTGCAGGGCCACACCTTCGCGGCCGGGGCGATGCTCTCCCTGGCCCATGACTTCCGGGTGATGCGCGCCGACCGCGGCTACTGGTGTCTGCCCGAGGTCGACATCAACATCCCCTTCACTCCGGGCATGTCCGCGCTGATCCAGGCCCGGCTGACCCCGCAGACCGCACACGAGGCCATGACGACCGGCCGCCGCTACGGCGGTCACGACGCCCTGGCCGCCGCCGTCGTCGACTGGGCGGTGGACGAAGAGGCCGTACGCCGGACGGCAGTGGAGATCGCCCGCTCCCAGGTGAGCAAGGCCGGTCCCACCCTCGGCACCATCAAGACCCGCATGTACGCCCCCGCCCTCGCCGCCTTGCGGGACAAGGACAACACGCTCGACTGACACCAGGCGTAGGGAGGGGTGGACGGGGGACTCGGGAGCCAGACAGATTGTGCATCGGGATGCACACGGGCTTCCGTACGACGACCACAGGGAGGCGCGATGTCTACGCAGACCCATCGCCTCATCATCAACGAGCTCGCGCGGTGCGACGAGTGTGCCGTGCTGCGCGTGAGCGGTGAACTCGACCGGAACGCCGAGAAGTTCTTCCTGCGGACGCTCGGCGCCTCCGTCATGGCGGGTCATCGACATCTCGTTCTCGATGTGACGGCGTTGGTGTTCTGCGACTCCCGAGGTCTCAACTGCCTGCTCGGCGTGCGGTGGTTGCTGCGGCGCCGCGAGGGTCAGCTCCTGCTGGCGGGGACAGGCCGCCACCTCGCCGAACTCCTCATGCTGACCGGCAGCTCGGACATCTTCCCCCGCTACCTCACCGTGGGCCAGGCCCTCCTGTCCCTGCCGCCGTCCCACCGCCCCACCTGGCCGCCCTCGGCCTCCCCTCTCCCGGACGGCACACCGAGCGAACCCCCGTCACACGGACCCGTATTGCCTTGACTGGCAGGCCCGGGTAGCGCCCCTCAACCCAGCTTGCTGTAGAGGCGGAGCGTGATCGGGGCGCACACGAGGATGAGTACGGCGGTCGCGGTGAGGGACCAGGCGACCGCGCCGCCGGCGTCACCCGTGGCGTTCATCAAGTCCCGTGCCGCGGTCGCGACATGGCTGAGCGGGTTGATGTCGACGAAGGCCTGCAGCCAGCCGGGCATGGTGCTGGGCTGTACGAAGATGTTGCTGGCGAAGGAGAGCGGCATCAGGACGGCGTTGGCGATGCTGAGGACGACGGCCGGGTCGTGGATGACCAGGGCGATCGTGGCCCACACCAGGGAGAGCGAGAGCCCGAAGGCGATGACCAGGGCGACAGCGGCGAGCACGCCCGGCACGCCGCCACCGGGGCGGTAGCCCATGATCAGGCCGAGGACCATCACGATGGCGGCGGCGAACAGGTAGCGTGCCGCGTCGCTGAACAGGCCGCCGAGCACGAAGGCGCCACGCCAGACCGGCAGACCACGGAAGCGGTCGAAGGCTCCGCTACGCACGTCCAGGGCGAGCCGGGCACCGCCGTACATGGTGACGATGGCGATGCTCATGCTGAGCACGCCGGGCAGCAGGATCTTGAGGTACTCGCCGGTCGAACCGCTGATGGCACCGCCGAACAGGTAGGTGAACAGCACGGTGAACAGGATCGGGATGGCTGCCGAGTCCACGAGCTGTTTGGGGTCGTGCATGAGCTTGAGCATGGCGCGCCTGCCGAAGGTGGCGGAGGCCACGAGTGCACCGGCACGGTGACGCTCGCGTCCCGTGGCGAGCAGGGTGTCGATCGGGTCCTGCGCCGCGGTGGGGCGTGTGAAGACGGCTCGGGTGCTCATGCGTTCAGGTCCTCCTGGTCGACGGTGGCCTGACGGGCCCGGTGGCCGGTCAGGGCAAGGAAGGCCTCGTCCAGGCTTGGCCGGCCCAGGGAGAGATCGGCGATGCCCACCCCGGCGTCGGCGAGCCGGTTCGCCGCGCGCCCGACCAGCCGACCCACGTCCGTCACGTCGGGCCGGGTGGCGAGCAGCATCGACAGGGAGAGCGGGTCGGCGGCGGCCTGGACCGTTCCCTCAAGGGCGTCGGCCAGGATCCGCAGCGCCTGGGGACGCTGCTCGCCGTCCAGGAGCCGGAGGCGCAGAGTGCCGGCGCCGGCCCGGGACTTGAGCTGGGCGCTGGTGCCTTCGGCCACGATCCGGCCGTCGTCGATGACCGCGATCCGCTCGGCGAGCTGATCGGCCTCCTCCAGGTACTGGGTGGTGAGCAGCACTGTGGTGCCGACTCCGGCGATCCGGCGGACCAGGTCCCAGACCTGGTTGCGGCTGCGCGGGTCGAGGCCGGTGGTGGGCTCGTCGAGGAACAGCAGGTCGGGGGTCACGATCAGGCTCGCTCCGATGTCGAGCCGGCGGCGCATGCCTCCCGAGTAGCCGCTCACCGCGCGGCCGGCCGCGCCGGTCAGGTCGAACGCTTCGAGCAGGTCGTCGGCGCGCATCTTGCTTGCGGATCGGGACAGGCCGTGGAGCCGGCCGAGGACCAGCAGGTTCTCGTAGCCGGTCAAGTCCTCGTCGAGGGAGGCGAACTGGCCGGTCACCGCCACCCGGGCGCGGATCGCGTCCGCCTCGGCCAGCACGTCATGGCCGAGCACGCGGGCTGTGCCGCCGTCCGGCCGGGTCAGCGTGGCCAGGATGCGGATCGTGGTGGTCTTGCCCGCGCCGTTGGGACCGAGGAATCCGAACACCTGACCGCGCCGGATCGTGAGGTCGATCCCGTCCAGCGCCCGACTCTCTCCGTAGACCTTGACCAGACCATGCGCCTCGATCGCCGACTGGTCCCCGCCCGAGCTCTTCTTTGACATGCCGTAAGAGTTAGCCATCTCTTACAGCGTGTCAACGTTATGGACGGACGCATATATTCTTGGAATGGCCGACTCGCACGACACCACCACGCCGGCACGCCGCCGCCGGGCCGACGCCCGGCGCAGCATCGACGCAATCCTCAACGCGGCCCGGGTCGTGCTCGGTGAGCGCCCTGACGCGGGCATGGAGGACATCGCCGCCACGGCCGGCGTCACGCGCCAGACCGTCTACGCGCACTTCGCCTCACGCGACGCCCTGGTCGCAGCCTTGGTCGAGTCCGCGTCCGCCGAGTACGCCGCCCTCCTCGACGACGCGGGCCTCGACACCGCGCCGCCCGCCGAAGCGCTGGCCCAATTCCTCGCCGCGGGCTGGCGGTTCCTCGACCGCTATCCCCTGGTGCAGAACGCCGCAGCGGCCGGAATCCCGCGGCCCCACAGCGACCCCCATGACTTCGCGCCCGTGCGGCTCGAACGGCTCATCCAGCGCGGCCAGCACACGGGCGACTTCGACCCGTCACTCCCTGCGGACTGGCTCGCCGCCGCCGCCTTCGGGCTTCAGCACACCGCCGCGGCACAGATCGCGGCCGGACACCTCACCGCCCAGGAGGCAGAGGCGCTGTGTCTGGAGAGCACACTGCGCCTCTGCGGCGGGAAGCCACGTCACTAGTCCTCCAGTGCGGCTGCACAACTACTGTGCAAAGGCAGTTACTCGGCGCGGGCCAGGGCGATCGCGCCCTGGAGCCGCTCCCCCGCCTCGTACATCATGTAAGGCACGCCGTTCTCCGTTCCGAAACTGGGTGAGGCGCTGCGGCCGTTGTCCGGTGCCGCGTCCATCGAGTTGTGGAAGATCCCGAGGTGATCACGGCGGGAGAAGTCCTTGCCGACCTCGGTGATCAGTATGTTGCCGCCGCTTCCCTTGTCCGTGTTGTAGACGACGTAGGCACTGTTCCCGCGCGTCAGCAGGTGCGGACCGCCCACGTTCTGCGCGCCCACGTCGGCGTGCCGGATCAGCGGGGTCTGGTCGAAGGTCCAGTTGCGCCCGTCGGCCGACCAACCCCAGGCGATGTCACGGTGGTTGGTGGTGTTGTTCAGCATGAAGAGCATCACGTAGCGGGCGCCCCGGGACGGCAGGTCGTGACGGAACACGCGGGCGTAGGACGTCTCGGTCGAACCGCTCGGAAGCATCGAGGTGGAGAGCACCACCTTGTCGTACGTGAAGTGGATGCCGTCCTTGGAGCGGGCGAGGCGGGTCGTGGTGTTCTCCCCGTGGAAGTACAGCCACATCTCCTTGGCGTCCTCGTTCCACAGCACGTGCGGCGACGAGACGTGGCTGACCTTGTAGTGCGGCTGCCAGTCGTTGGTGACGAGCGGGTTGGCCGCGTACTCGGTGAAAGGCCCGTCGATCGAGTCGCCGTAGGCCAGGCAGATGCCGCCGGGGGCGTCGTGCGGGGCGTAGTAGAGGTAGTAACGGCCCAGCGCGCCGGAGACCCGGCCGACGGTGCCGCGCAGGCACGGGAAGATGATCTCGCCCGTGGGGTTGTATGCGAGGTCCGAAGGCTTCAGGACCGTCCGCACGTAGGCGTAGTCGGGGAAGCCGCCGGGCGCCGCCGCGGCCGGTCCCGCCGTTCCCGCGCCGATCGCCAGGGCCGTGCCGGTGGCGGCCGCCCCGCGCAGGAAGACGCGGCGCGGGAAAGTGTGCTGAGGCTCGTTCATTTCTGTTCTCCGTCCCGGGAGTTGAATGTCAGAGAAGTGCTCAGAGGTACGTGGCTGCGGTGACGCAGAATCCGCCGAGGGCGACGGCCCACACGTACGGCAGGGTCCGCACCATGACCTGCTGGGGGCCGACGCCCGCGTACTGGGCGCTCCATACGGTCTGGGTGCTGGTGGGGTCGGCGACGCCGAAGACCTGGTTGTAGGAGGCGGCGAGGCCGAGCACGGCGACGGCGGGGTAGATGCCTGCCGCGATCAGGACGCCCGCGATGCCGGCACCCAGGCCGTAGACGTTGAGCGGACCCCGGTAGAGGCACAGCGGCACCAGCAGGGTGAAGACCAGGACGAACAGCACCGGGTTCTGCGGGCTGACGGCCTTGACCAGGGGTTCGAGGGCTTCGACGGCGCCCGGCAGCTTGACCGCGGCGAGCAGGATGCCGATGGCGATGAACAGCGCGATCGGGGGCGCGGCGACCTCGAAGCCGCCGTACAGGGTGCGCAGCAGGCGCTTGTTCATCTCGCGCGGCCGGGTCGTGGTCACCAGGGCGTAGAGCACACCGGCCAACAGCGAGGGAATGATGGCCAGTTCGAAGCCGAGGGCCAGGACCAGCGGCACGACGGGGGTGAGCAGCGCGTACCAGGGTGCGTCACCGAGGCGTTCGCGGCGCGAGCGGCGCTTGTCGACGGCCGTCTTCAGCGCCCAGGTGTGCTCGACCCCGCGACGGCGCGACTCGACGAGGACGAAGGCGACGGCCGCGACCAGGGCCAGCGGGAACAGCTTCACCATGAAGCCGCGCACCGTCGGAACCGGCAGGTCAAGGGCGGTGGAGAAGAACTGCCAGATGGGCAGTTCGAACGGAACCCCGACGGCGATGCCCATCAGGATGGTGCCCGCCGCGGTGACCTTCGGGATGCCCACGGCGACCATCGCCGGGATGCCGATGATGCCGGCCAGCATGGCGGCGGGGGCCGAGCCGGTGACCGTGCCGATCAGCGCGGACACGGCGAGGACGCCGAGCGCGACGACCGTGGGCCGGTCGCCGCCGAACTCCACGATCTTGCGGACGATGGTCCCGGCGATGCCGGTCTCGTCGAGGAGTTTGCCCAGCCACGATCCGAGCAGCACCGCGATCATCGTCGAGGCGAGCATCGGGGCGCCCTCCTGGAGGACGGTGTCGAAGACGCTCTCCTTGCCGGTCAGCGGCGCGCCGGCGACGAGTGCGATGACGACGCCGAGAAGGACGAGGGCGAAGGCGGTGGGGAGTTTGCGGGTGAGCATCGCTGCGACACCCACCGCCATGACGATCAGGATGACAACGCCCATGGCGCTACTTCTCTCTGTGGGTCACGGCGTCGGCGAGCGCGGCCGTGAGAAGAAGGGGGCTGCGGCCGAGACCGCAGACGGTCCGGGCGTGGGCGTGGGCTGCGATCTCCTCCGCGCCCGCCACGTGCCCGTACAGCCGGAACCGTCCCGCGCGCAGGACGACATGGCCAAGGGCCCGCTTCAGCGCGGCCTTCGCCGGACCGTGGTGGAGGTGCTCGTGCACGGATTCGTGGGCGAGGGCCGCCGCGCGCACCGAGCCCGGCGGGTACCAGTGCCGCCAGCCCCGTTCGTCGATCAGCGCTTCGGCCGCCGCGAGGGTGTCGGTGTAGAGCTCCACCGTCGGCGCCGGCCGTGAGGTGTAGCGGGCGAGCAGGCCGCGCTCCAGGCCGTCGGGGCGCTCGACGACCTCGGCCAGGCACGGCACGGGGGCCAGTGCCGCGCCGAACTCCTCGGCCGTGCGCGCCCAGTGGCGCAGCAGCCGCGGGTCGCGGCCCTCGTGGGTGGGGGTCGCGGCAAGCAGGTCGACCGCGTGGTCCAGGTCGTCGCGGGTCTCGGGGTCCTGCGCCGTGGGCGCGCTCATGTCCGGACCTCCAGCACGGCTATGACCGGCTCGTCGGCGGTACGTGAGTCGAGTTCGCTGCGGGCGAGCGCGAGCAGCGGCCCGGGGGCCAGGACGCCTGACAGGTCCGCGATCCGGGAGCCGAGCAGCAGCCGCACGGCGGGGGCCCGGACGCCGCCGTCGCCGTACGAGGTGGTCTCGCGCACCAGCTTCGCGAGCACCTCGGGGGCGTCGGCGACCCGGGTGGTCTCCACGCGGGCGTCGGGGACGTGCAGGCGTATCACCCCGTCGGCGTCGACGATCCGCACCGGATGCCGGGTGGCGCGCAGGGTGCGCCGGACCTCCGTGCCGTACACGGTGTGGGCGGTGGTCCTGGCGAGGACCGTGACCTGGGACGGGTCGGTCTTGAGGCTGGCCGCCGCCGTGCGCAGCCGCTCCGCCTCGTCCGCCCGGTGCGCCCGGTCCTGGGTGCGCAGTTCGGTGGCGCCGGTGGCGACGGCCCGCACGGTGCTGGTCTGCGGGTCGACGGTGACCTCGACCTCGACGCCGTCGGCGGCGGCGCCCTGCGCGATGACGGCGGCCTCCGCCTCGGCCCGTACGGCGAGGATCTGTTCCTGTCCCGCGCCGGGAATGGTCCGCTCGATCTGCTCGCGGACCAGGGCGAGCGCGACGCCGATCGGGCTGATCACCTCGCTGTGCCGGGCGATGCGCCCCTCAAGGCCGCTGACCTCGGCCAGGTGCGGGGTGACGGACGCGGCTCCGCCGCCTCCGCCGACGAGCAGGGCGGTGTCCTGGTCGAGCCGGTAGTCGCGGATCATCGCGTCGACGACCTTCTTGACGTGGGCTGTTCCCACGTCGAGGAGGCGGGCCGCCGCGGTGGCGACGTCCACGCCGAGGGCGGCGGCGAGCGGGGCGACGGCCGCCCTGGCGACCTCCTGGTCGCTGCGGGCGAAATCGCCCTCGGGCACGCGTCCCGCCGCGTTGGCCGCGCACGTCATGGTGAGCGCGAAGCGGCCGCCCGCCGCGTCGAGCACGGCGTAGTCCTCAGGGTCGTCGGCCATCGGACGCACGGTGGTGAGCTCGGCTTCGCGCAGGTCGTCGAGGGTCGCGAAGCACGCGTAGGGCAGCCCGGCGATGTGGGCGCTGCGCGGTCCGACCCCGGTCACCTTCCCGCCGCCGATCCGCACCATGGAGCCGCCGCCGACTCCGACGGTGCGTACGTCCAGGGCGTTGAGGTAGGACTTCTTGCCCAGGATGGTGGCGTGCTGGACGGCCACCTTGCCGCGCCGTACGACGCTGATGTCGGTGGAGGTGCCGCCGGTCTCCAGGAACACTCCCTCGCTGACGCGTTCCTGCATCAGCGCGCCGGCCACGCCCGCCGCAGGGCCCGAAAGGACCGTCAGGAGCGGTCTGCGCCGCATCTCGTCGAGGGACATCACGCCGCCGTCGCAGCGCATCACCATGAGCGGCGATTCGACCCCGGCCTTGGTGATGGAGCTGTCGACGAGGTCGGCGGTGGCCAGCATGCGCGGCAGGATCGCCGCGTTGACCACCGCCGTGCGGGTGCGCTTGCGCAGCCCGTACAGCGAGGTGATCTCGTGTGCGGCGGTCAGCGGAAGACCGGCGGACCGTGCCGCCGCCACGACGGCCTTCTCGCCCTCCGGGCGGTCCACGCTGAACGGCTCGGTGGCCACGAGGACTTGGGCGCCCTCCCGCGCCAGCATGTCCGCGGCACGCCCGACCGCCGCCGCGTCGTCCGGGTCCGCCACATGGGCGTAGGCGAGCGGAAGGCTCTTGCCCGGGGTGAGTTGGAGCCTGCCGAGCGCGGCGAGCCTGCGGGTGAGGGCGGCGGCGGGTCCGGTGCCGATGCCGATCAGGCCCACGGCGGCGACATCGCCCTCCAGCAGGGCGTTGGTAGCCTGGGTCGTGCCGTGCGCCAGAAAAGCTACGTCCTCGGGCGCGCGGCCGGTCTCTGCCAGCAGACGGTCGAGGGCTTCCACGATGCCGTGGGCCACGCCGTCCTCATGATGGTGGCTGGTGGGGACCTTCACCTGTCCCAGGAGTTCCAGGGTCGTGGCGTCGACTGCCACAGCGTCGGTGAAGGTTCCGCCCACGTCGATGCCGACGCGGATGCGGTGGGTGGTCATGGTTGGGCACCTCCTTGTGCGGGTTGGCGGTGCGCGGGCGGGCCGGGTGGGACAGGTGGAGCTGTCCCGCCCGGCACTTCCGCGTGGTGCGTGAACCGTCCTTGCGTGAACCGTCCTTGCGTGCGCCGCTCTCAGTAGCCGCGTACGTCGGGCCAGTGGCGCTGCACACCGTCGCGGTCGAGCAGCCGGGCGAACTCGTCGAACCGCTTGTCCTCGCCCTGGACCTGATGGGGTTCGACGCCTTCGGACACGCAGTGCGCGGCCAGGGCGCCGGCGACCTCGCCGATGTTCCACTCCACGGGGTGGAGGCGGTAACAGCCGTTGGTGATGTGGGTGGTGCCGATGTTCTTGCCCGCCGGGAGGAGGTTGCGGACCCGGCGGGGCACGAGGGCGCCGAGCGGTATCTCGAACGGGACCGAGCCGATGTCGATGTAGTTGTCACCGCCGGTGGAGGGGTGCAGGTCGATCCGGTAGTTGCCGACTCCCACGGAGTCCCGGTAGGCGGTCCGCCCGTAGGGACCGACGACGTCGATGGCCACGTCCTGCTCGGTGACGGTGGTGACGGCCTTGATCCGGCGTGACTCCCGGACGTAGGGGGCCTTGGCCAGACCGTCGGGCGTGCCCGTGATGTCGGGGCGCAGCCGCAGACCGGGGAAGCCGGTCCCGCCGTCCTGGCGGGGCGCCTCGGTCTGGAGCCAGTACAGGACCGAGAGCGACAACTGCCGTGCTTCCGCGAGTGCCTGGGCCGAGGTCTCCCGGCCTCCCCCGATCAGGGGCTTCAACCAGTAGTCGTTGAGCGGCCAGTTGACCAGGGTGATGTCGGAGTCGAAGGCTCCGGGCCTGTGCAGCTTGCGGGCGAGGATCCGGCGGAAGCCCCACAGCTCCTTGTCGCCCGCGTCGGCGCTCTGGTCGGCGTTGACGGCGAGCGGGTCGATCTCCGGGTTCGGTACGAACGTACGGGGGACGGCCTCGAGCGAACGCGGGTCAGGGGCGAGGAAGCCGAGGAGCGGTCCCGGCCAGAAGTCGGGCTGGTAGGAGCGCCAGAAGTCGTAGTCGACGGGGCGCTCGATGACGTGGTTCTCGCCCTCGTGGTGGGAGAGCGCGAAGCAGACGGTGATGCCCTGCTGATTGAGGGGCTGTGCTTCCTCGGGTGCGTGCGGCTCGCCGAACTCGGCGCGCGACTCGGCGCCGATGGCGTGCTCGACGCCGCCGAGTTCGAGCAGTTCGCCGGTCTCGGTGGCGTCGATGACGTACCTGGCGTGCAGGGTGGTGCGGTCGCCGTCGCGCAGGTTCTCCAGGGTCACCGAGGTGATGACATCGTTGTCGGACTCGGCGGCGACGGCCCAGTGTTCGGTGAGGAGGGTCAGCCGCCCGGACGCGAGATGGGGCGCGAGCATGCCCTCCATGACGGCGAGGGCGACGCGGGGCTCGTGACAGAGCTTGCTCACACGGCCCGCCCCTGGATTGAGACCGGTCAGGGACAGGGCCTCCGAGCGCAGGGGGTACCACTGGCGGTAGTAGTCCCTGATGGACTCGCGCAGCTTGCGGTACGAGGCGGTCGTACCGAACTGCTCCACCCACGGGTGTTCGTCCGGCGGGACGGCCTGGGAGGTGAGCTGGCCGCCGATCCAGTCGGTCTCCTCGGTGAGGACGACGGTCCGGCCGGCCCGACAGGCGGCGAGCGCGGCGGCCACGCCGCCCAGACCGCCGCCGACGATGAGGATGTCCGGTTCAGGGATCACGGTTCTCCTTGTGCTGTACGGGTCGTGCTGTGCGGGTCGTTCTTCGTACGGGTCCGGCGGCCGGAGTCGCACCGGACGACACCTGGTCGCTCCGGACGACACCCGTGCGAGGTCATGCGCTCTCCGGCAGCACCTCGGGCGGTGGCCCCGTGCTCGCGCCGGGCCGGAAGCTGCAGGCCACCAGCGGATCGGGGGCGTCCTCGCCGGCGACGAGCGTGGCGAGCAGGCGGACGGCCGCCGCGCCCAACTGCGCGCGGGGGATGTCGAATCCCGTGGGCTGGGGCACGTCCGCGAGGTCGGGTGGCGGACTGCCGAGTACCGCCAGGGAGATGTCGCGCGGGCAGTCGAGACCGGCGTCGCGGGCAGCCGCGTTCAGTGCCCGCCAGGCCGCTCCGCTGTCGGTCTCCTCGGCCACCACCGCGGTGACGCCCTGTGCCACCCACTGCCGCAACTGCTCGGGGCCGAGGGCCCGTTCCGGGTCGGCACGGCGGAACACGGCATCGGCGTCACCGGGCAGGCCCTCGCCCTTCAGCCCCTCCAGAAAACCTCGCTCACGGTCGGTCGAGGCGGGCGCGTCGTCGTCCTCGCGTACGAGAACGATGCGACGGTGCCCGAGCGCGGCGAGCCGGTGGACGACTTCGCTGCTGGCGCTGACGTAGTCGGCACCGACCCAGGCGAGGCCTTCCGGTTCGTCCCTGCGGCCCAGGTGGACCACGGGGAACCCGTCGTCCACGAGCCTGCGCAGTCCGTCCACCGGGGCGTGGCGGCCCAGGAAGAGACACCCGTCGGCGAGTCTCGCCCGGTTGAGCGCGTGCGGCCCGGTGGCCCCCGCACCGCCGGTACTCGATCCGGTGAAGAGCACCAAGTCGTATCCCTGCGCGGCGGCTTCCTGCTCCACGCCCACCAGGAACGGGTAGTACGAGTGCTGCACATCCGTGGGGAACGTGGCCGTGAAGCTGAATACGCCGAGCAGGCCGTTGCGCGCCGCCGCGAGCCGCCGGGCGGCCGGGTCAGGGACGTAGCCCAGCTCGGCGGCCGCGTCGAGCACCTTCTGCCGGGTCTCGTCCGAGATGGCGATCCCCTGCTTCTTGCCGGCGAGCACCAGCGAGACCGTGGCCTGCGACACTCCCGCGAGCCGGGCGACCTCGGCCTGGCGCGGACGTCCGGTGCGCCCTGCGGGGGCGGGCGCCCGACCTCGTCCGGCCCGCTTCCTGGGTTCGTCCACCACTGCCCCTCCGTCATTAATGCGTATTAGCTATGCGCATTAACGAGTACTGTGCGCGGCACGTGACCACCGGTCAAGAGGGCGGAACGAACTTTCGCGTCGAGACGCGGCATCCAGAAGGGGCCGAGTTCTGGGCCACGGCCTCGTCGCTCAAGCCCTGACGGCGGACCGGGACGGGTAGGGGCTGTGCATGGTGAGGAAGCGGATGTCGAGGTCGGACTCCAGGTAGTCCATCCGCCGCTCCCAGAAGGCCCGCATGTGCGGGAGCGCCAGGTGGGCGTCGAGATCGGCCTGGGAGCGCCAGGCCTCGTAGAAGACGAAGACGCCGGGCTCGTCCCGGTCCTCGTGGAAGTGGTACTCCAGGCAACCGGCTTCCTGCCGCGTCGGCTCGACGAACGAGAGCAGGAGCTCTTTCAGTTCGGCGGCGCGCTCGGGCTTGGGGCGGGCGGTGCCGACGAGCGTGAACGGCTGGTCCATGAAGGGTGTCTCCTCGATAGATGCCCCGATCAGATCCCTGACCGGCAGACGGTAGGTACGATTGATCTCGTACCTAGGTGGCGGACGTTAGCGAGCCCAGAGGTACGATGCAAGTCATACCTAAAGGGAGGCGCCCGGAATGCCCGACGACGAAGGCCACCCGGCCGTCGAGGAGATGCGGCTCGGCCCGGTGCTCGCCGCGCTGGCGGACCCGCTGCGCCGCCGCGTGGTGCGCGAACTGGCGGCCGCGCCCGACGGAACCGCGCGCACCTGTAGCTCCTTCGCGCTGCCGGTCTCCAAGGCGACCGTCACGCACCACTTCCGCGCGCTGCGCGAGGCGGGGCTGATCCAGCAGGTCTCCCGGGGCAACAGCCGGATGGCCAGCCTGCGCCGGGCGGATCTGGAACAGCGTTTTCCCGGGCTCCTGGGGATGGTGGCGGCCGAGCCCGAGGGGTGAGCCGCGGACGCCTCGACGCCGCCCCGGCTGCGTCTGTCGCGGAGCGGGGACCTGGGGAAATGCCGTGGTGTCACGGAACGGCGGTCCCGTAAGGTGCGGCAGCATGACCCACGTTTCCCGCGCTGCCGTCCGTCCGATACGTGTCGATGAGTGGCCCCAGGTGAAAGCGCTGCGGCTCTTGGCGCTGCAAGACCCGGCAGCTCCGATCGCCTTTCTCGAGACGTACGAGAAGGCCGCCGCGGAGCCTGACTCCTTCTGGCAGGACCGAGCCGAGGGAGCGGCCGACGGGACGCGCGTACGGCAGTTCGTGGCCGAGGACCTGGACGGGTCCTGGAGCGGCACGGTGACCGTGCTCATCGAGGAGGCGGGCGACGGCGATGTGTTCGGCGGCGCCATCGACCGACGCCAGGCGCATGTCGTCGGCGTCTTTGTGCGCCCCGAGCACCGGGGTAACGGTGTGATCGACGCGCTCTTCGAGACGGCCGTCGCGTGGGCGTGGTCGGTGCCGGACGTGGCGCGGACGCGCCTGTACGTCCACGAGGACAACGCGCGCGCCGAGCGCTTCTACCGGCGCTTTGGATTCGCGCGTTCCGGACAGACCGTCCCGATGAAGGGCGATCCCTCCAAGCTGGAGCGCGAGATGATCCTCGACAGGCCCGGGATTCCTTCGGGCACCGCCCAGGGCTCCCCGACCGGGGCCTAGTTCCTCAAAGGCCCGCGCGTCCCACGAAGAGGTCCCGCAGGTGGGCCAGGCTCCGCTCGGCGAGCGGGCGCAGGGGCGCGGCCACGGCACGGGCATCGGCCCGCAGTTGGTCCTCGGCACCGGCGCCGAGGACCTCCACGGCTTCCGTGGCGAAGGACGGCTCGGCGAGCCAGTCGTCGAGAAGCCCGGGGGTGACTTCCAGGTGGAACTGGAGACCCCAGGCTGCCGGTCCGGCCCGGAACGCCTGGCACTCGGTGGTGTCGGTCCGGGCAAGGACGCGGGCACCGGCGGCGGGGACGATGCGGTCGCCGTGCCAGTGGAGCACGGCGGGGGCGTCGGCCAGCGGGCCGACGACCGGATCGGCACGGTCCACGTCCTGGAGCGGAGCCCATCCGATCTCGCTGCGCCGGCCGAGAGCGGCGCCGGTCCGCACGGTCAGACCCTGGGCGCGGGCGAGGAGTTGGGCACCCAGGCACACGCCCAACGTCGGGATCCCGTCCCGCAGCGCGTCGGCCAGGAGGTCCCGCTCCAGCTTCAGCGCCGGATGGGCCACCACGTCGTCGGCGTTCATGGGACCGCCCATCACGACGAGCCCCGCCAGCTCGGACACCGGCGGCAGATCACCGGCTGAGGCACCCGGAGTGTCGATCAGGTTCCGGATGTCGACGTCGAGACCGCTGCCGTCCAGTGCGTCCAGGATCAGGCCGGGCTTTTCGACCTCGAAGTGCTGAAGGATCAGGACGGTGCGCGGGGGCATGCGGGGATCTCCTGTGGGACGGGGTGAGACGAGGAACGTCGTACTCAGTGGCGGACGGGGACGCCTCACACCGTAACGTGGCAGGTCAGGGCCGGGTTCACGTGGCCCTCAGGGCCGGATGCGGACACCGTGGCGGGTGCGCATGCGGTGCAGCTCCCACAGGGCCACCGCGGTCACGGACACGGGACCGCCGAGAACCGCGCACCACTGAGCGGCCGGCGGCCCGTACGGCAGTCCGCCTTCGAGCGCGACGCTGCAGAGCATCAGTTCCCAGACGAGTACGACGGTGAGCGCGGCCGGGAGAGCGGCGTGCACGTTGGACGTGTTGAACGCGTAGCGGGCGGCGTAGGCCGAGGCGAAGAGGAGGAACGGCAGCAGCCAGACGAGGCCGATGAGCAGCGCGAGCGCGATCAGGCCGTTCACGAGCGTGCCGTAGTTCTGTTTGAGCACCACGGCGCTGCCGGCCAGCACGAGTACGACGCCCACCAGGATGCCCACGTACCAGCCCACGGCCTTGAGCGGCGCGCGCAGCCGGGAGCGGAGCACGCGGCGCTGCTCGGCGGGCGCGTAGCGGATGAAGCCGAAGACGACCAGGGGCCCGGTGAAGATGAGCAGGAGCGGGGCGAGGATCAGCTTCACTACGCCGTCGTTGGCGACCCCGCTCCAGCCGTCGTCCGCGCCGTAGGTGTAGACGAGGAGAAGACTGGCGATCGCACCGGCGATCGCACGCCCCAACTGCACTCGCGACACGACCCGGTCCGCGACGTGGCCGGCGCCGGGCTGGTTGAAGATCGCCTCGGCGCGGCGGCGGGCGGAGCGGATCACCGGGATGAGCGGCGAGACGAAGAGGAACCCGAGACCGGAACGCCGCCGCCGGACGGGCTGCGGCGGGTACGGGTACGGCTGAGGCGGGTACGGGCCGGGTTGCGGCGGTCCGTACGGATGCGGGTCGCCACCGCCCTGGGGCTGCCCGTTCCCCGGTCCCCAGCCCTGATATCCCCCGTGTGCCACGCTTCCCCCTAGCCTCCTGCGACGCTTCTGAGCGGGCGCAGTTTACTGGCCGGAATTGGGTGGGCGACACCGGACCAGAGGCGCAGGAGCGTGAACATGTCGTGGACGTCAGCCAGTTGGTCCCGATATGCGCCAGGGGTGAAGGTCCACCCCACGCCCAGGGGAGGGGCGACCGGCCTGGCCACCCCTCCCCTGTGACGACTGACCTAGCCGACCCGCTGCTCGTACCCCACGAGCCGTACGCACACGGCGAGTCCCGCGATGGCCTGCTCCAGCTCCGTGAGGCTCGGGTAGCTGGGCGCGATGCGGATCGTGGCGTCGCGCGGGTCGTCGCCGTGCGGGTGGGTGGCGCCGGCCGGGGTCAGCACGATGCCCGCCTCGGCGGCACGGCGTACGACCTCCTTGGCGCCGCCGTCGGTCAGTTCGAGGGTGACGAAGTAGCCACCCTTGGGGTCGGTCCACCGGGCGAGGCCGGTGGAGCCGAGCTCCGCCTCCAGGATCCGGGCCACCGCCTCGAACTTCGGCTGGAGCAGGGCGCGCTGGCGCTCCATGTGGGCGCGGACGCCGTCGGCGTCCCGCAGGAACATCACGTGCCGCAGCTGGTTGACCTTGTCCGGGCCGATCGAGCGCTTGGCGTTGTTGGCGAGGATCCACTTCAGGTTCGCGGGCGACGAGCCGAAGAAGGCGACGCCCGAGCCCGCCGCGGTGATCTTCGAGGTGGAGCCGAAGACGAAGACGCGGTCCGCGTTCCCGGCGTCCGCGCAGGCGGTCAGCAGGTCGGCGATCTCGACGGGCTCGTCGGTGAGGTGGTGAGCGGCGTACGCGTTGTCCCAGAAGATCCGGAAGTCGGGCGCGGCGGCCTGCATCGAGGCGAGGCGGGCGACGGTCTCATCGCTGTAGGAGACGCCGTCGGGGTTGCTGTACTTCGGGACGCACCAGATGCCCTTGACCGTCGGGTCCTCGGCGATGAGCCGCTCCACGACGTCCATGTCCGGACCCTCGGCGGTCATCGGCACCGGAATCATGTCGATCCCGAACCGCTCGCAGAGCCCGAAGTGCCGGTCGTAGCCCGGAACGGGGCACAGGAACGCGATCCGCTCCTGGTCCACCCAGCGCGACTCGGCCCCCGGCACCACGCTCAGCAGGGCATGCACCAGACAGTCGTGCATCAGCTCGAGGCTGGAGTTGCCGAGCGCGAGGAGCTGCCCGGCAGGTACCTGGAGCACGTCCGAGAAGATCTCCCGGAGCTCCGCCAGACCCTGGAGACCGCCGTAATTGCGTACGTCCGTGCCGTCGGCGGCGGTGTGCCGCCCGCCCGGCAGGCTCAGCAGGTCCTCGGAGAGGTCGAGCTGCTCCGGCGCCGGCTTGCCGCGCGTGAGGTCGAGCGAGAGCCCGCGACCTGCGAGGTCCTGGTAGTCCTGGCGGGCCCGCTCAAGGAGCCCGGTCAAGGAGTCGGGGCTCAGCTCGGTGGTCATGGTGTGTCCTTACGTTGTCGGCGCTGCCGGGGCGTGTGAGCTGCCTCGGCCGGCGACGGGGGTATCGGCACTGCCTGCCGAGGATACAAAGGGATGGCCTGCCCATGGCCGGGCAGGTGGCGCTCGTCACCCTTCAGGGGCCGACCACGCCCGGCGGCACCGCGGTCCGGTGCACGGGGAGCTCCTCGTCGCCGCACATTCCATGCACACGCAAGGGCTGTACGTGCATCTATCATGGGTCCGTTGAGCCGAGACGCGGAGTTGAGACATGACCCACGGTGACTCTGAACGCTGGACCCACCTGGTGACGCTGCACAGCCGCGTCGAGCAGCACCTGACCGAGGTTCTGCACCGCCGCTGCGCACTGGGCCTGCGTGAGTACCGCACGCTCAGCCACCTGACGAGCGCCCCCGAGGGCGAGCTGCGGATGCAGGAGCTCGCCGACGCGGTCGGCCTCGACCAGAGCTCGGCGTCCCGCCTCGCAGGCCGCCTGGAGCGCGCCGAACTGGCCGAGCGCTGCCACTGCCCCGGCGACCGGCGCGGAGTCTTCCTCGGGATCACCGAAGCCGGACGCGACCGGCAGGCCCAGGCACAGCCGATCTACGAGGCCGCCCTGAGCGAGGCGCTGGACGAGGCGGCATCCGCCACCGATCCGGCGCTCGCCACTCTGACCCAGAGCCTGCGTACGTCTGCCTGACCCTCGCATCCGCGCCGCTCCCCCTTTCGACCTTTCGACCTTTCGACCTCCTCACCCCTCCCTGGTGACAGACCGGCGGCCGACTCATTAGTATTTGCATGCGCCTGCATCTGTTGTAGGTGCATGCACATACTGCCGTGAAGGAGAACCGTGAACTCGCCCCTGCTCGAGCCGTACCGCGGACCCGCCCTCCACCTGCCCAACCGGACGGCCATGGCCGCGATGACCCGTGCCCGCGCGGACGACGCCACCGGGGTCCCCACCCCGCTCATGGCCGAGTACTACGCACAGCGCGCCACCGCCGGGCTCATCGTCAGCGAGGGGATCTGGCCGCACCGTCTCGGCAAGGGCGGCCCCGGTGTCCCCGGTCTGACCGAACAGGCCCACGTCGAGGGCTGGCGCCGGGTGACGCGGGCCGTGCACGACGCCGGAGGCCGTGTCTTCGCCCAGCTGTGGCACGTGGGACGCGTCAGCCACCCCGACATCCTCGGCGGTGAGCAGCCGGTCGCACCTTCCGCCGTGGCCGTCTCACCCGGCCACGGCCAGATCTACACCGCCTCCGGACCACAGGATTACGTCGTCCCGCGCGCACTGACCACGGCCGAGGTCACCGAGACCGTCGAGGCCCACGCCTCGGCCGCCCGCAACGCGATCGACGCCGGCTTCGACGGGGTCGAGATCAGCGGCGCCTACGGCTACCTCCTCGCCCAGTTCCTGTCCGACAACGCCAACCTGCGCACCGACGGATACGGCGACCACGTCCGGTTCGTGATCGAGGTGGTCGAAGCGGTCGCCGCCGCGATCGGAGCGGACCGCACCGCCCTGCGCGTCTCCCCCGGCAATCCGCTCCTGGACACCGTCGAGACCGACCCGGCCTCGCGCTACCACCGCCTGCTCGACGCGCTGAACGGAAGGGACCTGGCGTACCTGCACGTGGTGCAGTCCGGAAAGTACGCCGCCCTGGAAGACCTGCGCCCCCGCTGGAACGGCACCTTGGTGGCCACCTACGACGGGCCTGAGCCCGGCAGCCGGGAACAGGCCGAGCAGGCGCTGCGCGCAGGGCTCGCCGACGTCTACTCCTTCGGCCGGCTCTTCCTGGCCAACCCCGATCTGCCCCGGCGCATCGCCGACGACGCCCCGCTCAACCCGCAGCGCGCGAGCGGCATGTACGGGGGCGGCGGGGAGGGGTATGTGGACTACCCCGTCCTCGCGGGGAGTTCAGCGGGTCACGCGCCGGGCAGTGACATCCGCTGAGTGATCCGGTCGAACAAGTCCTTCAGTGGCTCGCCGACGTCCTGACCGAACTCGGTGAGACCGTACGTGACTTGGGGTGGCGTCGTCGGCTCGACCTCCCGCCGGACCAGGCCGTCCTTGACCAGTCCGCGCAGGGTCTGAGCGAGCATCTTCTCGCTGATGCCCTGGATGCTGTCGCGCAGCTCGTAGAACCGAAGGTCGTTGCTCCGCAAGGAGATCAGCACCCAGACGCCCCACTTGCTGGTCACATGGTCGACCACGTCGCGCGCGGGGCAGTCGGTGTGAAACACGTCATAGCGGTTGCCCGTCTCGGCCTGCCTCAGCTGCGCGCCTTCCCTCATGTCCGGAGCTTACCTCTGGGTACGTTCTTACGAAAAGTAAGCCCCGGCTCCTAGCGTCACTTTCCGTAGTGAACAACGGATTTGGAGCTGAACATGATCGTGGTGACCGGGGCTACCGGAAATGTGGGCATGCCTTTGACGCAGGCCCTGACCGAGGCGGGCGAGCAGGTGACAGCGGTGTCGCGGCGCGCGGTGGCGATGCCGGACGGCGTCCGTCATGTGACGGCCGACCTGGCTGAGCCGGCTGGCCTCAAGCCCGCGTTGGACGGGGCGAAGGCGCTGTTCCTCCTGCTCTCCGGCGACCTGCACGCTCCCGAAGCCAGGCCGGCCGACATCATCGGCCTGGCAGCGGCCAGTGGGGTCCGCCGGGTCGTCCTACTGTCCTCGCAGGGCGTGGCGACCAGACCGCTCGGCCCGTCCCGGGTCGCGATGCGCGCGGTGGAGGACGCGTTGCGGGAATCGGGTCTGGACTGGGCCGTCCTGCGTCCGGGCGGCTTCGCCTCCAACGCCTTGGGCTGGGCGGAGTCCGTCCGCACGCAGAGGACGGTCGCCGCGCCCTTCGGTGACGTGGGGGTGCCGGTCATCGACCCGGCCGACATCGCCGAGGTCGCGGCGGCCTGCCTGGTGGACGACCGGCACACCGGCGGGGTGTACGAGCTGACCGGGCCGGAGGTGATCACGCCACGTCAGCAGGCAGAGGTGATCGCCGCCGCGCTCGGCTCGCCGGTGCGGTTCCACGAACTCACCCGAGACGACGCCAAGGCCGCGATGACCCGCTTCGTACCGGCGGAACTCGCCGACGACACCCTGGACATCATCGCCGCGCCGATCCCGGCCGAACTGCGGATCAGCCCGGACGTGGAACGCGTCCTCGGCCGCGCCCCGCGCCCCTTCAACGACTGGGTCTCCCGGAACATCACCGCATTCCGCTGAGACGCAACTCGACGGCGCCGACATCGGAGCCCGAGTCGAAGTCGGCACGTACTGGCCCTCACGAGGAGACGGGCTCGGCCGCCTTGGTCATCGGCCCTCCGGCGTCACCGGTGTTCATCGTCCCCGCCGGCTCGAAGAGCAGGATGGCGGTCTCCTCGTCCGCCACCGGGCAGTGCTCGACCCCGTGGGGAACCACGAACAACTCCCCCGGATCCAGGACCACATCGCCACCCCTGAGCTGGATGGTCAGCCGCCCGCTGACCACCAGGAACAGTTCATCGGTGTCCTCGTGGCTGTGCCAGACGAACTCCCCGTGCAGTTTGGCCAGCTTGACCTCGTAGTCGTTGAGCACGGCCACCGTCTTCTGCGACCACAACTCGCTGAACCCCGCGAGCTTTTCGGCGATGTTGACGGGTACGGACTTCCTGGACATGCGGCATTCCTTCCTCATGGCCGGCGGCCGGAGGACTCCTCGGCCTCTCGAGTCCTCCGGCTGTCCGGCTGATGCCATGAGCCTGCCGCGCCCGGACTCCGCCGGTCTTGTACGTTCCTGGCATGACCGGAGAGCGACCCCGCACGTCAAGCCCGCACACGTCAGGGTCCCGTACGTCGGTCAGCGCTTGGCGGCCGTCGGTCCCGGGGATCGCCGAGGTCTTCCACGCGCACTTCACCGACCACGCGTATCCGGCCCACACCCACGACACGTGGGACCTGATGATCCTCGACGACGGGGCGGTCGACTTCGCGCTCGACCGCCGCCGTCATGACGCGACCGGCACGGCCAGCGTTCTGTTGCTTCCTCCGGGCGTGCCGCACGACGGGCGGACGGTCACCGCGGCGGGCTTCCGGAAACGCGTGCTCTACCTCGACGACTCCGTGCTCCCCCAGCGGCTGGCCGGTCGCGCGGTGGAGGGTCCCGTCCTCGACGACCCCTTGCTGCGCCATCGGATCCACCAACTGCACGCTTCCCTCGGGCACATGGGAGACGAGTTCGAAGCCGAGTCGCGCCTGTCCTTCGTCCGCGAACGCCTCCACGTCCACCTCGACGCGCTGCGGCCCCGCACACCGGGCCTGGAGGCCAACCGGCTCGCGACCGCACTGCGTGAGCTCCTCGACTCCCGGATGCCCGCCGGTCTCTCGCTGGAGCAGGCAGCCGCCGTCCTGCACGCGCACCCCACCCACCTGATCCGCTGCTTCAGACAGACCTACGGCCTGCCGCCGCATGCCTACCTCACCGGCAAGCGCATCGACCGGGCGCGCCGCCTCCTGCTCGGCGGCCAACGCCCCGCCGAGGTCGCGACCGCCGTCGGATTCCACGACCAGGCCCATCTGAACCGGCACTTCACACGCCATGTGGGCACGACGCCCGGACGCTACGGACGGGGCGGGGGCCAGCCCCCGTATCCATCGACCAGGTGACCTGATGTTCAGTCACCGCCCCTGCTTCTAGCGTCAGTTCCGTCCATTTGTTCTCGGGCCGGCTTGCCTCCTGAGCCGGTCGAACCCAAGGAGCACGATGCGCGGCGTCACACCCTCACTCGTGGTCGGTCTGAGCCTGGCCGGGCTGCTCGCCGGAGCCCTGCCTTCGGCGGCCACCCCGGCCAAGGCCCCTCACCTGACTCACCCCATGTCGGCCTACGAGCGCCAGCGACTCACCTGGGGCCCCTGCTCGAAGGCGCAGACGGAGCTGAACGCCGCTGGGGCGCAGTGCGCGAAGGTGACCGTTCCCCTCGACTACTCCGCTCCCCGCGGCCGCACCCTCCAGATCGCGGTCTCGCGCATCAAGGCCAAGTCCACGTCCCACCGGCGCGGCATCCTGCTCTCCAACCCCGGTGGCCCCGGCGGCAGCGGCCTTGCCAACACCCTGGCGCTGCGGCCCGCGTTGAAGCAGGTGGCCGACGGCTACGACCTCATCGGATTCGACCCGCGGTTCCTCGGCGAGAGCTCCCCGCTCACCTGCGCACCGGCCGGACCGCCGACCCCGCCCGCACCGTCGACCTCACCCCGTGCGGACTTCGACGCATCGGTGCGGGACGCGCGGAAGACAGCGCTGCGCTGCCAGGAACACGGCGACAACGCGCAACTGCTGCCGCACGCGTCCTCCCGCAATGTGGCCCGGGACATGGACGTGATCCGAGCCGCCATGGGCGAGCGGAAACTCTCCTACTACGGCATCTCCTACGGCGCCGATCTGGGCGCCGTCTACACCCAGATGTTCCCCCGGCGCACCGACCGCATGGTCATCGACTCCTCGACGGACCCGTCGGCCACGCAGTACGAACTGTTCCAGAGCGCAGGCGAACCGGCCGAGGAAGCACTGGACGAGTGGGCCGCCTGGACCGCCCGGCACCACGGCACCTACCGCCTCGGCCGCACGGCCTCCCAAGTCCGCCTGCGTGTCGAGCACTTGCTCGCGCAGGCCGAGCGTCATCCGATCGGCGTCGGCGGTCAGCGTCTCAACGCCCCTGTCCTGCGGCTGCTGTTGAAGCAGCCCATCCAGCACGCGGAGAACGATCCCGTGCTGGCCGCGATCGTGCGGGACCTGGTCGACGCGGCGGCGGGCAAGCCGGTCGAGCCCGGCCCCGAGCTCGCGGCCATGCTGGAGCTCCTCGCCTCGCCCGATCTCGCGGACAGCATGGTGGGCGGGGCGCTCTTCATGTGCGGCGACGGCGGCTGGCCCGCGGGCGGTTGGCCGAAGGATCCGGAGACGTACTGGAAGAACAGTGTGCGCAGCCGCACCACCCAGCCCGTGTTCGGACCGTACGTCAACGGCATGATCGCCCCGTGTGCGTTCTGGGCCGCCGAGCCCCGCGAACCGGGCACGGAGATCGCCAACGACGTACCCGTCCTGATGCTTCAGGCCCGACACGACAACAACGTCCCCTACGACGGAGCCCTGGCCCTGCACCGCAAGCTCACCGGCTCACGCCTTGTCACCGCGGACATCCGCTCCCACGGTGTCTACGGGCGCGCCCTCGAAGGCCACCGCCCTGTCCCCTGCGCCGACCGCGCGGTCAACGACTATCTGCGCACGGGAGACCTTCCCGCCCACGACATGACGTGTGCTCGGCGCTGACTCCCGACCCGCCCTGCATGCAGGAGCGGCGGAAGGGCCATGCGGTTCGCGGCGGGTGTCATGTCAGGTGCCTCAATCTCCTCCTGCGCCCGCCGCCGACCCTGGCCTACCATCAGTCGGACATGGCGATACGGGAGAGGCGGCCTCAGGGCAGTGCGGTGTGCACTGTCCTCCTGGCCATGGCCTTCCTCTTCCTCATCCCCTTGCTCGGGGTCGACGGGCCGTCGGGCACCGCCCTCGCGTCGGTCACCGCGTCGGCCACCTCGTCGGCCACCGAAGACCGAGTCGGCGGCCGCGGCTGTCACGAGGGCCAGAACAGGACTCCCCGTGAGGCGTTGCCCGCTCCCGAGCGGACCACCTCACCCGCCTTCGGGGCGGCACCCGCGTCGTACGAGCCACGGGACGACGTGCCCGCGCTGCCCGGAGCCTCGCCCCCGGACGCGACGTCCGTCGACCTCTACAGAACCCAGGTCATCAGAACGTAGACGGGATCTCTCCACCCGCACTCACGCCGGCGAGACCGATCGGCACCGCCACACCACATTCACCGATCACAGCGATCGCAACGCATCGCATCGCATCGATCAACTGGAGAGATTCGCATGCCCTTTCCCTCTTCCACCAGTTCCACCAATTCCACCGGCACGCACACCGCGGCTCCGGGCGGCTCCGGTTCCCCGCTCGCTTCCTCGCAGTCCGGCATGGACATCGGCCTCCTGCTGCTGCGCTGCGCCGTCGGCCTGACCATGGCCGTCCACGGCAGCCAGAAGCTGTTCGGCTGGTTCAACGGCGCCGGCCTCGACAGCACCGCGGGGTTCTTCGCGAGCGACGGCTACTCCGCCCCGAAGGCCATGGCCACGGTCGCCGGCCTCACCGAGACGTTCTGCGGCCTGGGTCTGGCCATCGGCCTGCTCACACCGCTCGCCGGGGCGGGCATCGTCGGCATCATGCTCAACGCCATCGCCATGAAGTGGGGCAACGGCTTCTTCAACCCCGCCGGCATCGAGTACGACCTGGTGCTGCTCACGGCGGCCGTGAGCCTGGCGCTGGCAGGACCCGGCAGGTACGCCGTCGACCACTTCCTGCCCGTCCCGCGCACCCACCGCCTCTCCCACGGCATCGCCGCCGTGGCACTCGGCGCCGTATCGGCCGCCGTCGTCCTGGTGGCCCTGCACGACTGACCGGATGGCACTGGGCAGCTGCTGCCGGGCGGGCCACGGCGCCGTGCGCCGTGGCCCGCGCTCGCCTCACTCGGCGGGCAGGCTCCAGATGGCGGGCTTGGCGTCGTCCTTCTCCGCCCAGTGCACTTCCAGGTTCTTCGCGGACTCGGGAACCAGGTAGGTCTCGCACAGGACGTGACTCTCACCCTTCTTCCAGCCCTCGAGGTCCAGCGGGTCCTCGCAGCCCTGCGCGTCCTCCGCCGCGCCGATGAGCAGTCCGCCGCGGGTGCCGTCCGCCCAGACCTCCGTGGTGTCCGCGACGTCGGGGGTGTCGGTGAGCGGGGCACCGCCCTTGTGCGTGAACTTGATGTGGGCGACCGCGGGGACCAGGCCCTTGGCGTCCTCGGGATCCTGGACCAGCTTCTTGGCGTCGGCTGCCGTGCCCAGGTCGACCTTCTGGGCGGCGACGTCGTAGGTGACGGCGGCCCCGTCCTCCTCCACCTTCCCCGTGGTGCTCGCGCCGGCGGCCAGCTTCTCCTCCTTGGGCTGGGAGTTGGCGGCGCCGTCCTTGGGCTTGTCATCGGAGCCCTCCGACTTCGAGTCGCCGCCGCCACAGGCCGTCAGGGCCAGGGCGAGCGCGGCGGTCGGAACGGCGAGGCGCAGTGCGGTGTTGCGGTGGAACAAGGTGACCTCCTGGTCGATGGCCGGGCTGTTCCCGGCACGTGTGGGGGGGCGTGGGGGGGGCGGAAGTTGGGGTGCTCCGCGTACGGCAGCAGCGGTGGGCGCGGGTCAGGCAGCCGTTCCTCGGTAGAGGCCTCTGCGCTCGGCGGACCTGATCGCCCGGTGGTCTCTGTCGACGTCCTTGCGGCTGTCGGCGGCCAGGACCAGCTCGCCCGGGGAGCTGGTCCTGGCCACGGTGCGTCGCACCCTGGCGCCGGGGCGCAGGTCGCCCACGGCCTGCCGGACGGTGGGGAGCGTCGTGATCGTACGCAGCAACTCCTCGTCGAGCGCTCCGTCCTGCGGAGCGATCAGGGACACGCGCGCGACGTGCGGCCGGGGCGAGGGACGTGTCGCGGCCCGGGGGCCCTCGGGGAGCACGGCCTGTACCGCGTCCTGCACGAGGTTGCTCCCGGTCAGCTCGCGCAGGACGCGGTCGGCGGCGTCCATCGGCGGCCCGGACTCGGCGCGCACCAGGACCGGTCCCTGCCCGTGCACGACCACGAGTCGGCTGCGGAGTACGCCCGTGGTCACCCCGAGGATGTCAAGGACCCGCTGCATGTAGAGAGTCAGGACGCGGGGCGCGTGACCGCGCGGGTCGACCAGGTCCGACCGGTCGTGCAGTCCGGAGGGGGTCCGGGTCTCGGCCCAGACGCGGGTGACGCGGTGCTGCACCGCGCCGAAGGGGCCGCCTCCGGTGACGGTGTCGAGGTGGTAGACGGCGCCGGACAGATGCTCCTGGAGGACCAAGTGCGGGTCGAGGCCCTGCTGGTGGGCGGTCCGGCGCATCGCGCGCCAGGCCACGGCGAGGTCGTAGCCCGACCGGCACCGCCGGATGGGAGCCTCGAGCGCCGTATCGGCTGCTGCGACGACGTACTCCGGCAGGTCGTAGAAGGCGGCCCAGTCGAGCGCGGTGGCCAGGCTCGCCGTGCGGATGCCGCGCGGGGCCGCCACGCCGGCGGCCGCCAGCGTCTCGGCCTGGAGCCCGATGTCGTGGCGCAGCGGCGAGCTGGAGGGGTCGTTGCCCGTGCTCCGCAGCCGCTCGGCCAGTTGGTCGGCGAGGTCGATCCCCAGGGAGCTCCCTGCGACCACCGCGCCCACCTGGTGGGGCGCCAGTAACTTGACGGTCTCGCGCAGGGATCCGGTGTGCACGATCCGGCCGCGGTACTCCCCGCTGACGGTGGAGCCCGCGAGCTCCGGCGGGAGCGTCTCGGGGGCCAGTTCGACCGCCACGCACGGCCAGCCGCGCGCGGTGAACTCGCCGGCGTACGCGCCGTCATCACCGTAGGGAGCCACGACCACCGCCACACGGTCCGGGTGCGATGCGGTCCCAAGGGCAGCGGGCGCGACTGGCTGGAGGGCCATGACGGATGTGCTCCTCAAGGATTGACGATCAGCACCTCGGCGGTGCTCGGCGGGGCCCGGTGGGGTGCGGGCGGCCGCGGAGTCACGGGGGTGAACCGAAGCACCCCCGAGTTCGGATGGTCGACCGAGCCTGGGGTCACGTAGATCTTTGTGTATGGCCCGACGGCCTGTCAACAATTGGGGCACTCAAGGGGGGGCGGTCGACTACTCGCCCCGTGATTCCGGCGTCGCCCGTCGCGCGCGCTCCTGAAGCGCGAGGGTGTCGAGGGCGGGGAGGATGTCCCGCAGCACGTCGACCTCGCCGGTACTGCGCAGGGCGAGGCTGTCGGCCCCAAGTCGCTTGAGGGCCACCTTCGTTGCCAGCTTCGGCAGATCCTCGTTGACCATGCGCTTCAAGTGCTCGACCAAGGCCTCGCCCTCGCTGCGGAAGCAGAACCCGAGGGGAGCGTGGAAGAAGTTCTCCAGAGTGCCGACCATGTCGTGCCGCGGCTTGCGCTCGCCGTTGAAGATGTTCCAGACCGTCTGCCGCGTGATGCCGGTCCGGGCGGCGATGTCGGCGTCCTTGTACGGCTTCTGGGTCGCCGGGTTGAGTCGCGTGGCCCTGAGGAAGCTCAACCGCGGCAGCAGCAGGGCCAGGCGGAAGCCTTCCCGCTCCTTGACCTCCGCCGGCTCCTCCTCCGTGAGAGGCGCCCCGTCCAGCAGCGCCTGGGCGCGCTCGGCGGCGATCCCCGTCATGTAGGAGACGTGCTCGGGAGGCAGCAGATCCCCCCGCGTCTTCCCCAACCGGCCCGCGTAGGCGTCGACATCGACCAGGAAGCGGTCGATGGCAAATCGAAGGAGGTACTCCCGGGGCGCCTCTTCCCGACGGACGTCCGGGTGGGTACCGGCCAGCAGGCGGTCGATGTCGCCGCCTCTGGGGTCGGCGTCTGCGTTCACCTGTAGGTCTCCAAGGGCCACGGGACACGATGGGCTGTTCTGAGGATAGCCACTGACCAGCCACCCAGCTCTGCGTACTTCCCCGATCGTTGACACCCCGTCGCGGGGTGCTGGAAGATCACAGACCAGATCAGGGCCGCAGCCCGGCCGTTCATGCCAGACGCACGCTGCGGAATTTCCCAATTGTTGACAACGAAATCGGTGTCATGACTTCATATCCTGATTTTCCCGCTGGTGCCAGCACTCTCTTACCTCCCGTCGGCTGCCCCGCTCACCAGGCGGCGCTGCCACTGGCGGACATCGACGCCCACCCTGACCCGCGGGAGATGTACCGCAGGATGCGGGCCGAGCACGGCCCCGTCGTCCCCGTCACCCTGGACGGCGTGTTCGGCTGGCTGGTCATCGGCTTCGGGGAGACGAAGCGGGTGATGCGCGAGGGGGTCCTCTACAGCCGGAGTCCGCGGCACTGGCAGCCGCGCGGCACGGTCCCCGCCGACTGGTCGCTGGCGCTGCACACGCAGGAACGCCCCAACGCCCTGTTCGCCACGGGCGAGGAACACACACGGCTGCGCGGGGCCCTCACCCGCAGTCTCGGCCGGACCCGGCCGGGGACCGTGCGCCGCTACACCCGCGACCGCGCGAACCGCCTGATCGACCAGTTCTGTGAGACCGGGAGCGCGGACCTCGTCGCCCACTACGCCGCGCAGCTGCCCCTCATGGTCCTGATGCGGATCTTCGGGTTCTCGGAGCAGGCGGCGCTACAGCTGGTGACGGCCCTGCCCGCCCTTCTCGACGGCGGGGACAAGGCGCTGCAGGCCAACGAGCAGATCATGAACGTCATCGAGGGCCACATCGCCCACCGGCGGCGCGAGCTCGGTGCCGACGCGATCGCCTGGCTCATCGAGGAGGGCAACGCCCGGAGCGCGGAGGAGATCGCCCGCAGCAACGAAGAGATCCGCGAACAGGTGTGGCTCACGCTGGCCTCGGCCATGGGCGCCATGGGCAACTGGATCTCGAACGGCCTTGAGCGGCAGGTCAACAGCGCCAAGATGCGCGACGACGTGAACCACGGCCTCGCCGACATCGAGGGTGCCATGCGGGCCACGCTGTGGGAGCAGCCTCCGCTCCAGCGCGTCATCGGCCGCTGGGCGACGCGGGACAGCCGCCTGGGCGAGCAGGACATCGCGGCGGGCGACATGCTCGTGCTCGACCTGGCCGCCGTCAATCAGGACCCGTGCATGGGGTCGGACGCCGAACGTGCCGCGATGGCCGCCCACAGCGAGGCCAACCTCCCGTACGGCGCGGGGGAACACGAGTGCCCCTTCCCCGACCTGGCGGAGGCGATCGCGGTGACGGCGGTCGACTGCCTGCTGCAGCGACTGCCCGATGTCCGCCTCGCCGACGGCGCTTCCCTGACATGGCGCCCGTCCGTCATCGTGCGCGCCCTGGAGGCCCTGCCCGTCCGATTCGCCCCGACCGCCCGCTCGGTCCCAGCCTCGGAGGTTCCCTCTCGTGCTTGATCTGACGCCACCTCAAGTGACCTTGCTCGACCCGCGCGACCTCGTCGTGGCCGAGGGGCGCGGCCTCCGGGACCAGGGCCCCGTGGTGCGGGTCCGGCTCACCGGCGACGTGGAGGTGTGGGCCACCGGGGACCATGCCACCGCGCGCGAGATCCTCACCCACCCGGACTTCCGCAAGAACCCGGCGCATTGGCAGGCGTACGCCGACGGCGACGTGCCGGACAGCTGGCCCTTGCTGGAGCTGATCACGCTCTCCGGCATGCTGAACGCGGACGGCGACGACCACACCCGGCTGCGCAAGCTGGTGGGCAAGGCGTTCACACCGCGCCGGATCGAGGCGCTGCGGCCGCGCGTCGAGGAGATCGTCGGGGGTCTGATCGGCGACCTGGCGGCCGTGCCCGGCCCGGTCGACCTGCGGGAGGCCTTCGCCCTCCCGCTGCCCATGGCCATCATCTGCAGCCTGTTCGGGCTCGACCTGGACAAGCGCGAGCAGCTGGCCGACAACTTCGCGGCGCTGCACGACGAGAGTCGCGCCGATGAGGCGCCGGCGGCGAAGGCCGGACTCGTCTCCGTGATCGGTGAGCTGATCGCGGAGAAGACCGCAGCGCCCGGCGACGATCTGACATCGGCGCTGATCTCCGCCCACGGAGACGGGCAAGGCAGCCTCAGCGAGACGGAGTTGACGCAGACTCTGCTCCTGTTCCTCTTCGCGGGGCACGAGACCACCGCCAACCTCATCGGAAACGCGGTGGTGAATCTGGCCGGCCACCCCGGACAGCTCGCCCTGGCACGCGAGTCGGACGCATGGCCTGCGGTCGTGGAAGAGACGCTGCGCCGCGACAGTCCGGTCCGCACGGTGATGTTCTACTACGCCGCCAAGGACGTGACCCTCTCGGGCACCCGGATCAAGACGGGCGAGGCCGTGGTGATCCATGTGGCGGCCACCGGGCGCGATCCCCGTCAATTCGGCCCGACAGCAGAGGAGTTCGACATCCTCCGGCAGGCCGCCGCCTCCCACCTCGGGTTCTCCCACGGCATCCACTACTGCATCGGGGCTCCGCTGGCGAAGATGATGGGCACGACCGCTCTTCGGGCCCTGCACGGCCGGTTCGACGTCGAACTCGTCGGCGAGCCGGTGCCGGTGGCCTCGTACTCGTCCAACGCGGCCCGCACGCTGCCGGTCCTGCTGAGGAACCGAGCCCCGGCCGGGACGAGGTGACAAAGGTGGGCTGATAGTGTCCCGGCGCAGGCCATCGGACACAGCCTGTCACGAACGGGGAGCGTGAACGTCGGGAGGGCTGACCCCATGCATTCCATCGGCACCCCCGAGCCCGAGCACCGCACCGGCCCCGGCCGCCTGATCCCCGGACGGGTCTCGACGGCCCTGCGCAAACGCCTTGCCTGGAGCATGGAAGAGCGTCGCGCCGCTCGCCTCATCTACAAGGAACTCCGGCTGGCGCCCGACGCCGGCCTCATGGACCTGGTCGAGGCCGTCGGGAAGAAGCGGGGCCGCCCCATCGAGATCGTCCAGCGCTCCCTGAGCCCGCAGGCGACGGGCATGTGCCTGCCGGGGAAGGACGGGGACCGCATCGTCATCACCACCAACACCAGCCCGCATCACCAGCGTTTCATCCTGGGCCACGAGCTCTTCCACCTGCTCGAGGGCGAGAAGGACGACTGCGTCAGCGGGCACCACTTCCAGGGCTCCGACGCCCTGGAGAGCGAACTGTCCTCGCTGCCACCAGGGTTGGTGGACGAAGTCCTGAGCGGTCCCGTCTTCTTCCGTACGACGTTCGAGCGCAAGGCGGAGTGGCGCGCGGAGGCGTTCGGGACGGTCGCCGCGCTGCAGCTGACCGGGAAGAAGGGCGCGGGGTCGCTCACTTCCGCCTTCGCCAACCGGCGGTTCCACTGATGTGGCACCTGATCCTCACCACGGTCAACCTCGCGATCGCCGCCTTCGCCCTCGTCCTGGGGTGCGCCAAGGCCCACGCGGCTCGGGGCAATCCTGACCTCACCCTCAAGCTGACGGCCTCGGTCCTGATCCACTGCGGCGTGATCTTCCTGCTCTGCACGCCCGCCGTCTACCGGGCGGTGGGAGCGGCCGCGGGCTCCGCCAACCTTCCGGCGCTCGTCGTCAACTCGGCCACCCTGCTGTGCCTCGGCCACGCCCACCTGATGACTCAGCTGTGGCACCCGGCACGCAAGGAGCGGGCCGCCCTGCGACGCACGATCGCGACCTGGGCACCGGTGTACGGCACCGCGGTCATCCTCATGGCCGTCCTCTACGCCTGGGCCGACGTGCAGGGCCCCGCCCGCCCTCTCCGCTACTCCGCGGCCTACGCCGACATCTGGCAGGTCGTCGCCTTCCAGGTCGTCTACTCGGCCGGCATCGTCGCCACCGCGTTGGTCACCATGCAGCAGTGCCGTGGAGTCGTCATGCCGGGGCGCCCCGACCTCGACCTGGCGCTGCAGAAGAGCCTCAAGGCGTTCGCGACCGCCGTCGCCCTGGACATCGTCAACATCGCCCTGACCCTCACCGCGGTGATCTCGGCCGCCGCCACGGGCACGCACCGTCTCGACTTCCTTGCCGAGGCGGCGTGGCTCGCCACCATCGCCAGCGGCGTGGCCGCCAGTTTCGCGCTGGCCCGGCTGGTGTTCAGCTCCCGGCGCGCGGAGCGCCGCGACTGCCGGACGATGGAACAGCTGTGGAAGGTGGCGACACGGCTCGGCGAGGACAACGGACAGCTCGTCCTCGCCCCGCAGCCGCTGTTCTGGTGGCGGAACTGGCGGGTGGAACTGCTCCGCAGGCTGGCCGAGATCCGCGAGGGCGAGCGCGTCCTGAGCCCGTGGTGGAGCGGGGCACCGGCCCAGGCCGTGGCCGGTCTGGCCGACCAGGAGTCCGACCTGCCCCGCGACTTCGACCTCGTCGCGGCGCAGGCCGCCGCCGTCGTGCTGCACGCGGCCCACGCGCGCGGTCAGGGCCGCCCGCCGCTGCCGGACGACGCGCGCCTGAAGGCCATGCCCGGCGGCAGGGTCCCCGAGGAAGAGGAGCGGGCCCACCTCGTCCTGGTGGCACGGCACCTGAACCTCCCGCTGGTCTTCGAAGCCGTCACTCGCTCCAGCCGCTGAGGGCGCCGTCAGTCCCCCTGCGGTGCCGCGAGGAGGTCGCGGACCTCTTCCGCGGTGGTCTCCTGGAGCTCGTCCGTCACGAGCACCCAGCGCGTGATGCCGACCGACTCCAGGAAGGTCAGGTCGTGGCTGGCGATCAGGAGCGCTCCCTCGTACGACTCGAGCGCACCGGTCAGTTGGCGCACGCTGGCCAGGTCGAGGTTGTTGGTCGGCTCGTCCAGCATCAGGAGCTGAGGAGCCGGGGCCGCGAGCATCATCGCCGCGAGCGCGGCACGGAAGCGCTCGCCGCCCGAGAGTGTGCCCGCCGGCTGTTCGGCGCGCGCGCCCTTGAACAGGAAGCGCGCGAGCTGGGAGCGGATGTGATTGTCGGTGAGCCCGGGAGCCAGCCGTGAGACGTTCGCCGCGACGCTCAGGTCGTCGTCGAGGACGTCCAGGCGCTGCGGCAGGAACCGCACCGGCACAAGCGTCCTGACCTCGCCGGACAGCGGTGCAAGATCCCCGGTGAGGGTGCGAAGGAGCGTCGTCTTGCCCGCACCGTTGCGCCCGACGAGGGCGATCCGTTCGGGCCCCCGCACCTCCAGGCTGCCTTCCCGCAACGTGCCGTACTGGGGGCTCAGTTCGCGCAAGGTGAGCACCGTACGGCCCGCGGGCACCGCCGTGTGCGGAAGGCTGACGCGGATCTCGGCGTCGTTGCGGATCGCGTCCGCGGCCTCCTCGCGCCGCTCGCGCGCCTCGCTGAGCCGGTCCTCGTGCAGGCCCCGGAGCTTGTCCCCCGACTCCTGCGCGGAGCGCTTCTTCTCGCCCGCGACGATGCGCGGGGCGCGCCGCTGGGCGTCCATCTTCTTGCTGTGCCGCTGGCGCCGGGCCACCTTGACCTGGGTCTCCTCCAGTTCGCGCTTCTGGCGTCGTACGTCGGCCTCGGCTGCCCGCAGCATGCGCCCGGCCGCCTCCTGCTCGGTGGCAAGGGCCTCCTCGTAGGCGGACCAGCCGCCGCCGTACCAGTTCACCGATCCGGCGCGCAGTTCGGCGATGCGGTCCACGCGCTCGAGCAGGTCGAGGTCGTGGCTGACGACGACCAGGACACCGGTGCGCCAGGAGTCGACGGCCTCGTAGAGCCGGCGCCGCGCGAACAGGTCGAGGTTGTTGGTCGGCTCGTCGAGGAGCAGCACGTCCGGGCGTTCCAGGAGCAGCGCGGCCAGGCGCAGCAGAACGGTCTCCCCGCCGGACAACTGGCCTACGGTGCGGTCGAGTTCGACGTCGCCGAGCCCGAGTGAACCCAGCGTGGCCAGGGCTCGCTCCTCGACGTCCCAGTCGTCGCCGATCGTCTCGAAGTGCTGCTCGCGCACGTCTCCGGACTCGATGGCGCGCAGCGCGTCACGCCGCTCGGCGATGCCGAGGCCCTGGTCGACGCGGAGGGTCGTGTCGAGGGTGATGTTCTGCGACAGGTAGGCGAGGCTGCCGCCGACGGTCACCGAGCCCTGGGACGGGCGCAGTTGACCGGCGAGCAGCCGCAGCAGGGTGGACTTGCCCGCGCCGTTGGTGCCGACGAGCCCGGTGCGGCCGCGTCCGATGCTGACGGAGAGCCCGTCGAAGACGCTCGTGCCGTCAGGCCACTGGAACGACAGGGCGGAACAGGTGAGGGAGGCGCTGGGCGTGGTGGGTACAGACATGGTGACTCTCGCAGTCGCAGGCGCGGTGGGCAGGGAGCGTCGTATGCGAGCACCACGCGGCGACCGACCGAGAGGGAGGTGCGGCGGTCCGGAAGATCGAGGGACGGCTCATGCACCGAGGTCGCATCCACGCGGGGTCACGGGCGGCACGGCAAGGCCGACGGCGGCGTGACGGGCGTACGGCGAGGGCCGTACGGCGCGATGATCGCGAACCTCAGATGCGCAACGTCCACCTCTATCGGAGACAACAGGACCGTTTGAAACGATAACGACCGCGAGTGCGAAAGGCAAAGCCTTAAGTCACCTCCTGAGACTCCTGAGGCTCCTGAAGATCACCGCCGCGCCTGGATCAGGGCATGGGTGCCGCTGGTGCGCCACCCCTGGCCGTGCTCGGCGACGAGGGCCGCCTCGGTCCGCTCGTCGAGTCCGACGATCACGTCGGACTTCAGCGTCCGCAGCGCGGCCACCGGGCCGGGGAAGTACGCGGTGCGCTCCTCGAACGGCGTGGTGGCGGGCCACAGTCGATCGCCGACAAGGCGCCGGTAGTTCAGGTCGCCCTTCATGACGGTCACGTCGGCCCCGGCGAACTCCTGGCGCAGGTCGTCGGGCATGTCGGCGTACGGCAGCGGGGCGCAGGAGAAGGTGTGGCTGCGGACGGTGAGCCGGCCGGTACCCATGGCCGACCACAGGCGCTCACCCACCTCGGCCGCGGCGCCCCGTGCGCCGGTCAGGCGGCGCAGGCAGTCGATGACGTCAGCGGTCATGGCGTCCGAGACGTAGTACGGGTAGGGCTTGACGTGCAGCACGACCCGCTCGGCGCGCCGGTGCCGCAGGAGGTGGTCGACGAGGATGAGATCGGGCAGGAGCTCTCGTCCGGCATTGTCCGCGACCAGGCACAGCGTGGCCGCGCCCCCCTCGGGCAGCAGGGACCACAGCAGCGCGGAGTCGTCGGCGACGAGGCGCGAGTCGGCGGCCCCGGCCGCGCCGCCGCCCACGGCGAAACCCAGGTCCGCGCGGTTGCCCCACAGCGAACCGAGGAGCAGGGCCTGACGCTGCTCGCCGAGGGGCCGCAGGGTCAGCCCATCGAGGGCGGCCAGCTCCTCGTCGGCCTCTTCGGTGTGCAGCTCCGCCTGCTTGAACGGGCGGAACGGATCGATGCCCTGCCAGGGCCCTGCCTCGAAGTACCCGACAGCCGTGAGGAGTTGACGGTAGAAGTAGCTCTCGGACCACAGGAAGGGCACGTCGAACCAGGACAGGCCGACGTACTCACTCCCCCAGGCCTCCCACAGCTGACGGTCGTGCGCGTCGGGGCCCAGCGGTTCGATCACTCCCTGAGTGGCCTGTGCCAGCAGGGCGTCGAGGGCTCGATGCTGGCGCGGGCCGTAGGGGAAGGCGTCGCGCACCTTCTTGATGAGCGCGGGATGCCGCTCGGCTAGCACGCTCCGGGGGAAGGAACCGGGCGCGTTGCTCAGGATGACGGGCGCTTCGACTGCTTCTGGCATGGCGTGCAGATCCTTCGGTCCGGTGCTCATTCGGTACTCAACCGCTGTCGCGAAGAGCCAGCCAAAGGGTCTCACCCACCGGGCGGCATCGACCGGCCGACGTCCCGGAGGCCCGCCCCGTTGCTTCCGAAGATGAAATGTCCCCGCTCCTTCACCTTTTCTTCTCACCATTTGACGTCTCAAGGGCGGGCCTGACTACGGTGACCGGCCCTCTATCCCCCACGTTTCAGAGGTACAGCTACATGCCCGCATTCAACCGCCGACGCTTCCTCCAGGCCGCGGGTGGCACCGCAGGCGTCGCGGCTCTGTCCGCCAGCATCATGCGCGCCGCCGACATCCCGGCCGCCGCACGGTCGGGATCGATCGACGACGTCGAGCACATCGTGGTGCTCATGCAGGAGAACCGCTCCTTCGACCACTATTTCGGCACGCTGGGCGGCGTACGGGGTTTTGGCGACCCCCGCCCGTTGATGCTGGAGAGCGGCAAATCCGTATGGCACCAGTCCGGTGGCGGCGAGGAAGTCCTGCCCTACCACCCGGACGCCGACGATCTGGGAATGCAGTTCATCGCCGGGCTGAGCCATGACTGGGAAACCGGTCATCAGGCGTGGAACAAGGGCAAGTACGACGACTGGATCGCGGCCAAGACCTCCGGGACCATGGCCCACCTGACCAGGGAAGACATACCGTTCCACTACGCGCTCGCGGACGCCTTCACGGTCTGCGACTCGTACCACTCGTCCTTCATGGGCGCGACCGACCCCAACCGCTATTACCTCTACTCCGGGCACGCAGGCAATGACGGCAAGGGCGGCGGACCGGTCCTCGGAAACGAAGAGGCCGGTTACGACTGGACCACTTATCCCGAGCGTCTGGAGAAGGCCGGGGTGTCGTGGAAGATCTACCAGGACACCGGCGACGGACTCACCGAGGACGGACTGTGGGGCTGTCTGGAGGACGCCTACCGCGGCAACTACGCCGACAACTCCCTGATGTTCTTCAACAAGTTCCGCAACGCCCGTCCCGGCGACGCTCTGTACGAGAAGGCATGCAAGGGGACGAACGTCAAGGAGAGCGGCCATCTTCTCGATGACCTCCGGGCGGACGTCAAGGCGGGCAAACTCCCGAAGATTTCCTGGATCGCCGCTCCGGAAGCGTTCTGCGAGCATCCCAACTGGCCCGCGAATTACGGCGCCTGGTACATCTCACAGGTCCTGGACGCACTGACGTCCAACCCCGAGGTGTGGAGCAAGACAGCCCTTTTCATCACCTACGACGAGAACGACGGCTACTTCGACCACGTGCCGCCGCCCTACCCCCCGGCCGACTCCTCGTGGGGCGCGTCCACCGTCGACACCGAGCTCGACTTCTTCCCCGGCGACAGCGATTACAGCGCGGGCCCCTACGGGCTCGGCATGCGGGTCCCCACCCTCGTCGTCTCCCCGTGGTCGACCGGCGGCTACGTCTGCTCCGAGGTCTTCGACCACACCTCCGTCATCCAGTTCATGGAGCGCCGTTTCGGCGTCCACGAACCGCACATCTCCCCCTGGCGCCGCGCCATCTGCGGCGACCTCACGTCGGCCTTCGACTTCGGCCTCAAACACACCAAGCCCGCGCCCCTGCCGAGCACCGACGCCTACGAGCCGCCGGACAGCGAACGGCACGACAGCTACACCCACTCACCGCCGGCCGCACCGGCCCTGCCCAAGCAGGAGAAGGGCGCGCGGCCCACCCGGCCCCTCCCCTACGCGCCCCTCGTCACCGCGGCCGTCAAACCCTCCGACGGGAGCATCAAGCTCACCTTCGCCCCCGGAGACGAAACCGGGGCCTGCTTCCTGGTCACCTCCGGCAACCGCGACGACGGGCCCTGGACCTACACCGCCGCGGCAGGCAAGAAGATCTCCGACACCTGGAGCACCGGCCCCTCCGACGGGGCGTACGAGCTGACCGTGCACGGCCCAGGCGGCTACCTGCGGACCTACGAGGGCACCGCCGCGACTGCGAGCCCGGAAGTCACCGGCCACCACGACAAGAGCACCGGCCGCCTCAAGCTCACCTTCACCAATCCCGCCGAGGCCGCCTGCCACCTCACCGTCACCAACGCGTACGGCGGCAAGAGCACCGAACTGACCGTCGCGGCGGGCGGCCGGCAGACCCGCTGGGTCGACCTCGGCCACAGCAAGCGCTGGTACGACCTACGCGTACGGTCCGACAGCGACAGCGCCTACGTGCGCAGGTTCGCCGGACACGTGGAGACGGGCGAGGCCGGCACCAGCGACCCGGCGCTGCGCACAGCCTGACCGCTCAAGCCCCGTCACCCTCGCTCTCGCCCTCGCCCTCGCCTTTGCCTTCGCCGGCCGGCCTGACCCGTACGTGCATGCGCTCACCCTGCGCCCCGAACAGGGCGAGGAACTCCACGGGGATGTCACCGGCGTTGGCGAAGCCGTGGGGTGTGCGGGTGTCGAACTCGGCGGCTTCGCCCGCCGTGAGGACGAGGTCGTGGTCGCCCAGGGCGAGCAGCAGGCGGCCGGAGAGGACGTAGAGCCACTCGTAGCCCTCGTGCATGCCCTGCTCGGGGCGTGCGGTCTTGCTGCTGCTCTTCTTGGCGACCGGCATGACCTGCTTGTAGGCGTGCATGCCGCCGAGGTACCGCGTCAGGGGGACCCAGGTGTTGCCGTGGCGCAGGAACGGCCTCGGGTGGATGCGCGGGTCGCCGGTCTGGGGCGCACCGACCAGCTCGTCGAGCGGGACGCCGTACGCCTTGGCGAGGGGCAGCAGGAGCTTCAGGGTCGGCTCGCGCTGCCCCGCCTCCAGGCGCGAGAGGGTGCTCAGGGAGATGCCCGTCTCCTCGCTCAGCCGGGCCAGGGTGGCGCCCCGCGCCTTCCGCAGCGCCCGCAGCCGCGGTCCGACGGCGGTCAGCACATCCGTGAGTTCGGCCTCGTCGCTCATCCCTCCATTTGCCGATGCGGCAAATAACTTTGTCAAGCCGCGACGGCCGCGCGCAGGGTTGCCAGAGAGCAGAAGGAGCCCACATGAGCGACCAGCACACCCACACCCACACCGCCCCCACCGGCCCGGCCTCCTCGGCCGCCGCCGACACGGCCGAAGCGTTCTGGGACGAGCGCTACAACCAGAGCGGCCGTCTGTGGAGCGGCGACCCCAATGCCGCACTCGTCCGCGAGACCGAGGGTCTGACGCCGGGCAGCGCCCTGGACCTGGGCTGCGGAGAGGGGGGCGACGCGATCTGGCTCGCGCGGCAGGGCTGGCGCGTCACCGCCACCGACATCTCCCGCGTCGCCCTGGGCCGCGCGGCCGAGCACGCGGCCCAGGCGCAGGTCGCCGACCGGGTCGACTGGCAGCACCACGACCTCGGCGCGTCCTTCCCCGCCGGGAGCTACGACCTGGTCGCCGCCCAGTTCCTGCACTCCCTGCACGAGATGCCGCGCGAGCAGATCCTGCGGGGCGCCGCCGCGGCCGTCGCGCCGGGCGGCACCCTCCTGATCGTCGGCCACATGGGCTTCCCGGCCTGGGAGACCGAACCGCACCCCGGCGTGGACTTCCCCACCCCCCAAAAGGTCCTGGCCTCTCTCGAGCTGGCGGCCGACCAGTGGGACGTACTCGTCTGCGACACCCATGAGCACTCCCTGACGGACCCCGAAGGGCAGCCCTCCACGCGCACCAACTACACCGTCAAGGCACAGCGCCGCACCCCGGAGGACTGACCGCCCGTCAACACGATCGGCCCGTGGTCTAATCGCTGCGGCCATCGTGAGGGAGGCGGATCATGTCCACGCGCGACGCGTCCGACGGCGCGGCATCGGATGCCGGTGGAGACGGTGGAGACCGGACCGATCCGCCTCCCGGCTTATGGGCCAACCCCAACTACCGTATTTTTCTGGGCATCCAGACCCTGTCCGCCCTGGGCGACTCCTTCTCGTACGTCGCGATCCCGCTCCTCGTCCTGCACAGCACGGGATCGATCGTGCAGATGGGCCTGGTCACGGGGCTGACCGGTGTCGCCTCGATCGCCACCGGCCTCTTCGCCGGGGTGATCGCCGACCGGGTGGACCGGCGTCGGCTCCTGATGGTCGCCGACGCGGCGCGCTGTCTCCTGTACGCCGTGATCCCGCTGGTCTGGCTCTTCGCGGCGCCGATGTGGCTGATCTACTCGGTGGTTCCGCTCGCCGGGGCCTTCTCCATGCTCTTCCAGGTGGCGTACGTGACGTTGGTGCCCGCCATCGTCGAGCCCGGCCAGATCACCAAGGCGAACGGGCACTTGTTCGGTACGTACGCCGTGGCGAGCGCGGGCGGGCCGACGCTCGCGGGCTTCGTCGCCTCCGCGTTCGGACCCGCCACCGCCATCGGGATCGACTCCGTGACGTTCGCCGTCTCCGCGGCCGGCATCCTCTTCGTCCGCGTCCGCGCGACGCGGCCGCCCGACGACGACCCGCACCAGGGCCAACGGGCAGGCGTGCGCGGGGAGTTCCTGGCCGGGGCCCGCTTCCTGTGGGCGCATCCGGTGCTGCGCCCCCTGACGGTGCTGCTGTCGCTCCTGACGTTCCTCACCTACGGACTGACCGACGTCATCATCTTCCGGGTCAAGGAGGACCTCGGCCACGCGGACAGCACGGTCGGCTACGTCCTGACGGCCGGGACCGTCGGCACCTGCCTGGCGGCCTTCGCGGTGGACCGGGTGCGCAGACGCCTGGGGTTCGGGGCCAGTTGGATCGGAGGCTTCGCCCTGGCAGGCGTCGCCCTCGCGTGCCTGGGCCTGTCGGAGAACGTGCCGACGCTCGGCGCGCTCGCGGCCGTCATCCTGTTCTGCACCGCGTTCACGGGGATCTGCTCGATGTCCTTGCGCCAGGAGGTGACGCCGGGCCACCTCCTCGGGCGGGTCACGGCGGCCTTCTGGACCATCCACTCCGCGCTCGGGCCGCTCGGCGCCGCCGCCGTCACGGCCGCGGTCGCCGGATTCGGCGTGGCCTCGGTCAGCCTGGTCATCGGGGTGAGTGTCGTGTGCATCGCCCTCAGCGGGGCGGCGACGGGCATCGGCGGAGCCACCCGCCGGGACCGGTACGTCGCCGGTTCAGCCCGTGACGATGCCGGCCACGAGGTTGATCGTCGTGGCCAGGATGCTGGCGCCGAAGACGTAGGAAAGCAGGCAATGCCGTAGGACCACCGCGCGGATCGTGGAGCTGGAGACGTCCGTGTCGGAGACCTGGTAGGTCATGCCGAGGTTGAAGCTGAAGTAGAGGAAGTCGCTGTACGCGGGCGGGTCGTCGGAGTTGAAGTCGATGCCGCCCGTGGGCTCCAGGTAGAAGAGGTACGCGTAGCGGGTGGCGTACATCAGGTGGAGCGCCGCCCAGGCCATGAAGACGCCGCCGAGTGCCGTCGCGGCCGCGGCGTGGCCCATGCCCGAGTCGCCGAGCAGGAGCAGCACCACGATGCCGATCAGGCCGCACAGGGCGGCCCCGACGACGACGAGTTCCTCGGTGACCGGCCGGAACTCCTCGCGCCGCACGTTGCGGTGGGTGGTGGCGGCGTCCATGGGCCACAGCACGATCCAGCCCGCCACGACGAAGAGCGTCTGCGCCGCGGCGATTCCGGCGAGTACGCCGAGCGGCGCCCTGGTCAGTACGCCGACGACCGCGCCGATCGCCGCCCCGACGACCGCCGCTCCGGCCAGTCGGGGCACCGCGGAGAGCGACAGCAGGCGCTTCACGCGCTCAGTGCTTCAGGACGACGACTGCCTCGTCCGTGTAGGCCAGGAAGGTGAGCGTCTCCTGCAGGTACAGCTCGATGCCGCTCGCGTCGTGCGCCGTGTAGCCGATCGCCAGGTCGTGCCCCAGGAGCAGTTCGAAGTCGCCGCCGCGGGTGGACAGGACGAAGGCGCCGCTCAGCGCGGGCGCCCAGATCGGATCGCTGCCCATGATCCGGCCCAGGTGCGCCGCGATCGGGTAGCCGTGGTCGGAGGTCTCGCTGACCTCTCGGTACTCCTCGGCGCCGAGCAGCAGTGCGTAGGGGCCTTCGACTCCGGCCAGCCTCAGCGCCGTAAGGGCCCGGCTGATCGCGTCGGGGTAGTCGAGCGGCTCGCCGGGCAGGGTGAGCACCGGGTTGGACGTCCGCTCGCGCAGCCCTTCGACCCCCGCCGCCGCGTATCCGTCGAAGATCGTGCGGTCCTCCGCGAACGCGATGGCGCGTGCCGCGTCCTTGACGGGCTGCCAGTCGGAGTCGCTCGAACCGCGCTCGACGTCGTCCACGGCGGCCCGGCTGACGGTGAACGGCACCCGCAGTTCGACCAGCGGCTTCGCCTCGCGCAGCCGCGCCGTCACGCCGGGGGCGGGCGATGTGATGTCGGCGAGGTGTCCGGTGCCTGCGGCGGCGAGCTTCGGCCCCGCCGGGTCGGGGACGTCGACGACCCGGCGGCCCGCGACGAGGCGGCGGAAGGTGCGGCGGGCCTCTTCCTCGATCTCGGCCCAGGCCTCGGGGGTGATCGGGGCGAGCTCGCGGTGCAGGTTGTTCGGGGCGGCGGGGGTCGTCATGGCGCTCAGGCTCCTTTCAGACTGCCGATGCCCAGGGAGGCGTCGGAGGCGGCGTCGGCCACGGGGGCGGTGTCGGCATCGGCTTCCGCATCGACTGCCGCATCGGCGGGCGCGAAGTCGGGGAGGTCGCCGAGCAGGTCGGCGTCGGGCACGAAGAACAGGCCTCCGGTCACGGCCGTGGAGAAGTCGAGGATGCGGTCCGTCCGGCCCGGAGGGTCACCGAGGAACATGTTGCGCAGCATCTGCTCCGTCACCGCGGCCGTGCGCGCGTAGCCGATGAAGTACGTGCCGAACTCGCCGCGGCCGATCTGCCCGAACGGCATGTTCTCTCGCACGATCTTCCGCTCGACCCCGTCGTCGTCGACGATCGTGTTGAGCGTGACGTGCGAGTCGTCCGGCTTGATGTCGTCCGGCAGCTCCACGTTCTCCTGCTTGGTGCGTCCGATGACGTGTTCCTGCTCCTCGACGGTGAGCGCCTGCCAGGCCGTCATGTCGTGCACGTACTTCTGCACGATCACGTAGCTGCCGCCCCGGAAACGCGGATCCTCGTCGCCGACGAACACGGCGTCGGCCGCCGCTCCTCCCCCGGGGTTCTCGCTGCCGTCGACGAACCCGAGCAGGTCACGCTCGTCGAAGTACTTGAAGCCGTGCACCTCGTCGACGACGGTCACGGCGGGGCCCAGCCGCTCCACGATGAGCCGGGCCAGCTCGAAGCAGAGGTCCATGCGTCTGGCGCGCAGGTGGAACAGGAGGTCGCCCGGGGTGGCCGGCGCCTGGTGGCGCGGGCCTCGTAGCGGCTCGAAGGGGTGCAGTTCGCGGGGTCGCGGCCCCGCCACGAGCAGGTCCCACCCCCGGGAGCCGATGCCCGCGACGCAGGTCAGGCCGTCGTCGGGGCAGCGGAACGCCACCGATCGGGTCAGCCCCGCCAGATCGGCGAGGGCATCACGTACGGCGGCCTCACCGCCGGGGGCCACGGTGGCCACCAGGAACACGGCGGCCCTGGCAGGCGGTGTGACCACGGGCTGCGGGGTGACCATGAAGCTCCAGAGGGACCAAAGGATCAAAACGGACAGGGTCAGCGTATGCGCGCCCGTCTGGACGCGCAGTTCACCGGGCGGCGGTGATCGTGACCTTGACGTGCTTCATGATCGGCTGGTCGCTCTGGGTGCTGTAGTCGCCGAGCGCGCACAGCACGTTCATCTCGGGCATGTAGCCGGCCGCGCAGCCCCGTGGGATGTCGTACGGGATGGCCAGGTAGCCGTTGAGGTGGCGCCTGCTGCCGTCCTTGGCGGTGCTGGTGATGTCGACGGGGGCCGATTCGGTGATACCGCGCTCGCGCATGTCGTCCCGGTTCATGAAGACGAGCGTGCGCAGGTTCTTGATGCCTCGGTAGCGGTCGTTGTCGGAGTAGATGGTGGTGTTCCACTGGTCGTGCGACCGCATGGTGCCCAGGGCCAGCGTGCCGGGGGCGGGGACGACGTCGGGCAGGGCGGCGACGGAGAACTCGGCTCGCCCGGACGGCGTACGGAAGACCAGCTCACGGGCGGGCTGCTTGATGCGGAAGCCGAGGGGAAGGCGCACACGGCGGTTGAAGTCCTCGAAGCCGTCGAGGGCCTGGGCCATGGTGTCGCGGATGCGGTCGTAGTCCTCGATGTACCACTCCCAGGGGGTGGCGCTGTCGGGCAGGGCCGCTCGGGCCATGCCCGCGACGATCGCCGGCTCGGAGAGCAGGTGCGGTGAGGCGGGGCGCTTCATGCCGACGGACAGGTGCACCATGCTCATCGAGTCCTCGACGGATGTGCTCTGGACGCCCGTGCGCTGATGATCCTTCTCGGTGCGGCCCAGGCACGGCAGGATGAGGGCCTTGCGGCCGTGGACGAGATGGCTGCGGTTCAGCTTGGTGCTGACCTGGACGGTGAGGTCGCAGGTGCGCAGCGCCTCGTAGGTGTACGGGGTGTCGGGCGCCGCCAGGGCGAAGTTGCCGCCCATGCCGACGAACACCTTCACCTCGCCCCGGTGCATGGCCTTGATGGTGGCGACGGTGTCCAGGCCGTGCTCGCGGGGCGGCTCGATGTCGCAGACCTCGGCAAGGCGGCTCAGGAACTCTTCACTTGGGCGGTGGTCGATGCCGCAGGTGCGGTTGCCCTGGACGTTGCTGTGCCCGCGCACCGGGGACGGACCTGCTCCTTCCCGTCCCAGGTTTCCGCGCAGGAGCAGGAGGTTGACGATCTCCCGGGCCGTGTCGACGCCGTGCTCGTGCTGGGTGACGCCAAGACACCAGCTGACGATGCTGCGGTCGGCGTCGCGGTACACGCGGGCCGCCTTGAGGACGTCGGCGCGGCCGACCCCGGACTGGTTCTCGATCTCCTCCCAGGGCGTGGCCTCGCACAGGGCGCGGTACTCGTCGAAGCCGGTGGTGTGCCGGTCGATGAACTCGCGGTCGAGCGCCTTCGGGTCGGTCGGTGACTGTTCCAGGACCGCCTTCGCCATGCCGCGCAGGAGTGCCATGTCGCCGCCGATGCGCGGCTGAAGGTTCAGGGTGCTGGTCCGTGTCGCCTTGTTGAGCGCCATGTCCGTGAAGTCGTGCGGGACGATGGTGCGGGTGGCGGCGGCCTCGACCAGCGGGTTGATGTGCACGATCTGCGCGCCGCGGTCGTACGCGTCGGCCAGGGCCGTGAGCATCCGGGGCGCGTTGGAGGCCGCGTTGACGCCCAGGATGAACAGTGCGTCGGTGGCTTCCCAGTCCTTGAGGTCGACGGTCCCCTTGCCGGTGCCCAGCGACGCCGTGAGCGCTCGGCCGCTGGCCTCGTGGCACATGTTCGAGCAGTCGGGAAGGTTGTTCGTGCCCAGTTCACGGGCCATCAGCTGGTAGAGGAAGGTGGCCTCGTTGCCGAGGCGGCCCGAGGTGTAGAACGCGGCCTGGTCGGGGTCGTCGAGGCCGCGCAGTGCACGGCCGACGACATCGAACGCGTCCTTCCAGCCGATGGGCACGTAGTGGTCCGTGTCAGGGTCGTAGACCATCGGTTCCGTCAACCGGCCCTGGTTCTCCAGGTCGTAGTCGCTCCAGCCGTACAGCTCGGTCACCGAGTGCGCGGCGAAGAACTCACGGCCGACCCGCTTGCGGGTCATCTCCCAGGTGACGTGCTTGATCCCGTTCTCGCAGATGTCGAGGTGCAGCCCCTTGGTGTCGTCCGGCCAGGCGCAGCCCGGGCAGTCGAAACCGCCGTCCTCGTGGTTCATCCGCTTGATCGCCCGTGGCCCGTCCACCAACGCGCCCTCGCGCACGAGGAATTGGGTGACGCTCTTGGCGGCGCCCCAGCCGGCGGCCGGATGGTGGTAGGGACGAAACTCCGGATCGCCGGTGGGGACGGGGCCCACACCGGGCTCCAGCCGCTTCTGCTTCTCGTCGGACGCGCTCAAGACTGCCAACCTTCCGCCCTGCGGACATGCGCCCATAACGGCACTTTCCGCCCAGGCTAGGCCTGCCGGGCGGCCCTCGCCACGGCTGACCCGCGGCACTGCGCCGAACCCCTCGTGAGGTTCCGCGCCGTCACGCCGTCCATGTGGGGCGGCCGCCGAGGTAGGTGGCCGTGACAGCGACCTCCTCCTCGAAGCGTTCGGCGGGTACGGAGTACGGGTCGGTGCTCAGTACCGCCAGGTCGGCGCGCATGCCGGGGCGGAGCATTCCGATCTCGTCCTCCAGGTGCAGCTGCCAGGCGGGGTTCGCGGTGACCGCGCGCAGTGCCTCGTCGATGGTCAGGCGTTGCGCGGTGCCGTGGATCCGCCCGCTGGCCGGGGTGCGGCGGGTGAGGGCGGTGGCGACGGAGGCCAGCGGGTCGGTGGGGGAACAGACGCCGTCGTTGTGCAGGGAGACACGGTGGCCCGCGTCCCATGCCGCGCGCACGGACATCCACCGCTCGGCGACCTCCGCGCCGAACAGGTCGTCCGCCAGGACGTCACCCCACCAGCGGATGTGGTCCATGAAGAGGCTGACCGTGGCCCCCATGGCGGCGGCTCGACGGTACTGCTCCGCGGTGACCGCGCCACAGTGCTCCATGCGCGGGCGCATCGCCCGCAACCGCTCCGGGTCCCCGGCACCTGCCTCGGCGTACGCGTCGAGTACGGCATCGAAGGTGATGTCGCCGTGCACGTGGCAGGCCATGGGGTAGCCCTGAGCGGTGAACGCCGAGGCCAGTTCGGCGAGTTGCCCGGGGCTGTAGTTCATGGGCCCGTGGGCGCAGTGGTTCATGCCGATGCGGCGCGTGGCCTCGTTGTCCTTGAAGGGAAAGCTGGTGGCGATGCTGCCCTGCCACGCGGTGCCGTCGGCCCACAGCTTCATCCCGGAGATGCCGAACAGCTCGGTGGCCGGGGCGTGTCCGGGAAAGCGGCGTTCGGTGTCGGCGGCCAGTTCCGGGGTGCCGATGAGGTACGAGCGGACACGCAGGACCGCGCCGGGGCGCTCGGCGGCGGCCCGCAGCGCGGGAAGCAGGCTCGGCTCGGTCGCCAGGTCGGCTGCCGTGGTGATCCCGACCCTCGCATGCTCGGCGTACGCCCAGTCAAGCGCGGCGGCGAGCTCGGAGGGCCGCATCCTGTCTCCGGCGACGACCCACATGAACGCCTCGACGGCGGCGCCCTCCTGGGCCTCGCCGGTGGGTTCGCCGTCGGCGTCGCGCACGAAGCGGGCCCCTGCCGGGTCGGGGGTATCGCGGGTGATCCGGGCGGCACGCAGGGCGGCCGTGTTGGCGTAGGCGGCGTGGCCGCTGGCGGTGAACACCACAAGCGGTGCGTCCGGACAGAGTTCGTCGAGCAACGCCAGGGTGGGCAGCGGCAGGTCGCGCTGGAGCAGCAGATCAATGCCGTACACGGCGACGGGTTCGCCCGGCGCCGCCGCCACGGCCTCGCGGATACGGGCGTACACGGCCGCGCCGTCCGGCACGGTGAAGGGGCGCACGTCCACCGCGGGCGGGGCGATGGCCAGGGCCATGACCGACGGGTGGCCATGGGCCTCGACGAATCCTGGCAGCACTGCCCGGCCGCCGAGGTCCACGACGTGGGTGCCGGGGCCGCGCAGGGACAGGACGTCGTCCTCGGCGCCCACGGCGGTGATCAGGCCCGCGCGGACCGCGAGGGCCTGGGCCCGGGGGCGGTCGGGGTCCATCGTGAGGACCGGGCCGCCGGTGAAGATCAGTTCAGGGGCTTCCTGCATGGCCTGCATGGTTGTCTCCTCTTCAGCCGGCGGCGGGTTCGGGCGTCAGGGCGGCTTCGGTGCCGGCTGTCAGCCACTGTGCGGCGGCCGCGAGCAGCGAGGTCACGCCGACCTCGATGGTGGGATCGGGGACGGGTGCGAACAGCGGCGAGTGGTTGCCGGGTATCTCCGGCGGAATGCCGTTCTCCAGCAGGGCGTCGAGGGTCACTCCCTCGTACGCCACCGGGTCGGCGCCGCCGAAGTACCAGAAGACCGAGGGCACTTGGAGCGCGGTGCCGAACGTGCCGAAGTCCTCGCTGCCGGTCAGCGTCTGGGGCAGGGTGAAGACCCGCCCCTCCCCCAGGGCGCGGGTGAGACCCGCCTGTACGGTCGCCGTGGCCTGGGGGTCGTTGACGGTCACGGGGAACGCGTTGAAGTCCGTGATCTCAGGCTCCTTGGGAGCGCCGGACGCGGCTGCCTCCGCGCGGATGATCCGGCGCACGGCGGCCAGGACCAGGTCCCGCACCGCCGGGGTCGTACTGCGGACGTTGATCCGGAGATCGGCGGTGTCCGGGATGATGTTCTCCTTGGTGCCGCTGTGGATCGACCCCACGGTCACCACCGCGGTCTGTCCCGCCCCCACCTCGCGCGAGACCACCGTCTGCAGCCGCATCACGATCGCGGCGGCCATGACGACGGGATCCACCGTCGTCTCGGGTGTGGAGCCGTGGCCGCCCCGCCCGCACAGGCGCACCCGCAGGCTGTCGGATGCGGCCATCACCGGTCCCGGCCTGGTGCCGATGAAACCGACGGGGGCGGGTGCCACATGCTGCCCGAGGCACACCTCGGCGCGCGGAAAGCGTTCCAGGAAGCCGTCGGCGATCATGGCCGGTGCCCCGCCGACCTCCTCGGCGGGCTGGAACACGGCGACGACCGTGCCCCGCCAGGCGTTTCGGTTGGCGGCGAGCAGCGCGGAGGCGCCGAGCAGACAGGTGACATGCATGTCGTGACCGCAGGCATGCATCACGGGAACCTCGCTGCCCTCGCCGTCCACGGCGGTCGCGGTGGAGGCGTACGAAAGTCCCGTCTCCTCCTTCACGGGCAGTGCGTCCATGTCGGCACGGAGCAGCACCACCGGACCCTCGCCCGCCGAGAGCACTCCGACGACGCCCGTTCCTCCGACGCCCTCGGTCACCGTCCAGCCATGCTCCCGCAAGTGGGCGGCGACGACTCCGGCCGTGCGCACCTCCTGGAAGGAGAGCTCCGGGTGGGCGTGCAGGTCCTCGTACAGGGCGCGCAGGGCGGGGAGCCGGGCGTCGAGGCCGGACAGCAGCGAACTGAGCACGGGAGTCATGAGGTCTCCATGGCGAAGGGCGGGCGGTGGACTGACGAGGCTTCGAAGGAAGCGGTGTCCTGTGGCGTCACGACGGCCATGACGGCGGCGACGGCCGCGCCGAACACCAGGAAGGCGAAGGCGACTTCGAAGGAGAAGGCGTCGGCGAGCACACCCATCACGGGCGGGGCGACCATGCCGGCCACCTGCCCGCCGAAGACGATCATCGCCGACGCCACACCGACATGCTCGGGAGCCAGACTCCGCAGCGGCACGGCGAAGATCGGCATGTAGCAGAGCGAGGCGGCGAACGTGGCGAGCGTGCCGAAGACGACGAATCCGACGAGGGTGGGCGAGAACGCCATGAGCAGCAGCGCGGCGGCCGCCACCGCCATCGCGGGCACGATCACCTTCCGGTGGTGGCCTTCGAGCCGGTCCGCCAGGCGACCGCCGATGACGGTGGCGACGGCCGCGGCGAGCGCGGGGACGGCGACGAGTGCGCCGGCCGAGGTCAGGGAGATGCCGCGCTCCTCGCTCAAGTAGGAGGGCACCCAGGTGCTGAGCCCCCAGACGATGACGCTGTAGCCGAAGAGCATCAGGGCGAAACGCCACAGCACACCATTGCGGAGCAGTGCGCGGCTCGCGCCACGGCCGGAGGGCGACAAGCCCTCCGTACGCTCAAGGGGAGCAGGCAGCCGCATCCGTATCGCGGTGTGGACGAAGATGCCGAGCGCCGCGGTCGAGAAGAAGGCCGAACGCCAGCCGAACGCTCCGATCAGCGGCGCGACGAGGAGCGGCGTCACCACGGCGGCGAGCGCGTTCGAGCTCATGATCAGCCCGTTGGCACCCATCCGCTCCTCGGACGTGGTCCGCTCCACGAGGACCTTCATCGAGGCGGGCGGGAAGATCCCTTCGGCCGCCCCGAAGACCAGACGCAGCACGAGGAGCGCGGCGAAGGACCAGGCCAGGCCGGTCAGCGCCGTGAACAGCGACCAGGCGAGCAGGGCCCAGCAGGTGACCCGCTTGGCGCCGAACCGGTCGGCGAGCAGTCCGCCGGGGATCTGGCAGGCCGCGTACGAGAGGAAGAAGGCCGAGACGACCAGGCCCTGTTGGCCGCGGTCGAGGTCGAACTCCGCGCCGATGGACGGCAGGACGAGGTTGATCACGAGCCGGTCGGCGTAGTCGACGAGCCAGGCGGCGAACAGCAGCGCCACCGTGGTTCTGACGGTGCGGTTCATGGCCTTGGGGCGCGATGCCGCCGGGGGCGGAGCAGGCACGACGCTCCTCTCTGCAAGGGGCCGATACTGGCCGTCGGCCGGGAAGTGCCCTTACGATCCGACCTCCGCACAAGTGAGGACCGAAATTGCAGGAAAGCCTCTCTGCCGCACCCGACGCACCGGATTCCCGCGCCCGCTTCTCCGAGCTCGACCTCGCACTCGTCGACGCGCTCCAGGCGGCGCCGCGCGCGCCGTGGACCCGCATCGGCGCGGCGCTCGGTGTGGACGCGACCACCGCCGCCCGCCGCTGGGAGCGTCTGCACGCGAGCCGGCTCGCGTGGATCACCGCGTACGACGCGGCGAAATCGGCCACGGTCGCCTATGTCGAGGTGCGCTGCCGGCCGCGGCGTGTGGAGTCGGTGAGCGCCGCGCTCTCCGAACTGCCGTGGGTGTTCAGCGTCGACGAGACGGCCGGCGACTTCGATCTCTTCGCGTCGGTCGCCGCCACCGATCTGCCCACCCTGGGCCGTGCGGTCCACCGCACGATCGGCGGTCTGCGGGGCGTGCGCTCGACCCGCACCCGGCTCGGGATCACCCAGTACGGGGAAGGCAGCGACTGGCGCATCCGAGCCCTGGAACCGGCGGGCCGCGCCACGCTCTCGGCGCCGCACGGCGCCCTGCGGCAGACCGCCTACAGCACGGACATGCACGACCGCCCGTCCCCCGAGGACCAGGCGCTGATGACCGCTCTGGGCGGCGACGGGCGGCTCGGCTACACCGAGCTCGGCGAGGCGACGGGGATGAGCGAGCACACCGCGAGGCGCCGGGTCCGGCGTCTGATCCACCAGGGCGACGTCACCTTCCGCTGCGACATCGCCCACCCCCTGGCCGGGCTGCCCGCCATGGTGATCTACCGGGCGGTCGTGCCGCTCGCCCACCTCGAACCCACCGGCAACGCTCTGTCCCGCATGGAGCAGGTCCGGATGTGCGTGTCCGTCAGCGGGCCGCACAACCTCCTCGTCATGGTGTGGCTGCACGGCCTGAACTCCATCAGCCCCTTCGAGGCCGTGCTGGCGGACCGCTTCCCCTTCCTGGAGGTCAAGGACCGCACGGTGGCCCTCCACTCGGCCAAGCGCATGGGCTGGCTCCTTGACGCGGAGGGCCGTGCCACGCTGCGGGTCCCGCTGGCCCTGCAACGGCCCTGATCTCGATCAGCCGTGGGCCTTGGGCAGTTCCACCGTCAGGGTCACCATGCTCCCGCCGGGGCCAGCGGAAATGGTGAGCTCGTCGGTGAGCAGGCCGGCCAGCCACAGTCCCCGCCCGCCCAGCCGGCCGTCGAGTCCGGGAGCCAGCTCAGGAATGACGTCGGCACTGAAGCCGGGGCCCATGTCGTGGATGTGGCAGGCAAGATGGCCGTTGCTGCGCTGGAGAACCAGCCTGCCGCCACCGCCCGCGTGCTCGACCGCGTTGACCGCCACGGCGTCCAGAGCCACGATGAACTCGCTGCGCCGCGGCTCGGTCAGGCCTTGGTGGCCTGCGTACTGTTCGACGAGCATCCGCAGCCGGGGCAGGTCGTCCTGGGTGAAGCGCGATTCCAGCAGGGTGACGGGCGGGACCTCGCGGGGACCTGGCGTGGGTGTCATCAGCGGTCCACCTCACTGATCACCATGTTCGGCACCTGGTCGGCACCTGCTCGGCGCAGTATGCGGGCCTGTGTCGGTGGACAGTGGACCCGGACCGGTCCGTGCGGGTGCTCCAGGACGAGGCGCAGCAGATCCACCGCACAGGCGACGCCGAGGAAGACGAGGCCGGACAGGTCCACGGTCAGCGGCCGGGAGTTCTCGCTGTGCCTGAGGCCTTCGCGCACGGCGCCGATGAACTCCTCCCGGGTGGCGATGTCCGCCTCACCGACCAACTGCACCAACCCCTCCGCCTGTTCCACGTGCAGCGCACCCAGGCGGGGCAGCAGTCGGCAGGGGTGTGCCTCGTGCATGGCCTCCAGGACACCCGGGTCGAACCAGCGGCTGTCGTAGGCGCAGATCTCGGTGTAGGGGCGGTCGGTGAACAGATGCTGGGCGTGGGACTCACGGTGCATCATCACCTCGACATCGGCGCCGAGAGCCCCCACCCAGTGCATGTCGATGTAGGTGCGCAGCCCGCTGTAGCCCTCGGCCAGGGCCCGGTCGGTCTCCTCCGTGATGCGCTCCCACTGCCGGTCGGGCGTGAACGCGTCCTGAGGGTGGATGAGGGCGCGCATGCTGCTGAGTACCAGCTGCCCCTGTTCGCGGGCGGCTCCCAACAGGGCCCCCGGCGCGTCGAGCCGGTCCCACACCTGTTCCTCGTGCAGGTGCGGAGCGGCGAAGACCATCACCTTCTCGCGCTTCACGAGCCCGGACCAGGCGAAAGCGGACACCACGTCGCGGCCCGCATCGTCGTCGGCGTAACTGACGAAAGCATGGTCACCCGCCCGCAGGTGCTGGACCGGGATCGTACCGAGCGACGCCGAGCCGGCATCCGCCATCTCTCACCTCCGGGACCCACAGGGCCCGACGGGAACAAGTGCGGACCACACGCTAGCGGTCCGTACCGCACGGCCACGCATCCCCGCGGAAGGCGACAGGTAGCTGACACCACGGACTCTCATCGCGACCGCAAGTGCGTGAAGTTGATCCGTTCCGGGCTGATTCTGTTCGCAGGATTTAGGCCTTCGAGAGCGTGCGCTCCACGAGTGCGCGCGCGTAGGCGGCGTCCAGTTGGCTGGGGCGGAAGAGAATGCGGTACATCATCGGTGCCACGATCTGGTCGATCACCTGCTCGGTGTCCGGGACGGCCTCGCCCCGGTCCGACGCACGGGACAGGACGATCTCGATCTGGTCCGCGGCGAAGTCGGAGCACTGGCCCGCGTTGTTCCCGTCCGGGTCGCCGAGGAGCGCGTCCCTGATGTACGCGCGCCCCGGTGGGGATGCCATCTCGTCGAGGAACTGCTCCGCCCAGGCGCCGAGGTCCGCATGCAGGGTCCCGAGGTCGGCCGGCGGCCCGTCAGGGCGCAGGTGTTCCACCGCGACGTCGGACAAGAGCTCCTGCAAGTCACCCCACCGGCGGTAGACGGTCGACGGTGTCACCCCCGCGCGGGCGGCGACGAGCGGAACGGTCAGCGCCTCGCGCCCCACCTCGGCCTGCAGCTGACGGACCGCCGTGTGGACCGACTCCTGGACTCGGGCGCTGCGCCCTCCGGGCCTGACCATGGGCTTGGGACTCATGGCTCCACTTTATCTCCCTAATGCAAAATCGTTGCTTCTAAGCGCCGCCCCCGCCACTCCAGCCACTGCCGATGACCGTTTCCTTTCGCGTGGCCACCTCATAGGCATGCCCGGCCCGCAGCACGGTCGCCTCACCGCGGGGGCGGCCCATCAGCTGCATGCCGATCGGCATGCCCGCGTGGTCCTGCCCGACGGGCAGGGTCAGCGCCGGTACGCCCGTGATGTTGGCCGGGGCGGAGAGGCGGACGTAGCTGTCGGAGACGGCCTCGACCGTGCCGTCCGCCCACTCCACGCTGTCCTGACCGGACTTGACCGCCGTCATCGGCACCGCCGGCGCCGCGATCACGTCGACGTGGCCGAGCATCCGCGCCCAGGCCTCGCGCATCAGCGCCCTCGCGCGCTGGGCCCGGAGATAGTCGCCGGCGGTCACGAGCTCGCCCGCCTCCAGCAGGACGCGGACGTCCGGCGCGTAGAGATCGGGAGTCGAGCGGAGGGTCCCCTCGTGGTACGAGGTCGCCTCGGGGACCATCAGCCCCCACTGGATGGCCTGGAAGTAGCGCGCCATGGGGATCTCGACCTCGACGAGTTCGGCTCCCAGGTCCTGGAGCTGCCCGATGGCCCGCCGCACGCTCTCCTCGACCTCGGGGCTGATCCGCTCGAAGTAGTGGTTGCGCGGCACTCCCACCCGCAGCCCCGACAGGTCACCCGCCCCCGGGGAGTCCCGGCCGCCGGTCACGGCGGCGTGTCCGGCGGGGTCGTACCGGCCTTGTCCCACCAGCGCGTCGAGGACGAGCGCGGCGTCCCGCACCGTGCGGGTCAGGGGGCCGACGTGGTCCAGGGACCAGGACAGGGACGTCACGCCGTGGCGGGAGATCAGGTCGTACGTCGGCTTGAGGCCGACCACGCCGTTGAGCGCCGCGGGGACGCGGATCGAGCCGCCGGTGTCGGTCCCCAGCGCGAAGGTGGCCTCTCCCGCCGCGACGGCGACGGCCGAGCCCCCGCTCGACCCGCCCGCGACACGGCTGTCATCCCAGGCGTTGTGCGTCTGAGGGGTGGTGAGCCCGTACGCGAACTCGTGGGTGTGGGTCTTGCCGAGCAGCACCGCTCCGGCCTCGGACAGGCGCGCCGCGACGGTGCTGTCGCCCTCGGCGACGTGGTCCGCCCTGACGCGGGAACTCGCCGTGGTGGGCATGCCCTTGACGTCGATCAGGTCCTTCAGGCCCATGGGTATTCCGTGCAGCGGGCCGCGCGAGCGGCCCCGGGCGATCTCGCGCTCGGCATCGGCCGCCGCTCGCCGGGCGGCGTCCGCGGCGACGGTGACGTAGGCCTGGAGGCGGTCTTCCACCGCGGCGATGCGCTCCAGCACGGAATCGGTCAGCTCGACCGGGGACAGCTCCCCCGCGGCCACCGCGCGGGCGGCATCGGCCAGCGACAGCTCAAACGGCTGCATCTGCATCCTCCATCCCTGCCGTACGTACGTCCTCCAGCTCGGCCGAGTAGGACATCGCGGGCGGCGTCTCCCCGAAGTCCAGTTCGCGCAGCCTGGCGATGACGGAATGGATGTGCTGGGCGGTCGATGCCACCACCTCGTGACGGTCCTCTGCCAGCGGCAGGCCCGCCCGGAGCGCCCCTCGGGCGGCCTCCTGCGGGGTGAGTTCGGCGGTGTCCATGCGGGCCCTCTCGACTCGGTTCGGCGCGTCGCGCGGCGCCGGCCGGAGGCCCACCACAGCGCGATGACACTCAAACGCGAATTGTTTGCTTTAACGCGACGATAGGCCCTACGCTGACTTAACGCAAACACGTTGCTTTTAGCCACAGGGCCGCGTCACGCTCACGCACCGGACAGAGGAACACCGCATGCACGCCACCGCGCACCACGCCGCCACCCGCCCCGTCTCCCCGACCTGGACCGTGGGAGACATCACCGTCCACCGCGTCGACGAGGTACCCCTGCCCCCGCAGACGGGCCCCTGGCTGCTGCCCGGAGCCACCCCCGAGGTCGTCGCCCAAGCCCCTTGGCTTCAGCCGGACTTCGCGGACGAACAGCGCGTCCTGCGGCTCGCGAGCCACAGTTTCGCGGTCGACGTCGACGGACTGCGCGTGCTCGTCGACACCGGAATCGGCAATGGCAAGCAGCGGGCCAACCCCGCGTGGTCCAACCTGAACAGCGACTACCTGGAGCGGCTGACCCAAGCGGGGTTCGCGCCCGATTCGGTGGATCTCGTCGTCCTGACCCACCTGCACACCGACCACGTCGGCTGGAACACCCGGGCGGACAGGGACAGTTGGGTGCCCACCTTCCCCAACGCCCGCTACCTCACGACCCGCACCGAATGGGACCACTGGGCCGCCGCCGACATGGACGAGGCCCGGCGCCAGATGTTCCGGGACTCCGTGCACCCCATCAAGGACGCGGGCCTGCTCGACCTCGTCGACGTACCTCGCGACGGATCCGCCATCGACATCGACATCGCCCCGGGTGTCCGCCTGCGCCCCACCCCGGGCCACACACCGGGCCAGGTGGCGGTGGAGCTGAGCAGCCAGGGCGAGCGCGCACTCATCACCGGTGACTGCATCCACCATCCCGTCCAGCTGGCCGACCCCGGCCTGGGAAGCTGCGTGGACACAGACCCCGCGGCGGCGGCAAGGACCCGCCGGGAGCTCCTCAGCTCACTCTCCGGCACCGGCACGCTGCTGCTCGGCAGCCACTTCCCGCCGCCGACCGCCGGCCACGTGGTTCCTGAGGGGGCCGCCTACCGGCTCGTCCCCGCCGCCAACAACCCCGAGAGGGAGACCTCCGCTACTTGAGGTACGGGCCGTCCGCTCCCACCTTGCCCGGTGCCGGATTGCCCGGCAGGTCGAGGACGTAGGCGCGCAGGTTGCCCTTGCCGGGGGACGCGACGGAGAGTCTGCCGTCGGTCACGGTCTTCTTGTCGCCGGTGACGGCGTCGGTGTAGGTGCCGTTGGGGATGCCGGTGTAGCTCGCGTCGCCGGAGACGGTGACGAGGGCGAAGCTGTCGACCGAGCCCGAGGTGTAGCGGCGCTTGTATGCCATCTGGCCGGTGATGCCCTCGGTCGAGTACTGGCCCGACTGGAGCGCGGGCACGGCCCTGCGGATCTGGTTGAGGCGTTGCACGTGCTTGACCAGGGGCTGGTCCAGGGTGGTCGCGACCTTGCCGCTCGCGCTCTCCACCGTGCCGAAGTCCGAGGCCGTGACCGTGCCTTCGAGGTGGTCTCCGTAGTAGGCGCGGCCCGTGCCGGCCAGCGGGCACTTGGGGCCGCAGTCGATCTGTTTGCCCTTCTGGAACTCGATCTCCGAGCCGTAGTAGAGGGTTGGGATGCCGCGGAAGGTCCACATCAGGGCCATGTTCTCGGCCCAGGCGTCGGTGCCGCCCGCGTAACGGGTGGAGGACTTGTTCGGGCCGTAGTCGTGGCTGTCGACGTACACGGCGTTGTACGTCGCGTCGTTGACGGAGTCGTCGGAGTCCTTGCCGTTGTTGTACGCGTTCGGGGCGTCGCCGAAGTTCATGTGCATCCGCATGTCGATGATGTTCATCCCGGAGAACTTCGTGCGGTCGGGGGCGTGGTAGCTGTTCCCCTCCAGGAACGCGTTGGTGCTCGTCGGCTGGTTGCCCGTGCCCTGCGCCTGTTCGTAGGCGTACATCTCCAAGGACGCCGCCGCGTCGTCGGCGCTGTACTCCTTGCGCTCCTTCCACGTGTAGAACTGCGCGGAGTGGTTGACCGAGCCGCGGTTCCACTTGTCGTTGACGAAGGCCGCGACCTCGCCGAAGACGTAGAAGTCGTCGGCCTTGTCAGCGCCGTACTTCGCCACCAGCTTGTCGTGCAGCGCGGGCAGGAAGCGGCGGTTCCAGGTGGTGCGCGGGATGTGCACGGCGGTGTCGATGCGGAAGCCGTCGACGCCCATGTCGATGTACTTGTCGTAGGCGTCGATCAGGTACTGCTGCACCTCGGAGTTCTCGGTGTTGAAGTCCGCCAGGTCGTCGTGGAGCCAGCAGCTGCGCGAGTCCTCGCCCTCCCAGTTGCCGATCCAGCACTGGTGGTACTTGGACGCGGGGAACATGCCTGATGTGGGGCTCGGCCACTGGCAGTTGTAGATCTTCCGGCCGTCCGAACCGGTGCCCGACTGCTTGCCCCAGTCCTTGCAGGTGTTGCCCGCGGGCTCGGCGGTGGACCAGCGGTCGCCGTTGTAGGGGTTGCCCTGGGCGTCCTCCTGGAGCGGGTCGTACTCCTTGCCGTCGACCTTGTCGTCGTAGTAGTCGCCCCACTCCTCGTCCTGGACGCCGAACGCGGTCGGGGTGAACAGGCCCTTGGCTCCCCAGCGCGAGCTGTGGTTGTAGACGACGTCCTGGTAGATCTTCATGCCCTTGGCGTGCGCCCGGTCGATGAGCTGCTGGTAGGAGACACCGTCCGACTCCAGGCGCGGGTCGATCGTGTAGAAGTCGTACCCGTGATAGCCGTGGTAGTCGTAGTCCGACCGGTTCATCACCACCGGGGTGATCCAGATCGCGGAGAAGCCGAGGCCCTTGATGTAGTCCAGCTTCTCGGCGAGGCCCTTGAAGTCGCCGCGGGTCATGGGGTCGTCGTTGGCCGCGTTACCGGACGACGTGTGCTGGTTGCCGCCCCGATTGTTGGACGCGTCGCCGTCGTTGAAGCGCGCGGTCATCGCGAAGTAGATCGCGTCCTTGCGCGGGTCCCCGCCCAGCATGCTCGCGGGCTCCGCGACGGCGGCCGCGGCCTTGCCCTGGGCGGCGCTCCCGGCCCCTGGCAACAGGGTCAGGAGCAGGCCGCCCAGGACGGCGGCCACGAGCAGGCGTGATGTGTGGTGCGACATGCGGCCTCCTGTACGTAGTGGGGTACGTGGGAGGGCCGACGCGCCATCAGCCCGGATCGGTTGTTTCGCGGGGCCCGGTCAGGCCCCTGGTTCAGCCTCGCTCGAAGACGGCGACGCTCCGTGCGGGGACGCTGAAGGTGCCTGAACTCCTTTCGTAAGAGGCCGACTTGACCACCGGGTCGGCGCCCTTCGCCTGGACGGGGTGCAGCGAGTACGCGCTGTCCTTGAGATCCGCGACGCGCTGCTCCTGCGCGTCCGGGGTCGCGTTGAAGACGACCACGAGGTTCCCGAGCTCCATGGTGATGACGCCGGGAGTCTCGGCGGACGTACCCGAGAGCGGGTACGAGAGCCGGGACTGCACCTGGCCTGCCGTGGCCAGGGAGAACGCGGGCTCGGTCGCGCGCAGTTTCACCAGGTCCTGGTAGGCGGCCGACGTTCCGTTGATCTCCGCGCAGCCAGGGGTCAGGGACGCGGACGTCAACAAGGGCTTGCCGTAAGGCCACTTGTCCTTGTTGTCGGCGGCCGGGGGCAGGCCGCGGCCGAAGCCGTTGCCGTCCCGGCAGTTCCAGTGCAGGGCGTTGAACCAGTCGCCGCTGTCGTAGGAGTTGCGGTCCAGGGACTTGGAGCGCAGCAGGTCGCTGCCGGCCTGGGACAGGGACGGGCCCTGGGCCAGGGTGGAGGTCGCCATCGCGAGCACCTGCATGCGGGAGCGCTCGGCGGCCGTGGTGTCCGCGGGCAGCTTGAAGGCCAGGGCGTCGTACAGCGATTCGTTGTCATGGGCGTCGGAGTAGGAGAGGGCGTCGCCGGGGGCGGCCGCGTAGCCGGCGGGGGCGCCGTTGTAGTCGACCTCGGAGCCCTTGACCCGCTTTCCCGCGGAGTCGGTGAAGGTGTACGCGGCGAGGTTGCCGGTCAGGGCCACCTTCAGGAGGTCCTGGTAGTGCAGGAGCCGGGCCTTCTGTTCGGCCGGGGTGCCGTTCGCCTTCGACGCGTTGGGGTCGGTGAACAGGCCGCTGGCGAAGCCCTGGACGCCGGGGTCCTCGTCGAAGGGGCCGCCGCCGCGCACCGCGTCGCGACCGCGGTCGGAGAAGGTGGCGATGCCCGTGCCCGCCATGTTCTTCTGGGTGGCCTGGACGAAGCGGGCGTCGTCGGCGATCTCGCCGAAGTTCCAGCCCTCGCCGTACAGGACGATGTTCTTCCCGTCGACGCCGTCCTTCTTGAGGGTCAGCGCGTCCAGGGCCTTGCGGACGGCCAGGATGTTGGCCTTGGGGTGGTGTCCCATCAGGTCGAAGCGGAAGCCGTCGACCTTGTACTCCTTGGCCCAGGTGACAAGGGAGTCGACCACGAGTCTGCCCATCATGGCGTTCTCGGGGGCGGTGTTGGCGCAGCAGGTGGAGGTGGCCACCGTGCCGTCGGCCATGAGCCGCTGGTAGTAGCCGGGCACGATCTTGTCCAGGACGGACTTGTCGGCCTGGCCGCTCGCGACGGTGTGGTTGTAGACGACGTCCATCACGGTGCGCAGACCGGAGCCGTTGAGGCCCTGCACCATCTGCCGGAACTCGACCGTGCGGTGGGTTCCGGACGGGTCGCTCGCGTAGCTGCCCTCGGGCACGGTGTAGTGCAGGGGGTCGTAGCCCCAGTTGTAGGCGTCCTTGGCCGCGGTCTTGGTGACGCAGGCCTGCTGTGCGTCGGAGTCCGGGGCGGGCGCCGTCAGGTCGCAGTCGGGCGTGGCCTGGTCGGCGGCGCGCTCGGGGATGGTGCCGATGTCGAAGGCAGGCAGCAGGTGGACGTAGGAGGTCCCCGCCCTGGCCAGCTTGCGCAGGTGCTTCATCCCGTCGGACGCCGTGTCGGTGAAGGCGAGGTACTGGCCGGGGTGGCGCGCCGTGCGGTCCTCGACGGAGAAGTCGCGGATGTGCAGTTCCTGGATCTGCGCGTCGCGCAGCGGCGTCGCCGTCGGCTTCCTCAGCTGTTCCCAGCCCTTGGGGGCGAGCTTCGGGTCGTCGAGGTCGACGGCGATGCTGCGCCGCGAGTCGGCGGTGAGCGCCGTGGAGTAGGGGTCGGTGACCTTGTTGGTGACGACCTTCTGGACGCTGGGCGCCCACACCTTCACGACGTAACGGTACTGCTTGCCCGTCCAGCTCCTGGCTCCGGCGACGGACCACACGCCGCTGGTGTCGTCGCGCCGCATCGCCACGCGCTTGCCGTCGATTTCGAGGCTGACCGACTGGGCGGTGGGAGCCCACAGGGCCAGGGTGGGGCGGCCGTCACGGAACTGCGGGCCGAGGGCGGCCTTGGTGGCGGTCGCGCTGTAGAGGTCGTCGAGGACGCCCTGTGTCTGGACACCCGTGGCGGTGAGCAGGGTGCCGTCGGCGCTGCTGCGGGTGGCGACGAGCTGGCCGGTGAGGGCGTGGCGGACGCGCTCCCGGTCGCGTGGGTCGACGGTGAAGGCCGCGTAGCCCTTCAGGTGCGGGTACTTCTTGCGCTGGGCGTCGGTCAGGCCGCCCTCGGTCGGGGCGAGGCGGATCCGCCGTCCCTCGCCGACGAGTGCGCCGTCCTTGACGGTCAGCTGTCCGTCGTGGGCGTACACCAGCTCCTGGGTGGCGGAGTCGCCTTGGACGTCCCAGGCGACGGTGTTGCGGTCGACCCACTGCGCCCGGGACGTGGACAGGTCCAGGTCGGCGGGCGCGTCGGCGGCGGCCGCTGCTCGGGGCGCCGCGGCGACCGAGGGTGTCATGGGCGCGACCGCGGCGAGCAGGGCGAGGGCCGTGGTCACGAGGGTGCGGCGGGGGGAGCCGGTCAAGGGGAGCTTCTCCTTGTGAAGTGCGGGGCACGGGATGCAGAAAGTGAGCGCGCCGGGGGGCAAGAATCAGCCCCTCCGACGTTTGAGGAGCGGGGTCCGGAGCGGAGCCCCGAGTCGGTGTGGGCCGCCCGGCGGCGGGGAAGCGAATGCCGGGCGGCCCGTGCAGCAGGGCGGTCAGCCGCGTCGCATGGCGCTCAGCAGCTCTTGGCCCCGGTGTGCAGGGCAAGCGCGGTGTTCGGCGCCACGGTGGCCGTGAACTGGCCGGAGCCGTTGACGGTGATGCTCCTGCCGCTCTGTACGTCGCAGTAGCTGCCCGCGGCGAGGGACGTCTGGAAGGTCCGGTCGACCGAGGAGCCCTCGTGGTTGACGACCACGTACGCCTTGTCGCCGCGGCCGAACGCGATGGCGTTGTTGCCGTTGTCCCACCAGTCGGTCATGCCTGTTCCGCGTGCGGTGTTGCGGAACTTGACCATGCTCCTGATCTCGGGCCAGGCGTGCTGGCACTTCCAGCCGTCGCTGTAGCAGGCTTTCACCTGGCCGCCGTTCGGCGATCCCGCGTCGTTGCTGCTGAACTCGTAGCCGGAGTGCACGTCCGGGGAGCCGTAGGGCAGGGCCAGCATGAAGACATGCGCGAGGGTGTAGTTCGCGCCGTCCTTGTAGCTGAGGGTCTGGCCGTGCCGCTCGGTGTCGTGGTTGGCGACGAAGACGGCGGCCGATCCGCTCGGCATGTAGCCCCAGCCCTCACCGAAGTTCTTCAGGTAGGCGAGCTTCTCGTTGTTGAACACGCGCTTGAGGTCCCAGCCGTAGCGGAACTCCTGGGCGTCGCCGGTGGCGGTGTACTCGCTCGGGGAGACCGCCTCGCCAGCGCCGTAGATCGTCTCCTGCTTGAAGTAGACGCCAGGGTTGCTCAGCCGCGACTTGATGTTCTTCAGGTCGTCCACGGGGATGTGCTTGGCCGCGTCGACCCGGAAGCCGTCGACGCCCAGGGACAGCAGGTCGTTCAGGTAGGCCGCGACGCGTCCGCGGACGTACTCCTCACCGGTGTCGAGGTCGGCGAGTCCGCCCAGCTCACAGTTCTGGACGTTCCCGCGGTCCTGGTAATTGCTGATCTGCGACCGGCAGTTGTCCATGTCGGCGCCCGAGTACGTGCCCGGGTAGTCGTACTTGGTGAAGGCGGAGCCCGACGAGCCGGTGCCGGAGGCGTTCGTCATGTGGTTGATCACCGCGTCGGCGACGACCTTCACCCCGGCCGCGTGGCAGGTGTCAACCATGTTCTTGAACGCGTTCCGGTCGCCGAGCCGGGTGCCGATCTTGTAGCTGACGGGCTGGTAGGCGGCCCACCACGCCTCGCCCTGGATACGTTCCTGCGGCGGGGAGACCTGTACGTAGCCGTAGCCGTCGGGGCCGAGCTGCTGTGTGCACGCCTTGGCCACCGAGTCGAATTTCCACTCGAAGAGCACGGCGGTGACGTCCTTGCCGCCGGGCGGGGCGGCCTGCGCCTGCGGGGCTCCGGCGACGATGCCGCCCGCGGCACCCGCCACCAGGGCGAGGGCCGCGGCGACGGATCTGCGGACTCTGGTCTTTCGGCCGGCCATGAGGGCCTCCTGCATGAGTGAGGTGTGACTGCATGAGTGAGGTGTGACCTTGTCCGGCAACGCGCCGTGCCCGTCAGGCCGTTGAAGGATGTTGCAGAAACATTTCAACGCCGTTTTCGGTCGAGACCGTACGACCCCCGGGAACCTCGGTCAACCCTCCGCGCACACTCTCGCGGCAGATGCTGAGCCCCTGGAATGCCAGGCGTCGCAAAACCTTCCGCAAGACCTTGCGACGGTGTTACCTTCAACCACGACTCCGGTCCGGACGGCCGGGGGACCCGGCCAACGGGCCCCACGCGCCCGGCCGTTCGGACCGGTCATGGAACGGGGAGGCCCCGGAGCCACCATCACGACCCCGCTGCCCCGACCGGGCCGGCACCGGGAGCCTCCCTCTCAGCGCCGCGGCTGCGCCGTGGAGCCGCGTACCACCAGTTCAGGCTGGAAGACGAACTCCGTGTGCTGCACGGGGTTTCCGTGCAGCTCCTCGAGCAGCGCCCCCACCGCGGCACTCGCCATGGCCTGCACCGGCTGGCGCACCGTGGTGAGCGGCGGGTCCGTGAAGGCGATCAGGGGCGAGTCGTCGAAGCCGACCACGGAGACGTCGCCGGGCACCGAGAGGCCGCGCTCGCGCACCGCACGCACCGCGCCGAGCGCCATCATGTCGCTGCCGCAGACCATCGCCGTGCACCCCTGGTCGAGCAGGGCGCTGGCCGCCGCGTGCCCGCCCTCCACCGTGAACAGCGTGCGCTGCACGAGCTGTTCGGCCTCCCCCTGTTCCAGGCCGAGCAGCGCGTGCAGCGCCGCCGTGAACCCCTCCGCCTTGCGCAGCGAGGGGACGTAACGGGTCGGGCCGATGGCCAGACCGATCCGCTGGTGGCCCAGGTCGACGAGGTGGCGCACCGCCATCCGCGCGGCCGCGCGGTCGTCGGGCGACACGAAGGACACCGGGATGTGCTCGTTGTATCCGTTGATCAGGACGAACGGCACGCCGCGGGCGTGCAGTTCGAGATACCGGGTGGGGTCCGCCGTGGTGTCGGCGTGCAGTCCGGAGAGGAAGACGATGCCGCTGACCCGGCGCTCCTCCAACTGCTCGACCAGCTCGTCCTCGCTTGCCCCGTCCGGCATCTGGGTGCACAGCATCGGCGTGTAGCCGTGCCCCGACAGAACCTGCTCCACGACCTGCGCGAAGGCGGGGAAGATCGGATTGCTGAGCTCGGGTATGACCAGGCCGACCAGGCCCGCGCTGTGCCGCTTGAGCCGCATCGGCCGCTCGTAGCCGAGCACGTCCAGGGCGGCGAGCACCCGGCGCCGGGTACCGGCCGCCACTCCCGGCTTGCCGTTGAGCACCCGGCTCGCGGTGGCCTCGCTGACCCCTGACTGGGCCGCGAGGTCCGCGAGCCGCGGGGCGCCCCGGTCCGACCGGTCGGCGTCCCGCGACGGGGAGAGGGTCACACCGCCCACCAGACGGTGGTGTCGGCGGGCAGCTCGACCTTGCCGTCCGCCGTCTCCACCTCGGCGTTGGACAGGAGGATCCGGCCGGGGGCCGGGATGCGTACCGCCGCGCCGGTGGTGTTGGCCGTGCACACGAAGCCGTCGCGGCGGAAGGCCAGTACGCCCTCGGGAGCCTCGAGCCACTCCAGCGAGTCGCCCGCCCCGAGACCCGGCTGCTCCCGGCGCACGGCGAGGGCGCGGCGGTACAGCTCCAGGGTCGACGCGGGATCGCCGGTCTGCGCCTGGACACTGAGCTCGCCCCAGCCTTCGGGCTGCGGAAGCCAGCTGCCGCCCGCGCCGAATCCGTGACTGGACCCGTCGGTGGTCCACGGGATCGGCACCCGGCAGCCGTCGCGGAACCCGTCCTGCCCGCTCGCGCGGACGAACGAGGGGTCCTGGCGCACCTCGTCGGGCAGCTCGGTGACGTCCGGCAGACCCAGCTCCTCGCCCTGGTAGACGTACGCGGAGCCGGGCAGCGCCAGCATCAGGAGCGTCGCGGCGCGGGCGCGGCGCAGGCCGAGCGCGCGGTCGCCCGCGGTGCGCAGCTGGGTGCCGAGTCCGGGCGGGTTGGCGAACCGCGTGGCGTGGCGGGTGACGTCGTGGTTGGAGAGCACCCAGGTGGCCGGGGCGCCGACGGGCCGCATCGCGGCCAGCGACACGTCGATGACCTCGCGCAGCTCCGTGGCGTCCCAATGGGTGCCCAGGTACTGGAAGTTGAAGGCCTGGTGCATCTCGTCCGGGCGCACATAGGCGGCCGCGCGCTCGACGGTGGGGGTCCACGCCTCGGCGACGAGAATGCGCTCGCCCGCGTATTCGGTGAGCACCTTGCGCCAGCTGCGGTAGATCTCGTGCACGCCGTCCTGGTCGAAGAACGGCATGACGTCGTTGCCGAGCAGCTTGAGCTGGTCGCTGCGGCCGATGTCGGGAAGACCTTCGGCCTTCACCAGGCCGTGGGCGACGTCGACGCGGAAGCCGTCGACGCCCATGTCGAGCCAGAAGCGCAGGATCGAGCGGAACTCGTCGTGGACGGCGGGGTGTTCCCAGTTGAAGTCGGGCTGCTCGGGGGCGAAGAGGTGGAGGTACCACTCGCCGTCCGGCGTCCGCGTCCAGGCCGGGCCGCCGAAGACGGACTCCCAGTCGTTGGGCGGGAGTTCACCGTTCTCGCCCTTGCCGGGCCGGAAGTGGTAGCGCTCGCGCAGGGGCGATCCGGGGCCCTCGCGCAGGGCTCGCTGGAACCAGTCGTGCCGGTCCGAGGAGTGGTTGGGAACGAGGTCGACGATGATGCGCAGGCCCAGGTCGTGGGCGTCCCGCAGCAGGGCGTCGGCGTCCAGGAGACTGCCGAACATCGGGTCGATCGCGCGGTAGTCGGCGACGTCGTACCCGGCGTCGGCCTGCGGCGACGAGTAGAAGGGGCTGAGCCAGACGGCGTCGACGCCCAGGTCCCTGAGGTAGGGCAGGCGGGCACGGACACCGTCCAGGTCGCCCATTCCGTCGCCGTTGCCGTCGGCGAAGCTGCGCGGGTAGACCTGGTAGATCACCGCGCCACGCCACCAGTCCGTGTGGGTGCCGGAGGCGGAGGCTGCAGGGGCAGCGAGATGCTGGGTCATGTCTTCCCTGAGATCGAGAGGTCGGGAGCGAGGGGGGTTGCGTGCCGTGTCAGGACTTCGTCGCGCCGGCCGTGAGTCCACCGACGAGGTGACGCTGGACGAAGCCGAAGATCACGGCGGCGGGCACCGCGACGATCACGGCCGCGGCGGTCAGCGAACCCCAGTCGCTGGTGTACTGATTGACGAAGGTCTGCAGGCCACCCGCCAGGGTGAGGTTCTCCTCGCCGGTCATGAAGGCGGAGGCGTACGCGACTTCGGCCCAGCCGGTGATGAAGCTGTAGAAGCCGGTGACGGCGAGACCGGGCTTGGCCAGCGGCACGATGAGCCGCCAGAAGGTGCCGAACGGGTTGAGCCCGTCCACCCGCCCGGCTTCGTCGATCTCCACCGGGATGGTGTCGAAGTACCCCTTCATCATCCAGGCGCAGAACGGCACGGCGATCGTCAGATACGTGACGACAAGACCGACGGGCTGGTTGAGCAGGCCCAGGCTCGCGAGGAGGTTGTAGAGCGGCACGATGAGCACCGCGACGGGGAACATCTGGGTGATCAGCAGGAGCCACATCAGCGACCGCATGCCGGGGAACCTGAAGCGGCTGACGGCGTAGCCGGTGGTCGCCGAGATGAAGACGCCGATCACCGTGGTCAGGCCCACGACGAGCAGGGAGTTGCCGAGCCAGCTCAGGAACTCGGTGTCGTTGACGACGTGGTCGTAGTTGCGGAACGTGAAGTCCTTGACCAGGTCGGTGGAGAACGCCTCGCTCGTCGGCTTGAACGACGTGATCAGCAGCCACAGCGGTGGAAGCACCGCGGTGGCGGAGGCGAGGAGGAGGCCCACGTGGAGCGCGACGGAGGCCAGCGGCCCGCGTTCGCCGCGCTCCCTGACCTTCGCCTTCGGCCCGCGGGCGGAAGAGGCCTTCTGGTCGGTCATGGTGGTCACCACACTTCTCCCTGCTTGCGGAGCGCGCGGCGGTAGACGACCGCGAAGAGCGAAAGGAGCAGCAGAATGATGACGCCCCAGGCCGCGGATCCCGCGAAGTCGCGCGGGCTGACGACGAACGAGAGCCGGTAGGCGTACGTCACCAGGATCTCGGTGGCGTCTCCCGGACCGCCCCGGGTGAGCAGGAAGATCACCGGGAACATGTTGAAGGTCCAGATGCCGCTGATCAGGATCACGGTGCTGCTGACGGTGCGCAGGCCCGGCAGCGTGATGTGCCGGAAGCGCTGCCAGGCGTTCGCGCCGTCCATCTCCGCGGCTTCATAGAGCTCGCCGGGGATGGACTGGAGTCCGCCGAGCATGGCGACCAGCATGAACGGGACGCCGAGCCAGACATTGACCGTGATCACCGAGAGCTTGGCCCAGGTGGGGTCGTTGAGCCACGGGATCGCGTCGATGCCGCCACCGGCGAGGATCTTGTTGAGGATGCCGTTCTTCTCGTTGAAGAGCAGGCGCCAGGTGAACACGGAGACGAAGGCCGGCACCGCCCACGGCAGGATCAGCGCCATCCGGTAGAAGGAGCGCCCGGCCAGCTTGCGGTTGAGCATGTTCGCCAGGACCAGGCCCAGCGTGAAGGAGATCGCGACGCAGGAGACGGTCCAGATGATCGTCCAGGTCAGCCGGTCCCAGAAGACGCCGTCGGAGAGAACGGCGGTGTAGTTGTCCAGGCCGACGGACTTGTAGGTCGCCGGGATGTGGTTGACGCCGATGGTGCGCTCGACGTTCGCCTCGTTGGCGTCGGTCGTCGACAGGTAGAGGCCGCGCACCAGCGGGTAGCCGATGATCACGCCGATCACGGCCACCACCGGGGCGACCATGGCCCAGGCGTACCAGTGGGTGGACAGCGACCTGCGCAGCCGTCCTGGGGTCTTGCCGGTCCGCGGGCCGCGGCCGCGGACGCTGTGGGCGTCCGCGGCCTTGGCCAGTGACTGGCTGCTGTCAACAGCCATTTACTTGTAGTCCTTCAGCAGCTTGCGGTAGGCGTCGCCGACACCCTTCGCCCCGTTCTCGGGGGAGGTCTTGCCGCTGAGCACCTTCTCCATCTGCAGCCGGATCGGCTCGAACAGGGCGTTGGCCTCCGGGATCCAGGGCCGCTCCACGGACTTGTCCACGGCCGGCTTGAAGAACTGGACCATCTGGTTGTCCTTGACGGACTTCACGTCGTACACGGAGGTGCGCGTGGGCAGCAGGCTCAGCTTCTCGGTGGTCTGCTGCTGCACCTTGGCCGAGCTCATGTACTTGATGAACTCGTAGCTCGCGTCGAGGTTCTTGGACCCCGCGTAGGCCGCGAGGTTCCAGCCGCCCTGCGGGGATGCCTGCCGGTCGCTGCCGCCGGGGACCGGGGCGATGCCGAGGTTGTCCTTGTCGCTCTTGAACGACTTGCCCTGGAGGGCTCCTTCGATGGACCAGGGGCCGTCGAGCGCCATCGCGACGTCGCCGTCCTTGAAGGCGTTGAGCTGGTTGTTGTAGCCGTCGCTCGCGTCGGTGGTGGCCGCCTTGGAGTCGACCAGGTCCTTCATGACCTTGAAGGCCGCGGCGCCCTGGGGGTCGTCGACGGTGATCTTCTTGTTCTTGGTGTCGAGGAGGTCGCCGCCCTCGCCGTAGAGGTACGGGAGGTAGTAGTACGGGTCGTCACCGCGGAGGTAGAGGCCGGTCTTGCCGGACTTCGACTTGATCTTCTTCGCGGCGCTCTTCACCTCGTCGAAGGACTTGGGCGCCTCGACACCGGCCTCCTTGAGCATCTTCTTGTTGTAGAAGAGCGCCAGGGTGTCGATGGTCTGCGGGGCGGCGTAGGTCTTGCCCTTGAACTTGGTGCTTGCCGCGGCCTGCGGGAGGTAGTCGTCCGCCTTGTCCAGGGCGGGGGTGCCCTCGAGGGGGGCCAGGTAGCCCAGGTTGGCGAAGTCCGCGACCCAGGCGACCTCGGTGCGCATCACGTCGGGGGCGCCGGAGTTGCCGCCCGCGGCGTTCTTGAACTTGGCGTTGGCCTCGCCGAACGCGACGCTCACGTAGTTGACCTTGACGTCGGGGTGGAGCTTCTCGAAGCCCTTGGCGAGCTTCTCGTAGGTCCCCTTCTCCGCGTCGTTCGAGGTGTCCCAGAAAGTGACGGTTCCGGACAGCTTGCCCGAACTGCTCTTACCGCTGTCACTGTCATCGCCACCGCACGCTGCCGCTGTCAAAGCCAGGGCCGCGACCAGTGCGGTGGCCGCTATGCCACGCCGCATGTGAACTCCTTCAACTGATCCCGGAACAAGGGGAGGCGAAACCCCCAACAGAGCTGCCTCCTACGAGCCGCACTCGACGCGGCGCCGGGTTGCCAGGGAACGTAACAGGATTGAAAAGCGCCCGAAAGACCTTGCGAGAAATTTCTGCAAGCTCTGCTGATCGTTACTTCTGTGTGTCCTTACGGTTGCTCTTGCTGCGCTTGACAGGCCCCTGAGGTGGGGTCGGTCTTCCCCACTTCGCCCTGAATGCCCCGCAAGTACCTTGCAGAGCCAGGGCTTGCTGCAAGCTTTCACAAGCAGTGGGCAAGCAGGCAGATCACCGGTACAGTCCCTGCATGACCGCACGGCTCGTCGACATCGCAGCACAGGCGGGGGTGAGCGAAGCCACCGTCAGCCGCGTCCTCAACGGCAAGCCCGGTGTTGCGGCGGCCACCCGCGAATCCGTCCTCGCCGCCCTGGACATGCTCGGCTTCGAGCGGCCCACCCGGCTGCGACAGCGCAGCAGCGCTGGGCTGGTCGGCCTGATCACGCCCGAGCTGGACAACCCGATCTTCCCCGCGCTCGCCCAGGTCATCGCCCAGGCCCTGACGCGCCAGGGCTACACACCGGTGCTCGCCACCCAGACACCCGGCGGCTCCACCGAGGACGAGCTCACCGAGATGCTGGTGGACCGCGGCGTCTCCGGGATCATCTTCGTCTCCGGACTGCACGCGGACACCACCGCCGACATGGAGCGCTACGAAGTGCTGCGCGGCAAGGGCGTGCCCTTCGTCCTCGTCAACGGCTTCTCCCCCAAGGTGCAGGCCCCCTTCGTCTCCACGGACGACCGCGCCGCGGCCCGTCTCGCCGTCACGCACCTCGCATCGCTCGGCCACACCCGCATCGGGCTCGCGGTGGGCCCCAAGCGCTTCGTGCCGGTGCTGCGCAAGATCGAGGGCTTCCAGATCGGCATGCGCGAACGCCTCGGGATGTCGCCCAAGGACTCCGAGCAGCTCATCGAGCACTCCCTCTACACCCTGGAGGGCGGCCAGGCAGCGGCCGGCACGCTGATCGGCCGTGGCTGCACCGCGATCGTGTGCGCCAGCGACATGATGGCGCTCGGCGCCGTCCGGGCCGCCCGGGAACGGGACTTGGAGGTGCCCCGGGACATCTCGGTGGTCGGCTACGACGACTCCCCGCTCATCGCCTTCACCGATCCCCCGCTGACCACCATCCGCCAGCCGGTCCAGGCGATGGGCCAGGCCTCGGTCCGCACCCTCCTGGAGGAGATCGGCGGGACCCCGGCTCCGCACAGCGAGTTCGTCTTCATGCCGGAACTGGTGGTCCGCGACTCGACCGCATCCGGCCGGTCCGAGCGCCGCGACGCCTAGGCCGTGCCGATGGAGACCGAGATCGACGTCCTGGTGCTCGGCGGCGCCGGTGTGGACTCGATCGTGTACGTTCCCGAGCTCCCGCTCCCCTTCGCCGACAGCCACATGGTGCCCGCGATCGACATGCGGGCCGGGCAGACCGGGGACTTCGTGGCGATGGGGGTGCAGGCCCTGGGGCTGCGTACGCATCACATCGACCTGATCGGCGACGACCACGAGGGCGACCTGGTGCGCGCCCTGCACCGCGAGCGGGGCATCCCGCTCACCGAGGTGCTCCAGCGCGGCGGCACCAAACGCGCGGTGAACCTCGTCGGTCCCGACGGGCGGCGCCTCTCGCTGTACGACAACAGCCGCTCCCGGGAAGCGGACCGGCTGCCTGCGGCGACGGTCGAGGCCCTCGCCTCGGTGAGCCGGCACGCCCACGTCTCCCTCACCTACCCCTGCGCCTTCACCCTGCCCACGTTGCGCGCGTCGGGAGTGACCGTCTCGACCGACCTGCACGACTGGGACGGGTCCGAGCCGTACCACGAGGCCTTCGCCCACGAAGCCGACCTCGTCTTCCTGTCGGCCACCGCCCTGACGGACCCGGAGAGGACGATGCGGCGGATCGCCGCGCGGGGCCGGGCCGAGGCGGTCATCGCGACGGCCGGAGCCGAGGGTGCCCACCTCCTCGTCGACGGCGAGCTGTCCCACGTGCCGGCCGTCACGCCCCCCGCACCGGTGGTGGACTCCAACGGCGCCGGTGACGCCTTCGCGTCCGGCTACCTCTTCGGCCGGCTCACCGGCGAGCCGCCCTCGCGCTGCGCCCACTACGGCGCGATCGCCGGCGCGTACGCCTGCACCGTCCCGGCCACGCGGACGGACGTCATCACCAGGGACCAACTCCTCACCCTGGCCGCCGAGTCACAGGGCGGCCCGCTGACGGGACACGCGCGGACCTGAGCGACGATGACCAGGTCCACCACGGAGCGACACGGAGGAGGAGACATGGCATCGCAGACCGACGTGCGCAACGGCCGCGTGCTGTACGGGTGCATGGGGATAGGCGGAACGTGGGACACCACGCCGTACACCGCCAAGGACATCGCCGGGGCAGAGGCCGCCGTGGACGCCGCCCTTGAGGCCGGCGTCACCGTGTTCGACCACGCGGACATCTACCGGCACGGCAAGTCCGAGGCGGTCTTCGGCGAGGTCCTCGCCAGAGCACCCGGGTTGCGCGACCGCATCGTCCTGCAGACCAAGTGCGGCATCCGCCTCGCCGACGGCGCCCGGCCAGGGCTGTACGACCTGCGCGGGCCGAGCATCGTCCAGCGCGTCGAGGAGAGCCTCACCCGGCTGCGCACCGACGTGATCGACGTACTGCTCCTGCACCGCCCCGACCCGCTGACGGGCCCGGAGGAGATCGCGAAGGCCCTCACCACTCTGCACGGGCAGGGCCTGGTGCACAGGTTCGGTGTGTCGAACATGAGCGCCGCACAGATCGCCCACCTGCGGGCGCACCTCGACGTACCGCTGGTCGCCAACCAGCTGGAGATGAGCCTGGACAGCCGCGACTGGGTCGAGTCGGGCGTGCTCGTGAACACACCGGCGGCGTCCGACAGCGGCTTCCCGCACGGGACACTCGAGTACTGCGCCGCCAACGGAATCCAGCTGCAGGCCTGGGGAGCGCTGGCCAGGGGCCGCTTCACCGGCGGCGGCGATTCACCGACCGCCCGGCTCGTCACCGACCTCGCCGCCCGCAAGGGGACGACGCCGGAGACGATCCTGCTGTGGTGGCTCCAGCGCCACCCGGCACGGATCGCCCCGGTCATCGGCACAAGCCGCCCCGAGCGCATCCTCGCCTGCCGGGACGCCGTGCACCGCGAACCGGAACTCACCCACGAGGAGTGGTACGACCTGTGGATCACCGCCCGCGGCGGACCGCTGCCCTAGGCGGCGTTGATCACGCCGGGTGCCAACTCCCCGTTCCCGGCGGCCATAATCGACGCCGTGACCGAGCCCGCCGTCGAAGTCCAGCCCCTCGTACGCCAGAAGGCCCGCAGCCTCGGAGCCCTCGGGGAGCAGTGGCTGGCCGGGTTGCCCGGTCTCATCCGTGCGCTGGAGCGGCGCTGGTCCATCGAGGTCGGGCGGTCGCTGCCCGGTGGGAGTGCCTCCTACGTGGCGCGGGCCCGGACCGGGGGCGGGCGTGAGGCGGTGCTCAAACTCTCCCTTCCCGCGCCGGACTTCGCCGCCCAGGTGCAGACCCTTCGCCTCGCGCGGGGACAGGGGTACGCGAGGCTCCTTGCCCACGATCTCGACCGTCACGCGATGCTCCAGGAAGCGCTCGGGCCTTCGATGGACCGGCTCGGTCTCGACCCGTGGCGGCAGATCGAGACGTTGTGCGCCATGCTCCAGCGCGCTTGGCGGGTGCCTCGCGCACCGGGGCTGAGCGTCGATCCGGCGCAGGAGAAGGCCCTCACCCTGGGCGAGTTGGTCGGACGGCTGTGGGAGAGCCTTGGCCGTCCCTGCTCCGAGCGGGTCGTGGCCCAGGCCCTGACGTACGCCGAACGGCGGGCCGCGGCGTTCGATCCCGGCCGTTGCGTCGTCGTGCACGGCGACCCTCACCCGGGCAACGCGCTGCGGGTCACCGCACCGCGGGCCGGGGCAGAGGCGGGGTTCGTCTTCGTGGATCCCGACGGGTTCCTCGCCGATCCCGCGTACGACCTGGGGGTCGTACTCCGCGACTGGTGCGGGGAGTTGAGGGGCATGGACGCGGCTTCGGCCGCGGGTCTGGTCCGCTCCTACTGCGCGCTGCTCTCGGAGCGGACCGGGGTGGATCGGCGGGCGGTCTGGGAGTGGGGCTTCCTGGAGCGGGTCTCCACCGGGCTCTATGTGCTCGACTTCGGCGCGGAGGAGCTCGGTCGGCCGTTCCTGGACACCGCGGAGTCACTGGCCTGAAGGGTGGGCCGCACGACGCCGCCGCCTCCATGCCCTTCGAGCGGCCGCGCGGCCCGCCTGCTGTCCCGTCTAGCCGCAGTACTTGTCCCGTGTCGGCCGCTCTCCCGTCGCCAGGAAGTGGGAGACGGTCCGGTCGCCGCACTCATTGCCGTTGTCGAGGTAGGCGTCGTGTCCCGTCGAGTTCACCGTCACCATCGTGGCTCGCTGACCCAGGGACGTGCGGAGCTTGAGGGCGCCGCTGAGCGGGGTCGCCGGGTCGCGTTCGTTCTGGATGAGGAGGATGTTGGACGGGCCGCTGTCGGTGATCCGCACCGGGGCCTCCTTCGGCCGGAACGGCCAGGCCGCGCAAGGCATCGCGTTCCTCGGCATCCCCGCGGTGAGGGGGTGCTTGGACCGGCTCTCGGCGACCTCCTTGGCGTACGCGTCCGGCGACCCGGGCCACTCGATGTCATTGCAGAGGACGGCGGAGCCCACCGCGACGGCGTTCTGCAGCACCGCCTCCGGGGGAGCCTGCGGCGCGGGCGGGACCGTGCCCTTCCGGGCGGCCAGGATCAGCTTGGCCAGGCCGGGGAAGTCGTCGGGGTCGTACAGCGTGGTCAGCAGGGCCTGGCGCAGGACGTTGCCGTCGAGCTCCTCGGGGTTGGCGCCCGGCCAGGGGATCGGGTCGCGGTCCAGCTCGGCGGCCAGGCGCAGGAAGAGCGGGCGCACCTCGGCCGCCGTCCGGGCCAGGCGGTCCGGATTACCGGGTGCCGAGGCCCACTTGGCGAACTCGGGGAAGGTGTCCTCGACTCCCTGCTCATGTCCGGCGAGCCAGCCGCGGGAGACCCGCGTGGGGTCGGGGTCGTCGTTGCTGTCGAGGACGACGCGGTCGGTGCGGTGCGGGAAGAGCTGGCTGTAGACCGCGCCGACGTAGGTTCCGTACGAGACTCCCCACGCGGAGACCTTCCGCTCGCCGAGCGCCGCGCGGATGCGATCGAGGTCGCGCGCCTCGTTGGCGGTGCTGATGTGGCGGATGAGGTCGCCGCCGTTGCGTGCGCAGGCGTCCGACACCCGCCGGGCCGCGGTCATGTTGCCGGTGACGGAACCGTCAGGAGCGGGCCAGGGGCGCAGTCTCGACGGGGCGAGGTCGGCTTGGCCGAGGCCACAGCTGACCGGGGTGGAGCGGCCCATGCCCCGGGGGTCGAAGCCGATCAGGTCGTAGGCGTCCCGGACTGCCTGCGGCAGCTTCTGACCCTTGCCCGAAGGGTTGTTGATGCCGGAGCCGCCGGGCCCGCCGGGGATCAGGAGCAGTGCACCGCGGCGCGCATCGGGGTTCTCGCCGGGAATGCGCGAGACGGCGATGCCGATCTGCTTGCCCTTGGGGTGGGCGTAGTCCATCGGGACTTCGACGGTGGCGCACTCCTGGCGGGGGTCGAGGCCGCTGCCCTTGCACGGCTTCCAGTCAAGCGACTTGGCCGTGGCGGGAGCGGTGGGGGCGGCGGGCGTCGAGGCCGTCGCGGCCAGCGGTGCGGTCAGGCTGAGGACGGCCGCGGAGGCGGCGAGCAGGGCTGCGTTTCGCTTGATCTTCGTCATGGGGACGAGCCTCGCCGATCCATTCCGGCCGCCGCATCCTCCCAACTGCCCTATGTGGCTGAGGGTTTGCCCTCGCCTCCCCCCTAGGGGTCGTAGGGTCGGATGTGGCGGGCGCCACACAATTCAAGGTGCGTGACTTAGGTTAGGCTAAGCTAAGTTATCGAGTGCTCGCCTCTTCCGGAGGCGCCTCTGTCAAGGAGACTGACGCAGCATGACCTCACTCACCTGCCGCATCCGCCGTACCGCCGCAGTCGCCGTGGCCCTCGCCGCGGGCAGCGCGCTGGCCCTGACCGGCACCGCGTCCGCGCAGCCCGGCCAGACCACCGGCAAAGCGTCCGGCTCGACCGTCGAGTCCGCGCCGCTCGTGAAGGGGCTCTACCAGTCCGCGTACTCCGAGCGGAACAACGTGCTGTGGGCCACCTCCGCGGTGGGCCGACCGCCCGTCACCACCTCCAGCCTCCTGAAGGTCGACCCGCGCACGCTGAAGGTGAAGGCCACCTACACGCCTCCGGTCACCAATGCCGAGACCGGCGCCGTCGAGGCCGTCTACGGAGTCGCCGTCGACGACGAGCACAACACCGTCTGGACGACGAACACCCGTGACAACTCCGTCGCCGTCTACGACCAGCGCACCGGCAAGCACCTCGCCTCGCTGCCCGGCGTGAACCACGCCCGCGAGGTCGTCGTGGACGCCAAGCACAACACGGCGTGGGCGAGCAGCTTCGGCGACGGCACCGTCGTCGCCTTCGACACCCGCACCCTCAAGGAGAAGAAGCGCGTCACGGTCGAGGGATCGAGCCCGACCGGCCTCGCGGTGAACGCACGGACCGGCGCCGCCTATGCGGCCGATCTCAACGGCGACCGCATCATCGAGATCACCCGGAAAAGCGAGAGCCCCCGCCTCATTCCCACCGGTGACGGCCCGATCTCCATCGCGCTCTCCAAGGACGGCCGCACCGCCTACACCGCCGACCAGGCCGCCGGCGGCCTCTCCGTCGTCGACCTCAAAAAGGGCACCGTCACGAAGTCCGTGCCGACCGGCGCGGGCGCCCTGTCCGTCGCCGCCGACCGGCGCTCGGGCAACGTCCTGGTCGCCAACCGGACCCCCGGCACCGTCACGGTCGTCGACCCCGCCAAGGGCACCGTCGTGGAGACCCTGGCCACCGGCGCCAACCCCAACCACGTCCAGGTGACGGACGGTACGGCGTTCGTGGTCGACAAGTCCGGCACCGGCCCCGAGGGCCAGGACCAGGCGCACCGCATCCGCATCGGCCGCTGAGGCTCATGGCCGCCGGGACTTACGGCCCCTGAGTCTCAAGCCACTCCGCACCTCCCCGAGTCCGGCCCGCCACGCACCAGTGGCGGGCCGGACGCCGTCGCGGGTCGGTTCCCGGTGCCTGGCTACGAGCCGAGCCGCTGGCCCCGTTCGCGCAGCGCGCCGCGCGCATCCGCGGGGCCGCCCGGCCGGCGCAGCCTCGTACGTACGAGATGGCTCTGCGCCGCGACGGTCGCGATCACGCCCGCGCCGAGCAGCGGCCAGGCGAGGGGCCCCGCGGCGATCACGGCGGTGACCAGGAGCGGTCCCCCGCTGCGCTGGGCGGACGAGGAGAGACCGTGCACCCCGAGGTAGGCACCCTGGGCGTCGTCGGGGGCGAGCGCGATGGAGAGCTCCCAGGACGCGATGGCGTGCAGGATCTCCGCGAAGGTGAACGCGATCGCCGCGGCCACCAGAGCCGTGACGGTCAGCCAGATGCCACCGGCCACCGAGGCGGCCATGGCGGCGCAGCCGACGACGAAGCAGGCGGCGAGGGGCACGAGGAGGCCGCGGGCCTTGTCCGGCGTGCTCCCGAAGCGGGACAGCGGGACCTGGCAGCAGACCACGAGCACGCAGTTGAGGACCATGAGCAGCGGCGCGAGACCGTGCGGGGCGTCGGTGGCGTGGACGATCCACAGGGGCATGCCGACCTGGAGCACCGCGTCGTCGAGGAAGAGTGCCGCCTCGGTGGCGGTGAAAAGCAGGTAGGGGCGGTCGCGCCAGGGACTGGACGGCCGGGCCTGCGGGGCCGGGGCCGTGGAGTCCGTGACCACCCGGGAGGGGGAAGGCGGTTCGGCGCAGCGCAGGGTGAGGGCCGCCGCGGCGAGGAAGCTGAGCACGTTGCCGATGAGCAGGGCCTGGTAGGCATGGGTGGTGCCGACGGCGAGGGCGAGCGCACCGGCCAGGCCGCCGATGGCCCAGCCCGCGTTGGAGACGGAGCGCTGCACGGCTTGGTACTTGGTGCGGTCCGGGCCCGCGATGCGGGCGGCGTACAGCTTGGTGAGGACGTTGGCTCCGCGGTCGGCGAGGCTGCTGAAGGCCGAGTAGACAAGGAGCAGGGAGAAGTTGTCCGTGGTCAGCAGCGCCAACAGGGCGATGGACTGCTGGACTTGGGCACCGATGATGACGCGGGTGACGGGGAAGCGGTCGGCGAGGTGGCCCGCGAGCGGGGCGCCCGCGATGCCGACGGCCCCCGAGACGCCCATGAGCACACCGACCTCGGTGACGGAGAGCCCGGTGACCAGAGTGAAGTAGAGGGCCGCCGCCCCCATCCAGAGGCCGGTGCCCACCTTGTTGATCAGTGCGATCCAGAGCATGCGGCGGCCGTCGATGCCCCCTGGTATGCGTGCGTACAGCGCGGCCCGCCTGCGACTGAGGCTCACCACTCCCCCTTGGCTTGCGATGTGACTGACGTGCGATGCGACCGGCCGTGGCGTGACTCCGCCATGTCCGGCTTGACTCCTTGTTTTGTACTGATACATACTGGCTTACGTGGCAGCACAATATGCGATCAGTGGGGCGACCGCCAAGGGAATCACCTCGTCGGTCGAACAGGCCGTGACCGAGGGCGGCTTGGCGCCGGGCGACGCGCTGCCTCCGGTGCGCAGGCTCGCCGACGATCTCGGGGTCAGCGCGGGGACGGTCGCGACGGCCTACAAGGAGCTCCGGCAGCGCGGGATCGTCGTGACGCGCGGGCGCGGCGGCACGGTGGTGGCCCAGGCTCCGGCGGTCGGGACGCGCCGCCCGCCGAAGGTGCCGCAAGGGGTGCGCGATCTGGCGGGCGGGCATCCGGATCCGGCGCTGCTTCCGGTGCTCCTTCCGCCCGACCGGGTGGACCCCGTCAGCGGTTCGCACCGCGGTTCACCGCGCCGTGCGGGACTCGAGGAGCTGGCCCGCGAGTGGTTCGCACGGGACGGCGTGCCGGACGGCCGGGTGACCTTCGCGCACGGGGCGCTCGACTGCATGGCGCGGCTGCTGTCCGTGGAACTGAAGCCGGGCGACGCGGTGGCCGTGGAGGACCCCGGTTTCCACCATCTCCTCGACCTGGTACCGGCGTTGGGCCTTCGCATGGTGCCGGTGGCGGTGGACGACGAGGGGATCAGGCCCGATGCGTTGCGCGGTGCGCTGCGGGCCGGGGTCAGGGCCCTGGTGTGCAGCCCTCGCGGACAGAACCCGATGGGCGGCTGCTTCTCGGAGGCACGGCGGGACGCCCTGCTCGAAGTCCTCGGCGGCTTCCCTGACGTGCTGGTCGTCGAGGACGATCACAACGCGGACGTCGCAGGGCCGCCCGCCTACTCGCTGGCCGCCGGCGGGCTCGCACGCTGGGCCCAGGCGCGGACCGTGTCCAAGCATCTGAGCGTCGACCTGCGGTGGGCGGCACTGGCGTGCGACGCCACCACGCTGGCCCGGCACGAGGGGCGGATGCTGCTCACTTCGGGGTGGGTCAGTCACGTACTGCAGGAGACGGTCGAGCGCACGATGGCCGATCCCGCCGCGCGAGCGCTGGTGGGGCGGGCCGAGCGCGCCTACACCGAGCGGCGCCTGGCGCTGATCGGGGAACTCGCGCGGCGCGGGATCCCGGCGCGCGGGGCGAGCGGAATGAACGTGTGGGTGCCGGTGCGGGACGAGTCCGCGGTGGTCAACGGACTGCGCTCGCGGGGGTGGTGGGTGGCCGCGGGGTCACGCTTCCGTATCGCCACGCCCACCGCCGTACGGATCACCACGGCCATGCTGGAGGTGACGGACACGGCGCCGCTCGCCTCGGACTTCGCCGCGGTGCTCGGCGAGTCCGAGGCCACGTACGGGGGTTGATTCCGCGGCGGGCGGGACAATGGACGCGGCGTCCACCGTCCCGCTTTTCCATGATCCACTCCCCCGAGTTCCGCTCCCCCGAGGTGCCCGATGATCAGCTGGCGTCGACTCGACGAACCGGACTTCCCTCTGCTGCGGCGGTGGCTGGAGCAGCCGCACGTCGCGCGCTGGTGGAACCACGAGACGTCACCCGAGGCCGTGGAGCGCGACTTCGGCCCGGCGGCCCGCGGGGAGGAGGCGTCGGAGGACCTGCTCATGCTGCTCGACGGCGAACCGTTCGGCCTCGTCCAGCGCTACCGCTTCGCCGACTACCCCGAGTACGGCGCCGAGTTGGACGGCCAGGTGGAGATCCCCCAGGGCGCCATGTCCATCGACTACCTCATCGGGGACCCCCTCCGGGTCGGCCGAGGGCTCGGCACGCGCATGATCCGGGCGATCGTCGAGGCCACCTGGACCGACCGCCCCGATGCCACCGCGGTGCTCGTCCCCGTGCATGCGGGCAATCACGCGTCCTGGCGCATCCTGGAGAAGGCGGGCCTGCGGCGGGTCGCCGAGGTGTCGCTGGAACCGGACAACCCCATCGACGACCGCGCCCACTACCTCTACCGGATCGACCGCCCTACGGCCTGATGTGACGCCGCCTCAGAAGGGCTTGGTCGGCAGGTACTTGCCGTCCAGGGTGATGACGGCGCGCTCCCCGCCCTCGGGGTCGGCGACCTTCTTCACGTCAAGCCTGAAGTTGATCGCGCTGATGATGCCGTCGCCGAACTCCTCGTGGACCAGGGCCTTGAGCGTGGTGCCGTAGACCTGGAGCATTTCGTAGAAGCGGTAGATGGTCGGGTCGGTGGGGATCCCGCCGGGGATGGAACCACGCGTCGGGATGGTCTGGAGCAGCGTCGCCGCGTCGGCGTCCAGGCCGAGGAGCTCGGCGACGGCCTGCGCGGCCGGTTCCGGCAGGGCGTGCTGCCCGAGCACGGCGGCGGTGACGAAGGCGACCGAGTAGCCGGTGACGTCGGCCATCTGCTGCCAGGACAGATCCTTGCGCACCTTGGCCTCGACGGCGGTGACGGCCAGGGCCTGGCGGGCGGCGGGGTCGAACTGGGCTTGCGTCATGGGAAGACTTCCTTACGTGGTTGACGTGACGGGCGTGATGAGGGTGAGGGGCGTGACGGGCGTCGTCGCGTGGTCGTCAGGCGCGGACGGCGGCGGCGTCGAGTTCCTCGACCGTGCCGGTGGGGATGTCGTAGACCCAGCCGTGCAGCGCGAGCGTGCCCCGGAGCAGGGCGCGGGCCACCGAGGGGTGGGTGGCGAGGTTCGCCAGCTGGGCCCGCACGTTCTCCCGTACGAGGTCGGCCAGCAGTTCCGTACCCGGCTCGGCGGAGGCCTCGGCACCGGCCCTGGCCCGGGAGGCGTCCGCGTGGCGCAGCCAGTCGGCGACGGCGGGCAGGCCGCCCAGGTCGTGCTGTTCGGCGAGGGCGGTCATCGCTCCGCAGGCGGAGTGCCCGCAGACGACGATGTCCGACACACCGAGGACGGCGACGGCGTACTCGATCCCGGCCGCCACACCGTCCGAGCCAGGTGCGTAGGCGGGCACGAGGTTGCCCGCGGTCCGGATGACGAACAGCTCACCCGGCTCGCTCTGGGTGAGCAGCTCCGGCACCACCCGGGCGTCGGAGCAGCTGATGAAGAGCGTCGTCGGCGCGTGGCTGTCCGCGAGGTGGGTGAAGAGGTCGGCCTTCGCCGGAAAGACGTCGCGCCGAAAACGCGCGACACCTTCGGTGAGGTCCTGCATGGTCACTCCCTTCGGTGGCATCGGCCCCGGTAGGGCTGACGAGATCCACCATGCATGACCTGGACCTATAGCGTCCAAGACGTAATAGCCATACCTTCCATCGATGCCATCTATAGTTGTGGTCATGGCCTTGGAACTGCGTCACCTGCGCTATCTGCTCGCCGTCTCCGAGCACGGCAACTTCACCCGCGCCGCCGAAGACCTGCGCATCTCCCAGCCGACCCTCTCCCAGCAGATCAAGCAGCTGGAGAAGTCACTGGGCGTCCAGCTCCTGGACCGCACCGGCCGCAGTGTGCGCCTGACCGACGCCGGGGAGGCCTACGTCCCCTACGCGCGCCGCGCCCTGCGCGACCTCGCCGCGGCCGAACGCGCCGTCCTCGACGTACAGGACCTGACCCGTGGCCACCTGCGTCTTGCGATGACCCCGACGTTCACGGCCTACCTCATCGGTCCGCTCATCGCCCGGTTCCACGCCCGCCATCCGGCGATCAGCCTCGACGTGCGCGAGATGAACCAGGACGGCATCGAGGCCGCGCTGCTCGCAGACGAACTCGACCTGGGGATCGCCTTCAGCGCAGACCACCTTCCCGGCATCACCGGAACGGCGCTGTTCACCGAGACCCTCGGCCTCGTCGTGGGGACCCGCCACCCGCACACGGGACGCGACGAGCCGCTGCCCGTGCGGGAGATGACCGACGGTCTCGAACTGGCCCTGCTCAGTGGCGACTTCGCCACGCGCGGTCACATCGACGCCTATCTCGCCGCACACCACGTGCGGCCGCGCATCAGCGTGGAAGCCAACTCGATCAACGCCCTGACGGAGATCGTCCACCGCACCGGCCTGGCCACGGTCCTGCCCGACGCGCTCACCCGCGACCACCCCCACCTGCACCCCGTACCGCTCACCCCCGCACTGCCCGCCCGCACGGTGGTTCTCCTGCGCCGCGACAGCGCCTACACCAGTGCCGCGGCGCAGGCGCTGACCCGGCTCATCCGGCAGTGGGAAGCGTGATCCCGTCGAGGCGCTCGCGCTGCTCGTCGCTCAGCCGCAGGTCCCCCGCGGCGACGTTCTCCGCCAGGTGGTCGAGTGAGGCGGTGCCCGGAATCGGCAGCACGACGGGTGAACGGTCGAGCAGCCACGCCAGCGCGACCTGCGCCGCGGTGGCGTCGAGTTCGGCCGCCACGGCCGCGATCTCGGCTGTCGCTGTCGAGGCCGCCGGGTGGACGGGCCGCCAGGGCAGGAAGGCGATCCCGGCCGCGTCACAGGCGTCGAGCACGGCCTCGTGCTCGCGATCGAGCAGGCTGTAGCGGTTCTGCACGCTCGCCACGTCGATGATCCGCCGCGCCTCGTCGAGTTCGTCGACGGTGACCTCGGACAGGCCGATATGGCCGATCCTGCCGTCGAGTTGGAACTCCCGCAGCGTGCCGAGCTGGTCGGCGAGCGGGACCTTCGGATCGAGACGGTGCATCTGGAGCAGCCCGATCCGCTCGACGCGAAGCCTGCGCAGGGCCTGCTCGACCTGCTCACGCAGGAACTCCGGCCGTCCGTTGACCGGGGCCTCTTCGCCGGGCTGCGGCTTCTCGATGGCGACCTTGGTCGCGATGAGCAGGTCGTCCGGATAGGGATGCAAGGCCTCGACCAGGAGTTCCTCGTTGGCGCCCCAGCCGTACATGAACGCCGTGTCGATCAGCGTGATGCCCAGTTCGACGGCCCGCCGAGCCACCGCGACGGAGGCCTCCCTGGCCGCCCCGGCCTCGGTCGCGAGGCGCATCGCCCCGAACCCGATCCGGCGCACGCCGATTTCACCGCCGATGCGGAAGGTGCTCGATGTCATGTGTCGCGTCCACCCCTCAGTCGACGCGCCACGTTACCGGCGAACATCACCGCATCGCCCCCGAATAACTCCGCGCGGCCTGACCCGAATTGCGCATCCCCGTGCATTGACGGCTCACCTCGCCCGGTTCAGGGTGTTGCCTCCGGCAAGCGTCCGACAAGACCTCAAGACATGACCTCAAGAAGGGCTCCCTTCATGCGAAGACGCGTCTTTGTCCGTGGACTGGCCGTCACCGGCGCGGGGTTGGCCCTGCCCGTGCCCTTGGCGGGCGCCGCCCCCATGCGGCCCGCCACCGACAGCACCGCGGCCTGGCAGCAGGTCGCAGCCCCGGCCGGGCAGGAGGCCGCCCACCTGCTCGCGGTCGCCGCCGCGAGCCCCGAACGCGCCTGGACGGTGGGCGAACAGGGGCGCAACGGAAGCAGCGTCGGCACTCCGCTCGCCCTCAGCTGGAACGGCTCCGCCTGGTCACTGACCGACCTCTCCCACCTGACGTACCGCGGTGGTCTGCGCGCGGTCGCCGCCGGTCCGGACGGCGCGGCGTGGGCCATCGGCACGAACACAGCGGGCCACGATCAGCTCCTGGCGTGGGACGGCACGACCTGGCGCGAGGCGGACTTCCCCGGCCGGGGTGAGCCGGGCACGCGGCTGACCGGTGTCGCGTCCGCGCCCGGCGGCCGGTTCTGGGTGTCGGGGCGGCACGGTGACCGCGCCGGGCTGATGCGCGGCGACGGCACGACGTGGCGCTGGTGCAGGCCGCTGCCGGACGAGGCCGCGCCCACGCCGTCCGGCGTCCACGTGACACCCGGCGGTGAGGTGTGGGTCCACGGCGACATCATCGCCCGCTGGGACGGCGCCTGGACGGTGGTGCCCCGCACGCTCGGCATCCGCGCCTCGGTGACCGGACTGCTCCCGGTCGCGCACGACGACATCTGGCTCACCGGATTCGCGTACGGCGTGGGCGGGCCGCCCGGCAAACCGCCCGGCGTCACGCTGGAGCACTGGGACGGCGCCCGGTGGACCAGCGTCAAGTCGCCTTTCACCGTGGGTCTGTTGAGCGGCATCACGGCGGACGCCGCAGGACGGCCCGACCGGATCTCCGGCTGGGACTTCTGGGACCAGAAGCGCGCCCACTATCTGCGCTGGGACGGCACGGCCTGGATCAGTGAACGCGGGCCGGAGACGCCATCCACCTATCTGCCCCAGGGCATCGCCCCGATCCCCGGCACCGACGGCGGCTACTGGTCGGTGGGCACGACGTCATCCTCGCCGTTCCCACCCGCCCAGCTCCGCGTGGAACGCTTCGGCTGACCCCGACCGGTTCTCCCCGCCCGGTCCGCTAGGCGCGCGGCGCGATGCTGAAGTCGAACGCGGAGGTTCCGGGGTCCACCGCCGTCACCCCGCCGTCGATGGTCAGCGTCGCGCCGTTGACGAAGGAGGCGGCGGGCGAGAGCAGCCAGGTGATCGCCTCGGCGACCTCCTCCGGCTCACCCGGACGGCCGACGGGGACGAGCCGCGTCGCCTCCTCGTACGCGGCGTCGGCGCTGCCGTCCCCCAGTCCTGCCTCCTCGGCGAAGCGCGTCATCCTCCGGTCGGCCATCTCGGTCCGCACCCAGCTGGGACACACGGTGTTGGCGCGCAGCCCTGCCTTGCCGTAGTCGACGGCGAGGGAGCGGCACAGCTGGAGGAGCGCCGCCTTGGACGTCGCGTACGCCGCGTTGGCCACGCCGTTGCGCAGGGCGGCGACCGAGGCGACCGCGACCACCGAGCCGCGCGCCTCAAGGAGGTGGGGAAGCGCGGCCCGCAGAAGCAGGAAAGGCCCGGTGAGGTTGGTGCGCATCACGGCCTCCCAGTCCTCGTCGGAGAGGTCGCCGACCGCTCCGCTGCGCCCGACCCCGGCGTTGAGCACGAGCCCGTCGATGCGGCCGTAGGCTTCCATGGCCGCATCGACGAGGCCCGCGACCTCCGCGGGGTCTCCCGCGTCGGCGGGGTGGGCCAGTGCCCCGGTCTCCTCGGCGACGCGGTGCAGCGGCTCGGGACGCCGCCCGGAGACGACCACGCGGTGCCCGGCCGCACGCAGCTGCCGGGCCGTGGCGGCGCCGATGCCCGTTCCGCCGCCCGTGACGACGACAACTCGGCTCTCTGTCATGCTTGTTCAGCCTCCGAACGCAGTCGTGAGCACATGACCGTGATCATACGTAGGCCGCTCACGACCACGTCCGGATGGCCTGCCGCAAGGCCCGCTACGGACCCTCGGCTCTTACTCGTCGATCGCCGCGCCGAACGCCGCGGCCGTGCCCGGCGCACCGAGCGACTCGGCGCCGTACGTCCAGGAGCCCGACGCGGTGACGCCTCCCGTCCCGGCGGACAGGACCCACACCACTCCGTCCCCGGCGTTCTCGCCGGGCGCGGCGGCAAGCAGGCCGAAGCGGCCGTCGCGGTTCGGGTCCGTCAGGCGCACCTGGGCACCCCACTTGTCGCCCTTCTCGGCCACTCCGGGGATGTCAGCGGAGTTCTGGTCCCAGGACTTGGCGCCGATCCCCGTCAGGCCCTCGTGCGCACCGCGCAGCACCCATGCCGCTCCGGCGTCCGCGACGGTGCCGATGTCCTCGCCCGGTGCGCCGATCGCGACGTCCGCGAAGCCGTCGCCGTTCGTGTCCGCCACGGACAGATCGGCGCCCCAGCCGTCACCGCGCTCGGCGGTGCCCGGCACGTCCGAGCTGTCCTGCGTCCACCACTTGGCCTCGTCCTTGAGGCCGTCCGCGTCGCCGTAGCGGACGCCCACCAGGCCGCCGGTCATCGTCTCGCCCCCGTCGTCGGGGGAGTTGGGCTCGCCGGTCACCAAGTCGTCGTAGCCGTCGTTGTTGATGTCGCCGGACGCGGCCACGGGGCCGCCGCGCAGATCCTGCTCGTACGCGAGGCCGTCGGCGTTCCCCGAGAAGTGCGCGGACCAGCCGTGCCCCGGCTCGTCACCCACGGAGACGCCGGACACGACGAGATCCGCGTAGCCGTTGTCGTCGTAGTCGCCGGTGGTCAGCGACTTCGGCAGGATGTCGCGTCCGTCGGCCGCAGCGGACAGCCGCTCGGTCGCCTGCCGCTTCAGCGGGGCCCGCCCATCGGCCTGCGGCGCGGCGTCGTACGCGAAGAGCTCCAGGTCGTCACGGTCCAGTACGGCGAGCACGTCGCCCGGCGTCTCGCCGGTGAAGTGCGCCGCGGCCAGACTGAGGCCGAACTGCTCACCCTTGGTGGGCTCCTGGGTCTCCAGCCAGTCGCTCGCCTCCCCGCTGAGGCCCTGCTTCGAGCCCCACAGGATCGCGACACCACCGGCGTCCACCGTGTCGCCGATGTCCTCGCCGGGGATGCCGACGATCGCGTCGTCGAAGCCGTCCCCGTCCAGGTCGCCGGTGGCGACGGCCTTCCCGAAGCCGTCACCCGCCTCGGCGGCGCCCGCGACGCCGGCCGTCGACTGGCTGAACCGGGCGACGGAGGTGGTGCCTATGCCACTGGACGAGCCGTACTGGGCGGTGACGAGACCGGCGCCCTTCTGGCCGCTGACCGTCGCCCCTGGGGCTCCGACCAGCACGTCCTCATATCCGTCGCCGTTGAAGTCACTGTTGCGGTCGTTGGCGTGCGTACCCCCGGGGGTGCCTGCCACAGCGGAGGGGGCGGCAGCGATGCACGCCCCGGTGAGAAGGAGGAACGAGGCCGCGGCGAGGGCGGCCGAACGGTTCTTGCGCACGAGCGGCTCCTGTGAAGGAAAGTGGCCGGGCAGGCGCGAGGGTGTCCGGAAAGGGCCCGTTCCTTGTCCGGCGCCCTGTTCGACACCGCATGGGGCACAAGGGTTGTACGCGGCCTTCGATTCAAGGGACCGGCCCCGGCTCAGCCGCTCTTCTTGGTGACCACGAACCGGTCGATGACCAGGCAGTCGATCTCGGTGGCGAGGAAGCACTCCAGCGCGTCTCGCGGTGAGCAGACGATGGGCTCACCGGCCACGTTGAAGGAGGTGTTGAGGAGGCAGGGCACGTCCGTCCGCGCCGTGAAGGCGCGCAGCAGCTCCGCGAGGGCGGGATTCTGCCGCTCGTCGACGGTCTGGACCCGCGCCGTGCCGTCGACGTGACAGGCACCGGGGATCCGCTCCTGGAACTCCTTGCGCACCGGGAAGACGAACGTCATGTACGGGGACGAGGTCTTCTTGCCCATCTCGAAGACGCGGGGAGCCTCGGATTCGAGGACGACGGGCGCGAACGGGCGGAAGGGCTCCCGGTGTTTCACCCGGAGGTTGATGATGTCCTTGATGTCGGGGTGGGCCGGGTTGGCGAGGATGCTGCGGTTGCCCAGGGCGCGCGGTCCGAACTCGGCGCGGCCCTGGAACCACCCCACGACGTTCTTCCCCGCAAGGAGTTGCGCCGTCCTCTCGGCGACCGCGGAGGTGTCGGGCTCCTCCTGCCACTCGACGCGGTCGGCGTACTGTGCCAGTGCGTCGAGGATCTGCCGCTCGTCGTACGAGGGGCCCAGGTACGGCGTGGTGACCGCGTCCGCGGGCCGGTTCCTGAGGCCGGTGGCGTACACGGCCGCGCCGATGGCGACACCGGGGTCGCTGGCCCCGAAGCTGACCTCCATGCCGGTGAACGAGGACCGCTCCAGCATCTTCGTGCTGGCCACGCAGTTGAGCGCCAGACCGCCCTCGAAGAGCAAGGTGTCGAGGCTCGATGCGGCGGTCAGGGCCCGCAGTTGATGAGCGGTGACGGCCTCGACCATGTGCTGGGCCAGACCGGCCACCTTGACCCGGAAGTCGAACTCCTCGCGCTTCTCGCTGTCGCCGCCGAACAGGTCGTCGAACAGCGCGTAGTAGGCGCCGATCTCACTGGGGATCGACAGGGTGTACGAGCCGTTCTCGTGCAGCCTCACCACGTGTTCCAGCAGCGGGTTGTGCTGCGGCGGCGGGCCGTAGGCGGCCAGGCCCATCACCTTGTACTCGTCGTTGTTGGGGACGAACCCCAGGTAGCGGGTGATCCTTCCGTAGGCCACGCCGAGTGAGCTGGCCATGTCGACGGTGCTCTCGTCGAAGAGACGGACCACCCCGTCGCGCAGCTCACCCATGACGGAGGAGAGGGTCTCGGCCCGGCCGTCGCTCACCAGGAAGGCCGCGTCGCCCCCGCCCGCCAGATAGGCGCCGCACATGAGGTGAGCCAGGTGATGGGGCACCAGGGCCAGCTTGTTGGGGTCAAGGGCGTGGCCGGTGCGCCGGACGAAGTCGCCGTACACCGCCTCGCGGCTGAGCATGTCGGTGTAGAGCTCACCCGTGCGCCGCAGGGCGTCGAACTTGGCCGCGACCGGCATGTCGGCGCCGGTTATCCGCGCGATCATCTCCTCGGCCACGGTCGGCGAAAAGCGCCAGGGGAAGGCGACGACGTCCACCTGGTCGAGTCCGACACCGGCGGATTCCAGGCACCAACTGATCGCGTTCGCCGGGAAATCCGAGGTCTTCTTGACCCGGCTCAGCTGTTCCTCCTCGACTGCGGCGACCACCTCGCCGTCGATGGTCAGAGCGGCCGCGGCGTCGTGACCCACCAGGAGATTGCGGCCGACTCCGGTCGCCCCGTAGAGACGTCCGAAAAGCTCCGCACCCCTGGTGAATCCGTTGTAACCGAGCACGATCACAGGCGTTCATCCTCCTCATAGGGTCAATTGCACTGAAGGAACTGCCACTTGACGCGCGCACACGTCAGTTAGGGTGCCATCGACGCACACCGAAGACCGAAAGGAACCGCTTCATGGGCAGCCATTCATCCGCCGATCTTCCGCTGACCAGCACGGTCGTCGCCGAAGGGTTCGACCGCTGGAGCCCTCCGCTGCACAAGGAATTCGAGAACAACACCCATAACGGATGCATCGGCCAGTCGCTGGTGAAAGAGACCGAATCGGCGCGTGTCTGGGAGACCCATCTCCAGCCGGGAGAGCGTATTCCCGTTCACCGGCACGTACTTGATTACTCGTGGACCGCCCTCACCGATGGCAGGGCCCGCCAGCACGCGAGTGACGGCAGCAGCCGCGAAATAGCATACGTGCGCGGGCAGACCCAGTATTTCAGTTTCTCCAGCGGGCAATACCACCTCCATGACCTGAAGAACATCGGCGACGACGTCCTGTCGTTCGTGGTCGTCGAGATCAAGGACGGGGCGAACGAACCCCTTCCGTCGGATGACACCGTCGGCTCCTGATCCGGCTCACACGGCGGCGGAGAACGCCGCGAGCAGCGCGTCGTTCGCGCGCCGGTTGCCGATGGAGACACGGCAGGTGCCGGGGATGAGGAACCCGACGTCGGCGACCACGATCCCCGCGTCGTGCAGCTGCTCCATGACGCGCTCGTGCTTGTGGAGCCGCACCAGCAGGAAGTTGGCATCCGAAGGGAACACCCGCTCCACAGCGGGGTGTTCGGCCAGTATCCGGGCCATCCGGTCGCGCTCGGCCCGGATGTGCCGGATGCTGGCCAGCACCCGCCGCGCGCCGATCAGCCGATCCCGTACGGCGCTCTGCGACGCGTCGGTGAACCCGAAGGGCACCTGCACCCGCCGCAGGGCGTCGATGATGCCGGGCTGCGCCAGGGCGATCCCACAGCGGGCACCGGCCAACCCCCATGCCTTCGAGAGGGTTCTGAGCACGATGAGGTTGTCGTGCTCGGCGACAAGACCGGCGTACGAGGGCTTCTCGCTGAACTCGACATAGGCCTCGTCGATCACGACAAGGCCGCGTGTGCCGGTGACAAGGGCCCGCACCTGCGCCGGATCGAGCCTGGTCCCGACCGGGTTGTTCGGATCGCACAGGATGGTCACCCGCGGATCGGCCGCCAGGATCCGCTCGGTGTCGAGCTCGGACAGGTCGTCGCCGCGCAGGGGCACCTCGACCAGAGGCAGGCGCAGCAGTCGGGCGAAGTGGGCGTAGAGCGGGAAGGTGGGCGGCGTGACGCACACGCTCTCACCGGGCGAGGCAAGGGCCGCCAGGAGCAGCATGACGCCGTCGACCGATCCGCTGGAGAACAGCAGGTGGTCCGGGGTCAGCGCTCCGGTGTCCTCGTGGCCGGGCAGCCCGGAGATCGTGGACAAGTACGTCTCGGCGAGCTCCGCCGTGTCGAGGTGGGGGTATTGGCCCGCGGTGCCCAGGAACGGATTGGTGTTGCTCGACAGGTCGATGGTGTCGAACCTCGGCTGATGGCGGGCGCGTGCCGGCCCCGGGACCGGCACGGTCGTGACGGGAGGAGCGGCGAAACGCGACAGCGCCGACTCCCCCGGAGCTTCCTCCCGGGCCGTGAGGCCTTCGGCACGCAGCCAGTGGTCGAGCGGGACGAACAGGTCGGCTCCGTGACGGCGCATGTCTCGGGCCTCCCCCGGGCCGAGATGGACCCAGTGCAGGCCGGAGCGCCGGGCGTCGAGGCAGAGCCCGTACAGGGCCGTCGCGTGGAGGTCGCTGTCCGCGGCGGGATCGTCGGGGTCGGCGGCCTGCGTCAGGTGGTAGAGCCCCCGGCCGTTGTGGGACCTGACCGTGAGCGCCACGTGGACCGCGCTGTCCCCCCGACGGCGCACGAGCATCTCCGTGCGCTCCGCGAGGACACCGCCCGCGAGTGCGTCGAGGGCCTCGGCGCCGTACGGGTTGTGGCCGCCCCCGTGCCGCTCGGCGCGGCGGCGGTGGAGTTCCACGAAGGCGTCGCGCGCCCAGGGCGCCCCGCCGAGCTCGCTCAGGCGGATCCGCTCCCAGGTGAGGTCACGGGAGAGCGCCGCGTGGCTGCGCCGGAGGGCGCGCTGCCCGCGGCCGCCGACGCGGGCGCGCAGGAGCTCGTCCACGTCCCCGGTCAGGCGGACGACGCACTCGGCCCCGGCGGCGACGGGGACGAAGCCGGCCGACCGCAGCGCGCCGGGGTCGTCGGTGCGGCGGACGTGGGGCACCAGGATCTGGGGCACGTCCAGTGCCTCCGCGCGGCGCACGAGCTCATCGACCGTGTGGGCCGTGGGAGCGGGGCCGGTCGGGTGGTACAGGGCCGCGCCGCCGACCAAGGTGGGGCGTTCAAGGACGGCGGGGTCCAAGGCGCTCAACGCGTCGTCGCCCGCGCCCAGTTGGGCCAGTGGGCCCACCGGTTCGCGGGAACCGAGGGCGGCGCTCAGCACTCGCTGGAGCGCCTCTGCATCTGTGGGTCCGCGCATGCTAGTGCCCCGCCCTTTGCTCAGCCGCCTGCTCGTCGACGTACACGTCGGTGACATGCGCGTCGGTGACATGCGCGTCGATACGGTCGCGGTACTCCTCGAACAGCTCGGCCAAGGTGCGGGCGATGCCGGCCCTCCAGCCGACGGAACAGTCGCCGATCAGCCCCCGGCGGACCTCGTGGTCGAAGATCGCCGTCTCCCGGCTGAAGTCGCTGCGGTCCAACTCGAGCGGCACACCGGTGAGTTCGGACATGTACTCCAGCAGGTCGGTCATGCCGACCTCCTCGTCCCCGCCCCAGTTCACCACCCGCGCGGGCGTCCCCGCCACGCCCCACAACAGCGGCACCTGCCGGACGAGGTCATCGGTGTGCAGCAGGTTGCAGTAGTTCTGTCCCTGGCGGGGCACCGCACACGGCTGCCCCTTCCGCATCTGCTTGAACAAGATCATGGGTACGCCGCCGTGGCCGTACGGGCCGTAGGCGATGTTGAGCCGGGCGATCACCGTCGGCAGTCCGAGCGCTTCGGCAAGGCCCCGCGCCACCCCTTCGGCGGCGAGCTTGCCGACGGGGTAGGTCGGCAGCCACGGCACCGCTCCGCCCACGGCGTCGCCCTCGCGGTACCGGTGGGTGCTGTCGGCCCGGTTGTAGACCACCCCGGACGAGACGTACAAGAACGCCTCGGCGCCGGAGCAGTGGGTCATCAGCCGTGCGGTGCCCGCGGCGTTGATCCGCGCGGTCTCCGCGAAGTCCTGGCCGTCTCCGCGGTGCACCGCCGAGTGCAGGACGTGGGTGAAGTCGCCGGGCAGCTCCCCCAGTTCGTCGGTGGCCATGTCCCAGGTGAAGGTGCGGGCGCCCATCTCCTCCAGGGCCTTGCGTGCGGCCGGGTCGCCGAACCGGCCCAGGCACCACACCTCGTTGTCCGGGGCGAGCGCCTCGGCGACGGGCATCGCGACCTGACCGGTCCCACCCGTGACGAGAATCTTCTTGCCTTGCATTCCTGTGTCCGTCCTTAACCGAGCGCGCGGGTCAGTTCGTGCCGCAGCGTTGCCTGGAAGGTCTGCACGTGCTGCGGGCTCATCAGGGTGTAGTGCTCGCCGTCGACCTCGATGTACCGGTTGGTGTTGCGGGTGAAGTCGTCCCAGTGGCGCAGCTGGTCGTCCAGCCACTCCTGTTTGGTGCCCTTGAGCGGCGTGCAGTAGAAGACGCGTACGGCGTCGACCGACCCGGAGGGTTCGTAGGTGCGGCCCAGGTGCACCATGTTCTGCGCCAGGTGCACCCAGGTGGTGAACCGCTCGACGGTGAGGTCCAGTTCGATCAGGCGCCGCTTGGGCGCGTGGTCGACCAGGTAGGCCAGCTGGTCCGCTTCGGGCAGGGGGCGCAGGGTGGCGGTGAGGCCTTCGATGTCGGCGGCGGCGATCAGCTCCAGGAACAGCGCCAGGTTGATCGCGCCGTCGGTGAAGGTGATCTCGTTCATGCGCCCGGAGATGCTCGGCGGCAGGTTGAAGACACCCACGAACCTGACCTCGTCGCCATCGGCCTCAAGGCGTTTGGCGATCTCGAAGGCGACCGCTCCGCCGTAGGAGTAGCCGGCCACGGCGTACGGGCCGCTCGGCTGGGCCCGGCGGATCGCCGCCACATAGGTGGTGACCATGTCGTCGAACGACGCGAAGTGGCTCTCGCCCTGCCCGAACCCACGGGCCCGCAACGCGTGGAACGGCCGCTCACCGGTGAAGTACTTGGCGAGATTGACGAACACGAGCACCTCCCCCAGGCCGGGGTGGACGCAGAACAGCGGCGTTCCATCCCCGGTGACCTGGAGGGGCACCAGCGGGTCGTAGGCAGAGTCTCCGTCGGCACTCCGTGCGGCGGTCAGGCGCCGGGCCAGGGCGCGCACGCTGGGGGCCTGAAGGAGCGTGGACATCGGCACGTCGTCGATGCCGAACTCGGTCTGTATCTCCAGTTTGAGCCGCAGCACGTCCAGCGAGGTGCCGCCCAGGTCGAAGAAGCTGGCGGTCGTCGGGACCTTCCCGGTGTTCAGGACGCGTGCGTAGACGTCGGCCAGGGTGATCTCGACGTCGCCCTCCGGAGCCACGTAACCACCGAGGAAGCGGGAGGTCACCGCGTCCGACCTGCGGACGGCCTCGTCCAGGGCGCCGGCCTCGACGGCCCCGCGCAGCCGCGACCGCTGGATCTTGCCGAGGTTGCCGCGGGGGATCTCCGCCTCGTCGACGGGCAGGATCAGCTGGGGCCTAAAGCCCCAGTGCATCACCGTGGAGCTGCGGATCGCCACGAGGGCGCGGTACACGGCCGAGTCGTCGGACGGGTCGCCCGCGGGGACGAACGCGACGGCGAGCTGTTCGGAGTCGGCGCCGTCGGGCCGGATCGGGAAGGCCGCTACCTGCCCGCGCTTCACCCCGTCCAGTTCGTCGAGGACCGCTTCCAGGTCGTGGCTGTAGTAGTTGACGCCGTTGACGATGACGGAGTCCTTGGTCCGGCCGACCAGCGTCAACCGGCCCTCGGCATCGAGGCATCCCAGGTCGCCGGTGCGGAACCAGCCGTCGGGGGTGAACGCCTGGGCGGTGGCCCGGTCGTCGCCGAAATAGCCGTCGGTGACCATCGTGCCGCGCAGCTGCACCTCCCCCGATCCGCCCGTCGTGGACCGGTCGGCGGCGGTGGAGGCCAGCACGGTGCCGTTGCCGTCGACGATGCGGATGTGCAGTCCTCGTACGGGACGGCCCAGCGGAGGGAACTCCGTCTCCAGGTCACGGGTGGTGAATTCACGGTTGAACACGCTGCCCGCGCACGTCTCGGTCATCCCGAACGCGGGCACGATGACGTCGTGGCGCAGTCCGTACGGGGAGAGCGCGTCCAGGAAGGTCCGGACGGTGCCGGTCACGGTGGCCTCGCCGCCGGAAATGATGTGCCGCACCTGCGAGAGGTCCAACTCCTGTGGTGGTACGGGGCGTTGAGTGAGAGCCTGGTTGATCTGCCCGAACAGGAAGTTGGGCGTGAACGTCACTCGCACCCGGTGGGCCGCGAGCAGCCGGAGGAATTCGACGGGGTCCGCGAGGACCGTGGCCGGAGTCGCCATGACCTGATCGGCGCCGTTGAACATCGGCAGCAGGTTCGCCTCGATCGCCGCTATGTGGTCGGCCGATATCCAGTTCAGCGACGTGTCGTCGGGCCCCAGATCCAGCGCCCCGGCCTTCCCCGCCTGCGCCGCGAGGAGGTTGGCGTGGGTGAGCCTGACCGCCTTGCTCGATCCGGTGGACCCGGAGGTGAGCATCAGTACGGCGAGATCGTCCGGGGCGGGCGCGGGGAGCTGGTCCTGCTCGGCGGAGGCATGGCTCAACTCCTCGGCCGTCACCGCCCGCAGGCCGGTGTCGGGCAGGTCGCCGAGGGTCTCCTTGGACGCGATCACCAAAGGGTCGTCCAGGAGCGTGCGCAGGTGTTCCAGCTGCGCACGCCATCGGGACGGGTCGGCCGGCGGCGCGACCGGGCAGGGCACGACACCGGCCAGGACGCAGCCCCAGAAGGCGCGGAAGAAGGTCTCGGGATCATGGGCGCACACCAGCACCCGTTCACCCGGGGACGTGCCGTGGTCGCGCAGCCCTTGGGCGATGCGGCAGGCGCACTCGCGCAAGTCGGCGTACGAAAGGAACGAGCCGCCGATGAAAGTGATGCCTCGGGATGCGTCCCGGGCCGCGCGCTCGAGCAGTTGGGGGAGCGTCGAAGCATGAGGTTGGTCCGGCATGGGAGTGACGACCTCCGATCAGAGAAAAGCACCATGGCTGAGAATCGGCTCAGGCCGGACGCGAGTTGGCGCCCCAAGATGTGTGCCGAGCTCGGAATTTCTCGCAGATCCAGAATGTCTCGCGGAATCCGACCGCAGGGTGCGCGGATTCCGTCAGCCGCCGACCTCGTTGAAGCGGACGATTTCGTCGATGGTCTTCTGCAGCTTCAGTTCGTCCGGGTCGGACACGATCGCCTGTCCGAAGCGGCCGTAAGGACCGATCGGCGCATCAGGTGACGAAGGATATGAGATCTCGTCGAAGGAGAAGTTGCGCTCGAAGTCCTGCTGGGTCAGTGTTCCGTCGCTCGAGCGCCGCAGGAGCAGGTATCCGTAGAAGCGCTCCGGTGTGCCGTCGTCCGGAGTCCCGGCAGGCTCTTCTCCCAGCGCCAGGCTGATTTCCACGTCGAAGAGGTCGACGCCGAACGTCAATTTGTTGACCTGCGGAGACAGCGCCCCGGGGAGGCGGATGGCGCATTCGCCGAAAGTCAGTCCGGCTTCCTGCGCGAACGCTTCCATGTGGAATACGCAGTCAGGTGCCTCAAGGCTCTCAAGCACCTGCCCGGCGAGCTCATCGGCCTGCCGGAACAGCTCCTGATGCAGCCTCCTGTCGAGGATGTGCGCGGACAGGATGCCGCCCTGCACGGCGCTGAGCGGCGAGATGTGGTTGCTGCTCATGGACGACCACTGCAGACGGCCGTCCCTCCAGATGCCGTCCATGTAGACCTCGGGGGCGTCGACGAAGGACTCGGCGACGATCGCGACGTCCGACTCGCCCGGGAACAGCTCCAAGGCCCGCGCATACTCGCGCGACGTACGGACGATGTTCGTGCGCAGCGAGCCGGCTCCGGTCGCCGGCTTGACGACGAAGACGTCCCCGAGGTCCTTGGAAAGCTCCAGGAACGAGGTGTCCTTCGATACGTACCTACAGCGCGCCCGCCTGATGTGCGGCGGCAGCTTTCCCTTCTGGAGATACTTGTCCCGGAAATAGAGCGCGGCCCTTGAATCGGAATTGCCGGGGAGGTCGAACTGCTGCCGCAAATAGGCAGCAGCAAAGACGCCCATTTCGTGGACGGTGAGCACTCCTGCCACATCATCAACACGGGCGGCGAGCACTGCTCGCAATACTTCCTGAACGTTCTCCATGTCGGCGACCCGCTTGAAGCGCCGCCCGTTGGGCACACTCGCGGGCGCCTGCACGATATAGCAGGGATCCAATCCTCGGCGCTCGAGCGCCTGGTCGAGGTCATCCCTGTATCCGATAACAATCATCGTCGGCATGCTTGTCTCCCCGTATTAAAGCTAGCCAACCAACACGTTGCATCGTGTCACACGGGTCACAGGAATGTGGATATGCGCAATCATGATCATTTGCTTGCCAAGATGTGATTTAACTCACAAGTAAAGCTTTAGTCGAATGAGCATGGAATGGCTCGCGCGAATAGCAGTGGCCTGCACACAGGCGATTAATTCAGCCGGTACAGGAAAACAGGGCTCATATGGCACCGCATATACAAGAAGAGACAAGAAGGGCGACGCGGTACGTGTCGTGGAGCGGGCGGCGGTCGCCGCCCGCTCCAAGGGGCCGTCAGCTCAGCAAGTGGCCGTCAGCTCAGAGCAAGGGGCCCGGGGCCGGGAGCGAGGACGACGCCCGCCGCTCGCCGGGGGTCGCCTGGCACGTCACGTCGGCTGCCGGGAGTCTGCCGGTGACCAGGTAGGAGTCGACCGCGGAGTCGGCGCACGGGTTCGTGCTGTAGACGCCGTGCCCCTCGCCCTCGTCGACCGTCACCATGCGCGATCCCTTCAGCTGACGGTGCATGACCTGTGCGGCGACCAGGGGGGTCTGCGAGTCCCACTCGTTCTGCACGATCAGCGCGGGGACCTTGTTGTTCACCTCGGTGACAGGCTCAACGGGCCTGTCCCAGAAGGCACAGGGCACGACACCGGACGCGAAGTCCCCGTACAAGGGGTAGCGGTCCGCGTCGCGGACCGAGTCCCTGCGGTACGTCTCGGGGTCGCGCGGCCAGGAGGCGTCACCGCACAGCACGGCCATGGCGGCGGAGATGTCGAACTCCGACGGGGGCTCCTCGGCGGGAGCAGGGCCCTTCGCCCGCCCCTCGGCGGCCTCCTTCAGCTTCACGACCCGCTCGGCGGCGGCGCGGACGGTGTAGAACTCCGGTCGGACCAGCTCGCGCACCCCGGCGCCGTCGAGCGGGACCCCGTCGACGACGACCGGGTCGCGGTCGGCCCTGGCGATCACATCCCAGAAGCGCTTGCTCACCGCGGCCGGTGTGTCACCCAGCCCATACGTCGCGTCGCGCGCGGCGGTCCACTTCGTCCACCGCTGGAACGCCCGCTCGGCCTGCGGCGCCCAGGTCCGGAACATCCCGCGCCACATCTGCTTCGGGTCGACGGCGCTGTCGAGGACGAAGCGGTCGGCACGCCGGGGGAACATCTGCGTGTAGACGGCGCCGAGTGCGGTGCCGTACGAGCCTCCGTAGTACGAGATCTTCCGCTCGCCCAGGACCGCCCGCAGGACGTCCATGTCCCGTGCCGTGTTGCGGGTGGTGATGTGCGGAAGGGTGTCCCCCGCCTTCGTGCGGCACTTGTCCGCAACCGACTTGGCCCAGGCGACGTTCTTGTCGAACGTCCGCAGCGGGCGCAGCAGCACGTTCTCATCGGCACTGAGCCCGCACCGGACGGGTGTGCTCCGGCCGATTCCGCGCGGGTCGAACCCGATGAGGTCGTACCGGTCCTTCACCTTCTGGGGCAGTTGCTCCTCCAAGTAGAGCGGCATGTCGAGGCCGGGGCCGCCAGGGCCGCCCGGGTTCGAGAGGAGCACGCCGTGGCGTTTGCCGGGGGCGCTGGTCTTCAGCCGCGATATCGCGATGTCGATCTTCTTGCCGCCGGGGTCGCGATAGTCCAGCGGAACCTTCAGGGTCGCGCACCGCAAGGCGGCGGGGATGTCGGCTCCGCAGCCCTCCCAGACCGGCTTCTGCTGGGTGTACGGGCGCAGGGCCTCGGCTGTGGCCACGTCAGGAGTTGAGCGGGTCAAGGGGGTTGCCGTGGCCGGAGCGGCCGCGAGGCCGGGGGCCAGAGCCGCCATCACGGTCACCGCGAGCAGCGGGACGAACGGGCGTCTTTGCATGTGGACGGTCCTTCCGATCGGCATTACCGGACAAGAAAGATCATTTCTGGCTCAGCGGCCGTGCGACTCATCCCGTGGGCCGGAGTTTGTCCAACTCACGTGCCATGCAGGACAGTTGCGCGTACTCCGCTGGTAGGAGCCATCGCGCGGTGCGGCCCCGACCTGAGTCCTGGCCGCACCTGCACGTCGGTCGGTTCCTGCGAAGGAAGGATCAGAACTCGTCGGCGCCGTCGCGCAGTTCGGGCGTCCAGTAGCCGGTCTTCGCGACCGCGTCGTCGACGGCGATGCCGCCGTTGGGCGCGGTGACGGCCTTGGTCCCCTCGGCGGGCCCGTCGGCGGCGAAGAGGTTCACGTTGAACGAGGTGACGGCGCGGTTCTTCTCGTCGGCACCACCGTTGTTGATCCGCACGGCCGCGTAGGCCGGGGCACCTGCGTCCAGCACGACGGGAGTGCCCGGCCTGCTCTTGGCGACGGCCGGAACGTCCTTGGCGGTCTGGATGTCGCCGAACGCGATCAGCGGGTGCCGCAGCAGCGTGCAGGCGTGTCCCGAGACGTTCGTGGCGGTCAGCGTGATGTGCGTGGTGGGCACGCCGTCCTGCTTGACCGCGGAGATCTGCACGTCGTCGGCGGCACAGGCCACGACCCTGCCGCCGGGCTTCTTCTTGGCGCCGGTCTGCGCTGCGGAGTCCGAGGCGTTCGAACCGGCGGAGTCCGAGGCATCCGAACCGGCGGTGTCCCCGGCCGCGCCGCCCTTCGCGGCCCCGCCGTCGGCGGCCGCGTCCCTCTTGCCGGAGTCGCCGTCCGTTCCGGTTCCGGCGGACGTCGAGGGCGAGGCGGCTCCCTCGTCCTGCACACCGCCGTCGCCACCGCAGGCGGTGAGCGTCAGGCTGAGCGCGGCGAAGGCGGTCGCGGCGAGTACGGCAGGGCGGCAGATGGAGGTACGCATGTGGGGGCTCCCCGTGTGGTGCGGTGCTGTGGTCGGCGCCAAGGGCCGTCAACTGGTCTGCTCACAGCTTCGGTTCCCGCGCCGACGTCCCGCTCACGTCCGGCTGACGCCTCGCTGACGCTCCCCGGCTCAGCCCGCTCGCGGCCTCGGCCGCCCGCTGCCCAAGGCCCTCCGCAGGCAGTTGATATGCGGCGTATACGCGGCGCGGCACTCCGCGATTACCGCGTTCGGGTGTCTTGGCGGACCCGGTGCAACCGGACGGACGCCCATCCGCTTCCTGTCCGACACAGGCATCGCCCCCCGTCGTGAGGAAGCCGCCATGACTTCACCCGCCACCATCCTGCCGACCGTCAGCTGGGACGCGGAGGCCGACTTCCTGCTGCCCCCGCCCGACCCGACGCAGCGTCTGGACATGGCGGCGCCGACCGTTCTGACGCCCCGTGACCGGCACCGCCTGAGCCTGCACGCCACGCTCACCACGGCCGGGATCCCTCCCCACCCCGACGACGCCAAGGCCATCGACGCGCTGAGCACACTCGATGACACGGTCGCCCTCGCGATCTGCCGGTGGCTCAGCACCCACGCCCATCCCGCGACCCCTCTCGCGTGAGGCGGCGCGCACACTCACCGAGCACCCGCCCACCACGGCAGGCCCGGCCGGTCAGCCTCTACCGCGGCGGGCCCGGCCGGTCAGCCTCGGTGGAACAGGTCCTGCGGATCGACGCGCTCCCAGCGCGAGCGCGGGGCGGGCGTCCGCGGCACTTCCCGGTCCTTGGCACGCCACTCGGCCACCAGCGCGTCGTAGATGGGGGATCGCGAAGGAGCCTCCCCGCCACCGGCCCTTGTCCCGGCACGGGGCGGCCGCGGCGAAGGAACTCCATTCCCCGCATCGCTCATGCCGGGTCCAACGATCCTTTCCGCTCCGGGCAACGCCGCCCTCGTACCGAACGGTTCCGAGAGGGCCTGGTGAACAGCTCCCGGCTCAGGAACCCACGTACGCCGAGAGGTGCTCGCCGGTGAGCGTGGAGCGGTCGGCGACGAGGTCGGCGGGGGTGCCCTCGAAGACGATCTTCCCGCCGTCGTGTCCCGCGCCGGGGCCGAGGTCGATGATCCAGTCCGCGTGCGCCATGACCGCCTGGTGGTGCTCGATGACGATGACCGACTTGCCGGACTCGACGAGCCGGTCAAGGAGGCCGAGCAGCTGCTCGACGTCGGCGAGGTGCAGGCCGGTGGTCGGCTCGTCGAGGATGTAGACGCCGCCCTTGTCCGCCATGTGCGTGGCCAGCTTGAGCCGCTGCCGCTCGCCGCCGGACAGCGTGGTGAGCGGCTGGCCGAGGCTGATGTAGCCGAGCCCGACGTCGGCGAGCCGGTCGAGGATCTTGTGCGCGGCCGGCGTGTGCGCCTCGCCGGATCCGAAGAACTGCTCGGCCTCGGTGACCGACATCGCGAGCACCTCGCTGATGTCGCGGCCGCCGAAGGTGTACTCGAGGACCGCGGGCTGGAATCGCTTGCCCTCGCAGTCCTCACAGGTCGACTCGACTCCGGCCATCATTCCGAGGTCGGTGTAGATGACGCCGGCGCCGTTGCAGTTGGGGCAGGCGCCCTCGGAGTTGGCGCTGAAGAGCGCCGGCTTCACGTCGTTGGCCTTGGCGAACGCCTTGCGGATCGGGTCGAGAAGGCCGGTGTACGTCGCCGGGTTGCTGCGCCGCGAACCCTTGATCGGCGCCTGGTCGACCGAGACCACACCCGCCGAGGCGGGGACGGAGCCATGGATCAGTGAGCTCTTGCCGGAGCCCGCGACGCCGGTGACGACACACAGCACGCCGAGCGGGACGTCGACGTCGACGCCCTGCAGATTGTGGCGGGTGGCGCCGCGGATCTCCAGGGTGCCGTTGGCCTCGCGCACCGTCTCCTTGAGCGTGGCCCGGTCGTCGAGGTGGCGCCCTGTGACGGTGTCGCTGGCCCGCAGCCCGTCGACGGTGCCCTCGAAACAGACGGAGCCGCCGCCCGTACCGGCGCCGGGCCCGAGGTCGACGACGTGGTCGGCGATCGCGATGGCCTCGGGCTTGTGCTCGACGACGAGGACCGTGTTGCCCTTGTCCCGCAGCCTCAGGAGCAGGTTGTTCATCCGCTCGATGTCATGGGGGTGCAGGCCGATGGTGGGCTCGTCGAAGACGTACGTGACGTCGGTGAGCGAGGAGCCGAGGTGGCGGATCATCTTGACGCGTTGCGCCTCGCCGCCCGACAGCGTGCCCGCGGGACGGTCGAGCGAGAGGTAGCCGAGGCCGATCTCCACGAACGAGTCGAGGGTCTGCTGGAGCGCGGTGAGCAGCGGCGCCACCGATGCGTCCTTGAGGCCGCGCACCCACTCGGCGAGGTCCCGGATCTCCATCGCGCAGGCGTCGGCGATGCTGATCCGCTTGATCTTCGAGGACCGGGCCCCTTCGGTGAGCCGGGTGCCGTCGCACTCGGGGCAGGTGGTGAAGGTGACCGCCCGCTCCACGAAGGCGCGGATGTGCGGCTGCATCGCTTCCTTGTCCTTGGACAGGAACGACTTCTGGATCTTGGGGATCAGACCTTCGTAGGTGAGGTTGACGCCGTTGACCTTGACCTTCATCGGCTCGCCGTAGAGGAAGTCCCGCAGTTCCTTCTTGGTGTACCTGCGGATCGGCTTGTCCGGGTCGACGAGGCCGGACTGGGCATAGACCTGCACGGTCCACTGGCTGTCCGACTTCCAGCCGGGGATGGTGAACGCGCCTTCGGAGAGCGACTTGGAGTCGTCGTAGAGCTGGGTCAGATCGATGTCGGAGACCGAGCCGCGGCCCTCGCAGCGCGTGCACATGCCGCCGGTGCGGTTGAAGGTCGCCTTGACGGTCTTGGTCTTGGCGGCACCGCGTTCGACGGTGATCCCGCCGCTCGCCCGGACCGATGCGGTGTTGAAGGAGTACGCGCTGGGCGGGCCGATGTGCGGCTTGCCGAGCCTGCTGAAGAGGATGCGCAGCATCGCGTTGGCGTCGGTGGCGGTGCCGACCGTGGAGCGGGGGTCGGCGCCCATCCGCTGCTGGTCGACGATGATCGCGGTCGTGAGCCCGTCGAGTACGTCGACTTCGGGGCGCGCCAGCGTCGGCATGAAGCCCTGGAGGAAGGCGCTGTAGGTTTCGTTGATCATCCGCTGCGACTCCGCGGCGATCGTGCTGAAGACGAGCGAGCTCTTGCCCGAGCCGGAGACACCGGTGAACACCGTCAGGCGCCGCTTGGGGATCTCGATGCTGACGTCCTTGAGATTGTTCACGCGTGCGCCGTGCACACGGATCAAGTCGTGGCTGTCGGCGGCGTGGAGCGCAGGCGACTGCGTGCTCTTTCTCTTGGCGGGGCTCATGGTCTCTCCATCTGTTCGGGCAGAGCCGCCTGCGCGGTCCTTGCCGGTGTCGCCTGGCTCGATCTGGTCGGTGCCGAGCTGTACGTCAGGTTCTACTTCGTCGGCGTGATCCCGGCAACGCGTTCCTGGATTCGGAGCAGATTGCCCGCGGGATCACGTACGGCGCAGTCGCGCACTCCGTACGGCTGCTCGGTCGGATTCCGGACGATCTCGGCTCCCTCGGCCTGAAGCCGCACGAAGGTGCCGTCGAGGTCCGCGGTGGCGAGGATGATGCCCGCGTAGGTGCCTTTGGCCATCATCTCGGCGATGGTGCGGCGCTCGGCTTCGGTGATGCCGGGGTCGGTGGCCGGAGGCTGCAGGACGAGGGATGTGCCGGGCTGATCGGCGGGGCCGACGGTGATCCAGCGCATTCCGTCGTAACCGACGTCGTCGCGGACCTCGAAGCCGAGCGTGTCGCGGTAGAAGGCCAGGGAGGCGTCCGGATCGTCGTGCGGGAGAAAGCTCGCGTGCAGGGTGACGTCCATGGCCATCACGCTAGAGCCGGCTCGGGGCCGACGCTTCTCGATTCCTGACCGGTCCCGGCCGGGCGGGCCTGCGGCCGGGCCGTCGCCCCGCCGTCCGCTGCTGAACACCGGGATCCCCGGGGAACGCCTCGGGGGCGGCACCGCATGGTGCCGCCCCCGATTGCCGCGCCCGCCGTCAGGACTGGGGGCGGCTGCCGTGGTTCGCGCCGTTCTTGCGGCGGGCCTTCTTCTTGCGACGTCGCTTCGAGGACATGGATACCTCCGTGGTTCCTGTGTTGCTTCCCGGGCTCGAGTCCCAGGCGATCATGCCGCCCCTACCCAGGACGACGCCTCGTCATGACGTGGCCTACGTCACGACGCGCGCCTCCTGTGGCAGCCCGCGCCCCATGACCGACCTGACCGGCCGCGCCCCGGGACCGGCTCAGGCGGGGAGCGCGTCGACGGTGGTGACGACCGTGCCGAACAGGTCGGTGATGGTGGTCAGGGCGGCGGTCTGGAGCGCGGCGGCGGGCAGGACGGTGCCGTCCGGGGCGGCGAGGGCGCGGGTGGCGGTGGCTTCCGCGATCACGGTGGGGCGGTAGCCGAGGTTGAAGGCGCCCTGGGCGGTGTAGTTGACGCACATGTGCGTCATGAAACCGGCGAGGACCAGGTCCTTGCCGCTGCCCGGGGCGATGCCCAGGTCGCTCAGCGTCTTCTCGAGATCGGTGGCGTGGAAGGAGTTGGGGAACTGCTTCACCACGACCGGCTCACCCTCCACCGGGGCGACCTCGTCGCTGATGGCCCCGATGTGGGCGCGGATGTCGTAGGGGGTGTTCTCGCCGCCGTCGTTGAGGATGTGGATGACCGGGGTGCCCGCGGCGCGGGCGCGCTCCAGGAGGCGTGCGCCCGCCGCGAGCGCCGTCCCGGCGCCGTCGAGGGCCATGACGCCGGTGCGGTAGGTGTTCTGGAAGTCGATCATGATCAGGGCGGATTCGTTCAGCCGGGGCGGCTGGTTGTCCAGGCCGATCACGTCGCGCAGGGTCGTGGAGGGCTGATGCGTGTGCGTGCTCATGGGGTGCCTTTCGTGTGGTGCGGTGCATGACGGATCACGGCATGAGGCAGGGCGGAGCCACAGGGCTCGGGCGCGCCTGCATGCCCAAGGGGTGGTGACGGATGAAGAGGGTGAAGAGGGTCAGCTGGTCTGGATGCGGAAGCGGCGGCGGTAGGCGGCCGGGGTGGTGGCGAGCTGCCGGTTGAACGCCCGGTGCAGCGTCTCCACCGAACCGAGCCCGGCCGCTGCCGCGACCTGGTCGAGAGGGCTGTCGGTGGTCTCCAGCAGACGGCGCGCCACCTCGACGCGGGCGGCTTCGACGTAGTCGGCCGGGCTTGTGCCCGTCTCCTGTTTGAACACCCGGGCGAAGTGCCGCTCGCTCAGGCACATCCGGGCCGCCAGCGCCGCCGCCGACAGGTCCGCGTCCAGGTGATCGGCGATCCACAGCCGCAGTGCGTCGATGTCGCGGCGGGCGGACGCGGGGCGGCTGAGCGGCACGGAGAACTGGCTCTGACCTCCCTGGCGTTTGAGGTACATCACCAGTTGCCGGGCCACCGACAGGGCCACGTCCTCGCCCTGGTCCTCGGCCACGAGCGCCAGGGCGAGATCCAGGCAGGCGCTGATCCCGGCCCCGGTCCACAGCCGGCCTCGGTCGGTGCGTACGAAGATGGGGTCCGGGTCGACCGTGACGGCCGGGTGCTCGGCGGCGAGCTGCGCGGCGGTCGACCAGTGGGTGGTCGCCGTCTTCCCGTCGAGGAGTCCGGCCGCGGCCAGCACGTGCGCACCCACGCAGACCGACGCCACTCGGCGGGCCTGTGGGGCGGTCGCCCTGACCCACTCCACGACGTCCGTGTCGATACGGGCGAGGGGTCCTTCGTCGGTCATGTCGACCGCGCCGGGCACCAGCAGGGTGTCCACCCGCCCGCGCACCTCGTCGAAGCCCAGATCGGCCACCAGCCGCACTCCCGCCGACGTACGGACCTCACCGGCGACCGGCCCGGCGAGGCGTACCTGGTAGCCGGCGCGGCCCGCGGTCTCCCGGTTGGCCAGCGCGAAGACCTCGGCGGGGCCGGTGACGTCGAGGAGGTCGACGTCGGGGAAGACCGCGATGACGACACGGTGCGGAGTGGGCATGAACCCATCCTCACCGCCGCCACCGATGGCCGCAATGACGATTCCCTGTCACATCCGGACATGGGCGAGGACGGCTCGGCGAGGGCGCGAGCGCGGGCGGCCGGGCCTGAGGGGCTCCACCGGGGCGGGAACATTCGTCCAAGACAACCGCTTCCGGAGTCGGCACAGTCGAGGGCACGGGCCAGGGCGACACCACTCGCCTCGACCGCGGCCCGCCCGGCCAAACCGAGGGGAAGCGACGATGACGAACGACGACACCACGACGACGAACGACACCGAAGGCGTCCGTGACCTGGTCGCACAACTGGTGTTCGGAAGCCTGGCCGCGCAGACCGTTCGCGCGGCCGTCCGGCTGAGGGTGATGGAGCTGATCGGCGACAAGGAACGGTCGGCGGCCGAAGTGGCCGCCGATGCCGGGGCCCGTACACAGCCCATGACCAGGCTGCTGCGCGCCCTGGCGAGCCTGGGTCTGCTGCGCGAACACACCGCGGGTTCCTTCTCGTTGACGCCCGCGGGCGCCACCCTTGACCCCGGGCGGCCCGGCTCGCTCACCTCACTGGTCCGGATGTTCACGGAGCCGACGATGCTGCGTGCCTGGGAGCACCTGGACGACAGCGTGCGCACCGGTGAGGTCGCGTTCGACGCGATCTTCGGGAAGGACTTCTTCAGCCACCTCAAGGAATTCCCCGACCTGTCCGCGGAGTTCAACGCGGCCATGAGCCAGGCCTCCAGGGCGACGGCCGCGGCCTTGCCGCACGCCTTCGACTTCGGCCGCTTCACCACGGTGACCGATGTCGGCGGCGGTGACGGCACCTTGCTGAGCGCCGTGCTCCGCGAACACCCGACCCTGGCGGGCGTCATCTACGACACCGAGGAGGGCCTGGCCCAGGCTCCGACGACGCTGGAGCGGCAGGGGCTCACGGCACGATGCTCCCTGGCGGCCGGGGACTTCTTCCGGTCCGTGCCGGGCGGCGCCGACGTCTACCTGCTCAAGAGCATCGTGCACGACTGGTCGGACGAGCAGGCGGTCACGATCCTGACCCACTGCCGCGAGGTGCTGCCGCCCGCGGGCCGCGTACTGATCGTGGAGCCCGTACTGCCCGAGGTCGTCGACGCCAAAGCCGCCGGACTCACGTACCTCACCGATCTCAACATGATGGTGAACGTGGGCGGCAGGGAACGGACGCGGGCCGACTTCGACGAGGTGTGCCGCAAGGCGGGCCTTTCCCTCACCTCGGTGACCCCCCTGGAACAGGCGGATCCGTTCTGTCTGATCGAGGCGACACCGGCGTGAGGACGAGACGCGTCACGAGTTGATCACATCCTGCACGATTCAACCGCATGTGACCTAGCGTGTTCCGCCTGGCTCAACCTTGGGGGGACATATGCGCGTTCGCGCCACCGCGGCTGCTGCCGCCATGCTTCTGGCCGCTCTGACCGCGTGCGGCGGCAGCGATGGCGGCGACAGCGGCGGAGCCGATGCGAAGTCGTCGGAGGGTTCGAAGGCCTCGACGGCGAAGAAGGTCGACTGCGCGGACGAGGACATCAGTCAGGCCGACTGGATGGAGCACTGCTCCGACGAAGGTGCCGGCGCCGGTGCCGACGGGGACGGAACCGCGGGGAAGGCGACGGGCCTGAAGTTCGGCGAGTCCTACACGTGGCCGGACGGCCTGAAGGTGTCCGTCGCCGATGCGAAGGTGTTCACGGACTACGACGCCGAGCTGATGGAGTCCGCCGAGCCCGGCAACACCGACTTCCGCGTGCGGTTGAAGCTGACGAACTCCGGCAAGTCCGCGGTCGCCCTCGACGACCTGTCCGTCATCGTCGAGGGCGCCACCAAGGGCGGTGAGGCCGCGGCGACCGCGTTCGAGAAGGGGGCCGAGCCGCTCGAGGGCCGCCTGGCCCCCGGGGTCTTTGCGACGAAGACCAACGACAACGCCCTGGAGACGAAGTACGGCAAGAAGGTCGTCGTCACGGTGCAGCGCAACAGCGAGGACTTCGACCTGGACTTCCCGGAGTTCACCGGGTCCATCACCGGGTGAGGTGACCTGCGGGTCGCGTGCCGATCTTGACGGCGTAGGTTGATCACATGGTGGAGGGGGCGAAGCCTGCGGTGCGGTCGAGGCCGCAGGAGCAGCGGGCACAGGGGCGGCATGCCGTCCGGCGGGAGAAGAACCGGCGGGAGAAGAAGCAGGGCGGCCTTGTCCGTTCGTCGTTGCTGATGGCCGTCGGCACGGTGGTGTCGCGGGCGACGGGTCTCATCCGGCAGGTGCTGCAGGCCGCCGCGCTGGGCACGGGCTTGCTGGCCAGCACGTACAACACGGCGAACACGGTGCCGACGAGCCTGTACACGCTGTTGATCGGTGGCGCGCTCAACGCCGTCCTGGTGCCGCAGCTGGTGCGCGCCAGGGCGACGCAGCCCGACGGCGGGCGTGCCTACGAGCAGCGTCTGGTGACGCTCGTGGTGTGTGTCCTGGGCGTGGGGACGGCGTTGGCGGTCTGGGCGGCTCCGCAGATCGTGGGCCTGTACATGCGCGACACCCCCGAAAGTCACGAGGCGTTCGAGCTGACGGTGACGTTCGCCAGGTTCCTGCTTCCGCAGATCTTCTTCTACGGCCTGTTCGGGATCTACGGCCAAGTCCTCAACGCCCGCGAGAAGTTCGGCGCGATGATGTGGACGCCGGTCCTCAACAACGTCGTGCTGGTCGGCATGTTCGCCGCCTACCTGACGCTGATGACGGTCCCCGACCAGGTGGAGGACATCACCACGGCCCAAGTGCGGCTGCTCGGGCTCGGCACGACGGCGGGCATCGCCCTACAGGCCCTGGCCCTCGTCCCGTTCGCACGGGCGGCGGGTTTCCGCTTCCGGCCGCGCTTCGACTGGCGCGGCACCGGCCTGGGCGGGAGCGTCCACGCGGCGAAGTGGACGCTGCTGTTCGTCCTGGCCAACCAGGTCGCCCTGACGGTGGTCACGAATTACGCCAATGCCGCCGACCAGGAGCTGCCGCAGGCCGGCGCGGGCTACTCGGCCTACACCTACGCGCAGACCATCTGGTTGCTGCCGCAGTCGATCGTGACCGTGTCCCTGGTGACGGCTCTGCTGCCGCGCATGAGCCGGGCCGTCGCGGAAGGGCGCCTGAAGGACCTGCGCGCGGATCTGTCCCGGGCGCTGCGGATCAGCGGCGTGATCATCGTGCCCGCCGCCTTCCTCTTCCTCGCCCAGGGACCGCAGATCGCGTCGCTCCTGTTCGCCCACGGAGCAGCGGATGCCGCGTCGGCCCGCCCCCTGGGGTACATGCTGCAGGCCTTCGGGCTCGGTCTCATCCCGTTCTCGGCGCAGTACCTCCTGCTGCGTGGCTTCTACGCGCTTGAGGACACGCGTACTCCCTTCTTCGTGGCGGCCTGGATCGCGGGCGTGAACATCGCCCTGGCCACGGCCTGCCATCTGCTGCTGCCCGCCCGCTGGGCGGTCGTCGGCATGGCTGGGGCCTACACGCTGTCCTATCTGGCCGGCCTCGCGCTCACCGCGTACCTGCTGCGCAGGAGACTCGGGGCCCGCATCGACGACGGCAGCCTGCGCCGCACCTATACGAAGCTGCTGTGCGCCGCGGCTCCCGCCGCGGGCCTGGGCTGGGCCGCGACGCGTGCATGCGCGGGCCTGGGAAGCGGAACGTGGCCTACCGCAGCCGCGCTCTCCGCGGGGGTGCTCACGACGGCCCTGGGATATCTCGTCCTCGCGCGGCTGATGAAGGTCAGCGAGCTGCGACGCCTGCCCGGCATGCGCTGAGTCCGGCGAGGCGAGCGCTCAGCCGGCCAGTCGGCCGACACGGCCGGGCCCGCGCATACACCTGTCTCGACAGGGCACCCGGCTGACACGCCTCGACCCAGGGAGCACCTCATGATCATTGTCGGCATCGTCGCTGTCTGCGTCGTACTGGCCGTCCTCGCCTTCTTCGTGCCCCGCCTCTCGCGGCACCCCGAACGCGGCACTCAGCGCACCCTGGGGGCCGGATCGCGCGCCGGTGGCAAGGCCCCCGGCATCCTCGGCCGGATCTTCAGCAAGCCTTTCCGCAGCAGTTCCAAGGCCGTGGGCCGCAGCGGCTCGGCCGGTCGGCGCACGCGGGGCCGCATGCCCTTCTGAACTCCTGCCGCCTACCCCCTGCCCCCTGCCTCCTGAAAGGCCAGGCCCTCACAGGCTCGTGAGGAGGTCGTCCAGCGGGGCCGGTGTCAGATCGGGGTGGAGGGCCTCGACGAGGAGGCGGCCGTAGCGGATCTTGCGGCCCTTCTTCGTGCCGAGGAAGCGCCGCAACTGCTGCTGCCGGGGCCTGCCGTGCTGGGCGGGCTGGCGCATGAAGGTCTGCCAGGCCCGCAGGTCGCCCTCGGCCCGGATGGCGTCCTCGACCCTCGCCGTGCCCAGCGCGCGGATGAGTTCGTCCTCCAGGTCCGACACGCACACGAAGAAGTCCCCGCGCGGCGCCCCTGCCCGCTCCAGACCCCGGTCGTAGAAGCGCTGTTCGGCCACGTCGCACAGGCCTGCAAGACGCAGGTCGAGGCCGGGCGGCCCGAGGATCTCGGCGTAGCGTCCGATGCTCATCGCCCCGCCCATCGACACGACGCACACCCCCTCGGCGGCCAGGTCCCGGCCACGCCGTGCGGCCAGCGCCTCGACTGCCTCGCGGTCACTCGGCCCTTCCAGCAGCACGGCGGTCCGCACGCCCACTCGCTCGGCCAGATCGCGCGCAGGGCCGCCGGGCCCGCCGGCCGCCCAGCCACTGACCGCGTCCCGGAACGCCCGCATGTCTGCCATGGAGGGAGTCTGCACCTTCACCCTCGGCATGGCACGGCATATTCAGCGGTCACGGTCGGCGCGCCCGGCGCGCTCAGCCTCCGTAGGCGGCGATCGCGATCCGGACGAACGACCGGAGCAGTGGGTTGGTGTCGCCCTCGTTCCATGCCGCCACCACGCGGCTCGCGGGCATGTCGGCCAACGGCACCACGGTGAGTCCGTCCCCCGGCTCGTGGTCCAGGAGAGTCATTCCGACGGTGCCGTTCCAGACGACGGCTTGCCGGCACTCCGCGACGGCGCGCACCACCGGGCCCTCGCGTGGCTCTCCGCCGTTCCAGTACGACTGCCAGAGGGGATCGGTGCCCTCCGGGAAGACGAACCAGCGGCGGTCGGCCAGGTCCGCGATCTTCAGGCTTTCGTGGCGGGCCAGCGGATCGTCGGCACGCAGCAGCGCACCCACCGGGTCGGCGCGCAGCTCGTGGACCGTCAGGCCGGTCTCGTCGAACGGCCCCCGGGTCAGGGCGACATCGACAAGACCGGCATGCAGCCCGCACGTCGGATCGGTCAGGTCGGTCTCGCGGATGCGCACCTCGATCTGCGGGTGCCTCCGGCGGTAGGCGCCGGCCAGCCGCGCCGCGCCCGGATCGGTGCTGTCCCCCAGGATGCCGACAGTGATGCTCGCGGCACCTGCCGCGGCGGCCACGCGTACGCGTACCCGGTCGGCCTGGTCGAGCAGGGAGCGCGCCTCGTCGAGCAGCACGGCCCCCACCGCGGTGAGCGTGACCCCTGCGGCCGACCGGTCGAACAGCGCGGCGCCGACCTCGGTCTCCAACTGCTTGATGGCCCGGCTCAGCGGCGGCTGGCTCATGTGCAGCCGGGCGGCGGCCCGGCCGAAGTGGAGTTCCTCGGCGACCGCCACGAAATAGCGCAGCGTGCGTAGCTCCATGCTGCGACGATACCCGTTCGGTATCGGGGTGGCAGAACAGGTCTTGGACGGTCGCGGTGCCCTGGCGGTGGAATCGGGGCATGACCGACGAACCGAGAAACACCGAGCCGCTCACCGCCCCCGCCGTGTCGGTGGTCGGTCCTGGCGAGGGCGAGACGATCGTCCTCGGCACCACGCGACTGCGCGTACTGGAGGACGGCAGCAACACCGGGCACCGCATCGGGCTCGCCGAATCGGTCCTCGCGCCGCACACGCCCGGACCGCCGCAGCACCGTCACGCCCAGCACGACGAGGGCTTCTACGTCGTCTCCGGCACGGTGCGGTTCACGGTCGGCGAGCAGGACTACGACGCGACCGCGGGCACGCTCGTGATGGTCCCGCCCGGCGCGCCGCACACCTTCGCCAACACGACCGGTCAACCGGCCGTCATGGTCAGCACGTTCACACCGGACCTGTACGTGCAGTACTTCCGTGACCTGCAGGCCATGATCGCCGGCGGCCAGGCCTTGACCCCTGAGGCAACCGCCCAGGTGATGAGCCGCTACGCCACCGAACCCGCCACCGACTTCGCCTGAAGGCCCGCACCTCGACCGTGGACGGAATCATGAACATCGCCTATTGGATCGTCGCCGGCCTGCTCTGCCTGTTCTACCTCTACGCGGGCGGGATGAAGCTGGCCCGGAGCCGCGAGCAACTCCGCCCCATGATGGCCTGGGTGGACAGCACCCCGATGCCCGCCGTGAGGGCCATCGGCCTCGCCGAAGTACTCGGCGCGATCGGCCTGATCCTGCCGCCGCTGACCGGCATCGCCCCCTGGCTCGCCCTGGCCGCGGCCATCGGGTTCGTGATCCTTCAGATCTGCGCGACCAGGGTCCACCTGAGCCGTGGAGACCGTCGGATCGCCCTCAACATCACGCTCCTGCTCACCGCGTCCGTGACCGTCCGGCTCGCGACGACATGGATCTGACGGCAGCTCTAGCCCGCGTTCATCAGGGTCTCGAAGCCGGAGTCGTCGCAGTACGACACGGCCTGCCCCTCGGCGGTCCTGTCGCCGCTGATCGCCCGTGCGGTGTCGTCAAGGATGTGACTGCCACCGCGGTCGAGCCCCTCCCGGTCCAGCCGCTTCGCGGCGGCGATGACCGTATACCCGGCGATGCCGGGCTCGGACGGCTGGGCGCTCTGTCCGTCATCCGCGTCGACACCGCTGTCGTCGGCTGCCGACGCGTTCCTGGTGTCCTGCCAACTACCGAGCGCGGAGCAGTAGTTGTGTCGCCATTCCTCGTCCTGGGCGGAGTCGCGCGACGAGCAACCACCCATCAGACCGACCACGACGAAAGCCGTCGCCGCTCGCGCGGCTCTTCGCCTGCCTGCCCTGCCCCTGACCCTGCCACGCCCCATGAACAGCCCCTCCCCTGAGCAACCAGTGAAGAATACGGGCCCGCGCTACCTCCCGTTGGCCGAGAAGTGCTGGTAGTCGGGGTTCACCCAGCGGCCGCCCCACTTCCAGCCGATCCTCCGCATGGCGGTCGACACCACGTCGCCGGGGCGGATCATGCCCTTGACCACGCGGTCGCGCCGCAGGTACTTCGCCGCCGACTCCGGATGGACATGGCCATTGGCATCGACATACGGGTTCTCGACCGTGTTGATGTCGATCGCGTTGCCGTACGAGTGCTGCGACATCCGGCCCGGGTTCCCGGTCACCCGGCGGCAGTTGAAGGCGGAGGTGTTGTCGGCCGCCATCGCCGCCGCGTCGCTGCCGTCGAACTCGGCCGTCACCCGCATCCGGCGAATCGGGAACTTCGCCGCGAAGGCCTTCCGGAAGACGTACAGCAGAGGCTTCACCGAACGCCGATGGACGATCAGTTCACCGGGATGGACCCGGCCGTCGAAGCCCCAGTGGTTCATGCGGATGAGCCGGAGCCGCCGCGGCGGGACGGGGCACCCGCGGTGGTAGGTGGAGCCGATCTTGGCCTTCGGCACTGCGGTGACCCGCGCATCGAGGCGGGGCGCGGAGGCGGCGTGGGAGACCGGGGCGTCAGGAATGCGCGCGTGCGCACCCGCATCGACGGCCACGCCGACGACGAGCACCAGGGCCATGACCACGGGGATGACGCGAGGCATCATGTGCACGTTTTGACCCTAAATGCGTGCGGCGCCATTCCGGCGGAAGCCACTGCAGTCGGCTGTTGAGGGAGACGGGAGGTCAGCTCTGTCCGCCGGTCTTGCGGCGGTGCAGGTACACCGCGCCCGCGCCGACGGCGAGCACCGCGGCCCCGGCAGCCAGCTCGACCGGGTTGCTGCTGCCCTGGGAGCCACCCGAACCGGCGTGCACGCCGCCCCTGACGGCCGCGTCCGTGGAGTCGCAGAACCGCTGCGCCGTGGACGCGGCCATGTTCGCCTCGTCCTCGGCGGCCTTCTTCTCCTCCGGAGTGGCGGACGGGTCGGCCTTCACCGTGTCGGCGTTCTTCTGCGTGATCTCCGCGTCGTCCAGTGCCTTCTGGCAATTCGGCGACACGGCCTGCGCGTTGGGGGCGGTGATCGCCAGCGCGGCGCCCGCGACGGCCAGACCGGTCAGGACTCGGATGGAACGCATGGATGCACCTCCAGTACGGACACGGCCCCCCGAAGCTCTCGTGCCCCGGAACGTTCTGCCGGCGTCGACCGCGCCCCTACCAACAGCCCTCCCGCCCCACGGCGTGTCCCTACCGGCAACACGCCGCGCGTCCCTCGCTCGGCCCACACGGGCCCACTCGTCTGGCCGGGAAAGCCGCCGGCCCTCGCTCTCACCCTCGTTCTCGCTCTCGACCTCTCCGGGTGATCAGCCCTGCCAGGACCAGTCCCGCACTTCCGGCAGGTCGACGCCGTGCTCACGCACATAGGCGTGGTGGCGCAGCCGCATGTCCTCCATCTGCTGGCGCACCTGGACCGCGCGGACGCTCAGGCCCGGCACGCGGTCGATGACGTCCATCACCAGGCGGAAGCGGTCCAGGTCGTTGGCGACCACCATGTCGAAGGGCGTGGTGGTCGTGCCGCGCTCCTTGTACCCGCGCACGTGCAGGTGCGGATGGACCGCGCGCCGGTACGCGAGGCGGTGCACCAGCCAGGGGTAGCCGTGGAATCCGAAGATCACCGGCTTGTCACGCGTGAACAGCGCGTCGAACTCGGCATCCGGCATGCCGTGCGGATGCTCGCCCTCCGGCATCAGGCGTGCGATGTCCACGACATTGACCACGCGCACCGCAAGGTCCGGCAGGTGGCCGCGCAGCAGGCTCGCCGCCGCAAGCACCTCCAGGGTGGGCACGTCCCCGGCGCAGGCGAGCACGACGTCCGGCTCGCGCTCGGTGGTCTCGCTGCCGGCCCAGGTCCACACCCCGGCGCCCCGCGCGCAGTGCGCCCGTGCCTCGTCCAGGCTCAGCCAGTCGAAGCCTGGCTGCTTGCCGGCGACGATCACATTGACGTAGTCGCGTGAGGCAAGGCAGTGCTCGGCGGTGGACAGCAGCGTGTTGGTGTCCGGCGGCAGATAGACGCGTACCGCCTCAGGGCTCTTGTTGAGTACGTGTCCGATGAATCCGGGGTCCTGGTGCGAGAAGCCGTTGTGGTCCTGCCGCCACACATGGGAGGTCAGCAGGTAGTTCAGTGAGGCGATCGGCGCCCGCCAGGGCAACTCGCGGGTGGTGCGCAGCCACTTGATGTGCTGGTTGACCATCGAGTCGACGATGTGCACGAACGCCTCGTAGCAGGAGAAGAGACCGTGGCGCCCCGTCAGCAGATAGCCCTCCAGCCATCCCTGGCAGGTGTGCTCGGAGAGGATCTCCATCACGCGTCCGTGCCGGGAGAGGTTCTCGTCCACGTCGTGGATCTCCTCCTGCCAGGCCTTTCCGGACGCCCCGTAGACCGCGTCGAGCCGGTTGGACGCCGTCTCGTCCGGGCCGACGAGCCGGAAGTCGCGCCGTTCGGCGGTGTCGGCCATGACCTGCCGCAGGTAGCCGCCGAGGACCCGCGTCGGCTCGTTCAGGGTGGCGCCGGGCTTGTCCACCTCGACCGCGAACTCCTCCAGCGGCTTCAGCGGCAGCGAGCGCAGGAGGAGCCCTCCGTTGGCGTGCGGGTTGGCACCGAGGCGCAGCGTGCCCCGCGGGGCGACGTCGACGAGCCCGGGGGCCGGGCGGCCCTCGGCGTCGAACAGTTCCTCCGGCCGGTAGGAACGCAGCCATTCCTCCAGCTGGTGGCGGTGCTCGGCGCTCTCCCGGACATTGGCGAGCGGCACCTGGTGAGCGCGCCAGGTGCCCTCCACCGGCTTGCCGTCCACCGTCTTGGGTCCGGTCCAGCCCTTGGGGGTGCGGAGCACGATCATGGGCCAGCGCGGCGCGGGGGCGTCCTTCGGGCGCTCGGCGTCCGATTCGGCCCTGGCCGTGCGCTGTATCGCGGCGATGCGGTCCAGGCAGCGGTCCAGGGCGACCGCGAAGTCCCGGTGGACCGTCATGGGGTCGTCGCCGGTGACGTGCACGGGCTCGTATCCGTATCCGCGCATCAGGTCGTCGAGCTGGGCCTCGGGCAGCCGGGCCGGGATCGTCGGGTTGGCGATCTTGTAGCCGTTCAGGTGCAGGATGGGCAGCACCGCGCCGTCGTGCACCGGGTCCAGGAAGGTGTTCGAGTGCCAGGAGGCGGCAAGCGGTCCGGTCTCGGACTCTCCGTCGCCGATGACGCACACCGACAGCAGGTCCGGGTTGTCGAACGCGGCGCCGTAGGCGTGCGAGAGGGAGTAGCCGAGCTCGCCGCCCTCGTGGATGGATCCCGGCGTCTCGGGGGCGACATGGCTGGGCACTCCCCCGGGGAACGAGAACTGGCGGAACAGCCTGGCCATGCCCTCCCCGTCGCGGGTGACGTCGGGATAGGTCTCGGTGTACGTGCCGTCCAGCCAGGAGTTGGCGAGCACCGCGGGCCCGCCGTGCCCGGGGCCCCAGATGCAGACGGTCGGCAGCTCCCGCGCCTTGATGGCCCGGTTGAGGTGCACGTGCACCAGGTTGAGACCGGGCGAGGTCCCGAAGTGGCCGAGGAGTCGCGGCTTGATGTCCTCGACCGCCAGGGGGCGCCGGAGCAGGGCGTTGTCCATCAGATAGATCTGCCCCACCGAGAGGTAATTGGCCGCCCTCCAGTACCGCGCGATCGCCTGCAGTTCGGCATCGGAGGGTGGTTCGGCGGGTGAGGAGGGGTCCACCGCGGGATCGCCCATGGCTGCTCCTTCTGAGAGGGACGGCACGCCGGACACCACAGCGGTGGACCGGCACGGCGGCGCGCGCCCTCCCGCCCCATAAGTCCTATGAGTCCTTTGAGACGAGACGAAGGCCGCAGGGCGCCACCGGATGAGTGACCGGTCACGCTCAACGTAATCGCGCGCCGGACCACCCGCCTCCCGGAGTCGGCCGGACGCATGGCCCGCGCCATGGGGCTTCCCGTCGCCGAGTTGTCTTGCTCGGGCGAAGGCGCTGAGCCGCCTGCCGTTCCCCGTTCGACGACGCCGCCCGCACGCGCGGCGACATCGTGATGCTCACCGACGTCCACGCCCCGCCGGCCTCTTCCGCGTGATCTGACTCCTGTCAGGTGCGGGCGGTGTCCCCGGCCGCCGGGACTGGCTCCTGCGACGGCCCTGTCCGCCCCGACGGCCGGGACACCTCTGCCAGGTGGTCCCTCTCCGCGTCCGGATCCGTGAGCCGGTTCAGGCGGGCCGGTACGTCGAAGCCCACGAGGAGCACCACGATCACCGTGCCCCCGAACGTCAGCACGGCAAGGGCCTGCCCCAAGTCCATGCCGGAGGCGAGGTGCGCCCCGAGGACCGGTGCGACCGCACCGCCGAGGGCGCCCACGTTGTACGTGAAGCCGAGCGCCGCGCCCCGGCTCTCCGTGGGGAAGTGGCCGCCGATGTAGCGCGGGAGCAGACCCGAGATGCCGAAGCTGGTGGCCTGGAGCAGGAACAGCAGGACGCCGAGCAGGAGCAGGTTGTCGTGCACCGCGAACACGGGGTAGACGAAGGCGAGCGAGCCGAGCAGCGTCAGCGCGTAAGCCTTCTTCGCGCCGATCCGGTCGCCGAGGAAACCCGCCGCCCAGCAGCCCACCATGGTCCCGAAGCCCGCGAAGTAGAGGACATCGGTGACCTGGTCCGGGCTGTAGCCGAGGTCGGTCTTCAGATACGTGGGCAGCAGCGCCTGGATGGGCCAGGAGTAGAGGAACGCGAAGAACAGCGTGACGATCATCGACAGGTACAGCGCCCAGCCGCGCTTCCCGCCGAGCTGGACGGCGAAGGCGGCCAGCGAGAGCCCCGCGACCACGGAGAGCACGGGCACCAGACCGGCACCGCCCGGCGTGAAGACCAGGAAGAGGGAGAGGGTGGCGACCACGGTCAGGGCCGTGTTGGCGGTCGCCCGGCCACGGGTGGCGAACAGCGGACGGAACGGGTTGGGCTTGGCGCCCTTCTCGGCGACCGACTCGGTCCACTCCGCCGCTTCCGGCAGCGCGCGCCGCATCCACAGCGCGACGGCGATCGGGATCAGGCCGAGGTAGAACATCCACCGCCAGCCGAGCGAGGGCACCACCCAGTTGTAGACCTGCGCGGCGAGCACCGAGCCGACCGAGAAACCGGAGATGAGGAAGCCGCTCGCCCGGCTGCGCAGCTTCGCGGGCCAGCTCTCCATCACGTACGTGGCGCTTGCGCTGTACTCCCCGGCCATGCCCATGCCGATGGCGAGCCTCGCGGCGAAGAGGCTGTGGTAGTTCCAGGCGAATCCGCAGGCGAACGTGCCCAGGGAGTAGAGCAGGATGCTCAGCACCATGGAGGCCTTGCGGCCGTACCGGTCGCCGAGGGCGCCGAGGACCGCGCCGCCGAGCCAGCGGGTGATGAAGGCGCCGGAGATCAGGCTGGCCGCCTGCACGGTGCTGAGGCCGAACTCGTCGCTGATCTCGGTGAGGACCAGCGTGATCAGGACGAAGTCGAAGCCGTCGAGGACGTATCCGATCCAGGCGGCGAAGAACGACTTCCACTGGGTACGGCTGACTTCGCGGTACCAGCGGGGCTTGGCGGGTGATGTGGTCTGCACGGTGACTCCATGATGCGGGGCGACGCTCGTCGTTGAGCAGCCGGTCGCCTGAGGGGACAGGTCAGTGCTGTGACAGGTCAGTGCTGGGCGAGGCCCGCGACGAAGCGGGCGGTCAGGGCCGTGGGTGCGGTGATGGCGGTGCCGACGACGACGCAGTGGGCGCCTCGGGCGAGGGCCGCGGCGGCGTCTTCGGGGGTGTTGATGCGGCCTTCGGCGACGACCGGGACGTCGATCGCGACGGCGAGGTCTTCGACCAGCGTGAGGTCGGGGCCGGTCTGCCGCGGTGTTCCGGGGACGTAGCCGGACAGCGTGGTGGAGACGAAGTCGGCGCCCTGCGCGGCCGCGGCGACGCCCTCGGCGAGCGTGGCGACGTCTGCCATCACCAGCGCGTCGGCCGCGTGGACCGCGGTGACGAGCTCGGCGAAGGTGGAGCCGTCGGCGCGCGGCCGGTCGGTGGCATCGGCGGCGACGACGGCCGCGCCCGCTTCCGCGATCGCCAGGGCGTGCCGGACGGTCGGGGTGATGTAGACGCCGGTGTCGCCGTCCTTCCACAGGCCGATGACCGGCAGGTCGAGGGCCGCGACCACGGCCGCGACGACCTCCGGCTCGTTGGCACGGATCGCGGCGCCGCCACCGGCCGCCGCCGACCGCGCGAGCCGTACGAGGGTGCCGGTGTCCCGCATCGGATCACCGGGCGGTGCCTGGCAGGAGACGATCAGGCCGCCTTGGAGCTCGGCGGCGAGATCGGACGCGGCCCATGTCTGGTGCGTGCTCATCGAAGGGCTCCAGGGTGGTGGAGGGGCAGGGTGGCGGATAGGGCGGCGGCGCCGAGCACCGCCGCGTCGTGACCGAACAGGGGAGCCCGCGGGACGAGGCCACGCAGCGGCGGCATCAGTTCGGCGGCGAAGGCGGCAGCCAGGGCGTCCGTGTACAGGGCGCCGATCCGGGGGACCCCGCCGCCGACGACGACCCGGTCGGGGCCAAGGGCGTTGGCGAGCCCGCCGAGCGCCTGTCCGACGGCGGCCGCACCGGTGGTGATCGCGCGGACGGCGTCCGCGTCGCCCTGCGCGGCCCGCCCGGCGACGGTCTCCAGGCGGTCCACCGCGGTGCCGGTGAGCCGCTGGTAGTGGGCGGTGATTGCGGGCCCGGATGCGATGACCTCCAGGTGTCCGGTGGCGCCGCAGGTGCAGGGCAGCCCGGCCGCCAGTGGGCTCGGCACATGACCGAGGTGGCCCGCGATGCCCGCGGCGCCGTGCAGCATCCGCCCGTCGACGGCTACGGCGCCCCCGACGCCGGTACCGATCGCGGCGAACAGCAGCGAACCGTGTTCCCCGTCCAGTGCCGCGAGCTCCGGACCGGCCGTGGCCCGTACGTCGTTGTCGCAGGCCACCGGCAGCCCGGTCCGTTCGGCGAGCCCGGCGGCGAGGGCCGTGCCCGCCCAGCCGGTGATGGAGTCGGTGGCGCTGGTGACCCGGCCGGTGCGGGGATCGATGACCCCGGCGGCGGCGATGCCGAGCGCCGCCGCGCCGCGGCCCGGGTCGACCTCGGCGGCAGCGACGGCCAGCGCGTCGAGCACGGCTTCGGCGCCGCTGCCGGCCGGGGTGGGCCGGGTGTGCCGGGCAAGCACGGTGCCGTCCGCGCCGACGAGCGCGGCAGCGATCTTCGTGCCGCCGAGGTCGAGGCCTATGAGCGCGGCGCCGTCGTCGCCCGGCAGGGAGCCGGAGCTCATCGGACCGGCGGCAGACCGGCGGCGCGCAGTCGCCGTGCCACCAGCGCGACCGACTCGGCGGACAGCTGGATCTGCGGGAAGGCGGTGTCCCCGCACTCGATGATGCCGAGCAGCTGGAGCGCCGCCTTGAACGAGCCGAGCGCGGAGGAGCTGCGGCCCATGTCCGCCTCCGGACCCACGTCGACCATGGCGAACAGGTCGACGAGCTGCTCCTGCTCCTTCGCGGCGAGCACCCAGTCCCCGGCCCGCGCGGCCTCGTAGAGCCGCACGTATCCGGCCGGGTCCACGTTGCCGATGCCCGGGACGACGCCGTCGACTCCGGCCAACAGGGCCGCGTCCACGGTCAGTTCGGACCCCGTGAGCACGCTGAACTGCGGGGCCGGGCCCTGGGTGCGGCCGTCGCGGCCGCCCAGTTCGACGATCAGGCGGCGCAGTCCGCCCTCGTCGCCGCTGCTGTCCTTGAGCCCGGCCAGCGTGCCGTCCTCGGCCAGGGCACGCACCAGGCCCGGGGCGAGCTTGCTGTGGACGGCGACCGGGATGTCGTACGCGAACAGCGGGAGGTCCACGCTCGCGCGCAGGCGGCGGAAGTGCGCGGCGATCTCCTTCTCGTGGGTGCGGGTGTAGAAGGGCGCGGTCGCGACGAGGGCCTCCGCCCCCAGTGCGGCGGCGGCCCTGGCGTGCTCGACGACGCGTGCGGTCGTCGTGTCGATCACTCCGGCGAGGACCGGGACCCGGCCGTCGGCGGCGTTGACCACGGTCTCCAGGACGGTGGCCCGCTGCTCGTCGGTGAGGTAGGCGACCTCGCTGGTGGAGCCGAGGGCGAAGAGGCCGTGCACTCCTCCGTCGACGAGGTGGTCGACGAGCCGGGCGAGGGACGCGGTGTCGACCTCTCCGTGGGAGTCGAGCGGGGTGCAGACCGGCGGGACGACGCCGCGCAGGGGTGCGGACAGAGACATGGTGAGGGCTCCAGCTCAGGGGGGGTACATCGGCCCGCCGTCCGAGACGGTGACGCTTGCAGCCGGGCCGGGACATGGGACGTAAGATGTCCTACGTCTTGCCGTACCTTAAACAGATGCTCCCGCCACCGGTCAAGGGGCAATCGCACCTCAGGAGGATGTTGTGGCTCGCCCGACCACGGCCCAGGACACCGAGCGCCAACTGAAGGAGCTGATCCTGGAGCGCAGGCTGGCCCCCGGTGACGCGCTTCCCACGGAGGCCGAGCTGACGGAGCTCTTCGGGGTCGGCCGGGTGACGGTGCGTGAGGCGCTCAAGGCGCTCCGGGCCGTCAACGTCGTCGAGATCCGCCGGGGCTCCGGCACCTTCGTCGGCTCGCTCTCGCTGTCGCCGTTCGCCGAAGGCCTCGCCTTCCGGGCCGCCGTCCGTCACCGCCTGGGCGAGCCGGGTCTCTTCGAGCTGATGAAGGTGCGGGAGGCGCTGGAGGCGGGCCTGGTCGGCGCGGTCGCCGCGGGGATCCCCGCCGAGGACCTGGCCGTGCTGCGCGCCCTCGTGGGCGAGATGGAGACCGAGGCGGGCGACGGCCGGGTGGCGCGCTCCACCGACCGCGCCTTCCATCTCGCGCTCTACGCCTCGCTGGACAGCCATCTGCTCAGCGAGGTGCTCGACGCGTTCTGGGCGGCCATGGACCGCGTGCGCGAAGACCTCGACGACGGCCATCAGGACCCCGTCGTCACCTGCGCGCAGCACCGCGAGATCGTCGACGCGGTCGCGGCGGGGGACGGCGACCGCGCGGTGCGCGCCATGCGGACCCACTTCGACGGCATCCGCACCCGCCTGCAACCGCCCGCGGCCCCGCCTACGGAGTGACCGGGCCCCGACAGGGCCACCGGTAGGTCGTGCAGCCAGGTCAGGCCTGCGCGGCGTCCCGGGCGCGGGCCTCGGAGATCCTGCGCCGCACCGGCGCGTAGTGCTCGCCCAGCGACTTCATGAAGGCGGGGACGTCACCGGCCCGCGCGGCGTCGACGATGCTCTGATGCGCGGCGACGGTCTCGGCCTCGTCGGCGTGCGTGAACCCGTCCAGATGCGGCGCGACGATCGCGAACACGTCCCAGAAGGCCATCGAGAGCTGCTCGACGAGTTCATTGCCGAGCGGTTGAACGAGCAGCGCGTGAAACGCCCGGTCCGCCTCCACGAAGCCGCGCCCCTCCCCCTCCCCCGCGCCCTGTTCCCGCATGGCGGCCACGAGGCTTTCCAGCGAGTCGAGTTGATCGGGGCCGAGCTGCGTGACGATCCGGTCGGCCATCCCGCGCTCGACGAGTTCGCGTACGTCGACGAGGTCGGCGAGGACCTGGAAGTCGTCGCCCGGCGAAAGAAGACCGCGAAAGGTCAGGCTCTCGACCAGGGCCGACAGGCTCAGCCTGCCGACGTAGGTGCCGTGGCCGTGGCGGACCTCGACGATGTCCAGAGCGTTGAGGATCTTGACGGCCTCCCGCACGCTGGAGCGGCTCGCACCCAACGCCTCGCACAGGGCGGGCTCGGTGGGCAGCGGGTCCCCGGGACGCAGCCGCTCATCGAGGATGTAGCGCTTGATGCCCTCGACGACCTCCTGCCGGAGCAACTGCCGACCGGGCTTCGCGCCGGACATGGGTGAACTCCCCACCTCTTGACCCCTTTCGATTGCCGAGCTGCGTTCACACGCTACCAAGGCATCAGACATCTGACGTCTCATGCCAGAAGGGGGCGAATCTCGGCGGAGCCGCTTCGGGGAACGGGGACGTCATCCAGGATGGTGTGCCGTGACCACCGTCGAGGATCCGATCACCAAGGCCATCGCGCACTCGCTCCTTCCGCGACGGACGGCCGTGCGCCATGCCGCCGCGCGGGATGTCGCGGTGGTCGCCTCGATGCTGCTGGTGCAGACCGTTCTGGCCGTGGTGCCCGCCGCCCAGAACGGCCGTACGCCGGACATGTGGGGCTGGGTCCTGCTGACCGCCATGCCGCTGGCCCTGCTCCTGCGCAGGCGCGCGGTGTTGACCGCGGCCATCGCCGTCCTCGTGCTCAACGCCCCGTACCACCTGCTCGATTACACGCACTCCGCGGCGCTCCCGGTGGGCATCGTCGTGCTGTACCACCTCGCCGTCGCCGGTCCGCCGAGCCGGACCCTGCTCACTCTCGGCGGCGCCTTGGCTCTGATGACGGCCGCCGCGCTCGCGCTGGGGCAGGCGCACACCGTGCCCGACATGCTGCGCGACGCGGGCTGGCTGGTCGCCGTCGCGCTGATCGGCGAGGCCCTGCGGATCCACCGCCGATACGTGGACGCCCTCATCGACCGTGCCGAGCACGCCGAACGCACCCGCGAAGAGGAGGCCGCCCGGCGTGTGGCCGAGGAGCGTCTGCGTGTCGCGCGCGACCTGCACGACCTGCTGGCGCAGAGCATCACGCTGATCGGTGTGCAGACATCGGTGGCGGCACACCTCCTCGTCGAGGATCCCGACGGGCTCGACCGCGTGTCTGTCGCCGAGGCGTTGGAGGGCATCGCCGAGACCTGCCGGAGCGCGCGCGGTGAACTCCGGACGACCCTCGTGACGCTGCGGACGAGCGACACCGACTCCGGCTCTCCCGACCCTGCGGACGGCACTCCCCGGACGGCCACCGCCACCGCCACCACGGACGCCCACGGCCGACCGCGAGTGCCCCACATCGCGGGTCTTGCCGACCTGGTGCGGACGGCGCGGGCGACCGGCGCCCACGTCGTACTCGACGTGCTCGACGTGCTCGACGTGCTCGACGTACGGAACGCGTCGGCTCGGCAGGCGGATCGCACGGCGGCGAAGCCGGTGCCCGCGGCCGTGGGAGCCGCCACGTACCGCATCGTTCAGGAGGCCCTGACCAACGCGGTCCGGCATGCCGGCGACGGCGTCCATGTGTGGGTGACGGTCGAACACACCGAGAACGGCGACGCGTTGAGAGTCGCCGTCCTCAACAGTGGCGGACCGGGCAGCAAGGTGAGTACGGCCACGGGCGCGGCCGGCACGACCGGCACGGCTGGCTCGACCGGCGGGTTCGGTCTCATAGGAATGCACGAACGCGCCCGCAGCGTGGGCGGGACGCTCGCCGCCGAACCGAGCAGCGACGGCTCGGGATTCGCGGTCCGCGCGCACCTCCCCCTCGACGCACCCGGCCTGCCATCGCCTCCGCACCCGGCATGAGCGCCGCCGTGGAGGCCGCGGCCGGAAGGCTTCCCGAATCACGAACCCGTCAACGAAGCCCAGGCCGGTTCCACTATGCTTCCTCGCACCACCGCCTGCGCCGAGATGCGATCCGGTGCTGCGTGCTCCACCGACGCCCCCGAGCACCGTGCCCCGTCAACGGAGAGATTCACCGGGGTCGACGCGGTTTCGCGGGGCTGCAGGCCGTCGTACGCACGGTCCCCGGACTCCGCGACCTGAGTGTCCTTGTCAGCCGAAATCGGGCCACGGTGTGCGGGCCGTGCCCCGGTGGCAAGATGTACAAGAGAGACAACGCCGATCGGAGTGTCATCGATATGGGTCTGAGTCCCGAACCCGATCGCAGGTCCCGGGATGCGGCTCATGCGGGTTCCGAGTTCATCGAACTGCTCGAGGTCATGTGGGAGCAGGGGCGCGAGGCCGTTCCGACGGGACCTGTGTCTCCGTCCCAGTTGCGCGTGCTGTACGCACTGGACCGCGAGGACGGCATCAATCTGCGGATGCTCGCCGAGGCCCTGGGGTCCGCTCCCCCGTCAGTGAGCCGCCTGTGCGACCGGCTGCAGGCCACGGGGCTGATCGAACGTACGCCGAGCCCGGTCAGCCGACGCGAGCTGGAGCTTCGGCTGACGAGCCACGGCAGGGCGTACCTCGCCGACCTGCGAAAGCGCCGGGAGAGCATCCTGATGTCCACCATCGACGCCATGCCGCCCAAGGCCCGGCGTGCGCTGCTCGAGGGGCTCAGGGGCTTTCGTGACGTCGCGACCGCTTCGGAGCAGGACGAAGACAGAGCCAGAACCTGGCGCTCGGTCGGTTAGACCTGACCACTGACGCGCCGGGCCAACCCCTTGGCCGGCCCGCTCCTCTACCGTCCGAACCAGTCGAGGCAGACCACGAGGGCATCGTCGTCCAGGGGCAACGAGCCCCGGTAGTCTCCGAGATCGCGCAGCACGGCCTGCGGCACCTGTGACGCAGGCAGCAGTCGGTGCGCGGACAGGGACCGCGCCAGCGCCCGCTCCCCGTACAACTCCCCGGCCGCCGATGCGCCGTTGTAGACGCCGTCGCTGCCCACCAGAATGCGGTCACCCGGTTCGAGCCGCAGGCGCTCAGCGACGTAGGCCGTCTCCTCGAACATGCCCAGAGGCAGCTGTGCGTCGAAGCCGACGGACTCGACCGTCCGCCCTCGGAGCCTCCACATGCGGGGGGATCCGGCATCGACGGCCTCCACCTCGCCGGTGGCGAGATCGAAGCGCAGCAGCAGGACGGAGGCGTGCAGCGCGCCCCGGTACTGCGCGTAGACGGCCTGGTCGGCGAGGCTGGCCTGGCCGGGGAGGTCGAGCCCGGCGCGGCGGGCGTTGCGCAGCGCGTTCACCACGAGGTTGGTGAGCAGCGCCGCCTCCATCCCCTCGCCCATTCCGTTGGTCACGGTGAGCGTGAGGTGGTGCGCCGAGACCGACCAGTCGAAGTTGTCGCCGAAGATCGCGTACGCGGGCTCCAGGTGGGCACCCAACGAGAATTCGGGACGTGACACCGAGCGCCCGGGCAGCAGCTGCCACTGCATCTCGGCGGCGAGCGTGAGGCGGGCGGCTCTGCGCGCGAGGAGGTACAGATCCGTGTCGCGCTCGGCGACCAGGATCTCGTGGCCGAGTGCCTCGCAGACGCGCTGCATCTCCGGCAGGTGGGCCTGGTCGAAGCGCTCGTCGGGAACGATGACGGTGAGGACGCCCATCCGGTCTCCCCGGACGGTCACCGGCAGATGCACGGTCGCCGCGCCCTCCACGGCCTTCGGCTCGACGTGGGGTTCCTGGGCGCCGAAGGCCCTGCCCTGCGGACTGCCCTGGATGGACACCGACTCGGTGGTGTACGGCACGTCCTCCACCACCTGAAGGGTGGTCAACCCGTAGTCGGCGAGCCGCAGTTCCACCCTCTCCACCCCGTACTGCTCCCGCAGGGCCGCGGTCACGGCATCGAGCAACAAATGGGGAGCCGCACTGCGCAGTGCCCGCTCGACGGCAGCGAATCTGTCCACGTGATCCTGCTTCTCGTTATCGAATGCCTGGCTGATGCCGGGCAACCTCCCACATCGTACGATGCATGGAGACAACTATTTCCCCACAGCAAGAAAAATTGGGTCAACGCACATGCCTCCCGCGCGGCGGGGCAGGGGCCGTACGAGGATGTCGTACCCACCAGGGGAGGTAGGGATATGTCGCTGATCTCTGAACACGCTGTCGAGGGCGCGCTGCCTTGGATCGAGGACACCGACAAGGTGGCCCCGCAGGATGCCCGAGCGCTGTCGAAGCTGTTCTTCGACCGGTTGCAGACCTTGGAAGAGGGCACGCACGAATACCAATACGCACGCAACACCCTTATCGAGATGAACCTGACCCTCGTGCAGTTCGCGGCCCGCCGCTTCCGCAACCGGGGCAACGGCGACATGGAAGAGATCATCCAGGTCGGCACCATCGGCCTCATCAAGGCCATCGACCGCTTCGACCTCAGCCGCGAGGTCGAGTTCGCCACCTTCGCCGTCCCTTACATCCTCGGCGAGATCAAGCGGTTCTTCCGGGACACCACCTGGGCCGTGCATGTGCCGCGCCGGCTCCAGGAGTTGCGCGTGGAACTCGCCAAGGCGAAGGAAGAGCTCTCGACCCGTCTCGACCATGATCCGACGGTCAAGGAGCTCGCTGATCACCTGGACATCACCGAGGACGAGGTGATGGACGGCATCGTGGCATCGAACGGTTACACCGCGGGCTCCCTGGAGGCGCCCACCGACGGCGGCGAGAGCGCGGCCGCGCCGACGCGCACCTTGGCCGACGTGCTGGGCGGCCCGGACCCCGCCATAGAGACGGTGGAGGACCTGCACACCCTCGCGCCGCTGCTCGACGAACTCGACGAGCGGGAGCGCCGCATCCTCGAGATGCGCTTCGGCCAGGAGATGACGCAGTCGCAGATCGGCGCCGAACTCGGCTTCTCCCAGATGCACATCTCCCGCCTCCTCACCGGCACCCTCACCAAGCTCCGAGCCGGAATGCTGGCCTGACACCGATGTCCGCACCGATATCCGCACCACCCGCACCCCGACTCGCCGAGAAGGAGAATCCCCGTGCTGATGGCTCACCCCGCGATACTGCGTGACCTTGTCGAGCAGTACGGCGCGCTCAAGCTCCGGCAGGCAGAGCAGGACTCCCAGGACACCCGGCGCCAACTGGAAGACGTCACCTACACGTTGTGCGTCTCCACCGGCACGCATACCGCCGAAGCAGCGCTGGTCGCCGCGGAGGAGCAGCTGACCGCAGCGCTCCGCGACGCACCGGCCGCGAGCGTATAGCCGCCTGTCGCCTGCCACCTCACTCGGAACGGTCCGCATCGACCCGGCGCGGCAGAAGCTGGCCGTCCAGGCGGATGGCCGTGCCCGCTGGACTCTCGCGATCGTGGACGGCTCCGGTTCCAACGGGCCCCGTCCCAGCGCTGGTTGATCAGGGGACTCACTCACGGTCCTGTGCCGAGGAGGCCGTCGGTCGGCCGCACCCCAATGCGGCCGACCGACGAAGCCAAGCGTCCGAGGCCGTTCCGACGCTTCGCACCCCGCGTCACGTGTGCCCCATCCGTTCCTCGGCATGCACCCTCCATCGGGTGAACGTCGCCCGACCAGCGGCGACGTCAACGGCCGAGCGCCTGCTTGAGTTCCTGCTTGTTCATGGACGAGCGGCCCTCGATGTTCTTCTTCTGGGCCTCGGCGTACAGCTGATCCCTGGTCGGGCCCTGCGCGCCGCTGTGCGAGCGCTCCCCGCCCCGCTCGTACGCCGATTTCCTGTCCCCCGTCGACGTCCTGCCGGCCGTCTTCGACTCCCCCGCACGCGCCCGCTCCTTGTTGACCGTCCGGGCGGCGATCTCCTTCGCCCGCTTGGCCGACGCCCCGCGCTCCTCGGCACTGTCCTTGATGTGCTCGTACTGGCGTTCACGCTTCTTGTTCGATCCAGCAGGCATCTGCTGCCCCTTCCTCATCTTCCTCATCAGCGGGTTCGAGCGCGGCGATGCGTGTCTCCATGATTCTTCGTGACCGAGCGGTCCGCACGTCGAAGGCCCTTTACCGCACCTGCTCCGACCGTGCCGTGCGCATGCGCACACCTGGCGGTTGTTTCCTCTCCGAGTCGAGGGGCAGGCGGAGTTCGTGCTTCGGACCGGAGGCGCATTCGCGGGGAGCGGTGTGCCCACTCCCGCCGGATGTCCGGCTCCGGGTCATCCCGTTTCTCGCGGTCACTCACTGGCCCACCGTTGAGGAGCGATTCCAGTTGCTTACCGATCTCCATGCACCCCAGTCCCGTCGTCGTACGTCGACCCGGCACCTGCACGACGACGCCCCCGACACCAAGGCGGCCGCCGCCCGCCTGGCCACACTCAAGGGCGGACCCGAGTACGACCTGCTGTGCGAGGAGATCGTGACGGCATGGCTGCCGATGGCGTACCGGCTGGCCAGCCGGTTCCGCAACAAGGGCGAGAACCTCGAAGACCTGCGTCAGGTCGCCGCGATGGGCCTGATCAAGGCGGTCAACCGGTACGAGCCCGAGCGCGGGGCCTTTGAGAGCTATGCCGTGCCCACCATCACCGGAGAACTGCGCAGGCACTTCCGCGACCGCATGTGGGACGTACGCGTGCCCCGACGCGTCCAGGAGCTGCGCAACAAGGTCCGGATCGCGCGCCGCGAGCTCATGGACCGGCCGGGAAGCGACGCCGAGCCCGGCATCGCGGCCATCGCCGAGCAGGCGCAGCTGACCGACGACGAGGTCCGCGACGGGATGGAGGCGATGACGAGCTACAGCGCCCTGTCCCTGGACGCCGAGATGTCGTCCGCCGACCCCGACGGATTCAGCCTGGCCGACACTCTCGGGGCGCCCGACCCCGCCTATGACTGCATCACCGACCGCGAGGCCGCCAAGGCGGGCCTGCGGCGGCTGCCGGAGCGTGAGCGGACCATTTTGTACCTGCGCTTCTTCGAGGACATGACGCAGAGCAAGATCGCGGAAGAGCTCGGCATCTCCCAGATGCACGTCTCACGCCTCATCACCACCAGCTGCGCCCGTGTCCGTTCGGAGGCCACCCGCTCAGACGGCGGCGGGCACGCCCAGGCGGCGTGACAGCGGATCGCGTGCGGGTGCGGCGCCGCGCTCGGCGATTGAGCTGCCCCTGGGGCGCCAGGGCCGCCCCAGGGGCTCCGATACAGCTACCGCGATACCCATCCGGATACTGGAGCCATGGAGTTCGTCTTCTTCATGACCTTGCCCGGCCTGGTCATCGTGCTGACTGTCGTGACCTTCGCCGATCAGCTGCTGCTTCGTGCGGGGCGAGCCGGCATGCTGCCGTGGCGGAACAGCGTCCGGCAGGGCCAGATATCGGCGACGGGTTTCGAGCAGCTCCACGCGAGCTTCTCGCCGGGGAAACAGAACGAGCTCAAGGAGCGGCAGTCGGCACTGGTGATGCCGGACGACGAGCACGACGGGGCGCCCCCGCACCGGACGACGGTGAACCTCGATGAGGGTGTCGCAGTCGTCCGCATGCCCCGGTCCGATCAGTGACAGGTCCGGGCCCACCACTCCTTACCGCCGAGTAGTATCGCGTGCCACCCTGCCTCGTACCGCCGAGCCGTGAGGAGACCTCGTGTCTGCGCATTCCCCTCGTCCGCCTCTCTCTTCGTCCGCCCGCCTCCACCCCGGCCAAGGAGCACAGCGATGACCCGGATCCAAGTCGGCTCCCTCGTCGAGGACTTCACGCTGCCCGACGAGACGGGCACGCCCACGTCCCTCTCGTCGCTCCTGTCCGAGGGACCGGTGGTGGTGTTCTTCTACCCGGCGGCGATGACACCCGGCTGCACCGCCGAGGCGTGCCATTTCCGGGACCTGGCCGCGGAGTTCGCCGCGGTGGGTGCCAGGCCGGTGGGGATCAGTTCGGACGACGTCGAGCGCCAGCGCGAGTTCGCGGGGCTGCACACGCTCGGGTTCCCGCTCCTGTCCGACCCGGAGGGCGTGGTGCGCGGGCAGTTCGGCGTGACACGCGGCTTCGGCCCCCTGCCGACCAAACGGGCCACCTACGTCATAGGGCCCGACCGGCGCGTTCTCGAAGTGGTGCGCAGCGAGTTCCGGATGAGCGCCCACGCGGACCGGGCCCTGGCTGCTCTGCGCTCCGCCGCCGGCTAGGAGGGCGTCCAGGCCGCTTCGGCCGCTTGCGCGGTGGGGTACGCCGGGAAGACCCGGTCGAGCCCCACGATGCCGAGGATGCGGCTGATGTGGCCGGGGACCGCCGCCAGGACGAGGACTGCCCGGGCGGCCAGGGCGTGGTTGCGGGCGGCGATCAGGGCGGAGATGCCGCTCGAGTCGCAGAAGGTGACTCCTGCCAGGTCGACGACGAGCTGCCGGCCCGCCTGAAGGCGCAGCTCGGGCAGGAGTTCTCGTAGCCGCGAGAAGCTGTCGTGGTCGAGTGCCCCGGCCAGTTCGACGACGGGCCCGGCAGCGGTGGTGCGGACATGGATGGCGAGCTCGGTCACTGCTGCTCTTCACTGGTGAGTCGGGGCACGCTGATGGCGAGGACGGCGGTGTCGTCGTCGACTCCGGTGCCGAAGGTGTCGAGCAGGTCACGGATCGCCGCGACGGCGCCCGGGGCGGTGGTCGGCGCCAGCGCCTGGGCGAAGCCGAGGAGCGCTTCGTCCCCGTAGCGCTCGTCGTCGCTGTTCGAGGCCGTGTGGGCTTCGGTGAGGCCGTCGGTGTGGAGCAGCAGGGTGTCCCCGGCCGTGAGGTGGATGCTGGTGGTGGCGATGTGGGCGTCGGGCAGGACGCCGATGAGCTGTCCGCCGGGGGTGGGCAGGTGGTCGGCGCTCCCGTCCGCCCGCAGGAGCAGGGCCGGGGGGTGGCCGCCGCTCGCCAGCGTGACGCGAAAGCCGCCCTGGTCGGTGTCGGGGGTGAGCAGTCCGAAGATGACGGTGCAGAACCGCGGGTCGTGGCCGTTGTATTCGTGGTTGAGGACCGTGTTGAGGTTGCTCAGTACGGCGGCCGGGTCCGGGTCGTAGACGGCTGCGGCACGCAGGGTGTAGCGGGCCAGGGAGGTGACGGCCGCAGCCGCGGCGCCCTTGCCGCACACGTCCCCCAGGAACAGTCCCCACGTCCCCGAGCCAAGGGGAAAGAGGTCGTAGAAGTCGCCGCCGACCATGTCCGCGGAGGCGATGTGGTAGTGCGCGGCCACTTCGAGGCCGGGCACGCTCACCAGCGCCGGGGGCAGCAGGGTCTGCTGGAGGGCGGCGTTGAGCCGCTTGAGTTCTTCGCGTTCGCGTTCCGCTTCTTGGCGGGCGCGCAGCAGCTCGGTCTCGTAGGCGCGGCGTTCGCGGGCGTCGAAGACGGTGGTGCGGATCAGCAGCGGCTGTCCGTCGCTGCCGGTCTTGACTGTGGACGTCACAAGGACGGGCAGACGGCTGCCGTCGGCGGCCTTGAGCTCCAGGGCGATTCCGCTGACCTCACCCTGCATGCGCAGCAGGGGGCTGAAGTGCGTCTCGTGATAGAGACGCCCGCCCACGGTCAGCAGGTCGGAGAACGTCCTGCGGCCCACCAGGTCGTCGTGGGCGTGGCCGAGCCAGTCGAGCAGCGTCGTGTTGATCTTGGCGATGGTGCCGTCGAGCAGCGTGGAGAGGTAGCCGCACGGGGCGTGCTCGTACAGGTCCTCGGCACTGTCCTCCAGGAGGGCGGAGAACGCCGCGCGGTCGCCTCCGGCCCCTTCCCCGGGATCCGGAGGCTCGCCGCTCCCGCCGTCGCTGGTCTTGGACATCATGGTGTGGCTCTGCCGAAGTCGATGATCGCGGCCGCCGTCTCCTCCGGCGCGGCGAGCTGGGGGCAGTGGCCGGTCGCGTTCAGGGTGACGAGACGGCTGCCGGGAATCTGGGCCTGTACGAAGGCTCCGACCTCCGGGGGCGCGATCGCGTCGCTGGAACACTGCGCGACCAGGGCGGGAACGGTGACCTTGGAGAGGTCTTCGCGGTTGTCGGACAGGAACGTGACACGGGCGAAGACGCGGGCGATGTCCGGATCGGTGCGGCAGAAGCTGTTGGTCAGCTCCTCGCCCAGTTCCGGCCGCTCGGGATTGCCCATGATCACCGGAGCCATGGCGCCCGACCAGCCCAGATAGTTCGCGTCCAGCGAGGCGAGCAGTTCATCGATGTCCTCGGCGCTGAACCCGCCGCGATAGCCGGTGGCCGGATCGTCGATGAAACACGGCGACGGGGCGAGCAGGACCAGGCCGGCGAACGCCTCCGGCTCCCGCGCAGCGGCAAGGACGCCCATCATCGCGCTCACCGAGTGCCCCACGAATGTCACCGGGCCGAGCGCCAGCTCACGGCAGATCTCCAGTACGTCGTCCGCGTAGCCGTCCAGCGAGGAATAGCGTTCCTCGCTCCAGGCCGACAGATCGGAGCGCCCGGCACCCACGTGGTCGAAGAGCACCACGGTGAACTCGCTCTCCAGGAGCGGCACCACAAGGCGCCACATGTTCTGGTCGCATCCGAACCCGTGCGCCAGCATCACCACCGGACCCCCGGCCCGACCGGACACCGTCACATGATTCCTGCCCCGAACAGCCATGCGACACATCCTTGCAGAATCCCCGCCGACCGCCCTCTCGACGGTCGCGGCACCGACCGTCCGGTCACAAAGATGGACGGGCCGTGCCGGGCAGGTGTCTGTCACCATGTTCTGGACTGCGCTCGCCGGCGCGAAGCGGAGCCGGGACGTGCGCCGGAAGTCCGGCTCACGGGACGGCGGCCAGATCGAACGGATTATCGATCCGGGTCGGAACAGTATGCGACGCGTCCAGCAGGGTAGGTGAGCGCAGACAACGGGGACGAAGGTGAGAGGAAATGGAGTCAGCCGGCAGCGACGGCGAGGGGCCGTCGGGAGCTCACACCATGGGCGTCGCCGTCTCTTTGAACGGCGGGGACTCCTCCATAGCCGAGGCACGTCACCTCGCGGTCGACTTCCTCACCCGCGCCCAGGCGGACCAGAACGTGACCGTCTCCGCCCGCGCGATGGAGCTCACCCAACTGGTGGTCAGCGAACTGGTCACCAACGCCCGCAAGTACGCACCCGGGCCCATGCTGATGGAGCTGTGCATCGAGGACGCCACGGTGGCGGTGACCGTGCACGACAGCGCCCGCACCCAGCCCGTCGCCCGCGCCGAGGACCCGCACAGGATCGGCGGACACGGCCTGGAGATCGTCATGGCCGTCGCCCAGCGTTTCCACGTCCACCTCGAACCGGCCGGCAAGCGCGTCACCGCTCACATCTCCCTGGCGGGCGAACCGGCCGCCGACGCCGCCCGAAGCGGCTCGCCCCGCAGCACTCGGTGACCTGCTGTCGGTGATCTGCTGTCGGTGATCTGAGTGACACACGCGAGGGCCGGGTACACGAGCCACCTCGTGGGCCGGTGCGCACGCCACGTATCCGCACGCAGGCGCCCACCGCACTGAGCCCGTCCGCCCCTCCCACTGAGAAGGAGCCCCTCACATGCCGGACAAGGCAACACCGACCGACGTCGTGGAGCTGATCCTCGACGATCACCGGCGGATGGAGGACCTGTTCCGCCAGATGCGCAGCGTGGAAGCCGAAAGAGCCGATGCACTGCGGGAGTTCGCCGATCTGCTCATCGCTCACGCACACGCGGAGGAGGCCGAGGTCTACCCCGCGCTCAGGCGCTACCGGGACATCGACGACGACGAGGTCGAGCACGGCGTCGAGGAACACGAGGACGGCAACAAGGCGCTGCTGGCACTTCTGGAGGTGAACGACGTCGGCTCCGACAGCTGGGACGAGAAGCTGGAGAAGCTGGTCGAGGCCGTGTCCCACCACACCGATGAGGAGGAGCGGACGATCCTCAACGGCGCACGCGAGAACGTGGCGATGGAACGCCGCGAGGAACTGGGCACCGCCTTCACCAAGGAACGCGACAAACACATCAAGGCGGGCTGCGGAAGCATCGACAGTGTCCGTCGTCTCGTAAAGGCCTGAAACACACTCCCACCGCGCCTCGTGCCGAGCATTGCGGCGCTCTTAGGGAGAAGTGGCCCATTGCTTTCGGAGCGGTGGGCGGGTGCGGATTGGTCCAGGAGAAATTCTCCCTCGAATGAGTGGCTGACCAATCCGCACCCGCCCACCGCTCCGGATAACCCGATGTGAGCGAAGAAGCGAGAACATCGAGGGGCACGGGCGTATGGCGGCTTGGCGCGCTCGGCGCCTTGAGCGGCCTGTTGGCGGGATACTCCGCGCTGGCGACGGCCGAGCTCACGTCTGCCGCGGCACGCCCCGAGTCCAGCCCCGTGATCGCGGTGGGCGGGGCCGCGATCGACCGCACGCCGGCCGCCGTGAAGGACTGGGCGATCCGGCACTTCGGTACGAACGACAAGCTCGTCCTGCAGCTCGGCATCCTCGCCGTCCTCACCCTTCTCGCGCTCGTCCTCGGAGCGCTGGCGGCCCGGTACCGGCGCATCGGCTCGGCAGGAGTCCTCGTGTTCGGCGTGGTCGGGGGCTTCGCCGCCACGAGCCGGCCCGACTCCACGAGCATCGCGGACGCACTGCCTTCGGTGGCCGGCGCCGTGGTGGGAGCGGGGCTCCTTTACTACCTCGTCGGGCGCCTGCGGCCACGCGGGACCCCGACTGCTGGGCAGACTCACGACGAGACACGCCAGGCACACGAGGCACACGAGGCGACGGAAGAGGAGACGGGCTGGGACCGGCGGGGATTCATCGTCGCCGCGACGGCCGCGGCAGCCGCGTCCACGGGAGTCGGCCTGCTCGGCCGCTCCCTGAACGGTGCTCAGGGGCAGAACGCCGTGGCCTCACGCAATCAGGTCAGGCTGCCCGCCCCCGCCTCGGCCGCATCGCCCGTCCCCAAGGGTGCGGCGCTGCGCGTCAAGGGCGTCAGCCCGTTCATGACACCCAATCAGGACTTCTACCGAGTCGACACCGCGCTGGTGGTGCCCAAGGTCGACGCGGCCTCATGGAGGCTGCGGATCCACGGCAAGGGCGTCACGCGCGAGGCGACCCTCTCCTTCGCGGACCTGCTGCGCATGCCGCTGATCGAGCGGAACATCACGCTGGCCTGCGTCTCGAACGAGGTGGGCGGCCCGTATGTGGGCAACGCGCGGTGGATCGGCGTACGCCTCGCGGATCTCCTGGCGCAGTGCGGTGTGGAGCCGCCGTCGAAGGGCGGGCCCGCGGACCAGTTGGTCGCGCGGTCCGTGGACGGGATGACCATCGGCAGCCCGGTCGAGGACGTCATGGACGGCCGCGACGCGCTGCTCGCCCTCGGGATGAACGGCGAACCACTGCCCTTCGCGCACGGGTTCCCGGTGCGCATGGTGGTCCCCGGCCTGTTCGGGTTCGTATCCGCCTGCAAGTGGATCCAGGACATCGAGCTGACCACGTTCGACGACTACGACCCCTACTGGGTGAAGCGGGACTGGGCCCGCAAGGCCCCCATCAAGACCCAGTCCCGGATCGACACCCCCAAGCCCTTCGCCCGGCCGGAGGCGGGCACCGTGATGGTCGCCGGGGTGGCCTGGGCCCAGCATCGCGGCATCGACAAGGTCGAGGTGCGCGTGGACGACGGTCCCTGGCGGCAGGCCGACCTGGCCGCCGAGGACACCCGGGACACCTGGCGCCAGTGGTCCTTTCCCTGGAAGGCCACCTCCGGTGGCCACACCGTGACGGTCCGGGCCACTGACCGAACGGGCGAAATCCAGACCGAGAAGCGAACCCGCACCATCCCCGACGGGGCCAGCGGATGGCATTCGGTGGTGGTCACCGTGGATTGACCCCTTTTCCCGCACCTGCCTTCTCCACTGCGTGACTCAACAAGCGCACGAATTTCCCTCACTGCGCAAAACAATCAAGGAGCAGAAATGAACGCCATCACCCGCCGCACTCGTCGTGGAGCCCTCGTTCTCGCCGCGGCGGCGATGCTGCCGCTCGCCCTGACCGCCTGTTCCAGTGACGACGGCAAGGACAAGGCGTCCTCGGACACGAAGTCGTCCGCCGCTTCGGACAAGGCGACCGACGAGGGCACGGACAGCGCTTCCGGCGGCACGAGCAGCGACGAGCCGTTCGGCCCGGCCTGCGCCTCCGTGCCCAAGGACGGCAAGGGCAGCTTCGACGGCATGGCCAAGGACCCGGTCGCCACCGCGGCGTCCAACAACCCGGAGCTGTCCACGCTCGTGACCGCGGTCAAGAAGGCCGGTCTGGTCGACACCCTGAACAACGCCAAGAACATCACGGTGTTCGCGCCGACCAACGACGCCTTCGCGAAGATCCCCAAGGCCGACCTCGACAAGGTCCTGAACGACAAGGCCATGCTCACCAAGGTCCTCACCTACCACGTGGTGGGCCAGAAGCTGGCGCCCAAGGACCTTGAGAACGGCTCGTTCCCGACGCTGGAGAAGTCCAAGCTGACGACGTCGGGCTCGGGCGAATCCTTCAAGGTCAACGACTCCGCCAACGTGGGCTGCGGCAACGTCAAGACCGCCAACGCCAACGTCTACATCATCGACACGGTCCTGATGCCGAAGATGTGACACCGGTAGACGCGAGGGGCCGCACCCCGAAGGGTGCGGCCCCGGCCGACCTGACCGTCACGCCGGGTCGATGCGGAAGACGCTGCCGCCTATGTCGAGCACGTACAGCTCACCCTTGCCGCCCTGCACGAACGAGATGACCTCGCCGCCGTTGACCCCGAGGTCGCTCGCCCCGGTCACCTTGCCGTTCTCCATCCGCAGCGCGCGGATGGTGCCGTCGCAGTAGTCGCTGAACACGTACTGACCCTTGAGGCCGGGGATCGCCTTGCCTCGGTAGACGTATCCGCCGGTCACCGAGCAGCCGAGACCGGTGCGGTCGTACTCGTGGACGGGCGGCACGTGGTTCGCGGGCTCCGTGCCTTCCCGGAAGGGATGGTTGCCCTCCATCTGGGACCAGCCGTAGTTCTCGCCGCCCTCGCTGTCGGCCGGGGCCCAGTCGATCTCCTCCCAGGCGCTCTGGCCGACGTCACCGATCAGCAGGTCGCCCGTGCCCGCGTCGAAGGAGAACCGCCACGGGTTGCGCAGCCCGTACGCCCAGATCTCGTCCTTCGCGTTCGGGTCGTCCACGAAGGGGTTGTCCTTCGGGATCGCGTACGGCTTGCCGCCGGCCGGGTCGATCCGCAGCAGCTTGCCGAGCAGTGTGTCGAGGTTCTGCCCGTTGCCGTGCGGGTCACCGCCCGAACCGCCGTCACCCAGCGCGATGTAGAGATAGCCGTCGGGACCGAACTTGATGTCGCCGCCGTTGTGGTTCGGGTATGGCTGCGTCTGGGTGAGGACGGTGCGCCGGGTGTCGGGCCGGATCCTGCCGTGCCGCACGGCGAACTCGTCGACGGTGCTGGTGCCTTCGAGGTTCGTGTACGAGATGTAGAAGTGCGCGAACTTCTTGTCGAACGCGATGCCGAGCAGCCCGCGTTCACCGTCGGTGGTGGTCTCCTTGGTGATGTCGAGGACGGGCTTGCCGAGCCCATGACCGTCCAACACCCTTACGGTTCCTGCGCGTTCGGCTATCCAGACGGTGCCGCCGGGTCCGGCGGCACCGGCGGACGGGTTCGCGGCCGTGGTCACCTTCGTGAGCGCGACCTTCGGTACCTGGCGCGGTGCGGCGGGCTCGTCGGCGGACGCAGCGGTCAAGGCGAGGGAAGCGACGAGGCAGATGGTGGCGATGATCGCCGAGCTTCTGGTGCGGACTTTCACCGTGATCCTCCTAGAGGCGGCGAATGGGGGGACCACCCGGCTGCTTGGGACAGAGTTGGGCGGGCGGCACCCGCGCCAGCACGCAACCTGAGTGGGGGATGGTGTGCTACTGGCCACGGACGAGGATAGTGGGACGGGAGCAGTTGGTATAGACCAGGACCGTCCTCAACCGGCCCGATCTGGGCATTGCGCCGAACATCGCAGTCATCCAGCGGCTTCCGCCTTGATCTCTTCGAGCGCGTCGTTGAAACCGTCGGGCGTATGGCTGTTGCCCGCGACACGGTCGAGGCGCACGTCGTCGATGTCCCGGCCGACCACGAGCCGCGGCACGGCCTCGGCGAAACGTCGTTGCAGACCGAGCGAGGTCTCGTCCGTGGCGTGCGGGGTGACGTCGACAGCGGTGATCTCGCCGTCGTCGAGAGTGAGGCGCACGCCGATGGACGAACCGCGCGTTCCGTACTCGCCGTCGACGGTGTACTCACCGTCCGCGTACGGGCCGCGGCGCGACGCGGAGCTGGAAGGGGTGGAGTCGGCGGTGTCGGTCGACTCCTTGCCCGGCGCTGAACTCGATCCGCCCTGGCGTGAGTTGGGGCTGTCCACTTCCGTGGTCGAACAGCCGGCGATCGCGGCCGTGGCGGAGACACCCACCAGGGCTGCCGTGAACTTCTTCCTCAGGGCTGGCATGTCTTGATTGCTTCCTTGGTTCCTCGTGTTGGCCGGGTGCTGCTTCGCGAGCACCATCCGGGCCACTGATCCTCAGGTGAACAGCTCGCCCGCGAAGTCCGGCGAGATCTCGGCACGTCCGTCGGACCTCATCCGCACGTACGCGAAGTCGAAGGACTCCGCGAGTCGGCGCGCCTCGGTGAAGAAGAGCGCGGTCGCAAGACCGTCGGCGAGTACCGCTTCCTCTGCCATGACCCAGGTGGCGACCACCTCACTGACCGGCACACCGGTGCGCGCGTCGAGCACGTGGTGCAGTCCGTCGCCCCAGGCCCGGAGGTTGACGCCGGAAGCGCACAGGGCTCGGCCCCGCAGTTCGGCCACACCGATCACGCGCCGTGGATCGAAGGGGTGTTCAAGACCGACCCGGGTGGCGCGCGGGCCGCTGTGCCGCAGGTCGCCGCTTCCGTCGACGACGAACCGGTGGTGACCGGCCTCTCGGAGCACAGCCGAGAGAAGGTCGACCAAGTACCCCTTCCCGGCCGCTCCCACGTCGATCACCAGAGGTCGCCGCGTGATGACGCGGGTGCCGTCCCGGTCGACGTCGGCGGCCCAGGCAGGCCGCCCCCGGGCGTGCTCGGCGGCACGCACCGCGCCGGGCGCGGGGCGGAGCGAGTACGTGGCGTCGTAGCCGAGAAGCTCCAACTCCCGCCCCACGAGCGGGTCCACGGCACCGCTGGTGGCCGCGTGCAGGCGGTCGTACAGGCCGAACAGCGCGAGCGCGTCCCCCGGGAAGTCGAACTGTCCGCCGCTGGGGGCGGAGGCGATCCTGGACACCAACGAGTCGGGACGGAAGCGGGAGTAGGTGACGTCGAACCGTTCGGTGCGATCAAGGATGTGGTCCCGCAGATCCTGACTCAGCGGTGCATCGGTCTCGATCTGCCATCGGGTGCCGATCGCCTCAAAGACAAACCGGCCGCTGCCGCCCGCCTCTGGGTTCACGTCACTCACTGTTGCTCCTCCTGCCTTGTCCGGCAGGCCCTCACGGTGGTGCGCCCTGGGCCCTGCGCGGACGGTCGGCGGCAGCGGGTGAGGACCGACGAATGGGCCTCTACCTGCATGTTTCCACTCCCTTGACCCATCTGCCAGGCACGAGGGGGCCCTGTCACTACCCCGAACAGCTCGGCCCCTCACCGAGGGCCCGCAGGCACGGATGGCGAGGCGAGGCGGTCGTAGGCTTCCCGTGAGACGTGAAGCCGCAGGTCCTCGACAGGCGGCGGTCGGTCGGCCGGGGCCAGAGTGGGACCGGCCCGGACTCGATGGAACGGAGAGCACTGATGCACCACATTCACCTGCGCGACCTGGACGTTTCCCGGATCGGTCTCGGGGCGATGGGCATGTCCCAGGCGTACACCGGCGCCGGAACGGACGAGGCGGAGTCGATCCGTACCGTGCACCGCGCCCTTGAGCTGGGCGTCACCTTCATCGACACCGCCGAGATCTACGGTCCTTACACGAACGAGGAGCTGCTCGGCCGCGCTCTGAAGGGGCGCCGCGACCGGGTGGTGCTTGCGACGAAGTTCGGCCTGGTGTCACACGAGGGCGAAGGGCCGGGGAGCCTGGACTCCGGCCCGGCCAACATCCGCACCGCCGTGGAGGGATCACTCGCCCGCCTCGGCACGGACCACATCGACCTGTACTACCAGCACCGGGTCGACCCCAACGTCCCCATCGAGGAGACGGCGGGCGCCGTGGGCGAGCTGATCGCCGAGGGCAAGGTCCGCACGTTCGGCCTGTCCGAGGCCGGACCCGACACCATCCGCCGGGCCAACGCCGTCACCCCGGTCACCGCCGTCCAGTCCGAGTACTCACTCTTCACCCGCGAACCCGAGGCCCGTGTCCTGCCGACGCTGCGCGAACTCGGCATCGGCTTCGTCCCCTTCTCGCCGCTCGGCCGCGGCTTCCTCACGGGGACGATCCGATCCACCGACGGCTTCGACAAGGACGACTTCAGGCGGGACAACCCGCGCTTCACCGGCGAGAACTTCCAGCACAACCTGCGCCTGGCCGACGAGGTCCAGGCCGTCGCCGCCGAGGCCGACGCCACCGCGGCCCAGATCGCCATCGCCTGGCTGCTCGCCCAGGGCGACGACATCGCCCCCATCCCGGGCACCAAGCGCGTGAGCCGCCTGGAGGAGAACGCGGCCGCCGACGCCGTCCGGCTCACGCCCGCCCAGCTCGACCGGCTGACGAATCTCCCGCCCGCGGCCGGCGCCACGCACAACGAAGCCCAGCTGAACATGCTCGAACGCTGACGCTAGAACAGCCGCTTCACGTTGTCACCGAACGTCCAGCCCTTCGAGCCGTCCCAGTTGACGGACCAGGTCATCAGACCCTTCAGCGCGCCGTTGTAATGGTTCCACGCCTGCGTCACCAGGCTCGGCGCCATGTAGCCGCCGCCCGCGCCCGGTTGTGCGGGCAGGCCCGGGACCTGCTTGTCGTAGGGGACCTTGATCGTGGTGCCCTGGATGACGAGGCCCTTGTTCAGGCAGTCCGTCTGCGCGACGAACCCCTGGACGGTTCCGGCGGAGTAGGAGTCGCCGGAGCAGCCGTACATGCTTCCGTTGTAGTACTGCATGTTCAGCCACCAGAGGCGGCCGTTGTCCGCGTACTTCTTCACGATGGGGAGGTACGCGCCCCAGATCGAGCCGTACACCACGCTGCCCCCGGTGACGTACGCCGTCTCGGGCGCCATCGTCAGGCCGAAGTTGGCGGGCATCCGGGCGAGGACGCCGTCGATGATGCGGATGAGGTTGGCCTGGGAGGCGGAGAGCTGGTTGATGTTGCCGCTGCCCACGAGGCCGGTCTCGATGTCGATGTCGATGCCGTCGAAGTTGTACTTCTTCAGGAGCGGCACCACGGTCTCGACGAAGCGGTCGGCGACCTTGCTCGAGCTGAGGTCGATGCCCGCCGTCGCGCCGCCGATCGACATCAGGATCGTGGCGCCGTTCGCCTTCGCCTGGCACATCTCGGCCGGTGTGGCGACCTTGACCGTCGAGTCCATCCCGTCCTCCCACAGGACGGTGCCGTCGGAACGGATGACGGGGAACGCCGCGTTGATCACGTTGTAACCGTGGTCACGCATGCGGGTGTCGGTGATCGGGGTCCAACCGAACGGCGGGTGAACGCCGTTGGCGGCTCCGTCCCAGTTCTCCCAGTAACCCTGGAGCACCTTCCCGGCGGGCTTCGACTTGACCGCGCACGTCTCGTCCTGGGCGCCCTTGACGCGCTGGGTGTCCTGGGCGTTGAGGGTCGCTTGCGCGGCCTGGGTGATGCCCTGGCTGTCCTGCGGCGACGCGCCGCCCGGCGCGGCACTCGGCGCGGCGCCCACGAGCACCGGCACGGCGAAGGCCATCGCCAGACCGATCGTCAGGAGGCGGGACGGTGCACGGCGCGGGGCGAAGGCGCGAGGAGAGGTTCGGGATGACACGCTTACCTCCTGGACTGTGGTGCCTGGAGACGTAAGTGGTGCGACGCGCCACACCGTAAAGAGGTCCAGACCTGCCGTCAATAGGTCTGGACCAGACCGTTCGAGAGCAGGAGGCCCTCCCCCGCATGGACATCCTCAACTCCCACGATCCGCTGGCCGTCACGGTGACCGAGGCGATCCGGAAGGGCGACGTCCCCACCCTGCGTCAGCTCCTGGCCGACCACCCCGCCCTGGCCACCAGCGCCATCAGCCAGGACGGTCCCGCCGCGGGCCGGCGGAGCCTCCTGCACATCGCCACCGACTGGCCCGGCCACCGCCCCGACTCCGCGGCAGTCATCGGCACGCTCGCCGCGGCGGGCGCCGACCCCGACGCCCGCTTCGTCGGCGCCCACACCGAGACGCCTCTGCACTGGGCTGCCAGCAACGACGACGTCACCGCGCTGGACGCCCTCATCGACGCGGGCGCCGACATCGAGGCCTCCGGCGCCGTCATCGGCGGCGGCACCCCGCTCGCCGACGCGCGCGGTTTCGGCCAGTGGCGGGCGGCCCGCAGGCTGCTGGAGCACGGGGCCCGTGCGGACCTGCAGGACGCGGCCACCCTCGGCCTCCTCGACCGGGTCGAGGCCTTCCTCTCCGCCCCCGGCTCCCCCACCGGGTCCGAGATCACCAGCGCCTTCTGGGGCGCCTGCCACGGCGGACACCTCCCCACTGCGCAGCGCCTGTTGCGGCAAGGCGCAGACGTGAACTGGATCGGCTACGACGACATGACACCTCTGGACATCGCCCGCGCGCAGGACGCCGACGAGGTCGTCCAGTGGCTGCTCGCCCAAGGCGCGAAGGGACGCGCGGACCTCGGCTGAGTCACCGGGCCCTGCGTCACGCGCCTGAGCCTCCGAAGGCGCCGTCGTCCGCGAACGCCAGCTTGGCGAAGCGTTCGCCCATGCGGCGGTGGGTGGCGGCGTCCGGGTGGAGCTGGTCGGGCAGCGGCAGCTCGGCCGAGTCGCCATCCCCGTACAGTTCGCGGCCGTCGAGGTAGTACAGGTTGGGGTCCTCGGCCGACCGCTGCTCCACGATCCGCGCCAGCTCGTCACGGATGATCACGAGGGTCAGCTTCCCGCTCGCCGTCTCCGCCGGTTCACCCATGGCGACGAACCCGAGACGCCCCTCTCCGAGGGCATTGAAGTCCGGCGCGCTGGGGCCCGGCGTGTCCTCGTGGATGGGACAGAGGATGGGCGATACGACCAACAGCGGCGCGGTGGGGTGACCTTCGCGGATGGTGTCGAGAAAGCCATGGACGGCGGGCCCGAAGGCACGCAGGCGCATCAGGTCGGCGTTGACGACATTGATGCCTATCTTGACGCTGATCAGGTCGGCGGGGGTGTCCCGCAGGGCGCGCGCGGTGAACGGGTCGAGCAGGGCGCTGCCGCCCAGGCCGAGATTGATCAGCTCCGCGCCGCCGAGGGAGGCGGCGAGCGCGGGCCAAGTGGTGGTGGGGCTCGCGGCGTCGGAGCCGTGGCTGATCGAACTGCCGTGGTGCAGCCATACCTTGCGGCCCCGGTCAGGTGCGGGCTGGATGGGTGCGTCGGTGCGCAGCGCGACGAGTTCGGTGCTCTCGTTGTGCGGCAGCCAGATCTCGATGTCCTTGTCGCCGTCCGGCAGTTCGGTGAAGCGCAGGGTGCCGACCGGGCCGGAGCTGCGCTCGGCGGATCCGGTGGTGAGGTCGATGGTCAGGGTGTTGCCGCCGCTCACGGAGGCCTGACCGGCCAGGCGGCCGTCGACCAGCAGGTCGTACAGGCCCTCCGGCCGGGGCGGGGCGCCCACGTAGACACGCTTGGTGGGCAGCGTGTCCAGCTCGACGGCGGTGGCGCGGGTGCGGAAGACCAGACGTACGCCGGAGGGCTGGGACTCCGCCATGGCCAGTTGCCCGTCGGTGCACTGGGCGCGGGCCCGTGCGGGCAGCCGGTGCGGCAGGACGCCGTGCTCGGTGTGCTCCAGATCGAGGGCACCGCGCACGATGTCCGCGGTGATGGGCGTGCTGATCCAGTCGTGCTCGGTGTCCATGCTCGTCTCCGCCTGCTGATCAAGGTAGTTGGGGGGCGCGGGGGCGCCGATGTGTCGGTACGTCGCGTCGCCGCTCCCACGAGAGCCGAAGCGGGCCCGCACGGGGCCGGGCTGCCCGGGGCCGGGAACAGGCACGGGGCCTGGGTCAGGGCGCGGGCCAGTTCCGCAGCAGGGCGTCGAGGGCGTCCAGGATGCGTGACCACGTCTCCTGGGAGTCGGGCTCGCTGTGGCTGAATCCGCCCGCCAGCTCCAGGCTGACGTAGCCGTGGAAGACGCTGCCCAGCATCCTGACCGCGTGGGTCTGGTCGGGCTCCGTCAGGTCGTAGCCGCGCAGGATCGCCCGCGTCATCTGCGCGTGCCTGCCGCCGGCGCTGGCGGCGGCCGTCTCCGGGTCGAGCCTCAGCTGGGCCGCGGCGTAACGCCCGGGGTGCTCCCGGGCGTAGTCGCGGTAGACGTTGGCGAGCGCGGTCAGGGCGTCCTTCCCGGCCCGCCCGGCGAGGGCCGCCGCACCCCGGTCGGCGAGTTCCTCCAGGGAGAGGAGGGCGATCCTCGTCTTGAGGTCCTGGGAGCTCTTCAGGTGCGAGTACAGACTCGCGACCTTGACGTCGAACCGCCTGGCCAGAGCCGAGACGGTGACCTGCTCGAAGCCGACCTCGTCGGCCAGCTCCGCCCCGGCCAGGGCCAGGCGCTCCGTGGTCAGTCCTGCGCGGACCATGCCCTCACCTCTCCTTCGACTAAACCGATTATGCAGCTGCCTAATACCTTTAGGCAAATCAGCCAGTCGTTAAGGAAGGCGGCAGCGCCATCAGACCGTCTTGACCGTGCCTCCGTCGATCACGTAGTCGGCGCCGGTGACGTTGCCCGCCACCCCCGACAGCAGGAACGTGATCAGTGACGCCACCTCCTGCGGTTCGGTGATGCGCCCGCTGGTGATGCCGAACGCCTCCGGGATCTGCGCGAGGAACGCCCCGTGCTCGACTCCCGCACCGGCCGCGACCTGGCCGCCGAAGCCGTCGGGGTCCTCCCAGATGGCGGTGCGCACCACGCCGGGCGAGACGGTGTTGACCCGCACACCCTGCGGCCCGAACTCCTCGGCCAGCGACTTGCCCAGCGAGGTGAGCGCCGACTTGGCCGCGCTGTAGGCGACGGGACCGGCCGCGGGCAGGCGGGAGTTGATGGACGAGACGTTCACGATCGCGCCGCTACGCTCGATCAGGCTGGGGAGCGCGGCGCGGCTGACACGGACCGCACTGAGCAGGTTGAGGTCGAAGACGCCCTGCCACTGCGCGTCGTCGGTGTCGAGGAAGCCGACCGGCTCCACGGCGTCACCGGCGCCGACGTTGTTCACCAGCAGGTCGATGCCGCCCAGTTCGGCGAAGGCGCCGTCCATGAGCGCGGCCACTCCCTCCGGAGCGCTGAGGTCGGCCGACACGGCGAAGGCTCCCGCCTCCTTGAGTTCGGGGGTGATGGTGCGGGCCGCGCCCACGACGCGTACGCCCTCGTCGATCAGGGTCCTGACGGTGGCCAGGCCGATCCCGCGGCTCGCACCGGTGACGACGGCCGTCTTGCCATTGAGGTCGAGCTTCATGTTGTTCCAGCTCCTTCGAGCGACAGTTTTTGAACTACAAGTACAGAATGTGGGTACACGTCAGCAGCCGAAGAACGGCTGAGCGCCGCACAGCGAACATCGATCACACGAAGCCGGATGCGGCACGCCGAACCGGCGAACTCAGCGCGGGAGAAGCACGGCCAGAGGCAGAAGCGGGGTCAGAGGGAGTCGACCGTCGCGTCGATCACCCTGGAAAGCCGCTCCGGCCCTTCCGCGACCCGCGCCATCAGCCGCAGGCCGACGACCGTGGTCAACAGCAGGCTCCCGACGGCGCGCGCGTCCCGGCCGGGGGCAATCTCCCCCGCCCGCTGCCCCTTCTCCACCAGAGCGGAGAAGGCCTCCTCGGTACGGTCGAACATGCGCCGCACCAGGTCGGTCGCCACCTCGTCCGTCCCGGCCAGCTCCGCAGCGGTGTTCACCGCCATGCAGCCGCGCCGGTCCGGGTCGGCGAGGTCCATCTCGACGAGCAGCCACAGCGCCGCGCGCAACCGCTCCTTCACGGGCCCCGACTCCTCGAGCATCTCGATGAGAGCCGCGGCCTGACTGTCGCGGTAGCGGCGCAGCGCCCGCTCGAACAGAGCGTGCTTGCTGCCGAAGGTGTTGTAGAGACTGCCCTTGCCGATGCCGAGCGCGTCGACGAGGTCCTGGGGCGTGGTGGCGGCGTAACCCTTGCGCCAGAACACGTCCATGGCCCGCTCGACGGCGGCGTCCGGATCGAACTGCTTCGGCCTTCCCATGGTCAGGAGCCTAGACCTTTCTTGACCTTCAGGTCAAGAACTCCGCTCAGGCGGCGCGACGCACCCGTGCGGCCTTGCGGGCCTCCGCCATCTCGCGGGACTCGGCGGTCCGGCGCGAGCCGCCGCCGGAGCGGCCGGGCTGCCCCGGACGCGTGCCCATTCCCCGGAAGGGGGCGCCGCCGCGCTGCTTGGGGCGCTCCGTGGGCGTGTTGCCCGCGATCGGCACACCGGAGGGGGCCTTCGCACCGGTGATGCGGCTCAACTCGGCCTCGCCGGAACGGACTTGGGTGATCTGCGGCCGGATTCCCGCGGCGGACATCAGACGGCTCATGTCGCGGCGCTGATTGGGCGTCACCAGGGTGACGACGCTGCCGGACTCACCGGCGCGTGCCGTACGGCCGCCGCGGTGGAGGTAGTCCTTGTGGTCGCTGGGCGGGTCGACGTTCACGACCAGGTCGAGGTTGTCGACGTGGATTCCGCGCGCGGCGACGTTCGTGGCGACCAGGACCGTCACGGCGCCGGTCTTGAACTGGGCGAGGGTCCGGGTGCGCTGGGGCTGGGACTTGCCGCCGTGCAGCGCCGCGGCGCGCACGCCGCTGCCCATCAGGTGCTTGGTGAACTGGTCCACGGCGTGCTTGGTGTCCAGGAACATGATGACCCGGCCCTCGCGCGCCGCGATCTCCGTGGCGGTCGCCATCTTGTCGGCGCCGTGCACGTGCAGTTCGTGGTGCTCCATCGTGGTGACCGCGCCCTTGGAGGGGTCGACGGAGTGGACGACGGGGTCGTGGAGGTAGCTGCGCACCAGCAGGTCGACGTTGCGGTCGAGCGTGGCCGAGAACAGCATCCGCTGGCCGTCGGGGCGCACCTGGTCGAGCAGTTCGGTGACCTGGGGCATGAAGCCCATGTCGGCCATCTGGTCGGCCTCGTCCAGGACGGTGATGCTCACCCGGTCCAGACGGCAGTCCTTGCGCTCGATGAGGTCCTTGAGCCGGCCGGGCGTCGCGACGAGCACCTCGGCCCCGGACCGCAGCGCACCGGCCTGCCGGCCGATGGACATGCCACCGACCACCGTGGCGAGCTTCAGCTTCAGGGCACGGGCATACGGCGTGAGTGCCTCGGTGACCTGCTGGGCGAGCTCCCGGGTGGGAACGAGGACCAGAGCGAGGGGCCGCTTCGACTCGGCGCGCTGTCCAGCGGTGCGCACGAGGAGCGGGAGCCCGAAGGCGAGGGTCTTGCCGGAACCCGTACGGCCACGGCCCAGGACGTCCCGGCCCGCGAGGGCGTTCGGCAGCGTCGCCGCCTGGATCGGGAACGGCTCGGTCACGCCGAGGTCGGTGAGCGTCTTCAACAGCGGTGCCGGCATGTCGAGTTCGGCGAAGGTCTCCGCCGCCGGGAGGCCCGGGGTGATGGTGACCGGCAGGGCGAACTCACCCTGCGGGGCGGCGGGACGACGTCCCTGGCCGCCGGAGCGGTTGCCGGGGCGGTAGCCGCCCTGACGGGTGCCGGCGCCGCGGGGGCCGCCGCTGTTGCGGGAGTTGGAATAGCGGTCGTTCGTGCGAGCTGAACGGTTCATGGAGAACCTTCCTCGATATGGCACGCATCGAGGAATTCTCGGTGGATTTCAACCGAACGAATTGCAAGCACGAGCCGAATAAAAGACAAACTTCTGTAAACAGCAACGAGCTGGTGCCCGCACCGTGAGGTGCGGGCACCAGCGTCGTCTTACGCTTCAGCGTCAGGCAGGAACGATGTTCTCGGCCTGCGGGCCCTTCTGGCCCTGAGTGACATCGAAGTTCACCTTCTGGCCTTCCTGAAGCTCACGGAAGCCCTGGGTGGCGATGTTCGAGTAGTGGGCGAAGACGTCGGGGCCGCCACCCTCCTGCTCGATGAAGCCGAAGCCCTTTTCCGAGTTGAACCACTTCACGGTGCCAGTAGCCATACTAAATATCTCCTTCGGGGCAAGCCCGGGACCCGCACTGTGCGGACCCCGGCGTCGCCACGTTGATTGCCCCGTCCGGAAAACTTCTCCGGAAATACAAAAGTGCCCGGCGGAATAGATCCACCAAAGGCACTTGAAGTCTTATGGGAACCACAACTGCAACTACGATCAACAGTAGCACGAGATCGCCTTCACGGCACGGGCAAGCTCTACATATTTCGCCCGACCGGCCGAGGACCCACCACACATTGCGGAAATTTGCGGACCTCTGGACTCACCGGGGCCGAGAAATGGCCCGCTCGAGCAGGCCACGCAGGGCGTCCTGCTCCTTTTGCGTAAGGCCTGCCAGGGGCGAATCCTCGGACAGGAGCCCCAGGAGCCGCTCCCGCAGCGCGCCGCCCTCCGGTGTGAGCACCAACTGCTTGGCACGCCGGTCGGAAGGATGCGGGCGGCGCTCGATCAGCGCCTGCTTCTCCAGCTTGTCCACGACGAAGGTGGCGTTGGAGGGCTCGCAGCTCAGACGCTCGGCAAGCTCGCGCATCGTCATGGGCCCCGTCAGCTCGCGCAGCGCGGCCGCCTGCGGCGCGGTGAGCCCCACCTTGGCGGCGCGCCGGCGGAGATGCTCCGCGATCTGGTCGGCCATCCCGTTCACCAGGCCGCACAGCTGCCGCTCGGCGATGACCTGCGATTCGGGGTTCGTCATGCGGTCCAGCCTAGCAAGTACATCCAGCCTTAAATATTGTGAGCTTGAATGATTCAAGCTTGATGCTTATGGTTGCGCCATGACCACTCCCGAGCACCAGACCGCGACCGCACGGCTGCGCCGGCCCTCCGGCGTCCGTTCCCTGCGACTCGGCGACACGAAGGTGACGCACGTACCCGATGGAGCCGTCCAGCTCTCGCCGCGCGGCTGGCTTCCTGCCACCACCGACGAGGACTGGGCCGCCCATTCCGATTACGTGGACGACACCGGCCACCTCGTGGCGGGCATCGGCGGCCTCCTGGTCGAACAGGGCGACCGCGCGCTACTGATCGACACCGGTTTCGGCCCCCAGTCCTTCCCGGCCGAGCCGGGCAGCGCGGTGGGCGCCATCCAGGGCGGGGCGCTCCTGGACAACCTCGTCGCACTCGGCCGCAGGCCCGAGGAGATCGAGGCGGTCGCCTTCACTCACCTGCACACCGACCACATCGGCTGGGCCGTGCACGTCGCCCCGGGCAGCGATCAGCCCGCCTTCACCCGGGCCGACTACTTGGTGGTCGAGCCCGAATGGTCACAGCGCCACCTCCTGGAGGCGGACGGCACGAGCAAGGAGGCACTCGCCGTGCTGGCACCGAAGGTGCGGACCGTGGCGGACGGCCAGGAGATCTTCCCCGGCGTACGTGTCCAGCTCGTCCCCGGTCACACTCCCGGCCACGCCGCCTACGTCATCACATCGAGCGGGCAGGGTCCGGGCGGGCAGGAACCGAGTGGGCAGGGTTCGGGCGGGCAACGGCTCATAGCCTTCGGCGACGCGCTCCACTCCCCCGTCCAGATCGGCCACCCCGAGTGGTCCGCGGCCCCCGACCACGACCCCGGCAAGGCCGCGGACTTCCGCCGCCGCCTCGTCGAAGAACTCCAGGAGCCCGGCACCATCGGCTTCGGCATCCACTTCGCCGATGTGGTGTTCGGACGGGTCCAGGCGGAAGAGGGCCGAGCCGTGTGGCATCCCGTCGACGACGGCGCGTGAGCCATGGGCCGTCTCCCGCACCTCGGGCTACCCGGGCACCGGCACACAGCGCAACGGTGCGGACGTGCGCCCGGGAGCGCCCGTGCGGGCGAAGGTGATCCAGGCGGTACGCAGCTTCGAGCCGAGTGAGTCCACGTCCTGCCAGCGGACGTTCCCGAGCATCGGCGACGCCCGCCATGCCTCGCGCGAGCCGAAGAGGAGCGGGAGTTCGAGGCAGTGGGTGGCGCCGAAGAGCGATGCGGCCGGGCGCCAGTCCAGGCGGTACCGGTGGACCTGGGCGCCCGCCCGTGCCGCGCGCGTCCCGAAGAGGGACAGAGGCTCTTCGTAGACACGGCGGGTCAGGCCCGCCGTGTCGTCGCCCTCGCCGGGGAACGCGGTCATGTCGTCGAGGTTCCAGCCGTACAGGATGTCGAGGCCGCGCACGTTCTCCTCGAAGGAGTCGAAGGAGTCGAAGGAGTCGAAGGGTTCCACGGAGGTCTGGGCGGCCTCGACAGGGGTGAACGCGGGTTCCATCGTGCCGCCGGAGCGGCTCAGATGGGCCAGCGCGGTCTCGCGCTGGGCCGTCACGATCGCGCGTACGTCAGCGGTGCGCGGGTCCGTGGCGACGAGATCGGCGAAGAGACGGCCCAGCACCTGGGCGTCATCGTGGGGGCGCGCCGCGAGCGCGAGCGGGGCGCTCTGCAGGATCGCCCGGCGGAACAGCCCCTTGGCCTCCGGCATGTCGAGGAGGAGGCGGATGGACAGGCCGCCGGCCGACTGGCCCATCACCGTGACGTTGCCGGGGTCTCCCCCGTACGCGGCGATGTGCGCGCTGACCCAGCGCAGCGCTTCCAACTGGTCGTACAGGCCGAGGTTTCCCTCGCTGATCCCGTCGAGGCAGAGGTAACCGAGCGCGCCGAGGCGGTAGTTGACGCTGACGACCACCACATCGCCCTGGGCGGCGAGTGCGCCGCCGTCGTACCAGTCCATCAGTCCGGCGCCGCTGCTGAACCCGCCGCCGTGCAGCCACACGAGCACCGGGCGGGCCCCGGCGTCACGGGCCGGTGTCGTGATCGACAGGTTCAGACAGTCCTCGCCCTGCGGGTGGCGGTCCAGGGGCGGGCCCATCACCGCGTCAAGCCTCGAAGGCAGTTGAGGACAGATCTCGCCGCTCGACGGGCGGGTGTCCGGGGCCGACACGGGCCTTGGGCGGGTGAAGCGCTCCGCCGTGGCGTAGCGAATCGGTCCGGTCCGGATCATCGTCGATTCGGTCATCCTTCTACGCCCTCCGTGACGAGTACGACTGCACCGCGCGCAGTCTCCGTCACCGTATGGAACAGCGCCACCACCGGTGGAGGAGAGCCGGAACCGACGGCGACGTTCAGCCACCGGGAACGCGGCCGACCGTCGAGCGGGAAACCTCCACGTGGCGGCCTTCCACGCGGCTTCTCGCACTCGGTCCGGTGCGCTCGGCCGTTGTCACGTGTCAATGCAGGACAGTTCAATACTGAAACGCACATTCCATTGCAATCTCGTTATGCATTGACTCCTTGACGCCGGGAACGCTCCGGGGTTGGCTTTCAGCCACCTCGGACCACAACGAAGCGGTCCGATCGAGGAAGTGGGCGAATGAAAACCCGTACGCGTGAAGCCACCGTCGCCGTATCTGTGAGCGCCTTGGCACTCTCGCTCGCCGCATGCGGCAGCCTGCTGGGCTCCGACGACGGCAAGTCGCAGACCGAGAGGAAGGGTGACGCGGTCACCATCGGCCTGCTCCTGCCCGAAGCGGAGACGGCGCGCTACGAGAAGTTCGACCACCCCATCATCGAGAAGCAGGTCAAGAAGCTCACGAACGGCAAGGGCAAGCTCGTCTACGCCAACGCCGACGAGGACGCCGCCAAGCAGAGCAGCCAGCTCGAGCAGATGGTCGCCGACAAGGTCGACGCGATCCTGGTGAGCGCGGTGGACGCGAAGAAGATCGCGCCGGCGGTCAAGAAGGCGAAGGAAGCGGACATTCCCGTCATCGCCTACGACCGGCTCGCCGAGGGACCCGTCTCCGGGTACGTGGCCTTCGACAACGAACTGGTCGGCCAGGTCCAGGGCCAGGCGATCCTGAAGGCGCTCGGCAGCGGCAACCGCCAGAACAGCAAGATCGTCATGCTCAACGGTTCACCGACCGACCCGAACGCGGCCGTCTTCAAGGAAGGCGCGCTCTCCCAGCTCCAGAACCAGGTGACCATCGCCAAGTCGTACAACACCGTGGGCTGGAAGCCGAAGACGGCCGGAACCCACATGACCGAGGCGATCACCGAGCTGGGCAAGGACAACATCGCGGCCGTCTACTCCGCCAACGACGGCATGGCGGGCGGTGCCATCAAGGCCCTCAAGGCCGCAGGCCTCACTGACCTGCCGCCGGTCACCGGCCAGGACGCGGAGCTGCCGGCCGTACAGCGCGTCGTCACGGGCGAGCAGTACATGAGCGTCTACAAGCCCTACCCCGAAGAGGCCGTCGGCGCCGCGCAGATGGCGGTCCGGATCGCCCAGGGCCGCATGGTCGAGTACGACGCGCTGGCCGGGGACAGGTCCGAGAACGCCACCACGAAGAACATCCCCTCGCTCCTGGTCTCGGTCCGCCCCCTGACGCGGGACACCATCAAGTCCACGGTCATCAAGGACGGCATCTACACGACCAAGGAGATCTGCACGGCCGAGCTCAAGGCGGCGTGCGCGACGGTCGGCCTCAAGGGCTAGGGGCTGGGGCTAGGGACTAGGGACTGGGGGCACGCGCATGAGTACGCCATCAACGCCATCGGGAACGGGGGCGGGACGGCCTGACGGTTCAGCCGTCCGGATCGGCGCTCTCGTTCCGCTGACTCGGCCTGGCTGGGTCGAGGCAGGCCAGCACTTGCTCGCAGGACTTGAGTTGGCCGTGTCCGAGGTCAACGACGCCGGCGGGATCACCGGAAGGCCGCTCGAGCTGGTGGTCCGGGACACCGCGGCCGATCCCGCGAGGGCCGCTGCGGCCGTGGAGGAACTGGCCGGTCTGGGCGTGGCCGCGGTGGCGGGCGAGTATCACAGCGTCGTCGCCCGCGCCGCTGCCGCCATGGCCGACGCCATCGGCCTGCCGTACCTCTGCTCGTCAGCGGTTCTCGACACGCTCACCGAACAGCCGACGGAGTGGGTCGCGCGCCTCTGCCCGCCGCAGTCCCGCGGCTGGCGGATCTACGCGGACCTCCTTCTCGACGCGGGCCACAGCCGCATCGCCGTGGCTGCCCAGCCGAGTGTCTACTGGGCAGCCGGGACCCGCATCCTGCGGGACTGCCTCACCCCACGCGGCGGCACCGTCGTCGAACTCGACATGAGCGCGCTCTCCCCCGCGGCCCTGTGCGACGAACTCGCCGACAAGGGCGCGACAGCCCTCCTTCTTCTGGTCGGCCACCCGGATCCCGCGGTGCCGATCGTCAGGTCCGTGCGCGGCGATCGGCGTCTCGCGGAGATCATGATCGGTGCTCCGGCCGGGCAGCCGGAGTTCGCCGAATGGGCGGCGCTGCTGGGCGACGAAGGCGCCGCGATCCCGTTCTTGCGCTATCTGCCCGAGCGCCTCACCCCGCTCGGTGCACGCGTCGAGAAGACTCTGCGCGAACGACTGGCCGAAACTCCCTCCTTCGTCGCCTTCGAGGGCTACGACGCGGTCACCGTCCTCGCCGATGTGCTGCGTTCGCACGGCACGGACCGGGCGCGTACTGCCGCGGCCTGGCCGCGCGTCGATGTCGAAGGCACCCGCGGGCGGATCCGGTTCTCCCGCACGCCGGGCATCAGCGTGTGGCAATGGGCTTCGACGCCCATCCAAGTCGTCGATCGGGATCCGGCGGAACCCGATCGCTTCCGGATCCTTCACGCCGGCTGAGAGCGGGAAGGCAGGGGGAGCGTCCGGAGGATCAACTGAAACACGAACGGACCGCAGCGCCACACCTTCAGCGCGATCAGGAGCATCTGGATCGGCGCCTGCCACGTACCAAAGGCAGCACCGCGCCCTTAGTGCCAATAGTCGCGCCGGGGCAGCTTGAGCCATATGTCGGGCGGGCCGGTGACGGCGCGGGCGTCGGTCAGCCGGAGACCGACGTGGGCGCAGGAGTAGGCCACAGCGTTGTGGCGGTAGAGATAGGAGGCGAGGACTTCCTCTGCGGAGTCTCCCTCGTACGGCCCGCCTCCCGGGTGCAGGTCCCAGCCTTCTCCGGCGCCGTCACGGAAGATGCTGCCTTGGTTGCCGCTCTTGGGATTGGCGTAGAGGCCGTAGCAGACGGTGCCCGCGGAGAGCAGGGCCTGCACTCCGGGCATCTGCGGTGCGTACCCCCAGGGTTGGGTGATGACGCAGCCGCCCGGCACATCAGTGGCGCCGATGATCTGCAGGGACTCGTCCATGTCGTACGACGAGGAGTCCTCCAGGAGTTCGTCCAGCTCGGGGTCTTCGTACGGCTCGGCCCCCAGTCGGCGGGCGGCCTCGGCCGCGCCGATCCCGGCCACACATGCGAGGCCCGTGCCCTCGTAGAGAATGTCCCCCAGTGCCGCGGTCAGCCGTCTGCCCTCCGTCGCGGCGGCGGACTCCGCCGGGGTCAGTCCGCGCTCGCCGGCCGGAACCCTGAAGAGGTCCGGGGTCGGCCCCGCGAGGCTGAGCCTGCCCGGGGACCAGCCGGCCAGCATGGGCCGCCACGGGTCGGCCCCCGCGGCCGCCAGGACGCGGGCGTTGTCCGCGCGATCGGACAGGACCGCGTCCCACAGAGCCGTACGGCCCTCGTCCTCCGCGTCGACGTCATCGACACGGCGGGCCAGTTCGGCGACCACCTCCGGTGAGCCGAACACGGCCGCCCGGTGCAGGGGGCGGCCACCGCTCCACACATTCGGGTCGGCCCCGCGCTCCAGCCGATCACGGACCAGCGCATGGTCCCGCCAGCCTTCCCAGCCGAGCCCCGCCCAGCCGTCTCCCTCGCCAACAGCCATGACTCTCCCCCCTCGTGGTGGCCGCAGCACCTGTCGTCGTGTCGTCGTCGGCCACTCACTGAACGCTACAGACGGCCACTGACAATCGCCTCCGACGCCTGCTCAGACGCCTGCTGGGGGACGCGTGCCCCCGGGCAGTTGTGGCTGACCGTGTCCGCGAACGCCTTGGCCAGCGGAGACAGCGCCTCCCAGCGGCGCACCGCCCAGCCCGTCCACAGGGTGGGCAGTTCCGGGATGGGGATCAGGCGCAGGTCGGGGTGGCCCGGACCGCGCCAGCCCGGCAGGTCGGGGACGATCGCGTGCCCCAGGCCGAGTTCGGCGAGCAGCAGGGCGGTGTCCCAGTCGGCGACGCTGGTGTCGGAGGCCGGGCTGATGCCGCGCTCGGTGAACCAGGCGTCCAGGCGCGCCCGGGATGTCGTGCTCTCCGGGAGCCCGATGAGCTGGATGCCGGCCAGGTCACCGGTGGTGATCAGCTGCTTCGTGGCGAGAGGGTCGTCCCGGTGGACGGCGAGCACCCAGGGAAGTTCGATGACGGGGCGCTGCTCGATGCCCTTCACGGGTGCGCCGAGGCTGATCCAGGCCAGGTCGAGGCCGCCCGCGATGAGCGCGTCGAAGCAGCTGCGGCTGGAGTGCGCGGTCTCGAATTCGAGGCTCACCTGGGGGTGACGGCGGCGGAAGTCCACGATCGCGTCGGACATGAAGTGGCGCACCGTGGTGGCGCCGGTGGTGATCCGCACCGACCCGGCCTCGCCGTGCACCAGGTCGCTCAGTCGACGCAGCGCGTGGTCGATGTCCCCCAGGCCGCCCGCCGCCGCGTTCTGCAGGAGCCGTCCGGCCGGGGTGGGCACGACTCCGCGCGGGTGACGTTCGAGCAGGCTGAGCCCCAGCTCCCGCTCCAGACGCTTGATGTGCTGGCTCACCGCCGACTGCGTACAGGAAAGGTCGCGGGCGACGGCGCTGAGGCTGCCCGTTCGGCAGACGGCGACGAAGACACGCAGATCATCGAGGGTCATGGAGGGTGAAGCTACAGCTTGGGGGTCTGCAAGGAAATCCGAGGATTGACTTGGGGGTTGGGCGGGCGGGACGATCATTCCGGGCCCAGGGCGGCAACCCGGCCCGGAGTACGCCTCATCCGGATGAGGCGTACTCCGGGCCGGGTGCCGACCCGCCGGCCCCGCACCAGTCTCTTCCGTCCCGGGCTGCCCGCACTCCGGTACGCCGACCGTCCCGGGAAGGGCGATCCATGTACGCACTCGAGGCGGTGGCCATCGGGGCCGCGGCCGTCGCGGCCGGCGGCATCAACGCGGTGGTCGGCTCCGGCACCCTGATCACCTTCCCCACGCTGCTCGCCTTCGGATACCCGCCCGTGCTGGCCAACGTCTCCAACACCATCGGGCTCGTCCCGGGCGTCATCAGCGCGGTGTACGGATATCGCGCCGAGCTCAAGGGCCAGCTGCCCCGCGTCCTCAAGCTCGGCCTCGCATCGCTCCTGGGCGGCGTGGCGGGAGCGGTGCTGCTCCTGAAACTGTCCGCCGACACGTTCCGCGCCGCGGTGCCGGTGCTGATCCTGCTCGCCTGCGTCCTTGTGCTGTTGCAGCCCCGCCTCCAGAAGTGGCTCGCGCGGCGCGACAGCCGGGGCCGGGAGGACGGCGGCATCCCCCTGTGGACCGGCGTGCTGGCCACCGGTGTCTACGGCGGCTACTTCGGCGCTGCCCAAGGGGTGCTGCTCATGGGCCTGTTCGGGTCGTTCCTCCGGGATGACCTGCAGCGCCTGAACGCCGTCAAGAACGTTCTCGCGGCGCTCGTGAACGGCGTCGCCGCGGTCATCTTCATCGCGGTGACGGCCGTCGACTGGAAGGCGGCAGGTGTGATCGCTCTCGGCTCGACCGTGGGCGGTCTGATCGGCGCGCGGGTGGGCCGCCGCCTCTCACCCGCCGTGCTGCGCGGGCTCATTGTCGCCGTCGGCGTGACGGCGGCCATCGCGGTCGCCCTGTGAGCGTGCCGAGGCCGTTCGGCAGTTCTGTGACCGCGCGAGCGGTTCTGTGACCGGGCGAGCGGTTTCGTGACCGGGCGAGCGCCGGTCCCCGGCCCCGGCTAGGCCGCCCTGCTCTGGCGCCGGTAGCCGCCGGGCGCCAGGCCGTACTCCCGCTTGAAGGCCTTGGCGAAGGCGAACTCCGAGCCGTATCCGGTGCGGGCGGCGACCGTCGTCAACGGGGCGTCGGACTCGCGCAGCATGCGGGCGGCGGTCGTCATGCGCCAGCGGGTCAGATAGGCCATCGGCGGTTCGCCGACCAGCGTGGCGAACCGCCGGGCGAACGCGGCGCGGGACAGGCCGGCCCGCTCCGCGAGGGATTCCACCGTCCACGTGGCCGCGGGGTCGTCGTGCATGGCCGTCAGGGCGGGCGCGACCGCCGCGTCGCCGAGGGCCGCCGCCCAGCCCTGCGCGGCAGCCGACGGCTGATCGTCCAGCCAGGCCCGCAGGATGTAGAGGAGCAGCGAGTCGATCAGGGCGGGCACGATGCCGTCCGAGCCGATGCGCGGGTTCTCCAGCTCGGAGCCGAGGAGTTGGACGGCGGCGCTCAGCTCCGGATGGCGCCCGAGCCGCGTCGGCAGGTGGATCACCTCGGGCAGCTGGCGCACCAGAGGGTGCGGTCGCCCCTGGTCCAGGTGGTAGCTGCCGCACAGCAGGCTGGTCTCGGCGCCCTCGCCGCCGAGCGTGACCGAGCCGATCGGTGAACCCCCGTGGAACTCCCCTGCCTTGAACTCCTCGGCCGGGGTGGAGGGATGGTCGGCGAGGACATGGCCCCGCCCGCCGCGCAGGAAGATCACGTCGCCGGGGTTCAGCGGGATCGGCTTCAGGTGCGGCAGGGCGTCGGGCAGCGGGACCAGCCAGCACGTCCCGTAGAGGACCACGTGGAAACCCGCGCCCGCGACGGGTGGCAGGTGCAGGCCCCAGGGGGCGCGGCCGTTGGTCCGTACGGACGCCGGGTGCCCGGTGCGCATCGAGGCCAGCGCCTCGGTGAGGATGTCCATCCGGCCTCGCCCTTCCTGGTGCCGTGTGCCGCCCGTGGCGGTCGGCCTGTTCAGACCGTCAGGACAATCTTGCCCTGTACGTGTCCCGTGGCGACCAGCTCGTGTGCCTTGCCCGCCTCTGCCAGCGGGAACGTCTCCTCGACGTAGGGACGGATCCGGCCCGCGTCGATCAGCTCGGCGAGCGCTTGGAGCCCCTCGGCGTCCGGCTCCACCAGGACACCCGCGAAGCGCCGCCCGGCGGCCTCGACGCGCTCGGCGAGCTGCCGGTCGCCGTGTTCCAGGATGCTGATGAGTATGCCGCCGGGGCGCACCACTCCGAGCGAGAGATCGCCCTGGGCCGTGGAGTCGAGGAACACGTCCACGTCCTTGACGGCCTCGGTGAAGTCGGTGGTGCGGTAGTCGATGACCTCGTCGGCCCCGAGGCCGCGTACGAAGTCGTGTCGGCCCGCGCTGGCGATCGCGATCACGTGGGCGCCGCGTGCCTTCGCGATCTGCACGGCGAAGTGGCCGACGCCGCCGGCCGCTCGCTGGATCAGCACCCGGTCACTCTCCTTGACGTCCGCCGCCCGCACCAGTCCCTGCCAGGCGGTGAGCGCCGCGAGGGGGACGGCGGCGGCGTGCACGTGGTCGAGTGAGGCGGGCTTGCGGGCCAGCTGGCGGGAGGGTGCGATGACGTACTCGGCGTACCCGGTGGCGGCGCGGGGGAAGAGCGGCATCCCGTACACCTCGTCGCCCACCGCGAACGTGGCGCCGAGGCCCGCCTCTTCGACCACTCCGGAGATGTCCCAGCCCACGCCGAACGGCGGCTCGCCGAGCAGCGGAAAGGCGCCGGACCTGACGGCCACGTCCGCCGGGTTGACGGCACTGGCACGGACCTTGACGAGGACCTCGCCGACCAGCGGCTTCGGTCGTTCGGTCTCCACGACTTCGAGGACCTCGGGTCCGCCGAAGGACTTCTGGATCACTGCGCGCACGGTAATTCTCCCTGGGTCACATGTCCTGCTGGGTGTTCTGCTCGGCTGCCGGGATGGGCCGCTCCGCCTGATGTCCTCAACCCTAGGGAGATCGAATGAGCGGCAGAATAGCCTTCTGTCTCGTCCACATGTCTCATCGTCTTGATGCGCGACACCCTTGGCCATACGCGCCCCAGGTCACACCGCGAGCGGCGTTCGCCGGTCACATTCCCGCGCCGCACTCCGTCAGAGCAGTGACGCACTCAAGACGCCCGGCCGGAACGAGTCCGCCAGGCATCCGCCCGATGGGAGCATTTCTGATGTCCACCGCCTACGTTGTCGTCACCGTCCTGGCCGCCGTCATGGTGGGCTTCTCGGCCGTCTCCGTCTTCCTCCGCGCCAAGTGGGTCGTGGAGCCCATGGCCGACTACGGCGTCCCCCTCGCGTGGCTGCCCTGGCTCGGCGCGGCGAAGGCCGCGGGGGCGGCGGGCCTGCTGGCCGGACTGCTCGTGCCGGCCGTCGGCGTCGCGGCCGGGATCGGCCTCGCGCTGTACTTCGCCGGCGCCGTCGTCACCGTGATCCGGGCCCGCTGGTACGCGCACATCCCGTTCCCGCTGCTGTACGCGGCGCCGGTGGTCGGCGCCCTGGCCCTGAGCTTTGCCGCCTAGGCCTCGGCCGCACCGTCCGCACCCCGGAGACCGCCCCAGCCGCAACTTCCGCACCACGCGCATTACTTGAAGGGTTGACTGAGCCCCGACAAGGCGTATGGTCTAGGCCAATGAGTCGACCGAGGCGCCCGGTTGCCTCTCGCCCCTCCTCCCCCCATACAGAGGGAACAGAGATGAACAAGAAGCAGAAGCTGGCAGCCGCTCTGGGTGCGGGATTCGCGCCCGTGCTCGTCCTGGCCTCCGTCACCCCGGCCAGTGCGCACGGCTATGTCTCCTCGCCCCCGAGCCGTCAGGCGCAGTGCGCGGCCGGCACCGTGTCCTGCGGCGAGATCACCAACGAACCGCAGAGCGTCGAAGGCCCCAAGGGGCAGACGACGTGCAGCGGCGGCAACGCACGGTTCTCCGATCTGGACGACGACGGCAAGGGCTGGAAAGTCACCGATGTCGGCTCGTCACAGGAGTTCAGCTGGAAGCTGACGGCCCGTCACAGCACCAGCACCTGGCAGTACTTCGTCGGCGGCAACAAGATCGCCGAAGTTGACGACGGAGGCGCCCAGCCGGGCGAGACCGTCACGCACAAGGTCGACTTCGGTGGACTCAGCGGCAAGCAGAAGGTGCTCGCGGTGTGGAACATCGCCGACACCGCCAACGCCTTCTACGCCTGCATCGATGTGAACATCGCGGGCTGATCCCCGCCCCGGGGTGGCTCCCCCACACCACCCCACCCGGCCTGCCGGGCCGCGGCGCCATCGCGCCGACGGTCCGGTGGGCCGGGCTCTTGCGTGCCATGACGCCCAAGTCCGGGTCCGGCTGGGATGGTGGTCGCATGGCCGATCTGCGCAGGACTCTGGAGACACACGTCAACAACGGCTCGGTGGCGGGAGCGGTGGGCCTGGTGGCCCGCGGTGACCGTGTCGAGGAGGTCGCGGCCGTCGGGTCCGTCGACGCCGAGGGCACCGCCCCGATGGCCAGGGATTCCATCTTCCGCATCGCGTCGCTGACCAAGCCCGTCACCGCCGCGGCCGTCATGATGCTGGTCGAGGACGGCCGGGTCGCACTGGACGACCCGATCGGAGAGTGGCTCCCGGAGCTGGCGTCGCCGAGCGTCGTCCGCGCCCCGGATTCACCGGTGGACGACGTGGTCCCGGCGGTCCGGCCCATCACCGTGTTCCACCTCCTCGCCTCCCGTACGGGATACGGGTTCCCCTCCGATTTCTCGCTGCCCGCGCTCGCGCCGCTCTTCAGTGAGCTGAAGCAGGGGCCTCCGCAGCCGCGGGCCGTACCCGCTCCGGACGCCTGGATGGCCGCGCTGTCCCACATCCCGCTCCTTCACCAGCCCGGCGACGGCTGGCTGTACAACCTCAGCTCGGACCTCCAGGGCGTGCTGATCTCGCGGGTCACGGGAACACCGCTGCCCGACTTCCTGGCGGAGCGGATCTTCGAACCCCTCGGGATGACCGACACCGCGTTCTTCGTGCCGCCGGGCAAGCTCGACCGGTTCACCAGCTACTACGCGGCCGGACCCGAGGCCGGGCCCGAGCGCGATCCCGAGACCGGGCTCGAACTGCTCGACGCCGCCGAAGGACAGTGGAGCACTCCGCCCGCGTTCCCGTCCGGCGCGGGCGGCCTGGTCGGGACCGTCGACGACTGGCTCGCCTTCGGGCGCATGCTGCTCGCCGAGGGGACGACGGCGGACGGGCGACGGCTGCTCACTCCCGACGCGGTGCGGCAGATGACCACCAATCAACTCACCACGCCCGAAAGGGAATCCGCCGGTCTGTTCCTCGAAGGGATGGGCTGGGGCTTCGGCGGCGCGGTGGACGTCGAGGCGGTGCAACCGTGGAGCGTACCGGGGCGCTACGGCTGGGTCGGCGGCACGGGCACGACGGCACACATCACACCGTCCACCGGCGCGGTCACCGTCATGTACAGCCAGTTGCAGATGGGCGGGCCCAGCTTCCCCGAGCTGATGCGGGACTTCTGGCGGTACGCGGCCGGGGCGTGAGGAAACCGGGCCCGCGCGGAGACGGCGGCGGCGAACAACCTTCTGACGCAGGGCGATTCAAGTGACCCGGTGACCTCGGTCACACCTGGGTGGCGGAATGAACACGGCGGGTTTGCGCAAATCATGGCAGATTGCTGCCCATATCGGCCGTTGCCCAGGTCGTGGGCATGGCGCAAAGGGTGGCGCGGACTGGCTGACGAGAGGCGAACTCGCGCACGATATTTGCCGTAACCGGAACTCTACTCGCCGTTAAAAAGTTGCGGTGGAGTGCTCTGCACGAACAGGCCCCCACAGGCGGTTTCCTTCTCGACAGGAGCAACGAGGCTCCAGGCGTTGGCAGTTCACGAGCGACGACGAGTTGCCGCGGCGCTGCAAGAGATCAAAGGGACCAAGGTGACACTCGACGACGTTGCCAGCCTCGTGCTGGCCTCGGCAGCGGCGGCACGGGCGTTCGCGCCCGATGTGCGCTCCGGTCTGCGGCGCCTTCTGGGTGCCGGGGTCCGGGTGGGTGCGGCGACCCTCATCGAGCAGCAGCCCGCAGCCCGCCCCACAGCTGCCGGCCTGGACGAGGGAGGCCGCCGATGACCGGGCAACCTCCCGACGACCGTGGCGAGAGCGCTCTGCGCGAGCCGAGTGAGGTGATGCCACCAGCGTTCTGGGCCTTCCATACGCTGTACCACCAGGCCTACTTCGAGTACGCCCACGCACAGTTGGGCGACGGGGCCGCCGCAGATCAGCTGGTCGACACCACCTTCGTCTTCCTGGCTGTCATCTGGCAGCAAGTCACCACCCAGGGGAATCTTGAAGCCTTCGCCTGGACCCTGCTCAAGGAGCGCGTCGCCAGCGAACTGGAAGTACAGGGCCGGGAGGCGGCCACGCTGGAGACCGTGGCCTTCGAACGCGCCACGCGGGCAGCCTGCGGCCCCATCATGGGGAGATTCCGCCAGGAATTCCGCGCGCAGGTTACCGAACTGGAGGACGGCCTGGGCCTCTATAAGGCTATGGCCCACCTGCCTGAGCGCCAGTTTGATGTGATGGTGCTGCAGTTCGCCCTTGGCTTCACCACGAAACGCACCGCGCTGGTCATGGGTGTGTGCGAGGCAACTGTCCGTTCCACCCGTCGGGCTGCCAAACGGAAGCTGGCGGCGGAGCTGGAGCTGGCGATCGGCGAGGACGTCGACGATGAGGAGTGAGTCCATCATGCGCCCGCAGGAACCGCGCACCATCGAAGAAGCCCTTGCCCGGGCCCGGATCTTCGAGAGCGACTACACCGCGGCACACCAGGCTGCTTCCCGACGGCGCATCACCGGCCAACTCCTCGAACTGCGCTGGATGCAGGCCTTGAGCGGACCCAGCGCCGGCTCGGCCCGCCCAGCCCGGACACCCCTGCTCCTGCACGAGCGTGCCGCCGTCGACCTGCGGGCCCTGTGCCAAGGCGTCATCCACGACGACGAGGCCGCCCGTCGCCTGGCCCACTTCGACACCATCCGTGACCCCGGTGGCGCGCTCGCCTTCGCGTGCCTCCTCGTCCTCGCCGAACGGGAGGAGGGGGCACAGTTCTGGCTCCAGTTCGCCGCCGGGGGCGGCGAGGCCACCGGCGCCTTATGCCTGTACCTGCTGCACCTGCGCCGCGGCGAATGGCGTGACGCCCAGCACTGGGCCCACCAGATGTCCGTTCTCGAGGACTGGCCCAGTCAGTACACGCCGGTGCCCCACGAGGTCGTCGACGCGGCCCCCGCCGCGGGCGGGGTGACCGTCTACATCAATCTGCCCGACGACGGGGCCGCCGTCTCCGAATCCGCGGTCAAGGGAGCCGTGGAGGATCTGGACGTCGACCAGGTCGGTGACTTCCGAGCCGTCCCGCAGCCGAGCCCGGAACTGGCGCACCAACTCGAGGATCTCGTCACCGCGGGCCACTGAGGCGCACCGGCGCGATGCTCCATGCGTGGAAACTCCTGCGTCGGCATCACGCTGAAAGGGCTCACTGCATCTGCCGCCGCACCAGCTCATGCAACCGCCCACCCGTGTCCGCCAACAACTGTGCGGGAGGCCCCTGTTGGACGACCCGGCCCTCCGACATGACGATGACGCGGTCCGCGTCCATCACCGTGGAGAGGCGGTGGGCGATGACGATGCGGGTGGCGTTCAGGGCGCGGGTGCTGTCGATGACCGTGCGTTGCGTCTCGTTGTCCAGGGCGCTTGTGGCCTCGTCGAAGAACAGGACGCGCGGGCGGCGGATCAGGGCCTGGGCGATCATCAGGCGTTGGCGCTGGCCGCCGGAGACCGCTCCGCCGCCGGAGATCATCGTGTGCAGGCCCATCGGCATGCGCTTGATGTCCTCGGCGAGGCCCGCCATCGCCGCGGCCTCCCACGCCTCCTCCTGCGTGAACGTCTCGGCGCCGCAGATGCAGTCCAGGATCGAGCCGGTGAGCGGCTGGGCGTTCTGCAGGACGACGCCGCACTGGCGGCGGACTGCCGCCTGGTCGAGGGCCGACAGGTCCTGGCCGTCGTAGAGGACGTTGCCCGAGACCGGCTTGTCGAAGCCGATCAGGAGGCGAAGGAGCGTCGACTTGCCGCAGCCGCTGGGGCCGACGACCGCCACGAACTCGCCCGGGCGGATGGCCAGGGACACGTCGTCCAGAACCAGGGGGCCGTCGTCCGCGTAGCGGAAGGACAGGCCGCGGGCCTCGATCTCGCCCTGCAGTTCACCCGGCTGCGTGCTCGCGCCCCGCACTTCCGGGGCCTCGTCGAGCACGGGCTTGATCTGCTCGAACATGGGCAGTACCGCGGCCGCCGAGATCAGTGCGCCGGTGAGCTGCGTGACGGATGTCAGCAGCATCGTCACCGCCGTGCTGAAGGTGAGGAACTCCCCTGCCGTGAGGCTGCCGCGGGCCGGGCCCGCGAGGAGGATGAACATGATGAGCGTGCAGAGCGGCAGGTAGACGGAGTTGAGGACCGTCGTCACGTTCTTGATGCGGCCCGCGCGCTGCTGGAGCTCACGGCTGCGGGCGAACTCCCCCGCCCACGCCGCGTACGCGAAGCTCTCGGCTCCCGCGACGCGGAGCTTGGGCAGGCCGCGCAGCGTCTGGAAGGCCTGGTTGTTGAGCTTGTTGCTCAGCTCGATCAGGCGGCGCTGCCAGCGCAGTTCCCACAGGCCCAGGGTCAGGAACACCGCCGCGATCACGAGCAGCATCGCCAGCGCGGCCAGGGCCAGGGGAACGCTGTAGAGCAGGAGCAGGACCAGGTTCATCGCGCCGATCGTGCCCGCCTGCAGCGCGACGGGGCCGATGCCCGAGAGCACCCGGCGGATCGCGCTGACGCCCATCGCCGCGCTCGCCAGTTCACCTGTGGAGCGGGAGGCGAAGAAGCGCGTGGGCAGGCGCAACAGGCGGTCCCAGACCGCCGGTTGGAGGGCGCTCTCCATGCGTCCCTCCATCCGCAGGATGGTGAGGTTCTGGAGCAGCATGAAGGCCGCCGAGACGATGCTCGTGATCATCACCGCCAGAGACACCTGGACGATGAGGCTCTTCTCGCCGTTCGGGACGAACACGCCGAGCACCTGGCCTGTAGCGATCGGCACGAGCGCCCCGATCGCGACCGTCACCAGACCGGCGATCGCCAGATTGCGTACGTCGCCGCCGGTGCCCCGCAGACTGAAGCGGAAGAGGTGCCACGGCGTCAGCGTCCGCTCCGGCAGCGGACGGTAGAACATGACCCCCTGCGGCTCGAATTCGTCCGCGTTGGTCTGGTCGATGCGCATGCGGCGCCCGGAGGTGGGGTGCACCGATTCGTAGCCGCCGCGGCGCCACAGCAGCGCGACCGGCTGCCCGCTGGCCGCGCGGTGCCCCACCAGCGGCCCTGTGTTCTCGCGCCACCAGCGCCCGTCGAGCCGGACGGCACGGGTGCGGATCCGCGAGGCCACCGCGACCTGCTCCACCGGGTCGATGCGGTCGCTCACCGCACCTCCCTCCGCGGCGCCGGACAGCGTGATGCCCGCCGCGTCGGCGACCAGACGGCAGGCCGCGTACGTCGCGTCGTCACCGCCCCGCGATGCGCTGCGCCGTGAACCGCCCTTGCCCGAGCGGCCGATGGAGTCGATCAGGGTGCGGTCGGCCTGCTCGCGGACCGTCTCGCCCGCCTTGATGCCGGCCGCCGTGCGGTCCTCGTGGGCCCGCTCCAGGCGTTCGATCCAGCGGTCGAGGGTGGAGAGCAGCCTGTACTGCTGGTTGACCATGCGCTGCCACATGGCGGCGTCGACGAGCAGATCGCCCGCGGCCTCGGCGCTGTAGGCGGAGCCGTACTGCACGCTGCCCGGCGCGACCGGCATCCAGAGGATGTCGTCGTCGGTCACCACGTCGTCGCCCATGGTGCGGCCGTCGAGCGGAGCCTCGAAGAGGACCCGGTGGCTGCGTCCGATGCCGAGCGCGAAGGCGTGCTCGAGCAGGCTCAGGGCCTGGTCCTGGGTGTCGTACTGAGTGGGGAACTGCTGCTCGTAGGCCCAGGTGTCGCCGTAGTCGGGGCGGTACAGCTCGCGCAGCGGGATGCGGCGCAGCTCGCAGCCCTGGAGGGGGCGGCCGACGAGGGTGTGCTGGGGGCCTTCGACGGGGCCGAGGAGCAGGGTGCCCGGTTCGAGGCGGCCGAGGAAGTGCCAGTGGCCCTGCTGCACGGCGTCGACCGCGAACAGGTCGAGCGCGCCGGCCACGACGAGCCACAGGACCTGCGGGCCTTCGAGGTGCACGCTGCGCAGGCCCGTGCAGTCGGCCGGTGTGCCGAGCGCGCCGAAGGCCGCGGCCACCGAATCATCGGTGTACGGGGTGTACTGCTCCGGTACCGAGGTCACCTCAGTGCTCCTTGACCAGGTCGGCGTAGGCTCCGCCGGCGGCGACGAGGTGTTCGTGACGTCCGCGTTCCACGACCTGGCCGTGGTCGAGGACGACGATCTCGTCGCTGTCGCGCACGGTGCTCAGGCGGTGCGCGATGACGACGCAGGCGCAGCCTCGGCGGCGCAGATTGTCGATGATGACCTGCTCGGTCTCCGCGTCCAGGGCGCTGGTCACCTCGTCGAGGACGAGGATGCTGGGGCGGCGGACCAGGGCCCGCGCGATCTCCAGGCGCTGGCGCTGCCCGCCGGAGAAGTTGCGGCCGTCCTGCTCGACGCGGCCGTGGATGCCGCCGGGCCTGCGGGCCACGACCTCGTACAGGCAGGCGTCCTTGAGGGCGGCGACGACGGCGTCGTCGGGGATGGAGGGGTCCCACAGCGCGACGTTGTCGCGGATGGTGCCCTCGAAGAGGAAGACGTCCTGGTCGACGAAGGAGACGGAGGCGGCGAGCGCGCCGCGCGGGATGTCCTCCAGGCGCTGTCCGTCGATGCGGATCGTGCCCTCCCAGGGGCTGTAGAGCCCCGATATCAGCCGCGAGACGGTCGACTTGCCGCTGCCGGAGCCGCCGACTAGCGCGACCTGCTGGCCGGGTCCGACCGAGAGGGAGAAGCCCGTCAGGAGCGGCTTGTCGAGGGGGCTGTAGCCGAAGGTGATGTCGTCGAGGGTGACGTGGCCCTTGAGGCGGCGGGTGCTCGCGGCCGGTTCGGGGCGCGAGTAGAGGGTGTCCACGGGGAAGTTCTCGACGTCCTTGAGGCGGGCGACGTCGGCGCCGAAGTCCTGGATGCGTCCGGCGACGCCGTTGAGGCGGGTGATCGGCGCGGTGAAGCGGGTGACGAGCGCCTGGAACGCGACGAGCAGGCCGATCGACAGGTGCCCTTCGACGGCGCGCAGGCCGCCGATCCACAGGATCAGCGCGCTGTTGAGCGTCGCGAGGGTCGGCGCGACGACGCCGAGCCAGGCGCTGGGCACGCCGAGGCGCTGCTGCTCCTCCAGGGTGGTGGCGTGCTGGCCCGCCCACCGCCGGAAGTAGCCGTTCTCACCGCCGGTGGCCTTCATGGTCTCGATCAACTGCAGGCCGGTGTACGAGGTGTTGGTGAGCTTGGCGCTGTCGGCGCGCAGCTTCTGGGTCCCGGTGGCCCGCAGCCGGATGACGATGCGCATCGCGACGATGTTCAGCAGGGCGATGCCGACGCCGACGAGGGTGAGCTGGGGGTCGTACGTCCACAGCAGGGCCGCGTAGAGCAGCACGACGATGCCGTCGACGCCCGCGGCCGTGAGGTCGCGGGCCAGGGTCTCGGCGACCGCGTCGTTCGACGCGAGGCGCTGGACGAGGTCGGCGGGGCTGCGCTGGGCGTAGAACGTGACGGGCAGGCGCAGCAGATGGCGCAGGAAGCGGGCACTGCTCAGCGTGGAGGAGATGATGCGCCCGCGCAGCAGGTTCGCCTGTTGCAGCCAGGTCAGGACCACCGTGAGCGCGACCATCGCGCCCATCGACGCGAACAGCGCGCCGAGCAGGGAGGTCTGATCACCGATCAGGAACAGGTCGATGTACGTGCGGCTGAGCGCGGGCAGCGCCGCGCCGACCGCGACGAGCAGCAGGCTGGCGAAGAGCGCGGCGAGCATGGTGCCCGTGGTGCCGCGAAGGCGTGCGGGGAGCGCCCGCATGACGCCGGGCCTGCGCCCTCCGGTGCGGAAGTTCTCGCCGGGTTCGAGGACCAGGACGACGCCCGTGAAGCTGGTGTCGAAGTCCTCCGAGGGGACGAAGCGCCGCCCCTTGTCCGGGTCGTTGATGTGCACGCCGCGGCGGCCCAGGCGGCGCCCCATGCCGTCGTAGACGACGTAGTGGTTGAACTCCCAGAAGAGGATCGCGGGCGCCTTCACCTCGGCGAGCGCGGCCGGTTCCATCTGCATGCCCTTGGCCGTGAGGCCGTAACTGCGCGCCGCCTTCAGGAGGTTGCTGGCCCGCGAGCCGTCGCGCGACACGCCGCAGGCGATGCGCAGCTCCTCCAGCGGGACGTGCCGTCCGTAGTGGGCGAGGACCATGGCGAGCGCGGCGGCGCCGCACTCCACGGCCTCCATCTGCAGGACGGTGGGGGTCCGTACGGTCTTCTGCCGCTTGCCCTTCGACGCGGGGCGCGGTGCGGCGCGGCGGCGGTTGCGCTGCGGGGGCTCGGGGCGGTGCCTGCGTCGGCCGCCGGGGGGCGGCAGTTGCTGCTGGTGCGCCGGTGAGGGGTGCGGTGCGGTCACGGAAGCAGCCAATCGATCGGGCGCTGCTCGGCGAGGTGGAAGGCGCCGGTGGCCAGGGTCATGGAGTCGAGCGCGAAGGGCGGGCCGCCGTCGGACGACCACTTGTAGCCGGACTTGGCGGACGAGGAACGTTCGAGCTGCACCAGGACGCCTACGGGCGGCCCGTCCTTGGTGAACTGCCCGGCCAGTTCCTTGTCGCCGAGGAACCCGCTGATCTTCTGTTCGCTCTGCGCGGCTCGTCCGATCGCCTTCACACGGCCTCGCAGCGTGCCGTACTCCTGCGTGGGCACGGACTGGACCGTGAGATCCACCGAGGCGCCGACGGGGACGGTGGCCGCGCTGTCCGCGGGTACGTAGATCATCGCGAGGAGGGGGTCGTCGCTGCCCGAGACCCGCTCGACGTTCGCGACGTCGGCGCCGGTGGTGACGACGGTGCCGATCCTGGCGACCAGCGTGGTCACACGGCCGGCGGCGATGGAGCGTACGACCTTGTCGCCCTGGTCCGTACGGACCTTGAGCACGGGAGCGCCCGCGGCGATCCGTTTGCCCTCTTCGGCCAGGACGCGGGTCACCTGTCCGGTGACGGGGCTCTGCAGGACGTAACTGCCCTGGCCGTGGGTGAGGATGCCGGGTGCCTTGAGCGTGGAGGAGATCGAGCCGGTCACGGCCCAGACACTCGCCGCGGCCATGACGATGACGGTGACAGCGAGCACGAGCAGGCCCTGGGGTCGGGCGTAGCGCACCGGCAGGTCGAGTTCCTCGGGCGACTGCAGCTTGGACAGGGCCTGTTGGCGGAACTGCACGGAACGCTTCCCTTACCTTGCCTGTGGCGTCCGTGAGCCCCGGAACCAATGGTTCCGGGGCTCACGAATCATGGCGTCTCAGTGAGCTGGAGCTCAGAGACCAGCGGTCAGGCCGCCGGCCAGACCCGTGACGGCGCCGGTGTTGAGACCGGTGACACCCTCGACGGTGCCGACGACGCCGCCGACGACGCCCGAGACCGGGGCGATGGAGTCAACGGTGTCCGTGACGTTGCCCGCGACACCGGCGACGAGGCCACCGGAGACGTTGTCGAGGTCGGCGTCGGAAATCTCGAGGGTCTCGACCTGGGGGGTGTAGTTCATGGTGTGAGCTGCCCTTCTCATGAATGTTGCAAAGGTGTTTCCAACACTGCGGAACTTGATGTGCGAATTCCGCGGTGGCCAGGATCAAAGCACGTTCGCACGTCGTACATCCAATCGACGAGGCGGCAGCCGACGGCGCCTGTGGCATCGAATCACCGCTGCGTGCAGGCATGTTCACCGCTCGGGAGCAGCTCCTTCACAAGATTCACAGAAGGAAATCCTGCGAGCGGAAGGACTCCCTCCACCAAAGCGGACACTCTCGCACCAAAGCGCAAGTTCTGTGGTCAATGCACGAGACTTTGCGTGGAGTGTTCGCCGAATAGCGTGACTGGGCTGCGTATTCGATGTGCAGGTTTATTGAAGGCGTGCCGAATCATCGCCGAAGGGGACACGGCCCGACGGGCTCCGGCGGCTCAGACCTCCGCCACCGCACCGTCGGTCGAGGCGCCGGAGGCGATTCCGTGGCCGGGCTCCGGCACCGACTCCGGGGCGAGCAGCACCGAGCGGCGGCCGTCGACGCCGACCGGCACGTCGCCGTCGATGGTGACGCGGCGCAGGGTGCGCTCGTGGTCGTCGGAGTCGTCGACTCCGTAGTGCTGCGTCGCGCGGTTGTCCCAGATGGCGACGTCGCCCGCGCGCCACTGCCAGCGGACCGTGTTCTCCGGCCGCTCCACATGTGACTGGAGTACGCCGATCAGGGCGCGGGAATCGGCGGCCCGGAACCCGCTGAGCTTCTGCAGGAAGTTGCCCAGGATCAGGGTGCGTTCACCGGTCTCCGGGTGCACGCGGACCACGGGGTGCTCGGTCTGGAACGTGACGGCGGTGAACACCTTCCGGTGCTGTTCGAGCGCCGCCGAGGAGGCGCCGGGGCGGGTGGCCGCGTAGTCGTAGTCGTTGGTGTGCACGCCGCGCACGCTGTCGGCGAGGGTGCGCAGCGGCTCGGGCAGGTCCCGGTACGCGGCGGCCGTGTTGGACCACAGGGTGTTGCCGCCGTAGGGCGGGATGACCTCGGCGCGCAGGATGGAGAACGCCGGGTAGGCGGGCACGAACGTGACGTCCGTGTGCCACTGGTTGGCTCGGCCGCCGCGTTCGTTGTCGATGCCGAGGGCGTAACGGCCGTCAACGGAGGGCACGGTGGGGTGGGCGACGGGGGTGCCGAGCAGCCGGGCGAAGGCCTCGTGGCTCTCCCCGTCGAGGTGCTGCTGGTCGCGGAAGAAGACGACCTTGTGCTCCAGGAGCGCGGCACGTACGGCGGCCACGGTCACCTCGTCCAGGTCACCGCCGAGCCGGACTCCGGAGATCACCGCGCCGATGCGGCCGCCGACTTTCTGGACGGTGAGGGTGGGGCTCTGCACTACAGGTGCGGACGTCATGGGTTGGAATCCCTTCGGTGGGGCGGGCGTTAGATGCTCTCGGAGCGGAATGAAATCAGCGCAGGTCAGACGGCATCGCTGCCCGAGCGAGGTGAGACGCGAGGGCGCGAGGACGCACGGCTGAGAGGCTGCGGGGCAGCGGCAGAGACGAGAGAAGCGGCGGTCAGGCCACGCGCAGACGACACGCAGCGGATACGCGGCGGCCCAGGTCTACGTGGAGCCGCGGGACGAGAGGGGTCATCGCGGTCATGTCCAGGAGCATGGCCGCCCGCCGGAAGCGCGGTCAAGGTCTCCCCCGCCCGCTTCACGACCCTGCAACGCGCCCGTCACCGCCCGCGTGACGCGGACCACTGCCACTCGCCAAATGCCCTGCGCACAAGGCACGTTGGACCACCTGGCCCGCGAACTCCCCCACACATCCTCCCCTCCCCCGGAAGGCGCAGTCATGCCGCACACCTCCGCACCGCCCACCACCGGTGACGGCCGTCGCGAGGCGAACGTCGCGGCCGTGCTGCGCACCGTCCTCGACCACGGCCCGGTGTCCCGCAGCGCCATCGCCCGGCGCGCCGGGCTCAGTCCGGCCGCGGTCTCCCGGCAGTGCACCGACCTGGCCCGCATCGGCCTGATCCGGGAGGTCCCGGAGCTGGCCGCCTCCGGTGGCGTGGGCAGACCGCAGATCCCGGTGGACCTGACCACGGGGGACGGCGGTGGCCCGGTCGCCGCCGGGATCCACATCGGCGTACCGCGTTCCACCTTCTGCGTGGCGGACCTGCGCGGCCGGGTCCTGTCCCGCGGCGCCTTCCACCACGACGGGATCCCCGCCGGGGAACTGCCGGACGCGGTGGGGCGCGCCCTGGCCGCTTTCCTCGCCGGGCACGCGGCGGGCGGCCCGCTCCTGGGGGTGGGCGCGGCCGTCGGCGGCTGGGTGGATCCCGCCACCGGCACGGTCGTACGGCACGACGCCCTCGGCTGGCATCAGCACCCGCTCGGCTCCGGACTCCGGCGGCACACCGGGCTTCCGGTGCGCGTCGACAACCATGCGCGCGCGGTGGCGCAGTCCGAGCTGCTGTTCGGGCGGCCCGCCGCGCGGCGCTCCCTGCTGCATCTCTTCGTGGGCAATGTGGTGGACGCGGCGCTCGCGATCGCGGGTGTCGTGCACCGCGGGCCCCGTTCCGGCGCCGGTGACGTGGCCCATCTCCCGGTGCCGGACAGCGCGGTCGCGTGCCCCTGCGGCCGCACCGGCTGCCTGGAGGCCACGGCATCCGACACGGCGCTCGCCCACGAGGCCTTCACGCGCGGCATCGTCCCCGAGCCCAGCGCGTCCCTGGTGGTGGACGCGGCGGCGGCCGGGGACCGGCGCGCGGACGTGCTGCTGCGGAAGCGGGCCCGCGCGGTGGGCCGGGCCGCGGGTCTGCTGCTCGACGTACTCAATCCCGACCTTGCCGTGATCACCGAACAGTCGAGTCTGCTCAACCCGGAGTATCTGGAGGAGATCCGCGCTGCCGCGACCGGCCACTCACTGGTCTGCGACGATCCCGAGCGGATCGTCGGCCCGCACGCGGGACCGGCCGCGCTCCCCGTGGCCGCCGCCACCGTGCTGCTGAATCCACTGTTCAGAAGCCCGCTGCAGGCGCTCGGCGACATCACCTCATGACCAGGGGCGATACGTTCCGTTCGGGGCGGTGCAGCATAATGCGGCCATGCGGATCTCAGCCAGGGCGGACTACGCGGTACGTGCCGCGCTGCAACTCGCCGCGTGCCAGGACGACGGGCCGCTGAAGGCCGAGGCCATCGCGGACGCCCAGGAGATCCCGCACAAGTTCCTCGAGGGCATCCTCAACGACATGCGGCGCGGCGGTCTCGTCCTCAGCCAGCGTGGCGGCAACGGCGGCTACCGCCTGGCCCGGCCCGCCGACCGCATCAGCATCGCGGACGTCATCCGCGTCGTGGAGGGCCCCCTGGTGTCGGTGCGCGGGGTACGCCCTCCGGAGCTGGCCTACAGCGGCCCCGCGGAATCACTCCTTCCGCTGTGGATCGCGCTGCGGGCGAATGTCCGCCAGATCCTCGAGGGTGTGTCCCTGGCCGACGTCGCGGGCGCCGAACTGCCCACCACGGTCACGGCACTCGCAGCGGACCCCGCGGCCTGGACGAACCCTTAGCGCCGATTGCGCGGATGATTGCGCGCCGTGCGTTCATTGCCGTGCTTGTACGCACCTGTCCAGCGGGCCATCACCAACTGGGCGTCGCCCGACTCGACCTCGGCGAGGAACTTCTCGGCGCGCGCACCTCGCAGCGTGCCGGCGGCGCGGCCGTGGTGCGTGATCGTCACACTGGCGTCGGCGTGCTGCTCGTAGGTGAAACCAGAAGGTCTTGGCATGGTCGGATGCTAGGCACCCGGGCCGTGGTTCCGTAACCGAATTTCGGTGCGACCGCGCGGCGGTCCACGGGGAGGGACCCGGCCCCGATCACCCCCTGCACCATCCCGTATTCCGAGACGCGGCAGTCCGCCCCTCGAACGCCCCCTTGCCGCAGCAGGAGTTCGCGCCCACTATTCCTATCAATCAGGTAGGGAAACTAGGAATCTGTGAGGCGTCCCCGTGACAACGCTGATCCCCTCCGCCTCGCCGCGCGTCGTCCGGGAGCTCGCCGACGACCTCGCCGTCGACGCGGACCTGCGCGACCGGGCGGGCAAGCCCCCGTTCGACGAGGTCTCGCGGCTGCGCGAGGCGGGACTGCCCGCGCTCCTGACGCCGACCGGCCAGGACGGTGCGGACGGCCGGGGCAGCGACTGGCGCACGGCGTGTACGGCGGTCAGGGACATCGCGGCGGCCGACAGCTCCATCGCGGAACTCCTCGCGCACCACCACGCCCTGTCGTGGAGTCCGCGCCTGTTCGGTACGCCGGAGAGCGCCGCCGCGCTCGAACTGCGCGCCGTACAGGAGCAGTGGCTCTGGGGCGGCGACATCGAGCTGCCGGACGCGCAGACGGGCACCGACCTCGCACTCACCCCGGTCGCCGACGGGTACGTCCTGCACGGCCGGCGGCCCCTGACCGCCGGTGTCGCCGTCGCGGACCGGCTCGTCCACACGGCGCGGCGCACGGACAGCGGCGAATGGGTGGTCGTCCACGTGGACCCGGCCCACCCCGGCGTCTCCGCGGAGCCTGCGCACGACCTGCTCGGCCAGCGCCTCAGCGGCGCGGGCGGCGTCAGCTACGACGACGTACCGCTGGCCGCGCACCAGGTCCTCGGCACGGTTCCGGTCGACGAGCACGAGATCTCGCCGTTCACCGCGCTCGCGCCGCTGACCCGCCGCCTCCTGCTCGTCCAGGTCGGCCTCGGCAACGCGGAGGGCGCCCTCGCCGAGGCGCGGGACATCAGCCGCGCCCTGCCGCGGCCCGGCCCGCTGTCGGCTCTCGACACGGCAGGGGACTGCGGGCCGCCGCCCACCGACCCCTATCTGCTGCTCGCCTACGGCGAGTTGGCGACGGCAGCGCACAGCGCCGCGGCGGTGGTGGAACGCGCGACGGAGGCGATGGCCCGGGGGCTCGAGACGGGACCCGCGCTCGGCGCCGACGAGCGGGCCGACATCGCGTTCCTCGTGGGCGCGGCCGAAGCGGTCACCACCCAGTCCGCCCTGCACATCACCACCCGCGTCCTCGAACTCACCGCCGACGCACCCTCCCCCACGACCGACCCCGGCCTGGACAGGTTCTGGCGCAACGCCCGCGCCCTGACGGCCCACAGCTCCGCCGCGCACCGCCTGCGCGACATCGGCGAGCACTACCTCAACGGGCTGCAGTAGCGGTCCGCCCCGCCCCTTTCTCCGGTCGGTACGATCTTCGGACACTGGGACCCCGGCCGAGAGAGAAGCACCCGTTGAACACCGGCAGCTACTACGAGCCCACCGACGAGCACCGCTACAAGCCCACGCCGCACGCCGGAGGGGCCTGGGCCACCGACGAGCAGCACTTCAGCCCGCTCGGCGGCCTCATCGTGCACGCCATCGACCGGTACCTGGCCGCCGGGCCGGACAACGGACTCGTCCTGTCGCGGATCAGCTTCGACATCCTCGGGCGCCTCGCCCTCGACGAGTGCGAGATCCGGGTGGAGACCATCCGGCCGGGCCGCACCATCGAACTGCTCGAAGCCGTGGTGCTCATGGCCGACCGCCCAGTGGTGCGGGCCCGCGCGTGGCTCCTCGGCTCCGGCGACACCAGTGCCGTCGCCGGGGGCGGTGCCGACAGGCTCACCCCGCCCGAGGCACTCACGCCCTGGCCGATGGCTTCCGTGTGGCCCGGCGGGTACATCGCCTCGCTGGACGTCCGCCCCCTCGCACCCCCGCAGCCGGGCCGCACGACGGCGTGGATCTCCACCGGCCTCGACCTCGTCGCGGGGCAGACCGCGAGCCCGCTCGCGTCCTTCATCGCACTCGTCGACACCGCCAACGGCATCGCCGTGCGCCAGCAGCCGACCGAGTGGATGTTCCCCAACGTCGACCTCACCGTCCACCTGCACCGTCAGCCCGAAGGGAAGTGGACCGGGCTCGACACCACGGTGACCTTCGGACCGACAGGCCAGGGCATCACCAGCACCGTGCTGCACGACACCACGGGCCCCGTCGGACACGCACAGCAGATCCTCACCGTCCGTCCCCTGTAGACCACTTGGGTCGTACGCGCACCGCCGGGTCGTCACATGAAACGGCGGATCAGCCGCTCCTTGGCCGCCGTGAAGGGCGGGTAGACGGCTCGTACGGTGTCGGGAAGCAGCGGCTTGTCTAGGACGGCCTTCGTGTGGCTGAAGGTCTCGACCGAGTACTGCCCGTGGTAGCTGCCGATGCCGCTCTCCCCCACACCGCCGAAGGGCAGTCCCGGCAGGGTGAGATGGGCGTTGGGGAGCCCGAAGCCGACCGCGCCCGACGACGTCTCCCCGAGCAGCCGCCGCCTTGCCTCCCGGTGGGGCGTGAAGGCGTAAAGGGCGAGCGGCTTGGCACGGGCGTTGACGAAGGCGATGGCCGCGTCCAGGTCGGGCAGGTGCAGGACCGGCAGGATGGGGCCGAAGATCTCCTCGGTCATCACAGGTGCGTCCGGGTCGACGTCGGCGAGCACGGTGGGCGCGAGGTAGCGGGCGGACCGGTCGTGCGTCCCGCCGGTCACCACGCGGCCGTGTCCGAGGAGTGCGGTGAGCCGGTCGAAGTGGCGGTCGTTGACGATGCGGCCGTAGTCGGGGCTGCGGGCGGGGTCCTCGCCGTACATCGAGGTGATCGCCGCTGCGAGGTGGTCGGCCAGCGGCCCCGCCGTGCCGCCGATGGCGAGGACATGGTCGGGGGCGGTGCAACTCTGGCCCGCGTTGAGGAACTTGCCCCAGACGATCCGTCGCGCGGCGGCGGCCAGATCGGTGCCCGGCTCGACAAGCACCGGGCACTTTCCGCCCAGTTCCAGGGTGACCGGGGTGAGGTGGCGGGCGGCGGCGGTCATGACGACGCGGCCCACCGTGCCGTTGCCGGTGTAGAGGATGTGGTCGAAGCGCTGCTCCAGGAGGCGCGTGGTCTGCTCGGCGGCGCCCTCGACGACCGCGACAGCGTCCGTGTCCAGGTACCGCGGCAGGAGGCGGGCCAGGGCGGCCGAGGTCGCCGGTGCCAGTTCGCTCGGCTTGAGCACGGCGCAGTTCCCGGCGGCCAAGGCGCCCACCAGCGGCGCGAGCCCGAGCATCACCGGGTAGTTCCACGGGCTGATGACGAGGACCACGCCCAGCGGTTCGCGCACCGTCCCCGCACGGGCCGGGAGCATCATCACGGGGACCCGTACGCGGCGCGGGCGCAGCCAGCGGTCCAGGTGGCGCAGCGTGTGGTCGATCTCGTTGACGACGAAGCCCAGCTCCGAAGTGTGCGTCTCCACCGGGCTCTTGCCGAGGTCGGCGGCGAGTGCGTCGGTGAGCGCGGGCGCCTGTTCGGTCAGCAGCGCACGCAGCGCGCGCAGTTGGCGGCGGCGCCACGCCGTCGGCCGCGTCCGGCCCGCGTCGAAGGTCGCGCGCAGCCGGGCGACCGTCGCGGCGGCGTCCTGGGCCTCGCCGACCGGAGCGGCGGCATCTTCGACCGCCACTCGGGCCTCGGCAATCCCTTCTCGGGCCCCGGTGTACGCCTCTCGGGCCTCGGCCGAGCCCAACTCCCCTGTTCCGTCAGCGAGTAGCTCCTGCTTCACGGCTTCTCCTCCCCGAAAACGCAACGGTGCGTTGTGTTTTGACGACCGTAGCCCCACAACCCCTCATACGCAACGCACCGTTGCGTTGCACTAGGCTGCGGCACCATGACGACACTTCACCGCCCGCGACCCGCTCCTGGCGGTGGCCCGCGCCGCAAGCAGCAGATCTTCGACGCCACCCTGCGGGCCCTGGCGCGCGACGGCTTCGAGTCCATGACGATCGAGGGCATCGCCGAGGAGTCCGGCGTCAACAAGACGACGATCTACCGCTGGTGGCCGTCCAAGTCCGCGCTCCTCGGGGCAGCCCTGATCGACGCACCCCTTCTGGAGCTGCCGATACCGGACACCGGACATCTCCGCGGCGACCTGGAGCACCTCGTCGACAGCCTCGTACGACTGCTGACCACACAGCCCTCGGGCTCCGTCGCCCAGGCCGTCCTGGGAGCGGCCGTCGGCGACCCGGGACTCGCCACCTACGCCCAGGGCTTCTTCGCCGATCGCCTCGCCCGCGAGCAGTCGGTGATCGACCGCGCCGTGGCACGCGGCGAACTGCCGCCCGGCACCGACACGATGCTCCTGATGGACCTGCTCGCCGGCGCGGTCTGGCTGCGCGTGGTCTTCCGCCGCCTGCCGCTGGACGAGGACTTCGCCCGGCGCACCGTCGCGGTCGTGCTCGACGGCGTACCCACGGCCTGAGTTCGCCCCCTTCGCACCCGATTCATGCCGCATGTCGCGTCCATGACATCGTCACACAGTCGACCCACAACGTTCATACAGTGATGCGCTCACCCGTGCCACTCTCCCGTTGGCCCACTTGTCAACTCGCGTAGACCGCAGGTCCTGTTGGAGGGATCCGCGGTGCGCGAGCCTCCGGGAGAGGACACCCCCACATGCCCGTCCCTCACATACGCCGCTGGAAACCGCTCGCCATGACGGCCGCCGCGGTCCTCGTCGGGATCACCGTCCCGGCCGCCGCCGACGCCGCGACCACGGCCCCCACGCCGACCGCGGCACCCGTCAGCGCCTATGACGACACGTACTACCAGGACGCCCTCGGCAAGACCGGTCCGGAGCTGAAGAGCGCCCTGCACACGATCATCAGCGACCAGACCAAGCTCTCGTACGACCAGGTCTGGGACGCGCTGAAGGTCACCGACGAGGACCCTGCCAACAGCAGCAACGTGATCCTCCTCTACACCGGCCGCTCGCAGAGCAAGGACAGCAACGGCGGCGACCCGGACCAGTGGAACCGTGAGCACGTGTGGGCCAAGTCCCACGGCGACTTCGGCACCGCGACCGGTCCCGGCACCGACATCCACCACCTGCGCCCGGAAGACGTGTCGGTCAACAGCACCCGCGGCAACAAGGACTTCGACAACGGCGGCAGCGAGGTCGGCGAGGCGCCGGGCAACTCCACCGACTCCGACTCCTTCGAGCCCCGTGACGCCGTCAAGGGCGACGTGGCCCGGATGATCCTCTACATGGCCGTGCGCTACGACGGCGAGGACGGCTTCGCCGACCTGGAGCCCAACGACAAGGTCGACAACGGCAGCGCCCCCGCCATCGGACGCCTGTCCGTGCTGAAGCAGTGGAGCGACGAGGACCCGCCGGACACCTTCGAGAAGAACCGCAACCAGGCGATCTACGACCAGTTCCAGCACAACCGCAACCCGTTCGTCGACCACCCCGAGTGGGTCGGCGCGATCTGGTAGATCACGGCCCGCTGTTGTGGCAGCGACCTCTGGGACGCTGCCACAACCGGTGCCTGCGGGACGTCAGTTGACGACATCCCCCAGCGGCTTGCCCTCCAGGTGGCCTGCGACGTTCTGGATCGCGGCGAGGCCGATGCGGACCAGCGTCTCGCGGGTGACGCCCGCGACATGCGGGGAAAGGACCACGTTCGGTGCCTTCAGGAGGCGCAGCGCGGCCGTCGGCGGTTCGGGGTCGAAGACGTCGATGCCCGCCCCGGCCAGCGTGCCGGCCGTGAGCGCGTCGGCGAGGGCGTCCTGGTCGATGAGCGCGCCCCGCGACGTGTTGATGACGAAGGCCGTCGGCTTCAGGAGGGCCAGGCGTCCGGCGTCCAGGAGGTGTCGGGTGTCCTGGGTCAGCGGGGCGTGCAGGGTGACGTAGTCGGACGTACGCAGGAGCTCGTCGAGTTCGACGTGGCGCGCGCCGCCGAGGCGGGCCTCCGTCTCCGCCGCCACCGGCCTCGGACCGGCGTAGAGGATGGTCATGTCGAACACGACCGCGCGGCGGGCGACTTCCTCCCCGATGTGGCCGAGCCCGACGATGCCGAGCGTCTTTCCCGAGAGCTCCGTGATGGACTGCTGGAGGCGCGGCAGCGCCCAGTCGGCCTCCACGAGAGCGGTGTGCGCCGGGATCAGCTGCTTGGCGAGGGCGAGCATGAGGGCGAAGGTCTGCTCGGCGACGTTCTGCTTCTCGGCGCCGCTCGAACCGATCGAGCAGACGGAGATTGAGCGCGCGCGGGCCGCGTCCACGTCGACGTAGTCGAAGCCGTGGCTCGCGCACTGGACGACTTCCAGGTGCGGGGCCGCGGCGATGTGCTCGGCGGTGACGGGCGCGAGGCCGGTGATGATGACGTGCGCCTCGCGCAGGGCGGCCGGGTCCTCGTCGGCCGACTCCACGACGGTCACGTGCGCCGTCCCGGGGAGCAGCCCGGCGAGTGCGCCTCCGGCGGCGCGGCCGCCCACGTGGGGAGAGACGATGGCGAGGACGTTCTTCTCGGTGGTCATGCGGTCTCCTCGATCAGGTCGTCGGGGGTGAGCGTGGCCGGTCCGGCGTGTCCGGACAGGGCCAGGGTGAGGTCGAGTTCGGCGAGCAGACAGCGGATCACGTGGTCGACGCCCGCCTGGCCGTCCAGGCCGAGACCGTAGGCGTAGGGGCGCCCCACGAGGACGGCCTCGGCGCCGAGCGCGAGCGCCTTGAAGATGTCGTCACCGGTGCGGATCCCGCTGTCGAACAGGACGGTGAGCCGGTCACCGACCGCCTCCACGACGCGGGGCAGGGCGTCGGCCGCCGCGACGGAGCCCGCGACCTGGCGGCCTCCGTGGTTGGAGACGACCACCCCGTCCATGCCCGCGTCGGCGGCGCGCCGCGCGTCGTCCGGGTGCAGAACGCCCTTGAGCACGATGGGACCGTCCCAGTTCTCGCGCAGGAACGCCAGGTCCGGCCAGGTCTTCGCGGGGTCGGCGAACATGCCGACGAAGTGCATCACCGCGGCGTTCGGGTCCTCGTGCACCGGCTTGGCGAGGCCCGCCTGGAACGCCGGGTCGCTGAAGTAGTTGGCGGTGCCCACACCGTGCAGGAAGGGCAGGTAGGCCTGGTCGAGGTCGCGGGGCCGCCAGGCCAGGAGCGGGGTGTCGAGCGTGACGACAAGGGCCGTGAAGCCCGCGGCCTTCGCCCGGTCCAGGAAGCTCTTGGTGACGTCACGGTCCTTGGCCCAGTACAGCTGGAACCACCGCTGCGCGTCACCCATCTCCTTGGCGACCTGCTCCATGGGGGTGCTGGACGCCGAGGACAGGATGTACGGGACGCCGCGGGCCGCTGCCGCGCGGGCGGCGGCGGACTCGCCCTCCGGGTGCATGATCGACAGGACGCCGACGGGCGCGAGCGCTAGCGGCGCGGGCAGCCGGTGGCCGAGCACCTCCACGGACAGATCGCGTTCGTGTACGTCGCGCAGCATGCGCGGCACGATCCGGCGCCGCTCGAGTGCCGCGCGGTTGGCGCGGGCCGTGCTGCCGTTGCCCGCGCTTCCGGAGACATAGCCGACGGGGCCGGGTCCGAGCCGCTGCTCGGTCAGCTCCTCGAGTCGGGTCAGGTCGGTGGGCAGGCGGGGTACGGCGCCGGTCATGCCGTTGAGATAGATCTCGTACTGGAAGTCCGCCCAGTTCGGCTGTGTCATGTGGTGGGTCCCGTCCGGTGGCGTGAGACTGCGGGAGACAGCAAGCCAGCAAGCCAGCACTGTCTACCCGACGATCCTTGCCACAGTGACAAGTCCCGTCCATGGCCGTACGCACCCTTTTCCGATGGGACTATCACTCTGTGACAAACAAGCGCGAACGCGTCCGGCAGGAGCTCCTGGCCGACACCCGCCTCGTCGAGGCGGTCGTCGACGCGGTGCACGAACAGGTCCCGGCGTACACGGCGCTCGACGGCAGCAGGTTTCCCGAGGTGCGGGCCATCGCCGCGTGGGCGACGGACCGCCTCCTCGACCACTGGGTCACGGACGGCGCGATCGGTGACGCCGATCTGCGGCGCTTCCGCGGGATCGCGGCGGCGCGGGCGGCGGACGGCCGCCCCTTGCAGGCCGTCCTGCGCGCCTACCGGGTCGCGGCAGCGGTGCTCGCGGACGAGGTCGCGGCCCGCGCGCCGCAGCTGTCCGCGAAGGACGCCTTCGCGCTCGCACAGCTGCTGCTCACCGCCATGGACACCATCTCCGAGGAGATGACGACGGCGTACGCGGCCACCAGTGAACGCCTCACGGGCGACCGCGACAGGTCGCTCCAGCTATTGCTCGACGACCTGATCGCGGGCCGCCACGCGTCGCTGGGCGCGCTCGGCGCGCGGGCATCACGGCTGGGTGTGCAACTCCCGGAACGCTACTGCCTGTTGGTCGCGGAGCCGATGAACGCCGGAGCCCTGGACGGCGGCTCGTCCGACATCTCCCTCGCCACGTCGACCGCGCTGCTCACGGCGCTCGACGGCGGTGGAGCCCGCGGCACGTCCCTCGCGACGACCCACGGTTCGCGCGCCGTCCTGCTCCTCCCGGCCGCGTCCGCCGAGGCCGTGCCGGACGTCCTGCGCGGGCACTCCTGGCGCGGCTGCGTGATCTCGGGCGAGAGCCTGGACCGCGTCGCGGTCGCCCACCGCCTCGCCGCGGGCGCCCTGGACACCGCTCCCCCGCACGCCCACCACGCCGAGAGGGTCCTCACCGACGCCGACGCCCACGTCCTTGCCCTGCTCGCGGGCCACCCCGTGGTGAGCCCCGACCAGATCGGCCGCATCGTCCTCGGCCCTCTCGTCGACCGCGCCCAGCGCCACCTCCTGGAAGCCCTCACGGCGTACGTGGACACCGGCTCCGCCAATGCCGCGGCCCGCGAACTCCACCTCCACCCGCAGTCGGTACGCTACCGCCTGCGCCGCGTCCGCGACCTCACGTCCCGCGACCCCCAGGACCCGTGGCAGCGCCTCACCCTGGACATCGCCCGCACGATCGTCCTCGGGGGCCGGAGCGGATAGCTTCCCTCGGTCAGGCCGCCGCCGCATCGCGTGCGGCGGCGGCCAGTTCGGCACGCAGGGCCGCGAACCGGGGCGCGCCGCGCAGGGCGGCCACGTCGGTCGTCGCCGCGCGCGGCAGGGGGACCGCCACCTCGTCGATCACGCGCCCCGGGCCCGCGGCCATCACCAGGACCCGGGAGCCGAGCAGTACGGCTTCCTCCGCGGAGTGCGTGACGAACAGGACGGTCGTTCCCGTGACGGCAGCCAGTGTCCTGACCTCCTCCTGGAGGCGTTCGCGGGTGAGCGCGTCCAGCGCGGCGAACGGCTCGTCCATGAGCAGGATCTGCGGTTCGGCCGCCAGGGCCCGTGCGATGGCCACGCGTTGCTGCTGTCCGCCCGAGAGCTCCCAGGTACGGCGCCCTGCCATGCCCGGCAGCCCCACCAGGGACAGCAACTCCTGGATGCGGGCGGCACGTTCGGCGCGTACGACACCGTGCCGCGCCAGCGCGAAGGAGAGGTTGCCGCCCACCGTGCGCCAGGGGAACAGGCGCGGCTGCTGGAAGACGACGCCGACCTTCCGGCGCACCTCCACCGTGCCGGTGGCGGGCCGCTCGAAGCCGGCCACCAGTCGCAGCAGCGTCGTCTTGCCGCACCCGGACGGCCCGACGAGCACCACGAACTCGCCGGGCTCCACGGCCAGGGACACGTCGGAGACCGCGGTCACCGGCGCCTTGGCCGTGCCGTAGCGGACGCTGACGCCCGACAGTTCGATGTCGGACGCGGTCGCGTCGGTGTCGGACGCGGTCGAGCCGGTCTCAGCCTGCGACACGGGCCAGCTCCTTCACCGCGAGGTCCTTCTCGAAGGCCGACCGCTCCGGAACCGCGTCGATGGCCTTCTGCGCCTTGAGGAAGCCGGCCGCGTCGTGCAGGTTTCCGGCGAGCGCCCCGGGAGCGCCGGGCCTGCCGAGATAGTCGGCTCCCCGCTGCTGATCCGCGGTGAGCAGCACCAGTTGGGCAAGCTGCTTCCGGGCGGCCTCGGGGCTGAGGTTCAGCTCGGCGCCGATCGCATCGGCGGCCTTGTCCGGGTCGCTCTTGGCCAGCTTGACGGCCTGGTCCTCCGCCTTGAGCCAGGCATCGACGATCTTCGGGTGCTCGGCCGCGAACGCGTCGGTCACCACACCGAGGTCGGCGGTGGGCTTGCCCTGCTCGGCGAGCTGACGGCTGGTGACCAGGACCTTGCCGTCCTTCTTGAGGTCCGTGAGGGTGGGCGTCCACACGTAGGCGGCGTCGATGTCACCGCGCTGCCAGGCGGCGAGCGCGTCCTGCGGCTGAAGGTCGACGAGCGAGGCGTCGGAGGCCTTGAGACCGGCCGAGTCCAGTGCGGCGAGGAGGGAGTAGTGGGCGGTCGACCCGAAGGGCGTGGCGATCTTCTTGCCCTTGAGCGCCTTGACGGACCCGATGCCCTTCTTGGCGACGAGTGCCTCGTTCTCGCCGATCACGTCATGGATCCACAGCACCTTGTACGGGATGTTCAGCGGCGCCGAAAGACCCTTCGTGACCGGGCTCGAGCCTGCCAGTGCGAAGTCCACCGACCCGGCGATCACCGCCGTGTTGACGTCCGCCCCCGAGTCGAACTTCACCCACTTCACCTCGGCCTCGGGCAGCGCCTTCTCCAGGAGCCGGTGGTTCTTGACCACCAGATCGGCGTTGGGTATCGCCTGGTAGGCGATGCGGACCTGGGTCTTTCCACCGCCGCCTGCGGCATCGGCGCCGTCGCCGCAGGCGGTCGCGGTCAGTGCGACCAGAGCGGTGGCCGAGGCGAGGAGAGCGGTGCGGCTCAGGTGTGAGGGCATGACGGTTCCTTCGTACGTTGACGTGGAGCGGGAAGGCCGGAAAGGGAGGGAAGGCGGGGAAGCGGGAGAGGGGGCAGGGCGGCCGGGCGTCAGACGCGGCCGCGCCACGGCACCGCCACCCGCTCCACCCCCTTGAACAGGGCGTCCAGGACGATCCCGGAGAGGCCGATGGCGATGATCCCGGCGATGACGACGTCGGTCTGGTTGTAGCGCTGGGCGTCGCGGATCATGCCGCCGATGCCGGGTACGCCGTTGACGGTCTCGGCGGCGACGACCGAGGTGTACGCGATGCCGACCGCGATCCGTACACCGGTGAGGATCTCCGGCAGTGCGGCGGGCAGCCGTACGGAAAGGAGCAGCACCACGGGCCCGGCGCCCAGCGCCCGCGCGGCCTCCACCAGGTCGCCCGGCACCCCGCGTACCGCGGCCGCGGTGGCCGCCGCGATGGGCGGCAGCGCGGCGATCACGAGCAGCCAGATCTTCGGGGTCTCGTCGATGCCGAACCAGATGACGAGCAGGGAGAGGTACGCCAGCGGCGGCAGCGTGCGGAGGAAGGTGACCGCCGGTTCCAGGACCACCGCGAGCGGTTTCACCACGCCGATCAGCAGCCCCAGCGGAATCCCGGCGAGAGCCGCGTACGCGGTGCCGATGCCGATCCGGCGCAGCGAGACGGCCAGGTGCTCGCCGAGCAGGTGGCCGCTGAATCCGCGCACCCCGTCGTGGACGGTCGACGCCTCCACGAAGGCGTGCCACACGTCCCCGGGCGACGGCACGAGGACGCGTGGCCAGACGTCGGCCACGACCACCGCCTGCCAGGCGGCGAGGAGCACGGCGAGCGCCAGGAGCCGCAGCGACGTCCAGCGCAGGGGCGCTGCCGCGGCCCACGTCCGCCGTGCGGGCCGCGGTGCTGCTGCCGACGCGGGTCGGGGGCTCGCTTCTGTGTTCTTGAGGAGGGTCACGCCGTCGCCTCCGTGAGCGCGCGCAGCCTGGGAGCTACTTCTTCGCCGACCCTGTAGGCCTCTTCGAGGTGCGGATAGCCGGACAGGACGAACTCGTCGATGCCGAGCCCGCGGTACTCGAAGAGCCGCTGGGCGACCTCGTCGTGCGAGCCGACCAGCGCGGTGCCCGCACCTTCTCGGACGAGGCCGATGCCCGCCCAGAGGTTGGGGGCGACGGTCAGGTTCTCGGCCGAGCCGCCGTGCAGGGCGGTCATCCGGGCCTGCCCGGTGGAGTCCATGCGGGCGAAGCGGTCCTGGGAGGCGCGGACCGCCTGCGGGTCGAACCCGGCGAGGATGCGGTCGGCCTCCGCCCACGCCTCGGCGGCGGTGTCGCGGGTGATGACGTGCAGCCGTAGCCCGAAGCGCAGGGTGCGGCCCAGGAGCGCTGCCTTGTCGCGCACCCTGGCGATGCGTTCGGCGAGCGCGGCCGGGGGTTCGCCCCACAGGAGCTGCACCTCGGCATGGCGCGCCGCGACCTCCTCGGCGGCCGGGGAGGCGCCGCCGAAGTAGAGGGGTACGTACGAAGCCGATGCGGGCGCATCCAGCCGGGCGCCCTCCACCCGGACATGAAGGCCTTCGAGGTCGACCGGCTTGCCGTCGAGCAACTCGCGTACGACCTGCATGAGTTCGCCGGTCCTGACGTACCGCTCGCTCTTGGGCAGATGGTCGCCGTACGCCCGCTGCTCTGCCGGGTCGCCACCGGTGACCACGTTCAGCGCGATGCGGTCGCCGAACAGGCGGCGGAAGGTGTCGGCCTGCTGGGCGAGCAGCGTCGGCCGGGCGAGCCCCGCGCGGAAGGCGACGAGGAAGCCGATCCGCTCGGTGACCGCGGCCAGGGCCGGGGTCAGCACCCAGGGGTCCACGCAGCCGAGGCCCACGGGAGTCAGCAGCTTGGCGAAGCCCGACTGCTCGGCGGCGCGGGCGACCTGGGCGAGATACCCGAGGTCGGCGGCGCGTCGGGTCGCGGTGGCGGTGCGGCCCTGGACGGCGGTGACACCACCGGGGTCGCGGCCGTCGCCGCCGGTGGGCAGGAACCAGTGCAGCACGGGGGCGGCAGAGGAGGACATGCTGGGGCACCTCGAGAGAGAGCGGACGCGGGCGGGCCGCCCCGCGTCATGCGCAGGGGCGTGCCGGGCTGCCCGGGTGTCCGGGGCTGAGGAAGGAGTCAGGTGCGGCGACGGCCGACGACCGGTCGAATGAGGTCGTCAGCGGTGTGCAGGGGTGCGGAGGCTCGGTGGAGCGCTCAGCAACAGGCCGCGCGACAACAGGAGATGGCCCGACACAGCATCCCCGAGACACGCAGAAGGTCCACGTGGCGACGGGAGACGAGGGCGGGGTTCATGCGTGCATCCTGACCGGGTCCTTGTCCCGCCGACAACCCGGTTCCGGCATGTGGACATGGAGATCCCGCCTCGCGGTACTGCCAGGACCCGCACCCGAGCTGCCGTCGCCTCCCGAATGACGTGTTCGCTGTTCGCCCTCGCCCGGACAGGGCGAGGGCGAGGGCGAGGATCACCTGCGCCGCCACTCCTCCGCAAGCAGTTCGTAGGAGCGCACCCGGTCGGCGTGGCCGTGGGTGATCGTGGTGATGAGCAACTCGTCCGCGCCGGTGGCCTCCTGGAGCTGTTCCAGCTGGTCGGCGACGCGTCCCGGGGAGCCGGTGAACTGGGTTTCGGTGCGGTCCTCCACCAGCGCGCGGTCCGCGTCGGTCCAGACGTGCCGACGCGCTTCCTCCGGCGTCGGGTACTGGATGGCACCCTCCGCCGTGCGGATGCTGCGGACCCACGGGCCGTAGCCCGCGGCGAGCTCGCGGGCGGTCTCGTCGTCCTCGGCGACGACGACGTCCGCCGAGACGCTGACGTAGGGCTCGTCGAGTACGTCGGAGGGCTTGAACGCGGCGCGGTAGCCGTCCGCGGCCTCCAGCACCGTCCCCGGACTGACGTGGTAATTCGCCGCGAAGGGCAGACCGTTGCGGCCCGCGACGTCCGCACTCTGGCCGCCGCTGCTGCCCAGGATCCACACCTCGATGTCGGCGCCCTCACCGGGGACGACATGCGCTTCGATGCCGTCCTCGGAACGGTACGTCCCCGCGAGCAGCGCGAGGATGTCGTCGATCTGCTCCCCGTAGTCCTGCGACTGGGCGTGCGGCAGCTGGAGCAGCTTGCGCTGCAGGGCGACGCGGGGCGAGCCCAGCAGATGCTCGTAGGAGAACCGCGGCGGGATCCGCAGTCCGTTGGGTGCGTGGCCGTCGACGACGGGGGTCGCGGTCGGCGGCGCACCAGCGGCCGTTCCGGGCGGCTTGCCGCCGGAGCGGCCGAGGCCCAGGTCGAGGCGTCCGGGGTGCAGCGCGTCGATCAGGCCGAACTCCTCGACCGTGGACAGAGCGGTGCGGTGGCCGAGCTGTACCGCGCCCGCCCCGAGCCGGATCGTCGAGGTCGCCGCGGCGGTCAGGGCGAGGACGACCGCCGGTGAGGTGCCGGCCACGCCCGGGTTGAGGTGGTGCTCGGCGAACCAGTAGCGGGCGTACCCGAATCGCTCGGTCTGCCGGGCCAGGTCGATGGAGTTGTGCAGTGCAGCGGCCGCGGTGGAGCCGGACGAGACCGGGACCAGGTCGAGGACGCCGAGCGGGATGGCTGACATGTGGGTGGTCCTCCTCAGTGGTCGGCCGACGCGGGCACGGGTGTGGGTTCGGGAGTGGGTTCGGGTGTGGATACGGGCTCGGGGTCAGGCTCGGGCAGGCGCGCCCCGGAGTCGGGGTGGGCCAGGCCGAGGTGGTCGCGCAGGGTGGTTCCCTCGTACTCCGTGCGGAACACGCCGCGCTCCTGGAGCAGCGGGACCACGGTGTCGGCGAAGGCGTCGAGTCCGCCCGGGGTGATGTGCGGGACGAGGATGAAGCCGTCGGACGCGTCGGCCTGGACGAAGGAGTTGATCGTCTCGGCGACGGTGGCCGGGGAGCCGACGAAGGACTGGCGGTTGCCGGTCTCGATGACGAGGTCGCGGATGGACCACTTGTTCGCGGCAGCGAGCTCGCGCCACTCCCGCGCGGTGGCCAGCGGGTCGCGGTACATCCGCACCTGCGCACGGCCGCGGGCGATCGTGTGCTCACCCACGTCCGGATCGATGTCGGGCAGCGGGCCCTCCGGGTCGTACGCGGAGAGGTCGCGGTTCCAGACGAACTCCAGGTGCTTGATCGCCGTGGCACCGCTGACCTGCTTGCGCCGCACCTCACGCGAGAGCTCCTCCGCCTCGGCGTCCGTGTCACCGAGGACGAAGGTCGCGGCGGGCAGGATGAGGAGCTGGTCGTGGGTGCGGCCGTGGCGGGCCAGGCGGCCCTTGACGTCCCTGTAGAACTCCTGGCCTTCCTTGAGCGTGCTGTACCGGCTGAAGATCGCGTCCGCGCCTTCGGCGGCGAACTCGCGCCCCTCGTCCGAGTCACCGGCCTGGAAGACGACCGGCCGCCCCTGGGGGCTGCGCGGGACGTTGAACTGCCCCTGGATGTCGAAGTGTTGCCCCTGGTGGACGAAGGCTCCCGCCCGCGCGTCGCGCAGGAAGGTGCCCGTCTCCTGGTCGGCGACGATCTCGTCCCCGCGCCAGGAGTCGAACAGCTCGCCTGCCGTGGCGAGGAATTCCTTCGCCCTGGAGTACCGCTCCTCCTGCGGGAGGAATCCGCCGCGGCGGAAGTTCTCGCCGGTGAAGGCGTCCCAGGAGGTCACGACGTTCCACGCGGCGCGCCCGCCCGAGAGGTGGTCGAGGCTGGCGAACTGGCGGGCCACCTCGTAGGGCTCGTTGAAGGTGGAGTTGATGGTGCCGGTCAGGCCGAGGTGTTCGGTGACGGCGGCGAGTGCGGTGAGGACGGCGAAGGTGTCGGGCCGTCCCACGACGTCCAAGTCGTAGATCTTTCCGCCCTGTTCGCGCAGCCGAAGCCCCTCGGCGAGGAACAGGAAGTCGAACTTGGCGCGTTCGGCGGTCCGCGCGAAGTGCGCGAAGGAGCAGAACTCGATATGACTCCCGGCCTCGGGGTCGCTCCATACGGTGGTGTTGTTGACGCCGGGGAAGTGCGCCGCGAGGTGGATCTGCTTGAGCGGCTTGTCCGGTGACTTGCTCATGACGGGGTTCCTTCCGGTCCGGCTCAGGCGGTGGCGGCGTAGCGGCTCGCGGGGCGGGTCAGGCCAAGGAGGCCGCGCAAGGTGTCGGCTTCGTACGCGCGCCGGAAGGCGCCGCGGCGCTGGAGTTCGGGCACCAGGCCCTGGGTGATCGCCGGGAGGTCGTGCCCGACGACGGCGGGACGCAGCCGGAATCCGGTCAGCCCGGCCTGCCCCAACTCCACGAGCAGGTCGGCCAGTTGGGCGGGCGTACCGGTGAACACCCGCGCGTCACTGCTGTACGGCTGACCGGCGAGGGCGTCCAGACGCTCCCTGCGGGCTTCGGCGGCTCCCTGGTCGTCGTCGAGGAACACCACCAGATCGCCGAAGAGATGCAGGGGCTCATCGGCCCGCCCTGCGGCGTCCTGTTCCGCTCGCACCGCCGTGACGATGGCGTGTGCGTGTCCGGCGTCGCGCGGGGTGACGTATCCGATGTCGGCCGAGCGGCCGAGGAGACGGAACGGGGCGTCGGTGGGGGTCTCGTGGGCGAGCGCGCTGACGACGGGGCGGCCCTGCGGCGGCCGGGGCGTGATCGAAGGGCCCTTGACGCTGAAGTGCTTGCCCTCGAAGTCGATGTAGTGCAGCTTGTCGCGGTCGACGAAGCGGCCGGTGGCGACGTCCCTGATCTCCGCGTCGTCCTCCCAGCTGTCCCAGAGCCTGCGCACGGCTTCGATGTGGTCGGCTGCCTCGTCGAAGAGGTCGAAGGTCAACTCCCGCACTTCCGGCCTGCCGAGGTCCTCGACGGCATCGAGGGCGGGAAGCGTGCGGCGCCCGAAGTGCGCGGCCTCGTTCCGGCGTGCGGACACCTGCACCCGTACGCCTGCGCGGCCCTCACTGACGTAGTCGAGCGTGGCGATCGCCTTGGATATGTGGAAGGGCTCCGTGTGCGTGGCCACCACGGTCGGCACAAGGCCGATGTGGCTGGTCAGTGGCGCGACACGGGCGGCGATGAGGACGGCGTCGAGCCGCCCTCGTACCTGATCGGTGCGTCCGTCGGGTTCGGTGAAGTGCGAGGACTGGAGGCCGAGTCCGTCCTCGATCGTCACGAAGTCGAGCAGGCCGCGTTCGGCCTCGGTGACCAGATCGGCCCAGTACTGGGCGGTGAGCAACTCCCCTGGGCGGGCGGCTGGTTCGCGCCAGGCGGCGGGGTGCCAGCCCGCGCCGTCGAGCGCGACGGCGAGGCGCAGCGAAGGAGCGGAGGGAACGGAAGAGGGCAACGCGGACGAGGGTGAAGATGATGACGACACGAAGGAGTGCCTTCCTGATCGACCGTACGAGAACACCGGCCCCTCGGCTCCGAGGGTGCGGCGGCGGGGTGACGGGTCAGGAACGACAGAGCGCGCCGGCGACGCGCTGGAGGTCGATGTGCGGCCGGGAGTACAGGTGCACCTGGCGGCTCGGGGCGATCGTGATGACACGCCGAGCGGACACGGGCGGCAGCAGGGATGACGTGGACGGCACGGCGGAGACTGCCGGCATGTCCGTCACCTCCGCTCGGCAAGCCAGGGCTTGACGTCGACACTCGTAAGCTGCTCGGGACGTTACGTGAGGTCGCAGCGGTGCGCAATGCCCGTCGATCATGGGCGTCCTCACATCGCCGTACGTGCCTCGTCGTCCCTCTCCGTCAAGGACAACCGCCGGGCCACGCCATCTGTTCCGCCTCCGCGCCGGGAGTTGCACGGCCTTCTTGACGGCGCCCTGTGCCCGGACCCAGACTTCCGGGGACGGTCACGATTGTCAGCGCCCGCCCGGCAGGCTCCCTGCACGAGCGGTTCATCGGCCCCGGCCCGCTGGCAGGCAACCCTTCCGCCGCGACGGGGTGCCCCGGGTGACGACCGGGTCCCGCCGTGGCGGCGGGGCAAGTGCGGCCCCGGTTGCAACGGGCCTCGACGGCAGGGCTGGTGGACATGTCCAGGGCGGTCGGTGAGAGGAAGAGCACCCAGCGGCCTCTCCTGACCGCGCCCCGGCCCCGCCCCCGCGTGTTGACCAGACGGCTGCACATCGACCTGCTGCGCGTGTGCAGCGCAGCGGCTCCAGCCGTCTGACGTCCACGCATCACTCTCTCCCTCCCCCTCCCCTGTGCCACCGTCGCCGTGCGCGCGGTCGGCGCCCTCTCACCTGCCTGGAGAGCCATGCCCGAGACCACGTCGCACCGTTCCCACCCTTCCCACCCGACTTCCCTCACGGATCCGGATCCGTGCTCCCCGCTCGAAACCGTCCCGGGCGGCAGCTGCCCCGCGCCGATCCGCAGCCGCATCGGCGCCGACCTGGCCGGCGGCTTCTACCCGGCGCCGCACCGCTATCACCTGTACCTCTCGGCCGGATGTCCGCGCTCCTTGCGCGTCTCGATCACCCTCGACCTGCTCGGACTCCGGGAGTCGGTCACCACGACGCTCCTGACCTCGCACACCCCTGCGGCGGCACTCGACTCACTGCACCGCTACTACGAGGCCACCGAGCACCACTTCGACGGCCCCTTGACCGTTCCCGCCCTGTGCGACCGCTGGAGCGGGCACGTCGTCAGCAACCACACGCCCGACATCCTGCGCGACCTCGCCTGCCGCCTCGCCGCGCACGGCAGCGGCCCTCTCCTGCGCCCATCGGCCCTGGCGGCGCACATCGACACCTGGCACGAACTCCTCGCGGGCCCCCTCACCGTCGAGACGCTGGACCGCCTCGACGGCCGGCTGGCCTCCCACCCGTACCTCGTGGGCGACGAACTCACCTCGGTGGACGTGGACTTGTGGGCCGCTCTCGTCCACCCCACTCCGGACGCGGCCGAGGCAGGCGACTCCCACCCCCACGTCCGCGCCTACGTCCGCCGCCTGCACGCCCATCCCGCCTTCTACGCCAACGGCCCTCTCCCCAAGGCCGCGAGCACCTCCCGCGCCGCCCGTTCCCCGCTCTCCACACCGCCGTTGAGGTAGCCCTGGCTGTGCGTGCTGGTGTGTTCGCCCGCGAAGTGGAGGCCGCCCTCCCGGCGTCCCGTGAAGCCCCAGTACCGGGTGTACTGGCCGGGGCGGTAGGAGGCGTAGGAGCCGCGGGCCCAGGGGTCGTCGACCCAGGAGTCCAGCCAGCCGCGGCCGTTGTACGCCTTCTTGAGGCCGGGGACGAGCGCGTCGAGGTGCCGCAGTGCCAGGTCCGTCACCGTGGCGGACGGCGCGGCGTGCGGGCGCTCGGCCGGGTAACTCGCGCCGCTCCAGCCGCCGGTGAACAGCGTGAGCAGACCTTCCGGTCCTGTCTGGTACGAAGAGGTGTCCCAGGAGCTGAACAGCGGGTTGTCGCTCATGATGCCGCCGCTGAATCCGTCGAACCGCGGGAATTGGCGGTCGAACTGGAACAGCAGCTTGGCATCCGTGCCCATGCCGTGGTTGTCGATGGCCTCGCGCTTGCGGGCGCTGAGGCCCGCGCCGTCCAGGTCGACGCGGCGCAGGGTGGTGAAGGGCAGGGCGAACACGACGCGGTCGGCGGTGACTTCCCCTCTGCGGCCGCCGAAGCGCAGCCGGTAGGTGCCGCCCGCGCGGCGTACGGCCGTGAGGGGCGCGTCGAAGTGAAGGGCCGACTTGGGCAGCCGCTCGGCCATCGCCTGGGGGATGAGGTCGTTGCCGCCCTTGACGTGGTACTTCTCGTCGGCTCCGGCGGGTCCGATGTACTGCTCTATGAGGTTGATCGCGCTCAGTTCGTCGGCGCTGTTGCCGAAGAACGTGGCCACGCTGTTGGCCATCGCGGAGGCGAGCAGGGACGACATTCCGCCGGGTACGTTCGCCGCGAGCCAGTCCCGCACCGACAGGCCGTCGAAGTCACGGGCGGCGCGCCCCGCCTCGTCCGCGGCGTAACTGCCGATACGCCGTGCGTCGGCGGCGAGTTGCTTCTGCACGACCTCCATGTCCCGGTAGACCGCGTCTTCGGTGACCACCTTGCCCTGGAGGTGGATGACGCCGCGCTCGCCGTGCTCGCGGTCGGGGTTCTCCTCTTCCAGGGAGATCCCCAACTCCGCCGCCAGCTTGCGGATATGGGTGTGCCGGGTGTCGATGCGCTCGCCGCCGTGCTCGGCGAGCTGGCCCGACGCGAAGCCCCGCGCGGTCCAGCAGCGTCCACCCACACGGCCGTCCCTCGCCTCGAACACCTGGGCCTTGACGCCCTGTTGGGCAAGCCGGTGGGCGCAGGTGAGCCCGGCGAGGCCCGCGCCGATGACGACGACGCGGGCGTCGTGCGCGGTGGTGCGGTCCGCGGCGCGCGCTGTGGTGGGCGTGAGCGTGGCGCCGAGTGCGAGACCGCTCGCGGTGGCGAGTCCGCCGCGCAGCACGGTGCGCCGGGTCGTACCGGCGTCCGCCGGTTCACGTCGCGCGCGTACGACGCGCATCCAAGGGGTTCCGCCAGCAGGCATGGGTGTCTCCCGTCAATAGGCCGTCGGATCGACCTGGGCCGTGGAGTGTCCGTGGAGTGCACGAAGCAGCCTGCTTGCTTAACTCCTTAACCAACATGCCTGGTTGACGACGGATTCCCTCGCCCGGGACCACCCGCCCTGCGGTTCTCGCAGCCACGACACCTACGGCACGCCTACGGGACGTACGACGCACTCTTCGCCGTACCGACCACCTTCGTGCCGTCCGCCTCGCTCAGCCGTCCGCCGGAGACCCAGGTGTCCACGACGGTCCGAACGTGCTTGACCAGCGCGCCCTTGTCCTTGAAGGGAGCGGCCGACCAGATGTCGTCGAGGAGCGTCGCGCCGTCGGACCCTGCCGGGTTGGTGACGCCGGAGTCGGTCGTGCCGAAGACCACCTTGGGTTCGGCCCGTTGGAAGTAGGAGTGCGTCGGGTCCTCCGTGCCTTCGGAGAAGGGCGCGATGTCGATGCCGTCGAGCGTGTAGTGGAGCGGTGCGCCCGCGACCGGGGTGAGCGAGGGCAGCAGGTCGCCGGAGAGCGCGGCATTGCGGTAGAGGCCGAACCGGAGGTAGGTCTTGCGGCTGTCGCGGGCCACGAGATGGACCGGTCCGTAGAACAGGGCCTGGACCTCCGGCTTGTCGAGGGTCTTCTCCACCCGCAGCCGGAAGGGGATGGAGACCCGGACCGTGTCGCCGTCGCGCCAGGTCCGTGACACGGAGAAGTAGCTGCCGGGGGCCGGATCGGCCTTCACCTTCCTGCCGTTGACGGTCACGGCGAACCCGCTCCCCGCCCAGGCCGGTACGCGCAGACGCAGATCGAAGGCCGCGGTCGAGCCCCGGACGGTGAGCGTGGTGCCCTGTTCCCTCGGGTAGTCGGTGGTCTGCGTGACCGTGATGCCCTTCTCCTTCCAGGTCAGCACAGAGGGGCTGTAGAGGTTGACGTACAGGGCCGAGCCGTCGGCCTTCCGGAAGTACACGGAGTCCTGGTACTTGGTGGCGCTCTCCATGCCCGTGCCCTCGCAGCAGGTCGTGCCCGCCCTGGGTGTGTAGTCGCGCACGTGGCCCGGCAGGAGGCCGATGAAGTACGTGACGAGCGGCTTCTCCGCGTCGGCCTTGTCCTGCTTCGAACCGAGGACCTGGTTGTACAGGGCTCTCTCGTAGTAGTCGATGTAGGCGGGGTCCTGCTCGTGGAGGAACAGCGCCCGGCTCAGCTTGAGCAGGTTGTACGCGCAGCAGGTCTCGGCGGTGGTCTCGCCGAGCGTTCCTGCGATGACGCCGGGAGCCTTCCAGAACTCGCCGGTGCTGGTGCCGCCGATGCCGTACATGCGCGTCGGGACGACCATGCCCCAGAAGTTCTTCGCCGCGGCGAGGTAGCGCCGCTCCCCCGTCTCGTCGTACAGCCGCAGCAGTCCCGTGAAGATGGGGATGTGCTGGTTGGCGTGGAGGCCGTCGAGTGTGTCGTCGCCGGCGGCGCACGCGTCGATCAGCTTGTCCAGGTCGAAGAGGCGGGCAAGGGCCAGGTGTTCGGCCTTGCCGGTGAGGGCGTACAGGTCGCAGATCGCCTCGACGATGCCGCCGAACTCACCGCTGGAGAAGATCCCCCACATGCGTTGCAGGGTGCTCCGTGGCAGGGCGGAGAGACGGGAGTGCATCCAGTCGCACAGGCCCGACGCGAGGTCGAGTGCCCGGGTGTCGTCCGTGTACAGATAGGCGTCGAGGACACCGCGCAGGATCTTGTGCGCGGTGTAGTAGGGCGCCCACACCACCGTGTAGTCACCGCTGGTCATCGACTCCAGGGCGATGAACTGCGTCTCCGGGTACGCCGCGAGGAACCCCGGATGGCTCGGCCCGCCCCAGGTGCGGCGCAAGGTGGCGTGCCGCCCCCGGCCGGAGCTGTCGGCGAAGGAGCCGCCGCTCGTCTCGTCGAAGGCGTACGACGCCAAGTCCCCCGCTCCGGCGGGTGAACCGGCGGCGGGCTCCTCCTGGAGTCCGGCGATCTCGGTGGCGGTCAGCGCCCGCGACCAGAAGTTCACCTCGTCGAACGCGCCCGCGAAGACGGGGTCGGCCGCGTAGTTGGAGCGGCCGAGCCAGTTGTTCTTCAGGGTGCCCAGTGCGGCCGGGTCCAGGGTCATCGCGGTGTTCGAGGCGACGGCGGTGCCGTTGACGTAGAGCGTGCCGGTGGTGCCCGCGAGCGTCACCGCCACGTGGCTCCACTCGTCCAGGGGCAGCGGCGCGGTCCCGTTGATGCCCTGTTCGCCGCCAGGGCCGTCGGTCGTGATGGCGAAGCGCGGGACTCCGTCCGCGTTGCGGGCGGCCAGGTAGAGGTAGCGGCTCGTGTCGTTGCCGCAGTCGAGGATCCGGGTCCAGTCGGCGTCGTGGACCGGCTTCACCCAGGCCGAGAAGGTCACGTCCGAGGCACCGCCGAGGACACCGGAGGGAAGATCGACGTACTGGTGGGAACCGCGGACGTTCTCCGCGGCCGTACCGAACTTGCCGGGGACGCCGAGGACGGCCGGGTCGCGGCGGAGCGCCGCACGGACCTCCGTCAGCGCCCCGACCATGGTGCCGATCTTGTCGGCGTACGCCTTGTCGCCCGTGCCGGCGTAGGCCTGGGAGAGCATGGTGAGGAAGTGGCCGGTGTAGTGGCCCCGGAGGTTTCCGTTCGCCTCGCCGTCGAGCCCCTCCCAGCCGCCGGGGGCCACCGCGCCCCGGGTGGAGAGGCCCGCGTTGGCGCGGAACACCTGGAGGAGCCGGTGCACGTCGTAGCCCCGGCCGTGGTCGAGCATCAGGGCCCGCTTGGCGGCGAAGGCACCCTCGCGCAGCGAGACGTCCTTGAGCGGGAACGGCTGCGCCGTCCAGCTCGAAGGGGTCGCGGCCTGCGCACCCGCATGGACCACCGTTCGCGGTGCCGCGGCCGCCCTGCCTGCCGCGAGGGACGGGATCACCGGTGCCGCCGCCGCGAGAACTGCGGCGCGGAGGACGGCTCGTCTGGCGGGTGCGGGGGCCATGAGTGCCTCATCCCTTACCTGATTGTTCGATATACCGGACGCAGTTCGGATTACCGACCAAAAAGTAGGAGTGTGGCAAGGGCACGTCAATGCTTCTGTCAGGATCCACGCTCGGCGTGGAGACGGGGGCCGCGGCAGGAGCGCCGCGGCCGCCGGTGGATCACCAGATCCGGACGCGCTCCGCGCGCTCCAGCCAGAGACCGTCGCCCTCCGCCGTCCCGAACGCCTCGTGGAACTCGTCGAGGTTGCGCACGATGTTGGCCCGGAACTCGGGCGGCGAGTGCGGGTCGATGGTGAGGTACTGCTGCTCCTGCTCCTTGCGGCGCTTGGTGCGCCAGCAGTAGGCCCAGTTCATGAAGAGCCGCTGGGAGCCGGTCGTGCCGTCGCTCTCGGGCATCGGGGCGCCGTCGAGAGCGATCTTGTACGCCGTGTGCCCGATGGTCAGGCCGCCCAGGTCACCGATGTTCTCGCCGACGGTCAGGGAGCCGTTGACGAACTCGTCGGGCAGATTGCGGGGCGAGAAGGCGTCGTACTGCTTGACCAGCGCCTTCGACTTCGCCTCGAACGCGGTCTTGTCGGCCGCGGTCCACCAGTCGTTGAGGTTGCCCGCGCCGTCGTACTGCGCGCCCTGGTCGTCGAAGCCGTGGCCGATCTCGTGGCCGATGACCGAGCCGATGCCGCCGTAGTTCTCGGCGGGATCGGCGTCGGGCGAGAAGAACGGCTTCTGCAGGATGCCCGCGGGGAAGCAGATCTCGTTGGTGCCCGGGTTGTAGTACGCGTTGACCGTCTGCGGCAGCATGAACCACTCGTCGCGGTCGACCGGGGAGCCGATCTTGGCGAGCTGCCGGTCGGACTCGAAGGCGTCCGCCGCCTGCGCGTTGCCGAGCAGGTCGTCGGGAGAGACCTCGAGGGCCGAGTAGTCGCGGAACGTGTCCGGGTAGCCGATCTTGGGACGGAACGTGGCGAGCTTCTCGTACGCGCGCTCCTTCGTCTCGTCCGTCATCCAGTCCAGGCGGGCGATCGACTGACGGTAGGCCTCGAGCAGGTTGGCGACGAGGTCGTCCATCATCGCCTTGGAGCTCGGCGGGAAGTGCCGGGCCACGTACTCCTTGCCGACGGCCTCACCGATGGAGCCCTCGACGAAGCCGACCGCCCGCTTCCACCGGGCGCGCAGCTCCGGGGTGCCGTTGAGGGTGCGGCCGTAGAACTCGAAGTTGTTCCGGACGAACGCGTCCGTGAGGTACGGCGCGCACGAGCGAAGGACCCGGACCAGCGTCCAGTCCCGCCACTGCTCGATCGGCACCTCGTCCAGGACCGCGGACAGGTGACGGAAGTAGGACGGCTGGCGGACGCACGTCTCGGCGATGGTGTCGTCCGAGCCGCCGAGCCCCTCGACATAGGCGCGCCAGTCGAAGTGCGGTGCCAGGGTGATCAGTTCGTGCAGGGTGAGGAGGTTGTAGGTCTTCTGCACGTCACGCGTCTCGGCCCGCTCCCAGTGGCCCGCGGCGAGACGGGTCTCCAGGGCGAGGACCGCCTGCGCCGCGTCGGCGGGCGAGGCGTGCTGCCCGAGCGTGAGGAGCTCGGTGAGGTAGGCGACGTACTTCTCGCGGATCTCGGCGAACTTCTCTTCGCGGTAGTACGACTCGTCGGGCAGGCCGAGCCCGCCCTGGAGGACGTTGAAGAGGTAGCGGTCGGAGTTGCGGTCGTCCGTGTCGATGTACGAACCGAAGAGGCCGGAGCCGCCGGTCCGCTCGAAGCGGCCGAGGAACGCGGCGAGGTCGCGGGTGTCCCGCACCCCCGCGACCTCGTCGATCAAGGGCTGCGCGGGGGCGAGCCCGCGGGCGGCGATCGTCTCCTCGTCCATGAAGGAGGCGTACAGCGTGGCGATCTTGCGTGCGTCATCCGGGACGGCGCCGGACGACGCGGCCGACGCCAGATCCTGGATGATCACCTTCACTTGTTCCTCGGCCGTGTCGACCAACTGCACAAAGGGGCCCCAGCTGGAGCGATCCTCGGGGATCGCCTCGGTCTCCAGCCAGTGACCGTTGACGTGGCCGAACAGGTCGTCCTGCGGCCGGATCTCAGGGTTCATGCCCGCGCGGGCGTCATCCAGCATGCTCATTCACGCACCCTACGCGGACACCGGGCCCGAGCACGATCGGCTGGTCACCGCGGGCCCCGCTCAGCCCGCGACGTACTCCCGCAGATGCTGCGCCGTCACGGTCTGCGCATCGGCCACCAGGGCCGCGGGCGTCCCGGTGAACACCACTTGACCGCCGTCGTGGCCGCCGCCGGGGCCGATGTCGATGATCCAGTCGGCGTGCGCCATCACCGCCTGGTGGTGCTCGATGACGACCACCGAGTTGCCGTCGTCGACGAGCCGGTCGAGCAGTGCGAGGAGCTTGTCCACGTCGGCCAGGTGCAGTCCGGTGGTCGGCTCGTCCAGGACGTACGTCGATGACTTCTCGGCCATGTGGATGGCGAGCTTGAGGCGCTGGCGCTCGCCACCGGAAAGGGTGTTGAGCGGCTGGCCGAGGCGCAGATAGCCGAGCCCCACATCGCTGAGGCGGCCGAGGATGGTGTGCGCCTGCCCCGAGGGGAAGAAGTCGTGTGCCTCGGCGACCGACATTCCGAGGACCTCGCTGATGTTCTTGCCGCGCAGCCGGTAGGTGAGGACCTCGGCCGTGAAGCGCTCCCCCTCGCAGGCCTCGCAGACGGATGCCACCCCGGCCATCATCGCCAGGTCGGTGTAGATGAGCCCGATGCCGTTGCACTTGGGGCAGGCACCCTCCGAGTTCGCGCTGAACAGCGCCGCCTTGACGCCGTTGGCCTTGGCGAACGCGGTGCGGATCGGGCCGAGCAGCCCCGTGTAGGTCGCCGGGTTCGAGCGGCGCGAGCCACGGATCGGCGACTGGTCGGCCACCACGACGCCATCGCGCCCGGACAGATAGCCGTGGATCAGCGAGCTCTTGCCGGACCCCGCGACCCCGGTGACCACGGCGAGCACCCCGAGCGGGATGTCGACCTCGACGTCCTTGAGGTTGTGCAGGTCGGCGCCCTTGATGGACAGCTGCCCCTTGGGCACGCGCACCTGCTCGCGCAGCCCGGCCCGGTGCTCCAGATGCCGCCCGGTCAGCGTGCCGGAGGCGCGCAGCCCCGCCACGTCGCCGGTGAAGCAGATCTCACCGCCCGCCGTTCCGGCCCCGGGGCCGAGGTCCACCACGTGGTCGGCGATCGCGATGACCTCGGGCTTGTGCTCCACCACGAGCACCGTGTTGCCCTTGTCGCGCAGCCGGACGAGCAGATCGTTCATGCGCCGGATGTCGTGCGGGTGCAGGCCGATGGTCGGCTCGTCGAAGACGTACGTCACGTCGGTGATGCTGGAGCCGAGATGGCGGACCATCTTCACGCGCTGCGCCTCGCCGCCGGAGAGCGAACCCGATGTGCGGTCGAGGCTCAGATAGCCGAGCCCGATCTCGACCAGCGATTCGAGCAGCTCGCGCAGGCTCGCGATCAGCGGCGCGACAGCGGGGTCCTCGAGTCCGCGTACGAACACGGCCAGATCGCTGATCTGCATCGACGAGCAGTCGGCGATGTTCAGGCCGTCGATCCTCGACGACAGCGCGGCCGCTGTGAGACGCGTGCCGTCGCACAGCGGGCACCGGGCGAACACCACGGCCCGGTCCACGAAGGTCTTGATGTGGGGCTGGAGGGAATCGCGGTCCTTGGCGAGCCAGGTCCGCTGCATCTTGGCGATCAGGCCTTCGTACGTGAAGCCGTTCGAGCCGACCTTCACCTTGACCGGGGCCTTGTGCAGCAGGTCGGACCACTCCTGCTCGGTGAAGTCCCTGAGCTTCTTGTCGGGGTCGTGGAAGCCGGAGTTGGCCATGATCTGCCAGCTCCAGGAGTCCACCGCGTAGTACGGGACCGTGATCGCGCCCTCGTTCAGCGAGAGTTCGCGGTCCACGAGCTGGTCGACGTCGACCGTGGAGGCCTCCCCGGTGCCCTCGCACTGGGGGCACATGCCTTCGGGCAGATTGAAGCTGAAGGCGCCCGATGTCCCTATCTCCGGGACGCCGAGGCGGCTGAAGATGATCCTGAGCATCGTGTACGCGTCGGTGGCGGTGCCCACCGTGGAGCGCGAGTTGGCGCCCATCCGCTCCTGGTCGACGACGATCGCCGCGCTGAGATTGCGCAGGCCGTCCACGTCGGGGCGGCCCAGGCTCGGCATGAACGACTGGATGAACGCGGTGTACGTCTCGTTGATCAGCCGCTGGGACTCGGCGGCGATGGTGCCGAAGACGAGCGAGGACTTCCCGGAGCCCGAGACTCCGGTGAAGACGGTGAGCCGCCGCTTGGGGATGTCGAGCGAGACGTCGCGCAAGTTGTTCTCGCGGGCGCCTCGCACCTGAATCACGTTGTGGCTGTCGGCGGGGGTGACCGTCACTGATGCTCCTTGGCCTGAACCGGGCGGAAGGAAAAGCGTACACCGTACCCAGTCTTCGTCTCGCATCAATTTCTGACACCAATTGCCGCCTGAGAGCGGTCAGTTGGTATGGACATGACTGCCAAGCCGCTCCTATGCTCCGCCTGAACTCATCGTGAGAGCGCTCTCATCACCCTGTTCCTCCCCACCTCGATGGAACGACAGAAAGGGCACTGCCATGAGACGCAGAACCGGAGTGCGCATCGCCTTCTCCTCCTTGCTCCTGGTCGGCACCTGGGCGAGCGCCTCGCTCGCCCCCACCGCGAGCGCCGCCCCCGCACCCTCCGCTCCGCCCGCCTCCGCGGGCATGCTCACCGCCCTGCAGGACGACCTCGGGCTCACCGCGAGCCAGGCCCGCGCCCGCCTCGCCTCCGAGAAGACCGCGATCCGCGTCGACCGCGCGGCGCAGCGGGCGGCCGGATCCTCCTACGCCGGGTCCTGGTACGACGCGGACACCGGAAAGCTGACCGTCGCCACCACCAGCGCGCGCAAGACCGACGCCCTGCGCGAGGCCGGCGCCGCCGTCCGCGTGGTCCGCCACAGCGCGAAGGAACTGGACGCCGCCAAGGAACGCATCGACGCCCTGTCCGCACCCAAGGGCGTCAGCAGCTGGCACGTCGCGCCGCGCAGCAACAAGGTCGTGGTGAACGTCGTCGCCGCTCAGCGGGACGACAACGATGTCCGACGCTTCGTCGACCGCGCCCGCGAGGCGGGCCCCGTCCAGGTCGAGACGGTCGGCAAGGCGCCGAGCACCTTCGCCGCGGGGACCGTGGGCGGCGACCCCTACTACACCGGCAACGTCCGCTGCTCGATCGGCTTCTCGGTGCACGGAGGGTTCGTCACCGCGGGCCACTGCGGGCAGGCGGGAGCCGCGGTGCGCGGCTGGGACAACTCGACCATCGGCAGCTTCCAGGGCTCTTCGTTCCCCGACAACGACTACGCGTACGTCAGCGTGGGCAACGGCTGGTGGACCGTCCCGGTGGTCCTCGGCTGGGGCACCGTCTCCGACCAGCTCGTGCGCGGCTCGGCCGAGGCTCCGGTGGGAGCGTCGATCTGCCGCTCCGGCTCAACCACGCACTGGCACTGCGGCAGCGTGCTCGCCAAGAACGAGACCGTGAACTACAGCCAGGGCGCCGTCCACCAGATGACCAAGACGAGCGTCTGCGCCGAACCGGGCGACTCCGGCGGCTCGTTCATCAGCGGCGACCAGGCCCAGGGCGTCACCTCGGGCGGCTGGGGCAACTGCAGCGGCGGCGGCGAGACCTGGCACCAGCCGATCAACGAGATCCTCGGGCGGTACGGCCTTACCCTGCACACCGCCTGACGGCGGCGGACCGTGCCGGGCCCGCGGGAGGGCCCGGCACGTACGCCGCTGCGGTGAGTCCTGGCGGCTGGATGGCCCTAACCGGGTTCGCCGCGGGCGCCGGGGAGGAAGGACTGCGGCTGCCACTGCCAGGAACGAACTGGTCCCGGAACCGCGCGTTCGGGGACGAACGGAGAACCGCGATGACAGCTAGGGCCTCTCGTTTGGATCAGGCCGGATCAGGGAGCGGGGTCTGGTGCGTGCAGCTGCAAGGCGGAGGAGGGCGACAACGCGGAGCGTTGGCAACTGACGGCAACGCCGCAGATGTGCGTACCAGACCCCGCGAGCCCGGCCTGATCCAAACGAGAGGCCCTAGGGCCCGCCGCCGCGGCCGCATCGGCACCAGACTCCTCGCCACGGTCGCCGTGGGCGCGCTCACCATGGGAGCCGCACAGGAGAGCGCACCGGCGGACCCCGGCGCCCCGCCGCGCGACCGGTCGCCCTTCACCGGAGTGAGCGCCGATCAGGGCCCGGTGCTCGCGGTGAAGTTCGACAACGCGCGCATGGCACGGCCGCACACCGGTCTCGCGCAGGCGGACATCGTCTACGTGGAGAAGGTCGAGGGCGGCATGAGCCGGCTGATGGGGGTCTACTCCAGCCGCCTGCCGCAGTACGTCGGCCCGGTGCGCAGCGCCCGGGAGTCCGACGTCGAGCTGCTGCGGCAGTTCGGCCGCCCGGCCCTCGCCTACTCGGGAGTGCGCAGCTCGCTCAGCAAGATGCTCAAGCGGTCCCCGCTGTACGTCCGCTCGCACGGCCGCCTCCCGGGTGCCTACTTCCGCAGCGGCAGCCGCCCCGCCCCGCACAACCTCTTCGTCCGCCCCCGGTCCGTGCTGCGCTCGGCCCCGAAGGCCGACCACCCCACGGACATCGGCTTCCGCTTCGGCAGGGCACCCGCGGGCGGCTCCCCCGCGTCCGTGCGGACCGTCCGCTACGCGTCGGCGAGCCACACCTTCCGCTGGTCGCCCCAGGAGCGCCGCTGGCTCGCGTCCTTCGACGGGGCCCCGGCCCGCAGCACCTCGGGGTCGCGCCTCGGCGCGAAGACGATCGTGATCCAGTACGTGGACATGCCCCCGTCGCGCTACAAGGACGTCAACGGCGCGGCGACCCCGTACATCAAGACGATCGGCAGCGGCAGGGCGACCGTCCTGCGGGGCGGCAAGGCGTACAAGACCCGCTGGAAGCGGTCGAGCGCCACGGGCGGCACGACCTTCACCCGCCCCAACGGGGAGCGGATGCCCTTCGCGCCCGGCCAGGTGTGGATGGTCTTCGCGGACCGCTGAGCGGGCGGACCAGACAGGCGTCAGCCCGGTGACCGTGATCGGTCACCGGGCTGACGGGGTACTCCTCACGGAGCGTCAGGTGCTCAGCCGCGTACGGACTCGAGCTCCCGGTCCTGGTCGTCCTCGCGCGCCTCGGGGAAGTCGCCGAGCTGCCGGTGCAGCTTCTCGCCCTCCACGTCGACGTTCGGGAGCAGCCGGTCGAGCCACTTCGGCAGCCACCACGCCGACTTGCCCAGCAGGGCGAGCACGGCGGGAACGATCGCCATACGGACGACGAAGGCGTCGAAGAGGACGGCGATGGCCAGGCCGAAGCCCATCATCTTGATCATGTCGTCGTTCTCCATGATGAAGCCGGAGAAGACGCTGATCATGATGACCGCCGCCGCGGCGACGACCCGTCCGCCGTGTGTGAAGCCGGTGACGACGGACTCACCGGGGCGCGCCCCGTGGACGTACGCCTCACGCATGCGCGTCACCAGGAAGACCTCGTAGTCCATCGCGAGGCCGAAGACCACACCGATCATGAAGATCGGCATCATGCTCATGATCGGGCCCGGCTGGTCCACGCCGACGATGTCGGCGAGCCATCCCCACTGGAAGACCGCGACGACTGCACCGAGTGCGGCTGTCACCGACAGGAGGAAGCCGAGCGCCGCCTTGAGCGGCACGAGCACCGAGCGGAAGACCAGCATCAGGAGCAGGAAGGCGAGGCCGACGACGAGTCCCAGGTAGGGCAGGAGCGCGTCGTCCAGGGTCTGCGAGAAGTCGATGGTCATGGCGGTCGCGCCGGTGACCAGGACCTCGGAGCCCGTCTTGTCCCCGAGGCCGTCGACCGTCGAGCGGATCGTCTTGACGATGCCCTCGGTCTTGTGGTCGCTGGGGCCGGTCTTCGGTACGACGTTGAAGATCGCGGTGTCGTCGGACTTGTTGCCGTTCGCCGGCGTGACGGCGGCGACGCCGTCGATCTTGGCGATCTCCTTGCCGACGGTGTCGGCCGCGGCGGCGGCGCCCTTGTCCTTGTCGGTGTCGACGGTGACCATCAGCGGGCCGTTGAAGCCGGCGCCGAAGGACTCGGACAGCATGTCGTACGCCTTGCGCTGCGTGGTGTCCGGTGCCGAGGTGCCCTCGTCGGGCAGGCCGAGCTCCAGGCTGGTGGCCGGTACGGCGACCACACCGAGGCCCACCACGGCGAGCAGCAGGACCGGGATCGGGCGGCGCAGCACGAAGCGTGCCCAGCGCGTGCCGAGCTTCGGCTTGGCGTTCGGGTCCTGCAGCTCACCGGCGGGCTTCTTGCGGTCCTTGCGGCGCAGCACCTTCTTGCCCGCGAAGCCGAGCAGCGCGGGGATCATGGTGAGGGCGATGAGGACGGCTATCGCGACCGTGCCGGCCGCGGCCAGGCCCATCTTGGTGAGGATCGGGATGTTGACGATCGCCAGGCCGGAGAGCGCGACGATGACGGTGAGTCCGGCGAACACCACGGCGGAACCCGCGGTGCCGGTGGCGCGGCCCGCTGCCTCCTCGGGCTCCCGGCCGTCGGCGATCTCCGCTCGGTAGCGGGAGACGATGAAGAGGGCGTAGTCGATGCCGACGGCGAGGCCGATCATCATCGCGAGCGTCGAGGTCGTGGCGGAGAGGTCGAGGACGCTGCCGAGGGCCGCGATGCCCGAGATGCCGATGCCCACGCCGATGATGGCGGTGAGGAGCGGCATGCCCGCGGCGACCATCGAGCCGAAGGTGATGATCAGGACAACCGCGGAGACCGCGATGCCGATGAGTTCGGCTGAGCCGCCCATCTCCTGCTCGGCCATGACGGCGTCGCCGCCGGTCTCGACGGTGAAGCCCGTCTTGCGGGCGTCGTCGGTGGCCTTGGTCAGCGCGTCGCGCGCCTTGTCGGTGAGTTCCTGGGCGTTGACCTTGTACGTGACGGACGCGTACGCGGTGGTGCCGTCCTTGCTGACGGCGTTGGCCTTGAAGGGGTCGGCGACCTCGGCGACCTGCGGGCCGGTGCCCAGGGTCTTGACCAGCTTCTCGACGTCGTTCTTGGGGCCGGACTGCGTCAGCTTCTCGCCCTCGGGGGCGCGGATGACGACACGGGCGGTGGCGCCCTCGGCGCTGGCCGCCGGGAACTTCTCGTCGAGGAGGTCGAAGGCCTTCTGGGACTCCGTCCCCGGCATGGAGAAGGAGTCCTCGGGCGGTGCGGGTGCGGCCGACGCGGAGAAGCCGACGCCGGCCAGCAGCACCACCCACATCAGTGCCACATAGCGGCGTCGCCGGAAGGCGAGGCGGCCCAGTTTGTAGAGGAACGTAGCCACGGCGAAGGGGCTCCCGTCGGTGTCGGCAGGCAGGGTGACTCCCCCCGCGGCACGATCAGCGCACGTCAGGGCGGTCAGCAGGTTTCCTCTCAATAGTCCAGGCCCTGACAGGGACGGAAGTCAGACTCAGAGCCGGACTATCGGCCCACGGGCGCTGTAGTGCCGTGCACGCTGGGTCATCCTCGGGGAGGAGATGTGGTCAGGTTGTGTAGGACCCACACCGGACGCCTGATCGGCGGAGGATTCGCCTCCGTACCGTGGGACACCTCTTCACCACGCAACAACTCGCCCTCATAACACCCCAATAGGAGCGATAAGGTGTCGAGTCAGCTCTCAGATACTTGTCATCACCATCCAGGAGAACCTTCGTGACTCTTGCCATCGCGCCGTCTGAAGCCGCCGACACGTCCGACGCCACCTCGGCCGACGACACCTCGACCGACGTGCCCGAGCCGGTGGCGCGGGACGCCCGCGACTTCGGTGCCTACGCACGGACCGGCGGCTGGGCCTTCGCCCTGAAGGTGGCGCGCAGCGTGCGCCCCGGCGGACAGGGCGCCGACGAGACGCCGAAGGTCTCGGCGAAGGAGTTCAGCGATCTTGCCGGGTGCTCCGCCGAGCGCGTCATGCGCTACTACAAAGCCTGGGACAAGGCCGCTGACGACGGCCTCGTACCCCACTTCGAGGCGCTCACGCCCGGCGAGGACGTCGAACTTCCCGACTCCGACGTCTGGTTGACGTACTACGCGTCACGCTCCAGTGCCCTCACCCCGCGCGGCACCGCGATCACGGAGGCCGCCGAGGCCGAGGGCATCCGCCCCACCAAGGCCCTGGAGGTCGCCGAGAACCCCACCGCGCTGCGGGCCGCGATCCTCGCCGACCCCGGGACCGCGGAGGCGGCGCGGCGCGCCCTTATGGACCGGCTCGAGGAGGACCCGGCGCTGCGCACCGAGATGGTGCGCGACATCGTCCGGGCCGACGACCTCAAGAAGGCGGTCGCGGCCGAGGCCAAGGCGGGCGACCGCGTCGACTACGTCCGCCAGATCGTCGACAAGGGTCAGGTCAAGACACCGGCGGGCCAGCTGATCGACGCGCCCGCCGAGCTGAAGGAGGAGGCCGAGCGCCACCTGTCCCTCATCGACGAGCTGGAGGAGGGCGAGGACTCCGGCGAGTGGGCCCGCGAGGCGTACGACACCGTGAAGGACCTGGTCGCCCAGACCGTCCAGAGCGACCCGCAGCTGCGGGTGCAGGAGCGCCGCGCGAAGTTCTACAGCAGCCTGCAGAAGGCGACGAAGGTCTTCGAGGAGCTGACCTTCGACGACGCCGAGGTCGATGACATCTACGAGGACGACATGCTGCTGCGCCTGGAGGAGCTGCAGAAGTCGATCGCCGCGTGCATCACGGCCCTGCAGTCGGCGACCGCGGGCGCCGCCGCACCCGCCGGGGACGCCGACTGACGACACTGGAACCCCGCCCTCCCCGTACATCCCGATGATGACCATGGCCTCTCCCGTAGCCCTGGAGTCGTACGGAATGACCCATACGCGGAGGGATTCGCCGCACCCCGCCCCGCTCGTAGCTTCTTGATCAACGTACGGAGACCGACGTACGGAGTTGATCGAGAGGTCCTGGATCTATGCACGGCAAGGCATTCGCGCCTGAATACCAAGGCGAGTTGGGCACGGCACTCGGGGTGAACTCCTCCTACGAGGAGGTGCTGACAGCGGCGGACCGCGCCCTCTCCCAGGCGGACACCGCACTGGAGAGGGCGCGCGCCGCTCTCGCCCTGGCCGAGGCCAACCGGCGGCTCGGGCAGGTGGACGACGCGGGCGCCGCCTGGCGCCAGAGCTACCGCAGCGCACGCGTCGCGGGGGACGAGGGGGCCATGGCCTGGGCCCTGTGGAGCGGCGGCACGCTCGCCCGCCAGTGCGGACAACTGCGGCTCGCCCGAAGGCTCTTGACCTGGGGAGTCGCGCTGGCCGCCGACAGCGGTGAACGGCTCGCGCACGGCTACGCGCTCGCCGGGCTCGCCGAGACCGGACGCATCCAGGGGGACTACGCGGCGGTGGCCGCGCTCCACGAGCAGCTGCTCGAACAGGGGCGGGCGCACGGCGAGGCGCGGCACATGGTGTGGGCCATGTCCGGCATCGCCCAGATGCGGCGGAACACCGGCGACTACGCCGAGGCGCTCGAGCTGTTCGAGGAGTGCGTCAGGATCGCGGCCGACGCTCAGGACGCGCGGGGGCGCGCCTGGTCGCTGCGCGGGGTCGCCGACGTCCTCTCGCTGCGGGGCGAGACGGAGCGGGCGCTCACGCTGCTCTCGGAGGCGGAGGTCATCTGCCGGTCCATGGATCTGGCGAGCGCGCTCGCGTACAACCACAAGATGCGCGGCAATGTCCTGTACCGGGACGGGAGTTACGACGCGGCACGCGAGATGTACGCCATCGCCCTGGAGGAGTTCAGCGACATGCGGGAGCCGCGCGGCGTGGCGCTCACCCGGCTCGGCCTGGTCAAGTCGCGCGCCCGCCTCGGTCGCGACCGGAGCGAGACACTGGCCGAACTGACCGAGCTCGAAGGGGACTTCGCCCGCATCGGGCTGCGTCACGCGCGGGAGACGGCCGTCGCCTTCCGGGAGGAGATGACCGAGGAGCTGCGGGTGGCGTGACGCGGGGCGTCACACGGCGGGCGGGGTGGGCGTGATGCGGATGCCCACCGTCCCGGTCGCGCCGCGCCGGAGCTTGCTGCCGAGCAGGGTGAGGCGGCCGACCAGGCCGTACTTGCGCTTGATGAGGGTGCGGTAGCGCTCCGTCGTCTCCGGGTCGCAGATCTCGGCGGTGGCGGGGACCGATTCCCCGGTCGGGTTGCCCCGCAGGTCGCAGGGGCCGATCAGGACGTCGGCGCGGTTGCGGATCCGCTTGACCTTCCAGGAGTCCGTGACCGTCCAGATGCCGAGCGCGGAGCCGTCCTCGACGACCCAGACGGGACTCGGCACCCCGTTGCCGTTCTTGCGGAAACTGGTGACCAGCAGGTACTTCCCTGCGCCGAGCCCCGCCTGCGCTACCTCGTCCACGTGACCGCTCCAACCTCTTGTTGACTCAGATTCAAACAGCCTATGGTGCGGATGTTACTCGCGATCAGGTTCGCTTCCGGCGGTCGAATCGCCATCACGGTCACCACCGGCCACGTCGCGTCCCGCCACCTACTGTCCGAGGAGTACACCATGGTCCACAAGCCGCTGGGGCGCCGCGAGGACTGGGGGTTCTTCGGACCCGGATCGCCGACGTGGAAAGTGTGGGGGCACGGCCCGATCGGACTGCTCGCCTTCCAACGGTCCATCGTCGTCGAGTCGTTCGACCCGTTCCTCGCCGCGGCGGTCGAGGACCAGAACGGGGTGCGGGAGTACGCCAAGAGCCGCTTCAACCACACCATCGCCTATTTCCTCACGGTCGCCGTCGCGGACTCCAGGACGGCCCTGAAGGCGTCCGACGTCCTGATGCGCATCCACGACCGGGCCCAGGGCACCGAGCCGGTCACCCAGCGGCCCTACAGCGCCAACGACCCGGACTCGCAACTGTGGATCCACGTCACCGGCTGGCACTCCAACCTCCTCATGTACGAGCGCTACGGCCCCGGCCCGCTCACCCCCGACGAGCAGGAGCGCTACTGGGCCCAGTCGGCGATCGCCGCCGAGCTGCAGACCTGCGACCCGGCGAAGGTGCCCAGGTCACGGTCCGACGTACGCGACTACTACGCGGACGTCCGCAGGCGGCTGTGCATGACCGAGCACGCGCGGGCCCTGATCCACTACTTCCTGCGGGCCCAGCGGTCCGTCGCAGGAGGGGACATGTGGCTCGGCAGCCGCCTGATGGCTCCGGCCGTCATCGCCACGATTCCGCGCTGGATGCGGGTCCTGGGCGGCTTCGACCAGCCGAGGGCCCTGGACCTGGCCGCGCTCGCCCCCACCCGCGCCGCGGTGCGGGCAGCCGCCCACCCGAAGATCCTGCTCCCCCTCACCGACCGCCTCGCACCGGCCGTACGCCCGGTCATGGAGCAGAAGCTGTACGGCGAGCCGCCCCTGAACCCGGTCACGCTGACCCCGGCCCAGGCCAGGGAGAAGTGGGGCACGAACGCGGGCCGCGACTGGGACGCGGGAGCGGCTGCGTTGCGGAGGGTTTCCTGAACCTCATGCGCCTCCGGGGCTCGGACGGATCCGGACCCCGGAGGCATGAGCCGTGCGATGCTCAGGCGCCCCAGGTGCCCTGGTTGACGGCGCAGTTCCAGCCGTTGCCGTGGACCTTGAACTTCACCTTGTACGACCTGGTGTTCAGCAGGCGCGTCTTGACCCTGACCCCGAGGCTGGCCTTGCCCGCGAGGCTCTTGTCGTAGACGGAGATGGTCTTCGAGGTCTTGTGCGTGACCTTGCCGCCCTTCGCCTTCGCCGTGCCGAAGCGGACGTTCTTGACGTTGCTGACGGTGAAGGTGACCTTCTTGAAGCTCTTCGTGCTCTTGTTCTTGAGACCGAAGTACAGGCCGTCGCCCTTCACCCACCCACCCGGGCCGATGTAGAACCGGGACGTGTAGACGATGTCGATCGGGCAGCCGGCGCTCTGCGCCGATGCGGCCGACGCCTTCGGTGCCTTCGGTGCGTCCGCCGCGGACGCGGATCCGGCCAGGCCGAGCTGAGCGGCCGTGAGTGCCCCCGCCGTGGCCAGGACTGCGGCGGTCGTGCGTGCGTGGTTCATCAGGCTGTTGCCTTTCCCCCTGTGGCCCTCTCGGGCCCAACTGTCGAAATACTGCGATGCAGGCACACAAGGCGGTCTGCGTCCCTGTGCCGCCCGTATTTTTAGCAGGCGGACGGACATGAGGGGACATCAGGTTGTCCGCGCGCACAGCACCGTGACAGAAGCCGGACAATCGCTCAGCGGTCCGCCCTCACATCGGCGGGGGCGCCGGCGCGGGTCCCAGTGTCGTCGTGCCCGGCGTGGACCGGTGGGCGAGGCCGGTGCGGTAGGTGTCCAGGGCGGCTTCCGTCCGTCCCGTGCGCCGGAGCAGATCGCCGAGGAGGCGGCACAGGTCGGCCACGTCCCCGGTCACGCCCGCGCGTTCGAGCAGCGGCAGTGCGGCGCGGTAGTGCTCCTCTGCGGCCTCCGTGTCACCGCACTCCTCCGCGATGAGGCCGAGCAGCCGGTGCGCGGCGCCCACGTGCACCGCGCCTCGTCCGGCCCGCAGGGCCGGAACGTCCTTGGACCCCGCGGGTTCCGTGCCGGTGGCAAGCAGCGGCCTCAGCAGCGCCTCGGCTTCACCGACCTTGCCACGCCGCCGCAGCACGTCCGCCAGTTCCACCTCGACCTGTTCGGCGTAGAGAGCCGCCCGCTTGGCGGTGAGCATGTCGTGTGCGGTGCGCAGTTCGCTCTCGGCGCGTTCCAGGTCGCCGTCCTGGGCGTGCACATAGCCGCGCATCCAGTGGCAGTGGGCGAGTTCGGTGCGGATGTGCAGCTGCTGATAGAGATCCTGGGCCTTGGCGAGCGATGCGTCGGCCTCGGCGATACGGCCCTGCGCGATGAGAGTACGGGCCACCCCGCGGTGCATCCCGGCCAGCAGTGCCGGATCGTCCACGCGCGGCGCGAGCGCGAGGGCCAGTTCGGCGGCGTGCGCGCCGCGTTCCTGTGCGCCCATGTCCATGTACGGGGCGATGGACGCCGAGTAGAGGAGGAGCAGCGCGTCGGGGTCGTGCAGGCCTGACGCGTTGAGCTGGTCGAGAGCGGTCTCCAACAGGTGGCAGGCGTAGCGGAGTTCACCCGTGAGGCGGTGGGCGTTGGCGCGGCCGCGGATGGCGGGGACGCGGCGCGGCAGCGGCTCGTCGGCGAGCAGCCGCTCCACCGAGGCGAAGCACTCGTGCGCGTCGTCGAGGTCGCCGGACTCAAGGAGGCACTCGCCGAGACCGAGGAGCGCGGTGGCCTGCTCCCCCGGCAGCGCGTGCTCGACGGCTTCGGCGCGCAGGGCGCGGAAGAGGGCGGCAGCGTCCTCGGGAGCCCCGGTGGCCAGGGCGCGCCGCGCGTCGGTCAGGCGCAGGCGCAGCTCCGCGGCGAGCCGGGCAGGGCGTCCCGTCGCAAGCTCCTCGGGGGTGACGCCGAGCCGCTCTGCCAGGTGCCTGAGGGCGGCCTCAGAGGGTCTCACCTTGCCCGACTCCAGCGTGGAGACGTAGGCAGGCGTGTACGCGGGCTCCGCCAACTGCCGCTGGGTGAGCCCGAGTTCCGTACGCAGGCGCAGGACGCGACGCCCGATCACTCCGGGCCCGTCGAGCCGCACACCCCCAGATCCGCTCTGCTTCATCTCTCCCTCTCCGATTCCGAGCTCCGATTCCGAGCCAAGCCCATCAACGCCTGACGCACGGTCATTTGGGAGCAGGTGGTGCGAACTCAGCATTCCCGCCGCCACCTTGCGCCCCAGGCATTGCCCGGCTTCCCGACAGCCCCTACATTGAACCGCGCCTTAACCTCCCTTAACCCCCCACTTACGTCGCGGACTTGCCGATCCCGAGTCCGCGCAGATCCCGGGAGATCTTCCATGCGTCGCAGACACTCATCCCGCATATCCCGCATATCCCGCAAGCGTCTCGCCATCGCCACCGGTGTCGCCCTGGCCGCCGCGCTCGCCGTCACCGCGCCGGTCGCCGCGGACCAGGGACAGGACAGCAGCGCCACTGCCGCCCACGACACCGGTCAGGTCGAGGTCGAGTACTTCGCAGGACCCGGCAGCCACCCCCGCCACGCCCAGGTCCCCGCCTCCGCCCCCCTCACCACGAAGGAGCGGTCCACGATCAAGGGCGACGGCGATGTCCTGCCGATCGTGGAGGCCGGAGCGAGCGACACCAAGGTCGACGTCGTCTTCATCGGCGACGGCTACACCGCCGCCCAGCAGGAGGACTTCCACGCCGACGTGCGCACCAAGTGGAAGGAGATGGCCGCCGTCGAGCCGTACGCAGAGTACGAGGACCTCTTCAACGTCTGGGCCGTCGACGCGCACTCGCAGGACTCCGGCATCTCGGGCGACCCGACGAGCGACGTCCGCAAGAACACCGCCCTGGACTCGGCGTTCTTCTGCGACGACATCGAGCGGCTGCTGTGCGTCGACACCAACAAGGTCGAGGCGTACGCGAGCAAGGCCGCCGACCCCGACCTCGTCATCGTGCTCGGCAACTCCACCAAGTACGGCGGCGCGGGCTACAACGCCATCACTTCGCCCTCCGGGTACGACGGCATCGGCACCGCGTCCTCCGACCACCCCGACTCCGACCAGGTCGCCGTCCACGAGACCGGCCACTCGTTCGGCAAGCTCGCCGACGAGTACTGGTACGACGAAAGCACCTACACCGGCCCCGAGCCCGGCGAGTCCAACCTCACCAAGCTCAGCGCCGACGAGATGGCCGCACAGAAGACGAAGTGGCACCAGTGGCTCGGCCAGGAGTCGCCTGACGGCGGCACCGTCGGCGCGTACGAGGGTGGCGGCTACCACGGACACGGCCTCAACCGCCCCACCGAGGACTCGATCATGCGCACGCTGGGCCGCGAGTTCAACCTGCCCGGACGTGAGGCGATGATCGCGGGCTTCCACCAGCACGCGCCCGTCCTCAGCGGTGTCACCCCCACGGACCGACAGGTGCGCGGCTCCGAGCGGATGCGCGTCGAGGCGTCTTCCCACGCACGAGTGCGCTGGTACGTCGACGGCCGCGAGGCACGCCAGGCCAGGGACGCGAGCAGCGTGACCCCCGCCGCGCTCGGGGTGCCGGCCGACGGCCGCGCGCACACCGTCACGGCACGCGCCACCGACCCGAGCAAGTCCGTGCGCGCCCCGGAACTGCGCAAGCGCCTGACCGGCTCGCTGAGCTGGCAGGTCACTCGCTGATGTGCCGTACGCCATGACCTGGACGGGAGCCGGGGCCCGCTCGCCGCTGAGGGCACCCCGGCCCCGTTCCGCCGGGCGCTGATCAGGGATGATCCGGCCATGACCACACATGCGAAGCAGTCGCGCCAGGCCGCGGCACCTGTCCCGGGGTGGGTGCTGCGGGCCGCCGAGCGGACCGACCTCGAGGCCATGGTCGAGTTGCGCGCGAGGGTGATGCGCCCGGATCTGGAGCGGCTCGGCCGGTTCGACGAGCATCGGGTGCGCCAGCGACTGCGGGACGCGTTCGCTCCCGGGCACACCTCGGTCGTCGTCGCCGACGGCTCCTTCGCGGGCTGCGTCGCCCTGCGCCCGGCCGAGGACGCGCAGTGGCTCGAGCACTTCTACCTGGACCCCGCGCTCCAGGGCCGGGGCCTCGGTTCGGCCGTGCTGCGCGGGCTGCTCGACCGGACCGACGCCGACGGCGACCTCGTACGCCTGAACGTCCTGCAGGGCAGCGCGGCCCAACGCCTATACGAGCGACACGGTTTCAGCGTCGAGCACGAGGACCCGGTCGACGTCTTCATGGTGCGAAGGCCGGGCTGACCCGGCGGGTGTGTGCCGGGGCTTCTTCGTGGCCCCCACCCCACTTCGCGCGGGGAATTGGCCCGCACTCGCGTCCCGCAAATGGCCCACGGACCGCGCCATTTGGCTGGCTAGCCTCTTCTCATCAGTGAAGAAACGGCCCAACGGCCGCCTGGTCAGGGAGCGTTGTGCCGATCCAGATCCTGCCGCCGGCCGGAGCGCCACGCGTGCTCGCCGCCGCCCAGCTGAGCAACTCACTCGGCGACGGCGCCTACTACGTGACCTCGGCCCTGTACTTCACCCGCGTCGTCGGCCTCTCCCCCACGCAGATCGGGCTCGCGCTCACGGTCGCCTGGGCCATCGGTTCCGTCACGGGTGTGCCGCTGGGCGCGCTCGCCGACCGGAAGGGCCCGCGCGGCACCGCGGTGCTGCTCGCCCTGGCCACCAGCGCGTCGGTCGCCTCCTTCCTGTTCATCCGCTCCTTCGTCCCTTTCCTCCTCGCGGCCTGTCTGTACGCCGTCGCCCAGTGCGGGCTCGCCGCGGCACGGCAGGCTCTGCTCGCGGGGCTCGTGACGCCCGCGGCACGTACGGGCGTCCTGGCCCATCTCCAGTCGACGCTCAACGCCGGTCTCGCCGTCGGTGCCGCGCTCGGCGGCCTCGCCCTGCACCATGACTCGCGCGGGGCGTATCTGGCGGTCTTCGTGCTGGACGCGGTCAGCTTCCTGCTCTGCGCGCTCGTACTGCTCCGGCTGCCCGCGGTGCCGCGGTCCGTGGCCCGCGGAAAGGGGGAGCCGCGCCTTGCGGTGCTCCGCGACCGGCCGTACGCCGTCATCACCGCGCTCAACGCGGTCCTGCTGCTGCGGATGCCGCTGCTGAGCCTCGCGATTCCGCTGTGGGTGGTGGACCGGACGAACGCGCCGAGCTGGCTGGTCTCGCCGCTCTTCGTCCTCAACACCCTTGCGGTGATGGCCTTCCAGGTCCGCATGGCCCGTGATGTCGGCGGGCCGCGCACGGCCACGCGTGCGGTGCGGCGCTCCGGTCTCATCATGCTCGCCTCGTGCGCCGTCTTCGCCTTGTCCGCCGCGGGGCTTCCGGTGTGGGCGACGGTGGTGGTCCTGGTGGCGGGGGCGCTGCTTCAAGTCATCGCGGAGATGCAGCAGTCCGCCGGCTCCTGGCAGATCAGCTTCGACCTTGCGCCCGCACACCAAGTGGGCCAGTACCAGGGCTTCTTCGGCACCGGAGTCCCCGTCGCCCGCACTCTCGGTCCGCTCCTGCTCACCTCGCTCCTCGTGGTGTGGGGCGCGCCCGGCTGGCTGCTCCTCGGCGGGATCTTCCTCGCGGCGGGCCTTGCGACGGGGCCCGCGGTGCGGTGGGCGGAGCGCTCACGGACGGGCGCGGAGGCGGGGGTCCGGATCGCAGGGCCACCGGATCGAGTGTCAACGCAGGGTTGACGCTCGCTCCACTGTCAACCTACCGTTGACACATGACGCAGCCCACTCAGCCCACACAGCCCGTCCGTCTCGACGATCTGATCCAGGCCATCAAGAAGGCCCGCCCCGAAGCCCTCGACCAGCTCTCCGACGCCGTGATCGCCGCCGATCACCTCGGCGACGTCGCCGACCACTTGATCGGCCACTTCGTGGACCAGGCGCGCCGCTCGGGCGCCTCCTGGACGGACATCGGCAAGAGCATGGGGGTCACCCGGCAGGCGGCCCAGAAGCGGTTCGTGGCCAAGGACCCCGGCGAGATGTCGGACCTCGACCCCCGGCAGGGCTTCAGCCGGTTCACCCCCCGGGCGAAGAACGTGGTCATGGCCTCGCAGGAGGAGGCCCGCGCGGCGGGCAACGACGAGATCGGTCCCGGCCATCTGACGCTCGCCCTCCTGACCGAGCCGGACGCGCTCGCCGCGAAGGCCCTTGTCGCGCAGGGGAGTTCGCTCGACGCGATCCGCGAGCGCGTCACCGAAGCACTGCCGCCCGCGGTGGGCGAGGTGCCCGACCTCATCCCGTACGACGCCGGGGCGAAGAAGGTCCTTGAGCTCACCTACCGGGAGGCGCTGCGGCTCGGTCACAACTACATCGGGACCGAGCACATCCTGCTCTCCCTCCTGGAGACGGAGGGCGGCACGGGCACACTCGCCGGGCTCGGCGTCGACAAGGCGGCCGCCGAAGCGAACATCACCGAGGCCCTGGAGGCGATCCGCGCCGACCTCAACCAGGGGTGACGGAGCCCGAGTCGGCCGCGGGGCCGCCCTTACCCGCCTCCCGCCCAGCAGCCGCGCGCACCCGCGCCGCCTCCCGGACGGCCGCCGCGTTCGCCTTGCCCTGTCGGGACCCCGCGAGCTTCGCCTTGATGTGGTCACGCACGAGGATCGGTTCGTAGGCGAGTTCGTCGGCCGCGTCGAGGTGGCTCGGCAGCGTGGAGATGACCGCGTCGACGTTGCCGTCGTGGAAGTAGGCGGCGGACCGGCGCCGGACGATGCCGCCGTCCACGATCGGCGGCTTGACGCGGTGCAGGGTGGACATCCAGCGGTCGTTGGTGAGCCGGGCGGTGAGGTCGCCGAGGTTGACCAGGAGCGCGCCGTCGACGGGCGACACGTCGTGCCAGGCGCCGTCGGCGCCGAGCACCTGCAGCCCGGCGACCTGGTCCGCCCACAACACCGTGACCAGACCGAAGTCGGTGTGCTCCCCCATCCCCGTCAGGTCACCGTCGAGGGTGACCGTCCCTTCCGGCAGGGCGTAGTGGTTCATGCGCAGTACGTCGATGGAGTGGTCGGTCAGCGACTCGAAGAAGTCGGCGGGCTGCCCCAGGGCGTCCGCGAAGATGCGGGTCAGGGTGCGTGCCACGCGGCCTGCCCGGGTGAAGTAGCCGAGCACGGCCGCTTCGAAGCCGTCGACCTGCGCGGGCCAGACGTTGAGACCGTAGTCGTCCTCGGACAGGTCGAGTCCGGGGAACGAGCGGGCTTCGGTGCCGATGTTGAACGCCTCGAAGAAGTCGTTCATTCGGGCGGCGGACTCCACGCCGAGGCTCAGGCTGAGGGATTCACTCCTGGGCGGGCTGTAGCCGCGGTTCGCCCCGGTGACACGGTAGCTCTTCTTCGTCTCCAGGGGCAGTCCGAAGAAGCCGTCCACGGCAGCGGCCAGACCGTCCACCGTCGCCTCGGGAATGCCGTGCCCGAGGATCTGGACGAAGCCTACTTCTGAGCAGGCTTCGTCCATCCCGCGTGCCACACGGGCGCGTTCGGCCGTCGTGCCGCCGGCGACGTACGGCGTGATGTCGATGACGGGAACCTGGAAGGGCACGGGCTTCTCCTGGCGTGAGCGAGGGCTACGCCGGATTCCCTATCACGATTCCCCTGTCCCGATGCTCCTGCCACGCTTTCACTGCCCGGACTCCGGCGACGCTTGAGCCGACGGCACATCGGTCAACGGTACGTCGGCCAACGGCACGTCGGCCGAGGTGATGTCCGCCTCCAGCCTCCGCAGCCGTTCCGCGTCGCAGACGCGCGGGCAGGTGCCGCATGCCTCGGCGGGGCGGATCGTGTAGTAGAGGCAGCAGCCGAGACGGGTGCGGGTCGGATGCCGTTCGCCGTCGCGGGTCGTCAGGTGACGGAAGGCGGCGCCACCGGGGAAGGGCTCCACGGGGCCCGGGAGCAGGGCGTCCACGGCGCGCAGTGCCTCGTCCTCCTGGCCGAGCATGCGGCCCAGGTACCAGATCCCGGAGATGAGATCGTCCCCGGCCATGCCCCACAACGCCCGCTGCCCTCGCCGCAGTTGGGGTCCGATCGCCGTGAGCAGCGGGCGCATGTGCGCGACGACCGCGGCGCGGAGTTCGGTGCGCAGCGACTCCTCGTCGGGCAGGACCAGCGCTCCGGGAAGTCCGGCCGCCGGGTCGTCCGGGAGGCAGGCGAAGGAGCCGGGGACGATCTCGAAGGCGCCGGTCTCCAGATGGACACGCACGTCCTGCGGGCGGATCCGCGGCACGCGCCGATCCAGGTACCAGGCACCGCTCATCAGCAGGGATACCGACCAGAGGTAGCCGTGCAGCGCGCGGGACGCGGCGACATCCGGGCGCGGAGTGTGATCGTGACCGGCGCGGATGCGTGCGGCCTCCGCCCCGACGAAGGCTTGCAGGGCGTCTTGATGTGCCGTCAGTTCGGCGCCGCTGAGCCACCCTTGACCCGCGGTCGAGCCAGGTTGCGCCACCGTGACGGCGAGCGTCCCGCAGTGCGCGGCGAGCCGCTGATAGGTCGTGGCGAGCAGGGCGGCGGGGCTCAGGGCGGTGGCGGTCGACGCCAGGTCCGGGGCCACGGTCAGCGGCACGCGTAACTCCTTGAAAGGCAGGTCAATCGGTCGTTCGGCGGCAGACCCGTCCACCGCGACTAGGTAAGGCTTACCTTATTTCTCTTCAACTTGCCTCATCGGAAGCGGCGCGCCGCGCACCCTGTCGTACCGAGTGGCCCACGAGTGACCCATGAGTGATCCACGAGTGAGCCAACCCTCACAGCGAGTTGACATCCTTAGGTATACCTAACCTAAACTCTCACCCCGTGTCCAAGATCGATCGGGCCGTCCCGCCAGGCAGCCTCGTCACGCGGCGGATCCCTCTGCTCCTCGCCGGATTCGGCGCGTTGGTGCTGTGCGCCGCCCTGAGCCTGGCCCTGGGATCGCGCCCCGTACCGCTTTCCACCGTGGCCGAAGCGCTCTTCGGCGACGCCCACGGGCGGGACGCGATCGTCGTCACCGGACTGCGCCTTCCGCGCACCGTCGTCGCACTCGCCGTCGGTGCCGCCCTCGGCGTGGCCGGAGCCGTCGCCCAGGGCATCACCCGCAACCCGCTCGCATCGCCGACCACGCTCGGCATCAACGCGGGCGCAGGTTTCGCGGTCGTCGTCGCGATCTACGCCCTGCATCTCACGCGGCCCGTCGAGTACTTGTGGTTCGCCTTCTTCGGGGCCGCGGCGGCCGGGATGCTGGCCCTGATGCTGGCCCGGCGAGCGGGCGACCTCGATCCGGTGCGCCTCGCGCTCGGCGGAGTCGTGCTCCAGATGGTGCTCCTCTCCTGGACCCAGGCCGTGATGCTGGCCAGCGAACGCACCCTGGACGAGGCCCGCTTCTGGCTGGCCGGATCGCTGTCCGGGCGCACGTTCGACGTGCTCTGGCCGGTCCTGCCCACCCTCGTCATCGGCCTGGTGCTCGCCCTCGCGATCTCGCCCGCCCTCAACGCCCTTGCGCTGGGCGACGATTCGGCGCAGGCGCTCGGAGTGCCGGTGGCCAGGATCCGCGTTGCCGGCGGCATCGCGGTCGTATTGCTGGCGGGCTCGGCGGTGGCGGTCGCCGGGCCCGTCGCGTTCATCGGGCTCGCGGCCCCGCACCTGGTGCGGCTCGCGGTCGGCTCCGACCACCGGCTGCTCGTGCCGGGCTGTCTGATCGCCGGGCCCCTGCTGCTCCTGGCCGCCGATGTCCTCGGCCGCGTCGTCGTGCGCCCCTCCGAGCTGGAGGTCGGCATCGTCAGTGCCTTCCTCGGCGCGCCGCTCCTCGCGGTCCTGGCCAGGAAGGTGGCGCGATGACCGTCTTCGCCGTACGTGAGATCAAGGCCGCTCCCACCGGCGCGCGGGTGCGTCAGCGGCGGCGCCTCGCCCTGCTCGCCTGCGTCGGCCTCGCCGCCCTCTTCGCACTCGTCACGCTCGCCCTGACCACGGGTCAGATGCCCATGCCCGCCTCGGTCGCGCTGCGCGGCCTGGTCGGGCTCGGTGACCCGGCGGACGTGCTGGTGGTGCAGGACTTCCGGGCGCCCCGGGTGATCGCCGCGGTCGTCGCCGGGGTCGGACTCGGGGTATCGGGCTCGCTGCTGCAGCGGGTGTTCCGCAATCCTCTGGCCTCGCCGGACGTGATGGGCGTGACGGGCGGCGCCTCCTTCGGGGCCGTCGTACTGCTCGCCACCGGGGCGTCCCAGACGCTGATCCCGCCGGCCGCGCTGGGCGGCGGTCTCCTGGCCGCGCTGCTGCTCGGGGTGTTCGGCTGGCGCTCGGGCCTGACCGTCACCCGGCTCGTGCTCGTCGGGCTCGCCGTCCAGGCGGGTCTTGCCGCCGCCGTGAACCTCATGGTCGTACGCTTCCCCGCCGAACTCGCGGGCTCCGCGCTCCAATGGACCACCGGATCGCTCTACGGGCGGACGTGGACCGAGGTGTGGGCCGCCGGAGGCGCGGTGGCGCTCGCGCTGGTGGCCGCTTTCTCGCTCCAGCGGCGGCTCGCCGTACTGGACCTGGGCGACGAGTCGGCGGGCGGGCTCGGCCTGAACCCGTCGGCCGCGCGGCTCCAACTCCTCCTCACCGCGATCGTGCTGGCCTCGCTCGCCGCCGCGCTCACCGGGCCCGTCGCGTTCGTGGCGCTCGCCGTGCCGCACCTGGTGCGGTTCGTGGCCGGTCCGCCGACTCCGGGGACGCTGGCGCTGACCGGTCTGGCGGGGGCGGTGCTGCTGCTCGCCTCCGACCTGGTGGTGCAGCACCTGCTTCCGGTGTCGGGCCTGCCCGTCGGGGTGGTCACCGCGACGCTCGGCGCCCCCTGGCTCCTTGTGCTGATGATCCGACAGAGCAGGCCCGTCAACCGGAGTGCCGCATGAGCCCCACGCCGACGTCCACACCGACATCCACGCCGACGCCCCCCGCCAATCAACTCTCCACGCACGGGCTCGCTCTGCGGTACGGCGACAAGGTCGTGGTCGGCGGCCTCGACGTGACCCTGCCCGGCGGTGCCGTCACCGCCATCGTCGGCCCCAACGCCTGCGGCAAGTCCACGCTGCTGCGCGGCCTGACGCGGCTGCTCGCGCCCGCCGGCGGCAGTGTCGCCCTGGACGGCGCGGACATCCACCGGATGTCGGCGCGGGCCCTCGCCCGGCGGATGGGCCTCCTGCCGCAGCAGCCGGTGACGCCCGACGCCATCACCGTCGAAGCCCTCGTACGCCTGGGCCGCTACCCCCACCAGAGCTTCCTCAGCCCCTGGTCCAAGGCCGACCAGGCGGCGGTGGACGAGGCCCTGGAGCGCACCGGCACCACGGAGCTGCGCGACCGGTCCGTGGACCGGCTCTCCGGCGGCCAGCGTCAGCGCGCCTGGATCGCCCTCGCGCTCGCCCAGGACACCGAGCTGCTGCTCCTGGACGAGCCGACCACCTTCCTGGACCTGCGGCACCAGCTCGACGTACTCGACCTGGTCGCCGATCTGCACACCGAGGCGGACCGCACCGTGGTGATGGTGCTGCACGACCTCGGGCAGGCCGCCCGGTACGCGGACCACCTGGTCGTGCTCAAGGACGGGCGGCTCGCCGCGGCCGGTGCGCCCGCCGACATACTCGACGCGGACCTCGTCAAAGACGTCTTCGACGTCGAATGCCGGGTCATCCCCGACCCGGAGACCGGCACCCCACTGGTCGTACCGAAGGGCAGAACCGCCCGCCGCGCCACGGGCGATCCGGCAGTCCCCGCCTGATCGTCGCCCCGTGTGTTCCGTCAAACCCGGTGCACCCCTCTCCACCCCGTCCCAACCTCCGCTCACAGCAAGGGATCCAGGCCTCATGACCACCAGAAGCCTTCCGCGCAGGCTCAGTGCCGTCCTGCTCACCGTCGTCCTCGGCACCGGCGCACTCGCCGCGTGCGGCGGCTCCGAGGGAGACGACAAGGGCACGGCCGACGCCGCCGCCGACACCGGTTTCCCGCGCACCATCAAGCACGCCATGGGCAGCACCGAGATCCCCGCACGGCCGCAGAAGGTCGTCGTCCTGGACACCGGCGAGCTGGACGACGTCACGCTGCTCGGCATCAAGCCGGTCGGCGCGGTCTCCCCGCACTTCAAGACCTCGGGCGGCTTCCCCTCGTACCTCAAGGACAAGATCGGCGGGGTGAAGGACGTCGGCCCGATGGAGGAGCCGAACCTGGAACTCATCGCCTCGCTCAAGCCCGATCTGATCCTGTCCTCCAAGGTCCGGCACGAAAAGGTCTACGACAAGCTGGGCGGCATCGCGCCGACCGTCTTCACCGAGACCACGGGTTCCCCCTGGAAGGAGAACCTGAAGGTCCACGCCAAGGCCCTGGGCATGGAGAGCAAGGCCGACACGGCGCTCAAGAGCTACGAGACGCGCGCCAAGGCCCTCGGCGATTCCATCAAGGCGAAGTACGACGGCAAGATGCCGTCGGCCTCGGTCGTCCGCTTCGTCGCGGGACCGACGCGGCTCTACCAGAAGTCCTCCTACAGCGGCATCGTCCTCGACGACATCGGCCTCACGCGCCCGGCGTCGCAGAACTCGTCCGACCCCGAGAAGACGATGCTCGACGTCAGCCCCGAGCAGATCGACAAGGCCGACGCCGACCTGATCTTCGTGACGGTGGCCGACGCTCCCGACAAGACCCAGCAGAAGGACGTCACGTCCAACCCCGTCTGGAAGGACCTGAGCGCCGTCAAGAAGGACAAGGTCTTCACGGTCCCGGACGAGACGTGGATGTCGGGCATCGGGGTCCAGGCCGCGGAGCACGTCCTTGAGGACGTGGCCAAGGCGACGGGCGTCGAACTCCCGGCGAAGTAGACGGCCTTCACACAGAACCCTCAGGGCCTCTTCGGTGCGGGCCGCTCCATCGGCCCGCACCTCCCCCTCCCCCACACGCACCTCCGCTCGCACCCGGAAGTGGACCCCCGCCATGCGGCTGTACGTCCTTGCCCGCAACCCCACCGACTCGGTCACCGAAGGCTTTCTGCCCGCCGCGCGCAGGCTCGGCCTAGACGTCACCCTCCTCACCGATCAGCCCGATGCCCACCGGCGCGGTCCCGCCCTGGAGACCCTGAAGTCATCGGAGACCCCGGACAACCTGGAGATCCTGGAGTGCGACGTGCGCGACTTCCGCGCCGTCATCAGCCGGATCTCCGCACACCACTCCCCCGGCGCCGTCTTCACCAACAGTGACCACCTCCAGACCCAGGCCGCCCTTGCCGCCGAGTACTTCGGGCTGCCCTGCAAGGACTGGCGGGTGGCGCTGCGCACCAAGGACAAGGCGCAGATGCGCCGCCATCTGGCGGCTGCGGGCGCCGACGCGGTCTGGTCGGCGGAGCTCTCCGCCGACCAGGACCCGGCCGAACTCAGCGGCCTCGACGTGCCGTTTCCGTGCGTGGTCAAGCCGCGGGAGGGCGTGGCGAGCGAGGACGTGGTGCTGGCCGACAGGCCGGCCGACCTGATCCGGCGGTGCGCGGAGATACAGGCGCGACGTCCGGGGGCGGCACTGGTCGTCGAGGAGTATCTCGCCGGGGAGCTGTGCACTCTGGAGACGCTCGGCGACGGCCGCGTCCGGCACGTCCTGGGCGGCTTCCGTACGGAGGTGTCGCCGCCGCCGTACTTCATAGAGGAGCGGATGACGTTCGTCCCGGCGCATCCGGAGCCGGTGACGGCCCAGGTTCTTGCCCAACTGGACGTGCTGGGTGTGGGGTTCGGGGCCTGTCACACGGAGTTCGTGGTGGCGCAGGGGCGGGCACGGCTCATCGAGGTCAACTACCGCGCCATCGGCGACCAGTGCGACCTGCTCCTGGCGCAGCTCCTGGACATACCGCTCTTCGAGCACATCCTCCGTACGCATCTGGGCGAGCCGCTCCCCTCGGACCTGGGCGCGCGGACGGACGGCCGGGCCCGGCTCGACTATCCGTGCGCGCGAAGCTCCGGAACGCTGACGGCCGCGCCGCGCGCGAGCGAAGTGACGGTGGGCGGGGTGCGACTGACGTACCGCCCGCTGCGCGAGATCGGCGAACGGCACGAACTCCACGGCACCAACCGCGACTTCCTCGGCGTGGTCCGCGCCACCGGCACCGAACAGGCTGCGGTGGACCGGGCCGTGGCGGACTTCCTCGCCGAGCAGCACTGGGAGATCACGCCGTGACGCGCCTGACGGACGGAACGGGCGCGGATCGTTCAACCACCGAGGGCGTCGAGGGCGAGCTCCTGTTACGCGTTCTGAGCGCGCTCCTGCGCGAGGACGTGGTGGGGTGGCGCACCCGGAGCGAGACGGTGCGGCATCCGGACGGCTTGTGGCTGAGGCTGCCGGTGACGCCACCGGATGGCTCCGCGGCAGTTGGGGCCCCGCCCAGGATGCCCGCGCCACGCGGCTCCGCGGCAACTGGGGGCCCGCCAGGGATGCCCGCGCCACGCGACCCCACGGAAGACGCAGCCGCGTCCGGGATTCCCGCCGCCGAGCACGGCGTCGACGCGGGCGGGAGCAGAGAGGGCGGCCTGCCGGGTGCGGCACCAACTGACCCTGTGGCAGCGGAATGCGCCGCCGGGGCCGCCGCCTCGCGGCCTGGTCTCGACGACGCCGGGCATCCGTATCCGCGGTCGGCCGGGCGTGCCCTCGGAGTGGGTTCCGCCGGGCTCGGGCCCGGCGACGCCCTGCTGATGCCCGTCCGCCCTGACGGCTATCAGGCAACGTACGCCGCCCGGCTCCCCCTGCTCCGCCGCGAGTCCGACGGAGCCGAACTCACCGACACCGGCAGCATCCTGTCCGCCCTGCGTGACCTCGCCGACCCCGTCGACCGCGGCGGGTTCGAGGCGCTCGCCGTGGAGTGCGGGCAGGCACTCGACGCCATGCGGCTGCATGTCGCGACGAAGGACGAGGCGAACGCCCTGCTCACCGGGCGGTACGGCAGCGAACCCGCCGACTGGACCGGACTCGCGGGCGGGCTCGGCCATGACGCCCTCGCCGCGCGGGCGGATCATCCCGTGTATCCGACCTCGCGCGGGCGCTCCGGACTCTCCGTCGCCCAACTGCGCGCTTACGCACCCGAGTTCCACCCCGCCTTCGCGCTGCGTCGGCTCGCCCTGCCCCGAGAGGCCGTCACCGTCGGCGGCGGCACCGAGGCCTGGCTTTCGCCCCGCGAGGCAGGCGTTCCCGAGCTCGAAGGGAGCCATCTCGTGCTCCCCGTACACCCGTTGACCGCGGACGGCACTATGCGGGACGCACTGCGCGAGGCAGGGCTCGAAGCGCGGGCCCTGCTCCTCGACCGGCCAGGACCCGACGTCGTACCGACCCTGTCGATGCGCACCGTCGCCCTCACCTCGCACCCCACGCACCACCTCAAACTGCCGCTCGCCACGGCCACCTTGGGCCTGCGCAATCGGCGCACCATCAAGCCGGGCACCCTGGTCGACGGCGCCGCGGGCCAGCGGCTCGTCGAAGCCGTCATCGCCCGCGAGCCCCGGTTCCAGGGTGTCGTTTTGCACGCGGACGAGACCCGCTTCGCGCACGCCGGGCACGAACTCCTCGCCGTGCTCCTGCGCCGCTACCCCGCCGGTCTCGACGGCGCCGCCGTCGTGCCGATGGCCGCGCTCCTGTGCCCGGCACCCGGTGATGACCGGCTGATCATCGACCACATCGCCGAACGCTTCTACGGCGGCGACCCCCTCGCCCTCCTGGACGCCACGCTCACCCTCCTCTTCGACTGGCAGACCACCCTCTTCACCTACGGGATCGCCCTGGAGTCGCACCAGCAGAACATCTCGCTGGTGATCGACCAGGGAGCGGACCGCCGGACCCGGCTGCGGCTGCTGTTCAAGGACAACGACGGACCGCGCATCAACCTCACCCGGCTGCGCGATGCCATGGGGCAACAGGCAGCGGAATACGGCGTGTTCGATGATGCGCGGATCTTCGTCGACGGTGATCTGCCCGTGCTCGACGTGTTCACCACCATCACCCTCCACCTCTGCGCGGGCTCCTACGCCTTCGGTCTCGCCCGGCACGGCCACGCCCCGCTGGGGCGGCTGCTCCGGCTCGTGCGCGACCGGCTCGCCGAGGCCGTGGACCGGCTCGGCACGGGCCCCGGCGAACCGGGCGCGCTCCTGCGGACGCACGTCCTGGACGCGGCGGAGCTGCCCGTCAAGGCGATGGTCACCGCGGGCACCCTGCTCTCCAAGGATCGCTCCGGAGCCGCCGACATCAACAAGCACTACACGACAGGGCCCAATTACCTGCGGATGACGGGGACTTCATGATGGCCACCGCATCGTCGGCGCACGCGCTTTCGGAGGGCCCGTCCGTGGGCGCGGGATTCGGGCGTCGCCAGGTGCACGCCGTCGCCGCCTGCTACTTCGTCGCGTCCTTCGCCGCGCTCGGCCTGCCCCCGTATCTCACCGCGATCCTCCCGGATCTCGGCGACGCGAGCGCTCGCTGGGCCGGACTCCTGTACGTCGTCCCGACCGTCTTCGGCGCGCTCGGCGCGCCCCTGTGGGGCCGGGCCGCCGACCGCTTCGGCCGAAAACGGCTGCTTCTGCGGGCCCAACTCGGCCTCGCCGTCTCCTTCTTGCTCGCAGGCTGGGCCGACTCCCTCGGCGCGTTCGTCACGGCGCTGGTCCTGCAAGGCGTCCTGGGCGGCACGTTCGCCGCGTCCAACGGATACCTCGCCGCCGCACTGACCGGTTCGGGCCTGTCCAAGGCGCTCACCTTGATGCAGGGTGCCGCGCGGGCAGCGCTCGTCCTCGCGCCGATCCTGGTCGGCTCGCTCGCCCCCTGGGTCTCGCCGCACCGCCAGTACGCGCTGCTCGCCGTCCTGCCGCTGGCCGCGGCGGCGATGCTCGCCGCCCTCCCCGAGCCCACGGCGGATCTCTCCGCAGCCACGCCGGCCGAGGCACCGGACGCCACCGCCCCGCTCGCGCCGCTCAGGGCGCTCTACGCCTTCGAGTTCGCCTTCGTCTTCTGCACCGTCATCTCCTTCCCCTACCTGATCGCTCTGGTCGAGGACCGAATACCCGGCGTCTCCCCTGTCGTGTCCGGCGCGCTGTTCGCCCTGCCGCACCTGTGCTATCTCCTGTTCGCACTGCGGGTGCACCAGGCCGTCGAGCGCCGCCCCATGCAGGGGATCGCCGCCGGGTTCGGTCTGGTCGCGCTCGGTCTCGCCGGGCACGGCGCCGCCGATTCGCTCGCCGCGTTCACCGGCGTTCGGCTGCTGCTCGGGGCGGGCCTCACGCTCGGCCTGGTCAGCCTGTCCGTGCTGGCCGCCGAGTGCGCCCACGGCAGACCGCCCGGCGGAATGTTCGGCACGCTGGAGCTCGTCTCCAAAGGGGGCGCGGTCGCCGCCGGTCTCGCGGCAGCGGCCGGCAACAGCCTCATCGGCCTGCCCGCACCCCTCCTGACCGGCACCGCGATCGCCCTGATCGCCCTGGCCGCCGCCACTCTTCCCGCCCTGTTCCGCCGCTCGCCCCGCATCCGCTGGAGCCGTTGATGTCCTTGCCGACCGGCACGTTCTCCGCCCCGTCCTGGGCGCCCGCCCAGTCCGCCGCCCTCATCGCAGGCGCCCCCGTCGCCGGCGCCGCACCCACCCGCCTGCCCAGCGCCGACCAGGCGGTGACGCACACCCTCCTCAACTGCCTCCTTCGCGAGGTCTCGGGGCCCGAGCACCAGACCGCCGTCGTCGACGGCGACCTCCTGCTCCGGCTGCCGCGCCGCGGGGTCCTCCTGCGCGTCGCGCTGCGCCGCGCTTCCCTCCTGGGCGCCCACCGTTTCACCGGCCCGGTGACCGAACAGCGCGACGGCGCCTGGGTGGAGGTGGACTGGCAGCGCCTGGCCGAGTACACGCACGCCGAGCTCTCGCTCCGTACGGGCGTGCGCAACGAGGAGTTCCTGGAGCAGATCGCCTCCAGCCACCAAGGCGTCAGCGCCGCGCTCGCCGCCGACCGTCCGGCGCCCGCCGCGGAGAACGCCCCGAAGTGGCTCGCGGACTACCTCGCCTCCGAGCAGTCCCTGCTGTTCGGCCACCGCTTCCATCCCACCCCCAAGGCCCGCGGCGGCGACCTCACCGACTGGTCCGCGTACGCCCCCGAGACGGCGGCGGCCTTCCCGCTGCGCCATCTCGCCGTACGGGACCACCTCGTCGCCGAGGAGACGGCGCGGCCGGACGCCACGGCCCCGCTCGACCGCCTCGGGACCGTGCCGGACGGCTACCGCCTCCTCCCCGTGCACCCCTGGCAGTACGACCTGCTGCGGGAGCACCCCGGGCTTCGTGCCGCCCTGGACCGCAAGGACGTCATCGACCTGGGCCCCTGCGGCTCCCCCTTCGCGGCCACCGCCTCCGTGCGCACGCTGTACGGCGGTGACACCTTCCTGAAGTTCAGCCTGAACGTCCGCATCACCAACTGCCTGCGCAAGAACGCCAGTTATGAACTGTCGGGCGCCGTCGCGCTCACCCGCGTACTCGAAGGAGCCCTGGACGACCTGGCCGCCCGCTTCCCTGGCAGCGCCGTGCTCCGCGAGCCCGCCTACCGCAGCCTTGCGCTCCCGGGGCCCGACGGCGCTCCCGACCTGGCCCTCCTGGAGGGCTTCGGCGTCATCGTGCGCGAAGGCCTGGCCGGACGGCTCCTTCCCGGTACGACGCCGCTGCTCGCCGCGGCCGTCGCCGACGAGTATCCGACGGGCCCCGGCCACATCTCCCGCCTGCTCGAAGGCGCGGGGCCGCAGCGGGCCCTCGAGTGGTGGCGGACCTATCTGCGGCTCCTGCTGCCCCCGGTGCTCGCCGCGTACTTCGACCACGGCCTGGTGCTCGAACCGCATCTCCAGAACGTCCTCGTCTGCGTCGACGACGACGGCATGCCCGCCCAGGTGCTCTTCCGCGACCTGGAGGGCACCAAGCTGCTCCCCGAGCGGCACGCCAAGACCCTGGCCGCCCTCCCGCCCGAGGTCGCGGCCCCGATGACGTACGACGCACAGCGCGGCTGGGACCGCGTCGTCTACTGCCTCCTGGTCAACCACGTCGCCGAGCTGCTCGCGGCCCTCGCCGACCTCCACCCGCACACCGAGCCCGCGCTGTGGTCCCAAGTGCGCGCCACCGTGCAGGAGTTCGCCGACGCGCACGGCTGCCCGCCCCGGCTCAGCGCCCTGCTCGCCGGGGTGCCGCTGCCCGCCAAGGCCAATCTGCTCACCCGCTGGGAGCGCAAGGCCGACCGGGACGCGGGGTATGTCCGCCTCACCTCGCCCTTTCCGCTCGCCGAGCACGTACGGGACCTGGGTACCCGCACCGACGCACCTTGGAGCACCGCCGAATGACCGCCCCCACTCCCGCCGTACGTGAGCGCGCCCTCGGCCTCGCTCCGGAGGAACTGCCCGCCTATCTCTACGACCTGTCGGCGCTTGCCGCGCATGCCGCCGCCGTGCGCGCCGCGCTCCCCCCGCAGGTCGAGCTCTACTACGCCGCCAAGGCCAATCCGGAGCCGGAGATCCTCACCGCGCTCGGGCCGCACGTCGACGGCTACGAGGTGTCGTCGGGCGGTGAACTCTCCCATGTGGCCAAGGCCGTGACGGGGCATCCGCTGGCCTTCGGCGGACCCGGCAAGACGCCCGACGAGATCACGGCCGCGCTTGAGCTCGGCGTGGATCGCTTCCATGTGGAGAGCGCGTACGAGCTGGGGATGCTGGCCGCGGTCGCCGCCCGCGTCGCGCCGCACGCCCGCGTCGGTGTCCTGCTCCGGTTCAACCTCGACCTCAACGCCGCATCCCTGGCGGGGAGTTCGCTGGCGATGGGCGGACGGCCCACTCCGTTCGGCATCGATCCGGCCGAGGCGGACTCCGTGGTCGCTCGGTTCACCGACGGCAGCCTCCCCCAGCTGCGCCTGCTCGGCGTGCACGCCCATCTGGCCAGCGGACTCGACGCACCACGGCAGCTGGCGGTCGCCGAGTCCATCGTGACCTGGTCGCAGGCGCTCGCCCGGCGGCACGGCATCCGCCTCGCGGAGGTGAACGTCGGCGGCGGCATGAGCGTGGACTACGCGCAGCCCGGCGCGCACTTCGACTGGGCCGAGTACGGGGACGGCCTCGCCGGGCTCTGTGCCGCGCACCCCGAACTGACGCTCCGCATCGAGCCGGGGCGGTCGCTCACCGCGTACTGCGGCTGGTACGCGACCGAGGTCCTGGACGTGAAGCAGAGCCACTGCGAGGAGTTCGCGGTGGTGCGCGGCGGCACCCACCATCTGCGCACCCCCGCGGCCAAGGGACACGACCAGCCCTGCACCGTGCTCCCGGCCCGCGAGCCGTGGCCGCATCCCTGGCCGCGGTCGGCGGCGCTTCAGGACCGGGTGACCTTCGCGGGGCAGTTGTGCACCCCGAAGGACGTCCTGTCACGGCAGGTTCCGGTGGCGGGGCTGCGGGCCGGGGACAGGGTGGTGTTCGCGATGGCGGGTGCGTACGCGTGGAACATCTCGCACCACGACTTCCTGATGCACCCGAGGCCGGGCTTCCACTTCCTCTGACGGTCGGCGGTGAGCGCCCGGCCCTCGCCCTCGCCCTAGTAACCCTGGGACCACCGCACGACATTGTGCAGCGGCTCTCCGCCGGCGAGCCGCTGCCAGTTGTCGGCGAACAGGTCGATGACGCGCTCCGTCTCGTCGCGCGAGCCGCCCGCGGTGTGCTGGGTGAGGATGACGTTCGGGCAGCTCCACAGGGGGTGCCCGGCGGGCAGCGGCTCCTCGCGGGTGACGTCGAGCACCGCGCCGCCGAGGCGGCCGGACGCGAGGGCGGCGACCAGGGCGTCCTCGTCCGCGAGGGTGCCGCGGCCGGCGTTCACGAAGACCGCGCCGGGGCGCAGCCCGTCGATGCGCCGCCGGTCAATGAGGTCGGCTGTCCCGGCCGTGTCCGGAAGGAGCCCCACGACGATGTCGAACTCGGGGAGCCTGGCGTCGAGTTGCTGCCGGGTACGGATGTCGCCGTCACCCCGTGCGAAGTGCGCGACGGAGCAGCCGAAGGGCGCGAGCAGTTCGGCGAGGCGCAGGGCGATGGACCCTTTGCCCAGGATGAGGACGCTCGCGCCGCCCAGGAGCCGCAGTCCGGGCCGGACGTCGAGCTTCGACCAGGTCTCCCTGGTGCGGAGTCCCGCCAGCACGTCGACGCCGCGGTAGAGCGCGAGGATGCCCGCGAGGCAGGTCTCCGCGACGGGGTCGGCGAAGAGCCCGCCGAGGTTGGTGACGGTGAGGCGCTGCCCCAGGGCCGGCCAGTCGAAGCCGACGTAACGGTCGACGCCGACGGACGCGAGCTGCAGCCAGCGCAGCTGCGGCGCCTTCTCCACCCAGTCCGGCCTCGGATTGCCGAGGGCGATGTGGGACTCGGCGAGGACACGCGCGTCGTCGATGGATCCGGAGTCCGGTTCGGCGAACCAGACCGGGCCCGGCGCGACGGCGCGCAGCCGCTCCTGTTCGGCGGCGTCGAGCGCGAGCTCCACATACAGCCCGGCGTCCGGTGGCAGGTCGGCCCGGTCGAAGGCCTGCGGAGCGTGTGGTGCACGGACCATTCCTGATACCCCCGTGGTAAGGAAAGTGCTGGTGAACGCACGTTCACCGAACTTAGGGGTTCCGCTCCACGGGGGTCAACAGCGATCTGTCGGGAGCTGCCGGTCGGCCGAGGAAGGTCGTAGAAGGGATCAGGCCCCGGTCGTGGAGCCGGGCCTGATGATCATGAGGACGGTGACGGTGGCCCAGAGGAGATTGAACACTCCTGTGTACATGGCCAGTTGGGACCCAGTGCGCTCCCCCACGGCCACCACGCCCGCCCCATCGGCCGGTTGACCGCCCATGCCGTCGCCACCCTTCCCGGTCACCGCTTCGAGTGCCGCCTCCTGACGCGGCAGGACGAGGATGATGAGCACCACGGCCGCGGCCATCGTGAGGATGATCGAGGCGATCAGCCAGGCGCTGCCGAGCACGCCCAGGCTGCCTCCGGTCGCGAACCCGGTGATGGGGACGGCGACGCCGACGAACGCGTAGACCGAGCAGATGCGCTGCAGCAGCCGCAAGGACGCGACGGCCGCCGCGTCCTGCGGGTCGGCCTGGGCACGACGCAGGGCAGGGGGGAACATGCTGGCGGCGACGGTGACCGGGCCGACGGCGAGAATGGCTGCCAGCACATGGAGCGTCAGGAAGAACTTGGTCACAGCGGGAGCCCTCGGGATTCGGAGAACGACGAAGAACGACGAAGAACTGCGGAGAACTGCGGAGAACTGCGGAAGTCGGCGGAGCACTGCGGAGGTCTGACGGCTCCCGAACGGGCCCCGGTCGCCGAGATTAGTCAGCGCCTCCGGCCGCCGACAGTGGCATTAGTGACACGCTTCGCAGAGATACCGCCATCGCCTCCCTTGCCTGCTTCTCGACCGCCCCAACAGGTACGTGAAGGCCGCACCCCCTGCACACACGCTTGGCGGGATGGCGGCTCTGTCGTACGTTGCCGCCATGCATACCGTGGCCGTCCTGGCGCCGGACGACGTCATCCCGTTCGACCTGTCCACCCCCATCGAGGTCTTCAGCCGTACCCGGCTGCCGGGCGGGCGGGCCGGCTACCGGGTGCGGGTGTGCGCCGCCGCGCCGGAGATCGACGCCGGTCTTTTCACGCTCCGGTCGCCATGGGGCCTGGAGGGGCTCGCGGACGCGGACACGGTCATCGTGCCGGGCGTCGCAGACGTGTCCCGGCCGGTCCCCGACGCGGTGCTCGACGCGCTGCGGGACGCGGCGGCCGACGGCACACGGATCGCCTCCATCTGCGCGGGCACCTTCACGCTCGCCGCGGCAGGCCTCCTGTCCGGGCTCCGCGCCACCACGCACTGGGCGGCCGCGGCCGGGCTCGCCGAGCGCCATCCCGACATCGACGTCGACCCGGACGTGCTCTACGTCGACAACGGCCAGATCCTGACGTCCGCGGGCGCCGCCGCCGGGCTCGACCTGTGTCTGCACCTGATCCGCCGGGACTACGGCTCCGCCGTCGCCGCGGACGCGGCCCGCCTCTCGGTGATGCCACTGGAACGCGAGGGCGGCCAGGCCCAGTTCATCGTCTCCGAAGCGCCGCCCACACCGCAGGGATCGGAGCTCGAACCGCTCCTGCACTGGCTGGAGGAGAACGCCGGACGCGAGCTCACCCTGGAGGACATCGCGGGCCATGCGGGCATGAGCACCCGCACCCTGCTGCGCCGCTTCCGGGAGCAGACGGGCAGTACGCCGCTGCGGTGGCTGCACCGCACGCGCATCCGGCAGGCGCAGCACCTGCTCGAAACGACGGGCCACACCGTCGAGCGCATCGCCGTCCAGGTCGGCTTCGGCTCGCCCACCGCCTTCCGCGACCGCTTCAAGCGCGTGGCCGGTGTCAGCCCGCAGGCCTACCGCAAGGCGTTCCAGTGAGCCCTGCGCAGCGCCAGAGCCAGGCGCAGCGGCAGAGCCGGAGGCAGGGGCCCGTGGTGGCGCTCAGGCCTTCCGCGCCTCGACGAGGCACCAGTGCGGGCTGCCGTCGCCCCGGCGGCCGAACTCCTCCAGCGGGTGCAGCCGCACCGTGAACCCGGCCCGGCGCAGGTCATCGAGGACACCCCGCAGCGGAAACGTCCGGTAGTACATGACGAACGGCGGACGCCACAGCAGGTTCCGCACCCGCATCACCCCGTCGAAGCCGAGCAGCGCCCAGTACAGCGGCGAGGTCATCGGCTGCGGCGCGCCGATCGGAAAGGCGAATGCGCCGCCGGGCTTCAGCGCTCCGTGGACCTGCGCGAAGAGCCGGGGCCTCTCGGCGGGCAGGAAGTGTCCGAACGCCCCGAAGCTGACCGCCAGATCGAAGCCCTCGGCGAAGGGCAGGGCACGCGCGTCGGCCCGCACCCACTCCACCGCGGGCCCGCCGTCCCCACGGGCGACCGCGGCCTCCGCCCTGGCCAGCATCCCGGCGCTGAAGTCGACGCCGGTGACCCGCTCGCGGCACAGCGGCAGCAGCGTCTCGACGCCCGCGCCGGTCCCGCAGCAGACATCGAGGCCCGCGTCGAACGGCCCGAGACCACGCAGCGTGTCCGCGACCGCGTCGAGCATCCGGTCGGGAGTACGGAACGGGGTGTGGTCGAACTTGGGGGCCAGCAGGTCGTAGCCGTCCTCGATGGAGGAGAGAGCCTGCATGGTCAGTTCGCGGAATGTGGGGCCCTGAGAGGTGAACACCGTCCCCACCCTAGTCAGCGGAGGGGCGGTTCAGCGGAAGGGCAGACAGGGGCTCGGCCCCGGACAGAACAGGGGCTCGACCCCGGACAAACCTGGGCATATCTTTGTAATGACGGGCGACTCGGAAGATAGGGGGTCGTCATGGTCGAAGAGCTGCTCACAGCAGGGGCCGCGGTCGCGGCTGCCGGGTTTGTGTACGTGGTGTCGGCGGCCCGCGTGGTCAAGCAGTACGAACGGGGCGTGGTGCTCCGTCTCGGCCGGCTGCGGGAGAACATCCGCGAGCCGGGTTTCACCATGGTGGTGCCCGGCATGGACCGGTTGCACAAGGTGAACATGCAGATCGTGACGATGCCGGTCCCGGCACAGGACGGCATCACCCGGGACAACGTCACGGTGCGCGTGGACGCGGTCATCTACTTCAAGGTCATCGACGCCGCCGACGCGGTGATCAAGGTCGAGGACTACCGCTTCGCTGTCTCGCAGATGGCCCAGACGTCACTCCGGTCGATCATCGGCAAGAGCGATCTCGACGATCTGCTCTCCAACCGGGAAAAGCTCAATCAAGGCCTGGAGTTGATGATCGACTCGCCCGCCCTCGGCTGGGGCGTGCAGATCGACCGGGTCGAGATCAAGGACGTGTCGCTCCCGGAGACGATGAAACGGTCCATGGCCCGGCAGGCCGAGGCCGACCGTGAACGGCGGGCCCGCGTGATCAACGCGGACGCCGAGCTGCAGGCCTCCAAGAAGCTGGCCCAGGCCGCGCACGAGATGGCGGACGAGCCCGCGGCGCTCCAACTGAGGCTCCTGCAGACGGTGGTTGCCGTGGCCGCCGAGAAGAACTCGACGCTCGTACTGCCCTTCCCCGTGGAGCTGTTGCGCTTCCTGGAGAAGGCCCAGCAGGCCCAGCCGCCTGCGCCCGCACCACCCGCCCCCGCGGCGAAGCCGATCCCGGAACGACCGACCGCGGCATAGGCCTGGTCCCAGCCGTTCGGGCTTAAACCAGCTTCGGAGGGGTTCTTGGACAACAGCGGAGCATCGGGCTTTGACCAGCGTGCACGGAGGACGGGCCGGAGCGGCTTCAGGGACTCGTGGCCGCCGTCGTGGCCGGTTACCGCCAGGAGGTCTATCGGGTTGAGCCATGGGTCAGGTAGACGTATCGCGGCCGTAGACCCGCCACTCAGCACGAGGAGGCATGCCTCATGACCGGTGCCCGAACCACCACCGCGGCAGGCAAGACCCGGTTCGACGACATCTACAACCAGCCTGACCCCCGCGCCTACTTCCGTACGCTGGCCCCTTTGCAGTACGAGATACCGCACCAGGCTCAGGACGTCTTCCGGCGCACGCTCGCCCAGCGGTCCGCGGTGCGCGGCACCGGGCTCCCCGTCACGGTCCTCGACCTCTGCTGCTCCTACGGGATCAACGCGGCGCTGCTCAATCACGACCTCACGCTGGAGGAGCTGTACGCGCACTACACGAGCGACGAGGCCGCCGCGCTCACCCGGGGTGAACTCATCGAGTCCGACAAGGAGTTCTACGCCTCGCGGCGGCGGGAGGACGCGGTACCTGTCATCGGCCTCGATACGGCCGAGAACGCGACGCGCTACGCCCTGGAGGTGGGCCTGCTCGACGAGGCCTATGCGGAGAACCTGGAGCGTCACCCGCCCAGCGACGAGCTGCGCCGCGCGGTGGGGCGCGTCGGCCTGATCACGGTCACCGGAGGCATCGGCTACATCACCCACCACACCTTCGGCGCGCTCCTCGACGCGACGCGCGTACCGGTGTGGGTGAGTGCGTTCGTCCTGCGCACGGTGCCGTTCACGGAGATCCTGACCGTCCTGGACGCCCATGGCCTCGCCACCGAGACCGATCCCGAAAGGACCTACCCGCAGCGGCTGTTCAGCGATCCCGGCGAGCAGAGCAGCGCCGTGGACCAGGTACTCAAAGCCGGTGACGACCCCACAGGCCTGGAGGCGGACGGCCGCTACTACACCCGCCTCTACCAGTCACGGCCGCGCCCGGCGTAACCACCGACGGACGTGCTGCGGGGCGTGGTCCGACCACGCCCCGCACCCTTTGCCCCGGCCCGGCTCAGCTCAGTCCAGCCCGGCTCAGCCCGGCTCAGCTGGTGAAGAACTCGCTGACCTGCTCGGCGAACTGCTGCGGGCTCGCCTCGTGCACCGAGTGCCCGACCGGGATCGTGATCAGCCGGGAGTCGGGGATCTCCGATGCCATGTCGGGGATGCGCCCCTGCGGCATGCTGCTGTCCGGGCCGCCCGCCACGATCAGCGTCGGTGCGACGATCTCGCCGAGCCGCTCGGCCCACTCCGGGTCCGGGTCGAAGATCTGTGCGCGGACCGCGGGGGACACGGGCCAGTCGAAGTCGAGGGCCCCCTCGGGGCGCGGGTCCTCGATCATGTCGCGCGGGTAGGGCGGCGGGGTCTCCTCCAGGACGAGGCGCTCGACGCGGTCCGGGTGCTCCTGCGCGAGGAGGTACGCCACGACCCCGCCCATGGAGTGGCCCACGACGCCGACGCGGTCGAGGCCGAGCTCGTCGAGGAAGCCGAGCACGTCGTCCCGCATCAGCTCGACCGAGTACTCGTCCGGCCAGTCGCTCTCGCCGTGCCCGCGCAGATCGAGCGCGTACACGCGCCACTCCTGGCCGAGCACCTGCCCGACCTGCTCCCAGGTCGCCGAGGAACCGCCGAGCCCGTGCAGCAGCACGACGGGCGCTCCGTACGAGTCGCCCCAGGTCCGATAGGCCAGGCGTACGTCGCCCACATCCACCACTGCGTGATCGTTCATACCCCTGACGCTACAGCGCGTTGCGCGACCCATTGAGCAGTGGCCTGGACCCATGCTAGAAAGCGCTTACTCCTCTCGCCCCCCGCGCGCACCTCCCACTTCTCCCCCTCCCTCTCCCCCTCACCATCGGAGACCCCATGCACTCTCCCTGGTCCCGCCGCGCCTTCCTGCTCACCACCGGCGGCTCCGCGCTCGCCCTGACGGCCTCGGGTCTGCTGCCCTCGGACGAGGCAGAAGCAGCGGTCGCCGCGGACGCGTACGAAGCACTGCGCACCAAGTGGCGCACCTTGATACTCGGAGAGGGCTTCTCCCCCACGGCCGAGCCCTTCAAGAGCCGCCTGGCCGAACTCGGCACCACGGCGCGGGAATTGCGCGCCACCATGGCCCCCGCCACAGGGTCCCTGTGGCCGGACGCCTCGTACGCCGACCCCGATCCGGACACCGACCAGGAGTCGTACGGCTACTCGGCGAACGTAGTAACCGGTTACAGCCGACTCAACACCATGGCGCAGGCCTACCGGCAGGAGGGCACGGGCCTGACCGGCGACGCGGGCCTCAAGGCCGACATCCTCACCGGCCTCGACCACCTCTACACGCAGGTCTACAACGAGAACCAGGCGCGGTTCGGCAACTGGTACAGCTGGCAGATAGGCGCCCCGCAGAACCTCCTCGACGTCTGCGTCCTGATGTACGACCAGCTGTCGGAGACCCAAGTGGCCAACTACTGCAAGGCCGTGGACCACTTCGTGCCTGACTCCGCGGTAGGCAGCTACACCGGGACGAGCACCGGCGCGAACCGCGTCGACCTGTGCCGCGTGCTCGCGCTGCGCGGTGTCGTCGGCGCGAGCTCCGCGAAGATCGCGCTGGCCAGGGACGCCCTGTCCCCCGTCTTCCCGTACGTGACCACCGGCGACGGCCTCTACACCGACGGCTCGTTCATCCAGCACACCACCGTGCCCTACACGGGGTCGTACGGATCGGTGATGCTCGGCGGCCTCGGCATGCTCTTCTCCCTGCTGCGCGGATCGAGCTGGGAGGTCACGGACGCCAAGAAGCAGATCATCTTCGACGCCGTGGAGAAGGCGTGGGCTCCGTTCATCTACAACGGCCTCGTCATGGACGGCGTGGCGGGCCGTGCCATCAGCCGCGGTCTGGCCACGTCCGACGCCAAGAGGATCCAGGCCGACGACCACCGGCGCGGCCACCCCATCATGTCCGCCGTCGTACTCCTCGGTCAGGGCGCGAGCGCGGCCGAGAACGCGCGGTGGCGCGGCCTGGTCAAGGGCTGGATGCGGCGCGACTACTACAGTCCGCCGCTGAGCGACGCCTCGCTCGGCCTGACAAGTCTGGCCCGCCTGCAAGGGGTTGAGAGCGACACGTCGGTGACCGCGATCGCCGAGCCCACCGGCCACCGGCTCTTCCCGAACATGGCCCGCGCGACGCACCGGCGCCCCGGCTGGGCCGCTTCGATCAGCATGGCCGATCCCCGCATCACGTACTACGAGACGGGCAACGGCGAGAATCTGCGCGGCTGGCACACCGGCTCCGGAATGCTCTACTGGTGGGGCGACACCTACGCCAACGGGCAGTACAGCGACGCCTTCTGGCCCACGGTCGACCCGTACCGGCTGCCCGGCGTCACGGCATCGCGCAAGGCGCTCGCGGACGCGGCGGGCGGCGACTGGGGCGCTTCGATGCCGGACGTGAAGTGGGTGGGCGGGGCGAGCGACGGCCAACGGGCCTCCATCGGGCAGTACCTGAAGGGACTGCAGAGCACCCTGCGCGCGAAGAAGTCGTGGTTCTGCCTGGACGACGCGATCGTCTGTCTGGGAGCGGGCATCGTCTGCACGGACGGCGCGGCGGTCGAGACGACCGTCGAGAACCGCAACCTCGGCCCGACGGGCACCACCTCGTTCCAGGTGGACGGCGCGGCCAAGCCGACCGGCTCCCCCTGGTCCGCGACCCTCACCGGCGCCAAATGGGCGCACATCGGGGGCCACGGCGGCTATGTCTTCCCCGGCGGCGCGACGGTGAAGGCACTGCGCGAGGAGCGCAGCGGCAAGTGGAGCGACATCAACAAGGGCGGCGCGACGACGGCGATCGCCCGCAAGTACCTCACGATGTACGTCGACCACGGCACCGCACCGACGAACGGGACGTACGCCTACGCCCTGATGCCGGGGGCGAGCGCGGCGCAGACAGCGGCCCGGTCGGCGGACACCGGATGGCTCCAGATCCTCGCCAACTCCGACAACCAGCAAGGTGTTTCGGTCCCCTCGCTCGGCTTCACCGGGGTCAACTTCTGGTTCGGCGGCACGGTGGGCAAGCTCACCGCGAGCGCGCCCTGTTCCGTGCAGATCAGCGAGAAGAGCGACGGCACGGCCGTCATCTGCGTCAGCGACCCGATGCGCGCGCAGACCTCCCTGACCCTCACCTGGAACCGCGCCGTGTCCGCGGTGACGGCCAAGCCCGCCACGGTCACGTCGGCGGTCACCGGCGCCTCCCTGAAGCTGACGTTCGGGGACCTCAGCGGCACGAAGGGCGCCAGTCAGCGGATCAGCGTCACGCTCGGCTGAGGCGTGGCCGCCGCGGCGCGCCGCCTTGCGCTGCGGCGGTCCGCTTTGCGTTGCGGCGGTCCGGCCTGAGCCCTTAGCACCGATGCTTTCCGGTCGACCATCGATTCCGGTAGAAAATCAAATCAACTGTTTCCGCAGGTCAGACAGTTGTTCTGACTTGCACCATCGCTTCCGGTCCACATGTTGGACACCCTTCGCGTGACGTTCCGCATCCCTCTCGCCCGCCCTGAGCTGCCCGAACGGTCATGCGGTGACCGCTCAGCGGACACATGCATCCGGAAATCGACCATGCGTTTGGAACTCACTCTCCGCACCGGCAAGACTCCCGTCTGCAACCAGCAACACACCCGCATCAAAGGAGAGTTGACGTGCGTTTCTTCCTCAAGACGGTGGGCGCCACCGCTGTCGTGGCCGCCTGCGTGATGTCCGGAACCTCTGGCACGGCGCAGGCCCAGCCCAAGGCCGCCGCCGCCGGCCTCTACGCGCCCTCGTCGCTGGTCCTCGCCGTCGGCCAGGGCGAAGAGGCGGACACCGCGATCATGGAACGCGCCGTGACCCTGAACTGTCTGCCCAAGGCCTCCGGAACCCACCCCACGCCGTCCGCCGCCTGCGCCGAACTGCGCTCGGTCGACGGTCAGTTCGCTCAGCTGGTCGGCACGTCACCCGGCATGGCCTGCACGAAGGAGTGGAAGCCCGTCGTGGTCGCGGTCGACGGCGTGTGGCAGGGCAGACGAGTCGCGTGGTCCCAGACGTTCGGCAACAGCTGCGAGATGCGGGCGGGCCTCGCGGGAGGCGCGGCCCTCGCGTTCTGAGCTCCGCCTGCCGTGCGGTCTTCCTTCGCGCAGCCGACGGTAATTGGGTGGACGTGGCCTCTCTCGTGACGGTGGGATGAGGCCTCGACATCCACCACTGCGCCTTGGACGACGCCCCAGCGTCGTCCAAGGCGCAGTTCGTGCGCGGGGAGTTGCCCATGAGTGATCCGATCATCGACACGGACCTGGTCCGCCGCTTGCTCGCAGCGCAGTTCCCCCGGTGGGCGGACCTGCCGCTCGCGCCGGTCCCGCTGTCCGGCATGGACAACGCGACGTACCGGCTCGGCGACGACATGTCCGTACGGCTGCCGCGCCACCGCAGGTGGGTCGGTCAGGTGGAGGCCGAGCAGCGGTGGCTGCCGTGGCTCGCCCCGCAGCTGCCGCTCGCCGTCTCCGAGCCGCTGGGCAGGGGCGAACCCGGCGAGGGCTACCCCTTCCCCTGGTCCGTCTACCGGTGGCTGGAGGGCGACACCGCGACCACCGGCTCCCTCACGGATCCGCTCCGGGCGGCGGCCGACCTCGCCGGATTCGTCACCGCCCTGCGGGGCATCGACCCCACGGGCGGTCCGGGCCCCCGGCTCAGCAATGCCTTCCGCGGGGAACGCGTGGGCACCGAGTGCGACTCCTTGTTCGCCGACTCCCTCGTACGCTCCAAGATCGCGAAGCTGAAGGTGGCGGGGCTCGTCGACAGTGACGCGGTGACCGCCGTGTGGGACGAGGCCCTCGCGGCACCCGCCTGGGACGGCCCGCCCTCGTGGGTCCACGGCGACCTGGCGACCGGCAATCTGCTGTCCGTCGGCGGCCGCCTGAGCGCCGTCATCGACTTCGGGACGCTGGCCGTGGGCGACCCCGCGGTCGACCTGCTGCCCGCGTGGCTGTTCCTGCCGGACGAGGCCCGGGGCGCCTTCCGCGCGGCGGTCGACGTCGATGACGCGACGTGGGCGCGGGGCCGCGGGATCGCCCTCGCGGGCTCGCTGCCCGTCCCGGACGACCCGTTCTTCGACGATCCGGCGCGGGTGGAGGCGGCGCTGCGGCACCTCGACGCGATCATCACCGATCATTAGCCGAGAACGCCCGGCGAGAATGTTCGGCGGATCTTTCGCCTCCCCCTGTCGATCCGGCCGATTGCCGTTCGTATGGACAGTGAGAGGGCGGCACAGGGCCGGCCCCAGGGACGATCCGCCAAGGAGCGACGACCATGAACCAGTACCTGCTCAGCATCTACCAGCCCGACGGCGGCGTGCCGGATCCGGAGTTCCTCGAGCCCATCATGCGCGACGTCGAAGCGGTGAACGCCGAGCTCAGGGAGGCGGGCGCCTGGGTGTTCGCCGGGGGCCTCTTCCCGCCGAGCACGGCGACCGTGGTGCGCCTCAAGGACAACGAGGTGCTCACGACCGACGGCCCGTACGTCGAGGGCAAGGAGCATCTCGGCGGCTTCACCGTCATCCGGGCGGCCGATCTGGACGAGGCGCTCGCATGGGGCCGCAAGCTGGCCCGCGCGATCACCCTGCCCATCGAGGTCAGGCCGCTGCAGCACGGATCCTGCTAGTGGCAGCGGGTCCCCCGGAGGTCACGGTCACGGCGGGGAGCATCGAGCGGGTCTTCCGTGCGGAGTACGGGCGCGCGGTGGCCGTCCTGGTCCGCGTCTTCGGCGACATCGACATCGCCGAGGAGGCGGTCCAGGAGGCGTTCACCACGGCGGTGCAGCGGTGGCCCTCCACCGGTCTGCCGCCGAGCCCCGCGGGCTGGATCATCACCACCGCCCGCAACCGCGCGATCGACCGCCTACGCAGGGAGGCGTCCCGCGAGGACCGGCATGCGCAGGCCGCGCTGCTGCATGCCCAGGAGCCACCGGCCGTGGAGGGACCCGTGCGCGACGACCGGCTGCGTCTGATCTTCACCTGCTGCCATCCGGCGCTCGCCCCCGCGGCGCGGGTGGCCCTCACCCTGCGTCTCCTGGGCGGTCTGACCACCACGGAGATCGCCCGCGCCTTCCTGGTGCCGGAGCCGACGATGGCCCAGCGGATCGTGCGGGCCAAGGGGAAGATCCGCGACGCGCACATCCCGTACCGGATCCCCGGCGACGCCGATCTGCCGGAACGGCTTCGCGCGGTCCTCGCCGTCGTCTATCTCGTCTTCAACGAGGGGCACACGGCCAGCGCGGGTGACGCGCTCGTCCGCGACGACCTCTGCGCGGAGGCCATCCGCCTGGGACGGCTCCTGACCGAGCTGATGCCCGACGAGCCCGAGGCCCTGGGCCTGCTCGCGCTCATGCTGCTCTCCGAGTCGCGGCGGGCCGCCAGGACCACCGCCGACGGCGGGCTCGTCCTCCTCGCCGAGCAGGACCGCGGCCGGTGGGACCGCGCGCTGATCGACGAGGGCCAGGCGCTCGTCCGCCGCTGCCTGCGCCGCGGCAGCCCCGGGCCGTACCAGATCCAGGCCGCGATCAACGCCGTGCACAGCGACGCGCCGACCGCGTCCGCCACGGACTGGGGCCAGATCCTCCAGCTGTACGACCAGCTCCTTGCCGTGGCCCCGAGCCCGGTCGCCGCCCTCAACCGCGCGGTGGCGGTGGCCGAGGTCAAGGGGCCCGGCGCGGCGTTGCCCCTGGTCGACGAGCTGGCTCTCGACAGCTACCACGTGTTCCATGCCATCCGCGCGGACCTGTTGCGACGCCTCGGCCGCACCGATGAGGCGGCACGGGCGTACGACGCCGCGCTGGCCCGCACCGAGAACGCCGCCGAGCGGGACTTCCTGCTCGGCCGCCGCCAGGAGGAGAGATGAGGGAGTCGTCCTTGACCGCGATCCACGCCCAGGAGATCCGCACCGCCCGCCTCGTCCTCGTACCTCTCCGGGTCGAGCACGCGGACGAGATGGCCGATGTCCTCGCCGACCCCGCCCTGCACACCTTCATCGGCGGTTCTCCGGACGATCCACAGGCCCTGCGCGCCCGCTACCTGCGGATGACCGCGGGCTCCCCCGACCCGGCGGTCTCCTGGTGCAACTGGGTGCTGCGGCTGCGCGGCGAGGACTGCCTGGCCGGGACGGTGCAGGCCACGGTCGGTCCCGCCGCCGACGGCAGCGACAGCAGCGACAGCGCGCTGGTCGCGGAGATCGCCTGGGTCGTGGGAACTCCCTGGCAGGGGCGGGGCATCGCGGTGGAGGCTGCCCGCGGCCTCGTCGACTGGCTCGCGGGGCAGCGGGCCGTGCGCGGCGTCGTCGCCCATGTCCACCCGGACCACCTGGCTTCGGCCGCCGTCGCCACCGCCGCGGGGCTCTCCCCCACGGACGAGTGGCAGGACGGCGAGGTCAAGTGGCAGCGGATGCTGGAGCGTTGAGCGGATCCGGCCGTGCCCTGTCTCGCTCAGCGCCGGTCGCGGAACGTACGGCGCAGGTCGCCCACCCAGCCCTCGGGGATCTCCCACGGGATGAAGTGACCGCCGCTCTCGTGCGCGGCGAGGTTGACGTGGTGGTACCAGTCGGCACGGTCACCGGCGAGCCAGCTCTGGATCCGCTGCTCGGTGGTGGTGACTCCGGGCGGGTTCTCGTGGCCGACGAAGGTGATGCCGGTGGGGGCCTCGATGGCCGGCCTGCGGTCGTGGGAGGGCGTCCAGGGGTAGCGGTTGGCGTTCGCGTAGTAGCGCACCGACGTTCCGATGGCGTTGTTCACCCAGAAAATCATGGCGTGCGTGAGCAGATCGTCCTTGGAGAAGACGCTCTCCACATCGCCCCGGTTGTCGCTCCACTTGTCCCAGCGCTCCAGGATCCAGGCGAGCAGCCCGACCGGTGAGTCGCTGAGCCCGTAGGACAGGGTGCTGGGGCCGAGGACGTGCACGGCCAGGTGGGCGGCGAACCGACGTTCCAGGGACAGGAGTTGCCGGTGCGCGGGCTCGGGCAGCCCTTCCGGGATCGGCTGTCCGCCGCTGAGGTCCCAGCCCCGGTCGCCGTTGAACATGGTGAGCTTCTGGCCGGAGCCGATGTGGATGCCGTGCAGCTCGTCGGCGTACTTGTGGCCGAGCTGACCGGTGACGAGGGCGCCGATGTCACATCCCGCGGCGGCGTACTTCTCGTGGCCGAGCGTGTCGGTCATCAGGGTGTGCCAGAGGTCGGCGACCTTCCAGAAGTTCATGTCGGGGTGGTCCGGCAGCGGCGTGGAGAAACCGAAGCCGGGCAGGGAGGGGACGATGACGTCGAACGCGTCCGCCGGGTCGCCGCCGAACGCGGCGGGGTCGGCGAGCGGGTCGACGACCTTGGACCAGTGCCAGAAGGTCCAGGGCCAGCCGTGCGTGAGGACGAGCGGGGTGGGGGCGGGGCCGACGCCGGGCCTGCGCATGAAGTGCACCGGCACGCCGTCGATGCTCACCCGGTAGTGCTCATAGGAGTTGATGGCCGCTTCGGCCTTGCGCCAGTCGTAGTGATGGAGCCAGTACTCGGCCAGTTCCTGGAGGTAGCCGCGGCGGACGCCGTAGTACCCGTCGTCATTGCCCACGTCGTCGGGCCACCGCGTCAGCCGCAGCCGCGCCCTGAGGTCGTCGAGCACCGCGTCGGGGACGTGGATGGGCTCGGGAGTCAACGGGAAGCGCGCTGCGGCTGACATCAGGAATCGGGTTCCTTCCGAGGGCGGGGGTCAGTACGGGCGGTCGCCCGCGATCGCGACACGTTCGGCCACGCGACGGTGCGGGGCGTAGTCGTCGACCGCGTAGTGCTGGGTGGAGCGGTTGTCCCAGAAGGCGACGTCACCGGCCTGCCAGTGGAACCGCACCTGGTACTCGGGGACCTGCGCCTGGCGCACCAGATAGCTCAGCAGCCGGTCGCTCTCCGCGCGCTCCATGCCCACGATGTGCGTGGTGAAGGAGGTGTTCACGAAGAGCATCCGCCGCCCGGTCTCCGGGTGCCTGCGCACCACGGGGTGCGTGACCGGCGGGAACTGCTCCTGGAGCGGGATCAGCTTCTCGGGTCCGTAGAAGCGGGCGAAGCCGGGGATGAAGTCGTGCACCGCCTGGGCCCCTTCGATGCGTGCCTTCACCTCGTCGGGGAGGTTGTCGTACGCGGCCGCCATGTCCGCCCACATGGTGTCGCCGCCCACCGGCGGGACCTCGCGCAGTTGCAGGACGGCGCCGAGCGCGGGCCGCTCGCGGAAGGTGACGTCGGCGTGCCAGACGTTCTCGTACGTGGGGGTGGCGCTGCCGCCCTTGTCGAAGCGGACGACGTCGTCGGCCGAGCCGCGCGCGAGCAGCGGATTGGTCTCCAGGTCGCCCCAGTTGAGGGCGAAGGCGCGCTGCTGCTCGGAGGTGATCCCCGCGCCCCGGAAGAAGAGCACCTTCCACTCCAGGAGGGCGCGATTCAACTCCTCGCGCAGTGCGGGGGTGAGCGGCTGCGCGAGGTCGACGCCGCGGATCTCGGCGCCGATGAGGCGGCCCTGGGGGACGACGTCGATCAGGTCGTAGGGGCGCTCTTCCCAGCCTTCGGGTACGCGGCGCAGGGTGCGGCGGCCTTCGTACATGCCGTCGGCGGGGACGCGGGCGTCACGCAGCGCGGGCGGGACGGCAGGAGCAGCGGAGGGGACGGCAGGGGAAACCACAGCCATGGTGATCCTTCGGTGGTGAGTGAACGGGTGGCGGTACGGAGACGGATCCCCGGGCAGCTAGCGACCCGATCGCTCGCACCCGCGCCGCCACGGAACCCCGAAGGTCCTCACGGCGGCGGTCAGGTGCTGGATCATGCACGCCATTGTGTATGGCTATGCCTTGCGGAGCAAACCCCCGTACTCGTAGATGCCCTTGCTCTGCTCGGTGGCGCCCAGGTAGGGGGCCAGATCCTCGTGGACCGGGGCGAGCGGGGGCTGGTCGGCGTCCGGGCGCCAGTCGACCAGGTTCACCAGGCCGGGCTCGACCGGCTCCAGGCCGTCCAGGAGCGCGTCGAGCTCGGCGGGGGTGCGCGTCTGCCAGGGGACACCGCCGCCGGAGATGTGCGCGCTCATCGCGGCGCCGCGGTGCGGGTCGTCGGCGACGACCTGCGAGAGGCCCAGGTAGCTGCCGGGGGCCGCGCGGTCGATGATCGTGCGCAGTACGCGGCGGGGGTTGTCGGCGTCGGTCAGGTGGTGCACCACCGACAGGAAGAGCACCGCGACCGGCTCGTCGAAGTCGATGAGGCGCGTCACGTCCGGGTGGCCGAGGACGGCGTCCTGGTCACGCATGTCACCGTGGATGACGGTGGTGGTGGAGTCGTCGGCGAGCAGCGCCCTGCCGTGCGCGAGGACGATCGGGTCGATGTCCACGTAGACGACGCGGGTGTCGGGTGCGAAGCGCTTGGCGACCTGGTGGACGTTGTCGTCGGTCGGCAGGCCGCAGCCCATGTCGATGAACTGGCGGATCCCGGCCCGGGTCAGATGGCGCACGACGCGGAAGAGGAACTCGCGGTTCTGCCTGGCGATGTCGACGCACTCGGGGAAGTCGGGCAGCGTCTGCAGCAGGAAGTCGCGGTCGACCGCGTAGTTGTCCTTGCCGCCGAGCATCCAGCCGTAGGCGCGCGCCGACGTCGGCACGTCGAAGGGTATGGATGTGATCCCGGTCTGCTCGTCTGCGGTCACAGCGCGTTCTCCACCTCTCCCAGAGGGAACATGGGTTTCTGCTCCGTCGCGGCGACACTATCCCGTGACCTTCGGCCGGGTGAATCCGGTATGGAGCGTCAACCCACCGGCCCGCGGCGGCGGTTGAGCCCTTGGCCCGGGGCGGGTGGCATGACATCGGCCACCCGACCGCCCGCGACGCGGCCGGATGCCGCATGATCGGACGTGCGCGAGTCACGTACCACCGGATACGTACCACCAGAGAGGACCTCCCCATGGAAGACCGCTTCGACGTCGTCGTGCTCGGAGCAGGACCCGGCGGCTATGTGGCCGCCATCCGCGCCGCCCAGCTGGGCAAGCGGGTAGCGGTCGTCGAGGAGAAGTACTGGGGAGGTGTCTGCCTCAACGTCGGCTGTATCCCGACCAAGGCACTGCTGCGCAACGCCGAGCTGGCCCATCTGTTCACGCACGAGCAGAAGACGTACGGCATCAAGGTCGACGGGAACGTGTCCTTCGACTACGGCGAGGCGTTCAACCGCAGCCGCACGGTCGCGGACGGCCGCGTCAAGGGCGTCCACTTCCTGATGAAGAAGAACAAGATCACGGAGTTCGACGGCCGGGGCACGTTCCTCGACGCGAACACGCTCCAGGTCGCCAAGTCGGACGGCACCACGGACACGATCACGTTCGAGAACTGCATCATCGCCACGGGCGCGACGCCGAAGCTGCTGCCCGGCACGCGGCGCTCCGAGCGCGTCGTGACGTACGAGGAGCAGATCCTCGCGGACAGCGTGCCGGAGTCGATCGTGATCGCGGGCGCCGGCGCCATCGGCATCGAGTTCGCCTATGTCCTGCACAACTACGGCGTGAAGGTCACGATCGTCGAGTTCCTCGACCGCATCGCGCCCCTGGAGGACGCGGACGTCTCGACGGAGCTGGCCAAGCAGTACCGCAAGCTCGGCATCGACGTGAAGACCTCCACCCGCGTCGAGTCGATCGACGAGTCCGGCGCCAAGGTCAAGGTCACCGTGACCGGCAAGGACGGCAAGCAGGAGGTCCTGGAGGCGGACAAGGTCTTGCAGGCCATCGGCTTCGCGCCGAACGTCACGGGCTTCGGCCTGGAGGCGACGGGCGTGGCGGTGACCGAGCGCGGCGCCATCGACATCGACGGGCACGGGCGGACGAACGTGCCGCACATCTACGCCATCGGTGACGTCACCGCGAAGCTGATGCTCGCGCACACCGCCGAGTCCATGGGTGTCGTGGCCGCCGAGACGATCGCGGGCGCCGAGACGATGGAGCTCGACTACCCGATGATCCCGCGGGCCACCTACTCCCAGCCGCAGATCGCCAGCTTCGGCTGGACGGAGGCGCAGGCGAAGGAGAAGGGCTTCGACGTCAAGGTCGCGAAGTTCCCGTTCATGGCGAACGGCAAGGCACACGGCCTCGGCGACACCGTCGGCTTCGTCAAGATCATCAGCGACGCGCAGTACGGCGAGATCATCGGCGCCCACCTGATCGGCCCGGACGTCACGGAGCTGCTCCCCGAGCTGACCCTGGCCCAGCAGTGGGACCTGACGGTGCACGAGGTCGCGCGCAACGTGCACGCGCACCCGACGCTCGGCGAGGCGGTCAAGGAAGCGGTGCACGGCCTGGCCGGACACATGATCAACTTCTGACGGCAGCCGGGCCCGCCCGGACGCGCCCCCTCGGGTCCTCCGGGCGCGCCCCCTCGGGCCTCCCAGGGCGCGCCCCGCCGTTGCGCCGAACGGCTCAAGTGGCGGGGCCGCCCGGTCCGGAAGATCCTTGGTCAGAACGCATCGCTACGCCTCGGGGGCGAGGAGAGGCAGCAGCATGTTCTCTGGCCTGGGCCGATTCGTGGTCCGTCGCCCGTGGTGGATCATCCTGGCGTGGGTCGTGGCGGCCGGTGCCGTGATCTCCCTGGCGCCGAAACTCACCTCCAGCAGCGACGAGGCAAGCTTCCTGCCGGACCATTACGAGTCCATCCGCGCGGCGGACGTGCAGGAAGCGGAGTTCCCCAAACAGCAGAACGTCGGCGCGATCATCGTCTTCCAGCGCTCCGACGGCGGAAAGCTGACGGCCGCCGACTCCGCGGACGTCGCCCGCATCTCCAAGGATCTCCAGGCCAAGAAGATCCCCGAGGTGCAGGCGGTCGTGCCAGGGGCGGTCTCGCCGAACAAGCTGGTGCAGACGTCGGTCGTCGCGATGCCGAAGATCACCAACCCCGAGGACACCGCACAGCAGGACGCGGTCGAAGACCTGCGGTCCGACCTCAAGCCCGAGCTGAAGGGCACGGACCTCTCGGCCGGGATCACCGGCTCCGCCGCGCAGGCGCTGGACGAGAGCGACGCCTCGGAGCGGGCCGGACTGCTCGTCGGGGTCGGCACGATCGTGATCATCATCGTGCTGCTCCTGGTGATCTTCCGGAGCCCGATCATCGCGCTGCTCCCCGTGGTCCTGATCGGCCTCATCTCGCCGATGGCGACCGGTCTGATCGCCTCCGCGAACAAGGCCTTCGACATGAAGGCCGACTCCTCCATCCAGGAACTCCTCACCGTCGTCCTGTTCGGCGTCGGCACGGACTACATCCTGTTCCTGCTCTTCCGCTACCGGGAGGCCCTGCGGGCGGGCGAGGATCCCAAGGGCGCCATGGTGCACGCCGTCGAGCGGGTCGGGGAGGCGATCACCTCGGCGGCGGGCGCCGTCATCGTCGCGTTCGCCGCGCTCACGCTCTCCTCGCTCGGGATGCTGCGGTCGATGGGCCCGGCCCTGGCCATCGCGGTCTTCGTGACGCTGCTCGCCGGGCTCACGCTGGTCCCCGCCGTCGTCTCGCTGCTCGGCACCAAGGTGTTCTGGCCCTCCAAGTCGTGGCAGCGGGAGCCGCAGGGCACCGGATTCGCGCGGCTCGGCAAGGCCATCGCCCGCAAGCCCGCCGTATGGGCCCTGGTGTCGGCGCTGTTCATGGGCGCGCTCACGCTCGGCGCGCTCGGATACCGGGCCAACTTCGACCTGGCGGGCTCCTCGCTGCCCAAGGACAAGGAGTCGATGGTCGCCCTGAAGGACCTCCAGAAGGGCTTCCCCGCGGGCACCACCGACCCGACCTTCGTCTACCTCACGTCGACGGACGACGGACCGCTCCCCGCGGCGCGCACGGCCGCCTTCCGGGGACAGCTGGACGACATCCAGGGCGTGGGCGAGGTCTCCGCTCCCCGTCTGAGCACGGACCGCTCCACGGCGTCGTTCTCCGTGGTGCTCTCGGACCCGCCCGCGTCCGACAAGGCCCTGGAGACCGTCAAGGACCGCCTGCGCCCGACCGCCCACGAGGACGCCCCGCCCGGCACCGAGGCACTCGTCGGCGGGACGACGGCGGTGTACGTCGACATCAACAAGGCGGTGGACCGCGACTACTCGGTGGTCTTCCCGGTGGCGGCGCTGGCCATCATGGTCATCCTCGGCCTGCTGCTGCGGAGCCTGGTGGCGCCCTGGTACCTGATGCTGTCCGTCGCCCTCGGCTTCGGCGCGACCCTGGGCGCGACCTCACTGCTGTTCCAACAGATCGGCAGCCAGCCGGGGTTGATGTTCATGCTGCCGGTGATCATGTATCTGTTCGTGGTCGCCCTCGGCACGGACTACAACATCCTGATGGTGTCGCGCCTGCGCGAGGAGGCCCGCGAGGGCCGCACCCCGCACGACGCGGCGGGCACGGCGGTGCGCCACTCGGGCCCGACGATCGGCTCGGCGGGCGTGATCCTGGCGGGCACGTTCGCGACGCTGATGCTCGCGGGCAACTCGACGCTCTCCCAGATGGGCTTCTCCCTCTCCTTCGGCATCCTCATCGCCGCCTTCGTCATGGCGATGATCTTCACGCCCGCACTGACGGCCCTCATCGGGCACGCGGCGTGGTGGCCGGGCCACGGGGACGAGAAGCGCAACGGCGGGGGCGCGCGCCACGGAGAGGGCGAAAGGTCGGACGCGGGCGGCGAGTCGGACGCGGACGGGGTGCGCCCCTAGCCGCCTAGTCGCCCTTGCCGTACGCCGCGGAGAGCGCCTGGGCGTCCGCGTACGAGGGCATGCCGTCCGGCACGGCGAGACCCCCGGCGATCGAGCGCGCCGCCTCGACGGCTCCGTGCAGGGCGGCACGGAAGAGCAGCGAGCCGCTGCTCACGCGGCGCACGCCGAGCTCCGCCAGACGCCGGTAGGTGAGGGCGCCGGACGCGAAGAGAATGTTCAGCGGTACATCGGCCATCCCCTCGACAAGACCCGCGATGACCTTCTCGTCCTGGAGCCCGGGGACGAACAGGCCGTCGGCGCCCGCCTGCCGATAGGCGTCGGCCCGGCGCTCGGTCTCCCCCTCTCCCCCGGCGTGCAGCCAGTAGGTGTCCGTGCGCGCGTTGACGAAGAGATCGGGGGCCGTCTCCTTGACGGCACGGATCAGCTCGCACGTCACAGCCGTGTCGGCCAGCGTCCCGTCCGGGCGCCCGTCCTCGATGTTCACGCCCACGACACCCGCCCTGACCAGTTCCGCGGCGAGGGCCGCGACCTCCTGGGGCCGCTCGCCGAAGCCGCCCTCGATGTCCACGGTGATCAGCGCGGGCAGCCGGGCCAGGCCGCGGGCCAGGCGCAGGGTCTCCTCCCGTGTGCCGCCCATGGCGTCCGCCTTGCCGGCGGCTGCCGCCACACCGAGGCTGGTCGTGCCGATCGCCGGGAAGCCGCCGTGGGCGAGCGCGGCGGCGGAGGCGTGGTCCCAGGCGTTGGGCAGCAGCAGGGGTTCGCCGGTGCGGTGCAGGGCGCGGAACTGGTCGGCTCGCTGTGCGTACGTCATGCCCGGACCGTAGCCGCGCGTCGATTCGGCGACCACCGAAACGTCCTGGTGGGCGACGGGCGGGGCGGCGGCCGTCCGGCCCTTCCGACAGGGCAGGAAAATTGTTCCGGCGTAATGTCGAGAACGGGTCGTCCGCTCCGACGTCCCCTGTGAGAGTTGCCCACAAGGGGTGACCACCGCACAGCGGAGGAGCGACATCATGAAGTATCTGGTGATGGTTCAGGGAACGCAGGCGGACTACGAGGCGCAGAGCGGCAAGGGGAACGCGACCAGCCCGGCCTGGAGCGAGAAGGACCTGCAGGCGATGTTCGCCTTCATGGGCGCGCTCAACGACGATCTGGCCGAGTCCGGCGAGATCGTCGACGGTCAGGGCCTGGCCGAGCCCGCGCAGACCCGCCTGGTCGACGTGGACAAGGACGGCCGCCCGGTCATCACGGACGGTCCCTACGGCGAGACGAAGGAAGTGCTCGCCGGGTACTGGGTCCTCGACTGCGCGAGCCTCGACCGGGTCACGGAGATCGCCAATCGCATCCAGCAGTGCCCGATCCCCGAGGGCGCGCCCAACTACCCCGTCGTGATCCGCCCCATCATGGGTGTCCCCGACGACGCGTCCTGAACAGCGAAGCCTCGGTCGAGGACCTGCTGCGCCTGCACGCGCCGCAGGTCCTCGGCGCGCTCGTGCGCCGGTACGGACACTTCGGCGAGGCCGAGGACGCCGTGCAGGAGGCGCTGCTCGCCGCGGCCCGGCAGTGGGCCGAGCAGGGCGTTCCCGACAACCCTCGCGGCTGGCTGATCAGGGTCGCTTCGCGGCGGCTGACGGATCAGCTGCGCAGTGACGAGGCGCGGCGCAAACGTGAGGAGGAGGCCGCCCAGCTGTCGCCCCGGGACACCTTCACGGCACCCGCGCCGGGCGAGAGCCGCGCGCCCTCCGACGACGACACCCTGACGCTGCTCTTCCTGTGCTGCCATCCGGGGCTGAGTGCGGCCGCTCAGGTCGCGCTGACGCTGCGCGCGGTCGGCGGTCTGACCACGGCCGAGATCGCCCGCGCCCATCTCGTGCCCGAGGCGACGATGGCGCAGCGGATCAGCAGGGCGAAGGCCAAGGTCAAGGGGGTGCCCTTCCGGCAGCCGGGCCCCGAGGACCGTGATCAGCGGCTCGCGGCCGTCCTTCAGGTGCTCTACCTCATCTTCAACGAGGGTTACACGGCGACATCGGGCAGCGCCCTGCACCGCTCCGACCTGGCGCGCGAGGCGATCCGGCTCACCCGGGCCGTGCGCACCCTGCTGCCCGAGGAGGGCGCGGTGACCGGCCTTCTCGCGCTCATGCTGCTCACCGAGGCCCGCAGCGCGGCCCGCACCGGCCCCCACGGGGAGCTCATCCCGCTCGACGAACAGGACCGCTCGCGCTGGGACCGGCGCGCGATCGAGGAGGGCTGCGCGCTGGTCGAGAAGGCCCTGTCCCAAGGCTCCGCGGGCGCCTACCAGTTGCAGGCGGCGATCGCCGCGCTGCACGACGAGGCGGCGCGCGCCGACCACACCGACTGGCCGCAGATCCTGGGCCTGTACGACATCCTCGTACGCCGCACTCGCGACCCCATGGCCGAACTCAGCCGGGCCGTGGCCTTCGCCATGGTGCACGGGCCGCGGGCCGGTCTCGCCGAAGTCGCTTCTCTGGAGGACCGGTTGGCGGGCCATCACCGGCTCGACGCCGTGCGCGCCCATCTCCTGGAGCGGGCGGGCGACACCGAAGCGGCCCAGGCGGCCTACCAGTTGGCGGCCAAGCGTACGCTGAGCATCCCCGAGACCCGCTACCTGCAGATGCGTGCGGCTCGCCTGTCGTCGACATGAGCACGGAGAGCAAGATGATCAGCGTCCCGGGCGGTCAGGTGACGCTGTCGGACCGGCGGACACAGCGCAGTTGGCCGGTGGAGGTCGCGGCCCACGAACTCGCTGCGTTCCCCGTCACCCAGGAGCTGTACGCGCAGGTCACCGGCGAGCGGCCGAGCACCGCGCACGGCGACCGGCTGCCCGTCGAGGGCGTCTCCTGGCTGGACGCGGTCCGGTTCTGCAACGCCCTGTCCCTGCGTGAGGGGCTGGCACCCGCCTACCGTCTCCCCGCCGATGGCGAAGGCGCCGAGTGGGACGTGTCCGCCGACGGCTACCGGCTGCCGACCGAGGCCGAGTGGGAGCACGCGTGCCGGGCCGGTACGGCCGGTGCGCGGTATGGGCCGCTCGACGAGATCGCCTGGCACGGCGGCAACGGCTCCGGACGGATCCACGAAGTGGGCGGCAAGCAGGCCAACGCGTGGGGTCTGCACGACATGCTGGGCAATGTCTGGGAGTGGTGCTGGGACCTCTACGACCCCGAGGTGTACGGCACGTATCGGCTGCTCCGTGGCGGTGGCTGGTTCGACGAGCACTGGAGCTGCCGGGCCTCGGTGCGGCGCCGCAGCCACCCGACGTTCCGGATCGACGACGTGGGGTTCCGCGTCGCGCGCTCCCCCGCCGCCTGAACCGGAGCCGTCACGCGGCCAGGGTCACCGCCTCCACCGCCGGGGTGCGCAGCGTCCGGCGCGCCGTGCCGATGCTGGTGATCATCGTGGCCGCGGTGGCGACGGCGACGATCGCGAGCCAGATGCCGATTCCCTGGTCGGGCAGGAGCGCGTCGGCCCGCACGGAGCTGAACGGCAGGATGCCGGCGAGCCCGGCCACCGTTCCGAGGAACACGCCGGTCGCGGTGAGGACCAGACTCTCGACGCCGACCAGTCCGAGCACCTGTCCGGGAGTGGCCCCGGCAAGGCGCTGCTGGCCGAACTCGCGGCTCCGGTAGGAGGTCGCGGCGTACAGGCTGTTGATCAGCATGATGCAGGAGAAGACCACGATGATGCCGACGACGGTGAAGTTCAGTGTCTCCAGGTTCTTGTCCTCGACGGACTTGGTAAGACCCGACGCCTTGATCGCGTCGCTCTCGACGGCCTGGATGTAGAGCGTCGCGGTCGCCATCCCCGTGAAGAGCACAAGCGGCATCAGCACACCGGCGAGCTCGTCGGCCCGCCGCCGCATGGTGCGCACGGTCAGATAGCCGCTCGGCCCGGCGATCGCCTCCAGCGGTCCGGCGAGGACGTCGAGCAGCGCCCGCAGCAGCCTGGGCGAGAGCAGCGCGAAGCCGACGGAGAGCAGGATGGCGCCGTAGGCGGGGGTCGCCATCAGGGCGGGCGCCGTCGCGTCGAAGGCGAAGGTGGAGAGCACGGACGCCGCACCGGCCACCACGGCGCCGTAGGCAGCCATGTTCCGCAGCCTGCCCCGGCGTCGGGGCGCACCGGCGGCCGCCCTGGTCGCGCGGCGCACCGCGAGGAACGCGGCGCCCACCGAGGCGAGCAGCGTGATGCCGATCCCGGACATGAGGGCGATCGGCCCGAAGGAGAAGTCCACGCCGTCGGCGACCTGCCCGCCGTCCTTGAACAGTCCGAGCAGCGCCCGGCCGCCGAGCATCCCGGGGCCGACGGCGAGCAGCGCCCCGGTCAGGGCGACGACCGCGGCCTCGCCGACGACCATCCGCTTGATCTGCGCCGGAGTGGCACCGGTGCTGCGCAGCAGGCCGATCTCCTCGCCGCGCTGGCGTACGTTCACGGTCAGGGTGGAGGCGATGGCGAAGAACACCAGGAGTGCTCCGTAGCCGCCGACCACGCTCGCCGCCGTGGTGAGAGTGTCCGCGCTGACGTCGTCGACGCCCCGGGCGCCCGCGGTGTCGTGCATCGAGTGGAACGTCATGATGATCGCCGCGCCGAGGAAGGCCGAGAGCAGGGTGGCGATGAAGCGTCCGGGGCGCTGCCGGACGGAGCGCAGGGCGAGTGTGAACATGGCTCAGACCCCCAGCGGCATCGTGTCGGAGCGCGCGCCGGCCACGGCGTCGCCCAGGTGTGCGAGGCGCTCGGCGACGGCGTCGACGGTCGGGGACTCCAGGTGTCCCGCGAGGCGGCCGTCCGCGAGGAACAGCACGGAGTCGGCGTAGGAGGCGGCGACCGGGTCGTGGGTGACCATCACCACCGTTCCGCCGTGCACGCGCACGGTCTCCTGGAGCAGCCGCAGGACGTCCCGCGCGCTGCGGGTGTCCAGGGCGCCGGTCGGCTCGTCGGCGAAGATCACGCTCGGCTCGGTGACCAGGGCCCGCGCGATGGCCACGCGCTGGCGCTGGCCGCCGGAGAGCTGGTCGGGGCGGTGCCCGAGACGGTCGCCGAGGCCGACCTGGGTGAGGACGGCGCGGGCCCTGTCCCGGTCGATCCTGCGGCGCGCGAGCTTCAGGGGAAGCGTCGTGTTCTGGGCGACGGTGAGGGTGGGCAGCAGGTTGTACTGCTGGAAGACGAAGCCGATGCGCTGCCGCCGGAACTTGGTCAGCTCGGCCTCGCTGCCGCCCGTCATCTCCTCGCCGTCCACCACGACGATGCCGGAGTCGGGCCTGTCGAGTCCCGCCGCGCACTGCAGCAGGGTCGACTTGCCGGACCCGGAGGGGCCCATCACCGCGGTGAAGCTCCCCGCGGGCAGGCTCAGCGTCACGCCGTCGAGCGCGGTCACGGCGCTCTCGTCGGCTCCGTAGGTCTTGCTGACCTTGACCAGCCGCAAGGCCTCGGCGCTCCTGGCGGATCCGGCTCTGCTCGTACGACGAAACATGGCCACGTCCCTTCCGTGCGGGCGCCTGGTGCGCCATGCCTCAGAAGTTACGGACGGCCGGGGCCCGGCACATTGGGCGTACGACCCGAGATCGAGGTGGCGGTAAGTACACCCCCCGACACCGACCGGCACGTAATGCAGCTCACAGGAACAAGGGTCCGACCTGGGAACACAAGCTATTGGTTCACCGTTGAACAGTACGTAGGTCCCGATCGCGATTCCCCCGTCCGGTCGGGGCCTACCTCTATTTCCGACCGGACATGTCCATCCCGTTCCGTTTCACGCCTTCGAGCGCGAATATGCCAACCGCACCGCGCGGCGCACCCCCCGGACGGCATCATGCGTTCATGGACGGTGCCAAGCCTGTGCAGGTCTTGTTCACACCCGACGAGTACGAAGCGGTCCAGCGCAACGCGGACCAACTCGGCCTCCCGGTCGATGAGTTCATACGCCGGGCCGTGACCGTCGACGCCACGGAACTCCCCTGCCCCACCACCGGCGCCCGGCGCGGCTCCGGCGCACCGGCTGCCGTGCCGCCCGTCCGCCGGAGCCTGGGCCCCGGTGGCGCACCCGCGCTCCAGCGCTTCCTGGACACGCTCGCGACCGCGGTGGAGCCCGCCCCGGACGAGGAGCGGGTGCCACCGCAGCCGACGGTCCGCAGCTGCTCGGGGCAGTGACGCTCAGGTCAAGGTGATCTCCGGCTTGTACAGGTCGAGCCAGAGCGCCAGGTCCAGCGTGCGTTCGAGGCCACGCCGGGACGCCTGGGTGATCTGCGGTACGTCGCGTCCCGCGGCCCGCGCCACCCGGTCACGGTCGACCAGATCGAAGACCGGGTGGCCGGGCTTGGCCAGGAGGTCCTTGACGTGCTCCTGGAGGGCGGTCGCGTACTTGGGGTCCTGCGTGGAGGGATAGGGGCTCTTCACACGGTCGTACACGGAGCGCGGCAGGACGTCCGCGGTCGCCTCCCGCAGGAGGCTCTTCTCCCTGCCGTCGAAGGACTTGAGGGACCACGGCGCGTTGTAGACGTACTCGACAAGGCGGTGGTCGCAGAACGGCACCCGCACCTCCAGGCCGACGGCCATGCTCGCGCGGTCCTTGCGGTCGAGCAGGACGCGCACGAACCGGGTCAGGTGCAGATGGGAGATCTTCCGCATCCGGTACTCGAAGTCGCTCTCGCCGCCGAGGCGCTGGATGCCGGCGACCGCCGTGTCGTAACTCTTCTGGATGTACGAGGGAAGGTCGAGGGCCGCGGTCAGGTCCGGGCGCAGGACGTCCGCGTCGTCGCCGAAGTGCTCGGCGAACTTCACCAGCCAGGGGAAGGTGTCGGCGTCGCGCGCCTCTTCGTCGAAGAACTGGAGGTAGCCGCCGAAGACTTCGTCCGCCGACTCCCCGGAGAGCGCGACCGTCGAGTGTTCCCGGATGGCCCGGAAGAGGAGGTAGAGCGAGGCGTCCATGTCGCCGAAGCCCATGGGCAGGTCGCGGGCGCGGATCATCTTGGCCCTGACCTCGGGGTCGGCGAGGGCGTGCGAGTCCAGGACGATGTCGCGGTGATCGGTGCCGGCGGCCTTGGCCACGTCGTGCACATAGGGCGTGTCCGGGGTGGAGCGCAGCGCGTCGGCGACGAAGTTCTCGCTCTGGCCGACGAAGTCGACGGCGAAGCTGCGTACGGTCTCGCCCGCTTCGCCGAGTTGACGCGCGGCGATCGCGGTCATCGCCGAGGAGTCGAGGCCGCCGGAGAGCAGCGTGCAACGCGGCACGTCCGAGACGAGCTGGCGGCGCACGATGTCGTCGAGGAGCTCGCGCACCTTGGCGATGGACTCATCCCGGCCGTCGGGGTGCGGCCGGGTCTCGAGCCGCCAGTAGACGTGCCGGCGCGGACCGGAGCGGTCGACGGTCACGACGGTGCCGGGCTCCACCTCGTGCATGCCGTCCCACACGGCGTGGCCGGGCGTCTTGACGAAGGTGAAGAGCTCCCGCAGACCGTCGGCGGTCACCCGGGCGCGGGCCAGCGGATTGGCGAGGATCGCCTTGGGCTCGGAGCCGAAGAGGACGCCGTCCGGGGTCTCGTAGTAGTAGAAGGGCTTGATGCCCATCCGGTCACGGATCATGACGAGCTTGTCGTCCCTGCCGTCCCACACCGCGAACGCGTACATGCCGTTGAGCCGTTCGGCGACCGCCTCGCCCCACTCCAGATAGCCGCGCAGGACGACTTCGGTGTCGGAGTCGGTGGTGAACCGGTGGCCGCGCCCGGTCAGTTCGCGGCGCAGTTCGGTGTAGTTGTAGGTCTCCCCCGAGTAGACGAGGGCGACGGTGCCGCGCGGCATGCGCGCGGTCATGGGCTGGCGCCCGCCGGGCAGGTCGATGATGGCGAGCCTGCGGTGCCCGAGTCCGGCGGGGCCCTCGATCCAGGTGCCGCGGTCGTCGGGGCCGCGGCAGGACATCGTCTCGGTCATCGCGTCCAAGGTGCCGGAGACGGACCGCAGATCACGGTCGAAGGAGACCCAGCCAGTAATGCCACACATGCGCTACCTCCTGCTTCACGCTGCCTCTGCGCTTCCACCCGACGAACTAGGTGTAGACAGCAGCTATATGGCAAGCGTGTGCCTCACGACTGCGTACGGTCAATGAGCCGGTAACACGGAACGGCGGATTCCGGCCAACGGCAAAGAGTTCCCCAAAGGGGCTCTCACCTGCACTTTTACTCGGCATTGGGGGCAGCGCGGCGAGCGTCACGCAGCAGCGCCGCCGCGTCGTCGCGGGCCCGGCCGATCGCGTCCGGGAAGATGCGCAGACCGTGCGCGACCAGGGCGCCCTCGTGCAGCAGCATGAGCGTCCGGCCGAGCCTCGTCGCTCCCCGGGGAGCGACGTCGCGGGCGAGGCCGGTGAACAGGGCGAGCATCCAGGCCTTCTGGCCGGTGATGACCTGATACGCGGGGTGCGCGGAGTCGCTGATCTCGGCGTGCGCGTTGACCATGCTGCACCCCTTGACGCTGTTCGCTTCGGCCCAGTCGCGCGAGGCGTCGAAAACGGCCAGGATCCTGGCCCGCGGGGTGGCCGCGGCCTCGACGTACGGAGCGAGGAAGGCCTGCCAGCGCTCGTCACGCGCCGCCAGGTACTCGACGACGATCTGCTCCTTGGAGCCGAACCGGTCGTACAGCGTCTTCTTGGTGACCCCGGCCTCGGCGGCGATGAGGTCCACGCCGACGGCATGGATGCCGCGGTCGTAGAACAGCGCGCTCGCGGCGTCCAGTGCGCGCCGCGCACCCGGCGTCATGGCGATCCTCCGCGGCGCGCTTCCGGAGCCCGTGGCGGCCTTCGCGATCTCACTCACCCTGTCACCCATACCTCCATAGTAAACCGATCTGTATAGTCGAAGGGAGTAGACAGATCTGTTTACTCCGCCGTCCGCTCCCGACGGCACTGTCGGGACCTCAGCCGCCATCGGAGGAACGCCATGAACGTCCTGCTCTCGATCGCGTTCGTACTGACCTGGAGCTCCGGCTTCATCGGGGCCAAACTGGGCGCCGGCAGCGCCTCCGCGGTGACGGTCCTGATGTGGCGCTTCCTGCCGCTGGCCCTCGTGCTCGCCCTCGTCGCCCTCACGGTGGCGCGGGCGTCCTGGCGCGGGCTCACGGCACGCGACGCGCTGCGGCAGGCGGCGGTCGGGGCACTGTCACAGAGCGGCTATCTGCTCACCGTGTACTACGCGATACAGCTCGGCGTCTCCAGCGGCACCACCGCCCTGATCGACGGCACCCAGCCGCTGGTGGCGGGCGCCCTGGCCGGGCCGCTGCTCGGCCAGTACGTCTCGCGCACGCAGTGGGTGGGCCTCGGGCTCGGTGTGACCGGGGTCGTCATCGTGACCGCGGCGGACGCCACGGGCGGCACGGACGCTCCCTGGTGGGCCTATCTGGTGCCGTTCCTCGGGATGTTCTCGCTGGTCGCGGCGACCTTCCTGGACCGCCGCTCCCCCCGTCAGGTCGCCCCGGCGGTCTCCATGACGGTCCACTGCGTGACCAGCGCCGTCATCTTCACGGCGCTGGCCGTGGGCGCGGGCGCCGCGGTGCCGCCGGCGGAGGCGTCGTTCTGGGTGGCGATCAGCTGGCTGGTGACGCTCTCCACCTTCGGCGGGTACGGGCTCTACTGGCTGATCCTGCGGCGCTCCGGGGTCACGCAGGTCAACACGCTCATGTTCCTGATGGCTCCGGTGACGGCGCTGTGGGGCGCCCTGATGTTCGGCGAACCCTTCGGCGTACAGACGGCGTTGGGCCTCGCGGTCGGGCTCGCGGCGGTCGCCGTCGTGCACCGGGGGAAGGAACCGGCGGCCACGGTGGTGTGCTCGCCTCGGGACGCGTCCACGACCGCGCAAGCAGCCCCGGCCGCGCCGCGTCAGTCCGCCAGCCGGAAGTCCGCGTAGTCGAAGCCGGGCGCGACGACGCAGCTCACCAGGACGGGATCGTCACCGGCCGGGCGCGCCGCCTGCCACACACCGCCCGGCACCAGGATCTGCGGGCGCTCGCCGTGCTCGACCCCCGGGCCCAGCCGCATGGGCGCCGCGCCCTCCTTGGGGAGTTCGCCGTCACCTCCCAGACGCAGGTCCAGCGGACCGCCGCGGTGCCAGAGCCAGATCTCGCCGGAGCGCACCACGTGCCAGCGGGACTCCTCTCCCGGGCAGAGCAGGAAGTAGATGGCGGTGGCCGCGGACCGCAGACCGGGGTAGCCCCGGGGCGTGAAGGAGTGGTCCGACACCCAGGTCTCGACGAACCAGCCCCCTTCAGGGTGCGGCTCCATGCCCAACTCGCGCGCCAGGGCCGGGCGTTCAGTCGCGTCACTCATGCGTGCTCTCCGTTCCGGAGGTCGTCGGATTCCTCGCCTCCAGGGACTGTACGTCGACGAGCGGGCGCACCCGGAGCGTGGCGAGGAGGCGCGCGGCGGACGTCGTCCTCACGGGGGTTCCTCACGGAGGGGTCCTCACGGAGGGGTGAGGAAGGCCTGCACGGTGGGCGCGTACCGCTCGGTGATCTCGTCGATCGGCGTGCCGCGCACGTGCGGTCCGCGGGCTATTCCGTACATCACGCCCAGACCGAGCAGCGTGCCCACCGCGAGCTCCGCGCGCACGCCCGCGTCCGGCCCTTCGAGGCGCTCGCGGAGCCGCTCCACCACCTGCGTACGGAAGTTGGTGCGCAGGGTGTCGCCCTGTTCACGGTGGAGCGGGGCGAAGACGATCCGCAGGATGGGGTCGGCGCCGTGCTCCGCCTGGCCGGTCAGCAGGTGGTGGACCATGTGGTGGCCCAGTGCGGCGAGGGGCGCGTCGAGCAGGGCATCGGCGTCGGCCTCGAAGGACATGATGCGGGCGAAGAGCGCGTCCTTGTTGCCGAAGTACTTGAGGATCAACGGCGGGCTCACACCGGCCCGTTCGGCCACCGCCTTGAGCGTGATGTCGGCGTGCGCGTGCCGGGCGAGGAGGTAGCGGGCGGCGCGGATGATGGCGGCCTTCGTCGCCTCGGCGTCGCGGCGGGCGGGTCCCGTGGCACACGCCCCGGGTTCCGGTGCCGCGCCGGAGGCCGCTGCGGTCATGGCGTCAGAGATGTTCACGGCGTCAGCTTCTTCCTTCCAGGGCCGTCTCGTGCAGGGGTCCTGGCCGGCCGGCGGTCCGCTGCGGGGTCGTCCGGCGATGGGTCCGAGGGTATGGCGACGGCCGCGGCACAGGCGACGAGTGCGACGGTTCCGGCCATGGCGAAGGCCAGCCGGTAGCCGGGCAGGGTCGGCACATGCACCCCGTCGAGCACGGTGGTGTGCCGCACGAGCACGGCGGCGACCGCCGCGCTGCACACGCTCTGCCCGATCGTGCGCATCAGGACGTTCACACCGTTCGCCGACGCGGTCTGCGCGAGGGGCACCGCCCGCAGGATCAGGGTGGGCAGCGCCGAGTACGCGAACGTCGTGCCCACCGAGACCACGGCCGCCCCCAGTATGATCACCCACAGGTGACGGCTGTCGACGATGCGCACGACATAGCCGAGCGCGATGACGCCCGCCCCGATGGCCAGCGTCACGCGGGCGCCGTACGCGGTGGACACGCGGGCCGACACGGGCGAGAGCACCAGCATGATCACGCCGTTGGGCAGCAGGCAGAGCCCGGTCGCCACGATCGAAAGGCCAAGGCCGTAGCCGCTGGCGACGGGCGCCTGCACCAGCTGGGCGGTGACCAGCGAGTTGGCGTAGAAGGCGAACCCGGCGAGCAGCGCCGCCACGTGCGGCAGCGCCACGCGCCGTCCGGCGGCCAGACGCAGATCCACCAGGGGCTGCTTCGACCGGAGCTGCTGTCGGCACCACACGGCGAGGACGACGACGGCACCGCCGAACAGGCCGAGCACGGGCGCGCTGCCCCACCCCCACTGACCGCCCTGCGACACCGCGAGCAGAAGGCAGACCAGACCCGCGGCCAGACCCAGCGCACCCCACGTGTCGAAGCGCCCGGGCGAGCGGACGGGCGACTCGCGTACGGTCCACCAGGCGAGGGCGAGTCCGATGGCGCCCAGCGCGCTCGTGGCCCAGAACATGGCGTGCCAGTCCGCGTACTGCACGATCAGCGCGGCGAGCGGCAGGCCGAGCGCCGCCCCGATCCCGACCGTCGAGCTCATCAGCGCCACCGCCGATCCGGTGCGCTCCGGCGGGAGTTCGTCCCGCAGGATGCTGATCGACAGCGGTACGACGGCCGCCGCGGCCCCCTGCAGCGCGCGGGCCGCGATCAGCAGCCGGATGTCGGAGGTGAGCGCGCACAGCGTCGAGCCCACGGTCATCAGGCCGAGCGCGGCGAGCAGCACCCGACGCTTGCCGTACATGTCGCCCGCCCGGCCCAGCACGGGCGTGAGAACGGCGCCGGCCAGGAGCGTGGCGGTGACCAGCCAGGACACCGCGCCCGGTGAACTGCCCGTCAGGCGGGGCAGATCGGGGAGCAGCGGCACGACCACCGTCTGCGTGATCGCCATGAGAATGCCGCCGAAGGCCAGGACCGGGACCGTCAGGCGGGCGCATATGCCTGCGCTATCTGCGGAAGAAATCGGGACGAGCTTCATGATCACTCCAGCGCGGACACGAAGTGCAGAGAAGCGAATGACGGACGAAACGAAGTGAATGAGAATTCACCATAGCGGGTGAATGGGCTTTCACTGCCGCTGAGTTCGGATACGAAATCAAGCCATCCGCGATGTGGACACAACAGCGAAGAGCGGCCAACCGCCTTGTGGGCACTGGCCGTCGCGGCCCGCGACGGTATGGAGTCAGCCATAATGCGGCCCATGAAGATGTTGCGAATTGGACTGGTCGGCACGGGCCCCTGGGCCTCGTCCACGCACGCTCCGGCGCTCGCCGCGCACCCGGACGTGGAGTTCAGCGGCGCATGGGGTCGCCGGCCCGACGCGGCGGACGCTCTGGCCACCGCGCACGGGACCACGGCTTACGCGGACGTGGACGAGCTGTTCGCCGCGAGCGACGCCGTGGCGTTCGCCGTGCCGCCGGACGTGCAGGCGCCGCTGGCCGCACGGGCCGCGGCGGCGGGCTGTCATCTGCTCCTGGACAAGCCGGTGGCGACGACGGTGGCCGCGGCACATGACCTCGCGGCAGCGGCCGAGGCGGCCCAGGTGGCGTCCGTGGTCTTCTTCACGCTGCGCTTCGCGGGGCCGACGTCGGCCTGGGTGTCGGAGCAGGCGGCGACGGAGGGCTGGTTCACGGGGCGCGCCGACTGGTACGGCTCGTTCTACTCACCGGACGGGACCAGCCCGTTCTCCTCGCCGTGGCGGGCGCAGCGGGGTGGCCTGTGGGACGTCGGCCCGCACGCCCTGTCCGTCCTGATGCCGGTGCTCGGCGATGTCACGGACGTGACGGCCGCGGCCGGCCAGGCGGATCTGGTCCATCTGATCCTGCGGCACAGCGGCGGGGCTTCGAGCACGGCGACACTGAGCCTGACCACGCCGGCCAAGGCTTCGGGGGTGACGGTGGAGCTGCGCGGCGAGGCGGGAATTGCGCTGATGCCGTCGGGGGGCGGGGCGCTCGACGCGTTCGGCTCGGCGGTCGGCGCGCTCGTCGATTCGGTGCGGTCCGGACAGCCGCACGCCTGCGACGTGCGCTTCGGACTGCGCGTGACGGAGATCCTGGCCCAGGCCGAGGAGCAGCTTCCGGCTGGATGAGCCGATGACCCACCACCTGGCCGAACCGCCCGGGACAACCGCGGGCGGCCGGTACCGTGGCCGCTACGTAATGGCGAGTGACGGCACCGGCCGCAGCCAGTGGACCCAGGAACCGATGCGGGAAGTCATGCGTCGTACGTCCCGAGTGCGACGTTTCCGACCACACACATCGGAATACGAACAACCGATCCATACTCTTCCCGCAGCGACCCAATGGGCCTAGGGGGTACCCAACGCCGAGGAATTTCAGCCAATTTCAAGCTCCCCGGTCAAGATGCCCCACACTTGTGTCCGCGTGCCCACCGACGATGGAACTCGCAGGTCGGTGGTCCCGCTCCGTCCATGATGCAGCATCGACTGATCGTTTTTCTTCGGGCAATCTTTACTACCAAAGCTGGTGAGAATATTTAGACTGCTGATGCTCAACTCGGCGTGTACCAAGAGGGATTACCCACCATGAACAAGACGGCGCTCCGCGCTCTGCTCCGCGAACGACGCGCCCTCATTGCCCCCGAATCGCACGGCTTCAGCCGCCCCACGGGCCAGGGGCGACGGGCCCGCGGCCTCTCCCAGCACCAGGTCGACCAGCTGCTGCACCGCGCCATCGGGACGTATCACCGTCTGGAGTCGGGCAGTTACCCCAATCCGCCTGTCTCGCTGTTGCGGGACGTAGCGCTGCTGTTCGGGATCAACGAGCAGGAGTGGGTGTCGCTCTGCCGGTTCGCGCTGCTGCAAGAGCCTCCAGGGCCGCTCCACGCATCGTCGGGCAAGGAGATCCCCGGGGTGTGGCAGGAGGCCGTCGAGAGCATCGGGCACATGGCATACGTCACTGACTCGTCGTGGGACATGCTCGCTTACAACAAGCCTTTCGCCGAGCTGTTCCCCCGCGGGAACGTGCCCGGCAACACGATGCGCTGGATGCTCCTCGACTCGGTCGGGCGCCAGACCTTGACGAACTGGCACACGGCTTGGGCACCCATGGTCCTGCCCCAGCTGCGTGCCGCGCTCGCGGCGCAACCGGACGACGAAGTCCTGCGCCAGATAGAGAAGGAAGTCCTCGAAGACCCTGAGGCCGCTCCCCTCTATGGAGCCAGCGACTTCTTCTCGCACCCGGACGGCGACGAGCGTCCCCTGCACCATGCCCAACAAGGGCCCGGCTGGCTGACCATGTGCGCGGCGCAGCCCATGACGGCGCCCGGCGCCCGGCTGATCATCATGGTGTTCCACCCCGGCGAGAAGCGTGCCCACACGCGCGCTCCCATGTTGAGGGCTCGCTGACGACACAGCACATCCTCGAAGACTCCGGTTGCCGGAGGGGGACCAGTTCAGCGCGGTGAAGTACGTTGTGCCGCACGCCCCCCACATCCGAACCAGCCAAGTGGGAGTCACCTCGTGCCCGCCTATGCGTCAAGACCCCAGACCGTGTTCGGTGATCACAAGGTCACCACCGCCGAGATCGCGGACGATATACGTGTGCACCACCCCGACCACCCTCGGCTAGCCGCGATACTCCGTGTCGTGGGCAACTGCGGTGTTCACACTCGCTATTTCACGCGCCCCATCGACTCCCCCGTCATCACGGGCAGATCCGACATCAGCGCGCGGGCCGAGACCGCCTTCCAGGACGCCGTCACCATGGCAGAACGCGCGGCCCACGCGGCCCTCGACACCGCCGGGTTGGTGGCGCAGGACATCGACGCGATCGTCACCGCGCATGTCACCGGCTGGGCCGTGCCGAACCTCGACGTACACCTCGTCGCCCGGCTGGGACTGCGCCCCACGGTCCGCCGAATCGCGCTGACGACCCTGGCCTGCGCCGGGGGCGCCCAGGCCCTGCTCCGCGCCGCCGACCTCGTGACCGCCCGTCCTGGCAGCAAGGTTCTGGTGGTTGCCGCGGAGGTCATCTCCACTGTCTACAACCATGCTGACACCACGATCGAATCGATGATCTACAAGGCGCTGTTCGGCGATGCCGCAGCCGCGACTGTTCTCACCAGCGAACCATCAGAGCCCGGAATCGCGATCCACGACAGCCTCGAGTACGTCCTGCCGGACAGCCTCGACCGCTACCAGGGACGGATCGCCACCGACGGATTCCACTTCGACTCCACCAAGAAGGCCCTCACCGCCGCCGATGACGTGCTGCCCGCTGTCCTGGACTGGCACGGCGCCCAGAAGCCCGACTTCGCGGTCATCCACCCCGGCAGCCCCCGCATCATCTCCGACACCGCCGCCGCCCTCGGCCTCACCCCGCACGATTCCCGCCACGCCACCGACACCCTCGCCGACGAGGGCAACCTCGGCGGTGTCAGCGTCCTGAGGGTCCTCGAGCGCACCCACGCCGCTCCCCCCGCCGACGGCGCCAGCGGCATCATGGTCGCCTTCGGGCCCGGCTTCGCCACCGCGGCGCTGCGCTGTCACTGGCAGGCGTGACCAGAAGCTTCCCCACCCACCATGGCCATGGGCTCGCCCACGTGCCCCCTCATCCGCGCGGACCAGAGCGCCACCAGTGCTAATTCGGTTGCCGCGCCCCGCAGTCGCTGCTGAAGTGCCCGCATGGACCACGAAGCGGTACTCGCGGCGTACGACCGGCAGCTCCGGCGCGACGCCCACACGGACAGTCCCGGCGCGCGCGTCGAACGAGCCGGGGCCGTCGTCCGGCAGACCGGCGCGGAACACGACTGGAACGGCGTCCACTGGGCGGACGTCGACGCGACCACGGCGGATGCCGTCATCGCCGAGCAGGTGCGCCACTACACCGCTCTCGGCCGCGAGTTCGAGTGGAAGCTGCACTCCCACGACCGCCCCACCGACCTCGCCGACCGCCTCCGGGCCGCGGGCTTCGTCCCCGAGCCGCCGGAGACCGTCCTGGTGGCCGAGGTCGCCGACCTGCCCACGGAGCCCGTACTGCCCGAAGGGGTACGTCTGCTCCCGGTGACGGACGCGTCCGGTGTGCAACTGATGGCGGACGCCCACGATGTGGCGTTCGGCGAGGACGGCTCGGGACTCGGCGAACGCCTCGCCAAGCGGGTCCTGACCCAGCTGACCGAGACCCCGGACACCATCGTCGCGGTGGTCGCGATGGCGGGCGACGAACCGGTCAGCTCGGCGCGGATGGAGTTCTGCCCGGGCACCGACTTCGCCGGCCTCTGGGGCGGCGGCACCGCGCCACAGTGGCGGGGCAAGGGCATCTACCGGGCCCTGATCGCCCACCGCGCCCGCATCGCCGCGGAACGCGGCTTCCGCTACCTCCAGGTGGACGCCACGGACGACAGCCGCCCGATCCTCGAGCGCCTCGGGTTCGTGCCGCTGAGTGTGACGACGCCGTATGTGTATGCGCCGTAGAAATGCGTACGCGCCGTAGCGTCGTGCACGTTCCTTAGCGACGTGTACGCGCCGTAAAGCCGCCTACAGCAGCTTCGCGATCGCCTCCGCCGTGTCGGTCTCGCCGAGCCTCGGGAAGATCTTCTCCACGCTGTTGGCGTGCGCGTCGGCGTCCATGTCGGTCACCGCGTCGACGGCGACCGTGACGTGGTAGCCGTGCTCGTGTGCCGCGCGGGCCGTCGACTCGACACCGATGCTCGTGGCGATACCGGCGACCACGACCTGGGTGACGCCGCGGCGGCGCAACTGGAGGTCGAGGTCGGTGCCGTAGAAGGCGCCCCACTGCTGCTTGGTGACGACGATGTCGCTGTCCCGGCGGCCGAGTTCGGGGACCAGGTCCGCCCAGTCCGCTGGCACGTCGCCGCCGCGGGCGGGGCCTTCGGTGCGGCCGGGGGCGCCGCCGGTGACCCGGACCAGGACGACGGGCAGACCGCGCTCGCGGAAGGCGTCGGCGAGGCGGGCGGACCGTTCGACGATCTGTGCGGCGGGGTGGGCCGTGGGCAGGGCGGTGATGCCCTTCTGGAGGTCGACGAGGACGAGGGCCGTGGTGGGGTCCAGGGTGGTGGCAGTCATGGTGCGGATCTCTCTCTTGCGTGGGTGGGGCCGGGAGTCGGGAGTGGGGAGTTGGTCAGGGGCGGGCGCGCAGGGCCCGGTCCGTGAAGGTCAGGGCGACCAGGGCGAGCGCGAGGACGGCGCCCACGGCGGCCATCAGGTGCAGTCCGGCGTCGTCGGCCCGCTGCCCGTAGGCGAGGCCGATCAGGCCGGACGCGGCGATGGCGCCGATGTACTGGGCCGTGCGCTGCAGCCCGGCGGCGGAGCCGATCGCGTCGGCCGGGGCGAAACTCTGCACGGCCGCTTGGTTGCTGGTGCCCATCAGGCCCTGCGGGATGCCGAAGCAGGCGCCGGCCAGGAGGAGCACCGCGAGCGGTGTGGTGCCCGAGGTGAAGAAGAGCAGCGCGCCGCCCACGACAAGGAGGACGGAGGCGATGCCCAGCGGCGCGCGGATGCCCTTCGTGCGGGCGCCGAGCAGCGAACAGGCCAGCGCGGCAAGGGACATGGGGAGCATGACGAGCCCGGTGTGGAGGGACGAGAGGCCGCGCGCCTCCTCCAGCCACTGGGTGAAGCCGTACATCACGCAGTACACGACGAGGTAGCTCAGGCCGTGCCGCAGATAGGTGCGGGCCAGGGCGTGGTTGCGGCCGAGCATGCGCAGGTCGATGAAGGGGTGCGGGTGGCGCAGCTGCCACCAGGTCAGCACGGCGGAGAGCGCCGCCACGGGGGCGAGCAGCCACCACAGGGGGTGCGCCAGGTCGAGCAGGAAGAAGACGAGGCAGGTCAGCGCCCCGGTGAAGAGCAGGGTGCCGAGCGGGTCGAGGCCGCCCGCCGCGCTCTTTCCCGCCCGTTGCCCGCGCGGCGGGTCCGCGGGTATCCAGCGCAGCGCCGCGCCGTACGCGAGGAGTGCGACGGGGACGTTGACGGCGAAGATGCCGCGCCATCCGGCGGTCGCGACGAGGAGCCCGCCGAGCGTCGGTCCGATGGCCGCGCTGCCGAGCGCGGCGAAGGAGAGCCTGCCGAGGACGGTGCGCGGGGTCGGGCTGCCGAGCCTGCGTGATTCGTCGCGCAGGACGGCCATGGCGGCGGGGTAGGCGGCGGAGGTGCCGATGCCCAGGAGCAGCCGGGAGACGAGCAGCCAGCCGAAGCCCGGGGCGAGCGTGCCGACGAGCCCGGAGGCGACGACGACCACGAGCCCGCCGAGGAAGACCCGGCGCGGCCCGATGGTGTCGGCGAGTTTGCCTAGCACCGGCTGGGAGACGGCGCTCGCGAGGTAGAGGACGGACACGAGCCAGACGGTGTCGGCGGCGCCGATCCCGAAGTCGTGCCCGATCGCCACCAGGGCGGTGGAGATCATCGTGGTGTTGAGCGGGTTGAGCAGCGAGCCGAGCAGGAGGGGCGCGGTGAGCCGTGCCCCGAAGGCGGGACGCCCGCCCGCCGCCGGGCGGGCCGGGGCGTCCTGCTCCGCCCTCACTTCTGCACCAACCGCTCCAACAGCACGATGGCATCGGCCAGTTGGCGGCGCTCCGCCGGGTCGAGTCCGTCGGCGAGGACCGTCGAGAGCCAGTCGTGCTTGGCGGCCCGCATCTCGGTGAGGGTGCGATGCCCCTGATCGGTCACGGAGACGACGGACTGCCGCCCGTCGTCGGGATCGGGGGCCCGCTCGACGAGCCCCATCTCCTCCAGGGCGCCCACGGTCAGCCGCATGGACTGGGGCCGGACGAGTTCCTCGCGGGCCAGGCTCGCGGTGGTGGCGGGGCCCGCGTGGTCGAGGCGGGCGAGCACGGAACGCTGCGTGGGGCTGAGTCCGGTCGCCGGTGTCACGCCGCGCAGGCGCCGCACGAGTCGCCGCACGACGTTCGACAGATCGGCGGCGATCCGCTCGGGATCCGTGTCGTCAGAGGGTGCGCTCATGTGCGCCACCGTACGAGATAGACAGGTTACCTTGCAAGTCTGCCTGTCCATCTCTCCCGAGGGCGGGAGCCGCCAGGGGCCGCACACGAGAACCGCCCCTGCCGCGGGAGCGACAGGGGCGGATGCTTCACGTACGGACCGCGCGTTAGCGGATCGGCATTCCCGACAACGTACGCGCGATCACCAGACGCTGGATCTCGCTCGTGCCCTCGAAGATCGTGTAGATGGCGGCGTCACGGTGCATGCGCTCCACCGGGTACTCACGCGTGAAGCCGTTGCCACCCAGGATCTGCACCGCCTGCGCGGTGACCTTCTTGGCGACCTCGCTCGCGTACAGCTTCGACATGGAGCCCTCGGCCGACTCGAACTTCTTGCCCGTGCTCGCCATCCACGAGGCGCGCCAGACGAGCAGACGGGCCGCGTCGATCTGCGTACGCATGTCGGCGAGCTGGAAGGCGATGCCCTGGTTGTCGATGATCGGGCGACCGAACTGCGTACGCGTCTTGGCGTACTCGAGGGCCTCCTCGTACGCGGCACGCGCCGTGCCCACGGCCATGGCGCCGACGGCCGGGCGGGACGCCTCGAAGGTGGCCATCGCCGCGTTCTTCACGCGCTCGCCGCCGGTCTTGGCGCGCTCACGGGCGCGGGCGAGGCGCTCGTCGAGCTTCTCCTTGCCGCCGAGCAGGCAGTGACCGGGAACGCGGACGTCCTCCAGGACGACCTCGGCGGTGTGCGAGGCGCGGATGCCGTGCTTCTTGAACTTCTGGCCCTGGGAGAGGCCGGGGGTGTTCGGCGGGACGATGAAGGAGGCGTGACCCTTGGAACCGAGCTCCGCGTCGACGACCGCGACGACGACGTGGACGTTGGCTATGCCGCCGTTGGTGGCCCAGGTCTTCGTGCCGTTGAGGACCCATTCGTCCTTGGCCGCGTCGTAGACGGCGCGGGTGCGCATCGCCGCCACGTCGGAGCCCGCGTCGGGCTCGGAGGAGCAGAAGGCGGCGACCTTGACGTCGTTCACGTCGCCGTACATCTGCGGGATCCAGGTGCCGATCTGCTCTTCGGTGCCGTTGGCGAGGACGCCCACGGCGGCCAGGCCCGTGCCCATGATGGACAGGCCGATGCCCGCGTCACCCCAGAAGATCTCCTCGGTCGCCATCGGGATGCCGAGGCCGGTGGGGTCGAAGAACTGCTGGGCGTAGAAGTCCAGGGAGTAGATCCCCAGCTTCGAGGCCTCCTGGATGATCGGCCACGGGGTCTCCTCGCGCTCGTCCCACTCGGCGGCCGCCGGACGGATCACATCAGCGGCGAACCCGTGGAGCCAGTCCCGGACCTCCTTCTGTTCGTCGTTGAGCTCCATGGTGAACTCGGCCATGACCCCTCCAGGACCTGCGGTGAAGACGTACGTTACTTGCGGTAACTGGAGTCTGTTACCGGCCGGTAGCCGATGTCAACTCCCGGCCGCCCGTTCGATGGGCGCACCGCGCGGGGTGTTACGTTGCGCGTGCGGGGCGCAATCGCACGGGCGGGGAGAGAAACGCTATGGAGACCACCACACAGCAGACCGATCAGCAGCGGTCTGCCGAGCGCCGGCGGCGCGAGCTGCTCGAGGCCGCGGACCGGGTGGTGCTTCGTGACGGGCCCGGCGCCTCGATGAACGCCATCGCCGCCGAGGCGGGCATCACCAAGCCGATCCTCTACCGGCACTTCGGCGACAAGGGCGGACTGTACGCCGCGCTCGCCAAGCGGCACACCGACGCACTCCTCGAATCGCTGCGCGCCGCCCTGGACGCCCCGGCCGAGCGCAGGGAGCGGGTCGAGCAGACCCTTGACACCTACCTCGCGGCGATCGAGGCCCGCCCGCAGGTCTACCGCTTCCTCATGCACCCCTCGGACGGCTCCGCACCCGGTGAGGGCGGCTTCGACGTGGGGCTCCACTCCGCCCCCGTCCTTCGCCGCATGGGCGAGGAGCTCGCCCAGGTCATCGAGGAGCGGGTCGACCTCGGCCCCGGCAGCGCGCAGCTCGCGCGCGTGTGGGGCCACGGCATCGTCGGCATGATGCACGCGGCCGGCGACTGGTGGCTCGGCGAACGGCCGTGCCCGCGCGCGGAGTTGGTCAGCAGCCTGGCCGACCTGCTGTGGGGGCGGCTCGCCGCGGCGGGCAACCGCATCGGCGGCCCCGGCTTCTGAGGACCGGCGGGCCGCCGAAGGTCAGCCGTTCCAGGGCGCCTTGGCGGCGGCCCGCAGCACCCTGCGCCGCCGCCAGCCCGTGACGTGATCGGTGTACACGCCGCCCTCCAGGTGGTCGCACTCGTGCTGGAGGCAGCGCGCGAACCAGCCCGTGCCGTGCACCCGCACCGGCTCACCGAGCGCGTCGACCCCCTGCACCACGGCATGGTCGAAGCGCGGGGTGCTCGCTTCGAGGCCCGGCAGCGAGAGACAGCCCTCCGGGCCGCGCACGATGATGCCGTCCGCCTCCACCAGGCGCGGGTTCACCACGTACCCGAGGTGGCGCACATCGTCGTCGTCCGGGCAGTCGTACACGAAGACCCGCCGGTTCACGCCGATCTGGTTGGCCGCCAGGCCCACTCCCTGGGCGGCGTACATCGTGGCGTACATGTCCTCGATGAGCCGGGCCAGTTCGGGACCGAAGTCGGTGACCTCCTCACAGGCCTTGTGCAGCACGGGATCACCGAGCAGGGTCAGGGGTCGTACGCGCCCTGAGGCGCCCGGGATCGAGCCGCTTCGCATGGCCGCAAGGGTACGGTCCTTGGAAAGCCCCGGGGTCGGGGTGGTGCCGCGGTTCGGCCTTGACAATGGATCTCGATAGGCTGAGGTTCATCGCGTTGCCGGGGGCAGACGCGGCGCCGTACGCAAGGAGGATCCAGAACTGATGGCAGGCAACACGGACCCGCTGTCGCCGCGGGCCAAGCTGGCCGTGACGGCGGGCAAGGCGGCCGCGGCGGTGTCGCGCGCGGCGGGCCGCGGCAGCGGATCGGTGATCGGCGGCCGCGTTTCACTCAAGCTCGACCCCGACCTGCTCGGGCGTCTTGCCACGCACCTGGACGTGGTGCTCGTCTCCGCCACGAACGGCAAGACGACCACGACCCGGCTGCTCGCCGAGGCGCTGCGCGCCAGTGGGCCCGTGGTGTCGAACGCGCTTGGCGCGAACATGCCGGCGGGAATCACCTCGGCCCTCGCGGGCGGTTCGGACGCCAGGTTCGGCGTGATCGAGGTCGACGAGAAGTACCTCGCCGGTGTCGCCCGTGATGTGGAGCCGAAGGCGATCGCGCTGCTCAACCTCTCGCGCGACCAGCTGGACCGTGCCGCGGAGACCCGCATGATGGCGGAGAACTGGCGCGAGGGCCTGGCGGGATCCAAGGCGGTCGTGATCGCGAACGCGGACGACCCGCTGGTCGTCTGGGCGGCTTCCTCGTCGCCGAACGTGGTGTGGGTGGCCGCGGGCCAGGAGTGGAAGGACGACGCCTGGTCGTGCCCCTCCTGCGGCGGTGTGATGCAGCGCCCCGGGGACGACTGGTTCTGCGGCGAGTGCGGCTTCCGCCGCCCCGCGCCCAGCTGGGTGCTCTCCGGTGACCACGTCCTGGACCCGCACGGATCGGCCTGGCCGATCCATCTGCAGCTGCCGGGCCGGGCGAACAAGGCGAACGCGACCACGTCAGCCGCCGTCGCCGCCGTCTTCGGCGTGCCGCCGCAGGTCGCCCTGGAGCGGATGTACCAGGTGCAGGCCGTCGCGGGACGCTATGACGTCGTGCAGTTCCAGGGCCGCGACCTGCGGCTGCTGCTCGCGAAGAACCCCGCGGGCTGGCTCGAGACGTTCTCGCTGATCGACCCGCCGCCCACGCCGGTGGTGCTCTCCGTGAACGCCCGTGGCGCCGACGGCACCGACACCTCCTGGCTGTGGGACGTCGACTACACCCGCCTCGCCGGTCACCCGATCTTCGTGCTCGGCGACCGCAAGCTGGACCTCGCCGTGCGTCTTGAGGTCGCGGGCCTGGACTTCCGGGTCTGCGAGTCCCTCGACGAGGCCGTGCAGCTCGCGCCGCCCGGACGGATCGAGACGATCGCGAACTACACCGCGTTCCAGGACCTGCGCCGCCGCGTCGGCAACTGAGACCACCGGACCCTCTAGACCCTCGTAGGGACGAATGAGCATGAGCGACAACAGCCTGCGGCTGGTGTGGGTCTACCCCGACCTGCTCAGCACGTACGGAGACCAGGGCAACGCCCTGGTCGTGGAGCGCCGCGCCCACCAGCGCGGCCTCCAGGTCGAGCGCTACGACGTGCGCAGCGACCAGCCGGTGCCCACCTCCGGCGACATCTACCTGATCGGCGGCGGCGAGGACCGCCCGCAGCGCCTGGCGGCCGAGCGGCTTCGCCGCGACGGCGGTCTGCAGCGGGCCGTCGGCAACGGCGCGATCGTCTTCTCGGTGTGCGCGGGCTACCAGATCCTGGGCAACGAGTTCATCAACGACCTCGGCCAGCGCGAGCCGGGCCTCGGCCTGCTCGACGTGATCTCCACCCGCGGCGAGGGCGACCGGTGCGTCGGCGACGTCCTGGGCGACATCGACCCGCAGCTGGGCCTGCCCCCGCTGACCGGCTTCGAGAACCACCAGGGCATCACGCACATCGGCCCGTCCGCGCGCCCCTTCGCCCGCGTCACGCTGGGCCGGGGCAACGGCACGGGTGACGGCACCGAGGGCGCGTACAACGGCACCGTCTTCGGCACGTACATGCACGGCCCCGTCCTCGCCCGCAACCCGCTGATCGCGGACCTGCTCCTGAAGCTGGCCCTCGACGTGAACGCGCTGCCGCCGACGGACGACCGTTGGTACGAGGCGCTGCGCGCCGAGCGCATGAACGCGGCGCAGCAGCCCGCCTGAAGCCCGTGCCGCACAGGTGAGCGGCACAGTCCAGCAGTCGGACGCCCGATGCGGCCCCGCCCCCTCCCGCCTATAGGGTGGCGGGGTTCCAGCCGGACGACGTGGTCCGGACTTCGGCCCACGTTGCAAAGGTTTCCCGGGCTATGCGCATTGGTGTCCTCACCTCCGGCGGCGACTGCCCCGGTCTGAATGCCGTCATCCGTTCGGTCGTGCACCGCGCCGTCGTCGACCACGGCGACGAGGTCATCGGCTTCCACGACGGCTGGCGTGGTCTGCTCGAATGCGACTACCGCAAGCTCGACCTGGACGCGGTGGGCGGCATTCTGGCGCGTGGCGGAACGATTCTGGGCTCGTCCCGGGTCCAGCCCGCGCATCTGCGCGACGGCGTCGAGCGGGCCAAGGGCCACCTCGCCGACCTGGGCCTCGACGCGGTCATCCCGATCGGCGGCGAAGGCACCCTGAAGGCCGCCCGGCTCCTGTCGGACGCGGGTCTGCCGATCGTCGGGGTGCCCAAGACGATCGACAACGACATCGCGGTCACCGACGTCACCTTCGGCTTCGACACCGCGGTCGGCGTGGCGACCGAGGCCCTCGACCGCCTCAAGACGACCGCCGAGTCGCACCAGCGGGTCCTGATCGTCGAGGTCATGGGCCGGCACACCGGCTGGATCGCGCTGCACTCGGGCATGGCCGCGGGCGCGCACGCGATCGTCGTGCCGGAGCGTCCCTTCGACATCGAGGAACTGGCGCAGAAGGTCGGCGAACGGTTCTCGGCGGGCAAGAAGTTCGCGATCGTCGTGGCCGCCGAGGGCGCCAAGCCCCGTGAGGGCACGATGGAGTTCGACGAGGGCGCCAAGGACATGTACGGCCACGAGCGGTTCGCGGGCATCGCCACGCGGCTCTCCGGCGAGCTGGAGCAGCGCCTGGGCAAGGAAGCGCGCCCGGTGATCCTCGGGCACGTCCAGCGCGGCGGCACCCCCACCGCGTACGACCGTGTGCTCGCCACCCGCTTCGGCTGGCACGCCGTGGAGGCCGTGCACCGCGGCGAGTTCGGCAAGATGACGGCGCTGCGCGGCACGGACATCACGATGGTGCCGCTGGCCGAGGCCGTCGAGACGCTGAAGACGGTGCCGGAAGAGCGCTACGCCGAGGCGGAGTGCGTCCTCTAGAGACAGACTCTGTTTCACGGCTCAAGGAACGGCCCCCGGACGCGTCGGCGTCCGGGGGCCGTTCTAGTCTGGTGCGGACACACAGCGCACAACCGCACGAATCAGGAGCCAGTGGATGGATCACAGCGGGCACGGCATGAACATGGATCTGCCGCCGTTCACGCTGGGGCGCGGGCTCGAGCTCTCGGCCGACCCCTTCTTCCTGATCAGCTGCCTGGTGGCGCTCGCGCTCTACGGCTGGGGCGTGGTCCGGCTCGTACGGCGCGGTGACAAGTGGCCGGTCGGCCGCACCATCTCCTTCGTGGCGGGCGTCCTGACCATCCTGCTCGTGATGTGCACCAAGCTGAACGACTACGGCATGGTCATGTTCAGCGTGCACATGGTGCAGCACATGGTCATCAGCATGCTCTCGCCGATCCTGATCCTGATGGGCGCCCCCATCACCCTCGCGCTGCGCGCGCTGCCGGTCGCGGCCCGCGGCCACAAGGGCCCGCGCGAGTGGCTGCTGTGGATCCTGCAGAGCCGCTACATGCGGATCATCACGCACCCCGCGTTCACCATCCCGCTGTTCATCGCGAGCCTGTACGCGCTGTACTTCACGCCGATCTTCGACACCCTGATGGGGTCCAAGGCGGGCCACATCGGGATGATGGTGCACTTCCTCGCGGTCGGCCTCGTCTTCTTCTGGCCGATCATGGGCGTCGACCCGGGCCCGCACCGGCCCGGCTACATCATGCGGATGCTGGAGCTGTTCGCGGGCATGCCCTTCCACGCGTTCTTCGGCATCGCGCTGATGATGGCATCCGAGCCGATGGTGGGCACGTACAAGAACCCGCCCGCCTCCCTGGGCATCGACGCACTCGCCGATCAGACCGCCGCCGGCGGCATCGCCTGGGCGTTCAGCGAGGTGCCTTCGGTGCTCGTGCTGCTCGCGCTGCTCTTCCAGTGGTACCGCTCCGAACAGCGCCAGGCACGGCGTACGGACCGGGCCGCGGACCGTGACGGCGACAAGGAGCTGGAGGCGTACAACGCCTATCTGGCATCACTGGCCGCGCGCGGCCGCTAGCGGCAAAGGGTCTTCGCAGGCGAGGATGGTCTCAGGCCGCGGTCTTGGCGTCGAGGCGTCGGGGCTGCCGGGAGGAGGCAGGGCGATGCCTGATTCTACGAAGACGATGGGTGTATTCACCATCGGAGGCTTGGTCGCGGTGACCGCGTACACGGTCGCGCTCGGAAGCAACGGCTGGCTGTGGTTCGGCTGGGTCGTCATCGGGATGCTCACACTGGCGATGGTGCTTTCGCGCAGCACCCCCTGAGGGGCGCCGCGCGGGGACACCGGGGACCGCGTCGGGCCCGTCCGAGGCGAAAGCCTGTCAGAAGCGGAAGACGGCGCCCATCGCGTACCCCATCTCGCAGGCGTTGCCGTATGTCTTGTTCCAGCTGACCGGCTTGCCGCGGTGGACCCCCGTCGCGCTCACGGTGACCGGGGCGTACTGCTTGGTGCAGATCCCCGACTTCGCGGGCAGGGCGTCGAAGTCGCCGCGCGCCTTGTCGATCGCCGCGCAGGCCTTTGCCGCGTGCGGATGGTGTCCGGGCTGCCGGGTCACGCAGTCCAGCAGCACCCCGCGGACCCAGGCGTTGTCCTGACCGGTGACGGTGAGGAAGATGCCGCTCGACCGGGCGGGGGGAGCCGTCCCCTCGGCCGCGTGGGCGGGCGCGGCCGCGGCCAGGGAGATCAGCGCGACGGCGGTGGCCGCGACCGGGCGCAGGCGGGACGTGGGACGAGACCTCATGGGGACCTCCTGGGACGGTGACGTGCTGCGTCGGAGAGCTGCGTGGAGAGCTGCGTCGGACTGCGTCAAAGAGACGCCAGGCCACCCCCCGCACGCGCCGCCCGCCCGGTCGACACGCCGGGCGCTCACCCGTACGAGGCCGGAGCGGGGCCCGGATGGCGTCCTGTCCGCCGTTCCCGTCGGCCGAGGGACCGGGTCCACCCGGCTTCGCTCCCTTCTCCCTTAGGGATGTCGCACCTAAACTGACCGCTGCGCGAGGACCCGTGACCTGCGACGACGCAGCACCCAGGCCGGTCCACCTACGTCAAGGAGCAACGGGTGTTCTACTACCTGCTCAAGTACGTCGTCCTGGGGCCGCTGCTGCGGCTCATGTTCCGGCCGCGCATCGAGGGGCTCGAGCACATTCCGGAATCCGGCGCGGCGATCGTGGCGGGCAATCACCTCTCGTTCTCGGACCACTTCCTGATGCCCGCCATCATCAAGCGGCGGATCACCTTCCTGGCGAAGGCCGAGTACTTCACGGGCCCCGGCGTCAGAGGCCGTCTCACGGCCGCGTTCTTCCACAGCGCCGGGCAGATCCCGGTGGACCGCACCGGCAAGGAGGCGGGCCAGGCCGCGATCCGCGAGGGGCTCGGCGTGCTGCGCAAGGGGGAGCTGCTCGGCATCTATCCGGAGGGCACGCGCTCGCACGACGGCCGCCTCTACAAGGGGAAGGTCGGCGTCGCCGCGATGGCGCTCAAGGCGCAGGTGCCGGTGATCCCGTGCGCGATGATCGGCACGTTCGAGGCGCAGCCGCCGGGACAGAAGATGCCGAACTTCCAGAAGGTGTCCATCCGCTTCGGCGCACCGCTGGACTTCTCGCGCTACGCGGGCATGGAGAACGAGAAGGCGGTCCTGCGCGCGGTCACGGACGAGATCATGTACGCGATCCTCGGGCTCTCGGGGCAGGAGTACGTCGACAAGTACGCCGCTGTCGTGAAGGCGGAGGAGGCCGAGCGGGCCGCAGCCGCGAGCAGGCGGAAATTCCCCCGGATGCCGCTGAGTTGACGTCCTGACGTACGGTCCTGCACATGAGCGAACACAACCTGTACACCAAGCTGATCGGGCTGCTCGAGGAGCGGGGCGCGGCGTACCGCGTCATCGAGCACGAGGAAGAGGGCGCCACGGAGGCGGTGAGCGCGCTGCGGGGCAACACGCTCCAGCAGGCCGCCAAGTGCATCGTGGTGATGGTGAAGATCGGCAAGAAGACGAAGCGGTACGTCCTCGCGGTGGTGCCCGGCGACCGCCGCGTCGACCTGAACGCCGTCAAGCAGCTCCTGGGCGGCACGTACGCGGGGTTCGCCACGCAGGAGGCGGCCGAGCGGCTCGCGGGCAGCGTGAGCGGCACGATCCTGCCGTTCTCCTTCGACCCCGAGCTCGAACTGGTCGTGGATCCGGCGCTGCTCGCCCACGACGAGCTGTTCTTCAACGCGGCGCGCCTGGACCGTTCGCTGGCGCTGCGGACCGCGGACTACGAGGCGATCGCCGAGCCGCGCAGGGCCGCGATCGCGCAGGAGGCGGCATAGCGAAGGAGGCGGCATAGCGAAGGGGCGACCGGGAGGTCCCGGTCGCCCCTTGCTCGGCTGCCTAGCGGCAGGCCACTACGGCTTGGGCGTGGCGTGCGGCGCGCACGTCACGTCCTTGCTGTCCAGCTTGCCGGTCAGCAGGTAGGCCTCGACACGGTCGTTGAGGCACGGGTTGACCAGGTTCGTGATGCCGTGCGAGCCGGCGTCCTTCTCCGTGATCAGACGCGAGCCCTTGAACCGCTTGTGCAGCTCGACGGCGCCCTCGTAAGGGGTGGCCGCGTCGCGGGTCGACTGGGCGATCAGGACGGGCGGCAGGCCCTTGCCGGTCTTGACCTCGACCGGCTCGTGCTGCTTGCTCTTCCAGGTCGCGCAGGGCAGGTTCATCCAGGCGTTGGACCACGTCATGAACGGGTTGTCACGGTGGATGCGGGTGTTGTCGCGGTCCCACTTCTTCCAGCTGGTGGGCCACTTGGCGTCCGCGCACTCGACGGCCGTGTAGACGGCGTTGCCGTTCTCCGACGCGATGTTGCCCGCGGTGTCCGACAGGTCGGGGCTGGCTGCCTCGATCAGCGGCTTGGCGTCACCGGCGACGTACTTGCTGAAGTTCGTCGCGATCTCCACCCAGGCGGAGTCGTAGTACGGAGCGCTCTGGAAGTAGGCGATGAGCTCGGCGGGGCCGACCACTCCGCCCAGGGGCTCCTTCTTCGCGGCGGCGCGGAGCTTGTCCCAGTTCTTGGCGACCTTCCCCGCGGTGTCCCCGAGGTGGAAGGTGGCGTCGTACTTGGCGACCCACTTCATCCAGTCCTTGAGACGGATCTCGAAGGCGACGTCCTGGTCGAGGTTGGCCTCGTACCAGATCTTCTTCTTCGACGGGTTGACCACCGAGTCGACGACCATGCGGCGCACGTGCGACGGGAACAGCGTCCCGTAGACCGCGCCGAGGTAGGTGCCGTAGGAGACGCCGAGGAAGTTCAGCTTCTTCTCGCCGAGCGCGGCCCGGATGACGTCCAGGTCGCGTGCGGTGTTCGGCGTCGTCATGTGCGGCAGCATCTCGCCGCTGCGCTCGGCGCAGCCGTCCGCGTACTCGGCGGCCAGCTTGCGCTGGGCGCGCTTGTCCGCCTCGGAGTCCGGCACCGGGTCCAGCTTGGGGGCCTTGACGAACTCCTGCGGGTCCACGCAGGAGATGGGCGCCGAGTGACCGACACCGCGCGGCTCGAAGCCGACGAAGTCGTACGCCTTCGCCGTCTTCTCCCAGAGCGGTGCCTTGGTGACCACGCGGTTGGGGAAGCGGAGGCCGGAGGCGCCGGGGCCGCCCGGGTTGTAGAGAAGAGCGCCCTGGCGCTCCTTCTTCGTCCCGGTGCTGCCGATGCGGTCCACGGCGAGCTTGATCTTCTTGCCGTTGGGCTTGGCGTAGTCGAGCGGGACGGTGACCCAGCCGCACTTGATCGCCTTGTCCAGGCCCCAGTCGGCAGGGCATGCCTGCCAGTCGATGCCGGCCTTGGCGGCGCGCTGCGCCGCGAGCGCGACACCGCGTGCCTCGGCGCTGGTGCGCTGACGGGCGTCAGCGCTGCCGCCGCTCCGGCGGGCATCGGCATTGGCGACGGGCGCCAAGATCGCGCCCGCTATGAGCGAGCCCGTGATCAGCGTGCCGGCTGCGCCGAATGCTGTGGTGCGTCTCAACTGGTTCCTCCCCCTGTCGATTTACCTGTCGATTTTCGAACAGTAGGAGGATCCTGTCGGTCGGAGGGTTCAGTGCGACAGACGGAGCAGGGGTTTCTTTACCAATCCGATAGACGGTGCACGGAACTCCGCTGAGCGGTTATGCCCCTGTTCAGGTGAGAGTGCGCAATGCCTCGTCGAGGACGCGGCGCACCCGCAGCGCGTCGGGGGCGACGGCCGTGACGAGCACGGCGGGGCCGGCGAGCGGGGTGAGGGCGGCTGCTTCGCCGAGCAGTGCGGGCTCGGGCCGGTGCTGCTCGAATTGCGGTCGTACGACAACGAGTTGACCGATCGCGCGGTGCCCCGCGAGGACAGCGGGGCCGTCCCATCCGCCGGGCGCTCCGGGCCCGCAGGCGAGCTCCTGGTCGAGGAGGAGCCGGCCCGCGCGGCGCACCGTGAGGCGGCTGGTGAGGCGCCCCGGAGCTTCGCCCGTCCGCCCGAGCACCTGCTCCTCGCGCAGCACGAGGCTGGCGCTCCCGGCGAGCTCGGCCCGCGTGGTGACCCGCAGATCGCTGTCGCGCACGGAGATCAACTGCTCGGGCAGCCAGCACAGTTCCGCGTCGTCACCGACCGTGAGGCGCACGTCGTAGCGTGCCGCCTCCTTCGACTGCCCCGGCAGGGCGAGCGTGGCGGCGGCCGAACCGATCTGCAGCCGGGCCCCCTCGTGGGCGGCGGCCTCGACGGTGAGGTGATCGCCCCCGAGGGGGCCGCTCATCGCGCCGACGAGGGTGACCTGGGCGCCTGCTCCGGCCGCCCGGGTGCGGCGCGGGGCGAGCGGCCCCTCCCCGTCGAGCACGGGCAGGACGGTGCCGCCGCGCCCGTTGCCTCGCGCGGTGATACGGGCGATACCGCGCACCCCGGATGCCGCGACGGCGTGCACGGTCATGCGGACGCGGTCCAGGCGGCGTACTGGGCGCGCGCCCAGGCGGCGACGGGACCGACGCCCTCGTCCGACCTCAACGACTGGAAGACGACCGGGAGTTCGGCACGCTGGGCCTTGGCGTCCGCGGCCATGCCCGCGAGGTCGGAGCCGACGTACGGGGCGAGGTCGGTCTTGTTGACGACGAGCAGATCGGCGGTGGTGACACCGGGGCCGCCCTTGCGCGGGATGTCGTCGCCGCCCGCGACGTCGATGACGAAGATCTGCGCGTCGACGAGTCCCTTGGAGAAGGTGGCGGTGAGGTTGTCCCCGCCGGACTCGACGAGGATCAGGTCCAGCGGCCCGACCTCGTCCTCCAGGTCCTCGACGGCCTCCAGGTTGGCGGAGATGTCGTCGCGGATCGCGGTGTGCGGGCAGGCGCCGGTCTCCACGGCGGTGATCCGCTCGGGCGGCAGGACGGCCTCGCGCAGCAGGAACTCGGCGTCCTCGCGGGTGTAGATGTCGTTCGTGACGACGGCGAGGGACAGCTCGGCCCGCAGCTCCTTGCAGAGCGCGGCGACGGTGGCGGTCTTGCCGGATCCGACGGGCCCGCCGAGCCCGATCCGCAGCGCGCGGCGGCGGCCGTCGGGACGGTGGGCGTCGGCGCTCACGGCGGCGGATTCGTCGTGGGAGTGATCGAGGTGCATGGTGCGACTCCTATGGTTCAGCAGTTCCTCGGTGCTTCAGTGCTTCAGTGCTTCAGTTCTTTCGGCCCGGCGTGCAGCCTGCTCTGTGGCGGCTCGTGCGGGGTGCGGCTCGCGCGGGGCGGCGGGGCCCTCTACGAGGCGAACAGCCGCGCGGGCCAAGCAGCATGCGCCTCGGCCCCCACCTCGAGCAGCGGCGCGGACGCCGCGGGCAGCGCGTCGATCCCGTCGGTCAGCGCCTCCCGCGCCGCGTCCGCCGCGGCCCGGGCGACGAGGTCGAGCTCGGGTGCGAGCCGGGCCAGGACACCCGTCGCGTCGAAGGGGTCCAGGCTCAGCAACCGCACGGTCGCCGTCGCGGGCCCGCTGACGCACTCGTACGCGGAGCAGTACGCGGCGTCCTGTGCCCCCAGACCCGCCGCGCGGGCGGCGAGACCCAGCACGACCGGCTGGTGTGCCCCCTTGGGCCGGGCGGCGGCGAGCTGGTCCAGCGAGGGATCGGGCCACGCCGACCGCGCGGCCCGCATCATCTGCCGCCCGAGCCGCCGCCCGGCGACCCGCAGCGCGGCCGAGGGTGTCCGCGCGTCGGCGGCCTCGTCCAGCTCCAGCGGGTCGATGCCGAGCGCGGCGGCCGCGGCCAACGCGGCGGACACGAGGCCCGTGGTGTGCAGCCGCCCCCGGCAGAACTGCTCCAGGTCGGCTCCACCGGTGATGCGTCCCGCCTTGACGGCTTCCTCGGCCCCGCCGGAGTGCGCGTGCCCTCCGGCGGGAAAGCGGCCGTCGGCCAGGACGAGTAGTGCGGCACTGGACATGACGGCGCCCGTCAGAACAGGAAGTACCGCTGCGCGAGCGGCAGTTCGGCGGCGGGGGACGGCTCCACGAGCTCCCCGTCGATGGTGACGGCGAAGCTGTCGGGCGCGACCTCCACCCTGGGCAGGGCGTCGTTCTCGTACATGTCGGCCTTCGTGCGTCCGCGCGTCGAGCGGATCGCGGTGAACTCCTTGGCCAGGCCGAGCCGTTCGGGCAGCCCGTCGTCAAGCGCCGACTGCGTCACGAAGTTGAAGGAGTTGAGGCTCGGCGCGGTCCCGTGCGCTCCGAACATGGGGCGCGGAAGCACCGGTTGCGGCGTCGGGATGGAGGCGTTGGCGTCGCCCATCTGCGCGTAGGCGATCTGACCACCCTTGATGACCAGCTGGGGCTTCACGCCGAAGAACTTCGGGTCCCACAGCACCAGGTCGGCTAGCTTGCCGGTCTCGACGGAGCCGATCTCGTGGTCGACGCCCTGTGCGACCGCCGGGTTGATCGTGTACTTGGCGACATAGCGACGCGCGCGCCGGTTGTCTGCCCGGGTGTCCCCCGGCAGGTAGCCGCGCCGCCGCTTCATCACGTGCGCGGTCTGCCAGGTCCGCATGACGACCTCGCCGATGCGCCCCATGGCCTGCGAGTCCGACGACATGATCGAGATGGCGCCGAGGTCGTGCAGGATGTCCTCGGCCCCGATGGTGGTGGGCCGGATCCGCGACTCGGCGAAGGCGAGGTCCTCGGGGACCGCCGGGTTGAGGTGGTGGCAGACCATCAGCATGTCGAGGTGTTCCTCGATGGTGTTGACGGTGTGCGGCCGGGTCGGGTTGGTGGAGCTCGGCAGCATGTTGGGCAGGGACACCGCCGTGATCATGTCCGGGGCGTGCCCGCCGCCCGCGCCCTCGACGTGGAAGGCGTGCAGGGTGCGGCCCGCGACGGCGTCGAACGTGTCGCCGACGAAGCCCGCCTCATTGAGGGTGTCGGTGTGGACGGCGAGCTGGGCGCCCGTGTCCTCGCAGACGTTCAGGCACGCGTCGATGGTGGCGGGCGTCGCGCCCCAGTCCTCGTGGATCTTGAAGCTGACGGCTCCGGCCCGCAGTTGGGCGTGCATGGACTCGCTGGAGACCGTGTTGCCCTTGCCGAGGAAGCCGATGTTGACCGGGCTCGACTCCATCGCCGCGAACATCCGGGCCAGGTGCCACGATCCGGGGGTGATCGTGGTCGCCTTGCTGCCCTCGGCCGGTCCGGTGCCGCCCCCGATGAGGGTGGTGACGCCGGAGGCCAGCGCCTCGTCGACGATGGTCGGCGAGATGAAGTGGATGTGGGTGTCGATGCCGCCCGCGGTGAGGATCTTGCCGTTGCCCGCGAGGACTTCGGTCTCCGGGCCGATCACGAGGTCGGGGTGTACGCCGTCCATCGTGTCCGGGTTGCCGGACTTGCCGATGCCGGTGACGCGGCCGTCGCGGATGCCGATGTCGGCCTTGACGATGCCCCAGTGATCGATGATCACGGCGCCGGTGATGACGGTGTCGGGGGCGCCTTCGGCGCGCGTGGTGCGCGACTGGCCCATCGACTCCCGGATGACCTTGCCGCCGCCGAACACCGACTCGTCGCCGGAGAGTCCGGGGCCGCCGGAGCGGTCCTCCTCGATCTCGACGAGGAGGTCGGTGTCGGCAAGCCGGATCCGGTCACCGGTGGTGGGGCCGAACAGATCGGCGTATGCGGCGCGGGACAGTTCAGGCATCGAGGGCACCTCCGGTCTCGCCGCGCAGTCCGGGCACGATGCGCAGTCCGGCCAGGGGGACGAGTTCGACGTCGACGGGGATTCCGGGCTCGAAGCGCACGGCGGTGCCGGCGGCGATGTTGAGCCGCTTGCCGTGCGCGGCGGCACGGTCGAAGTCGAGGCCGGGGTTGGCCTCGGCGAAGTGGTAGTGGGAGCCGACCTGGACGGGGCGGTCGGCGGCGTTGAGGACGGTGAGGGCGGTGACCTCGCGGCCTACGTTGTAGGCGACGGGCTCGTCGGCGAAGAGGATCTCGCCGGGGATCACGGGCTGCGCGGGACTCATCTGGCCGGCCCCCGTCAGACGATCGGGTCGTGGACGGTGACGAGCTTGGTGCCGTCCGGGAAGGTGGCCTCGACCTGGACGTCGTGGATCATCTCGGGGATGCCGCTCATGACGTCGTCGCGTGTGAGCACCTTGCGCCCCGAGGACATGAGTTCGGCGACGGTGCGGCCGTCGCGGGCCCCTTCGAGGATGTGGGACGTGATGAGCGCGATCGACTCGGGGTGGTTGAGCAGCAGCCCCCGCGCCCTTCGCTTCTCGGCCACGTCCGCGGCCACATGGATGAGCAGTCTCTCCTGCTCGTGCGGGGTCAGTTGCACGCGTCCCACCTCACAGTCCTCGCTCCGGACCGTGCGGGGTCCGGCTGCCGCGGCCACCGCGACGGATATAGATGTAACACACAGACAGTGCGCTTGATCTTGCGCACCCCGGTTACGAAATCCCCTGGTGACGTGGCATCGCAGGCTAGTTGGGAGGAGTTTCAACGAGGTTAACCAGCGCTTGACCGCTCCATGACCTTCAGCTGGGCTTCCCCATACTCATCAGACCGCGCAGTCCGTCCTGCAGCGCCTCGACCGGAACCTCGTCGAACAGCGCGAGCTGCGCGGCGAATCCCTGAGCCGTGGCGACCATCACCCGCGCGACATGGTCGGCCGGGACGTCGTCACGCATCATGCCCGCCGCCTGATACCCCTCGACGATCTTCACCCAGGCCACCCGCACCTTGGCGTACCCCTGCTTCATCAGGGTGGCGAGCTCTTCGTTGCGGAGGGTCTCCGCCCACACCTGGACGATCAGACGCGGGAAGTACGGGGCCTCCCCCTCGCCGCCGCCCTGCTTCTGGGCGAGCACCTGGGTCAGCGCGCGGCCGACCAGCACGTCCGGCGGTGGCGGCGGGGTCTCCTGGGCGGCCGCCTCGAAGGTCGCCTGGAGCCATTCGAGTACCTCACCGACGATCGCCCCGATCAGCTCCTCCTTGCCCCGGAAGTAGCGGTAGACCGCCCCGGCGGAGAGGCCGACCTCCTTGAGCACGTCCTGCATCGAGGTGGCGTGGAAGCCATTGCGGGCGAAGCAGAGGGCGGCGCCGTCCATGATCTGGCGGCGGCGTGCGTCGAGATGCTCCTGGGATACGCGGGCCATACAGCCAAATTAAAACGAACATTCATTCTTGACAAGAGACGCGCCCGGAAGCACAGTGTGGGCATCCCGTAAAACGAACGATCCTTCTCTTTAATCTCCGACGCTTCACCCCTTCGCCCACTCACCCCTTCGCCCACTCAGCCCTTGGTCCACTCAGCCCTTCGACCCTCAGCCCCTCAGCCTTCGAACCTCCAGAAGGAGCTCAGCCCATGTCCACGTCGGTCGCCACACCGCCTCCGCAGGGCCGCCGCATGGCGGCGGTGGCCATCCTGGTCTCCGCGCTCGTGGCCCTCGCCCTGTGGGCCTTCGCCTGGCCCGCCGCGAGGACCGCCCCCCGCGATCTGCCGCTCGGCGTCGCGGGACCCGCCGCCGCGACGGCGCCTCTCCAGTCCCAACTGGAGCAGCACAAGGGAGCGTTCGAGATCCATCGGTACGCCGACGAGGCCGCGGCCCGCGACGCCATCGAGGACCGGGCCGTGTACGGAGCCGTCGTCGTCACGCCGCAAGGAACGAAACTGCTGACCGCGACCGCGGCGAGCCCGGTGGTCGCCCAGCTCCTGGAGCAGGCGGTGGCCGGTCAGGCCCCGGAGGGGGCCAAGGTGACCACCACCGATGTGGTGGCAGCGCCCGCCGACGACCCCCGGGGCTCCGCTCTCGGGGCGAGCGTGCTGCCGCTGGCGATCGCGGGTGTCGCGGCCGGTGCGGTCGTGACGATGCTCGGCCTGCGGGGCATCCGCGCGGTGGCCTCCCTCGTCCTGGCCGCCGCGCTGGTCGGCGTGGTCGCCGCCGCCGTGACGCACAGCTGGCTGGGCGTGCTGACGGGCAACTGGTGGGCGGAAGCAGGGGTGTTGGGGCTCTCGACGCTCGCGGTGGGAGCCACCGTGGCCGGGTGCGCCGCGCTCCTCGGCCCCGCGGGCATCGGGGTCGGCGCGCTGACCATGGTGCTGCTCGGCAACCCCTTCTCCGGAGTGACGTCCGCGCCTCGGCTGCTGCCCGAACCGGTCGGATTCATCGGCCAGTTGCTGCCGCCCGGCGCCGGCGGCACCCTGCTGCGCTCGGTCTCCTTCTTCGACGGCGCGCGCATCACGGGCCCCCTCGTCACCCTCGCCGTCTGGGCCCTGCTCGGCCTGACCGCCGTACTGCTCGGCGCGCTCCGGCGCCCCGCCGCCGCGGCACGTGACGAGGTACCGGCGGCGCGGGAAACGGTGCAGGTCGCCTGACCCGGCAGCCCACAGAGACAGCCGTACGCCTCCGCTGTAGCGGACGGGGGCGTACGGCCCTTTCCGCGCTCGATCGCCGTACGGCTACGTCGTGTACCGCCGTACGGCTACGTCGCGTTGGGCCCCCGGTGTTCGGCGGCGATACCGAAGCGCTGCCGTTCACCCGCACCCGACGACGGTGACGAGGTGGAGCGCAACGACGAGACGGAGCTGACCACCTGCTCCTCGTCCACGTCCGGCAACGCCTCGAGCCGTTCCAGGTCGGCGGCGGAGACAAGGGCCACGAGTGGCTTGCCATGGCGGGTGACGACCACCCGCTCGCCGCCGTAGACGACGCGGTTGATCAGATCGGCGAGCTCTGCTCGGGCTTGCGTCACCGGAATCTCGTAGGCCATGCTCCCCAGCTTAACCGTCGCGCGGCACGGTCATCCGGCCCGCGCGAAACGGATGCGCCGCAGGTCAGGGGGCGGTATCCGGGTCGGACGTGTGCGAAGGCGCGGCCTGCAACCGCCGGGACCCTTCGCTGCGTTCGTCGTCGTGCTGGACGAGGAACGTGAGGAGTTCCGCCACCTCGAGACCTGATTCGGCCGGGTGGCGAAGGATGGTCCCCGCTTCGATGCGATACGCGTTGGAGCGGCCCTGGCGCGTGTGGGAGAGATATCCACCCCCCTCCAGATCCGCGACGATCTTCTGCACGGCACGCTCGGTGAGTCGGCAGCGCGCGGCGATGTCCCGGATGCGGGTGGCGGGGTCGTCGGCGATCGCGGCCAGCACACGGGCGTGGTTGGTGAGGAAGGTCCAACCGATGTGTGGTTCAGGTACTGCACCCATCCCTCCAAGGTAGGGGGTCTGATTCACGCATTCAAAAAGACGAACTACATTTCCGGTATCTCTTGACGGGTTAACCTCGCCGGGCCGACGCTGAGTGAGGTGACGACCCACGGATGCCTACGGAGTGGCCGCCATGACAGAACGCGCACTTCCCGCGCAGCTCGCGGAGGGCAGTGAAACCCCGACCGACGCGTCCCCCTGCTCGACGAACGGTCACGTCGAGCAGGACCCGCGGGTCGAACTCGGTCAGTTGCGGCGGGCCATGCGGACGCGGCCCGTCATCGACATGGCGCGCGGAGTCCTGATGGCGTCCTTCGGACTGAGCGCCGATGACGCGTGGGACGTCCTCGTCTCGGTCTCCCAGAACACGAACACCAAGCTGCATCTCGTGGCGGCCGAACTCGTCGATGCCGCCACGGGAGGTGAGATCCCGAAGCCGTTCCGACGGCAACTGGCCGCGACGGTCGCCCGGCTCCAGGAGCCGCCGACGGCACCCCTCACCGACGAGGGATGAGCCCGACCGAACACGGGCCCCTCCCTCCTCCCGGCTCTCTTCGGTTTCCGTCCGCGCGGCACGGGCACTCGTGCCCCGGTGCCGGACCGGACGGAGGCGAACTCCACCCCCGAGGGAGGCGTTGATGGAGTGGATGACCAGCGCGCTCTGCGCGCGCGAGGACCCCGAGCTCTTCTTCCCCGTCACCGCGACGGGCCCCGCGCTGCGCGAGGAGCTGGCCGCCAAGCGGATCTGCCTGCGCTGCCCCGTGCTCCGCCCCTGCCTCACCTGGGCCATCGACAGCGGTCAGGCGTACGGCGTCTGGGGCGGGACCAACGCGGAGCAGCGCGCGGTGCTGCGCCAGAAGGCCGGCAGCTCCGCACCCGCACATCTCACTTCCGCAGAGCCGCGATTCAGTTCTGCAGAGCCGCGATCCGCAGCGCCATCGGATGCGCCGTCGAATCCGGCACCGCCTCCCGCTGACTGACTTCTGCCCACCACGCCCCGCCGTCCTCCATGTGCCGCAGAAGCACGCCTTCACGGATGGCCCAGGGGCAGATGGTGACCGTCTTGATGCCCGTCAGCTTCATCGCCGTGTGCCCCACGATCGCGCCCGCCAGGCTCTGCACGGCCCGCGGCGCCGACACCCCGGGCAGCCGGGCGCGCTCGGCCGCCGGCAGCGCGGCGAGCCGGTCACGGCACAGGCGCAGCTCCGCGCGGCTCAGCTGCCGCGCCATGAACGGTCCGTGGCGGCCGGGGGCGGCGCCCCCGAGCCGCGCCAGCTGCTGGAACGTCCGGGACGTCGCCACGGCGGTGCGCGGCCCCTCCCAGCGGATCCGCGCGGCGACGTCCCGCAGCTGATGGCGCACCTTGCGCCGCAGCGCCTTCACGCTCTGCTCGGTCGGCGGATCCTCGCCCTCGAAGAACTCCCGGGTCAGCCGGCGCGCGCCGAGGGGCAGCGAGGCCACGTAGTCCGGCAGCCTTCCGCGCCCGAAGGCCACCTCGAGCGAGCCACCGCCGATGTCGAACAGCGCGAGGGGCCCGGCTCGCCAGCCCATCCACCGGCGGGCGCCCAGAAAGGTGAGTTCGGCCTCCACCTCTCCGGGCATGGTGCACAGCGCCACGCCGGTCTCCTCGCCTATCGTCCGCAGCACGTCCAGCCGGTTGGGTGCACTGCGTACGACGGTCGTCGCGAAGGCCAGCGGCTCCGCCGAGCCCCACCGCCGGGCGGTCCTCGCGGCCTCGGAGACCGCGGTGACGAGCTGCCCCACGGATTCTTCGGGGATCACCCCCGTCGGCCCGACCTCTTCGGAGAGTCTCAGTCTCCACTTGGCGGTGTGAACCGGCAACGGCACACCGCCCTCGGCGTCCACGACGACCAGCCGGACCGCATGGGAACCCACATCCATCACACTCAATCGCATGTGACTCTGAGTACCCATCAGGCCACGCGTCAGTCAAGCCGGTTGACCTTGAAGGGGACGGGAAGAGCTGGCGACGGGGCTACTCCCTCGGCAGCAGCGGTCCCAGTGGCCCGAGATCCAGGTTCAGGTCCTCGGGCCGCAGGCCGTAGCGCTCGCGCAGTTCGGTCATGCGGTCGTCGAGGAGCATCAGTGTGAGTCCGATGCGCTCCTCCTGGTCCTCGCTGAGCTCCCCGGTGTCGAACCGGCGCACGGCCTGTCGCTCCATGAGCTGGCGCAGCAGCTCCACGACGGTCAGGACGAGTTTGATCAGGTCGCGTTCCACCGTGTCCGGCTCGAGTTCGAGGCGGTTCTTTCCCGGAGTCCGCTCGCTCACAGCAACTCCTCAAAGGGGGAGGGCACTTGCTCGTTCACCGAGCTGATGAGTGCGTTCAGGTCGATACGGACGAGGTCGACGTCCGCGATGCGCAAGGTGAGGTCCCCGGTGATGACGACCCCGCCCGCGAGCAACCGGTCGAGCAGGTCGACCAGGGCCACCTCCCGGCGTTCGACGACGGTCACGACCCCGCCTCCCCCACCGCGTCGTCCGCGTCTTCCTCCAGGCCCGCGAAGGAGTACGCCGCCCACGGTCCGGTGAGTTCAACGCGCAGGGATGACTCCTCGCCCTTCACGCGTTCCACCAGTTCGACGAAGGCCTCCGACTCCGAACGCGGCACCAGATAGGCGGCGTTGAGTACGTTGCGGCCCGACTCCTGGGAGAGCGCGGAGTTCTGGGGTGCGTGCAGCCTGGCGTCCTCGGCGTGTCCGCAGAGCGTGTCGTGCAGTCGGCGCGCGAACTTCTCGGCGCTCTCCCACATCTCCTCGTGGGCCCTGTTCCGCTGCCGGCGCTGGCGCAGATAGTCCCGGCCCGACGCGGCCTTCTCCGGCTTCTCGGCCGCGGGGGCTGGCTCCGCCTCGGCATGGATCTTGACGCCCCATTCCACGCGGCCGTCGAGCCGGTCGAGCGTCCGCAGGAACGCGGCCTCCCGCTCCTCCATCATCACGCGCACGCCCGCGTCGTCCCGGAACACGGTGGCGAGCCGCATCGGCAGCGGCGTGGTGACCACGGTCAGCGCGTCGATCACCGCCTGGTGGGCACGCGCGGTCGCGCTCAGCCAGTCCAGGTCCTCCAGATGGTGCCGGAGGGGCTCCTCGGCGAAGTCCCTCTCCGGCACGGTGCCGACCACGGCGATCAGGCCGTGGTGCGACAGCTGACCGGGGGGCGCGCCGTCCACCCCGGTCACCTGCGCCTGGAGTGCCGCGTCGAAGGGCCGGCAGATGGCGTAGACGTACCGCAGTCCGCTCATGTGCTTTCCTCCGCCTTGCCCTGCTCCGCCTTGCCTTGCTCCACCTTGCGTCGCGCCGGCTTCCGCCGCTCCGTCCTGCCTTGCTCCAGCTGCTCAAGCTCGGCGACATGGGCACGCAACTCGGCGTTCTCACGCGTGAGTTCCTTGCTGCGCGCACGGGAGGACAGCTCGGGGTCGTCCTCCCACCAGTCGATTCCCATCTCCTTCGCCTTGTCGACGGAGCAGACGATGAGCCGCAGCTTGATGGTGAGCAGTTCGATGTCGAGCAGGTTGATCCTGATGTCACCCGCGATCACGATGCCCTTGTCGAGCACGCGCTCCAGGATGTCGGCCAGGTTCGCGCCGCCGCCCTGCCCGTACGGCTCCGGCATCCGACCAGGCATCGTCATCGGCGACTCCCGCTCGTCGCGGGCTCTTCGTCGTACTTGGCGTCTTCTTCGGTCTCTTCTTCTGCCTCTTCCGGCTCGTCCTCCTCGTACTTCGCCTCGTGATCCTCGCCCTCGTACTCGTCCTCCTCCTCTTCGTCCGCCTCGCCGTAGGCGTCCCGCTCGTCCTCGTCCTCTTCCTCGTCCTCTTCCTCGTAGGACCCTTCCGGGGACTCCTCCGGCTGCTCCTCGTCGCGCTCGTCCTCGTCCTGCGCGACGTCCTCGTCCTGCTCCTCCGCGAGCGCGTCCTCATGACTGACGACGACCTCGCCGTCCTGGATCTCGCCGCGCCAGCCGTCCTCCGCCTCGCCCTTGATGGTGATGAAGCGGGCGAAGTTCTTCAGGTCGAGCCGTGCCCGGCGGCCCTGGGCGCGCCAGATGTTGCCGGTCTTCTCGAAGAGACCCTTGGGGTAGTACTCCAGAACCAGCAGGACGCGCGTGAGGTTCTCGGCCAGCGTGTGGAAGGAGACGACGCCCTTCGTCGTGCCCTTCGCGCCCTCCGAGGTCCAGGCGATCCGGTCGTCCGCCACCTGTTCGGTGGTGTGCGCCTTCCAACTCCGGCTCGACCAGAAGACCTTGGCCTGCCAGTCGGACGTGGTGTCGTCGGCGCGGTTCGCGCTCTTGACGCCCTTGGCGAAGTTGCTGAAGTCCTGGTACTGGGTCCACTGGTCGTACGCCGTGCGCAGCGGCACGCCGACGTCCACGAACTCCATGATGACCGTCGGCTTCTTGCCGGCCCCGCCCTTGCGGCGGCCCTTGCCTCCGGTCATGTTCTTGAAGGCGTCGACCACACTGTCCTTGGCCCGCCCCGCACCGACCTCGATAGCGGACCGCAGCGGTCCCTTGCCCTCGGCCATCTTGCGGCCGCCGTCGAGGGCGAGCTTCGCGAAGCCGGGGCTGCTGCCGTCGGCGATGTCGTTGAGCTTGCCGGTCGTCTCGCCGAGCTTGTGGCCCACTCCGACCAGCAGCCGCTGGGCCTGGGCGGCGAGATACTCCTGGACCTCCGCCTTGAGCCGGTCCGCCGCCTCGCTCTGCACGACGCCGGTGATGGGGTTGTCCTTCGCCCGTCCCGTCGCGGACTTCAGCGTGTCACTCATCGCGGCCACCCTCCTTCGGCAACCGGGCCCCGGTGGCGCGGCGTGCGGAAGTCTTCGCCGCGGCCCTGGCGGGGGCCTTCTTCGCCGGCGTCTTCCTGGCAGGGCTCTTTGCCGCCGCCTTTCTGGCGGGGCTCTTCTTGGCTGCCGCCTTCTTGGGGGCGGTCTTCTGCTCAGGAGCCTTCTTCCTCGGCCGGGGCCTCTCCTCGGGCTCCTCCTCGGACTCCGCCTCTGCGGACTCGTGGTCCCGGTCGTCCCGGTCGCCGCGGTCATCCCTGTCGCCGCGGTCGTCCTGGTCGTCGTACTCCTCGTACTCCTCGTACGCGTCGTCCGGCTCCTCTGCCTCGCGCTCGCTGCCGCGCCCCGGTATGTCCGGCTTCACGCCCGCGAGTTGGTCGCGGACATCCGCCGTCCTTCCGTGCAGCCGGTCGGCGAGTCCGGAGATCTGCCGCTCCACCAGCGCTCCGGTGGCGGCCTTCCCGACCCCGCGCAGATCCCCGCGCAGCTGGTCGCCGATCTCCTTGAACTGCGGGTTGTTCTGCAGCTGTTGAGACAGCAGGTCCCCAAGGGCCCGCGGGCTCAGGTTCATCCGCTTGCCGGCCACCATGGTGCCGACCGCGAACGCGAGCTTCATCTTCTTCGTACGTCCGAGGACGTATCCGGCCCCTACGGCGAGGCCCAGTCCCAGTCGATTCATCGTGTGGTCCCGTTGTCAGTTCCCGCGCCTGCGCGCAGGCCGATTTCCAGGCGGTCGAGCAGCTCGTCCTCCTGGCGGTCGAATTCCTCCTCGCCGATCTCCCCCGACTCGAGGCGCTGCTCGAGAAGGGCCAGTTCGGTCCGGACAGTGGCCGGGTCGTAGTACAGGCGCTCAGCCTCGGCGAGTACCTGGCTCACCGCCCAGAGGCCGCCGCGCACGGGCGCGAACGGCAGCATCAGCACTTCGCCGATCAGTCCCATGCGCCTACTCCCGGCCGCTCTTCGAGCCCATGGCCTCCGACGTGGCTCCCGTCGGCTCCGAGGGTCCGGGTTCGATGAAGCTGTAGGGCGGCAGCGGGCCGTTGACCCGCAGTTCGACGTGCGGATGCCCCTTGCGGACCTCATCGACGGCGGCGAGGAACACCGCGGACGCGTCGCGCTCCACGAGGAACGACAGGTTGGCCAGCCATCCCGTGGACTCGGGGCCCACGCTGACGGCGTGCGCCGTCGCCTCCAGGGCGCGGTGCAGTTCCGCCGCGTCCTCGCGCTCCCGGGCCTGCAGCGCGGCCACCACCATCTCGCCGAGCTGCAGCTTCTGTTCGTAACTGCCGCCGCCCGCCTGCCGGTTGGCCTCGGCGAGCGCCTGCACCTCGGGGTTGTCCGCCATCACGCGGTGCAGGGCGGCCTGTTCGTCGTGGCTGGCCTTGACGTTGTACTCGACCTTGCCGGCCAGTGTCGTGAGCCGCTCGCGGTAGTGCTCGGCGCGTTCCGCGAGCACGCTCGTGACGGCCGTGTCGTCCGGGGCGACGTTGCCGAACCGCATGGGAAGGACCGGACCTGCCGCGCCCGCCTCGTTCAGGACGTTCTGATGAGCCAGCAGGTCGTTGCGCTTGGCGCGCAGCCCGTCGGGTGCGTCACTGACGATCGCCGCCAGGTCGCCCTCCTTGAGGATGCGCACCTGGCGCGCCGGCTTTCCCACACCGTTCATGCCTTCGGGGAGCGAAGGGTGCGAGCTCGCGGCGATGCCATAGACGTACGTACTCATTCCTGCTCCTCCTTCCTGCGCGCGGACGTGCTCTTGCGGGCGCGCGGGCGGGACTCCGACTGGCTCTCTTCACGGGACTGCTTGAACGCGTCGGAGATGGTCTCGGCGGCGCCGGAGAGCGCACCCTTGGACTTGCCGCGCGCACCGGATTCGGTCACCTCGCCCACGAGGTCGGGGAGTCCGGGGCTCTTGTGCGGGCCCGCCTCCAGGTCGAGGCGGTTGCACGCCTCGGCGAAGCGCAGATAGGTGTCGACGCTGGCGACGACCACTCGCACGTCGATCTTCAGGATCTCGATGCCCACGATCGAGACACGCACGAAGGCGTCGATGACGAGACCGCGGTCGAGGACTAGCTCCAGGACGTCGTACAGGCCACTGGTGCCGCCCGATCCGCCGGCTTGCTGTGCAGGGACAACGGTCATGCCGACCGGCCCTCCTTGTCTGGGAAGTCTGTGGAAAGAAGTGCGGAAGCTCTGTGCGGGGCGGGCTCTATCGGCCGCCGCCCTTATGGGAGTCGGCGCGCCCGCGCTCGTAGCGGCGGACTCGTTTGTAGCCAAGGAGTTCGCCCTGCGGGTCGCACTCCACCTGGTAGCTGGCGAGGAGACTCATCGTGTCCGGAACCCGGGTGAGTTCCAAGACCTCGATCTCCAACGTCCAGCCGTCATCGGTCTGTTCGAAGGACGACACCGACTCGGCGGCCATCCCGGTGAGCTCGGCGAGCTGGGTGCGCGCCGTGCGCAGCACCTCCATGGGGCCCGGCCGACGCTTCGCCCTGCCGCCGCTTTCCGCGTGTTCGTCGGATGAGTTCCTCGAGTTCTGCGAACTCGAGGTCGTCTTCTTCTTCGCTGGATCTGGCGATGTGTTCAATATGGCCACCTCGAACTCCCGGGTGGCCCGTAAGCCGTTGGCCAAACATCTCAGGCCAGTTGTCTCGGCTCACCGGCCCCAACGGTGCGGCATCTCGGGATCCACGCTCGGATCCGTCGCGTCCACCCCCGGATCGTCCGCGTCCACGGTCGGCGGCGACACGGGCGGAGGGGGCACGGACGGGGCGTCCTTGGTGTCCATGGCAGGGCGGTCCACGGCCGGGCCGTCCGTGGAGGGCCGACCCTTTGCCGGGCGGGCGGCCTCACGCAGGAAATAGGCCACGGCGGCCAGGACCACCGCGGTGATCAACGCGGCCGCCCAGTCGGGCAGCCCCAGCGCGAGCGCCAGGCCGAAGGCCAGCGCCAGCGCGGCACCCGCGTAGAGACCGAAGGCGCCCGCCCCCGCATACAGCGCGGCCGTGCGGCGCTGTTTCCGCGTCTGCTCCCGCAGTTCGTCGCGTACGGCCTCGCGGGCGGCAAGCGTCAGTTCATCGACGAGGCTCTTCTCCAGATGGTCAAGATGCTCCAAACGATTCATGGCGCCCGAGTACCCGGCCGTCCGTGCGCGTAACGCGGCGCCCCGGCCCGCGCTCGCCGTGCCGGGTGGCTTGTTCAAAGGCGTGACCGATCTGCAGAACCCGTAGATCGCCGCGGTGCGGTCCGACGATCTGCAGCCCCACCGGCAGCCCGTCCGGGGTGAATCCGGCGGGCACGGACAGCGCCGGACTGCCGGTCGCGGACACCAGGTACGCCGAGCGCATCCAGTCCAGATAGTCCACCATCGACACCCCGTCGACCTCGGCCGGATATTCCAACTCGACAGGGAACGGCACGACTTGACTGGTCGGCAGGACCAGGGCGTCATACCGCTCGAAGAACTCCCTTACCCGGTGGAACAGTTCGGCGTGCAGCACGGTGGCCCGCTCCAGGTCCATGCCGGTGAGCGCGCCCCCCTGCCGTACGTTCCGGACCAGGCTGGGCTTCATCCGGTCGCCGTCGGTCTCCAGGAGCGCCCCGAGCCCCAGATGGAACTGCCAGGCACGGAAGGTCCTGAACACCTCGTCGGCGCCGGACAGATCGGGGCACGCCTCCTCCACCGCGCACCCCAGGTCGGCGAAGACGGCGACAGCGGGCGCGAGCACGTCGGTGACCTCCCGGTCGACCGGCACCGCTCCGCCCAGGTCCGGCGACCAGGCGATCCGAAGGCCTGTCAGATCCCGTTCCAGTGACCCTCCGAACGCGCTCCCCGGCGTCTCCAGGGCGATCGGCGAGCGCGGGTCGGGCCCGGCGACGACGGAAAGAAGCAGCGCCGCGTCGGCGACCGTGCGCGCCATCGGCCCCTGCACGGCCATCGTCGACCACGGGGCGGTGTCCGGCCAGCTCGGCACGCGGCCCGGCGAGGGGCGCAGGCCCACCACGTTGCAGAACGACGCGGGGTTGCGCAGCGAACCGCCCATGTCGCTGCCGTCGGCCAGGGGGTGCATGCCGCACGCGAGCGCGGCCGCCGCTCCCCCGCTGCTACCGCCGGCGGACCGCCGGAGGTCGTACGGGTTGCGGGTGGCCCCGAAGACCGGGTTGAAGGTGTGTGAACCGGCCGCGAACTCGGGCACGTTGGTCTTGCCGATGGTGATCGCCCCGGCGGCGCGGATGCGCTCGACGATCAGCTCGTCGTGGTCCGGGACGTTGTCGGCGAGGAGCGGCGTGCCGTAGGTGGTCCGGATGCCGCGGGTGTCGTGGGTGTCCTTGTGGGCGACGGGCAGACCGTGCAGCGGGCCGAGCGGTGCGCCGCGCGCGGTTTCCTCGTCGGCGGTGCGCGCCTCGTCGAGCGCGCGCTCGGCCACCAGGGTCACCACGGCGTTCACGGCGCCGTTGACCTGCTCGATCCGGTCCAGGTGCGCCTGGACGACCTCGCGTGCGGACAGCTCGCGGGTGCGGATCCTTGCGGCGAGTTCGCGGGCGGTGAGCCGGACGAGCTCGGCGGCTTCGGGCACTTGCCGCGCGCCCGGGTCTTCAGGGACTTGGCGGGCTCGGTGGGCTCGATGGGCTTCAGGACTCATACGACGCTTTCGGCTCGGGGGGCTGGTCGGGGCAGCCGGTCGGGGCGGCTGACGGCTCGCGGCTGAGGTCGCGACGAGGCGGAGTATGCCCACGTCACCGCGTCGGCCATCCGGTCCCGCGCGCCGCGGCCCACGCTTTCAGCGAGCGGCTGAACCACGTCGCATCTGTTGACTCCGGCGGATCACGCGAACATGCTCCCCAGACGCCGTTACGTACGTCCTGTACATTTTTTACAGGAAGCCTTCAGGAAGCCTTCAGGAAGCCTTGGGGAGCATCCGACCCCGGCAGAGGAGAGACGCGCCATGAACCGACCCTTCGCCCGCCACGTCCTGCCCGAGTTCACCGAGCGCACCAGCGCGGGCCAGCGGACCCTCGATCCGTACTCGAAGCTGCTGGAGGAGCGCATCGTCTTCCTGGGCACCCCGATCGACGAGACCTCGGCCAACGACGTGATGGCGCAGTTCATGCACCTCGAACACGCGGCGCCGGACCGCGACATCGCGCTCTACATCAACTCCCCCGGCGGCTCGTTCAGCGCGATGACGGCGATCTACGACACGATCCAGTTCGTCACCTGCGACGTGGAGACGACGTGCCTCGGCCAGGCGGCGTCGGCGGCGGCCGTCCTCCTTGCCGCGGGCACCCCCGGCAAGCGGTTCGCGCTGCCCGGCGCCCGCGTGCTGATCCACCAGCCGTCGCTCGCCGAACCGATCCACGGCCAGGCAACCGACTTGGCGATCCAGGCCGACGAACTCCTGCGCACCCGCGCAGCGCTGGAGAGGCTGCTGGTCCAACACACGGGCCAGAGCCCGGAGCGCGTCGCGGCCGACATCGAGCGGGACAAGATCCTCAGCGCCCCCGAGGCCGTCGACTACGGCCTGGTGGACAGGCTCATCACGAGCCGCAAGTCGTCCCTGCGCATCCCGGACGCGCGGTGATCAGCCGATGCTGCCACCCGAACTCCCTCCGCTGCCCGCACTCACCCGCGCCGAGGGCGAGTTGATCGACCGGTATCTCGAAGTGGTCGATCTGGTGGGCCGGATCAACCCCGCCCGCGCCTCGGACACCTACGGCGGACTGCGCGCCGCCCAGGCCCTGATCGGCAGCGCGACCGCCCTGCGGGACGCGCTCACGCTGATGCACCAGCGGGGCGAGAGCGCCGTGTGTGCGCCGACGTTGGCCCGAGCGCTCCGTGTGCTCGACGGGGAGCGTCGTGCGGAACGCGTCACCGTGCCGCCTCCGTCGCCATCCTGAGCATCCGTCACCCCGGCACCTGACGCCCGAACTGTCCGGGGCCGGTCTCAAACGAACCAAACGGGCTACCTCGTTCGGCGTAGACGATCGTCGTCATTTGGGACTTCTTCAGTTGCGTCAGATGTGTACGCGAGTGCCGGAATTACTCGTTCCGGTGCTGGTCGAACGATCGTCGGAGTGCCCGGCCCGATCCCGAATCCGACCTTGTCCACCCGAACGGTTCAGCCGTGAGGAGCCTCACAAAACGCCGTTTCGGCTCGGAATTCGACCCCTTGACGGGTCAAGATCCCTTCCGACGACAAGCCCCCGCCACAGCGGCGGGGCGGTCCGGGCGGACGCCGAGTCCTGCCGCCGCCCGGATGACCGGTCGACATCGGTGCATCGGCAGGAGTGGAGGACCCAGGCATGACGGGTCGGTCCGGAAGGTCCGGACGCCGACCCTTGGGGTGAAGCCGCACACCGCGGCCGGGCAACTTCGCCAGCCCGAATCCGACAGGTCATCCTTCACAGGCGGTTGACGAAGGGTTGCGCATGACCGCGCTGAATCATGTTCCGTCGCTGCTCACCAGGGCCGGTTCCGTATCGGCCCTCACGCTCGCCGTCGTAGGCGGCACCCTCGTGGCCCCAGGGCTCACGTCGGAAGCAGAGGCCGCGACACACGGGACCAAAGCGCTCAGGATCGCTGCCTCCAAGAAGGGCTCTCCGTACGGATACGGAGCTGTGGGGCCGAACCGGTTCGACTGCTCGGGCCTGACGCTCTACTCGTTCAAGCGCACGGGCAAGAAGCTGCCGCGCACCGCCGCGCAGCAGTACAACAAGACCCGCCACGTCTCGGCCTCGAAGCGCTCCCGCGGCGACCTGGTCTTCTTCCACTCCGGCCGGAGCGTCTACCACGTCGGCATCTACGCCGGGAAGGGCAAGATCTGGCACGCGCCCAAGAGGGGGACCGTCGTGCGCCTCGAGAAGATCTGGACGAAGAGCGTCTCGTACGGCCGGGTGCGCTGACAGCCCGTCACCGCCCGTCGACCGCAGACCTGTCGGAGGGCGGCGGCGGTGGCCTCACGGCCGCCGCCGCCGCTCGACCGGCCCTCCGGTCGGCGCGCCCGCCAGGCCTGGGGCGCGTCGACGCGGATACTCGGTCGCCATGTCCGAAAACCACGGTTCCCGCTCCACGGGCGAGTCCTCCGACGCCCGCAACGAGACGACGTTGGAACGCGCCGACCGCAATTTCTCCGAGATCCTCCAGGAACTGCGCGTCACGCAGGCCGGGGTGCAGATCCTCTTCGCGTTCCTGCTGACCCTCGCCTTCACCGAGCGCTTTCCCTCGCTCGACACGGTGCAGCGCACCACGTACGTGACCACGCTGCTCCTCGCGGTCCTGTCCGCCGCGCTGTTCACCGCGCCGGCCGCCGTGCACAGGTCGCTGTTCGGGCAGCACTCCAAGCCCCGGATCGTGCGGGTCTCGTCCCGCCTCGCCGGCATCGGCATGGTGGTCCTGGTGTTCGCGCTCGCCGGTTCCGTACTCCTGGTCGTGGACGTGGCCGTGGGCCGCACCGGCGGGATCATCGCGAGCGCGGGCACGCTGGTGGTGTGCGCGGGCCTGTGGGGTCTGCTTCCCGTTCTGGTGCGCGGCGCGGGCAGGGACCGGGACCCGGAATCGGACACCGGCGCGTCGGACGACGTCAGGCCGTCAGGGCCTCGGTGAGGAGCACCAGGCCGAGGACGCTCAGCGCGAGGCCCGTGCCGCCCTCGATCGCGCGGGCCGTACGCGGCTTGCGCAGCCAGCGGCCGAGACGGTCCACCAGGAGCGCGACGACCGGGAACCACACCAGGGCAAGGGCCACGATGATCGACGCGAGCAGCAGCGTCCTGGGCATCGCGGGGCTGCCCGCGGGCACGAACTGGGGAAGGACGCTGAGGAAGGTGATGGGCGCCTTGGGGTTGAGGGCGTTGGTGAGGAAGCCCTGCCGCAGGCTGCCCCCGGCCGCCGGCTGTTCCACGCCGTCCGGCACCCCGAAACTCGCCAGGGGCCGCGCCGCCGACCGCAGCGCGCGATACCCGAGGTACAGCACATAGGCACCGCCGAGGACCTGCAGCGCCCGGAACAGCGTGGGAACCGCCGTGAGGACCGCGGCGACCCCGGCCACCGCGAGCGCCGTGTGCACCAGGAGCCCGCCCGCGACACCGATCGCGCAGGTGACCCCGGCGCGGCGGGAGGCGAGGGAGTTGCGCACCACGACGGCGAAGTCGGCGCCCGGCATGGCGACCATGCCCGCGGCGACTCCGGTGAAGGCGACCAGTTGAGCGTCCATGGCCGCCAGCCTGCCGTTCTTCTGCCTTCAGCGGGTATGTGGAATATCCTGGGTCTGCCTTAAGCAGGCGTTTAGCCCCACGCCGCCGGACAGCCCCACCGCCCGTCGGCTCCTGCACCGGGAGACACCATGTACGACCCGACGCGGCTCGCCGCACTGGTGGCGGTCTCCGAGGCCGGGTCGATCACTCGCGCGGCCGAGCGCCTCGGCTACACCGTGCCCGCCCTCTCCCAGCAGCTGGCCAAGCTCGAACGGGAGGCGGGCACCCCGCTCCTGGTCCGCCACCACCGCGGGGCGCGGCTGACCGGCGCGGGCGAGCTGCTGCTCGCGCGGGCGCGCCGGGTCCTGGACGAGATGGAGCAGGCCCGGCACGAACTGGCCCAGCTGGCGGGCCTGTCCGGCGGCAGGCTGCGCGTGGGGACCTTCACCACCGCCGGGATCCATCTGGTGCCGCCCGCGCTGACCGCGTTCCGCCGCGCCCATCCGGACGTCGATCTGACGGTACGGGGCTATGAACCGCCGCTCGGCGTCGCGGCCGTGGCGGCGGGAGATGTCGACCTGGCCCTCACGCACACGTACGAGCCCGCAGAGCCGGTGGCGCTGCCCGCGTCCGTGACCGCGGAGCCGATCCTGGTGGAGGAGCTGGTCCTGGTGACCTCGCCCGGCCACGCGCTCGCGAGCGCGTCGTCGCGGCTGCCCCTGACCGAGCTCGCCGGACAGCCGCTGATCAGCATGGCGCCGACGCATCCGCCGCGCCAGGGCGTGGAGTCCGCGCTCGTCCGGGCCGGGGCGACACCTGCGGTCCTGGTCGAGACCCCGGGATACGCGCTGGTGTGCGCGCTGGTCAGCGCCGGGCTCGGCGTCGCCGTCGTACCGGAGATGGTGGCGAGGACGGCGGCCACCCCGGTGGGGGTCAGGCCGCTGGAGCCGGGGGATCTGCGCCGCACGATCTCGGTCGTCCACCGCACCGACGAGTCGCACCCCGCGGCGGACACCTTCAGGGCCCTGCTCCGCGGGGCCTTCGGACGCTCACCGGGGTGAGGGCGAGGAGGCCGCTGTCCCGCCGCGGACCGGCGCGGTCCACGGCAGCGCGATCCAGACCGTCTTGCCGCCCTCGGGGGTGGGCGTGACCGAAAGCCTGCCGCCGCACTCCATCGTCAGCCAGCGGATGATCACCAGGCCGCGGCCGTTGTCCTGCTGGACGGCGGCGGGCAGCCGCTTGGGGTAGCGGGGGTGGCTGTCGGTGACGCCGATGCGCAGCTGCTCCTCCCGGTCCAGCTCGATGTCCACCGTGAAGGTGGGCGACTGGCCCCGGGTGTGCTGGACGGCGTTCGTGGCGAGTTCGGAGACGATGAGCCGGACCGTGTCGGCCACTTCGGTATCACCTGGCAGGCCCCACTCGCTGAGGATGTTCGAGACGAATTTCCGGGCCGCGGAGACCGAGGCAGGAGCGCTCGGCAGGGTGACGGATGCTTCCTGAAGGTCTGCCATGGCGACGTGTCCCTTTCCCACCGGGGCTCGGCTCCGACTCGTAGCGGAAGGCACGAGGACAGTCCCGGAATGGTGCTTCGCGCCAGCCTGCCACTCTTGGGGTGCTCAGAGGTGGCCATCCACCAAGATGTGCATATATCTGTCGCTCGAAGCGGTGAACTCTGCTACGAGAGACCGTATTTGGGCGGCAGGCTGGCGCTTCCTCTACTGTCGCCGGGAAGAGGGCGGAGGGAGGCCGAAAAAGGAGGCTCCGTCCGAAAGGAGACGGACATGCGGTACGGTCCCGCGGTGCGCCGAAGGAAACTCGGTGCCGAACTGCGTGCACTGCGCACGCACGCCGGGCTCACCAGTGGCCAGGCGGCGGACCGGGTCGGCTGGCATCAGTCGAAGGTGAGCCGGATCGAGACGGGGCGTAGCAGCGTCAAGGCGGCCGACGTACGCCTGCTGCTCGAGGCGTACGAGGTGCGGGACCCCCGACTGCGCCAGTTGCTGGTGGCGCTGGCGGGCTCGGACGACGACGGCGGACGCCGTCACTGGTGGCACGCCTACCGCGAGCTGCTGCCGCCCGCCTACCGCGACTTCATCAGCCTGGAGTCACAGGCCTGTCGGATGCGCACCCTGGAGACCACCGTCGTACCCGGCCTGCTGCAGACGCCGGACTACGCGCGTGCGGTGACGCGGGCGGCGCTCGACGGACTGCCTGACGACCAGGTGGACACGCTGGTCGAGGTGCGTCTGGCCCGTCAGGACGTGCTGCGCGCGGCTCCGCCGCTGCGACTGAGCGTGATCCTGGACGAGGCGGTCCTGCACCGGCCGGTGGGCGGGAATCATGTGCTCGCCGGTCAGTTGAAACGGTTACTAGAAGCCGCACAGTTGCCCCATGTACGACTTCAGGTGTTGCCGTTCGCCGCCGGAGAGCACGTGGGCCTCATCGGATCTTTCGTTATCTTCTCCTTTCCGAACATTGCTGATCTGGATGTGGTTGTTCTAGACCACTTGACGAGTAGCCTCTACCTCGAACGGAGAGAAGACCTCCAGGCATACACGGATGCCTTCAACTCCCTTCAAGAAAAAGCACTTTCACCCGAGGAATCAACGGATCACATCGCCGGGATAGGTGACGGCGCGTAAGGGGGCACCATGACTGCACTGCCTCGGAACGTACCCTCAAGCACTTCTCTGCACGGCGCACAGTGGCATCGCAGCAGCCGCAGCAACGGCATGAACAACTGCGTGGAGACAGCCTCGCTCGCTTCAGGGCCGAAGCAGGGGCTTCTCGCCGTGCGCGATTCGAAGAACACGGCAGGGCCCGCCCTGCTCTTCTCACCCGCCACATGGGAGGCCTTCGTCCACGGCCTCCGGTGACTACCGGGGTGCGGTGCGGCTGATCACTCGTACGGCATCGGCGATCTGTGTGCCGGTGAGATCCGCGCGTGCGGTCAGCCGCAGCCGCGAGATGCCGTCGGGCACCGACGGCGGACGGAAGCAGCCGACGGCGAGACCGGCGCCCCGGCAGTCGGCGGCCCATCGCACGGCCGCTTCCGGTGACGGTGCGCGCACGGAGACGACGGCGGCGTCGGGACGTACCGCCGAGAGACCCTCCGCCGTGAGGCGTTCATGCAGCTCGGCCGCGACAGCGCGGGCCCGGGCGGCGCGCTCCGGCTCCCGGACGAGCAGCCGCAGAGCGGCCAGTGCCGCACCCGCGGCGGCGGGGGCGAGCCCGGTGTCGAAGATGAAGGTGCGGGCCGCGTTGACCAGGTGGTCGATCACCTTGGCGGGGCCGAGGACCGCGCCGCCCTGGCTGCCGAACGACTTCGACAGGGTGACCGTGGCCACCGTGTGGGCGGAGCCCGCGAGCCCGGCCGCCTGTGGTGCGCCCCGTCCGCCGTCGCCGAGCACGCCGAGTCCATGGGCGTCGTCGACGATGAGCCCGGCGCCGAACTCGTCACAAGCGGAGGACAGTTCGATGAGTGAAGCCGCGTCGCCGTCGACCGAGAAGACCGTGTCCGACACGACGACCGCGGGACCCGTGTGAGAGTCCAGCGTCTTGCGCACCGCTTCGGGGTCGGCGTGCGGCACCACCTGCGTCGTCCCGCGCGCGAGGCGGCAGCCGTCGATCAGCGAGGCGTGGTTGCCCGCGTCCGAGACGATGAGCGAGCCGTGCGGGGCGAGGGCGGTGACGGCGGCGAGGTTCGCGGCGTATCCGGAGGAGAGGACCAGGGCGGCCTCGAAGCCGCAGAACTCGGCGAGCTCCCGCTCCAGTTCCGCGTGCAGCTCCGTGGAGCCCGTCACCAGGCGGGATCCGGTCGCCCCGCCGCCCCAGCGGCGGGCCGCGGCCGCGGCGCCCTCGGTGATCTCGGGGTGCCTGGCCAGACCCAGGTAGTCGTTGCTCGCCAGGTCGAGGAGGCCGCCGGAGTCGGCGGGGCGGGGGCGCAGGGTGCGGACGAGTCCGGCCCGGGCGCGCTGGCTCGCCTGCTCGTCGATCCAGTCGAACGGCGCGCTCACCATGAGGGTTCCTCCGGGTCGTCATCACTGGCCGGTTTGTAGACAGTGCACAGACCCTAGCCGTCCGGCCACCGGGCCAGGATGTGGCAATACCCACACCTCTCAGCGTTTCTGTTGTGCGAAGTCTCCTTGGAAAGGGAGGCTCTCGTACGTAAGGATCAGCGCCATGGATCTGCTGAACACGCTGGTGGACAAGGGGCTTCGGCGCGAGCTGCCGACCCGTGTAGAAGCGCTGGCCGTGCTGGCCACCTCCGACGACGAGCTTCTCGACGTGGTTTCCGCCGCCGGGAAGGTACGGCGGCAGTGGTTCGGGCGGCGGGTCAAACTCAACTATCTGGTCAATCTGAAGTCGGGCCTCTGCCCGGAGGACTGCTCGTACTGTTCGCAGCGTCTGGGCTCGACGGCCGGCATCCTCAAGTACACCTGGCTGAAGCCCGACGAGGCCTCGCAGGCCGCGGCGGCCGGGGTGGCGGGCGGCGCCAAGCGGGTCTGCCTGGTCGCGAGCGGCCGCGGTCCGACCGACCGCGACGTCGACCGGGTGTCGCAGACCATCGAGGCGATCAAGGACCAGAACGAAGGCGTCGAGGTGTGCGCGTGCCTCGGGCTGCTCTCCGCGGGCCAGGCGGACAAACTGCGCACAGCGGGCGCGGACGCGTACAACCACAATCTCAATACGTCCGAGGGGACGTACGGCGAGATCACCACCACCCACACGTACGCCGATCGCGTGGACACCGTGCAGCAGGCGCAGGCCGCGGGCCTCTCCGCCTGTTCCGGTCTGATCGCGGGCATGGGCGAGACGGATGACGACCTGGTGGACGTGGTCTACGCACTGCGCGACCTCGACCCCGACTCGGTGCCGGTCAACTTCCTGATCCCCTTCGAGGGCACCCCGCTGGCCAAGGAGTGGAACCTCACCCCGCAGCGCTGCCTGCGCATTCTCGCGATGGTCCGCTTCGTCTGCCCCGACGTGGAGGTGCGCATCGCGGGCGGCCGCGAGGTGCATCTGCGCTCGATGCAGCCCCTGGCGCTGCACCTGGCCAACTCCATCTTCCTGGGCGACTACCTGACCAGTGAGGGCCAGGCCGGCAAGACCGACCTGGACATGATCGCGGACGCCGGTTTCGAGGTCGAGGGCACGGACACGGTGACGCTGCCGGAGCACCGCGCGGACGCGCTCGCGGCGGCGGGGTGCGGATCGCACGGGGACGGCGGGGGCGGCTGCGGGCCCTGCGGCTCGTCCGAACCGGCCGAACCTGCTGCCGTGCCCGAGCAGTCCGCGTCGTCGGACGCCTCGGGGCCCTCGGAGTCCTCGGAGGCGCGCACGGACCTGGTGGCGGTACGCCGCCGGGGCGCGGGAACGGATCTGGCGCCCAATGCCTGACCTCTCCGTGCCCGAACTGCTCGACCTGGACCGACGTCATGTGTGGCATCCGTACGGCCCCATGCCCGGCCGCCAGGAGCCCCTGGTCGTCGAGTCGGCGAGCGGCGTGCGGCTCCACCTGGCGGGCGACGGGGGCGAGTTGGTCGACGGGATGTCGTCCTGGTGGGCGGCGATCCACGGCTACAACCACCCCGTGCTCAACGACGCGGTCCGCGATCAGCTGGACCGGATGAGCCACGTCATGTTCGGCGGGCTCACCCATGAGCCCGCCGTCCGCCTGACGAAGCGCCTTGTCGACATATCGCCGGACGGCCTCGAGCATGTCTTCCTCGCGGACTCCGGTTCGGTGTCGGTCGAGGTCGCGGTCAAGATGTGCCTGCAGCACTGGCGCTCGCTCGGCCGACCGGACAAGCGGCGGATGCTGACCTGGCGGGGCGGCTACCACGGGGACACCTGGCAACCCATGTCGGTGTGCGACCCCCAGGGCGGCATGCACGAGCTGTGGCAGGGGGCGCTGCCCCAGCAGGTGTTCGCGGACGCGCCGCCCGCGGGGTTCGAGGCGTACGACGACGCGTACGCCGATCACCTGCGCGAGGTGATCGGGCGCCACGCCGACGAGCTGGCCGCCGTGATCGTGGAGCCGGTGGTGCAGGGCGCGGGCGGTATGCGGTTCCACTCCCCCGCCTACCTGCGGGTGCTGCGGGAGGCCTGCGACGAGCACGACGTACTGCTGGTGTTCGACGAGATCGCCACGGGGTTCGGCCGCACGGGCGCGCTGTTCGCCGCGGACCACGCGGGTGTCACGCCCGATGTGATGTGCCTGGGCAAGGCGCTGACCGGCGGCTATCTGACGCTGGCGGCGACGCTGTGCACGGCGCGGGTCGCGGACGGCATCTCGCGGGGCGAGGTGCCGGTCCTGGCCCACGGCCCGACGTTCATGGGCAACCCGCTCGCCACCGCGGTGGCCTGTGCCTCGATCGAGCTGCTGCTCGGGCAGGACTGGCAGACCGAGGTCAAGCGCATCGAGACGGGCCTGCGCGGCACGCTGGCCGAGGCGTCCGCACTGCCGGGCGTACGGGACGTACGCGTGCTCGGCGCGATCGGCGTCGTCCAGCTCGACCACGACGTGGACATGGCGGCGGCGACGAGCGCGGCGAGGCGCGAGGGGGTGTGGGTGCGGCCGTTCCGCGACCTCATCTACACGATGCCGCCGTTCATCACGAGCGACGACGACGTGGCACGGATCGGGCGCGCGGTGTGCGCGGCGGCGAAGGAGGGCTGAGATGACGGTCATCGTGGTGTCCGGTACCGGCACCGAGATCGGCAAGACGGTCACGACGGCCGCCGTGGCCGCACTCGGGCTGGCCGCGGGGCGCAGTGTCGCGGTGCTCAAGCCCGCGCAGACGGGGGTGGCACCCGGCGAGCCGGGTGACGCGCAGGAGGTGACGCGTCTCGCGGGCGACGAGATCACCACCCTGGAACTCGCCCGCTTCCCGGAGCCGCTGGCTCCGAACACGGCGGCGCGACGGGCCGGCATGGCGCCGGTCCGTCCGTACGAAGTGGCCGACGCGGCACAGAAGCTGGCGACGGAGCACGATCTGGTCCTGGTCGAGGGCGCGGGCGGCCTGCTCGTGCGCTTCGACGACGAGGGCTCCTCCCTCGCCGACGCCGCCCGCCTCCTCGCGGCCCCGGTCCTGGTGGTCACGCCGGCGGGCCTGGGCACCTTGAACATGACGGCGCTCACCACGGAGGCGCTGCGGGCCCGCGGCCTGACCCCCCTGGGCGTGACGATCGGCAGCTGGCCCGCCGCACCGGATCTGGCAGCACGCTGCAACCTCGCGGACCTGCCGGAACAGGCAGACGCCCCGCTCCTGGGCGCGGTGCCCGAGCGGGCGGGCGCCCTGTCACGCGCCGACTTCCGGGCTCGGGCCGGGGGCTGGCTGGGTCCGGAGCTGGGCGGTACATGGGACGGGGCGGCCTTCACGGCGCGGGAGGCGGCGGTGAGGGAGGGCTGAGGAACCAGCCCCCCCAGGCGCGCCCGCCAGCCACGGGGGCGCGCCGTCGCCCCCGTGGCTGTGCGAGCGCTCGCCGCCCGGGAGACTCGGTGCCGTTCGTGTGGGGGAAAGCGGCGCCGCCGGGGCACCATTGCGGTATCCGCTCGCCCCGTCGAGGAGGGCCTCATGTCACCTCGCTCCGCCAAGGCCGCGTCCCGGGACGCCGTGCACCATCCCGTCTTCGCCCGTTTCTACGCCCGCCAGAGCGTGGCCGCCGAGCGCGTGATCGCGACGTACCGCAGAGAGCTGCTCGCCGGACTCTCCGGCCGTGTGATCGAGGTCGGTGCGGGGAACGGCCTGAACTTCGCGCACTATCCGGCGGCGGTCTCCGAGGTCGTCGCCATCGAACCGGAGCGCATCCTGCGGCAGTTGGCGGCCTCCGCGGCCGTGCGGGCCGACGTACCGGTCGACGTCGTGCCCGGCGCCGCCGAGGCGCTGCCCGTCAAGAGCGAGGCCTTCGACGGCGCCGTGGCCTCGCTGGTCCTGTGCAGCGTGCGTGACGTGCCCCGCGCCCTCGGTGAGTTGCGGCGCGTCCTGCGGCCCGGCGGCGAGCTGCGGTTCTTCGAGCACGGCGTGGCTCCGGGCTCGGGGATGGCGGCCGCGCAGCGCGCCCTGGACCGCACGGTGTGGCCGCTGCTCTTCGGCGGCTGTCACGTCGCACGGGACACCCTGGGCGCCCTGCGCGCCGCTGGTTTCGAACTCGGCCCGTACCGAAGGCTGTTGGTACCGGCGAAGGGACCGCGGCTGCCCACCTCCTACTGCGTGCTCGGCACGGCACGGCGGCCGGAGAACGACTGATCCGCCCCGCGCCGCCGCACCGGCGGAGTTCCGGGCGTCAGATCAGCTGCGTGAGGTTGACCGCGTTGCCGTCCGGGTCCTTGACGTGCGCGACGCGCTGCCCCCAGGGCATGTCGTTGGCCGGCCCGAGCGTCTCGCCGCCCAGGGATTCCACCCGCGTGAGGAGGTCGTCCACCGCCTCCACCGCGACGCTCAGCAGAATCCGCTGGGGCGTGTCGAGCGGCACGCTCGTGTCCGAGACGACGCCGAGCTCCGAGTCGCCGATGCGCAGGTCCACGAAGAACGCGGGCCCCTCCTCCGGAGTTCTCGACACCTCACGGGCCCCGAGCAGCTCCTGGTAGAACCGCAGCAGGCGGTCGAGATCAGGGGTGATGATCATCGGCTGGATGGCGGCAGGCATGGGCGTCCTCCTGAAGTGCGGCTCTCTCCCACCGAACCTATCCTCGCCGCATGATCAATGGCGCGCACCTCATCATCTACAGCAATGACGCCGATGCGGACCGGGCCTTCTTCCGGGACGTACTGGAGTACCCCCACGTCGACGCGGGCGGCGGGTGGCTGATCTTCAGGCTGCCGCCTGCCGAGGCCGCGGTCCATCCCACCCCGGGGCCGGAGTCGCACGAGCTCTATCTGATGTGCGACGACGTGGAGGTGACGGTGCGTGAACTGACCGCCAAGGGCGTGCGGTTCACGCAGCCGGTCACCGACGCCGGGTGGGGTCTGCTCACCCGCTTCCGGCTGCCGGGCGGCGGCGAGGTCGGCCTGTACGAACCGCGCCACCCGCGGGCCACCGACCTGTGAGCTCCCGCCGGGCTGCGGCTCCCCCGGTCGTTCTCCCGGTCGTTCCCCCGGCGGCTAAAGGCTCCACTTCCGCAGCTCGTCCGCGATGGCGCGCACGCTCGCCCCGTCCTCCTTCACCAGCCGGGCCAGTTCGCGCACCTGCTCGGGCGAGGTGACGACCTTCAGGCCGCTCGCGACCAGATAGGCGTAGGCGGCGGACGAGGCGAAGAGGGCGTTGGAGCGTTCCAGGGCGGGGATGTGCAGCAGGACCTGGAGCAGGGCGGCGGCGCGGTCGTGCGGGCTTTCGTAGACGGGCATGCCGAATATCTCCGCCTCGTGCCGGCTGACGGCGGCCACCAGGGCACCCCAGTCGGTGACCTGTGGGTCTCCCGGCGTCTTGTGTTCGGCGACCATCAACAGCCAGGCAAGATCGATTCTGAGGTTCAAGGGCTTAACGACGACCCTCGCGCTCGGGACCGAACTCCTCGGCGAAGACGGATTCGTACTGCTTCATGAAATCGGCTGCGGCCTCGACAAAGGTGTGGCCGACCTCGCCGGCGTCCTGTTTGACCAGTTCCTCGATGTAGCGGTTCACGCTCATCCCGCGGGCCAGCGCGCGCTCACGCGCGGCCCGGGCGGTGCCTTCGTCCACCCGCACGTTCAGCTGGGTCTTCGCCATGCCTTCAAGCTAGCGCCGCGGCGCTAGCACCGGCAAGAGGGCACCGGAGGGCGCAGGGGCGCGCGGGAGGACCCGGCCAGTGCCCCTTACATACGTCTCCGGTTCACGACCTTGGAGGGATACCGGCCCCCGCCCCGACCCTCTACTCTCGGCAGGATTAAGGGAGTTGGAACGGCCACGACCCAGGAGGCGGCCTTGTCCACACCTGCTTCGGCACCGGCCCCAGGCCTTGCGGAGCCCATCAAGGTCGCCGCGCGCGCACGCGCGCTGACCAAGGCGTACGGCTCCGGCGAGACAGCTGTGCTCGCCCTCGACTCGGTCGACGTGGACATCGCACGCGGCCGGTTCACGGCGGTCATGGGCCCGTCCGGTTCGGGCAAGTCCACGCTCATGCACCTGCTCGCCGGGCTCGACACCGTCTCCGCGGGTCAGGTGTGGCTCGGCGACACCGAGATCACGGGGCTCAAGGAGCGGGAGCTGACGCAGCTGCGGCGGGACCGCATCGGGTTCATGTTCCAGTCCTTCAACCTCATCCCCACCCTGAACGCCCTCGAGAACATCACGCTGCCCATGGACATCGCGGGCCAGCGCCCCGACCGTGAATGGCTGGAGTACGTCATCGAGACGCTCGGCCTGCGCGACCGCCTCAAGCACCGGCCCGCGCAGCTCTCCGGCGGCCAGCAGCAGCGCGTGGCCTGTGCGCGGGCGCTCGCGTCGCGCCCCGAGCTGATCTTCGCGGACGAGCCGACCGGCAACCTCGACTCGCGCGCGGGTCTCGAAGTGCTCGGCTTCCTGCGTGACGCCGTGGACAAACTGGAGCAGACCGTCGTCATGGTGACCCATGACCCGGGCGCCGCCGCCCACTCCGACCTGGTGCTCTTCCTCGCGGACGGCCGCATCGTCGACGAGATGCCGCGCCCGACGGCCGAGTCGGTCCTGGAACGCCTCAAGCGGTTCGACGTGATCCACGCGCTGCCGCAGGAGAGCCGACCCGAACAGGAGAGTCCTCCCGGGGCCGACGGCGCCCAGGGCGCCGACAGCACGCCGGACCGGGACTGAGGCGGTCCGCGGCCATGCTGAAGGCGACACTCAGGAGCTTCCTCGCACACAAGGGCAGGCTGCTGCTCTCCGCGCTCGCCGTGATCCTCTCGGTCGCGTTCGTCGCGGGCAGTCTCATCTTCTCGGACACGGTGGCCCGCACCTTCGACCGCCTCTTCGCCTCGACGTCCGCCGATGTGACCGTCGAGCCGAAGGAGGACCTCGACGAGGCGGTGCCGTCCGGGCAGACACCGACGGTCCCCGCCAAGCTCGCAGGACGCCTCGCCGAGGTCGACGGGGTGGCGAGGACCCGTATCGACGCGGCCGTCGAGAACCTCACGGTCGTCGACAGCAAGGACGACCCGGTGGGCTCCACCACCGGCGCCCCCACCATCGCCACCAACTGGTACGTCACCGACCGCAGCCCCGTCGAGCTGACCTCGGGACACGCCCCGCGCGGCAAGGACCAGGCGCTGCTCGACGCGGACACGGCCGACAAGAAGGACGTGCGGATCGGCGACACCCTCACGGTGCTCGCCGCGCCCGGCTCCTTCAAGGTCGAGGTCGTCGGCATCGTCACCTTCACCACCACCAACCCCGGCGCGGCCCTGGTCTTCCTGGACACCCCGACCGCCCAGCGTGAGCTCCTGGGCGACAAGAACGCGGCGACGGGCATCTCGGTGGACGCCGACCCCGGCGTGAGCGACACCGAGCTCAAGCGCCGTATCGCCGCCGACCTGGGCTCGGGCTACGACCTCAAGACCGCCGACGAACAGGCCGAGTCGGCGGCGTCCGAACTCGGCGGCTTCCTGGACGTCATCAAGTACGTGATGCTCGGCTTCGCCGGGATCGCCGTCCTGGTCGGCATCTTCCTGATCGTCAACACCTTCTCGATGCTGATCGCGCAGCGCACCCGCGAACTGGGCCTGCTGCGCGCGCTCGGAGCCGACCGCAGGCAGGTCCGCCGCTCCGTGCTCACCGAGGCCGTCCTGCTCGGCGTGGTCGGCTCCACGGTCGGCCTCGCGGCGGGGATCGGGCTCGCGGCCGGGCTCATCGAGCTGATGGGCCTGTTCGGGATGAACCTGAAGTCCACCGAGATGGTCATCGGGTGGGGAACTCCCGTCGTCTCGTACGTCGTCGGGGTCGGCGTCACGTTCGTCGCGGCCTACCTCCCCGCACGGCGCGCGGCGCACGTCTCGCCGATGGCGGCGCTCGCCGACGCGGAGATCGCGGGCGTGGGACGGCCGTTGAGGATCCGCGCCGCGGTCGGCGCGGTCGTCGCGGCGGCGGGCGCGGCCGCGCTCGTGGGCTGCGCCACCGCGGAGAAGACCTCCTCGGCCGCGTCCCTGCTCGGACTCGGCCTCGTCCTCACCCTGATCGCCACCGTGATCGCGGGACCGCTCCTGGTCCGCCCGGTGATCCGCGTGCTCGGCGGCGCGTTCCCCGCCCTGTTCGGCTCGGTCGGCCGGATGAGCCAGCGCAACGCGCTGCGCAACCCGCGCCGCACGGGTGCCACGGCCGCCGCCCTGATGGTGGGCCTCGCCCTGGTGAGCGGCATGTCGGTGGCGAGCGCTTCGATGACCAAGTCGTTCGACGAACAGATCGACAAGACGCTGGGCGCCGACTTCGTCGTACAGAACAGCAACTTCATGCCGTTCTCGCAGGAGATCACCGAGAAGGTGCGGGACACCGACGGCGCCGGGCTCGTCGTGCGCCAGCGGTTCGCGCCCGTGAAGGTGTCCATGCCGGACGGCAAGAGCGTGGAGACGACCGCTGCGGGCTACGACCCGCGCCTCGACGACGTCGCCCGCGTCACGTACGTCGAAGGCGGCACCGCTCAGGCCCTCGCGCCCGGAAGCATCGCCATGCAGCGGGACTTCGCGCGGGACCACAAGGCGCGGGTGGGCTCCAAGCTGCCCGTGGAGTTCCCCGGCGGGCGCAAGACAGAACTGACGGTGGGCGCGCTCACCGACCAGCCGGGATCCGAGGGGTTCGGCATCGAGGGCGGGCTCTTCTTCGGGATGGAGACGGTCGAGGAGTACGTGCCGGGCGGGCAGGACTCCGCGCTGTACGTGAACGCGGCCTCGGGCACGGATGCCGACACGCTGCGCGACCGGCTCGAGAAGACCCTCGACCCGTATCCGCAGGTGCAGGTCCGCGACCAGGCGGACTACAAGGAACTGATCCGCGAGCAGATCGCCGTGATGCTCTACCTCGTCTACGCGCTGCTCGGCCTGGCGATCATCATCGCGGTCCTCGGCGTGATCAACACCCTGGCCCTCTCGGTCGTCGAACGCACCCGCGAGATCGGTCTGCTGCGCGCCATCGGGCTCGCCCGGCGGCAGTTGCGCCGGATGATCCGCCTCGAGTCGGTGGTGATCGCGGTGTTCGGCGCCATGCTGGGGCTCGCGCTCGGCCTGGTGTGGGGCGTCGCGGCGCAGCAAGTGCTCGCGCTGCAGGGCATGACGGCGTTCGCGATCCCCTGGACGACGGTGATCGCGGTGCTGATCGGATCGGTGGTCGTGGGCCTCGCCGCGGCGCTGCTGCCCGCGCTGCGTGCATCGCGCATGAATGTGCTGGCGGCCATCGCGCATGAGTGATGGACTGGGGCCGATGTGCCCAACTGTCCATACCCGTGAGGAGAGTTCATGGCTCGCCCGTTCCGTTTCGGGGTCAGCATGGTCGCCCTTTCCACCGGCGACGAGTGGCGCGAGAAGTGCCGCAGGGCAGAGGCGCTCGGCTACGACGTCATCCTGGTGGCCGACCATCTCGGCATGCCCTCACCGTTCCCCTCGCTCGTCGCCGCGGCCGAGGCCACCGAGCGGCCCCGCGTCGGCACGTTCGTCCTGAACGCCGGGTTCTGGAACCCCACGCTGCTCGCCCGCGAGGTGGCGACCGCGGACCAGCTCACGGGCGGCCGCCTCGAGCTGGGGCTCGGCACGGGATACGTCAGACCGGAGCATGACGTGGCAGGCCTGCCCTGGGGTACGCCCGGTGAGCGCGTGGACCATCTCCGGGGCACCATCGAGGAGTTGGACAGGCTCCTCGGCTCCGACGAGCACCAGCCGCAGCCTCTGCAGAGGCCCAGGCCGCCGCTCCTCGTCGGCGGCAACGGCGACCGCATGCTGAAGCTGACGGCCGAGCACGCCGACATCGCGGCGTTCACCGGCGCCAAGGCGGCGCCAGGCGACAGCAGCGGGAAGATGAGCCACCTCACGCCCGAGGAGCTGGACGAGCGGATCGCCACCTACCGGCGCCTGGCCGCGGGCCGCTCCCAACCCGCGGAGCTGAACCTGCTGACCCAGCTGGTGGAGGTGACCGGCGACCGCCGGAGAGCGATCAAGCCCCTCCTCGACTACATCCCGCATCTCACCGAGGACGCGGCGCTCGACCTGCCGCTCCTGCTGGTCGGCACCGTCCGGCAGATCGCCGACCAGCTGCGCGCCCAGCGGGAGCGGTACGGCTTCTCGTACATCACCGTCCTCGAGCCGTACCTCGAGGCGTTCGGTCCGGTCATCGAGGAGCTGGGCGACGAGTGAGCGCCGGGCGGGGGCCCGGCCGCTCGTGCCGCCGGGCCCCGCGGGCTACTTGGCGGCGAAGCCGTACATCATGACCGTTTCCTTGCTCCCGGAGTACTGGGCGAGCAGGTCGGAGCTGACGAACAGCTTGTTGTGGGTGAAGACGAGCTCGGACCGCAGGGGTGACAGCGTGCTGGGCCGGGTCGTGGCGTCAAGGAGCACCTTCTCCTGCTTCAGGGTCCTGCCGTCGAGGGAGACCACCTGGGTGACCGGGCTGCTCTTGTAGACGAGGACGTTCCCGCCGTCCATCCGGATCGGGAAGATCGGCGAGTGGTCGCCCGCCGAGACCCGCTCCCCCGTGGTCTTCCCGGTGGCCAGGGAGAAGGCCACGATGTCGTTCGTCGAGGAGTACTCCTTGGTCCCGTCGCGCTGCTCGGTGGGGGCGTACAGCTTGCCGTTGCCCACCGTGATGCCCCGGCAGTCCTGGACGATGGAGGCGGTGCCGCACTCGTGCAGGTACTTGTCGTCGGGCAGCGCGATCCTCGTGCGCCGATCGCTGCCCTCCTCGAAGGCGAAGACGTCCGTCGCGCCCGATCCGCTGATCTTTCCGGAGTCCACGGCGACGACCACCGGCTGGACGGAGATCACGCTGGGAGAGGTGACGCCGTCGGGGAGCTTGTGGCCGCCCTTCGACGCGCCCGTCCGCGGGTCCAGGACCTCGACGCGGTAGCGCTCCGAGCCGAACTCACCGCAGGAATTGACCGCCACCAGCCGCTTGCCGCCGGCGTAGCCGACGTCGTGGCACTTCTCCCCCTGCTTCGGCTCCCACAGGACCTTCCCGCTGCGCAGGTCGAACGCCGCGCCGCCGTACAGACCGCCGACCGCCGCCGTGTCACCGCTGATGGTGACCTGGTTGAACACGGTCTTGTCCTTCTGATACCCGACGGTGATCGACTTCGTCCAGAGCTTCTCGCCGGTGTCCACGTCGAAGGCGGTGACCTCGGTGCACGCGTCCTTGAAGCCCCTGTCGTCGTGCACCTTGGACCCGGTGACGACGACGGCGATGTTGCCCTTGCCCAGGTCCGGGGAGCCCGCGCACGACTCCCCCGGCTTCGGCAGCCGCCAGAGCCCCTTCCCCGACGTGGCGTCGACGCCGACGATCGCTTCGACCGAGGCCTTCGCGTACACCTTGTCGGTGAGCCAGGACCCCTCCGCCTTCCAAGTGGTCTCCCCCTTGGGCAACTTGGGCTGCAGGGCCTTGGTCGTGAAGAAGGCCTTGGGATCCGTCGGCACGTCCTCCTGGGGCTTCTCGTACTTGGGCGCCGCGCCGTCGCCGCCCGGCTTGGCCGCCGTCTTTTCCTTCGAACCGCCGCCGGACGAAGCCACGTACCAGACTCCGCCGCCGACGATCAGGGCTATCGCGGCGACGACGGAGACGACGATCGCGGTGCGGCGCCCCGGCCGTCTGCCTCCGCCGCCGCCCGGTGGCGGGGCGGGCAGCGGTGTCGGCTGATAGGGCTGCGGCGGGCCGAAGCCACCGGGCGGCGGGGCCACTGGCGGGCCGAAGCCGGGGGTCTGCCCCTGCGGAGGCTGTCCCTGCGGCGGCTGTCCCTGCGGCGGCGGCCCGAAGGCACCGTGCGCAGGCGGGCCCTGCGGGTACTGCGGGGACTGCTCAGGTGGCGGGGCGGGCTGCGTCATCGTGGCTCCACTGCTGTTGCGGGTACGGGTACGGGTGTCTGCTGCGCGGCCGGGGCCTCATCGACGGGGGCACGGGGGCGCCCGGCGACGGGCCTCACCGGGCGAAGGCGAGCATGCGGGCGTTGCCCTCCTCGCCCTTGCCGCCGTGGCCCTTGCCGGACAGGCGCGTGGGGGTCACGAAGAACCGGCCGTCGGCGTACAGGGTGTTGCCGGCGTACATCCCGGCTTCCATGCCCTGGGCCGACGAGGTGTGCCGCAGCAGCACGTCCGGCTTGCCGCCACGAGGACCGAACCGCACGGTCTGCCCGTTCTTGCCGTCCTGCGCCCGTGCGTAGCCGATCACCCCGGGCCGTGCCGAACCGGCCACCGGCACCGGCGTGATCTGCCGCCCGCCCCCGACCGCACCGGTCCACTTGGACTTGCCCGTGCCGAGGTCGAACGCGACGATCTTGTTCGGGCCGAGGATGCCGTCCTTGGGCTCGGTCGCCATGTAGAGCGTGTCCGCGGCGACGGCGGCCCCCGGACAGTTCTGCACGCCCTCGCCGGAGTCTCCCGCCCCGGCGCACATCGCGAACTTGTGCGGTCCCTTGTCGACGCCGATCCAGGAGCGCTGCTTCCCCTTGCCGTCGACGGCGACGACGGCCCACTTGTCCATCTCTTCGCGGTTCTGGACGACGACCACGGCGGGGTCGACGGAGTGGACCTTCTGGATGCTCCAGCCCTTCTTCGTCCGGTAGGTCCACTTGACGTCGCCGGTGCGGGGGTCGAGCCTCTTGAGCCGGCCGTGGGTGCCGGGGCTGCCCGGCGCGCAGGACTCCACCTGGAGCAGCCGCGAGCCGCCCGCGACGCCGTCGAGGGAGCAACCGCCCTCGCGCTCCCGCTCGGTCGTGAACAGCCGCTTGCCGTCCCCGATCCGGTAGGCGCGCATGGTGGCGCTCTGGTCGACCAGCACGGTGCTGCCGGTGATGGAGACGTGGGTCATGCTGGTGTCGTCCCAGAAGCCGTGGTCGACGAGCTCCTTGTGCCAGCCCTTCTCACCGGTCTTCAGGTCGATCATCCGCAGCTGGTCGCACGCCGTGTTCCGCTCGGACTTCCGCTTCGTGTACGCGACCACGACCTTGCCGTCCGGTGTGGGGTTCACCGGGGTGTCGCACACCGTGCCCGGCACCGACACCGTCCATGCCCTGGAGCCGTCCGAGGTCCGGTAGCCGCTGACCTCGTCGTACTCGGCCTGGGCCACGATGCCGGGCACGTGCCAGAGGTCCTGGAGCTGCGCGCCCTTGCCCGGCAGCTCGATGTCGTTCATGGCGACCCAGGCCTTGGCCTCACCGGGCTTGCGCCCCGCGTTGACGTCAATCACGGCGGCCGACGCGTCGCCTTCCGCACCGGCGTCCCGATCCGGTCCTGCCGACTCACGCCCGCCGTCCGGCGACTCCCGTGTCGCTCCCGCGACGGGCTCACGGGAACCGTTTCCGCTCCCGCCCCCATCCTTGTGCGTGACGGCGTAAAAGCCCACACCGATCAGGACCAGGGCGACGGCGCCGGCGCCGATGGCGACGCCGATTCTGCGCGTCCTGCCGGTGGGGGGCACCGGCAGGACGTAGGGGTTGCCGGGGACCGGCTGATGCACCGGCTCGGACTCACGATTGACCATGACCGAGATTCTCGCCCAACCATCACCCTTTCTAGAGCCATTTTCTAGAAAAAGTTTTCAAGGCAGGTTTCCGCCCACGGGCGGAGGGCACCGGCCGGGCCGTCGGAAACCGCTCGCCAGACAGGCGGCCGCACTGCTTTCATCTCCCCATGAGTGATCTCCACATCCGCTGCGCGACCCCTTCGGACATCGACACCGTGCTGCGGTTCTGGCGCGAAGCCGCGGAGGGGACGAGCATCAGCGACGACCGCGACGGAGTGGCCCGCCTCGTCGCACGGGACCCCGATGCCCTGCTGCTCGCGGAGCGCGACGGCCGCATCGCCGGGACCGCGATAGCAGGCTTCGACGGCTGGCGCTGCCACCTCTACCGCCTCGCCGTGCACCCGGACCACCGCCGCCAGGGCATCGGCTCGGCGCTGCTCGCCGCGGCCGAGGAGCGCTTCCTGGGCCTCGGCGGGCGCAGGGGCGACGCCATGGTCCTCGACCGCAACGAGCCGGCCCACCACACATGGCACGCCGCGGGCTACGCTCCCCAGCCGCAGTGGAGCCGCTGGGTCAAGCACCTCACCGACTGAGCGGCCGCTCCGCGGGTACCCGCGAACAGTCCGCAGGAGTGGACTTTGCTGGTCCTTTAATATGGACGGACCACTCGAACGTCAACGAAAGGTGTGAGCGTCCGCCCATGGGCGAGCCTCCCAGTACCCGACATCGCGCATTCCCCCGGTCCCTGCCCGATCATGGGACGGAGGTGACCCGATGACCGAAGTGCTCCTGCTCCTCGTGGCGGTGCTGCTCTCGCTGGCCTGCGGCGTCTTCGTCGCGGCCGAGTTCTCCCTCACGACGGTCGAGCGCAGCGAGCTGGAGCGAGCCTCCGAACGGGGTGAGCGCGGCGCCGCCGGCGCCCTCAAGGCGGTCAAGAACCTCACCTTCCAGCTCTCCGGGGCCCAGCTGGGCATCACCGTCACCAATCTGGTCGTCGGCATGCTCTCCGAGTCCTCCATCGCCAAGCTGATCGCGGGCCCGCTGCGCTCCATGGGCATCCCCTCGTCGGCGGCCTCTTCGGTGGCCCTGGTCATCGGCACGGCCCTCTCGACGGTCTTCCTGATGGTCGTCGGCGAGCTGGTCCCCAAGAACTGGGCGATCTCCTCGCCACTGGCCGTCGCCAAACGGGTGGCGACGCCCCAGCGCCTGTTCAGCTCCCTGTTCCGCCCCTTCATCGCGCACCTGAACAACACCGCGAACCGCTCGGTGCGCCGCTTCGGCATCCAGCCCACCGAGGAGCTGGCCTCCGCGCGCAGCCCCAAGGAGCTGGTGGCGCTCGCCCGGCACTCCGCCAAGCAGGGCTCCCTGGAGGCGGACACCGCCGAGCTGTTCGTCCGCACCCTGAACCTCGCCGACCTCTCCGCGGAGAACGTGATGACGCCGCGCGTCCAGGTCATGGCCCTCGACGTGATGGCCACCTGCGAGGACGTCGCGAACGCCACCCGGGCGACGGGCCTGTCCCGCTTCCCCGTCTACCGCGGCAACCTCGACTCGGTCGTCGGCGTCGCGCACATCAAGGACGTCCTCGCGGTACCGGCCGAGCGCAGGGCCCGCTTCCCCGTCGCCGAGCTGATGCGCGAGCCCCTCCTCGTACCGGAGTCGCTGACCGTCGACCGCCTGCTCGACCGGCTCTCCGGCAAGCGCACGATGGCCGTGGTCATCGACGAGTACGGCGGCACGGCCGGCGTCGCGACCCTGGAGGACATCGTCGAGGAGGTCGTCGGCGAGGTGCGGGACGAGCACGACCCGCACGAGACGCCCGACATCGCCGCCGACGGCACGGACGACGACGGCCGCACGCGGTACTCCGCCGACGGCTCGGCCCGCACCGACCAGCTGGCCCGCGTGGGCCTGCGCGCGCCGGACGGGCCGTACGAGACGCTCGCCGGGCTCGTCGCGACCGAGCTCGGCCGCATCCCCGCCGAGGGCGACAGCGTCCAGGTGGGCGGCTGGCGGCTCGACGTCGTGGACGCCCGCGGCCGCCGCGCGGCCCGCGTCCTGCTGCACGCACCCTTGCACGACGACCACCTGGAGGAGGAGCGATGATCGCCGTCCAGTTGTTGATCGGCCTGGCGACCCTCGTCGTCAACGCCTTCTTCGTGGGCGCCGAGTTCGCCCTCATCTCCGTACGAAGGAGCCAGATCGAGCCGTACGCCGAGGACGGCGACCGGCGCGCCAAGAGCGTGCTGTGGGGTCTGCAGCACGTCTCCGCGCTGCTCGCCGCGGCGCAGCTCGGCATCACGCTGTGCACGCTGGTGCTCGGCATCGTCGCCGAGCCCGCGATCGCGCATCTCCTGGAGCCGATGTTCGACGGCGTCGGGGTGCCGCACGGTCTGGTCCACCCGATCTCGTTCGTCATCGCCCTGGCGGTGGCGACGTATCTGCACATGCTGCTCGGCGAGATGATCCCCAAGAACATCTCGCTGGCCGAGCCGGTGCGCACGGCGCTGCTGCTCGGCCCGCCGCTCGTCGCGATCGCGCGGGCGCTGCGCCCGGTCATCTTCGCGATCAACGCGTTCGCCAACGGCCTGTTGAAACTGCTCAGGGTCGAGGCGAAGGACGAGGTGAGCGCGTCCTTCTCGGACGACGAGCTGGCCCGGATGGTCAAGGACTCCAGTGACGCGGGCCTGATCGACGACCGCGCCCAGGAGCGGCTGCACGACGCCCTGGAGCTGGGCCGCCGTCCGGTGAGGGACGTGGTGCTCCCGCTGGAGAGCGTGGTCTACGCCCGGGTGGGCGTGACGCCCGAGGAGCTGGAGCGGCTCTCGGCGGAGTCCGGTTTCTCGCGCTTCCCCGTCGTGGACGACGGCCGTCGCATCGTCGGCTATCTGCACGTCAAGGACGCGCTCGACCGGATGCCGCGCGATCTGCCGTTCCGGGTGCCGGACATGCGCAAGATCGCCCAGGTCCGCGAGACCACGCCGCTGGACGACGTGCTGACCGCGATGCGCGGCAGCCGGACGCACGTGGCGGCGGTGCTCGGCTCGGACGGCAGGCTGGCCGGCATGGTCACGATGGAGGACGTACTGCGGGAGCTGTTCGGTCAGCCCGTCTGAAGCTGAAGCCGAAGATCCCAGAAGGTCTCAGAAGGTCTCAGAAGGTCTCGGAAGATCTCAAGCGAGGGGGATGCGCGCCGTGAGTCAACTCGTCCTGCGCGACGTGTCGTACGGATATCCGCAGCGCCCTGTGCTCGAACGGGTCTCCCTGTCGGTGCGGCCCGGCGAGAAGGCGTGTGTCATCGGTGAGAACGGCTCGGGGAAGTCGACCCTCCTGCGCCTGATGGCGGGCGAGTTCGCGCCCGCCGACGGCGAGGTGGCCGTCGTCTCGGACGGCGGCACCGGATATCTCGCGCAGACCCTGCTCCTTCCGCCGCACTCCACCGTGCAGGACGCGGTGGACGACGCGCTCGCCGAACTGCGGGATCTGGAGCGGCGGATCAGGGAGGCGGAGGCCGCGCTCGGCGCGGCGGGCCCGGACGGGCTTTCCGCGTACGGAGACCTCATCGCCGCCTTCGAGGCACGTGACGGCTACCGCGCCGACGCGCGCCTCGACGCCGCGCTGCACGGTCTCGGCGTCCCTCACCTGGAGCGCTCCCGCACGCTGGGGTCGCTCTCCGGCGGCGAGGCCGCACGCCTGGCACTCGCCTGTGTCCTTGCCCCGCAACCGGAACTGCTCCTGCTGGATGAGCCGACGAACCACCTGGACGACCAGGCGCTCGGCTGGCTCGAGGAGCGGCTGCGCGCCCACCGGGGCACGGTCGTCGCCGTCACCCACGACCGGGTCTTCCTCGACCGGGTCGCCGATGTGATCGTCGAGGTCGACGGCGACCGCCGATCCGTGGCCCGCTTCGGCGGCGGCTGGCACGGCTATCTGGAGCAGCGCGCCACGGCCCGCCGTCGCTGGGAGGAGCGCTACCGGGAGTGGAGCGAGGAGGTCGCGCGCCAGGAGCGGCTCGCGAAGGGCGGCTCCGACCGCCTCGCGACCGGCTGGCGGATGAGCGACAGCCCTCGCTTCGCGGGCCACCAGCGGTCGGTGGAGGGCCAGCTCTCCGGCCTCGTGCGCAACGCGCGCGAGCGGCTGCGCAGGCTGTACGCGGATCCGGTGCCGCGCCCGCCCGACCCGCTGCACTTCACGGCCGGTGAGGGCATCGAGGGCGGCGACCACCCCTTCGTACGCCCGGTCGAACTGACCGACATCACGGTGGGCGAACGCCTGGCCGTCGACCACCTGCTGCTCGACCCGGGTTCGCGCACGCTGGTGACGGGGGCGAACGGCGCGGGCAAGTCGACGCTGCTCGGTGTCCTGGCCGGGGTGCTGCCCCCGGACCAGGGGGATGCCCAACTCCCCTCCCGTATCGGCTACTTGCCGCAGGAGATCGAGTACATCAACGACGAGGACACGACGAGGCCGCTCCTCGACGCCTTCGCGGCGGGCCTCCCTGGGCTGCCCGAGGATCACGCGCAGGCACTCCTGTCCCTCGGCCTCTTCCGCGAGGAGGACTTGGTGGTGCCGGTGAAGGGGCTCTCCGTGGGGCAGCGCCGACGCCTGGCGCTCGCCCGCCTGGTGACGCGCCCGGCCGACCTCCTCCTGCTCGACGAACCGACGAACCACCTCTCCCCCGCCCTGGTCGAGGAGCTCGACGAGGCGCTTGCGGGATACCGGGGCACGCTGGTGGTGGTGTCGCACGACCGGAGGCTGCGGGAGCGGTTCCGGGGCGATCGGTTCTCGGTCGAGGCGGGCCGGGTGGTCCTGCCTGATCCGAACGAGCGGCCCTAGGTCGCGTCGGGGCGCGCGGTGGGCGTCTCCGTGATGCCGGGCCCGCGCGCCCCGACGTTCGCGGCACCGACCGCCGTGAGGACGGCGAGCAGCGTCGCCATCCCCGCGGTGGCGAGCGCCGCCTTCCAGTCGACGTCCAGAAGCGTCGTCGCCCCGGCGACCAGGACGGCGGCGAGCGACTGCGCGAAGGTACGGAGCGCGCGCTCCGCGGTGGCCTTCCAGAATCCAGCGGTCCACATGTCTGACCCCACCTCTCGTGGTTGACGGGTCAACACCTGGCATACCGCTGTCGCGTGCCGTTGCCCAGGAGGTCGACGGGTCGCGCTCAGAGGTCGAGCCCGTGCCCCGTCGTCGCGTCGACGTGGGCCGGGACCTCGTCGTGGCGGTCGCCGACGGTCGGGGTGCCGGTCGGCTCGAAGAGGAGGATCTTGGCGCCGGCCGGGGACGACGGCTTGTGTTCCGTGCCGCGCGGGACCGTGAAGACCGCGCCCTTGGGGAGGGTGACCGTGCGTTCGCCGGTCGGCTCGCGCAGGGCGATGTGCAGTTCGCCGTCCAGGACCAGGAAGAACTCGTCCGTGTCGTCGTGGACGTGCCACAGGTGGTCGCCCTCCGCCTTGGCCACGCGTACGTCGTAGTCGTTGACGCGGGTCACGATGCGCGGGCTCCACAGGGCGTCGAAGGAGGCCAGGGCCTTGCTGAGGGCGATGGGTTCGTTGCTCATGGGTCAAGCGTCCGACGTTCGCCGCCCGCTCCGTGAGTGGTAGGAATAGCTCATGTCGCAAGGATCCTCTCAAGCTGCCGGGGGACGGGCCCTGCACCGCGTCGTCGTCATCGTCGACGCGAACTCCAATCCCTTCGAGCTCGGCTGCGCCACCGAGGTGTTCGGGCTTCGCAGGCCCGAACTCGCGCGTGAGCTGTACGAGTTCAGCCTCTGCTCGCCCGAGCCGCGCACCCTGATGCGGGACGGGTTCTTCACGCTCACCGGCGTCGCCGGCCTTGACGCGGCCGACTCCGCGGACACGCTGATCGTGCCCAACCGGCCCGACATCGAGGTCCCCCGCCGCCCGGCCGTCCTGGACGCCGTCCGCCGGGCGCACGCCCGAGGGGCCCGGCTCGTCGGGTTCTGCAGCGGTGCCTTCACGCTCGCCGAGGCCGGGGTCCTCGACGGGCGCCGGGCCACCGCGCACTGGCAGTGGGCGGACGACTTCCGGGCCCGCTTCCCCGGCGTACGGCTCGAACCGGACGTGCTCTTCGTCGACGACGGCGACATCCTCACCGCCGCGGGCAGCGCCGCCGCACTCGACCTCGGGCTGCATCTGGTCCGCCGCGACCACGGCGCCGAGGTCGCCAACGCGGTGAGCCGCCGTCTCGTCTTCGCCGCCCATCGGGACGGCGGTCAGCGGCAGTTCGTGGAGCGGCCGGTGCCCGATGTGCCCGACGAGTCCTTGGCGCCGGTCCTCGTCTGGGCACAGGAACGGCTCGACTCACCCCTGTCCGTGCCGGACCTCGCGGCGCGGGCCGCGCTCAGCCCCGCGACCCTGCACCGCCGCTTCCAGGCCCAGCTGGGCACCACTCCCCTGGCCTGGCTCACCGGCGAACGCCTGGCGCTGGCCTGCCGGTTGATCGAGCGGGGCGTGGCGCCCCTCGCCACGGTCGCCCGGCGCAGCGGTCTCGGCACCACCGCCAATCTGCGCGCCCTGATGCGGCGCGAGACGGGGCTGACTCCCTCGGCGTACCGGCGCCGGTTCGGGCCCGCGCCAGGCTGAACCTCAGCGCCGGTGCGCGCCGCCCCGCCCGCGGGCCACGGCCTTCGCGTCCTTCTTGAACGCCCACTCCATGTCGGGTTCCATCGCGAACCGGAAGAGGCGCTGCACCGGTGGCGTACAGAGCACGGTGATGAGGGTCGCGGCGCCGAGCGTGACCGTGATCTCGCCGAGCGGTGTGTGCAGCCAGTCGAGTTCGTACCAGTCCCAGAAGCGGGAGCCCTTGGCGATGAAGCCGTGCAGCAGATAGCCGTAGAGCGTGCCCGCGCCGAGCGCGGTGAACCAGAGCCTGCGGCCGGGGACCCAGGCGAAGAAGCACGCGACGAGGACCGCCGAGCAGCCGAACATCCCGAGCGTCATCACGGCCCCGGACCAGCCGGGCGCGGCCAACTCCTGTGCGCTGTCCCTGCGGTAGAACCAGGCGGCGTTCATGCGCGGCGCCGCCCAGTACGCGAACAGCAGGGCCGCGGCGAAGACGGGCAGCGCCAGGATGCGGGCCTCCCGGCGGCGCACGATCTGGAAGTGCTCGGGCTTCAGGCACAGACCGAGGACGAAGAACGGCAGGAACTGGAGCACCCGTTGCAGGTCCAGGTCGTCGCCGATGTCCGGCGACACGGAGGCCAGCACGGCGATGGCCAGCGCTATCGGCAGCGGCCAGCGCACGACCTTCCACAGCGGGGTGGTCAGGCGCCAGACGAAGAGCGCGACCAGGAACCAGGTGAGGTACCAGGGGTCGAGCAGGCTGATCGGATAGGTCGGGTCGTCGCCCGCCCAGCGCTTGAAGAAGGTGTACGCGACCTCGAAGATCACGTACGGCACCGCGATCCCCGTCACCAGGCGCTTGAGGCGACCCGGGCTCGCGTCGAAACTCCGCGAGAAGTAGCCGGAGATGACGATGAACGCCGGCATGTGGAAGGTGTAGACGGTGATGTAGAGCGCGGCCGCCGCCCGGCTGTCGCCGCGCAGCGGCTCCCACGCGTGCCCCATCGCGACCAGCACGATCGCCAGGTACTTGGCGTTGTCGAAGAACGAGTCCCGGCTCTTGACCGGCGGCTTCGGCGCCACGGTGGGCACCGAGGGCGCCGCCGGAGGGGCACTGCGCGCGGCGGGCAGCGGCGCCCGCAGTGCCCCGGTCTGGTTCATCGACCGGACAGGCTCACTCACGGGACCTCCCGGGGGAACCCGGGCCCGCGGTCTCGCGTCTTACGTTGAATGCGGGTGCTACACCTGTGTAGAACATCACGGGCACCCTAGCCACCGAAGCCCCCGCGCGTACAGTCGCGCCACCTGAGAATCAGCTGAGTGCCGCCGGTGAGTCAGATGAGCGCCGCCCATGCATCAGCTGACCGTCGCCGGTGAAGGACCGACCAGCTCTGACAGGACGTCCTCCATGGTGACGAACCCGAGCACCGTGCCGCTCTCGCCGGTGACCGCGGCCAGGTGGCTGCCCGCGGCCCGCAGCGCGGTGAGGGTGTCGTCGAGCGGGGTGTCGATGTGCACCCGCGTGACCACGTGCAGGACGCCGCGCGGGAAGGGCCGGTCCCGCTCGGCGATGCCCAGGGTGTCCTTGATGTGGAGGTAGCCGAGCAGGGTGCCGTCGGGTCCGGTCACCGGGAAGCGGGAGAAGCCAGCGTCGGCGGCCACCCGCTCCAGGCGCGCCGGGGTGATCGAGTGCTCGACGGTGCGCATCTCGGCCGTCGGCACGAGGATCTCGCCGACCGGCCGGGTGCCGAGCTCAAGGGCGTCGCGCAGCCGCTCGCCGTCGGCCGCCGACAGGAGCCCTGCCGCGCTGGAGTCGACGACCATGCGGGCGAGCTGGTCGTCCGTGTAGACGGACTCGACCTCGTCCTTCGGTTCGACCTTCAGCAGCTTCAGGAGGGTGTTGGCGAAGGCGTTGATGCCGAAGACGACCGGCTTGAGGGCGCGGGTGAGGGCCACGAGCGGCGGGCCGAGCAGCAGCGCGGTCCTGGCGGGCGCGGCGAGCGCGATGTTCTTGGGGATCATCTCGCCGATCAGCATGTGCAGATACGTCGCCACGGTCAGGGCGATGACGAAGGCGATCGGGTGCACCAGCGCGTGCGGGATGTGGACCGCCTCGAAGGCGGGCTCCAGGAGGTGCGCGATGGCGGGTTCCGCGACCGCGCCGAGCACCAGCGAGGAGACGGTGATGCCGAGTTGGGCGGTGGCCATCATCGCGGAGATGTGCTGCAGGCCCCACAGGGTGATGCGGGCGCGCTTGTCGCCCGCCTGGGCGCGGGGTTCGATCTGGCTGCGGCGTACGGAGATCAGGGCGAACTCGGCGCCGACGAAGAACGCGTTGGTGAGCAGGGTCAGGGCGCCGATGGCGAGCTGGAGCGTGGTCATCGCACTTCCTCCACGGCCTGGCGGGGCACCTGGAGTGCCGGTTCGGTGATGCGGATCCGGTCGGCGCGGTGGTGCTCGACGGTCAGGACGGCCAGCTGCCAGCCGTCGAGTTCGACGGCGTCGCCCTTGGCGGGGATGCGGGTCAGCCGGGTGGCGATCAGTCCCGCCACGGTCTCGTACGGTCCTTCGGGCGCGGTGAGCCCTATCGCGGCGAGCTGGTCGATGCGGACGCCGCCGTCGGCCTCCCAGACGGTGCGGCCGTCCGGGGCCGCCTGCGCGGGCAGCAGGTCGGGGACCTCGACGGGGTCGTGCTCGTCGCGGACCTCGCCGACGACCTCCTCGACGATGTCCTCCACCGTCGCCACACCGGCCGTGCCGCCGTACTCGTCGATGACCACGGCCATCGTGCGGGTCTCCCGCATCCGCTCCAGGAGCCGGTCGGCGGGCAGGCTGTCGGGCACGAGCAGGGGCTCGGTGGCCAGGTCGGTGACCGGGGTGAGCTGCCGTTCCTCGGGGGCGAGGGCGAGCACGTCGCGGATGTGCACGGTGCCGATGACCTCGTCCAGGCTGTCGCGGAAGACCGGGAAGCGGGACAGGCCCGTGGCGTGCGTCAGGTTCGCGGCGTCGGCGGCCGTGGCGTGCGCTTCGAGGGCCCGTACGTCGACGCGCGGGGTCATCACGTTCTCCGCGGTCAGTTCGCTCAAGTGCAGCGTACGGACGAACAGTTCGGCGGAGTCCGCCTCCAGGGCGCCCTCGGCGGCCGAGCGCCGGGCCAGGGCGACGAGTTCCTCGGGGGTGCGCGCGGAGGCCAGCTCCTCTGCGGGTTCGAGGCCGAAGCGGCGTACGACGTGGTTCGCGGTGTTGTTCAGGTGCCGGATGAACGGCCCGAAGGCGGCGGTGAAGCCACGCTGCGGCGCCGCCACCACCTTGGCGACCGCGAGGGGCCGGGAGATCGCCCAGTTCTTCGGCACCAGCTCCCCGACGACCATGAGGATCACGGTGGAGAGGGCCACGCCGAGCAGGGTGGCCGTGGTCGGGGCGGCGCCGCCGAGTCCGGCCGCCTCCAGCGGGCCGCTCAGGAGCGCCGCGAGGGACGGCTCGGCGAGCATGCCGATCACCAGTGACGTGACGGTGATGCCGAGCTGGGCGCCGGACAGCTGGAAGGTCAGGCGCCGGACCGCCTTCAGGGCGCCTTCGGCACCCCGCTCCCCCGCCTCGGCGGCGCGCTCCAGGTCACCGCGCTCGACGGTGGTCAGGGAGAACTCGGCCGCGACGAACAGCGCGCAGGCGAGCGTGAGGAGCAGGGCGAGCAGCAGAAGCAGGATCTCGGTCACCGTGCCACCCCCGTTCCCTCGCGCTCGGACAGCGGGCGGGAAATGGCACGGTTCGTACTGGGAGGCTCACCCATTGCGGGTCCGTGGCTCCTTCTCGTACCCGTACGAAGTGTCGTACGGGGGCGGTGGCGTGGAAGCGGTGGTGCTTCTACAGCCACTGTAAAGGAACGGCAAACCGGAGCGCCTAGAGCGGGGTGGCCGCGTGCAGGATGAGGACCATCGTCACGGCGGAGTTCGCCGACGACATGGCGGAGGCCGCGGCCCCGGCCGCCGCCGCCCACGCCGCGAGCCCCACCGCGGTGAACAGGGACGGCCAGCTGCGCGCCGCGGGAGCCGGGCCCAGGAGGGCCGCGACCCGGCGCGGCACGGGCCCGGGTGCCGCGAGTCCGGCGAGGGTCGGGGCCGGGGCGCCCCGGGAGTGCAGGGCCGCCTTGCCGATCGCGCGGGCCACGGTCCTGCGGTCGCCGACGGCGTGGGCCGCGTCCTCGTCCGCCCAGCGCTCGGTCGTGTAGGACACGGCTGTGCGCAGCGGGCGCAGGAACGGGTTGGCGCGGGCGGCCAGCTGCACGGCAAGGAGGTAGCGGTGGTGCCGGGTCGCGAGGTGGGCGCGCTCATGGGCGAACAGGGCGCGGCGCTCGCCGGGTTCGAGGCAGTCGAGCAGGGCGGTGGTGACCACGACCCGGTCGCGGGCGCCGCCGGGCAGCGCGTACGCGTAGGGCACGTCGTCGGGCAGGACGGCGACGGCGGTGCCGGGCAGGCCTGCCAGCGCGCGGTGGGCGCGGCGGCGTACCTGGCGGTGGCGCCACAGTGTCCTGCCGCAGGCCACGGCCACGGCGAGCAGACCGGGAATGGCCAGGCGTCCGGCCACCTCGTCGTACGGGACCGCGGCGCGCACCTCCGGGTCCGACCAGCCGTCCGGCAGGGGGTTGCCGGGCAGCTGAGCCGTGCCGACGACCATCAGGAGGCCCAGGCACAGGGTGCTGGCGAGCGCCATGACCACGGCGACCGTCGTGAGCAGCCGGGTGGCGGTCCGCGGATGCAGACGCTGCTCGGCGAGCCGGGCGACCGGCCAGGCCGTCAGCGGAAGCACCAGCGGCAGAAGGACGAACATCCCCATGACGGTTCAGACGTCCTTCTCCGCCTCGGCCTGACCCAGAAGCTCGCGCAGCAGCCGCTCGTCGCCCGGCGGAAGGGCGGTGAGGAAGCTGGCGAGGACCGCCTCGCGGTCGCGCTCGCCGTCGAGCACCTTGCGCATCTTGCGCGCCGCGAGTCCCGCCTCGTCGGACGACGGTGTCCACGCGAAGGAGCGGCCCGCGCGCTCGCGGGTCACCGCACCCTTCTCCAGGAGCCGGGTCAGGATCGTCACGACGGTCGTGTACGCGAGGTCACCGCCGAGCCGCTCCTGCACCCAACCCGCGGTCGCGGGACCTTCCGCCTCGCGCAGGGCGACAAGGACCTGCGCCTCCAGCTCACCCTGCCCCCGCCGCCGGGAACGCCGCCGCTGCTCCGCCACGCCCGTCTCCCTTCCACTGCCGCCTCGTCCTGGACGAGGCTAACGCGCGCCCGCCGATGGTGTGCCGCAGGCCAGGCGCGGTGCTGTGCCGGCGGGGGCGCGGCCGAAACGGCATTGCCCCGCCTCGTGGCGCGCATTAAGGTCACTCGGGTGACTGCCGGGTCGGCCATGGGCCACGTACGAGTGAGGCGCCCGGCCTCGGCGTGAGCGCGAGGCGGGCCAGAGCCCCGCCGTCCCCTCTTCCGTCTTTCCTCCCCGCGCCCCGTGCGGCGCGCCTTCAGTGGAACCCAAGACCCGGAAGAGACATCACACATGCCGCAAGCCCAGCACCCGCACGACCCCGCTCTGCCTGTCACCACCGCCCAGTTGAACCACACCGCTGTCTACGCCAGGGACCGGCAGCTGTCGGCCGAGTTCCTCGCCGTGATCCTGGGCCTGCGGGTCGGCGCCCCGTTCGGGCCGTTCCTGCCCGTCGATCTCGGCAACGGCGTGACGCTCGACTACTACGAGCTGAGCGACGAGCCGATCCAGTCGCAGCACTACGCGTTCCTCGTGCCCGACGAACAGTTCGACGCCATGATCACCCGCCTGGAGACGGTCGGGGTCACCTACTACGCCGATCCCAGCCATACCGAACCCGGCCAGATCAACCGCCTGTTCGGCGGCCGGGGCGCGTACTTCGACGACCCGGACGGCCACAACATGGAGATCATGACCCGGCCCTACGCCCGCCCCTAGCGCCCTTCGGGCGGAACGGCCCCCTCCTGGCCCTGTCCACGTGTTCGAGGCGTGATTGAGGCATCGCACCCTGCCCGCTCCCGGAGCGGGCGGGGCCCGGGTGCCCGGCCGTGGCTGCGGGGACCCGGCCCGGAGCCGTTCGCCGTGAGGCGGCGGGGCGAGCTGACGCCCCGCGCGCCGTATGGGCCCCGGGAGCCGGGCAGTTGACGCACGCGGCACCCGGCACCCCAGAACGTGCGCCCGCGCGACGGACGGCGCAAAAGGCTCATTGCGGCACTTGTCCGACGGCAGTAAGAAGGGGACTCGACCCAGAAACGTTGCGGCCGCGGCGTCCTGCAAGGCATCACATCAGCTCTGAGAGAAGCCGGGTGATCCAGAATGGCGCACGATCCACACACCGCAGTGACGAACGAGCCGGACGACGGAGCCATAACCCTGGCCGCCGAGCAGGAGGCGGTTCTCCAGCCGCCCTCCGAGGGGACGGAAGGCCAGGCCCAGCACTCGACGGGCGAGGGTCTTGAGCACGTCGAGGGCTACCGCCGCCCGGAGCACTTCGCGCCGGAGGCCTGGACGGCCCCGACCGCCACGCTTCCCGACATCGGGGAGGCGTCGTACGGCCCCCCGCCCCTGGCTCCGGAGACCGTGCACGGTCCCGATGACCGCATCCAGATCACCAACACCAGCGTGTATCCGTGGCGCGTGCACTGCTACCTGCTGATCACCGCCCGCGACAACGCCCTCTACCAGGGCACCGGCTGGCTCCTCGGACCGCACACCCTGGCCACCGCGGGCCACTGCGTCTACATCAAGGGCAGCGGCGTGGCGGGCCGGGACGGCTGGGTCAAGAGCATCCAGGTCATGCCGGGACGCAACGGCGCCTCGCTGCCCTATGGCAGCATCACCTGCACGAGCTTCCGCTCCGTGACCGGCTGGACGACCAACGGCGACGAGAACTTCGACTACGGCGCCATCATCACGCCCTCCAACATCGGCTCCACCACGGGCTGGTTCGGCTTCGGCGTCTGGTCGGACTCGGACCTGCTCAAGACCACCGGCAACATCTCCGGCTATCCGGGCGACAAGCCGTCCGGGACGCAGTGGTACGCGGCGCGCGGTATCGACTCGGTCGCCCCGCGCAAGGTGTACTACGACATCGACACCGCGGGCGGGCAGAGCGGCAGCTCCGTCTACCGCATCGACAGCACCGGTCGCTACGGCTTCGGCATACACGCCTACGGCGGAGCCCGGGTGAACTCGGGAACCCGGTTCACCACACCCGTCTTCAACAACTACGTGGCATGGAAAGCGTGAGCGAACCCCGATGAACGGCAGCAGTTCCGCAGTGGAGATCTCCGGCGTCGTCCGCGACACATCGGGCACCCCGGTGACGGGCGCCCACGTCCTGTTCACCGAGGGGCCGCAGCCCCTGCCGGACATCGCTGCCGTGACGGACGCCGAGGGGCGTTTCTCCCTCGTCGCCCCGACCGCGGGCGAGTACACGCTCATCTGCCGGGCGGACCCTCTCATGGGCCCGTCCGGCACGGCCGAGGCCACCGTCCGCGTCGAACCGTCGGCCCAGGCCGTCCCCCAGGGGCGGCTGCGGGTCGAGCTGACGCTCGGCTAGCACGGTGTTCGGGGCCGACCGGCAGCGGTGGACGTGCGTGGGGCGCGACTCCTGTCTAGCGTCACGTGCATGAACACTGTCCCGCAGCGTTTCGAAATCCTGCTGGTTCCCGCGTTCTCGGGGGACGGCGTGAGTACGACCGACGCCCGCGGCGCCCTGCGCTCGGCCGTCGTGGTGGCCACGGGCGAGACCGGGTCCTCCGGGTTTCCCCGGTACGCGGGTGACGGAATGGAGGCCGACATCGACCCCGGGACCCGCACCGTCGAGGCGCTCCTGGTCGACGGGTCCGAGCTGGACTACGGGCTCTCGGTGCGGGTCGCGGACGTATAGCGGATCCGGATCCGCCGCGGCCGGGTCACCGGTCCTGTCACAGCGGCGGGGCCACGTCGCCGGCGAGGCGTGCGAGCTCGTGCGCAAGGCCCGGCGGTGAACCCGCCGCCGGGGCGGGTCCGACCGCGCCGGCGGGCGAAACGGTCCCCACCACGGAGTCGCCCGAGTGGACCAGGATGTGGCTGGGCGGCTGGAGTTGGCGTGCCTGGTCGATGACCGTGGCGGCGTCGCCCGTGAAGCGGGCGCTGAGGTCGATGACCAGGATGTCGGGCAGGAGGGCGCGGGCCCGTGCCAGGGCGAGGAAGCTGTCGTCCGTCTGGGAGATGACGTACACGCCGGGGACGGTCTCGATCTGCGGGATCAGGTCTTTGGCCCGGTGATCGGCGGCCAGCACCAACACGGTCAGCACTTCGCACTCGTCCTTCGCGTGGTCCAGATGTCACCGGCACTCGCCGTACTGCGCCCTCCACTTGACTGATCGTTTCAGCATGTCATCCGACACGGCGGATCAGGCGACCGGCGCGGCACAGGCGTGTCGCCCGTCCCGCGCGACCTGCGATATGGAGCGAATTTCTAGATACCTGTTTTAGTTCTGTGGGATAGGGTCCGACCATGACGCACAGGGGCAGAGCGGGCCCGGCACTCCATGGTGGCTAAGCAGCAGCGCGGCGAAGCCACCGTCGACCGGCTCCTGACCGCGGCCCTTGAGGTGTACGCCACCTCGGGCCAGCCAGGGTTCACCGTCAGCACGGTCACCGCCGCCGGCGGCGTCAGTCTCGGCAGCCTCTACCACCACTTCGGCAGCATCGAGGGTCTCGCCGCCGCGCTGTACACCCGCTGCATGGAGCAGCTGTTCGACGAGATGATCGCCGCGCTGAGCCGTGCGCGCACCGCACGCACCGGGGTCCGCGCCCTGGTCGTCGCCTACCTCCGCTTCACCCGGGAGCACCCGGACGCCGCGCTCTTCCTGCACGCCTCCGCCTACTCCGGTTACCTCGCGGCGCACGCGGACCGGATCCGCACGGCCAAGGCCGCCAAGCTGGCGGTCATCGCGGAGTGGATGCTCCCGCGGATCGCGGCGGGCGAGATCGCTCCCGTGCCCGCACCCGTTCTCGAGGTCCTGCTCATGGGGCCGGTCGCCGAGGCCGCGCACCGCTGGCTCGCCGGCACGTACGACATGGATCTCGCCGAGGCCGCGCGGTTCCTGCCCGACCGGATCTGGTGCTCGCTGCGGCCCGACTAGACCGGCGGCGCGAACCGGCCCGACTGTTTGCCGAACATGGGGGTACCCGGCCGCCATGCGCATCCACAGCCAGCCGTTCGACCGCTGAACGCAGACGCCCCGGCCGGTGCCCACGTCGCGTGGGTGCCCATCGGCAGGCCTCAGCGCCGAACGGACCACGAGATCAAGGGAGGCAGCCATGATCACCGCCGTCATATCGCCGTGGTCGTCATCGCGGCAGCCGCCGTCCTGTTCGTCGGACTGCGGCGAGCCCGGGGCGGCGGACGCGGCCTGAAGCACCGCTTCGGGCCCGAGTACGACCACACCGTCGCCCGTCACGACGGGGACGTACGGGCAGCCGAACAGGAACTCCGCGAGCGCGTACGGCTCCACGGCTCCGTCAAGGCCGAGCCCCTGCCGCCCGGGGCGCGCGAGCGCTACGTGGCCCAGTGGGCCGGCGTCCAGGAGCAGTTCGTCGAATCACCTCAGCAGGCCGTCATCGAGGCCGACGCTCTCCTTGCCCGCCTGGCCAGGGACCGGGGCTTCCCCGACGGCGAGCGCTTCGACGAGCAGGTCGCCGCGCTCTCCGTCCACCACGCCCACTCCGTCCACGGCTACCGCAGGGTGCACACGGCCACCCGTGGACAGGGCGGCACCGAGGAAATGCGGGAGGCCATGGTCGAGGCCCGGCGCCTCTTCGACTCCCTGGTCGCCGAGCACGCGGCCGACTCGACCCGGAACGGCCGGCCGGCCTCCGCCGAGCGCGGCAACACGTCGTGGGCACTGCCCCGGCGCCATGCGAAGGGAAGTGGCACGTGATGACGGACGCCCAGCACTTCACACCGCGCGAGCCGGCCACCGGCAGCGCCGCCCCTGTGACACCCCCTGCTTCCGTACCGCCCCCCGCTCCTGCCCCCGCCCCCCTCCACGCCACCGACTCCGTGCTGATTCCGCAGGACGAACGGGACAAGCTCGGTCTGCGGCTCCAACAGGCCCTCAACACCTTCGTCGAGAGCCCGCGTCAGGCGGTGGAAGAGGCCGACAGCCTCTTCGACGACGCCGTCAGGCACCTGACCGAGACCCTCACGGAGCGACGGCGCACCCTGCGCGCGAGCTGGCAGGGCCGCCAGGGCACCGAGGCGCACACGGAGACGCACACGGAGGAACTGCGCCTCGCGCTGCGGGAGTACCGGGAATCCATGGAACGGCTGCTGCGCATCTAGGCGGGCCGACGCGGCGTGGGGACGGCGAAGCGCAGGATGCGTCCCCACGCCGAGCCGTACTGCCGCCACAACGGCCCGGTGACGTACGGGATGTCGTACTTCTCGCACAGTTCACGCACGCGAGGGGCGATCTCGGCATAGCGGTTGCTGGGCAGGTCGGGGAAGGCGTGGTGCTCGATCTGATGGCCGAGGTTGCCGCTGAGAACGTGGAAGAGTCGGCCGCCGTCGATGTTGGCTGAGCCCTGGATCTGCCGCAGATACCACTGACCGCGCGTCTCGCCCTCGACGTGTTCCTCCGTGAACGTCTGGACGTCACCGGGGAAATGACCGCAGAAGATGATGGTGTGCGACCACAGATTGCGCACGGTGTTGGCCGTGAGGTTCCCCGTCAGGCACGGCAGCGCCGATGGCCCGGCGAGCAGCGGGAAGAGCACGTAGTCCTTGGCGAGTTGGCGGGTGGCCTTGGTGAGGAACCCGGTCAGGTCCGTCACGAACGAACGCCATGACCTGGAGCCCGAGGCGAGCGCCTCGGGCTCCAGGTCATACAGCGCGATGCCCCACTCGAAGAGGGGCGCGAGCACGAAGTTGTAGAGCGGCTGGGCGAGATGGCGCGGATGCCAGGGCTGGTCGGCGCTCATCCGGAAGAGGATGTAACCGAGGTCCCGGTCGCGGTCGACGACGTTGGTCCAGGTGTGGTGCAGATGGTTGTGGGTGTGCTTCCAGGCCTCGGCGGGTGTCAGGAAGTCCCACTCCCAGGTGGACGAGTGGATCGCCGGATCACCCATCCAGTCCCACTGGCCGTGCAGGATGTTGTGGCCGAGCTCCATGTTCTCCAGGATCTTGGCGACGGAGAGCATGGCGGTGCCCGCCGCCCAGGCGAGCGGGAACAGGGAGACGGCGAGGGCCGCCCGGCCGCCCGCCTCCAGGCCGCGCTGGGTGGCGATCACGGTGCGGATGTAGCGGGCGTCGTCGGCGCCGCGCGCGGCGATGATCTCGGAGCGGATCCGGTCGAGCTCATCGCCCAGTTCCTTGCCGGGATCCTTGCCGGGTTCCTTGCCGGGTTCCGTGTCGGTGGCGGCGAGAGAGGTCGCGGTCACGGGGACTCCTTGGGTGGCTGGGCGTGTGGCTGGGCGTGCGGCTAGGCGTCGAGGGAAACCGGTCCGGCCGCGCCCGAGACGCACGTCTGGATCAACTGGCCGGTCCGGTCATGGATTTCACCGGTACGCAGATCGCGCACGCGCCCGTACGTCAGGGGAACGAGGCAGCCGAAACAGATGCCCCGCCGGCATCCGTACGGCATCGGCACCCCCGCCGACTCGCCGACGGCCAGGAGCGGGGTCGACGCGTCCGCGGCGGTCTCGGTCCCGGTACGGGTGAACAGCGCCCGGCCGCCGGGGGCGGCACCGGGGTCCGGCGGCGGCACCGGGGCGAGCCGGAAGCGCTCCACGTGGAGCCGTTCACGCAGGCCTGCCCCGCTCCAGTGGTCCTCCATCGCGTCGAGCAGTCGGGCCGGACCGCAGGCCCAGATCTCGCGCTCGCGCCAGTCGGGGCAGAGCCGGACCAGGGCGTCCGGGGTGAGCCTGCCGTGCGGCCGGGTGTGGTGTTCGTCGTAGGACAGCCAGGTCAACCGCCGCCCGGCCGCGTGCAGTTCGTCGCTGAAGATGCTGTCCTCGGCGCCGGGCGCACTGTGCAGCAGGAGGACATCGGGGGGCGGGGTCCGACCGCGCACGAGGGTGCGGATCATGCCCATGGCCGGAGTGATGCCGCTGCCCGCGGTCACGAACAGGATGCGGTCCCACAGCCGGTCCGGGAGCACGAACTCCCCTTGCGCCGGGCCGATGCGGAGCACCGTGCCCGGTGGCGTCCCGTGAGCCAGGCGCGGGGACACCCTGCCGCCGGGCGCGGCCTTGACGGTGATCGTCAGCAGCCCGTCCGCCCGGTCCGGCACGGAGGTGAGGGAGTAGGTGCGCCAGTGCCGTACGCCGTCGATCTCGACGCCCACGGGAAGGTACTGCCCCGCGCGGTGTCCGGCCCAGCCCCGGCCGGGCCTGAGGGTGAGCGTGGTGGCGTCCGGGGTCTCCGGTCTCACCGCTGTCACCCGGGCCGCGGGGAGGCGCGCGTCGAGCAGGGGATCGATCAGTCCCAGGTAGTCGTCCGGGGCGAGCGGGCTGGTCAGCCAGGAAGCGGCGGTCAGCAGCCTGCCCATGAGGGCCGGTATCGCAGGCATGGCACGGATTCCTCTCGTCACGCGGCACGAAGGGTGTCGCGTACGTCGAGTCGTCCCGGGCCCGGCTGAGGCCACGTAACCACGCCGGTGCGAACGGGCGCACGACCAGGAGGCCGCATCCCGCCACACGTGATCTGCGGCGCCTCGCGAGCGGATCTCCCCGCGGCGCGGTGGTCTGCGGGGACAAGTCCTGGCGAACCGGTCGGGAATGGCCGAATGGTGACGCCCACTCCCGACGTGGTCGCGCGGTGCGCCGGGGATCAGCCGTTGGGGAGGATGACCGCCCTGCCGCTGATCCGGCCGTCATGCAGGTGCTCGTACGCCTTGGGGGCGTCGTCCAGCGCGTACGTCTCCACGTGGACGTCGATGGCGCCGGAGCGCGCCAGGTCGAGGACCTCGATCAGCTCGGCCCTGCTGCCCCAGTAAGGGGCGCGGACCGCGGCGTCGTAGGGGGTCGTGCCGAACCCGACGGACGCGGTCCCGCCGCCGATGCCGACGATCGTGACGTCCGCCTCCACCGCGGCGCAGGCGGTCGCCGTGGCGACGGTGGGTGGCGCGCCGACGAAGTCGAACACCGCTTGGGCGCCGAGGCCGCCGGTCAGCTCGCGGACCTTCGCCGCCGCGTGCTCGTCCGACAGGACGGTCTCGTGGGCGCCGACCTGGTGGGCGAGGCGCAACTTCCCGTCGGTGACGTCCAGGGCGATCACCCGTGCCGGGGTCAGCGCGCGAAGGAGCTGGATGGCGACATGCCCCAGACCGCCGGTGCCGATGACCACGGCGGTGCTGCCGGGGGTCAGCTTGGGCAGGGAGGTCTTGATGGCGTGGTACGGGGTCAGGCCCGCGTCGGTGAGCGGCACCGCGGTCACCGGGTCGAGGCCGTCCAGCGGGACCAGGTGGCGCGCGTCGTCCACGATCATGTACTCGGCGATGGCGCCGGGCGCTCCGAGTCCGGGCGGCCGGATGCCGAGGTCGGCGGCGCGCGTGCAGTAGTTCTCCTTGCCCTGCGCGCACATCGCGCAGGCGCCGCAGCCCCAGGGGCCGTAGACGGCCACGGAGTCGCCGACCTCGAAGCCGGTGACGCCCTCGCCCAGCGCGGCGACGGTACCCGCGCCCTCATGGCCGAGGGTGAGCGGCAGCGGGAAGGTCAGCTCCTGTGCGGACCAGCTCATCACCGCGATGTCGGAGTGGCAGACGCCCGCGGCGGTGACCTTCAGGAGCACCTGGCCGGGGGCCGGTTCCGGGCGCGGGACGGTGACCACCTCGGGGGCCGCGCCGACGCTGCGGTACTGGACGGCCTTCATCATCTCGACGGGCGATGCGGGGCGTTCTTGCGCTGACATCCGGGATGCCTCTTCTCGTTCTTCGTGCTGTGCGCTGGCGTCCCCCTTGGACATCTATCCCCGCGGCGGCGCGGTGCGTAGCCGCCGTCGATCGGGTGGTAGGTGCTCATGTCTCCGACTGTACTCCTCGTAATGTCCCAATGAGACATATGACCCATTGAGACATCAGGAGCGCGCCCGGGAAATGACTCCGCGCCACTCAACAGGCCGCTGATACGCACAAGTTGAGGGGTACTATCAAAAATCTAAGTGCCTGCTATCAAGCAAGAAGGCGAACCCACCCGCATGACACGCAGCTATGACCAGTCCTGTCCGGCGGCACGGGCCCTGGACGTCGTCGGCGGCCGATGGTCCCTGCTGATCGTGCGCGAGCTGCTGCTCGGCCCCCGGCGCTACACCGACCTCGTCGCGGGACTGCCCGGCATCGGCCCCAACGTCCTCGCCGAGCGGCTGCGCGAACTGCGCGACGCGGGCATCCTCAGCCAGGCCAAGCTGCCGCCCCCGGCGCCGTCCGCGATCTACGAACTGACCGAACTCGGCGCCTCCATGCGCCCGGTGATCGACGAGCTCACCCGCTGGGGCATGCGCCTTCCGGCGTCGGCACGGCCCGAAGACACCTTCCGGCTCAGCTGGGTGCTCGGCTGCCTGCGCGCCAGCTTCCGGCCCGAACAGGCCATCGGCGTGCGGGAGACGTACGAGTTCCGGGTGGACGGCGACGCCTTCCACCTCCGCGTGGACGACGGGACGCTCGACATCCGGAACGGCTCCGCCACGGACCCCGCCTGCGTCATCACGACCGACCTCGGGACCTTCATGGCCGTCGGCGCGCGGCTCGTGGACATCCAGGACGCCGCCGCACGCGGCCTCGCCGAACTGGAGGGCGAACTCCCGGCCGCCGCACGGGCGATCGCCATCGTCGGCGCGCACCCCGAGGCCACCGGCGGCCGCCACGGCATCGTCGGAGCCGTGGGGGCCACTTTCCGCCCCGAGCACGCGCTCGGCGTACGCGAGACCTACGAGTTCGTGATCGGCGGGCTCGTCTTCCATGCCCGCGTCGACGACGGCACCGTCGAGATGGGCCTCGGCCCCGCGGCCGACGCGGTCACGACAGTCGTCACCGACCTGAGCACCTTTCTCCAGCTGGGCGCGGGCTCCCTGCCGCTCGAAGACGCGGTCAGCGCCGAGGTCATCAGCGTCAACGGCGACCTGGAGGCGGCGCTGCGGATGGCGGACGCCTTCGGCGTGGTCCGCGCCGACGGGCCGGTATCCGTTCACTGACGGGGACGACAGCGGGCCCCGGCGGATCGGAATCCGCCGGGGCCCGCTGGTGGTCAGGTGCTCGTGACCGGTGAGCGATCAGTCCGTGCCGGACTCCATCGCGGCGCGGTCCAGCATCGTCTCCTCGTCCGTGGCGGTACCACGCGAGGCGATCGCCTCGGCGCCACCGCCGTCCATGGCGCCGATCAGACCGGTCGAAGCCGCCTGCGCGGCGCCGATCGGCGTCGGGTGGCCGCCGCCGACCATGCCGAGGCCCGCGTACTGCTCGAGCCGCGCACGGGAGTCGGCGATGTCCAGGTTGCGCATGGTGAGCTGGCCGATCCGGTCCACCGGGCCGAACGCCGAGTCCTCGGTCCGCTCCATGGAGAGCTTGTCCGGGTGGTAGCTGAACGCCGGGCCCGTGGTGTCGAGGATCGAGTAGTCCTCGCCGCGCCGCAGCCGCAGCGTCACCTCACCGGTGATCGCCGCGCCGACCCAGCGCTGCAGCGACTCCCGGATCATCAGCGCCTGCGGGTCCAGCCAACGGCCCTCGTACATCAGCCGGCCGAGACGCCGGCCCTCGCTGTGGTACGAGGCCACGACGTCCTCGTTGTGGATCGCGTTGACCAGACGCTCGTAGGCGATGTGCAGGAGCGCCATGCCGGGGGCCTCGTAGATGCCGCGGCTCTTGGCCTCGATGATCCGGTTCTCGATCTGGTCGGACATGCCGAGCCCGTGCCGGCCGCCGATCGCGTTGACCTCCATGACGAGGTCGACCGCGGAGGCGAACTCCTTGCCGTTGACGGTGACCGGGCGGCCCTGGTCGAAGCCGATCGTCACGTCCTCGGTGTCGATCTCCACCGAGGGGTCCCAGAACTTCACGCCCATGATCGGGTCGACCGTCTCGAGCCCGGTGTCGAGGTGCTCCAGGGTCTTGGCCTCGTGCGTGGCACCCCAGATGTTGGCGTCCGTGGAGTACGCCTTCTCCGTCGAGTCCCGGTAGGGCAGCTCGTGCGCGAGCAGCCACTCCGACATCTCCTTGCGGCCGCCGAGCTCCGTGACGAAGTCCGCGTCCAGCCAGGGCTTGTAGATCCGCAGGTGCGGGTTGGCGAGCAGCCCGTACCGGTAGAACCGCTCGATGTCGTTGCCCTTGAACGTGGAGCCGTCGCCCCAGATCTGCACCCCGTCCTCGAGCATGGCCCGCACCAGGAGCGTGCCGGTCACGGCGCGGCCCAGCGGCGTGGTGTTGAAGTACGCACGCCCGCCCGACCTGATGTGGAAGGCACCGCACGCGAGCGCGGCGAGTCCTTCCTCGACCAGCGCTTCACGGCAGTCGACGAGGCGGGTGATCTCGGCGCCGTACGCGGAGGCACGGCCGGGCACGGAGGCGATGTCGGGCTCGTCGTACTGGCCGATGTCGGCGGTGTACGTGCACGGGACGGCGCCCTTGTCGCGCATCCAGGCGACGGCTACCGAGGTGTCGAGACCGCCGGAGAAGGCAATGCCGACGCGCTCGCCGGTGGGGAGGGAGGTGAGGACCTTGGACATAGGAAGAGTATGCATCACTTCGCATGACCATGCAACGTTGACCGCCCAGCTGCGGTCGGCAGTGCACCAAAGCCCTGGCCGCAGGCCGTATCGGCCTATTGCCTAGGATGTGCAAGTGCTTGAATACCGCATCAGAACGGCCGCCACCGACGACCTCGGCGCCGCGCGGGCCGTCATGCTCGACACCGTCTACCACGACTTCGGCACGGGGTACGTGCCGCGCTGGCACGGCGACATCATCGACCTCGGCGGCGCGTACCTGAGGCCCGCCCGCCACACCCTGCTGGTCGCGGTGGACGGGCAGGACGGGACGGTCGCCGCCACCGCGGCGCTCGACTCCAGGGGCCCCGCACATCCGCCGAACCCGCGCTGGATCGCCGATCGCTTCCCCTCGGGCGGGACGGCACAGCTGCGGCGCGTCTATGTACGTGCCGAGCACCGGCGCCGCGGCCTTGCCCGGCGTCTGGTCGGCGAGCTGCTCGACTTCGCCGCGGCGGACGGCGGCTACGAGGCCGTCTATCTGCACACCGACCCGGCGGTGACCGGCGCCGAGGGCTTCTGGCGCTCGCTGGGCAAGGTGGTGCACGACGAGCGCGAGGACTCCGGCGCATCGCGCGTCATGCATTTCGAAGTGCCCGTGCGGCCGTAGCCCCCAGCCCTCCCCCGGCACGCAGCCCCACCACGACCCCGGCTCATTAATGGAAATGGTTATCATGTAGCCTCTGTGGCTGCCGCTGCACCACCGGGCCCACTCCACCCCGAGTCGGCCCCACTCCACCCCGAGAACGAGGACCATGCGCTCCGTCCGCCACCGCCCCCTCATAGCCGGTCTGCTCGTCGCTCCCCTGCTCGCCGGCTGTTTCGCCGCCAAGAACGACGCGTCGGGCGACACCGCGGACGGCGCCCGGCTGAAGGTCGCGCTGGCCTTCCCGCCCTCCGAGAACTTCTCGCCGTACGGGGCCGATGCCACCCTCCTCAGCCGTCTCGGCGTCACGGAGGGCCTGACCAAACTGGACGCGAACGGCGCCGCCGCCCCTTCGCTCGCCGCGTCGTGGCAGCAGGAGGGCGACCGCAGCTGGCTGTTCACCCTGCGCCAGGCCACCTTCCAGGACGGCACCCGGGTCACACCGGCCGCCGTCTCGTCGGCCCTCACCCACGCGGGCAAGGCCAAGCCCGTCACGGCCGCACTCTCGGGGGCCGCCCTCACCGCCGAGCCCGTCGGCGACGACCGGGTCCGGATCACCACCGCCGACCCTGACCCCGCGCTTCCGCTGCGCCTGTCGAGCCCCGGCCTCGCCGTGCTCTCCGCGAAGGCGTACGAGAAGGGCGACAAGGTCAGTCCGGTCGGCACCGCCACGGGACCCTTCGAGCTGACCGGGACCACCGGCGCCACCGCGGCCGTCCTCGACCGCTTCGACGACTACTGGGGCGGTCGCGCCCAGGCGTCCGGCGTCGACGCGCGATTCATCGCCGACGGCACCGCCCGGACGAACGCGCTGCGCACCGGCGACGTGGACATCGCCGAGGCGGTCCCCGTCTCCCAGGCCGCCTCCCTCGACAAGGGCCACGGCCGCGAGACCGCGACGGCCCGCACCACGGCTCTCCAGCTCAACACCGAGAAGGGCGCCTTCAAGGACCCCGGTCTGCGCGCCGCCGCCCGTGCCGCGATCGACACGTCCGCGCTCGCCAAGGACGTGTACGAAGGCCACGCCGACACCGGCAAGGGCATCTTCGGCCCCGCCCTGACCTGGGCCGAGGGCAAGCGCGTCAAGCCGGAGGGACAGGCGGAGGCGAAGGCACCCGGCGGGAAGTCGATCACCCTGGGCACGTACGACAACCGGCCCGAACTGCCCGAGGTCGCCCAAGTCCTCAAGCAGCAGCTCCAGAAGGCAGGGTTCAAGGTGACGCTGGAGGTCCGTGAGTCCTCCCGCATCGAGGGCGACGCGCTGGCCGGGAAGTTCGACGCGTTCGTCGGCGCCCGCAACACCATGCTCGACACCGGCGACCCCGTCTCGGTCCTCGCGAGCGACTACACCTGCGACGGCAGCTACAACCTCTCGCTGCTGTGCGACCCGTCGGTCGACAAGGCCGTGCAGAAGGCCGAGAACACCGCCGACACCGCGAAGCGGCAGGACGCGACCATGGCCGCCGAGGCCGCGATCCTCGGCACCGACGCCGTCGTCCCGCTGGTCCACCAGCGGATCATCACGGGCGTCGGCGGCTCGGTGCGGGGCGAGATCCTCGACCCGTACGAGCGGACGCTGGTCTCCGCCGGCACGAGGCGCTGAGGGCGGCGTGCCAAGCCTCGTCCGCGCCGGCCGGCCGGCGGCGCTGCTCTGGCGCGCGGCCCTGGCCGCCGCGCTGCTGTGCGCGATCGGCCTGCTGCCCTGGCTCTCGCACACCGACCCGGCGCTCACCGTGCTCAAGGCGCGGTCGGCGGAGCGCACCCCCACGCCCGAGGTCCTGGACGCGATCCGTGCCGACATCGGCCTGGACCAGGGCCCGTTGCACCTGCTCGGGCAGTGGACGAGCGGACTGCTGCACGGGGACGCCGGGCGGTCGTGGATCTCCGGTGATGCCGTACTGCCCTCCGTGGTGCAGTCCCTGGGTGTCTCGTTGCTCCTGATGTCCGTGGCGCTCGCGGTGGCCGTCGGCACGGCCGGCGCGGTGTGCGCCCGCACACAGTGGCTCGGCTCGCGGCGCCGTCTCACCGGGCGCCGCAACCCGGGCAGCGGCGCGGCGGTCCTCGCCGCGCTGCCCGAGTTCCTGACCGCCTCGGTGCTCGCCACCGTGATCGGCGTGCACCTGGGCTGGCTGCCCGCCCTCGGCTGGTACGGGCCGCAGTGGCTGGTGCTGCCCGCGCTCTCGCTCGGCCTGCCCGCCGGCGCACTGCTCGGGCGGCTCCTCGACGACCTGCTGCCCGGCGCCTTCGCCGAACCGTGGGCGCGGGCCGCCGCGGCCCGCGGCATCCCGAGCGGGCGTATCGCGTGCCACGCGCTGCGCCGCTGCGTCCCCGGCCTGCTGCCGAACCTCGGCCTGTTCGTCGTGGGCCTGACCGGTGGCGCGGTCGCCGTGGAGCAGGTCTTCGACATTCCCGGGCTCGGCCGCTCCACCCTGCAGGCCGCCGTGGCACAGGATCTGCCCGTCCTCCAGGCCGGGGCGCTCGCGCTCGTGCTGCTCGCCGCCGTGGCGGGCGGCCTCTTCCGCCTCGCTGCGCGGCTCACGAGCGGTCCCGCCCTGCGCGACGGCGCGCTGCCGACCCTGCACAGCCCGGCGCCGCCCGCGCCCAGCCGACTGCCGCTCCTGTACGGCGGACTCCTCCTGGGCGTCATCCTCCTCAGCCTGGCCCGCGATCCCCTCGCCCTGGAGACCGCGGCCCGGCTCCAGGCGCCGTCCTGGGCACACCCGTTCGGCACGGACGCCCTGGGCCGCGATGTGCTCGCCCGGGTCGGGCACGGCGCGCTGCACACGCTCGCCCTGGCCCTGGGCATCAGCGCCTTCGCCCTGGTGGCCGGTGTGCTTCTCGGGCTCCTGCCCCGGTTCTCCGGTCCGCTCCTCGACACGCTCAACGCCATACCGCCGACCCTCGCGGGCCTTCTCGTCGCCGGTGTCGCGGGCAGCGGTGCGGCCACGCCCGCGATCGCGGTGGCCGCCGTCGCCTGGGTCCCCCTGGCCGCCCACACCGCCGCCCTGCTCCTCCAGGAGCGCGCCACCCTCCACCTGACGGCGACCCGGAGCCTGGGCGCGGGCCCCCTGCATCAGCTCCGGCACCATCTGCTGCCCGCGGTCCTGCCGCCCGTCGCCCGCCACGCGCTGCTGCGGCTTCCCGGCGTCGCGCTCGCCCTGGCCGCCCTCGGCTTCCTCGGCCTCGGCGCCCAGCCCCCGTCCCCCGAGTGGGGCCTGCTCCTCGCCGAGAACCAGCCCTACGCCGAACGCGCCCCCTGGGCACTGCTCGCCCCGGCAGCGGCGCTCGCCCTTCTCGGGGCCCTCGCGGTGACATCGGCGGGCGGAGTGCCGGTCCCCCGGTGGCTGCGGCGCGGACGCCGGTCCGACGATCAGCCTCTGGTGGCCGACGTGCCGTCCCCGAAGCGGGAGTTGACCACGGCAGGGACGGGCGCCCGGTGAGCGGTCGACGTCAACTGCCCCTGCCCTCGCGGCTGCGCACCCGGCCCGGGAAGCGACCGCCCCGCGAACGGACCTGGCCGCACCTGTCTCTCCTCCTGCGCCTGCTGATCCTGACCCAACTCGCCTTCAACGTCGGCTTCTTCGCCGTGCTGCCCTTCCTGGCCGAGCACCTCGGCGCGGCGATCGGCATGGCGGGCTGGCTGGTGGGGCTCGTCCTCGGGCTTCGTACGTTCAGCCAGCAGGGGCTCTTCGTCGTGGGCGGCGTCCTGACCGACCGGTACGGCGTACGCCCGGTCGTGCTCACCGGGTGCGTGCTGCGGATCGCCGGTTTCGCCTGGCTCGGCTTCGCGCGGCAGACCTGGGCGGTCATCGGCGCCGTACTCCTGATCGGGTTCGCCGCAGCCCTGTTCTCCCCCGCCGTGGAGTCCGAGGTCGCCCGGCAGGCCGTGCTCTGGGAGGAGGAGGGCCACGGCCCGCGCACCCGCGTCCTGGCCCTGCTCACCGTGGCGGGCCAGGCAGGCGCGTTCCTCGGTCCGCTCATCGGCGCGCTGCTGCTCTCCGTCGACTTCCGCACCGTCTGCCTGGCCGGGGCCGGGGTCTTCGTCCTCGTCCTGGCCGGGCACCTGTGGCTGCTGCCGCAGCGGATCCCGGGGCGGGAGCGGATCCGCGTACGAGGAGGCGTGGGCGAGCTGCTGCGCAACCGCCGCTTCCTGGCGGTGTGCTGTGCCTACGGCGCCTATCTCCTGGCGTACAACCAGCTCTATCTCGCCCTGCCTCAGGAGGTGGAGCGCGCGGCCGGGTCGCAGGCGCCGCTGGCCTGGCTCTTCGCCCTGTCCTCGCTGCTCGTGGTGGCCACGCAGCTTCCGGTCACGCACTGGGCCGCGGGCCGGCTCGACGAGCGGCGCTCCATGGCGGCCGGGCTCGTGCTCGTCTCCGCCGGATTCGCCGTCGTGGCCCTCGCGCGCCCGGCCGCCTGGACCGGCGCTGCCGGACTGCTGCCCGCCGCCGCCTTCGTCGTCCTGCTCACGCTCGGCCAGATGCTGGTCGCCCCGGCCGCGCGCGCCTGGGTCCCCGATCTGACGCGCGACGGCAGGCTGGGCCTCTACACCGGTGCCCTGTCCTCGGTCTCCGGCCTGATCGTCCTCGCGGGCAGCGCCGCGAGCGGCTCGCTTCTCGACGCGGGGCTCCCGCCCTCGGTGCCGTGGCTCGCGCTCGCCGCGGTCCCGCTCCTCGCCGTGGCACTGCTGCCCCGCCGCGCCCCTGCTCGTGGTGCGTCAGCCGGTTGACGCACCGGGCATCGCCGGGGCCGTGAGGGCCGCCAACTCCTCCGGGGTGCGCGGCCCTTCGCCCGCGCCGTCCAGCAGCCCCTTGGTCCGCAGCAGCTCCGATACGGCGATCCCCCAGGGCAGGCGGAGGCCCGCCTGCGCCAGGAGGTCGCGGTGGGCCAGCATCTGCGCGACCGGTCCCGTGCGCACCCCCGAGGGCATGAGCAGCGCCGCGTCGTCGGCCCAGCGGAGGGCCAGGTCGACGTCGTGGGTGGCCATGACCACGGTCGTCCCCGCGTCCCGCAGGCCTTGCAGGGTGTCCAGGAGGCGCTCTTGGCCGTCGGGGTCGAGCCCCGCGGTCGGCTCGTCGAGGATCAGTACGCGCGGGCGCATCGCCACGGCGCCGGCGATGGCCGTGCGTTTGCGCTGGCCGTAGGAGAGCAGATGCGTGGGCCGGTCCGCCAGGGCGCTGATGTCGAGCGCGGCGAGCGCCTCGGCGACCCGCGCCCGGACCTCGGCGTCGGAAAGACCCAGGTTCAGCGGCCCGAAGGACACGTCCTGCTCGACCGAGGCCGCGAACAGCTGGTCGTCCGGGTCCTGGACGACCAGTTGCACGGTGGTGCGCAGCCGGGTCAGACCCTTGCGGTCGTACGTCACGGGGGTGCCCCCGAGCGTCAATCCGCCCTGCTCCGGCCGGAGTCCGCCGCTCAGCAGCCGCATGAGGGTGGTCTTGCCGCTGCCGTTGCGTCCGAGGAGCGCGAGGGCGCGTCCCTCGGTGACGTCGAAGTCCAGGCCGCTGAGCACGGTGGGCCCTTCTTCGTACGCGTAGGAAGCGGCGCGCAGAGCGACCAGGGTCTCGCCGGGCTCGCGAGGAGCGCTCGGCTCGCTCATGGAAGAAGCCTTTCCAGTACGAGGGTGAGGGCCACCAGGCCCGTGAGGAGTACCGCGCTGACGGCCACGAAGCGCCGGGAGACCCTGGCGTCGGGCACGAGCACCCGAAGGGTTCCGTCGTAGCCGCGCCCTGCGAGCCCGGCCTGCAATCGCGTCGCCCGGTCGAAGGCCCGCACGAACGCGGTGGCGCCGAGGCCGCCGAGGGAGCGCCAGGTAGCGGCCCGGGTGGTGTGGCCGAGGCGCGCGGCCTGCGCCTGCCGGATCCGGCTCATGGAGTCCAGGAGCAGGAAGCTCATGCGGTACATGACGAGGGCGACGTCCACGACCGGCGCCGGTACGCCCGCCTTCACCAGGCGGGGCAGCAGATCCGACATCGGTGTGGTGAAGGCGAAGAGCAGGACGCCGAGCGAGGCCGCCGACGTGCGCAGGAGCAGACCGCCGGCCCGCGCGGGGCCGCCGTCGGCGAGCGTGACGAACCCTTCGGGCCCGCCGAGTTGCACGATCAGGGTCAGGGCGCCGGTGACGCAGAAGCCGAGCGGCACGCGGTAGGCGCGCCACAGTTTGCGCGGCGGCACACCGGCGGGTCCGAGCAGTACGGCGAGCGCGGCGACCAGGACCAGGGCGGCACCCGGCCAGGGCGGCAGGGAGACGGCAAGGACGGTGAGGCCGAGCCCGAGCACGGCCTTGTCCACGGGGTGGCGGCGGCGCCAGCGACTGCTGTGCGCCGCCGCGTCGATGGGGAGCACGCCGGGTCAGACCTGCTCGGTCTCGGGCCGGGCGCCCTCCGCATCGGCTCTCTGCTCCGTGGGGGCGGATGCGGGGACGGGGGCGGGTGCCTCCTGCGATCGTGCGATCTCCGCGCCCTGCCTGCGTCCCTTGCGCAGACCGAAGTAGTACGCGAGGACGCCCGCGCCCAGCGCCGCCTGCAGGGCGAAGAGCGCCGACTCGATCTCCCCGGAGGGGGGTTCGTACAGCGGCGAGAACCAGGGTTCGTAGTCCGGCTTGATCTCGGTGATCGCGGTCTCGGCCTGGGCGTCGGCCCCGGTGAACGGCTCCTTCTCGTCGTCGCCGAGACCGAGCGCCAGCGGCAGTACCGCGAGCGCGGCGACGATGAGGAGGAGCAGAGTGTTGATCTTCGCGTTCCGGCTCATCAGGCGCTGGCCCCCGTCTCCGTCGTCGTCTTCTCCGTCTTCGCGGTCTTCGCGGTCTTCGCCGTCTCCGCGGTCTTCGCTGTCTCCGTCGCCTTGGTGGCCGACTGCTTGCCCTGGAGCAGCACGCCGAGCCGCGTCAGCTCACCCTTGCTGGACTGCACGAGCAGCCGCATCACGATGACGGTGAGCAGTCCCTCGCTGACGGCCAGGGGGATCTGCGTGACGGCGAAGATGCCGCCGAACTTGCCCAGGGCGCCGATGAATCCGCTGCTGGGGTCAGGGAACGCCATGGCCAGCTGGACGCTGGTGACGCAGTACGTGGACAGGTCGGCGACGAACGCGCCGAAGAAAACGGCGACCATGAGCGGCACGTCGTACCGCTTCAGGAGCCGGTAGACGGCGTATCCGGCCCATGGCCCGACGATCGCCATGGAGAACACGTTGGCGCCGAGCGTGGTGAGCCCGCCGTGGGCGAGCAGCAGGGCCTGGAACAGCAGGGTGATGGTGCCGAGCACCGTCATGATCGGCGGCCGGAACAGGATCGCGCCGAGGCCGGTTCCCGTCGGGTGCGAGCAACTGCCCGTGACGGAAGGGATTTTCAGTGCGGAAAGGACAAATGTGAAGGCACCGGAGGCGCCCAGGAGCAGGGTGCTCTCCGGGTGCTCCTTGACCTCACGAGTCAGGGAGCGGACTCCGTGGACGACGAACGGCGCGGACGCTACGCCCCAGGCGATCGCGTGCGCCGGTGGGAGGAAACCCTCGGCTATGTGCATGGCTAAGCAGACCCTCTCCAGCACCTCGTGGATGGACAACGTGCCTTGGCCGGTCTCCTGGCTGACGGGTCGTACCGACCGGACTCCGCCTTCCCGGGTGCGTGAGCACCCAGTGGCTGCCGCGAGGGCTGGAGCCGGACTTCCCGATCACAGTGGCGAGGGCCGCACCGGCATCACACCGGATTTCCCGTTCACCAAGGCGTGGTGACCTTAGTGCGCAACCGAGATTCCTGACAACTTGCGGGGCCACCGCAGCTGTGGCACGCGCGAGCGCACACGACCAGGGCGTACGCCCCTGGTCAGCCCCTGTGCCCGGTGCGTGCACACCTGGCGCGCGCCACGCCTTCTCCGGGCGCCGGGAGCGGGTGGAGCGTCAGGAGTGCGTGAAGCCGGGCGGTCGCTTCTCGACGAAGGCGGCCATCCCCTCCTTCTGGTCCGCGGTCGCGAACACGGCGTGGAAGAGGCGGCGTTCGAAGCGGACACCCTCCGCGAGGGTCGTCTCGAAGGCGCGTGACACCGCCTCCTTCGCCATCATCGCGACGGGCAGGGACATGCCCGCGACGGTCTCGGCGACGGCGAGTGCCTCGCCGACGAGATCACCGGCGGGCACCACCCGGGAGACGAGCCCGGCCCGCTCCGCCTCGTCGGCGTCCATGGTCCTGCCGGTCAGACACATCTCCATGGCCTTGGCCTTCCCCACCGCGCGGGTCAGCCGCTGCGAGCCGCCGATGCCGGGGATGACGCCCAGTTTGATCTCGGGCTGTCCGAACACGGCGGTGTCGGCGGCCAGCAGGATGTCGCACAGCATGGCCAGCTCGCAGCCTCCGCCGAGCGCGTAACCGGAGACGGCCGCGACCGTCGGCGTGCGCAGCGCCCCGAGCCGGTCCCAGGCGGTGAACCAGTCGCTGAGGTACATGTCCATGTAGCTCTGGGGCCGCATCTCCTTGATGTCGGCCCCGGCGGCGAACGCCTTCGGTGATCCGGTGAGGACGATGCAGCCGATGCCCGGGTCCCGGTCCAGGTCCGCCGTCGCGGCGACGATCTCGTTCATCACCTGGAGGTTGAGTGCGTTCAGGGACTTGGGGCGGTCGAGCGTGAGCAGCGCGGTGCGGCCTTTCCGCTCGATGCGGATCGTCTCGTACGACTCCGTGGCCTCAGCCGTCTCCGTGGTCTCCGTGGTCTCCGTGGTCTCCGTGGTCTCCGTGGTCTCCGTGGTCTCCGTGGTCATGCGTTGTTCCCGTCCCCTGCCTTGTGGTGCCTGATGGTGTTGACGATCCCGGAGAAGTCCTGGTCCGCTCCGGCTCCCTGCGCGTAAGTGGCGTACAACTCAGCCGCCTTGAGGCCGAGTTGGGCGTCGATCCCACTGGCTGCGAGGGCGTTGGCCGCCAGGCCGAGGTCCTTGGCCATCAGCGGGGCGGCGAACCCGGGGCGGTAGTCGCGGTTGGCGGGGCTGCCCGGGACGGGGCCCGGCACCGGACAGTTGACGGTCAGGGCCCAGCACTGGCCGGACGCGGTCGACGCCACGTCGAACAGGGCCTGAGGGGAGAGGCCGAGGCTCTCGCCGAGTACGAACGCCTCGCTCACCGCGATCATCGAGACCCCGAGGATCATGTTGTTGCAGATCTTCGCGGCCTGGCCCGCGCCGGGCCCGCCGCAGTGCACCGCCTTCCTGCCCATGACCGTCAGGAGCGGCTCGGCCTCGGCGAACTCGGCTTCGCCGCCGCCCGCCATGAAGGTGAGCGTGCCGGCCTCGGCGCCCACCACTCCCCCGGAGACCGGGGCGTCCAGCGTCCGCATCCCGGCCGCGACCGCGGCCTCGTGCGCGCTGCGCGCGTCGGCCACGTCGATGGTCGAGCAGTCGATGAACAGCGTGCCCGGCCGCGCGGCGGCCAGGAGCCCTTCCTCTCGGTAGAGGCCGAGCACGTGCCGTCCCGCGGGCAGCATGGTGATCACCACGTCCGCCGCCGCTGCGGCCCGTGCCGATGATCCGGCCGCCTCCACGCCGTTCTCGACGGCCGCGGTGAGCAGGTCGGGCATCAGGTCGTGGCCGAGGACGCGGTGCCCCGCCCCGGCGAGGTTGGCGGCCATCGGACCGCCCATGTGACCGAGGCCGATGAATCCGATCGTGCGCTTGCCGTTCACCACGCCACCTCCTGTGGGGCCGAGGCCAGGTCGAGTTCGCCTCCGGCGGGCGGGGCGAAGTAGCGCTCCACGTCCGCGCCGCCGACCTCGGCCAGGGTGGCCGGGGCCCAGCGGGGGCTGCGGTCCTTGTCGATGACCTGGGCGCGGATCCCCTCGGCCAGGTCGTGCGAGGCGAGCGCGGCGCAGGAGATCCGGTACTCCTGCTCCAGGACGCGCTCCAACGGGCCGAGCCGCCGTGCGCAGCGCAGTGCGGCGAGCGTGACCTTCAGGGCGGTGGGCGACTTGGCGGCGAGGGTGTCGGCCGCCTCCGCGGCGGCGCGTGCTCCATGGCCGCGCAGCCGGGCGAGGATCTCCTCCACCGTGCCCGCGGCGTAGCAGTCGTCGATCCAGGAGCGATGCCCGGCCAGCTCACCGTGCGGCACCTGGCGCACGTAAGGCCGGAGCGCGTCCCACACCGGTCGCACGGCGAGGTCGTCGAGGAGCCGGGGCAGGTCCCCGCTGGGCACGAAATGGTCGGCGAGCCCGCAGAGCAAGGCGTCGCCCGCGCCGATCTGTGCGCCGGTGAGCGCCAGATGGGTGCCCAGTTCACCGGGCGCGAGGGCCAGCAGGTAGGTGCCGCCCACATCGGGCGCGAAGCCGATGCCGGTCTCCGGCATCGCGATGCGGGAGCGCTCGGTGACGATGCGGACGTCGCCGTGCGCGGAGACGCCGACGCCGCCGCCCATCACGATCCCGTCCATCAGGGCGACGTACGGCTTGGGGTAGCGGGCGATGCGGGCGTTGAGCCGGTACTCGTCGCGCCAGAAGTCGGCGGATGCGGTCGTCCCGGCGCGCGCGTCCTCGTAGATGGAGCGGATGTCGCCGCCCGCGCACAGGCCGCGTCCGCCCGCGCCTTGGATGATCACGGTCTGTACGTCCGGGTCGTCCTCCCAGGCGGTGAGCGCCTCGTCGACGCGCCGCACCATGGCGTGGGTGAGGGCGTTGAGGGCCTGGGGCCGGTTGAGCGTGAGGTGGGCCGCGTGGCCCTCGGTACGGAGCAGGACGAAGTCCTCGGCCGCGGTCACCGCAGCGGCTCCGTCAGGCCTCGGGCCACGATGACGCGCATGATCTCGTTGGTTCCTTCCAGGATCTGGTGGACGCGGAGGTCGCGGACGATCTTCTCGATGCCGTACTCGTTCAAGTAGCCGTAGCCTCCGTGGAGTTGCAGGGCACGATCGGCTACGGAGTAGCCGGTGTCGGTGGCGAAGCGTTTGGCCATCGCGCACAGCTGCGGCGCCTGTGGGTCCCGGCGGTCCAGGGCCTGGGCGGCCTGGTGGACCAGGGCGCGGGCGGCGGCGAGTTCGGTCGCCATGTCGGCGAGGCGGAACTGCAGGCCCTGCGCGTCGAGGAGCCGGGCGCCGAAGGCCTCCCGGTCGGCGAGGTACGACAGGCTCTTGTTGAGGGCGCTCCGGGCGCCGCCCAGGGAGCAGGCGGCGATGCCGAGCCTTCCGCCGTTCAGGCCGCTCATGGCGATGCGGAAGCCGTCGCCCACAGGGCCGAGCAGCCGGTCGGCGGGCACCCGCACGCCGTCGAGGACGACCTGCCGGGTGGGCTGGGCGTTCCAGCCCATCTTCTTCTCGTTGGGGCCGAACGAGAGCCCGGGATCGTCTCGTTCGACGACGAACGCGGAGATCCCGCGGGGCCCTTCTCCGTCGGTGCGCGCCATGACGACGTACACCTGCGCGGCGCCCGCACCGGAGATGAACTGCTTGACCCCGCTCAGGACATAGTCGTCGCCGTCGCGCACGGCCCGGGTGCGCAGGGAACCGGCATCCGATCCGGCGCCCGGTTCGGTGAGGCAGTAGCTGCCGAGATCGTCCATGGAGCACAGGCGGGGCAGCCACCGTGCCCGTTGCTCCTGGTCGCCGTAGGTGTCGATCATCCAGGCGACCATGTTGTGGATGGAGAGGTAGCCCGCGATGGACGGGCAGCCGGAGGCGAGTGCCTCGAAGACGAGGACACCGTCGGCCCGGGTCAGACCGCTGCCGCCCGCGTCCTCCCGTACGTACACGCCGCCGAGCCCGAGCCCGGCCGCCTTGCGCAGTACGTCGAGGGGGAAGTGCTTGTCCTGGTCCCACTGCACGGCGCGGGGAGCCAGATGGTCCTCCGCGAAGTCGAGCGTGGTCTCGACGAGGGCCTGTTGGTCCTGGCTGAGCGAGGTGGTGGTCATGGCGCTCATCCCATGGTGGGCAGGGTGAAGCTCGCGCCTTCCCTGGCCCCTGAGGGCCAGCGCGAGGTGACGGTCTTGGTACGGGTGTAGAAGCGGATGGCGTCCGGGCCGTGCTGGTTGAGGTCGCCGAAACCGGAGCGCTTCCAGCCGCCGAAGGTGTGGTAGGCCACGGGGACCGGGATGGGGACGTTGACGCCGACCATTCCGGTGTCGACCCGGCGGGTGAAGTCGCGGGCGGTGTCGCCGTCCCTGGTGAAGATCGCGACCCCGTTTCCGTACGGGTGCTCGCTGGGCAGGCGCAGGGCCTGCTCGTAGTCGGCGGCCCGTACGACACACAGGACGGGGCCGAAGATCTCCTCGCGGTAGATCCGCATCCGCGGGCTGACCCGGTCGAAGAGCGAGGCTCCGGCGAAGAAGCCGTTCTCGTGGTCCGCCAGGGTGAATTGCCGCCCGTCGACGACGAGTTCGGCTCCTTCGTTGACGCCGATGTCCACGTAGCGACGGACCCGGTCGAGTGCGTCCCTGCTCACCAGCGGGCCGAAGTCGGCTTCCGGGTCGTCGCTGCGGCCGATGCGCAGCGTGCCGATGCGTTCCTTGAGCGCGGCGACCAGCCGGTCGGCGGTCTCCTCGCCGACGGGCACGGCCACCGAGATGGCCATGCAGCGCTCGCCCGCCGAGCCGTATCCGGCACCGATGAGCGCGTCGACGGCCTGGTCGAGGTCGGCGTCCGGCATGACGATCATGTGGTTCTTGGCGCCGCCGAAGCACTGGGCACGCTTGCCGTGCGCGGCCGCGGTGGCGTAGATGTGCGCGGCGATCGGCGTGGAGCCGACGAAGCCGAGCGCGCCGACCCGGGGGTCCTCCAGGAGCGTGTCGACTGCCTCCTTGCCGCCGTTGACGACGTTCAGGACGCCGGGCGGCAGACCGGCCTCCAGGAACAGTTCGGCAAGGCGCAGGGGCACGGACGGGTCGCGCTCGGACGGCTTCAGGATGAACGCGTTGCCGCAGGCGAGCGCGGGCGCGGCCTTCCACAGCGGGATCATCGCGGGGAAGTTGAACGGGGTGATCCCGGCGACCACACCGATCGGGGAGCGCAGCGAGTGCACGTCGATCCCGGTGCCCGCGTTGTCGGTGAACTCGCCCTTGAGCAGATGGGGGATCCCCGCGGCGAACTCCACGACTTCCAGGCCGCGTTGGAGGTCGCCGTGCGCGTCGGCCACGGTCTTGCCGTGCTCGGCGGACAGCATCCGTGCCAGGGAGTCGCGTTCCGCCTCGACGAGCTGGAGGAAGCGCAGCAGGACACGGGCGCGCCGCTGTGGGTTCCAACTGCCCCACTCCCGCTGGGCGGTGACCGCGTCGGCGATCGCCGTCTCGGTGTCGGCCCGTCCCGCGAGCGGTACGCGGGCCTGGACGGTGCCGGTGTTGGGGTCGTACACGTCGCCGAAGAGGCCCGACGTGCCGGCGGTGTGCTTGCCGCCGATGAAATGGGTGAGTTCACGGACCATGGGTGCCTGCTCTCGTCAGGTGAGATCCGGGGACGGCACGGCGAGCCGCCGGCGGGGCGCACGGGTGTGTGCGCTGCCGGTGCGAGCCGTGGGACAGCGGACGTCGGGACCGTCAGGCGTGGATCGGGACCGCCTTGGGTCGCGAAGTCCTATGAGCGCGTGCTGAGTTGCGTGCGCTCCGCCGGATCACCAGGGTCGTGGGTACGGACCGGTGCCATGCGTGTCTGCTCCATCCTCGTGGACAACACGGAACATTCCGCGGCCGGTATCCTGACTCCCGGATCTGCGCGCGCCGCCCGCCTTCCCGGCAGACCTCGCCAGTGGCGTGTGGATGACAGCACACTCCCCGGTCACAGTGGCGGGACCGTGCCGGATTCACACCGGCTTCCCTGCACCGCGGACCTTGTGCCACGAACATATAGTTGGACGTCCTAGTAAGTCCACCCCCCTCGGCCCGCCCCTCAGTTCGGCCCGCCCCTCAGTTCGGCCCGCCCCTCAGTCGGCGCGCGCCTCCTCCCCGGCCACGGGGTAGGGCACGAAGGTGCTGCTGTTCTCGTCGATCGCGAGGCGCCGGTCCAGCGGGGGAACCGCCCGCTGGGGGCAGTCGGTGCGCTCGCACAGGCGGCAGCCCATGCCGATGGGCACGGCGGACGAGGCGCTGCCGAGGTCGAGGCCGTCCGAGTAGACGAGCCGTGCGGCGTGGCGGATCTCGCAGCCGAGGCCGATGGCGAACGTCTTGCCGGGCTCGCCCCAGCCGCCGCGGTGCCGGGTGACCGCACGAGCGGTCCACAGGAAACGCTGACCGTCCGGCATGGACGCGACCTGGACGTGGGTGCGGCCGGGCGCGGCGAACGCCTCGTACACGTTCCACAGCGGGCAGGTGCCGCCCGCGCGGGAGAAGTGGAACGCGGTGGCGGACTGCCGCTTCGACATGTTGCCCGCCCGGTCGACCCGGACGAAGGAGAAGGGCACGCCGCGCAGCCGGGAGCGCTGCAGGGTGCTGAGCCGGTGGCAGATCGTCTCGTAGCCGAGGCCGAAATGGTCGGTCAGCCGCTCGATGTCGTAGCGGAACTCCTCCGCGGCCGCGTGGAAGCGGCGGTAGGGCAGGATCAGCGCGGCCGCGAAGTAGTTGGCGATGCCGATGCGGGCCAGCGGCCAGGCCGCGGTCTCCTGGCCGAAGTCCTCCGACGCGAGGTCGGAGACCTCGTCCGCGTACTCCAGGAGCGCGAGCTGGGTGGCCATCCGGAACGCCTGCTGGCCGGGGCGCAGCCGGTTGGAGAGGTGCAGGACCCGGGCCGTCGGGTCGTAGTGGTGCAGGAGTCGGTCGGCGTCCGCGGCCAGGCGCACCCCGTGGCGCTCGGCGAGGCGCGCGGACAGGGCGCGCACGACCTCACCGGGGCGTACACCGATGTCGGCGGCGAACTGTTCGGCGGCGAGATCGATGTCGTGCAGGTAGTTCTGGCGCCGGTAGAAGAACTCGCGGATCTCCTCGTGCGCGGAGCGGGGCTGCGCCGCCGCTGCCGGACCGCGCCCCTCCGCGGCCTCGGAGAGCTGTTCGGTGAGGTGCTGGTTCCGGCGGCCGAGGTCCACCAGGACCGTCGCCACGGCGGGCATGCGCGATGCCAGGTCCGAGAGGTCGGAGGCGGACACCCGGCCCGCCGAGACCTCGCCGGTCAGGGCGTCCCGCAGGTCGGCCACCAGACGGCTGGTGTCGCGCGCGGAGAAGAAGCCCGGGTCGACGCCGAACGCCTCCGTGAGCCGCAGCAGCACGGGCACGGTCAGCGGCCGGGAGTCGTGTTCCATCTGGTTCAGATAGCTCGGCGAGATGGCCAGGGCACGGGCCAGGTCGGCCTGGCTCATGCGGCGCTCCTCCCGCAGCCGTCGCAGCCGCGCTCCCGCGTACGTCTTGCTCACCCGTGGCTCCTGCCCGTCCGGTCACGATCGTCGGCACTGCCCGTGATGGTAGCCACGCGGACGAGAACTGCGGGCTTAACAAGATTGGCAAAACGGCGAAGCGCAGAACTTGGCATCTTTCCCCGCTTGTTGGCACTGAGTGCCGATGTCAGAGTCGTACCGCGGCCCGCCGGACTCCGTCGGGCGGATCGGAAACGGGGTACGACTCAATGCCCTGACGTCGGTGATCCCGACCCTTCCGCCCGGCTCGGCGGCATTGCTCGGATCGCTCACCACGGAGCCGGCGGGCCGCACTCTCGATGAGTCCGGCACTCCGTGCCATTGATTCGCACAGTTCACGATTTCCTTAGTTCACGAGTTCCCAGGAGACGGTCATGGCACAGGCAGGGACGACGACGGCAACGGCCCAGGAGCTTGCTCAGCGGTGGGCTACCGACGCCCGCTGGAACGGGATCGAGCGCACCTACACCGCCGACGACGTGGTCAGGCTCTCCGGCAGCGTCCGCGAGGAGCACACCCTCGCCCGGCGCGGCGCCGAGCGGCTGTGGCGGCAGCTGCACGAGCAGGACTACATCCACGCGCTCGGCGCCCTGACCGGCGGCCAGGCGGTCCAGCAGGTCAAGGCCGGCCTTCAGGCGATCTACCTGTCCGGCTGGCAGGTGGCCGCCGACGCCAACCAGGCCGGGCACACCTACCCCGACCAGTCGCTCTACCCGGCCAACTCGGTGCCGCAGGTGGTCCGTCGGATCAACAACGCGCTGCTGCGCGCCGACCAGATCGCCACCGCCGAGGGCGGCGAGGACACCACCGACTGGCTCGCGCCGATCGTCGCCGACGCCGAGGCGGGCTTCGGCGGACCGCTCAACGCCTTCGAGCTGACCAAGGCGATGATCGCCGCGGGCGCCGCCGGTATCCACTACGAGGACCAGCTGGCCTCCGAGAAGAAGTGCGGCCACCTTGGCGGAAAGGTCCTCGTGCCCACCGGCCAGCACATCCGCACCCTCAACGCCGCCCGCCTGGCCGCCGACATCGCCGATGTGCCGACGCTGATCGTGGCCCGCACCGACGCCCTCGCGGCGAACCTGCTGACCAGCGATGTCGACGAGCGCGACGCGCGGTTCGTCACGGGCGAGCGCACCGCCGAGGGCTTCTACCGGGTGCAGAACGGCATGGCGCCCGTCATCGCCCGCGGCCTCGCCTACGCCCCGTACGCGGACCTCATCTGGGTCGAGACCGGCACCCCTGACCTCGCGCAGGCCCGTGAGTTCGCCGAGGCGATCCACGCCGAGCACCCCGACCAGATGCTCGCCTACAACTGCTCGCCCTCGTTCAACTGGCGTGCCGCCCTGGACGACGACCAGATCGCCAAGTTCCAGCGCGAGCTGGGCGCCATGGGCTACCGCTTCCAGTTCATCACCCTGGCCGGCTTCCACTCCCTCAACCACGGCATGTTCGACCTGGCCCGCGGCTACGCCGAGCACGGCATGACCGCCTATGTCGACCTCCAGGAGCGCGAGTTCGCCGCGCAGGCGCAGGGCTTCACCGCCGTCAGGCACCAGCGCGAGGTCGGCACCGGCTACTTCGACCAGGTGTCCACCGCCGTCAACCCCGCCTCCTCGACGACGGCGCTGTCCGGTTCCACCGAGGAAGAGCAGTTCCACTAGACGCTTCGCTGGATCGCCGCCATCTCATCCGCGGGCCGGTGGGGGCTTGGCGCGCAGTTCCCCGCGCCCCTTACGGGGCCTCCACCGTCCCGTAGATCCGTACCCCCTGTTGAGGAGACCGCATGCCCCTCTCCGCTCCGACCCGCCGTGCCCAGGTCCTCGGCTCACCGGCCGACCGGCACGACGAGATCCTCACCCCCGAGGCCCTGGAGTTCGTCGGCCGACTCGTCGACGCCTTCGCCGAACGCCGCCTGGAGATCCTCAAGGAGCGCATGCGGGTGGCGGCCCGCCTCGCTTCCGGCTCCCCGCTCGACTTCTCCATCGCCACTGCCCGCATACGGGCGGACGACTCCTGGCAGGTGGCGCCCCCCGCGCCCGGCCTGACCGACCGCCGCGTGGAGATCACAGGGCCGCCGGAGCGCGGCATGGCGGTCAACGCCCTCAACTCCGGTGCGCAGGTGTGGATGGCGGACTTCGAGGACGCCACCTCGCCCACCTGGGACAACATCGTCGGCGGTCACCTGAACCTGCTCGACGCCATCGAGCGCAGGATCGACTTCAGCACACCGGAGGGCAAGCGTTACCGGCTCGGCGAGCAGGTCGCGACCATCGTCGTCCGCCCGCGCGGCTGGCACCTGACCGAGGAGCACCTGCTGATCGACGGGCGGCCCGCGCCCGCATCGCTCGTGGACTTCGGGCTCTACTTCTTCCACTGCGCCCAGCGGCAGATCGACGCCGGACACGGCCCGTACTTCTACCTTCCGAAGCTGGAGAACCGCGACGAGGCCCGGCTGTGGAACGACGTGTTCGTGCTCGCCCAGGACCTCCTCGGCATCCCCCGCGGCACGATCCGCGCCACCGTCCTGATCGAGACCATCACGGCGGCCTTCCAGATGGAGGAGATCCTCTACGAGCTCCGCGAGCACAGCTCCGGCCTCAACGCGGGCCGCTGGGACTACCTCTTCAGCCTCATCAAGACCTTCGGCCACCGCACCGACTTCCTGCTGCCCGACCGGGCGAAGGTCACCATGACGGCCCCCTTCATGCGCGCGTACACCGAACTCCTCGTCCGCACCTGCCACAAGCGCGGCGCCCACGCCATCGGCGGCATGGCCGCCCACGTTCCCGGCAAGGACCCGGACGCCCACCAGGCGGCCCTCGCCACGGTGCGGCTCGACAAGGAGCGCGAGGCCGAGGACGGTTTCGACGGCTCCTGGGTCGCCCACCCCGCCCTTGTGCCCGTCTGCCGCGCGGTGTTCGACGGGGTGCTCGACACGCGCCCGCATCAGATCGACCGCACCCGTGACGACGTCGAGGTGACGGCGGCCCGGCTGCTCTCCGTGCGCCGCATCAGCGCGCCACCGACGTCCGAGGGCGTACGCACCAACATCGCTGTCGCCCTGCGCTACTTCGCCGCGTGGCTGCACGGGCAGGGAGCCGTCGCCCTGTACGGGCTGATGGAGGACGCCGCCACCGCCGAGATCGCCCGGGTGCAGATCTGGCAGTGGCTGCGCCACCGGGTCGTGGATCGCGCGACGGTCCTCGAACTGGTGGAGGACGAGCTAGCCGCCCTGGGCGCGGAGTACCCGTGGGCCCCTCTCGACGAAGTCCGTGGCCTCTTCGAACGGACCGCCCTGGCACGGGAGTTGCCCGCGTTCTTCACCACGGACGCCTACAGCCGTCACCTCGTGCGCCGCCCGGAGGGACAGTCATGACCACGGCCATCCGGCGGGTCGGTGTGGTGGGCGGGGGCCAGATGGGCGCCGGGATCGCCGAGGTGTGTGCCCGCGCCGGCCTGGACACCGTGGTCTGCGAGGCCGACGCCCTCGCCGCACGCGCCGCCGCCGAGCGGGTCGCCGTGTCGCTCGAACGCGCCGTCCAGCGCGGGAAGTTGGACCGCATCGGCGCCGAGGACGCACTGGCCCGCATGGTCTTCACCGGCAGCCTCGACGACCTGGCCGACCGCCAGCTCGTCGTCGAGGCCGTCGTCGAGGACACTGCGGCCAAGACGGAGATCTTCACCACCCTGGACAAGGTCGTCGAGGACCCCGAAGCGATCCTGGCCACCAACACCTCCTCCATCCCGGTCATGCGTCTGGGGATGGCGACCCGGCGTGCCGACCGTGTCCTCGGGCTGCACTTCTTCAACCCCGCCCCCGTGCTTCCCCTGGTCGAGGTCGTGTCCTCGCTGCACACGGCCGCACGGACCGTCGCCGCCGTCGAGGACTTCGCCACGCACACCCTGGGCAAGACGGTCGTACGGTCCCAGGACAGAGCGGGCTTCGTCGTGAACGCGCTGCTCGTCCCCTACCTCCTCTCGGCGATCCGGATGACCGAGTCCGGCTTCGCCACGCCCGCCGACGTGGACGCGGGCATGGAGCTGGGCTGCGCGCACCCGATGGGGCCGCTGAAGCTGGCGGACCTGATCGGCCTCGACACGGTCGCCTCCATCGCGGCATCGCTCTACGAAGAGTTCAAGGAATCCCTGTACGCCCCGCCGCCGCTGCTCCAGCGCATGGTGGAGGCGGGGCTGCTCGGCCGCAAGAGCGGCCGCGGGTTCCACACCTACGACCGGGGCTGAGGGGCCCGGGTCCGCCGCCGGGCTGAGGGGCCCGCGGCTGCTGTGAGCGGGCGCGCGGAACAGAGTGGTGATCTGTTCCGCGCGCCCTCATGTGCCGATCCGGGCGGGGTCCGTGTCTCACCTCACGGTCCGGAATGTGATCAGTACTGCCCAGAAGGCCGAACACCCTCTAGCCTGACCTGTGCAGCTGGTTCGCCCTGTCCGCCAGGCAGACGCGTCGTAAGAGGGAACCCGGTGGGAATCCGGGACTGCCCCGCAGCGGTGAGTGGGAACGACCGCCGTCATACGCACTGGATCCGAGCGCGGATCCGGGAAGCGACGGCCAGTAGGAACCTGCCTCGGCAGGTGTGCCCGCGAGTCCGAAGACCTGCCCGTTGCCCGTACGTGACCCCTCACGTGCGGACATCCCGGTGACCTCGTGGGCGGGTCGGCGTCAGATCAGGTGGAGCACCGCGCCGGTGGCGCGCGTCAGGTCCGCCCGGTTCGTCATCCCTTCGCGTCCGCGTCCCGTCCCGGGATCTCAGGAGTCATCTCGCGAAGGAGATTTCCGTGACAGCGAAGTCCGCGGCAGCACAGGCCACCGTGTACGGCTACCCCCGCCAGGGCCCCAACCGGGAACTGAAGAAGGCCGTCGAGGGTTACTGGAAGGGCCGAGTCACCGCCGACGCCCTCCGGGACACCGCCGCGCAGCTGCGCCGGTCCACCTGGCAGCACCTGGCCGACGCAGGCATCCACGAAGTGCCGACCGGCGACTTCTCTTACTACGACCATGTCCTGGACACCAGCGTCATGGTCGGCGCCGTCCCCCAGCGGCACCGCGAGGCCGTCGACACCGACGCGCTCGACGGCTATTTCGCGATGGCCCGCGGCACCCAGGACGTGGCGCCCCTCGAGATGACCAAGTGGTTCGACACCAACTACCACTACCTCGTGCCGGAGCTCGGCCCCGACACCGTCTTCACCGCCGACTCCGCCAAGCAGGTCGCGGAGCTGAAGGAGGCTGTCGCGCTCGGTCTCGCGGCCCGGCCGGTGCTCGTCGGCCCGGTCACCTATCTACTGCTCGCCAAGCCCGCGCCCGGCGTGGCCGCCGACTTCGAGCCGCTCACCCTCCTGGACCGTCTGCTGCCCGTGTACGCCGAGGTCCTCGCCGACCTGCGCGCGGCGGGCGCCGAGTGGGTGCAGCTCGACGAGCCCGCCCTGGTCCAGGACCGCACCCCGGCCGAGCTCAACGCCGCCGCCCGCGCCTACCGCGACCTCGGTGCGCTCACCGACCGCCCTCAGCTCCTCGTCGGCTCGTACTTCGGCAGGCTCGGCGATGCGCTTCCGGTGCTCGCCAAGGCGCCGGTCGAGGGCCTCGCCCTGGACTTCACCGAGGCCGCCGCGAGCCAGCTGGAGGACCTCGCCGCCGTCGGCGGGCTGCCCGGCAAGCGTCTGGTCGCGGGCGTCGTCAACGGCCGCAACATCTGGATCAACGACCTGGAGAAGTCCCTCAGCACACTGGGCACGCTCCTGGGCCTCGCCGACCGGGTCGACGTCTCCGCGTCCTGCTCCCTGCTTCACGTCCCGCTGGACGCCACCGCCGAACGGGACATCGACCCGCAGATCGCCCGCTGGCTGGCCTTCGCCCACCAGAAGACCGCCGAGATCGCCACGCTGGCCCGCGGCCTGGCCCAGGGCACGGGCGCCATCACGGCCGAACTGTCCGCCAACCGCGCCGGCCTGGCGTCCCGCTCGGGCTCGGCCCTCACCCACGACCCGGCCGTACGCTCCCGCGTCGCCGCGATCACCGGCGCCGACGCCCGCCGCGCCCACGCCTACCCGGAGCGTGCGGCGGCCCAACGGACCCGGCTCGGCCTGCCGCTGCTGCCCACGACCACCATCGGCTCCTTCCCCCAGACCACCGAACTGCGCACGGCACGGGCCGACTTGCGTGCGGGCCGTCTCGACACGGCGGGTTACGAGGAGCGCATCAAGAACGAGATCCGCGAGGTCCTCGCCTTCCAGGAGAAGGCGGGCATCGACGTCCTGGTGCACGGCGAGCCCGAACGCAACGACATGGTGCAGTACTTCGCCGAGCAGCTCACCGGCTACCTCGCCACGCAGCACGGCTGGGTCCAGTCGTACGGCACCCGCTATGTGCGCCCGCCGGTCCTGGCCGGCGACATCTCCCGGCCCGAGCCGATGACGGTGCGCTGGACCTCGTACGCCAACTCCCTGACCGACCGCCCCGTCAAGGGCATGCTCACCGGTCCCGTCACCATGCTCGCCTGGTCCTTCGTCCGCGACGACCAGCCGCTCGGCGACACGGCCCGCCAGGTCGCGCTCGCCCTGCGCGACGAGGTCAACGACCTGGAGGAGGCGGGTACTTCGGTCATCCAGGTCGACGAGCCCGCGCTGCGCGAGACGCTGCCACTGCGCGCCGCCGACCACCCGGCCTACCTGGACTGGGCCACGGAATCCTTCCGCCTCACCACCAGCGGCGTACGCCCGGACACGCAGATCCACACGCACATGTGCTACGCGGAGTTCGGCGACATCGTCCAGGCCATCGACGACCTCGACGCCGACGTCATCAGCCTGGAAGCCGCCCGCTCGCACATGCAGGTGGCCCGCGAACTGGCCGAGCACGGCTACCCGCGCGAGGCGGGACCCGGCGTCTACGACATCCACTCCCCCCGCGTACCGAGCACCGAGGAGGCAGCGGCCCTGCTGCGCAAGGGACTTGAGGCCATCCCCGCCGAACGGCTCTGGGTCAATCCCGACTGCGGCCTCAAGACCCGCGGCTGGCCCGAGACCAAGGCCTCCCTGGAGAACCTGGTCGCCGCCGCGCGCGAGGTGAGGGCGGAGCTGCCCGCGGGTTCCTGACCCGAACGCGCCTGCCGGGGCGGCCATTTGCGGGCGATTGGCCGCCCCGTGCCCTCGTCTGCCGCCATGATGGACACGCTGGCCGTTCCGTCGCGGAGCTGGGAGGGCGCCGGTGTCCAGGGGGATGAGTTACGCGGATGCGGTGCGGCTGCTGGGTGGTGCGGAGAGCCCCGCGCTCGCGGCCCTCGACCGGCTGACGGGCGGGGCGCTGCTGGTCGCCACCGGCGGCGGGTCCGCCCTTGCGCTGAGCCTGTTCGACGCGCGGGGTGAGCTGGCGCGGCTGAGTCAGTCGCTGGTCTCCGGCCTCGCGGAGCGGTCCCGCGGCCTCGGCCGGTTCGACCGCACGCAGCGCCTTGCCGCGGCGCACGCCGTCGTGGTCCTCGCCTCGTACTTCGACACCCTCAAGGAGCTTGATCTCCCCTTCGACAGAAGGGAGTTGAGGGTCGGGAGGTCCGAGGCCGTGCTCCTGGCCACCGGCCGGTCGCCGGAGTCCGGCCGACCGGCCGCCCTCGCGGACGAGATGCTGCGCGCCGAGGTCCCGATGCCTGCGCCGCACCGGCCCTACGAGTCGGAGCTCGTCGCGCTGACCGGGTTCTACCGCAGGCTGTCCGAGCAGCTCATGGAGTACGTGTCGGGCTGTGCCGCCTGGGAGGCCGTGCCGGAGCGGGAACGGCAGGAGGTGCGGGCTTCTCTGGGAGAGACCGCTCCCCGACAAGCATTGGCCGCATACGAGATCATGTACCGACGCCTGGCGGCCGAGTTCCCCGAGGTGGCCGTCTGGGTCAACGTCACCGACCATCAGGCCACCCGCAACGAGGTCCGCCGACTCGAAGGCACGCTGCGGGATCTGGAGGCAGCGATCGCCAGGGCGACCGACGGGCGGATCGCGGCCGAGCGGTACGTGGCCCTGAACCGCGCGTCGCGGGCGGCGATGGACGCGCCGTTGCTGTCCCTGGAGGACTTGCCGGAGGGCCTGACGGTCCCCACCCTCGGCGAGGGATACGTCTCCCCGGACTTCAAAGTGGCCGCCTTCGGGGCCGCCGACCGGCTTTCAGGGGAGCACTGGTGGGACGGACTGCACGTCCACCACGACCTGGAAGGCTTCCTGGCGGGCCTGCTCACCGCGCCGCAGGCCGTGGAGTCGCCGCTGCTGCTCCTCGGCCAGCCGGGCTCGGGGAAGTCCGTGCTGACGCGCGTCCTGGCGGCCCGGCTGCCCGCCGATGAGTTCCTGGTCGTACGGGTGCCGTTGTCAGCCGTGCCGGCCGACGCGGCGATCCAGGACCAGATCGAGACCGCCATCCGCGACGCCACCGGGGAGGCCATGGCCTGGCCCGACGTGACGCGCACGGCGCGCCGCGCGCTGCCCGTGGTGCTGCTCGACGGCTTCGACGAACTGCTCCAGGCCACCGGCGTGAGCCAGTCCGACTACGTGCAGAAGGTGGCCGCGTTCCAGCAGCGCGAAGCCACGCACGGCCGCCCGCTGGCCGTGGTGGTCACCAGCCGCACCGCGGTCGCCGACCGGGCCCGCCTCTCGCCCGGCGGTGTCGCGGTGCGGCTCGAACCCTTCAACGATGCGCAGGTGACACGGTGGCTGGAGCTATGGAACCGGACCAATGCCGCCTACTTCCGCAACCAGTCACTGCTCCCCCTGTCCCCGGAACATGTGCTGACGCAGCGTGAACTGGGAAGCCAGCCCTTGCTGTTGCTGATGCTCGCGCTGTACGACGCTGACGGGAACGCCTTCCAGTACGACCAGGGAGACCTCGCGGGCTACGACCTCTACGAGCGCCTCCTGGCCCGCTTCGCCGCGCGAGAGGTCCGCAAGAGCGATCCAGGGCTCACCGAGGAACAGCACGCCCACGCGGTGGAGGCCGAGCTGCTGTGCCTGTCCGTGACCGCCTTCGCCATGGTCAACCGGGGCAGGCAGTGGGTCACCGAGGAGGAGCTGACGGCGGACCTGGCGGTACTGCTCCCCCAGCGGACGCACGGGGCGCGCCCCGCCGACCTGCGGGCAGCGCTCACTCCCGGGCAGGTGGTCGTGGGCCGGTTCTTCTTCATCCACCGGGCGGAGGCGTCACGGGACGGGGTGCGGCTGCGGTCCTTCGAGTTCCTGCACTCCACCTTCGGCGAATTCCTGGTGGCCCGCCTGGCGTTGCGTGAACTCGAGGACCTGGCAAGGGCTGCCCTCGCGGACGCCTCCCGCGTGCGGGTCACCGCCCCCGACGACGCCTTTCTCCACGCCCTGCTCTCCTTCGAGACGCTCTCCGTCCGCTCAGCCACCCTCACTTTCCTCCACCAGTCCCTGGAGCGGCTTCCCGCGGAGCAGCTCACGGCGCTGCGACCGCTGCTCCTGCGGCTCTTCCACTCCGCGCTGCATGCCCGGCAGGAACGCGCCTTCGACGGATACCGGCCCGCGAACCTCCCCGTACCGGCCCGGCACGCTTCGTGGGCCGCGAACCTGTTGCTGCTTCTTGTCCTGCTGGGGGAGCCGGTGCGGGGGCGGGAGCTGTTCCCGGAGGAGGAGCCCGCGCACCACTGGAACCGGCTGATGACTCTGATCAAGTCGCAGCTCACGGACGAGGGCTGGCGTACGTTCAGCTGGTCGATCGACCTTGAGCGCACCTGGTCCGAGCAGCGCTCCGAACAGTTCAAGGACATTCAGATCAGCGTGGCCGCCAGAGACTCCGAGGTACACCCCACCATCCCCGCGGTCGATCCGTACTGGACGTACGGCATAGCTCCGGACAGCGAGGCACGCGGCCACCTTTCCTGGTTCAGGCAGGGGCATGAGGCCATGCGGAGGGAGACGCTCCTTCTCTGTGACAGGGATCGCGATGTCCTTCAGCACGCTCTCGAGCCGCTGTGCGCCGCCGGACTGGGCACGGCCATCAACAACTTCACCGGCTACTGGGAGGACCACTGCCTCTCCGGCGCCCACGCTCTGCTCCAGCTCTGGCTCACCCGACAGGAGACCCCGGCCGGACCCTCGGCACCGCACCGCACCGCGATCACCGTAGCTCTGCACAGCCTGCCCGGGGCACAACCCGAGTACCAGGACTTCCTCGAACGCTACCTGCGCACGGTGGTCCACGAATGGCACACGATGGACCGCCATCCGGGCGAGGCCTGGCTTGAACGGACCATGGCCATCATCCGCACCAACCGTTCCGGCCAGACCGCAGGCCGCGAACTCGACCGCCACGCACGCACACTCTTCGACGACCCGGACTGACCCGCGCCCGGCAAAGGGTCGCCCTCACTCCCCACCCGTATGAGCCACCCGAGACAACAACACATGCAGCGTCTCCCGCTCCTCCGCGTCGAGCGGGGCCAGCAGCTCATCAGTGACCCCCCGGGCCACCTCGTCGGAGTCCCGCAGGAAATCGTGGCCCGCGGGAGCCAGAGCCACGATCCGGCGGCGCCTGTCATCAGGGGCCGGGCGGCGCTCGACGAAGCCGAGGCGCTCCAGGTCGTCCACCAGGCCGACGATCGCGCTGGGGTCGTAGCCGAGCTCCTGGCTCAGTTCGCGCTGTGCCGCACCCTCCACGGTGGCCAGGTAACGCAGCAGCGCGTAGTGACGCAGGCGGAGGCCTGATCTCTGGAGTGCCGCGTTGAAGAGCTGACCCGAGCGCAGGCCGAGGCGGTAGAGCAGGTAGCCCGCATCCGCGTGGAGGCCCCGCATCCAGGGTGCTCCCTCGTCGACGGACCCTTTCTCCACGGGCTCGGCAGTGGTCTTCCGTCTTGTCATGAGGGGCGCTCTCCCTGATCGGTGCTTCGCAGGCGTACGACGATCGTCGCTGACAGTGTCCAGCATGCCGCATCTTTGATGTTGGAAACAATCATTGACGACAACAATGGTTTGTCTTAGCTTCCTTTCTGCGGGCCGATGCCGACCGGAGTCGTGTTCCCCCGACCCGCCAACCCATCTCTTTTCGCTGCCTGTTGAAGGGGTTTTCCAGTGCTGGACTCATACGCCGTGGATCTGCGCGGCAAGGTCGCCGTCGTCACGGGATCGGGGCGCGGCCTCGGCCTCGCCTACGCCCTTGCCCTCGCTCGCGCCGGGGCCTCGGTGGTCGTCAACGACGTCGATGCGGAGGCTGCCGAGCACGCCGTCAAGACCATCGCCGAAGCGGGCGGGCGCGCCGTCGCCGAGGTGGCCGCGGTCGGCAGCACCGAGGCCGCCGACCGCCTTGTCGCCCGTGCCGTCGACGAGTTCGGGCGGCTCGACGCGATGGTGACCAACGCCGGGATCCTGCGCGACCGGGTGCTGTGGAAGATGTCCGACGAGGACTTCGACGCGGTCGTCACCACCCATCTGCGGGGCACCTTCACCTGCGCCCGCGCCGCCGCCGTACGCATGCGGGAGCAGGGCGAGGGCGGCAGTCTGATCCTGGTCGGCTCCCCCGCCGGGCAGCGCGGCAACTTCGGGCAGACCAACTACGCCGCCGCCAAGGCCGGGATCGCGGCCATGGTGCGCACCTGGTCGATGGAGCTGGCCAGGGCCGACATCACGGTCAACGCGATCGTGCCGGTGGCCGCCACCGCGATGACCGAGACCATCCCGGCCTTCGCCCCCTACGTCGCGGCCATGAGGGAGGGACAGCCGCTGCCGGACTTCCTCCGCAAGGGCGAGGGGTTCGGGACGGCCGACGACTGTGCCGCGCTCGTCCCGTTCCTGGCATCCCGCTTCGCCCACGACGTGACCGGGCAGTGCGTCGGCATCGGCGGCGACCGGCTCGCCCTGTGGTCGCATCCGCAGGAGGCCTCCGTGGCGTACGCGGACGGCGGCTGGACCCCTCAGGCCATCGCCGCCGCCTGGCACACGTCGGTGGGCAGCGCCCCGGAGACGGTCGGCATCCCCGCACCCAAGATCCCTGGGGCGTGAGGGAGTTGGACCTCTCCGAGCTCACCGCCATCGACGTCCACACGCACGCCGAGGTCTCGTCCCAGGGGCACGCCTCGCTCGCCGAGGACCTCGACGCCGCTTCCAGCGCCTACTTCAAGGTCGAGGCCCGCAAGCGCAGGCCCACCCTCCAGGAGATGGCCGCCTACTACCGCGAGCGCAAGATGGCGGCCGTCGTCTTCACCGTGGACGCCGAGTCCGCCACCGGCACCGTGCCCGTCCCGAACGAGGAGGTCGCCGAGGCCGCCGCCGCCCACCCGGACGTGCTCATCCCGTTCGCGTCCGTCGACCCGTTCCGGGGGAAGGCGGGCGTGCGGCAGGCCCGCCGGCTCGTGGAGGAGTACGGCGTCAAGGGCTTCAAGTTCCATCCCAGCATTCAGGGCTTCTTCCCCAACGACCGTTCTCTCGCCTACGCGTTGTACGAGGTCATCGAAGAGACCGGCTGCGTCGCCCTCTTCCACACCGGGCAGACCGGCATCGGCGCGGGCGTGCCGGGCGGCGGCGGGATCCGGCTGAAGTACTCGAATCCGATGCACGTCGACGACGTCGCCGCCGACTTCCCGCATCTGAAGATCATCCTCGCGCACCCGTCCTTCCCCTGGCAGGACGAGGCGCTCGCCGTCGCCACGCACAAGCCGGGCGTGCACATCGACCTGTCGGGGTGGTCGCCGAAGTACTTCCCGCCCGGGCTCGTGCACTACGCGAACACCTTGCTCAAGGACAAGGTCCTCTTCGGCTCCGACTTCCCCGTCCTCACGCCCGACCGCTGGCTCGCCGACTTCGCGAAGCTGGCGATCAAGGACGAGGTCCGCCCCAAGATCCTCAAGGAGAACGCCGCCCGTCTGCTCGGGCTCAAGTAGAGGGGGCGCCATGCGCAACGAAGGACTCGGCTCCTGGCCCGCGCGCCGGGCCCGCAAGACCCCGCACCGCACCGCCCTCACCTACGAGGGCCGCACCACCACTTACGCCGCCCTGCACTCCCGCGTCCTCCGGCTCGCGCACGCCCTGCGGGCCCGCGGTGTCCGGCGCGGCGACCGGGTCGCCCACCTCGGCCCCAACCACCCGGCCTTCCTCGAGACCTTCTTCGCGACCGGAGCACTCGGCGCGGTCTTCGTGCCGCTCAACACCCGCCTGACCGCGCCCGAGCTCGCGTATCAACTGGCCGACGCGGGCGCCCGCACACTGATCCACTCCCCCGCGCACACCGCTGTCGTGGCGGAGCTGCGGCAGGCAGGACAGGTGGATCTCTGCGTCGAAGTAGGCGCGGAGTACGAGGAGTTGATCGAGCGCTCCGTCGAGGATCCGCTTGACGAGGCGGTCGGCGCTGACGACGTGTGCCTCCTGATGTACACCTCCGGCACCACGGGCCGCCCCAAGGGCGCCATGCTCACCCACGCCAACCTCACCTGGAACGCCGTCAACGTCCTCGTCGACGCCGACCTCACCGCCGACACCGTCGCTCTGGTCTCCGCGCCTCTCTTCCACGCCGCGGCACTCGGCATGCTCGCCCTCCCCGTGCTCCTCAAGGGCGGCCACTGCGTACTGGTCGCGTCCTTCGACCCGGCCGAGGCTCTCCGCCTCGTCGAACGGCACGGCGTCGGCGCGATGTTCGGGGTGCCCACGATGTACGAGCGCCTCACCCGCGAGCCGCGCTGGCGTGCGGCCGACCTGTCCACGCTGCGGATCCTGATGTGCGGCGGGGCACCCGTTCCCGGGCCGCTGATCGAGGCGTACGCCCAGCGCGGTCTCGCCTTCCAGCAGGGGTACGGGATGACGGAGGCCGCGCCCGGCGTGCTCTATCTCGACGCCGAGCACGCGCAGCGCAAGGCGGGCTCGGCCGGGGTGCCGCACTTCTTCACCGACGTACGCGTCGTACGCCCCGACCTCGGCCCGGCGGCCACCGGAGAGACCGGCGAGGTCCTGGTGCGCGGCCCTCATGTCATGGCCGGTTACTGGCAGTTGCCCGACGAGACCGCCGCCTCCTTCGCCGACGGCTGGTTCCGCACCGGCGACGCGGCACGGGTGGACCCCGACGGCTTCGTCACCATCGCCGACCGCCTCAAGGACGTGATCATCTCCGGCGGCGAGAACATCTACCCCGCCGAGGTCGAGAGCGCGCTCCTCGCCCACCCCGACGTGGCGGAGTGCGCCGTCATCGGGGTGCCGGACGCGCGCTGGGGCGAAGTGCCGCGCGCCGTCGTCGTGCCCCGCGAGGGCACGGCCCCCGCCCCGGACGACGTACGCGGCTTCCTGTCCGGGCGGCTCGCCAAGTACAAGATCCCCAAGTCGGTGGTGTGCGTGCGCGAACTGCCGCGCACCGCCTCCGGGAAGCTCCACAAGCCCAGCCTGCGCCGCGACCACGGCGGCGGCACCCAGGCACCCACTCGTGAAGGAGAAGCACCTCAATGACCGTCACCGCCAAGGGACTTGACGAACTGCACGCCCTCGCCGGAAGCGAACTCGGCGTCACCGACTGGCTGGAGGTCGGCCAAGGCCGCATCGACACCTTCGCCGACGCGACCGACGACCACCAGTGGATCCACACCGACCCCGAGAAGGCCGCACAGGGACCCTTCGGGGCACCGATCGCGCACGGCTACCTCACCCTGTCCCTCTTCATCCCCCTCTTCACCGATCTCCTCGACGTCCAGGGCGTCACCACGAAGGTCAACTACGGCCTGGACAAGGTGCGTTTCCCCTCCCCCGTGAAGGCGGGCTCCCGGATACGTCTGCGCGCCACGCTCGCCTCCGTCGACGAGGTGCGGGGCGGGGTGCAGATCGCGGTCGACGGCACGGTCGAGATCGAGGGCGGCGACAAGCCGGCCTGTGTCCTGCGCAGCCTGTCCCGCTTCTACGCCTGAGGAGCCCGGCACCATGACGCACCCGCCCGCCGGAAGCACGAGCTCGAAGGCAGGACCCGAGGAGAGATCCGGGGAGGGAGCCGGGCAACTGCGCCGCGTCGCCCTGTCCGGACTGCTCGGCACAGCGATCGAGTTCTACGACTTCCTCGTGTACGGCACCGTCGCCGCACTCGTCTTCGGCGACCTCTTCTTCCCCGACGCCGACCCGGCGGTGGGCACGGTGGCCGCCTTCGGCACGTTCGCCGCGGGCTACCTCGCCCGGCCCCTCGGCGGCATCGTCTTCGGCCACTTCGGCGACCGGCTCGGCCGCAAGTCGATGATGCTCCTGACCATGGTCCTGATGGGCGCGGGCAGCTTCCTCATCGGCCTGCTTCCCACGTACGACACGATCGGCGTCTGGGCGCCCGTCCTTCTCGTCCTGCTCCGCGTCGTGCAGGGCATCGCGATCGGCGGTGAATGGGGCGGCGCCACGCTCATGGTCGCCGAGCACGCGGGCGACCGGCCGCGCGGACTGTGGACCAGCTTCACCCAACTCGGCGCCCCGCTGGGCACGGTCCTGTCCACCGGGGTCGTCGCCCTGGTGAGCACCCTGCCCGACGACGACTTCCGGGCCTGGGGCTGGCGTGTGCCCTTCCTGCTCTCCGTCCTGCTGCTCGGCGCGGGCCTCTACATCCGCCTCAAGGTCACCGAGAGCCCGCTCTTCGCCTCGCTCTCGCAGCGGCGGGAGCGTGCGCGGATGCCGCTGCTCGAAGTCCTGCGCGCGCCGCGCCCGGTGCTCCTCGCATCGGCGGTCGGCATCGGCCCGTTCACCGCGCAGGCGCTGATGACGAGCTTCATGATCTCGTACGCGGTCGACGAGGGGTACACGCGCCCGCAGGTGCTCACCGGGGTCACCGTCGCCTCCTGCGTGGCCCTCGTGGTGCTGCCGTGCGCGAACCTCCTCTCCGACCGCTTCGGGCGCCGCCCCCTTGTCCTGGCCGGGGCCCTGCTGTCGGCGGCCACCGCCTTCCCGGTCTTCGCGCTCGTGGACAGTCACCGGCCGGGCCTGCTGATCCTGGCCTGCGTGATCGGGCACGGGATCGCCCAGTCCGTGATGTACGGGCCGCTGGGCGCCCTGTTCAGCGAGATGTTCTCGACCCGGGTGCGCTACACCGGCGCCTCGCTCGGCTACCAGACGGCGACGCTCCTTGGCGCCGGTTTCTCTCCGCTGATCGCCAGCGGACTGCTCGCCGCCCACGACTCCAGCGACGCCGTCGCCCTGCTGCTCACGGCCGGAGGTGTGATCACGGCGCTGGCCGTCTGGCGGGTGAAGGAGACCCACGCGGACGACCTCGCCACGCAGGCCGCCACGCCTCTCGCGTCCTCTGCTTCCCCTGCATCCCCCGCGCCCTCCGTACGAGGAGACTCCGCATGACACGCATCGCCCGGCCACGCACCGCCCGCCGCCCCGCGGTCGGTCTCGCCGCCCTGCTGCTCCTGGTGGCGGCAGCAGCCCCGGCCTCCGCCGCACGGCCCGACCCCCGCCACCTGGAGGGCACCCTCCCGTCCGGCGCCACGTACATGATCGACACCCCGGCCGACTGGAACGGCACCGTGCTGCTCTTCAGCCACGGATACCGCCCCGAAGGCGCCCCCAACCCGGCCGTGAACGCCCCCGACGAACCCACCAAGAAGCTGCTCCTGAAGGAGGGTTACGCGCTCGTCGGCTCCTCGTACGCGACGAACGGCTGGTCGGTGGAGCAGGCGGTGCCCGACCAACTGGCGGCGCTCGACGCCTTCAGAGGGGAGGTCGGCGAGGCCGGACGTACGCTCGCCTGGGGCCAGTCGCTCGGCGGCCTGATCACCACGGCGATCGCCGAGCGCCATGCGGGACGCATCGACGGCTCCCTCTCCATGTGCGGCCTCGTGCACGGCGGGGTCGCCAACTGGAACTCCACGCTGGACGCCACGTTCGCCCTCCGTACCCTCCTCGCGCCCGGCTCCGGTGACTCGGCCGGAGGTGGAGCCGCAGGCGGTGCCGCAGGCGGCTCCGGCATCCGGGGCATCCGGCTGACCGGGTTCAAGGACGCCTCCGACGCGGCCGCCTCCGCCGAGCGGCTCGGCGAGACCCTGGGCGCGGCGCAGAACACCGCGGACGGCCGGGCCCGCATCGCGCTCGCCGCCGCGCTCCACAACATCCCGGGCTGGAACGACCCGAACACGCCCCGGCCCGCCCCCGACGACCACGCCGCCCAGCAGGCGAACCAATTCACGGCGGTACGCGGCCTGGTGGCGCAGCCCGGCTTCGTCTGGCGGGAGGAGGCCGAGCGCCGCGCGGGCGGCAACATGTCCTGGAACACGGGCGTCGACTACTCGGCGATGCTGGCCCGTTCCGCCCACTACAAGCAGGTCAAGGCCCTGTACAAGTCGGCGGGCCTTTCCCTCCGGCACGACCTCGACGACCTCGCCCGCGCGCCCCGTGTCAGCGCACAGCCCCGCGCGGTGCGCTACATGGCCGAGCACGCCGCGCCCTCCGGCCGCCTGAGCAAGCCCCAGTTCGACATCCACACCACCGGTGACGCGCTCGTCCCGGTGGAGGTGGAGAGCGCCTACCGGCGCGCGGTGGCCTCGGCGGGCCGCGCCCCGCTGCTGCGCCAGGCGTACACCAACCATGCCGGGCACTGCACCTTCAGCCCCGCCGAACAGCTCGCCGCCGTGCACGCGATCGACCACCGGATCACGGCGGGCCACTGGGACGACACCTCACCGTCCGCCCTCAACTCCCGCGCCCAGCAGGCCGACCCGACGACCGCGGCCCGCTACACGGCGTACCGCCCCGGTCCGTACCCGCGTCAGGGGTTGTTCAGATAGGTGAGGACGGCGAGGACGCGACGGTTGTTGCTGTCGTCATCGGTGATGCCGAGCTTGCCGAAGAGCAAGGTGGTGTACTTGCTGATGGCGCTGTCGCTCAGGAAGAGCCGCCCGGCGATGGCCTGGTTGGACAGTCCCTCGGCCATGAGGGCGAGCACGGAGTGTTCGCGTTCGGTGAGCCGGTCAAGCAGCCGGTTCGACGACCCGCTGGACAGCAGCTTCGCGATGACGGCCGGGTCCATGGCGGTGCCACCGGCGGCGACGCGTTCCAGGGCGTCGATGAACTGGTCGGCGTCGAACACGCTCTCCTTGAGGAAGTAGCCGATGCCGCCGGTGCCGTCGGCCAACAGCTCGCGGGCATAGAGCTGTTCGACGTACTGGGAGAGGATCAGGACCGGCAGTCCCGGCACTTCACCGCGGGCGGCCAGAGCCGCCCGCAGGCCCTCGTCCGTCTGGGTCGGCGGCATGCGGACGTCGACGACGGCGACGTCCGGGCGCCACTTCAGGAGCGCGTCGAGCGTCTCGGGGCCGGTGGCCGCCGTGGCCACCACCTCGTGTCCGCACGCCTCGATGAGGCGGACCATTCCGTCACGCAGGAGGTAGAGGTCTTCGGCTACGACGATTCGCATGGCACCACTATTCTCACGCGGGTCGGGCCGCCTGCCGGGCTGGTGATCTCCAGGGTGCCGTCGAAGGCCGCGAGGCGGCGGCGCAGCCCCGCGAGTCCACCGTCGGCGCGCACGCTCGCCCCTCCCCGGCCGTCGTCCTCGACGTCCACGACGAGACCGGTGCCGTCCCGCGCGAAGGAGATCCGCGCCCGGGTCGCGTGTGCGTGCTTGACCGCGTTGGTCAGCAGTTCGGCGATCCCGAAGTACGCGGCGGACTCGATCGGCGGGTCGAGGCGCAGCGACACGTCGGCGGTGACAGCCGCTTCCAGCGGGCTGTCGAGGGCGAGAGCGCGAACGGCATCGATGAGCCCTCGGTCGTTGAGCACCGGCGGGTTGATCCCCTTGACCAGTTCGCGGAGCTCGGCCAGTGACGTGGTGGCGCCCGCTCGCGCCTCCCGCATCAGCGCCCTGGCCTGGTCGGGATCGGTCTCCATCAGCTTCTCGGCCGTCGCCAAGGAGAGCCCGAGCCCGACGAGCCGTGCCTGCGCCCCGTCGTGCAGGTCGCGTTCGATCCGGCGGATCTCGGCGGCCTGCGCGACGGTCGTGTCGGCGCGCTGGGCCGTCAGTTCGTCCACCCGGGCGGCGAGGACCATCGCGGGAGACGCGCGCAGGAAGCGGGCGGCCACCGGCTCGACGGCCCGCCAGGCGTACGGAGCACTCGCGATCGCGGCGAGGAGGCCGAACCCTCCGACGAGGTGTGCGGAGAGCGAGGGCTGGCTGAACCCGCCGGCCGCCGCCGCGACGCCGGCCGGCGGGACGGCCGCGATCACGCCCGCCGTGAGCGGCGCGATCCCCGTGAAGCGCAGGTCACGCCGGACGGCCGGGTCGCTCCACCAGATCCGCCACCGCTGGTCCATCAAGGCGTCGCGGCGGGTGCGCTCGTACGAGAAGCCGTTCCACCAGAACCCGGTGGACATCCGCATCACGGGCTCGGCCTGCCGGTATCCGTCGGGGATGACGGTGCCTGTCCACCGCGCGACGAGGAAGCGAAACATCCGGCAGACCGGGCGGGACAGGCCGAACGTACCGACACCCGCCACCACCACCGGCGCGACCCACGACCACGGGTTGCCCGCTCCCCACCAGATCCCCCACGCCACGGCAACGGCCCACACGGCCGGAACCACCATGCTGACGATCACCACCACGCACGCCCGGACGAACCCCACGCAGGCGCTCCCCACCCACGACACGACCTGTCGCATGACTCTTCCCTCTGCTTCATGAACCCCGGCCGGTGCGGCTCGGTGCGTCCACTCTGCACGGCACACGGCCCGATTCCCCCCCCTGGTCAGCCCAGAAGTGGGCCTAGCCCCACCCACCTCTGGGTCCGGGCCCACCGGAAGGACGGCGATGTCGTTGGTTCCTAGGGGCTCAGCCAGGGGGACGAGCTCAGCTCTCGACGGGGTTGAGCACCACGAATTCCGCGTTCGACGGGTCGCGGCAGACGGCCAACCGGCCGACGCCCTCCGCGTCGTCGGGCCCCATCACCACGCTGCCGCCGTTCCCGGTGACCTGGGCGACCGCGGCGTCGCAGTCGGTGACCGCGAAGACCGGGTGCCAGTACGGCCGACCGTCCGTCAGCGTGAGGTCCTTCTCGCTCAGCTCCATCAGGCCGCCCTGCATGCGCTCTTCGGGAAGGCCGGCGGGGGTGACGAGGGTGTACGTGCCGGCGCCGCCCGGCAGTTCCATGTTGCTGAACTGCCAGCCGAGGACGCCGCCGTAGAACTCCTTCGCGGCGGCCACGTCGGTCGTGAACAGCTCGGCCCAGGACAGCGAGCCCGGGTCGTCCGCCAGCTCGAAGCCCGAGTTCGTGCCCGGCTGCCAGACGGCGAACTGGCCCCCCAGCGGGTCGGTGTACTGCGCCATCCGTCCCCAGTCGTCGAGGTCCCTGGGCGCCACCCGCACCGTGCCGCCCGCGCGCTCGACGGCCTGAGTCGTGGCGTCCGCGTCGGTGACCGTGTAATAGATCATCCAGGCCGGGCGCGCGCCCTCCTCGGTGAGTTTGCCGAGCCCGGCGACGGTCTTGCCGTCCTTCTGGAACATGCCGCCTTCCCCGTCCGCCTCGCCCATGGACTCGTACTCCCAGCCGAGCACCGCGCCGTAGAAGGCAGCGGTGGCCGGGACGTCGGGGGTACCGAGGTCGAGCCAACAGGGGGATCCGGGAGTGTTGTCAGTGGTGATCACGACGATTCCCTTCGCAGGTCCTTGTGACACCAGCCTGGCACTCGGCACTGACAGTCGCGCGTCGGCCGCATGGCGGATCGCGAAGCGACCCACGCCGCACGGCCCGGAAGGGCGACAGAAGGCCGGTCAGTCACATGTCCGGCCAGTCGGACGCGCGGATTCATGCGTCCGGGCTGTGGCGTCATTCCTGACGCCACAGCCCGGACCTGCCTTGCCGTGTCAGTCGCCTACTTGGGCGGCATGAGGACGCTGTCGATGATGTAGACCGTCGCGTTGGCTGTCTGGACGTTGCCGCAGACGACGTTCGCCATGTCATTGACCTTGAAGGACTCGTCCGATCCCTTGGTGGTGAGCTCGCCGCCCTCAAGGGTCTTGAACGAACCCATCTCCAGCTGGCTCGGCGCGGCCTTCTCGCCGACCACGTGGTATGTGAGGATCTTGGTGAGCTGATCCTTGTCGGCGAGGACCTTGTCCAGGTCAGCCTTCGGGATCTTCTCGAAGGCGTCGTTGGACGGGGCGAAGACGGTGATGTTCTTCGCGTTGTTGAGCGTGTCGACCAGGCCCGCCTTCTTCACCGCGGTCACGAGCGTCGACAGCTCCGGGTTGTTGGACGCGGCCGTGGCGACCGGGTCCTTGGCCATGCCGTCCAGGCTGCCCGCCCCTTCTTTGGGAACCGACGAACACGCAGGCCCGAACGGCTTGCTGTCGTCGGCGTGAGCCGCTGGGGCGAGGAGCCCAAGGGACACGGGCAGGGCGATGGCCGCGGCAGAGACAGCGGCAGTGCGGATCATGCTTCGGGTGGTCATGATCAGTCCCTCCTCGGGACGAGATGAGCTCTCGAAGAGCTCTTGTACGAGTGCCGATGGAGGCCGGCGGACGACTCACCCCCGAAGGAATCCATTGAAACCGGCCCATTTCGATCACACCGTTAATTCGAAGCAGAACCAGAGCCGGATTGGCGTCTCCGACAGAAAATTCCCTTTAAAGCTCACATATTGACCGCGAGCCACTCCATGAGCACTGAGGGTTCCCTGCTCGTGGTGCATGGCCCAGCTGAGACGCGACGCACTCACCGCTGAACGGGGCACTGCTCAGTGAGCGCAGGCACCGAATTCCGCGTGCCGGGCCCGGACGGCATACGCGTCGTCGTCCCGCTTCTCCTGGCGAGGAGGCGGAGCAAAGTGCCGCTGAAGGATCTCCCTGCGGGCCTGAGCCATCAGCTTGTCGAACTCTTCGTCAGTCATTTCACCGTCACCTCGCTTTCCCCTTCTGCGCGGAATCCGGCTGGGTGCAATCCCGGAGCAGCTTCCATGAGTAATCCGGAGCAGCCGGGACCACCGGATTGGTCCGAAGGGGAAGCAGCCTGGTCAGGCAGGGACGTCGATCAGGCCGACCGGCGGAAGCGTCGGCGTGGTGGAGCCGCGCACCCGACCCCGCCGTTCTTTCAGGGGCACTGGCGCTACTTCTCGCAGGTCGGATCGTGCGTGGGGAGCCGTCCCGTCCGCAGGTAGGCGTTGACGCGCTCGTTGACGCAGGTGTTGCCGTACTCGCCGTACAGGCCGTGCTGGCGGGCGCCCTTGACGGTGAGCAGCCGGGAGCTGGGCCACTGCTCGCGCATGGCCCTGGCGTCGGCGTAGAGGGTGCGGGGGTCGCCGGTGGCGTTGACGAGCAGTGCCGGGACGTCGTTGTCGAGCACGGTCGGCGCTTCGGCGGGCTGGTCCCAGAACTCGCAGGGGGTGATGTTGTTGGCCAGCGGTCCGGTGAGGGGGAACTGTGCACGGGACTTCTCGACCGCGCGCCAGTAGCCGGCGACGCCGCGCCGCTCGGCCACGTCGCCGCAGATGATCGCGGTCATCTGGCTGGCGGGGGCCGAGCCTGCCCCGGTCAGCAGGAACTCCAGCTGAGCGGCAAGCCTTTCGGACGGCTCGACCGGTTCCCGGTCGGCGGCGCGTGCCAGGAGACGTACGGTCGCGGCCAGGGCGGCGCGCTCCTCGTCGAGGTCGCTGCCGAGGCCGCCGATGAAGAGGAAGGGGAGCGCGTGCTCGTCCAGCAGGTACGCGTCCCCGATCCGCAGCGGCTTCTGTGCGGCGGCGTCGAGGATGTGTTGCACCGTCGCCAGGACCTCGGCGCGCGTGGCGCCGAGACCGTAGGTGGCGTGCCGTGCGGCGGCCCACGACGCCCATGCGCGCAGGGCCGCTTCGTTGGCCGCCTCGGAACCCCGCAGCAGGGTGTGGCTGTAGCGCTTCGGGGAATTGACGCCGTCGAGCACCATGCGGTCGGTGCGGCCGGGGAAGAGCTGTGTGTAGACCTCTCCGAGGTAACTTCCGTAGGAGTAGCCGAGGTAGGAGAGGGTGTCCTCGCCGAGGGCGGCGCGGATGACGTCCATGTCGCGGGCGGTGTTGCGGGTGGTGACGTACGGCAGCACATCGCCGTGGGCGCGTTTGCACCGCCCGGCCAGCTCGCGCGCGACGGAGACCTCCTCGCGGTACGCCGCCAGGTCGGCGCCCGCGGAGCGCAGGGGGGCGGAGCCGAGGTCCCAGCCGCAGTCCAGCGGGGTGCTCCGACCGACGAAGCGCGGGTCCATGCCGATCAGGTCGTAGCGGTCGGCGACCTCGCCCATCACCTTCGACTTGGTCACCGGCATACGGAGGCCGGGGCCGGCCGGTCCTCCGTCATTGAGCAGCAGCGGGCCGACGCGGCGGGCGGTGTCGGTGGCCTTCAGGCGGGATATGGCGACGGTGATGGTGCGGCCGCCGGGGTCCGCGTAGTCGAGCGGTACGTCGATGTCAGCGCAATCGGCGCCGGCGGCGTCCAGCTCCTGGCCGTCCTCGTCGTCGGCGCCGAGGGCGCAGGCGTGCCAGTCGACGTGCTGGTCGTGGAAGCGGGCTAACGGGCCCGGGGCGGCGGGGGTCGCAGTGGCGGGGGCGGCGGGGGTCGTCGCGGTTGCGGCGGTGGTCGCCGTCGTAGTGGCGGCGGCGACCACCGCCACGCACGCCGCAAAGACCTTGACGCATCGGGTAGTTGACATGCCTGCACGCTAGGGGGGCGGACATCCCGGCACACTCCGGGAGAACCCCGTACCCAAGTGGGGTTGTCCCCCGCCTCCTTGAGGAGCGGCGGCCCGAAGGCACAGGCGGCGGTGGCGAACTGCCCCAGCCCTCCGGCGGGCCACCGCATCCCGCCGAGCGACACCAACTCCTGCCTGGTGCCTGGACGTCACAACTGGTCAGGGCTTACGGGCCACCGCCCCGTACATGGCGATGGCCCGGTCGTCGATGCCGTCCTGCTCGGGGCCCGGTCGCCATTTGTGAACCTGGGTGACGCCGGGCTCGACCAGGTCCATTCCGTCGAAGAGGGAGGTGGCGGTCGGCAGGTCGCGCAGCGCCATGGGCATGCCCTGCTGGGTGTATTCCTCGGCCACCCGTCCGACTTCCTCGGGCGCGAAGTCGGCGGTGCCGATGGTCATCGCCAGGAAGCTGCCCGACGGCAGCGGTTCGAGCAGTCGCTGCACCAGACGCCGGTCGTCCGGCGGCAAGATGAAGTGCAGGATTCCGATGACCATCAAGCCGACCGGCTCGTTCACGTCGATCAGCGCACGGAATTCGGGACTCTCCAGGATGGCGTCCGGGTCGTGCATGTCAGCGTCGATGTAGGCGGTCGCCCCCTCGGATGAGCCCTGCAGGAGGGCGCGGGCGTGAGCCAGGACGATGGGGTCGTTGTCGACATAGACCACACGGGACTCCGGTGCCACCTCCTGCACCACCTCATGCAGGTTGGGGGCTGTGGGCAGGCCGGTGCCTATGTCGAGGAACTGCCGGACACCGTGCTCCTGGGCGAGGCAGCGCCCGGCACGGTGCATGAACCGCCGGTTCTCCAGCATGTGCACGGGCAGCGCCGGCCAGTGCTGACACATGGCGTCGCCCGCCTCGGCGTCGACAAGGTAGTGGTCCTTGCCTCCCAGGATGTAGTCGTACACCCGCGCCGAATGCGCGGTCGAGGTGTCGATCCGATCGCCTGCGCCGTGCATGGGCACGCTCCGCCTTTCACCGCTGCCAATGGTCTTCAAACGCTACAACTGCCCGAACCGCGGCTCGGCCTGCAGAAGCAGGCCGATCACGAGAGGAAGCGGGCGGCGGCGCGGCCCGCGTCAGGAGCGGTCCGGTGCGCGTCCCGTCCCGGTCCCCCGCAGTTTGGTACCTTTCACTGGACACGTAAATCGATCGGATGTTCGTTTACTGGGATCTCCGAGACGTCCGTAGTCGGCAGTTGACGCTCACGTCCTCCGACGTGCCGCGTGCCACACAATCGGACCGGGTGAAAGCTCATGGCAGGAACCGACCACGAAAAGGCGCTTGACACCGCGCTCGCACAGATCGAGCGGAAATTTGGCAGGGGTGCGGTCATGCGCCTCGGCGAGCGGCCCAACGAGCCCATCGAGGTGATCCCCACCGGATCGACCGCGCTGGACGTGGCGCTCGGTGTGGGCGGCCTGCCCCGCGGCCGCGTGGTGGAGGTGTACGGGCCGGAGTCCTCCGGCAAGACGACGCTGACGTTGCACGCGGTGGCGAACGCACAGAAGGCCGGCGGCTCGGTGGCGTTCATCGACGCCGAGCACGCCCTGGACCCGGAGTACGCCAAGAAGCTCGGCGTCGACACCGACAACCTCATCCTGTCCCAGCCGGACAACGGTGAACAGGCGCTGGAGATCGCCGACATCCTGATCCGCTCCGGCGCGATCGACTTGATCGTGGTCGACTCCGTCGCGGCCCTGGTGCCGCGTGCGGAAATCGAGGGCGAGATGGGCGACTCCCACATGGGTCTGCAGGCCCGCCTGATGAGCCAGGCCCTCCGGAAGATCACCAGCGCGCTCAGCCAGACGAGGACGACGGTCATCTTCATCAACCAGCTGCGCGAGAAGATCGGCGTGATGTTCGGCTCCCCGGAGACCACGACCGGTGGCCGCGCGCTGAAGTTCTACGCCTCCGTGCGGCTCGACATCCGGCGCATCGAGACACTGAAGGACGGCACCGACGCGGTCGGCAACCGCACCCGCGTCAAGGTCGTCAAGAACAAGGTCGCGCCGCCCTTCAAGCAGGCCGAGTTCGACATCCTCTACGGCCAGGGCATCAGCCGCGAGGGCGGCCTGATCGACATGGGCGTGGACAACGGCTTCGTCCGCAAGGCGGGCGCCTGGTACACGCACGAGGGCGACCAGCTCGGCCAGGGCAAGGAGAACGCCCGCAACTTCCTGAAGGACAACCCCGATCTCGCCGACGAGATCGAGAAGAAGATCCTCGAGAAGCTCGGAATCGGGGCACCGGCGAAGGCCGCGGTCGCCGAGGACACGGCGGCCGCCCCCGTCCCCGATGCCGCAGGGACCTCGGCGGGAAACGCCGCCTGACAGGCGCAGGGCATTGGTGACGGGCTCCGACCCTTGCGCCTGCCCCCCCGTCGGCGTCGAGGTCGATTACCTCACTGTCGAACACGCGGAAATCTATGTCGGCCGGAGTAGACATTGGGTGGTGGTGTGGTTATGGTTTCTCTCGTAGCCAGAAAGACAGCAGGGCCCGGCAGAGATGAACTGCCGGGCAGCAGTACCCGCAAGTGCAGTACAGGTAAGTGCAGTTCGCAGTACCCAGCAGTGCAGGCAAGTGAGCAGCACCTCGGTGAAGGCGTCGGCTGCGGGCGCGCGCACCGGGAGGTTCGGCAGTGGGGTTCTAAGCCAGAGCGGATGCAGGAGAGGCGACGGGGCTGGCTGCCGAAGCGTGACGCTTCATCAGGTCACCAGCAGTTTGCATCACCCAGCAGTACGCAGTAGGGCAGTACCAGCAGTACGCAGTCCCCCCTTCGGTAAATGTTGATCAAGAGGGAAGAACGGAGGAGCTTCGCGCCATCAGGATCGCCCGGGCGGAATGGCAGAGCCCGGGTACCGCAGGACATCGATAGTGAGGTGGTCTCCGGTCAAGCAACCGCGATCCCCGCACTCCCCCGCTCCCAGGTGGGTGTGCGGAAACAGAAGGCCGGCGCAGTATCAGGGCCGGCAGATGGTGTAGCAGTTTCCTTCGGGGCCCGGGTGCCGGTACGGCACCCGGGCCCCTCCACGCGTTCCGCAGGAAGGCGCAAAGCGACAGCACCGCACAAGGCTTCCTCCACACCATCAGCTGCGCATCACTGCCCGCGCCCGGGACCTCGTCGCCCAGTGCTGTCGCGTTGTTCGTTCCTGTGGTGCAACGCCAGTTCCCCCGGTACGCCAACGGCAGGCGGCAGTGTCGAGCTCCTCACGCCTCACTGGGCAGCACGCGGGTGCGGCCGATGGCGCCGAGCCAGGCGGCCGAGGGCTTGGGCGTACGGATGAAGGTCTCGCGGTCGACGGCGATCAGGCCGAAGGTCGGCTCGTAGCGGCCCCATTCGTAGTTGTCCAGGGCGCTCCAGTGGAAGTAGCCGCGGACGTCGATGCCGTCGCGCATTGCGGCGGCCAGGGAGTCCAGGGCGCCGGTGGTGTACTGGATCCGGCGGGTGTCGTCGGCGGTGGCGATGCCGTTCTCGGTGACGATCAGCGGGGTGCCGGCGGTGACGGAAGCGCTGTGCCGCAGGGCATGGCCCAACGCCTGCGGGTAGTACTCCCATCCCATGAGGGTGCGTTCCGCGCCGTCGGGTACGGGCAGTCGACCGCTCGGGCCGATGAGAGTGCGGGTGTAGGCCTGCACTCCGAGCCAGTCGTCGCCGCGGGCGGCTTCGAGGAAGACGTCCACACGTGGGTGCCGGAATGCCGCGGCGACACCCTCGGCTCCGGGCAAGGGCTGGCACACCAGGTTGGCGACGGACCAGCCGGTACTCACCTGCGGCGCAAGGGACTTGACCGTTTCGACGGCGCGGGCGTGCGCCCGCACCAGGGCATCGGTGGTGGCCTCGTCCGGGGCCGGCGGGTCCTCGGCGAAGGACACGGCCTGGCCGGAGACGAGGGCGGCCTGCGCGGCAGCCATGACGGCGAGAATATTGGGCTCGTTGATGGTGCACACGTGTGCCACGTCTGTGGCGTAGATGGGTGCCGCAGCAGTGAGGTAGCGGGCGAAGAGTTCGTCCGATCCGGCGGCGGCCCAGCCGCCGCGCTGGGCGAACCACCGCGGTGCGGTGAAGTGGTGCAGGGTCACCATGGGCCGCAGACCCCGTTCGCGGGCACCCTCGACCATGCGCCGGTAGTGGGCGATGGCTGCGCGGGAGAACTCGCCCGGGGCCGGTTCGATGCGGGCCCATTCGATGCTGAACCGGTAGTCGGTGAAGCCGAGTTCGGCAAGGAGGTCCATGTCCTCGGGCCAGCGGTGGTAGCTGTCGCAGGCGTCACCGCTGGGTTCCTTGACGTACGGGATTCCGCTGTGCTCGAACTCCCACCAGTCGCTGTTGGTGTTGCCGCCCTCGATCTGGTGGGCGGCGGTGGAGGCACCCCACAGGAATCCCTCGGGCAGGCGTCGTGCATGCGTCATGAGCTGGTTCTCTCTTCCAAGTAGCCATGCGGGTAGCTGTGTGGCCATGTGCGGGAACAGTCGAGGCGGGCAACGGGCCCGGCGGTCGGGGCCGCAGCAGGCGAGCGTCGAAGACAGCGGCGCGGCAGTCGCATCCCTCCGCCACGGGTGGCCCGGGTGCCGACCTGGCCAGCATGGATTCGTAAACCTTGCGTGTCAAGGTTTTCGTTTCCCGGGCCCTGCGCCGCCTAGAATCGCGGCGTGACCAGCCGCAGCCCCCGGGGCCCGTACCGCAAGACCGTCGCCAGACGTCAGCAGATCATCGACGCCGCGCTGGCCGCGTACACCGAAGCGGGCAGCCGGGGCGTCTCCGTACGGGACATCGCCCAGCGCGTGGGCCTGACGGACGCCGGAGTCCTGCACCACTTCGGCAGCCGCGAGGAACTGCTCACCGCCGTCCTGAAGGCACGGGAGACGACCGACCGGGCCGCCTTCGGAAACCCCAGCGAAGACCCGAAGGCGGCACTCGACCTCCTGGCCCACAACGCCACAGCCCCCGGCCTGGTCAAACTGTTCCTCGACCTCGCGGCCGCATCGGCCGAGCCCGACCACCCCGCGCACAGCTACTTCAAGGAGCGCTACCCCCGGCTGCGCGGCAGCCTGGCGGACTCACTCACCGACCTCTCCAGTCGCCAAGCCCGGCAACAGGAGCTCAAGGGACGCCGGACCACCCCCGACGCCGACTGGGCGGCGCGCATCCTGCTCGCCGCCGTCGACGGCCTCCAACTCCAGTGGCTGCGCGACCCGGACATCGACATGGCCGCCGACATCCTCACCCTCGCCCAGACCCTCCTCCCGGCCCTGGCCCCCGAGAACGGCCCCGCACCGGCACAGCAAGACTGAAAGGAAGAAGCGTCAGGTGGTGGCGTCGAGGGCCTGTTCGCGGCGCGCGTGAAGTTCCCTCTGGACACGGGCCACGTCATCGGCGTACGAGCGGTGAAGCAGCGTCAGGAACATGCCGTTGACCAGCATCAGGATGACGAGCGCCCACAGGAAGACGGTGCGGAGCCCGATCGCGTCGCCGAGGAAGCCGGCGCCGAGGCTGAAGGAGGCCCAGGCGATCGCCTCGAAGACGGAGACGTAGATGGCGAAGGCGGCGCCGCGCAGCTCGGGCGGGGTGATGGCCATGACCATGGGGCGATTGACACTCGGGTTGACGCCCTGGGCCGCGCCCATGAGGGCGAAGAAGACACCGAACAGGGCGATGCTCCCGTAGTCGAACTGGGTGCCGAAGTAGGCGAAGAGCGCGAAGGCGAACTGGGCCGCCTGAAGGACCGTGACCAGGCCGTGGCGGGGGCTGCGCCGGGTGGCCCAGTCCGCCGCGAAGCCGCCCAGGAGTGTGCCGAGGAAGTAGCCGACCCCGAAGGGCAGCAGCACGATCGACGCCTTCTGCGTGCTGAAGCCGTACACGTCCACCAGGTAGACGACGCCGAAGGTGCCCACCAGGAGATGTCCCGACAGGAGGCGGGAGACCAGGAGGACGACCAGGCTGCGGATCTCAAGGAGCGAGAGTGCCTTGGTCCAGGTGAGCTTCGAGTGGGCGTTGCGCGTGGCGCGGTCGAGGTCGGCGAGCTGTTCCTCGGACGCGCCCCGTCCCGGGTCGCGGAACCACAGCCAGATGGCGATGCCGAGCAGGATGTTGAAGGTGCCGACGCCCCACAGGCCCCAGCGCCAGCCCTCCTCGACGCCCGCCAGCTGGCCCTTGAGCGGGCCGATCACCGCGCTCACCAGCGAGACGGCGCCGTAGACCACCCCGATCGCGCGGCCGCGGGTCGATCCCCCGAAGAGGTCGCCGATGAGTTCGGTGATGATGGGGTGCGCGGCCGCGTAGCCCGCGGCCAGGATGGTGTAAAGGACCAAGAGTTGGGTGAAGTTCTGCGAGAAGCCCGCGGCCACGCCCCACACACCCCAGAGCCCGGTGGCCACGACGAGGACGCTCTTGCGTGACCAGCGCTCCGCCACCCACACCCACAGGGGCCCGGTGAAGGCACCCGCGATCTTCCCGGCGGCGGTCAGTATGCCGAGCGCGCCCAGTGAGACTCCGAGGGACTGCCGGATCAACGGGAAGAGGCTGCTGACCAGACTCGCCTCGGTGCTGTCGACCAGCATGGTGCCGCCGAGCAGGGACAACTGCCGCCAGCGCCCTTTCACCTGCACCTCGGATCTGGGCATGACGGGGCTCTGGCTAAGCTCGGGCATCGGGCCGTCTCTTTTCTCTGTGACTTTCTTCGCGGGAGGTCTGCGGGAAGGGGAGGGCGTACGCCGGTGACGGGGCGGCAACCCCGTCACCGGCTCAAGTGACCGTGAGGGCCTCAGAGCTCTGCGAGCTCCTCGGCGACCCGGTGCAGGCTCGGGGGCGGGAACAGCGCACCCGCCATGGCGGCGACGTCGATGAGCGGTGTGGCGCCGATCATCTGCAGCAGCTCCGAGTCGACGACGCCGGGCAGGTGTCTGCGCAGCACCTCGACGGCGACCGGATCGGAGAGCAGCGCCTGGAGCGGCGTACGCAGCGAGACGCGCCCCTGCGGAAAGTCCTCGGCGCGCGGCAGCGGCTGCGCGGCACGGTCCGCCTGCTCGCGCTGGGACCGGACCAGCAGGTGCTGCTCGGTGACCGGACCCTGGGCGGGCAGGCCGAGGCGTTCGTACTGGCTGGGCGGTGCCTCGTTGGCCCGCATGAGCTCCACGAGGAGGGTGGCCATGCGCAGTTCGGCGGCCTCGTCGAGCAGCGGATTCTCCTGCTCGGGGTCGGTCTCCAGGTCGAACAGGAGCGTGCCGTGGTGGTAGGGGTTGACGAGGGTGCGGCCCAGTACGCGCACGGTGCGCACGTTCTTGGTGAAGCCGAACGGCTCGGCCAGTTCCAGGTCCACGAGTTCGGCGGGTGAGAAGCGGCCCCGCATGTGGGTCGGCATCAGGGTGTGTTCGTACAACGGCGCGTTGTCGGGCGAGGCGGGTGCCCGCATGTAGACGTAGCGGCCGTCGGTGACGTTGACGTGTCCGCCGTGGATGCCGAACAGGCCCGCCTCCCGCACCGGGGTGTCATCGGCTACCGGGAGCGGCGCGCCCTGCATGTCGGCGGGGCGGTCGACGCCGAAGAAGTCGAGGAGGGTCGGCGCCACGTCCACGGTCTGCACCAGCGCCGACCGCCGCTCGCCCGCGATGCGCCGGCGCGGGTCCCAGGCGAACAGCGGCAGATGCACCAGTTCGTTGAACCAGGGCTGGACGCTCTTGCCCCACCAGCCCTTCTCGCCGAGCAGCAGCCCGTGGTCGGTGTTGACGATCAGCAGCGTGTCGTCCCAGAGGTCAAGCTCGTCCATGGTGTCAAGGACGCGGCCCAGCGAGTGGTCGCACATCGACAGGAGCGCCCCGTACTCGAAGCGCGCGTGCTCCACCTGATCGTCGGTTTCGACCACGCGCTTGTAGTCGGGCCAGTCGAAGTGCGGGCCGTCGTAGTCGTGGGGGTAGAGGTCCTTGTAGGGCTGGTGGCTGAAGAACGGCTCGTGCGGATCGAAGGTCTCGATCTGTACGAACCACCGGTCGGCGTCCTGGTTCGTCCGTACGAAGTCGAGGCCCGCGTCGAAGGTGAGGGTCTGGGGGTGCCGGTCCTCCGTCGCCATGTGGGGACGGTTGACCCAGTCCTGGCGGTAGCCGCCGAACCGCATCCGCTTCAGGTCGTCGGGCATCTCGGGGTCGGCCACCTGTCCCTTCCACGCGTCGCCCTCCTGCCCGCGGAAGAACTCCCAGGTGTTGTAGCGGCCGTGGTAGGTGGCGCCGCCGTCCTCCCAGTAGTGCGGGTGGTCGCTGACGAGGTGGGTGTACACGCCGTTCTGCTTGAGGAGTTCGGGCATCGAGTCGTCGAACGGCTCAAGCGGGCCCCAGCTGCGGTGCAGGAAGTTGTGCCGCCCGGTGTGGATCTCGCGGCGGGCCGGCATGCAGGGCATCGACCCGGCGTACGCGTTGTCGAAGGTGACGGCCCGCTCGGCGAGGCGCGCGAAGTTCGGTGCGTGGGTCCAGTCGCCTCCGTAGGGCGGCAGCATGTGCCGGTTGAGGCTGTCGAACATCACCATGATGGCCTTCATCGGACGGGCTTCCCTTCGGTCAGGTTGCGCAAGGTGTCCTCCAGCCACGCGACCCAGCGGTCCATGGCTGCCGCGCCGAGTTCGTGGAGCGCGCGGTGCACCTGCCGGTCCAGGTCCTGGTCCAGTTCGGGCAGGGGGTCGTCGTAGTGCAAGGTGCGGTCGCGGTTGCGGTTCTTGGCGATCTGGGCGCGGCGGTGGTCGAGTTCGATGCCCACCAGCCGGATGGCCGCGTCCTTGTCGAGTGGAGCGGTGATGCTGAACCGGGCCAGGAAGTCGATCTCCTGGAAGCGGCCGAGTGGTTCGTAGGGGGTGTGCAGGAACTGAAGCAGTGCGTCGCGCCCGCTCGGCGTGAGGCGGTAGAGCTTGGCGTCAGGACGGCCCTCCCGCGGATCGACCTCGTGCCGGACCCAGCCGTCGGTCTCCATCTGCGCGAGCTTCCGGTAGATCTGGCTGTGGTGGGCTCGCGCCCACACGAACTGCCCCTCGGTCTCCAGCCACTTGCGCAGGTCGTACCCGCTGTAGGGGCGACGGGCCAGCAGGCCGAGCAGGACGTACTCGAACTTCACGGACGTGGACTCCCTTGTGCGGAAGCGATGTGCGATCTTGCTATGTGCAGTCTCACCTAGGTGAGAATTCATATACTCGCGTCATGGAGACGTCAATGGGATGTTGCGTACCGGAAACTCGGATCTGCTCGGCCGGCCCGCTCCCCGCACCGGCCGGCGTGCCGCCCGTGCACGACCAAGTCACGCTCCCGGGGGGCGAGTTCCTGATGGGCGACTCCTTCGGCGAGGGCTATCCGGCGGACGGCGAGCAGCCCGTGCACGCGGTGCGCGTGAGGCCGTTCGCGATCGACGTCACGGCGGTGACCGCGGCGATGTTCGGTGCCTTCGTCGACGACACGGGGTACGTGACCGTCGCCGAACGGGAGGGCACATCGGGCGTGTTCCACCTGGCCGTCGCCGCCGAGCGGGCGGACATCGTCGGATCCGACCCGGGCGTCCCCTGGTGGCTGACGGTCCGGGGTGCGGACTGGCGCCACCCTCACGGCCCGCTGTCCGGCGCGGAGCCGGACCACCCGGTGGTGCACGTGGCGTGGGACGACGCCCTGGCCTACTGCGCGTGGGCGGGCCGCCGCCTGCCCACCGAGGCGGAGTGGGAGTACGCGGCCCGCGGCGGCCTCGCGGGCCGCCGCTTCGCATGGGGCGACGAACTCGCCCCCGGTGGCGCGTGGTTGTGCAACATCTGGCAGGGCCGCTTCCCGTACGCCAACACCGGCGCGGACGGCTGGCTGGCCACCGCCCCGGTGCGCGCGTACCCGCCCAACGGCTTCGGCCTGTTCGAGGTCGCGGGGAACGTCTGGGAGTGGTGCGCGGACTGGTTCGCCCCCGACTACTACGCCCGCTCCCCCGCCGCCGACCCGCAGGGGCCGCAGAGCGGCGAGCGCCGCGTGATGCGCGGCGGCTCGTACCTGTGCCATCACACCTACTGCCACCGCTACCGCGTGGCCGCCCGCTCGGCCAACACGCCCGCCTCCAGCAGCGGAAACTGCGGATTCCGGACGGTCGCCGCGTAAGGATCAGGAGGCTCCTCGCCCCTCGGTGCCCGCGGCCGACCGCACCGTCTCGACCAGCTCCCGCACGTCGTCGACGCCGAGGGGCACGATCGGGAGCTGAGCGAGCTGACTCAGGCGCATGTTGGCCACCATGCGCTCACGCGGGCTTCCCTCCTCGGGATAGGCGTCGCCCATGGACTTCTGGACCCGGTGCAGCAGCGCCTCGATGGCCGGGCCGCCCACGGGGTGGGCGAGCCACAGCTCGACGGTCGAGTCGGCGTCCGGCTGCTCGGCGTAGGCGTCGCCCGTGACCGGGACCGTCGCGGTCAGCCGGATGTCGCGGCTGGAGGCCCCGACGTCGATGCGGTGGTCGGCGTCCTCGACGAGCCAGGTACCGGCCGCTGCGTCGAAATGGGCCAGGTCGGCGCGGGCGACGCGGACGGTGACGTCCTGGGTCTCGCCGGGCGCGAGGCGCACGGCGGCGAACCCCTTCAACTCCCTCACGGGACGCCGGACCCGCTCTCCCGGCGCGCCCACGTACACCTGGACGACCTCGTGACCGGCCCGCTCTCCCGTGTTGGTGACCGCCACGGTGACGTCGAGCCCGTCGGCGTCCGAGGTCACCCGCAGATCCGCGTAGTCGAAGGTGGTGTACGACAGGCCGTGCCCGAAGGGGAAGGAGACCGCCATGTCGCGGGCGTCGTAGTGGCGATAGCCGACGAACAGGCCCTCGCTGTAGGCGACATGACCATTCTCGCCCGGCCACGCCAGGTACGCCGGGGTATCGGCGAGCCGCAGCGGGATCGTCTCCGCGAGGCGCCCCGACGGGTTCGCCCGGCCGAACAGCAGATCGGCGGTGGCCGATCCTCCGGCCTGACCGAGCAGCCAGCCCTCCAGGACGGCCGGTACGTCATCGATCCACCCGGCCAGACGGACCACGCCGCCGTTGGCGAGGACCACGACGGTGTTCGGGTTCACCGCGCTGACGGCGGCGAGCAACCGGGTCTGTTCTTCCGGGAGTTCGATGTGCTCGCGGTCGTAGCCCTCTGACTCGAGGCTCGGCGGCAGACCGAGGAAGAGCAGGGCCACGTCGGCGGACTCCGCCGCGTGGACGGCCTCCTCGTACAGCGCGGCCGCATCGGCGTCCGGAGCGTCGACGGGGAAGCCGGGAGCGAAGGTGATGCGCGCCGCGGGCGCGGCCTCGATGAGCGAGGTCAGCGCGTCGTCCAGCCGCGTCGGGGTCACGCGCGAGCTGCCCGCGCCCTGGTAGCGGGGCGTGCGCGCGAACTCGCCGATGACCGCGATGTGTTGGGCCGCAGCAGGATCCAGGGGGAGGAGCGCGCCGTCGTTCTTGAGCAGGACCGCCCCGCGCGTGGCGACCTCGCGGGCCAGGTCGTGGTGGGTGGCCGGGTCGAAGACGGCATCGGGGCGCGCGTGCGCGGCCGCCTTGCGTGCGAGTGCCACGACCCGCGCGGCGCTGCGGTCAATTGCTTCCTCGGAGAGTTCACCGGATTCCACGGCCGCGACGGCCCGGGCGGGGCCGGCGCCGGACGAGGACGGCATCTCCAGATCGAGCCCGGCGGCCAGCGCCCGCGCCCGGTCGACGACGGCGCCCCAGTCGGAGACGACCAGGCCGTCGTACCCCCACTCGTCTCGCAGGACGTCCGTCAGAAGCCACGGATTCTGCGACGCGTGCACGCCGTTGACCCGGTTGTAAGCGCACATGACGGTCCAGGGCCGGGCCTCGGTCACCACGCGACGGAAGGCCGGGAGGTAGATCTCGCGCAGGGCCCGTACGTCGATGTCCGCACTGACCGACATACGGCCGGTCTCCTGGTTGTTCGCGGCGAAGTGCTTGACCGAGGCCCCGACCCCCCGCGCCTGAAGGCCCTTGACCCAGGCCGCTCCCAAGACTCCGCTGAGCAGCGGGTCTTCGGAGAAGTACTCGAAATTGCGCCCGCACAGCGGGCTGCGCTTGATGTTGACGCCGGGGCCGAGCAGCACGTGCACGCCGTGCGCGAGGCACTCGCGGGCCAGCGCGTCGCCCACCCGCCCCGCGAGGTCGGAGTCCCACGTGCACGCCAGGGTGACGGCCGGCGGGAAACAGGTGGCCGCAGCGCTGCCGTTGATGCCCAGGTGGTCGGCCTGGGTGTCGTTCTGCAGCCGCAGCCCGTGGGGGCCGTCGGAGAGACGGAACTCCGGGATCCCGGCGTCCGGGTACGCGGTGGTGTGCCACCAGCCCGCGCCGGTGGTCAGGGCGGCCTTCTCTGCGAGGCTCAGTCGGGCCACCGTCTCGCCGGGCGTCTGCGCCGACTGGTTCGGGTTGTTCATGGCTTCTCCTTGGAGCGTGGTGCGGGTTGATGCGTGGTGCGAGGGTTGGGGTGGGCGACCGTGGTCATCGGACTCCCTTCACTCGCAGGACCGCCACCGCACCGAGCAGTGCGCAGGCCGTGGCGAGGGGGAAGAGCGTCTGGTACCCGCCGAGCCAGAGGACGACGGCTCCGGCGATGGCGGGTGCGAGGACCTGCGGCAGGGTGGCAGCGACGTTCACGACGCCGAGGTCGCGGGCGAAGGACCGCTCGGACGGCAGCACTTGGGAGATGAGCGCGGTGTCCACGCCCTGAAAACTGCCGAAACCGATGCCCACCAGGAAGGCCATCGCGGTCATGCCGGTCATCGTGGGGACGGCGAACGGGATGAGCATGGCGCAGCCGATGAGGGACGCCGAGGCCACCACGAACACCTTGCGTCGGCCGAGCCGGTCCGAGAGAGGGCCGCTGATGACGGCGGCCGGGAGCAGGCCCGCGACGGCGGTCAGCGCGAGGGTGGGGATGTGGTCGATGGCCTCGTCGTGCAGGCCGATGTAGTCCTGGAGGATGTAGAGCTTGTAGCCGATGACCAGGAAGTACGACAGGTTGGTGCACAGCCTGCTGACGAACACCCAGAAGAAATCGGGGTGCTTGCGCGGGTTCGGCAACAGCCCGCCGAGGAACTCGCGCACACGGAAGTGCTCTTGGGGCGCATCCCGGCTCGGACGGTCCGGGTTGAGGGCCACGAAGACGACCGCCAGGGTCGTCGCGAACATGGCGAGTACCACGTACGCCGTGGTGATCCGGTCCTCGAAGGCGGCGGCGAAGACCTGTCCGAGGAGTGAGCCGCACATGGAGCCGAGGCCGAAGACGGTGGAGAACAGACCCCGCTTCTGCGGCGGCACCCGGTCGGGCATGACGGCGGAGAGCGGGCCCATCGCGAAGTTGTAGCCGACCTGCACCAGGCACCAGAGGGCCAGCATCGCCGGTATGGAGTGCGCGAACGCCATACCGATCAAGGCCAGGCCACCGGTCGCCACGCCGGCCACGATCCAGGGCCCGCGCTTGCCGAAGCGGCTGCGGGTCCGGTCCGAGACGGCTCCCGCGACGGGCTGGGCGACCATCGCGACGAGCGCGCCCACGGTGGTGACGAGTGCGAGCGCTCCGACCTTCGCGTCCTCGCCCACCGCGCGCTGGACTTGGAGGGCCAGCAGGGCTCCGGGGACGGCTCCCCAAACGAGGGCGATACCGAGGTTGGCGGGACCGATGCATGCCATGAGGCGCCACGGCGCCCGGCCGTCGGCCTGCGGAGCCGCTTGGGCCGGATCGGCAGGGAGCACGGAGGGAGCACGGAGCTCCCCAGGGGGTCTCGCCATCGGGACCTACTTTCAGTGGGCCGCACCTGCGACTGGCGAGAAACAGTACGGCGTACTGTTTTTGTGAGCAAGGGTTTGCGCCGGTGCAATGCCCGCCGAATAGGGTGGGCGCGTGACAGCCAAAAGCTCCTACCCCAAAGGGGTTGCCAAGCGGGAAGAGATCCTCAAGGCCACCCTTGAGATCTTCGGCCGCGAGGGCGAGCGGAATACCACGCTGCGCATGGTCGCCAAGGAGAGTCACATCAGCCTGACCGGGCTGATGCACTACTTCGAGTCCAAGGACCACCTGCTGACCGAGGTCCTGCGCGCCAACGACCGCGCGGCCCAGGCGCGCTTCCACGACCCGGAGGCAGTACGCGATCCGGGCGAGTTCCTGGCCAAGGCCCTGACGGCGAACGCCGCCAACTCCGCCCGCGTACGCCTCTACGTCACCCTTGCCGCGGCCTCGACCGACCCCGCACACCCGGCCCACACGTACTTCAGGGAACGCTTCGCCCTGCTGCGAGCCACGATCGCCGAGCACCTCGCGGCCGAGCAGCGGGCCGGCCGAGCGAGCCCCGGGCTCGACCCGCACTTCACGGCTTCAGCCCTCGTCGCGGCGGCCGACGGCATCCAGCTCCAGTGGCTGAGCGACCCCGACATCGACATGGCGCAACAGGTCCGCCGCGTGTGGCGGATGCTCACCGCGACGTCCGGCTCATCGGACGCCGCCTCATCGCGCGCGTAGCGCCTCAGTATCGGTCGACCACGTTTGCCGCTGAGTTGCTCTGGGAGGAGGGCCGCCCCGGGCAGCAGCCCTCACGACAGCAACCGCACCCCTCAGCGCACCCGCCCCCGCGGCTTCAGCGGCACGGGCGGCAAGTCCGGCGCGGGGATCCGGTCGCCGTCATAGCCCTTCACCTCTCCGAAGCGGGTGCTTTCCATCCAGTCCGCGCGCGCCCGTGCGATCTCCTCGTTCGAGCGCCCGATGAAGTTCCACCACATAGCCGGTGTTTCGCTGCTTTGCGCAGGTCAGAGGCATCTCGGCCCTCAGGCGGTCACCTCCAGAGCTACCGCCAGGGCCAGAAAGTCTGGGGCGACGCGGGCATGGACGCCATGTGGAGTGCCTCGACCGTGAAGGTGATCGGTTCCGGTATCGACGACCCCGACTTCGCCGACAAGCTCAGCCGACTGATCGGTGACCACGACGTGGAGACCACGTCCACCTCGCACTCGGACTCCGGGAAGTCGACCTCCATCAGCATGCGCCAGGAGCGGATCCTGCCCGCCGACGCGATCCGCGCCCTGCCCAAGGGCACCGCGCTCTGCTTCGCCACCGGCATGCGCGCCGCCATGCTCGACCTGCGGCCCTGGTACCAGGAGCCCGGGGCCAACGAGTTGTCAGCGGCGTCCGCCCGCGCCTCGCAGGCGATCACGGCCCGCGCCGTCGCAAAACACGCCCCGACGCAGGCCGACTTCGGGAAGGCCGTGTGAGCGACGTGCGGCTGCGCCTGGTGCCGGTCCGCTCACGCCAGGCGAAGGACTTCGTGCGCGTCTGGCACCGTCACCACCCGCCGCCCGCAGGGCAGATCTTCGCCGTAGGCGCCGCCGACGAGACGGGCACGCTGCGCGCCGTGGCCATCGTCGGCCGGCCGGTCGCCCGCCACCTCGACGACGGTGCCACCCTCGAAGTCACCCGCACCGCCAGCGACGGCACATCCAACGCCAACTCCCTGCTGTACGGCGCATCGTGGCGCGCGGCGAAAGCCCTGGGATACCGGCGTCTGGTCACCTTCACCCAGGAGGGTGAGAGCGGAGGGTCCCTGCGCGGCGCGGGCTGGCACCTGATCGCCCGGCGCCCGCCCCGGGCTGGATGGCACACCCCGTCCCGGCCCCGGGCAGGCCACGGCAACGACCACGTTGCCCGCTTCTTGTGGGAAGCGCCCTGACCGAGCCCGTTCCTGCTGCGCAGCAACGCTCCAACATCGTCACCTTGCCCCGTACGGCCCATACCCCCGGAGTCCCCCTGCACGCCGTTGACTTGACTGAACACACCCGCCTTCTCGGCGAGGTGGCCCCCGCCTTGGAGGAGTTGTCCGCGGAGGCGACACAGATCCGGAAGGGCGAGATCGCCAAACCCGTCCGAGAGATCGCACCCCTCAGCCTGCAGTTGCACGAACTGGCGATGCGGTGCACACGGCAGGTTCACGACCTCTCGGTCAGCCAGTACCCCGCGATGACCAACGGCGCCCAAACCCTGGCGCACCTCGCCGGGGCCTGCGCCCAGATCTCACTCGCCGCCACCCTGTGCAACCTCGCCGTCCATCACCGGACCGAGATCCTGCTGTACGAGGATGCCGACTCGACCCCTTCGACCAGCCGTGATCAACTGCGCCGTGCCGGTGACGAGATGCAGCGGGCGGCCAGGACCTATCGCACTGTGGCACAGCGGTTCTCCCGTCACCTCGCCGCATTCGCGGCGAGGGACGAGGACCGGCAGCTCATCGCTGACGCCCACCAGCGCAGCCCACAGCAGGTGCCTTCCACGTCACCGGTCCCCGCGGCCCGGCGCCGCGTATGACGACACCGCCCGAGGGCCTCCTGTTCGATGTGGCCGTCCCGCCCACGCCGGTGGAACGGCTGCTGCTCCTTGCCGACCAGTACGTGCAGCACAACGACATGCTCGACCGCCTTCTGCGGGTCGGATCGCCGTCCGAGCACGGCGCCCACGTCGCCTCCGCCGGGCAGCTTGCTTCCGCGACTCACTCCGCCATCACAGCGGTCACCGACGAGCGGCTCTTTGAGAGTCACGAACTGTCGGAGGCGGTGGTCCGCCTTAAGCAGCTCGCTTTCCTGAGCAGCGCCTCGGCGGACCACGCACTCCCGATAGCCCGCACGCTCACCGCCCTGGCACCGGCAGCAGCCATGGGCTGCGCCAAAACCGTCGCCCGCGAACTGAGACGCCGCCGCGGCAGTACGACCGACGCTCCGGGCCACCGGCTGACTGACACGCACCACAGCGCCCTGTGGGAGGTCGCCGGCGGGAACGTCGTGGCGACCAGCTCCCAGGGACGGCAGTACGTCCACTACCGCGACGAGCGCGTCCTGATCGGCACGCTGCGGTCGCTGGAGGCCAACGGCCTCGCGGAACGCGTCGCGAAGTCCGCGCCCTCCGCCTACATCGGCGGACCGCTCCAAGACCGCATCCGCCTCACAGCCGTCGGCACCACCGCCCTGGCCGCCGCCATCAGCCGCCCACCCGCCACCAGAGCCCCCAGCACCACACCCTCACCCGCCGTCGCGAAGGCTGCCGCCCGAAGCCGCTGACCCGATTCTCCGGAGCAACACCACCCCATGCCCCCGCTCAACCTGACAGAGCAAGTGGACCAACTGCACACTCTGGCCCATGGCTTCGAGGCCCTGCACGCCCGCGTCCGAGACGTCTCCTACACGCCCGGCACCGACGCGCTGCGTCAGATCCGCCCGCTTCTGCTCAACGCCCAGGACCTGACAGCCACCACCCTCGTCCGCCTGGGCGCGCTCGACTCCAGCACGTACACCGCCGCCGCCGGCAGCCGCGCCAGCCTGGAGTGCCTGGCCTCGGTGGTGGTCGCCTCCTCCCTGGCCGGCACCGACCTGGCCAGCGCGCTGTACGCCAATTCCTACGAAGGTGCGCCCTTCCCCGGCTACCTGGCAGACGACACCCCCGTGCGCATCGCCCGCCATGCCGAGGCCATCGCGAAGATGACCGGCCACCTCGCCGACGCCGCCCACCAGCTCGACCTGAGCGCGACCGGCTGCCACTACGTCGCCACCGGTATCACCCGCGACCTCGCCGCCGCACAAACGGCAGCGGCCACCGCACAGCGGGCGGTCGGCCCCGCATTGACCGGCACCCAGTACGACGCTCTGAGGTCCTTCTCCCTCGGCGGTTGCCGACTGTATGAGAGTTCGCAGCGGGGGCTGGGAGTGACCCGCGTCGCCACCGACGACGGAACCCGCGTCTCCATCGCCACCTTCCGTGCCCTGGCCAAGCGCGGGCTCGTCAACCGGGACACGAACACGTCCCTGTTCCACGGGCAGAAGGTCGCCGTCACCGAAAAAGGACAGCAGGCCCTCGCCAGGCCGCCCCCCGCAGTCACGGCAGCGACCCCCGCCGCGGGGACTGCTCCCAAGCCTTCGGCGGTGCAGGCAGCGCGCCGGTGACGCACTTCGAGTCCCAAGGCGCCACCCGCCGCTCCTCAGCTTCCGCCACCAGCCCGCGGACCGCCGCCGCGCTCGCTGACCACGTCCTCACCGCCATCCCATGGGAGTTACCACGTCCGCCGACACCCCGACACCGCATGATCTCGCCCGCGCCCTCGCCGATCAGATCCGCCCGGTGCCGCTCCCCGTGACGTCACCGTCCGCTTCGGCGTCCGCCGACTAGCGGCGGCCCAGTACGACTACCGCTCCCGCGGTGGACCCGTCACGGTCTACGCCCAGGCCCTGCACGCCGCTCTCTACGGCCTTCCCACGCACGACGAGCCACTGCCCACGGCCCTGGACGCGCTCTTGCAGGCCACGCACACAGTGACCGCCCCGCAGCAGCAGACCGCGGTCCTACAGCAGGTCGCCGAGCAGTTGCGCAACGCCGCCGAGATCCTCCAGCGCTACCAGTACCAGGCCCAATGGGACCGGTTCCCTGACGGTGTCGCCGAACAACTCGCTGCCGCCCACGACCAGGCCCACCAGATCGCCGAGGCCCTCGACCGCGTGGCTCCAGCCTTCAGCAACCGGCCCACCAAGGACACCGTGCCCGGCCTGCGAGCCACTCATGGCCGGAGCTCCGCCACCCCCGTGACCTCCCCTGCTTCATCGGCCGCACGCCGCCGCTGACCTGCGGCGACAGCCCACCGCCGAGAAAGGCACCTCCTGGCCCCCGCCGACTCCCTCCACAGCCTCCTCACCCAACCCCGTTGCGCACTGGGCGTGTTCGTACCTGCCGGGCTCCACCCGGCCCACGCCGAACGCCGTCATCTCAACCAGATCGCCCAGGCAGGCGCCTGCCTGTTCGAGGTCGGCCTCGCCCACCATGACGCCGGCCTCGACGGACCCGTCATCCAGGCCGCCTACCACCGCGCCCTGCGACGCGGGAACGTCCTGGACCCCACTCTCCGCATGGTCGAGCACGCCGCGAGCCTGCGGCCGACCGTCGTCATGACCTACTGGGAGCCCGTCAGCCGGCACGGCCCCGAACACCTGGCCCGCCTGTTCGCCGACGCCGGTGCCGCCGGCGTGATGGTCGTTGACCTGCCCGAGCATCAGGCAGCCCGCTGGCAGGCCGCAGCGAAGGACGCGAACCTTCGCACCCCACGTCTCGTCCCGCGCCACAGCGCTGACACCGACCTCGCCCTGGTGGCCTCCGGAGCGTCGGGATGGCTCTACGCGCCCGCGAGTACGGCTCCCACCGGCTACCGCGGACCGCTCGACATCCCGGCGCTCGCCGACTTCACCGGACGCCTTCGCGCCGCAAGTCCACTGCCCGTGGTCTCTGGCGTGGGGATCTCCACCCCAGCCCTCGCAGCCACCGTCGCACCGCTGGTGGACGCCGTCGTCATCGGCACCCCCATCGTCCGCGCCCTGGCCACCGATCCCAGGCAGGCCCCGGCACTGACTGCCGCGTTCGCCCAGGCCCTGACGCCGAACACCTCCACGGAGCCCCGTGCCTGACCGCTTCACCCCGGCCCAGACCCTCGACCGGATCACCGCTGACGCCCTCAACCTGCAGCGGGCCCGCGCACCCCCGCTCCCGACGACACAACCACGCTGGCCGCGCGGATCACCGACGCTCAAGATCTCGGCGCCAGCGCATTGCGGTTGTTCCTCGACCTCGCCGGGCACACGCCGCAGCCCTCGTTCGCGGAGCTGCTGCTCCTCGAACGAGTCGCGCAGATCGTCAAAGTCGCCCAGGACACGGGCGCGGAGCTGGCCGCGGCCGTTGCCCGCGCCGTGGAGAACCAGCGCCGCCGAGCCGACGCCGCGCCAGGACGAGCCGTCCTCATCGGCCCGTCACCACAGCAGTTCATCGAGTCGGCCACCGACCTCCTCGACCGCATCCCCGCCCTCCATCACGCCATACACCGCGACCGGCTGCTCACGCCCAACCCGGCGACACACCAGCCGCAATGAGGGCGCCACCCCCATTCCCTACCACCAGGACAGGCCATTTCAGATCAACCGCAATTCCGCGCCCTCTCACTGGGCGCGGGAGTCCAGTCCAGCACCCTCCTCGCCCTGTCAGCAGAGGGAATTCTCCCCAGAGTCGACTACGCGATCTTCGCCGACACAGGCTGGGAACCCGAAGCGGTTTACACCCACCTCGACCGCATGGAAAAGGAGATAGCCAGGCCCGCCGGAATTCCAGTACTGCGCGTATCGTCCGGAAACATTCGCAGTGACGCCCTGAACCCGGATCACCGGTTCGCATCCATGCCCCTCCACATCCTCAACACGGACGGGCGACCTGGGATGACTCGAAGGCAGTGCACCGGCGAATACAAGGTCAAACCGATCAAGCAGAAGGTTCGCGAACTGCTCGGGCACCCCTACCCGTCACGCATCCCCAAGGGCGTGTTCGTCGAGCAGTGGGTGGGAATCTCCACGGATGAGTTCCACCGGGCCAAGGACGCCGACGTCAAGTACATGCGCAACAGGCACCCTCTCCTGGACCTGAATTGGAGCAGGACTGACTGCGTGCGCTACCTGACCTCACTCGGGCTCGCCGATACACCTAAATCGAGTTGCCTCGGATGCCTTATGTGGAATCGGGCGGGTCTAGCCTGTGGCCATGGCCCCCATCCCATGGGGCAAGTTCCCCACTGTCGCAGAGCATCAACAGGCTCACCGGTGGCTGCAGTTCACAGCAAACATCGGTCGAGCACCCAACACGATCGACGCGTACGGGCGGGCGGTCGAGGACCACTTGCGGTTCTGCGCCGCGGAAGGCACGGACCCGTTACTGGCCCGCGCGGACACCATCGCAGCCTGGATCAGGGACATGCTGGACCGGCCGCTTCGCCGTCATGCGAAGGACCCACGACGGGCCGATACGGGACTGGCGAACGCGACAATCCAGCAACGACTGGTAGCCGTCCGATCCTTCTACGAGTACCTGGTGGAAGACGGGCTGCGTGAACAGAACCCGGTCCGACGAGGCCAGGCAAGCCGCGGCGGACGCAGACCTCGTCAGGGCCTCGTACGACGTGTCGAACAGGCTCCATGGATTCCCAACGAGGACATCTGGCAACGGATTCTGACCGCCTCGGCCATGGAGCCACTGCGCAACCGGCTGATGCTAACACTCGCCTACGACGGTGCACTGCGCCGCGAAGAACTCGTCCAACTCGACGTCGAGGACTTCGAACCCGCGTACCGACTGATCCACCTGCGGGCGGAGACCACTAAGTCCCAGCGAGCCCGGGAGGTGGCCTTCGGCACTACTTCGTCCCAGCTGTTCGTGGCCTACATCATCGAGCGCCGCACGATGTTCGGCCGGATCGACGGACCGCTGTTCCGCTCCGTCTCGAACCGCAACTACGGTGCCCCGCTGGGACCTTCCATCTGGTCGAAGACCGTCGAGCGCATCGCCCGCAACGCCGGAGCTGCCCGACTGTCCACCCACACCTTGCGGCATCTGCGGCTGACCGACTTGGCCCGCGCCGACTGGACCATCGACCAGATTGCCCAGTACGCCGGCCACCGCGATCTCGCCACCACCATGCGCTACATCCACCTGTCCGGCCGCGAGCTGGCCGCCCGCTTCCACCGCACGAACACCATCATCCAGGCCGACCGTGAGCGACTGCTCGCCGCACTGCTGGAGGAGCGATGAACACGACCGATCCCAACCATTCTCCTGGCGACGCGATGTCACGCGAGGCTCTGCTGGAACTGATGCGACCGGTCGACGAAGCCGTCCGGGCCTGGTCACCCAAGACCGCCCGCGCAGCACGCAACCGCATCCTTGCCGAGGTACGCGTCCGCGGCCTCTCCTACCGGTTGTGGGACGAGGCCACCTGGGCGGAGATATCCCGCACGGCCGGGCCCGCCCGTCTGCACATCGCGGCTCTCGGCCACCTCCTCGGCAGGCATCACCGCCTGCACCACACGGCCGGGATCAACCAGCTCCGCAGGCTCGCCGACCTGGTCTTCGGCCCCGGCGCCACCCAGCCCGCACTGGGCGAGATCGAACAGGTCCTGAGTTCCTGGCAGACCTCCCCGCACCTGCTGGAGTGGCAGGTCGGCAACGCGGTTCTCGACGCCCTCCTCAGCGCGGGCAGCCCCCGCCTGGAAGACGTTACCGACAACCTCGTACGTCAACTCGTCAGCTCCTACAAGGCGGCTGGTCTGTCCAGCCGGCGCCGCGGTCTAATCAAAATCTCCCGAGTGCTCGCGGACAAGGGCATCATCCCGGCTCCGCTGCACATCAATGAGGACAAGGCCGGGCCCCGCTCCGGCATGCTCTCCACCGTTCCACCCGAGTGGGCCGAGTGGGCCCTGCGCTGGCGGAAGTTCTCCACCCACGAGCCCGGCACCATCCGCTCGATGTTCTCCGTCATCCTCATCGCTGGACGCTGGGCCGCGGAGAAGCACCCAGACGTCATCTCACCAGACCAGTGGACAAGGGACATGGCGGCCGAGTACATCGCCGACACCATGCAAGCCACCGTTGGCCAGTGGGCCGGACACAACCGCAACCGCAGCCGCTTTGGCCAGCCCATCTCCGCAGGCGGACGGGCAGCGCGAATTGACAGCATCCGCGGCTTCTTCTGCGACCTCATCGAATGGGAGTGGATCAAGCCCCGCTTCGACCCGCGTCGCGTGATGAGCATGCCTCTGTCTCTACGCGCCCAGATGGGACCGAATCCCAGGATCATCGATGACGCGTCCTGGGCCAAGCTCATGGCCGCCGGTCTGACCCTGAACGCCGAGGACCTCAAGCGCTACGGCTCCGGCCGGGCCCGCAAGGCCGGCTGGAAGGCCACCTACTACCCGATCGAGATGGTCCGGGCCATGGTCGGCGTCTGGCTGTTCGGTGGCTGCCGCATCGACGAGATCCGCCGTCTCGAACTGGACTGCGTCACCTGGGACAAGAGCACCGACGACACCAGCGGCGAGCCCTTCACCATCTGTCTGCTCCACATCCCGCAAAACAAGACGTCCCGGCCATTCAACAAGCCGGTCGACCCCGTCGTCGGCCAACTCATCGACGCCTGGAAGCTCGTCCGGCCGCCCCAGCCCGACCTGGTCGACCGCAAGACCGGCCAGAAAGGGCAGTACTTGTTCTGCCACCGCGGCCAGCTCGTCGGCAAGGACTACCTGAACCACAACATCCTTCCGGCCCTCTGCCGCAAGTCCGGCGTCCCACAGACCGACTCCCGTGGCGCGCTGACCAGCCACCGGGCTCGCGCCACCATCGCCACCCAACTCCTCAATGCGCGTGAGCCGTTAACCCTCAACGACCTGCAGCAATGGCTCGGCCACAAGCACCCCGCCAGCACCCGCTACTACGCAGCGATCCTGCAGCGCACCCTCACCGCCGCCTACAAGAAGGCCGACTACTTCGCCCGCAACGTCCGCACCATCCAGGTCCTCATCGACCGCGAATCCATCCTCACCGGAGCCGCCGCCGACGGCGAACAGCCCTGGAAGTACTACGACCTGGGCGAGGGCTACTGCAGCTACGACTTCTTCGCCAAGTGCCCACACCGGCTGGCCTGCGCACGCTGCCCGTTCTACATCCCAAAGCAATCCAGCCGCGGTCAACTGCTGGCCGTCAAGGACGGCATCGACCAAATGCTCGAGCAGCTCAACCTCACTGAGGACGAACGCGAAGCCCTCGAAGGCGACCGCGAGGCAATCGCCGCACTCGCCGAGAAGCTCGCGGACATCCCCACACCCGCCGGCCCCACGCCGAGAGAACTCGGCACCGCAGAGGGCTTTGTGCCCCTCACCCACCTGACCCAGACGCTGCCCACGGAAGGAGGTCGCAGAAATACACCTACTGATCAGCCCGATACGCCGGAAGCTCCGTAAAGGACAACAGCGACCGCACCAGGCCCAGCTCTTCCCGCCGCTCCTCACCGAGCTGGTCCACGACAACGCTGCAGCCCACCCAGTCGCTCCCACACTCCGCCACCATCAACTTCACAGAGGCTGCCTGGCTCCCCGTCTCGATCCAGTCGTCGACCAAGAGCACCAGGTCACCGGGCCCCAGCGAGGACCGCTGAAGCCGGAGGCGGTGCTGCTGGCGGCGATAGTCCGGCGCTGCCTGACGCTCGACTTTCTCCCCCGGAAACAGCCCGTCGCCCTTCCGGACTGGGACGAACCCGACTCCAAGCTCGATGGCTGCCGCACCACCCAGGAGGAAACCCCGCGACTCGACGCCACACACCGCCGTGACCTGGGCATCCCTGAACGGCTCCACAAGCGCGCTGACGACAGTACGCAGCGCCTTCGCATCTCGGAAGATCGCCCACACGTCGGCATGGCCGTCGATCCAAGCGAAGTGCTCCAGGGCGAGGTCCCGCGCGGTGCTGGTCATGGGCCGCAGTCTGCTGATCACACGGCCCGAGATCAACCGAGTAAACGCTGCCCGACATCGCAGGCCCGTGCGTGCTCGAACCGCACGGCCACGGATCCCATAACCAGAAGGAAGGTCACGTCTCTGTCTCGATTCTCAATAACTTGCCCATTCCACGGAAACGCGCAGTGGCGCCATATCAGGGACACCTCTGCGTCCGAGTGGGCGGACGTCGTCGAATTTGACGCAGCCATCCGGCAGGGCAATGCCCGCGCCAACGCATCGGGCAGCCGACTGCTCGGCGAGGCATTCCTGCACCGCTCCCGCGTCCCGCTGAGCCAGGCCCCGATCGACCATGTCACTGCCGCCGAACGGGCCGCTCTGCGCATCGGCTCGGACGAGGCCGACGTCCTGGAGAACGGCGTCGAGGACGGCTGCTCGCCCTGGGCGTGCCGCGGTGACGCCGACGCAGCGACGCGGGACGACTTCGGGCTGGCCGCGTGATCCTCGACCTCTTCGCGGGGCCGGGCGGCTGGAGCAGGGCCCTTCATGTCCTCGGCGTGCGCGACGTCGGCCTGGAATGGGACCCGTGGGCCTGCGAAACCCGCTCATCTGCTGGGCAGTTGACCATCCGCACCGACGTGGCGATGTATCCGACGTGGCCCTTCCTCGGCTGCACCCGCGGCGTGATCGCATCCCCTCCGTGCCAGGCGTGGAGCATGGCCGGCAAACGCCTGGGCCTGCTCGACCAGCCGCTGGTGCACGCGGCGGTCGAGGATCTGGCCGCCGGTCGCGACACCCGCGAGCGCCTCCTGGTCGCCTGCCGCGACGAGCGCTCCCTGCTCGCAGCCGAACCCATGCGCTACCTGTACGCCCTGAACACCGTCGGCGAGCCCGACTGGGTCGCCATGGAGGAAGTGCCGGACGTCCTGCCGCTGTGGAAGCAGTACGCGGCCATCCTGCGCGGATGGGGGTTCTCCGTCTGGTACGGGATCCTCAACGCCGCCGACTTCGGCGTTCCGCAGACCAGGAGGCGGGCCATCCTCCTCGCCTCCCGCGTCCGCACGGCGCAGCCGCCTGCTCCGACGCACGCTCAAGTCGGCGAACCAGAATCGCTGTTCGGCCCGGGCCGCACCCGCTGGGTGAGCATGGCCCAGGCCCTGGGGTGGGGCGCCACCGACCGGCCCGTACCCACCGTCTGCGCCGGCGGCGGACCCGGCGGCGGCCCCGAACCCTTCCCTTCCGGCTCCCGCAAGGCGCTGTCCGACGCCCGGGAGCGCGGCACCTGGACCCCCCGGGCGGACGGTGCGGTCCCGCAGTCGCACCGCGAACGCGTCGGATGGGCGGCACGGCACGGAACCCGCGAGAACCGGGCCGCCAACGCTCCGGCGGCTACGTTCAACGCCGAGGCAGACCGCTGGTCCTGGTCCCTGCGCAGCAACAACCAGGCCAACGCCACCATCCGTTCCATCCAGGAACCGGCGGGCACCCTCTTCTTCGGGCACCGTGCGAACGAGTGCACCTGGGTCGCCGAACCCGCCACCGCTCCGGCACAGGATGCGGACGCCCCCGCTGCGCCAGAGCCGATCCGGATCACCGCTCGCGAAGCCGGCCTCCTGCAGACGTTCCCCGCCGACTACCCCTGGGCCGGCAACAAGGGCCAGCAGTTCTCCCAAATCGGCAACGCCGTACCCCCATTGCTGGCAGGCCACCTCCTTGCCCCACACCTCGGCGTCACCCTCGACCCGAACGACTTCACCCTCGCCGCCTGATGCCCACCATCCCCGGACCCGACGAAGACGACCTCGACGCCATCGCGCCGCCACAGCCGGTGTTCCACGTCGAGCAGGCCCTCCTCGGCGCCCTCCTCCTCGAACCGCACCGCCTCGGCGACGTGACGGGCATCGCCGCCGACTCCTTCTCCACCGCAACGCACGCCGCCCTCTACGACGCGATCAGCACCCTGCCGCCGCCCGACCCCGCCGAGCACGCCCAGAACACCAAGTGGCTCGACCAAGTGCTCACCAAGGGAAGCGAGCAAACGCGCGGACTGACCGCCTCCTATCTGCACACCCTGATCCAGGTCTGCCCCTGGCCACGGCACGCACCCGCCTACGCACGCATGGTCGAGGCCGAACACGCCCGCCGCCGCTTGGAAACGGCCGCCCAACACCTCGTCCAGACGATCCACGACGCCTCCCTCCCGCACCCCGTCCAGATGGTGCTCGCGGAAGCCGACGCACTCGGCGCCGTCGTGGACGACATCGCCAGCCGCTTCCCGCCGCGTGCCGGAGTCCTGCCCCGCACCACGGCACCGCCACCGCCCATCGCGCCCGACCGCAGGGAGGCGGTCGAGGAGGAGCAGCTACTGCTCGCCGCCGCCACCGCTCACCCGGCCGACATCGGCTCCGTCCGGTGGCTGCTCCCCGACGACCTCACGCTGCCGCTGCACGCCGGCCTGTGGCAGTGCCTGACGGCCCTGGCCCGCCGCAACGAGCCCGTCGACCCCGTCACGGTGCTGTGGGAAGCACAGCAGCGCGGCCTGCTGGATGACGGAAGTGAACCGGGCGAGGTCCTGCGCATGCTGGCCGAGCCCGCCGGCTCCGTCGAGTACTGGGGGGAGCGAGCCCTGCAGCGCTCTCTGCTGGCCATCGCCGAGCACACCGGCCGACGCATCGAGGCGTACGCCAGCGACCCGGCGAATACCCCGTTCCAGCTCGTGGTCGGCGCCCGCCGTGCCCTCGCCGACATCGCCGCCGTCCGCACTCGCTGGCAGCACGCCACCGGAGTCGCCCCGCCGCAGCGGCGCCGGCCCGCACCCACCACCCGCGCCGGGCCGCCGACCACCATGGCCGCGCACGCCACCCGACCCACACGAGCAGCCCGCTAACCCCCGAGTACGCCGGTGGCCGGACCCGAAGGCCCGGCCACCGGCAGAACAGATGAGACCCCCACGTGACTCCCACCATCGACGCCCACGTTCGCCTCGACACCCACCCCACACACCCGAGCGCCGTACAGGCGGTCCTGACCGGCACCCAGGCCCGCGTCGCCCTCATGGCTCTGGAGGCCGCCGACTGGAGCGTCGCCGCCACCAACGTCCTGGTCCTGGCCCGCATCGATCATGAGGAGCCCTACTGGGCTGACGACGCCGCCAAGCACCTGACGGCCGAAGGCATCACCGTCGAGATCACCCCTCGACTCCAGGAAGCCATCGACGAGGAATGGACCTGGCCGAACTACCCGATGCCCTGGTGCACCCGCAGCGAAATCCGTGAGATCTCCGACCAGGCGCAGAAGATCCACGACGCCATCCGTCACGGCCACCTCCTGATCCACGCCCACGCCCGCGACGGCCACACCACCGTCGCGGTCGGCACTTACCTCCACCGGGGCGACAAGTCCGTCTACCTGCACGGCGAGAACCACCTGCGTCAGGTTGCCGACACCTTCGACTCGCCTGCGGAGGCGCTGGTGGCCTTCGAGAAGGTCCACGCGGCCGAGATGCGCCCCGGCCCGCCGCCCCTGACCGACACCGAACGCGCCGCCATCGCAGCACGTTCCGTCTTCGACATCACCACGGACAAGTCCGAACGTTCCCGCCCGGAGCCGGAAACCGTTCCCGTCCACCTGGCCGATACCGGCGACCACGACGCGCTCCTCGACAGCTTCCTCGACACACACAGGGAGTTCGAACGGTGGCGGACCTGGTCGGATGACACGACCCACGCCATTCACGAATCACAGACCCTGCGCATCGAACGCGTCCACGAAACCCAGGCCCGCGAGACCGCCTGGACCGTGGCTGCCTACGAGACGCCCGTCTCCGACCGCATCTGGCACCTCACCGCGACCAGCGACACCCCCGCCCCCGTGCTGCAGACTCTCCTGATCCACCTCGGCGACGGCGATGGCTGGGACACGTCCGTCGACGGCCCGGTGGACGAGAAGGTGGTCACCGCAGCCACTCAGCCGCTCACGGAGGCTGGGTGGAAGCACACCTTGACCGGGCACGGGATCCGCTGGACGTCCCCCGATGGGGAAGCAGGCGTGCAGTTCGCCCCACTGACCGCTCAGCACGCCCAGAACTCGGCCACCTGGACCATCTGGGGCGGCACCGGTCCGGACCGGCCCACCTGGGCCATCACCGCGTCCCCGCACGCCCCGAGTTCGCTGCTGGCGGGTCTCGCAGAAACCCTGGCCCTGGAGACCGGCACACGCGAGGTCCAGCCGGGCCGCGAACACGAAGCCCGCCTCACCGCCAGTGCGCCGGCAGTTCCGACGGCCGCCGTCGGCCGTCCCGCCAGCCGATCACGCTGATCGCCAGCCCGCAACCAGCTGCGCTGCATAGCGCGGGATCGCCGGTTGGCCAAACCGGCGATCCCGCGGACCATAGATAGTCCACCGCCACCCCCTGCCCGGACGTCGAACGGAACCGCCCACGACCGCATACACGGCTCGAAGCGCAGCCCACCCGGGTGCCGTGCAGCGGTAGCCGTTCACGCCGCCGCGTAGCTCGCCCGGAACAGATCCTGCGCCCGCTCCACGTCCCTCGGCGCACGGAGCTGGACCTCCAGGTCGCCCGTCCCGTGGTGACCGAGGCCGGACACGTCCCGGGTGAAGCCCGGAACGAGGGCGACGTCCTTCGGGTTGACCTTCAGGTAAACCAGCAGCTTGCTCCGCTGCGGCGGGCACAGGCAGGCGAAGTTCCGCAACCGCTGATACGCCCGGTACTGCTTGCGCTCCACGCGGTTCACGCCGTCCCCGAGCCCGAGCAGGACCTCGTCGACCGCGCCCGCCAACTCCGCCATCGCCGCGCCCTGGACGTCGGCCGCCGCCTGGGCAACAGACTGGCGCCGCGCCCGGCGGGCCACCTGCATGCCGCCGCTCACGGAGGCCACGGTCTCAAGCCCGAGCAGGTCGCTGCCGAAGAGTCGGTAGCGGACCAGGTCAATCGAGCGCCGGTGCTCACGCACGGCGTGCACGTCGTAGCGAGTGAAGTCGCCGGCGATGCAGATGAGGCGCGGGCCGCTCCACAGGACCTGGTCCGCGGCCGTCACCCCGAGCCGGTCGCGGACCAGGTACTCGAACTCGGCCCGGTGGTCCATCAGCCAGGCCAGGTAGAACAGGCCCTGATTGATCACGCCGGCATCCGTGCCGCGCTTGTACTCAACGATGACCGGCGAGCCGTTCTCGTCCAGCCCGAGCGAGTCGATCCGGCCCCCGTGCACCGGCCCGGTGCTGTACTCGCTCGCCAGGAATCGCACCCCCAGCAGCGTCTCCATGTGCGTCTCGACGAGACCCTGCACATCGGCTTCGATCTCAGCAAGACGCGGCATGACCTCCGTCATGCCGCTATTCGTCGTGTCCGTACGGAACAGCTTCAGGCCCGACACCTTCCCCTCCTCGGCTCGGAGATCATCAACGCCGATGAGGTGCGGAATTGTTTCCGCGAGAATCTTCAGAGGCGTGAAGGAAATGTGCGACCCTGCGTACGGCCCGGCCGGAGAGCGCTCGCGTCCCCCGACCACCGGGAGCCCACGATTCCCCCATGTGTCCCCCAGAACCCTTGACGCTCAATCAGATAGTGGAGATGTGACTGCGGAGACTCGTGCGAGACGCGGTAGGCGTATCGGACTTCGGCCCGATGCTCGGCGGACGGCACCACGACCGTCGGCACCGCGAAAGGCCCTCTGTCGCGTACGGACTGGCCATTGTCCCGACACACTCGGAATCTGCGTGAGTTGTCCGGTGAGGCGAGGAACGGCTTCCCGGATCCGTTCTGCACGGCTTCTGCGTCCGATTCATTTGTCCGTCGGGTCGAGCGCCCCGTCAACCAGGGCGCTGATCAGGGCCCGAACGGCTTCGTGTCCTGCCTCGGCAAGCCGGGACAGCGCCGCATCCCACTCGGTAAGGTGACGCAGGGTTTCGCTCCGGCGCCGTTGCTCCTCGATGGCCAGCACGGGCAGGCGCAGCCGTTTCACATCGATGCGCAGGGCTCCGCTTGTTCCGGTGGACGTTCGGGCTGCCTTAGTGGCGTTCTCGGGGCGTGTGAGGGCACCGGCCGCGAACCACGGGTCGAGGTAGTCCAGATCAACGCGCACGGCGTGCACGCCCGGCCCGAGACGGGCTCCGATCTGTTCATCCGTCGCGACCCCGGCAACCAAGGTCTGGGCGATGGCCGGGATGAGGATGTCGTGGGCCTGCACCCGGACCTCCGGGTCGTCGTCGGGGCTGACGGGAACTGAACCGCTGGCGGGTCGGCTGGCGATGACGTCCTGGCTCGTCAGCGCTGGTTCGTGCCGATCAGAGTCGGGAGCATCGCGGTGTGCGGCGCGGGCCGCGTAGCGGTGCAGGCTCAGCGCCCCGGTCCGGGAGAGTTCGCCCAGCGTCGCAGTGGGAACGCCAGACGCCGTAGGCGCCTGGGCGGCGACAAATTCTGGCAACGTATCCCGCAGGCAAGCGAGTTGAGCCTTCACAGCCGCTGGCATCTTGAGCAGGTCGTCGGGCGGGCACGGAATGGAGTCCGGGTTCGGCACGCGATGCCGGGGGGTGAAGTCAACGTCCTCGTCGAGCAGTTCGGCCAGCGGCACATCCCGGGCGAAGTCTGCCTCCGTGGCGGAAGGTCCGTGTCCCTTACGGTAGCGGTCCCACAACGGAGCGATGCGGCGGCGCAGCGCCTCGAGACGGTCCTTCGGGCGCACGTTCGCATCCAGGGGCACGTCGTCGCCGTTGACGAACAGCACGCCTCTAGGTGGGGCGCTGTCCTCGTCAGGACGTTGGAGAAGCCATACATGCACGCCGTTGCCGCTGCCGACGGTCGCCGTCGAGGGGAGCCCGACGACTGCCTGCAGGGCGCCGCGCCGGACCAATTCACTGCGGGTGCGGCGTCCCGCGGGACGCGCAGCCACTGCGGGCGGCAGGAGCAAGGCGGCCCTCCCACCAGGCTTCAGCTGAGCCAACACGTGTTGCACCCAAGCAAGTTCGGGTTCGGTACGCGGGGGCTGGCCGCCGTAGGCCCACCGGGGATCGAAGGCGAGGCGGTCGTGGCCCCAGTCACGGGGGCTGTGGGGAAAACTGCCGACGACGGCATCGACGTGGTCGACGGGGAAGGCGCCCTCAAGGAGCGGCTCGCCGACGCGCAGGCACAGATCTTCGCCGGTGCCCGACGCGGCCTTGGTCTGCTGCCGCAAGACCAGTAGGCGCAGCAGCGCGATGCGCACGCGTTCGGGACGGGCGTCCAGCCCCAGAAGCTGTGGCGTGCCGCCTGATGCGTTCGACCTGTCCAGGGCGGTGCGCAGGAATGTGCCGGTGCCGCAGGCGACGTCGAGGACGGAGGCGGCGGGGCCGATGAGATCCAGCATCAAACTGGCGACGGGCACGGGCGTATCGGTGAGGCCGGCCGCGCCCCGGGCCGTCACGTACTGCGCGTGAAGGTGCTCCAGAATGCCGACACAGTCCTCTTGGCCGCTCAACGAGCACGAGACCTCGAGGATCTCGCGGTGTGTTGGTGACCAGGTGACCGGGAGGTCCGTCAAGAGCACTTCGGCGTGGCGGGGTGAGGTCAGCAGGCGCACGGCGTCGTCGAGTTGGCGAGGGGTGGGCACTTCGGCAGGCTCCGTCAGGAGTGTCAGGCCGACCAGGACGAGGGCCTCCGCGGACTGTCCGGCCGTCCCGAGCGCTTCCATACGCTGCTGAAGTCGGTCGAGCGGGCCGACGGTGCGGAGCTTGCCCTGCTGGTCGAGCCATACCTCGACCTCGTCTAGGTCGAAGGCGGGGCTCGCGGCTGTGCCGGCGATCGGCCGGGGGAAATCCTGGTGGCGTCGGCGCCAGTTACTCACTGCGGCCCGGCCGACACCTGCGATCCTGGCGATGCCCGTGGCCGTCACGGTGGTCGGTTCTTCTGTCACGCCATGCTCCCTGCGTCCTACCCTGTTTATGCAGACAGAGCGTGAAGCGTACCTTCGTTCTACCGTGCGTGTATGTTCTTCACGCGTCGATGACGGCGCCGCGCTCGTAGCCGCGTGCAGTGCATCGAGGCACGGATCAGTCGCACGTTCCGTCCTCCTCGCATCCCTCGATGCCTTCGTCGATCTCTCGCACTTCTGGACTCTCCTCTCCGAATGCGAGGACGGCGTCGGGGCGCACGTCGACGTAGGCGGCGTGCGCCTGCGTCGACAGCCCCTGTTCGCACAGCAGTCCGGCGTGGTCGATGCCCAAGCGGACCACGCCCTTCTCGATGCGACCGAAGTGGCCGACGGCCGACGCCAGGCACTCCTCGATGCGCTGGACGGCGCCTCGCAGATCGCCATTGGCCGCCTGTGCAGCAGCATCGGCGCGAACTTGGGCCAGGTCGTCCCGCCTCAGGTCGGTTCGCCGCGTCCGGCTGCGGGCCAAGGCATCCATCCGGGTACCAGGAGAGCGCCGCGCAGGCGGCGTTGCCGGTTGCGGCGGGGGCGGCGGTGAGCACGGGGCACGCCAGAGCAGGGCCGGATCGAAGCGGCCGAGCCGGGGGCCAACCGTTCCCCTGAGATCGTCCAGGTGCGGGTGGCAAGCCTCGTACAGGGCTCGCGCGTCGGGGAAGCGCAGTTCCGGGTCCTTGCGCAGCAGTCGATCGGTGATGTGGGCCAGCCATGGTGGGGTTTCCGGGCGCACGTCCCGGGTCTTGCGGGGCGCCTGATCAATGTGGGCGCGCGCCATCGCGTGAGCGGTTGGCGCATTGAAGAGGATTTCTCCCGTGACGAGTTCGAATACGAGGCAGCCCGTGGAGTAGAGGTCACTGCGGGGCTCGGCGAGACCGTCGGCGGCCTGCTCAGGGGCCATGTACGCCGCGGTGCCCGGCACCTGGCCGGTGGCCGTCAGTCGCGTCGCGTGGGGGTCGGAGACGGCGACGATGCCGAGGTCCACCACCTTGACGACGCCGCCTGCCGCGACCATGACGTTGGTCGGCTTGAGGTCGCGGTGGACGAACTCGGCGTCATGCAAACAGGCCAGGGCGGTGGCGAGTTGAGCCAGGATCGCCGTGACCGTGGAGAAGGACAAGGGGTGGTGGTTGGCCCCCAGTTCCGCCAGGGTGGGCCCCTCGATGTACTCCATGACGAGATAGGGCTCGTCGGCGTGGTATCCGAAGTCGTACACCTGGGGGAAGTGCCGGCAGCGGCTGAGCCCGGTGGTCGCCTTGGCCTCACGCTCCAGGCGATCCGCGTAACGCCCCTCCTCCCGTTCGACGTTGCGCGCGTGGAGCTGCTTGACGGCGACCTGCCGGTCAAGGCTCAGGTCATACGCCAGGCTTACCTCGCCCATCGCGCCGCCACCAAGCCGACGCACGAGGCGGTACCGCCTGGCGATGATTTCGCTCTGTGAACCCACCTGAGGTCCGTTCTCTGCAATGAATTTGACGAATCATCCGTGCGTGAACCGTAGCAGCATGTAACCTCCGGTGAATGTTGTTCACAGACATCGGTGTGAGGAGTGCGCGTGACTGAGTGGCCGCTGCCCGCAGGAACCACGGGCGACCCGGGCCTGATCAGAGTGTTCACCGGAGGCGCGAAGGAGGGAGACGAGGACTGCCCCACGCTACGGGCGGTCAAGGCCCGGCCACGCCTTCGCCCCACGCACCGCACCCCCTACAAGCCGGCGGACTACGAACCGTTCGCCCTCGCCGCCGTCATGCGTCGGCTCGACACCGTAGAGTTCGGCCGCTCCCGGGACGATCCAGCCCGGGGGCGCCCCTCGCACCCCGGGCTCGAGCGCTATGCCGAGCATGCCGCAGCCCAGTACCTGGCCGCTGTCAAATCCCTGGATCCAAAAGGGGAGTTGCTGCCCGATCCGCAGTACTGGGTCAAGCAGTCGAGGACAACATCCGGAGGTCACGGCACCCCCACCGTGTACGAGCTGAGAGTCTGGGGGCGCTGCTACGCCAGCCGTGACCGTGCGGTGTGCGAGCTGCGCCTGCTCCGGTTCGGATCCGTACAGCCCGGGCGGCGCGGGCCGGCCGAGCGGGATCCGGCAGAGGTCGCGATGGCGGCATACGTCGCCGCCCACGGCGGCCGTGCACCGGAACCCGCCCGATGGGGTGACGCGCACGACGTACACAGCGCCGTCACCCCGCAGCGGGTACGGGTCGTGGAGATCGGCTGCCTGGACGGCTCGGTCCGTCCGCCGCTGTTCGACGGGACACCCCAGGAAGCCGAAGCCGCCTATCACAAGCTCGCCGCGCCCCGCCTGCGCGCCACGGTCGATGCCGTGGACAGGCGCCCGGGCCCCGGATGCGCGAACTGCAAGCTCGCCTCTTCCTGCCCTGACCTGGCGCGCACGCCCGGCATCTTGCAGATCGCGGACGGGGCACGGCCTCGCCGCACCCTGTCCGTCACCGATCTGCGCCGCCATGCGAACTGCCCCGCGCAGGAACATCTGCGGCGCATCCATCTGCCCTACGACAAGGACATCGAGCACGACCATCACGTGGTGCGCGGGCACGCGGTGCATGCCTGGCTGCAGCATCTGCACGCGCGCACCCCGCAACGCCCGTGCACGCCGGACGACGCCCCCGCCGACCGGTCCGACTGGACGGCCGACGACTGGCACCTGACGGGAAACGATGCCGAACTCGGTGCCCGCCTGATCGCCCGCCATGCCGCCGTGTGCCCGCTGCGCTACGCCGATCCGGATGCCGCGCTGGTCGCGGAAAGGCTCCTCACCTTCCACGACACGCAGGCCGATGTCGTGCTCGTGGCCAAGCCCGACCTCCTGTACCGCAGCGGCGGTTCGGTGGTGTGGCGTGAGGTCAAGAGCACCAAGTACCGCACCCCACGCGGGGACAAGGACATCCTGGAGCTGTATCCCCAGGCGGCCCTGGCCGTGGTGTTGCTGGCCGACGGTGCGCTTGGCGGTGACGTGCGCCGCTCGCGCGTCGAGGTGGAGATCCTGCGGCCCACCGGACCGGACCTGGAACTTGTCTCCCCCCGTCAGGCCGACCGCGTTGCCACAGCCCGGCAGGTGCTCCATGACCTCGCCGCCCCGTGGTATGCGGACCGCACATCCGCCCCGAACCCGGGAAAGCAGTGCGCCCGCTGCGAGGTGTCCCGTTGGTGCCCCGCCGCGCCCTCCTCACCTGCTCCGGCGTCCGTCCAGTGAAACGGACCACCGTGCCCCCCGATGACTCCGCACCAGTCCCGCACCAGGGTCTGACTCTGCTGCGCACCGTGGCCTCGGCCGTCCTCGACCTGGACGCCCTATCCGACCTCGGTACCTTCACCCTTCCCTACCCGGCCGAGGCGCAACGCGCCCTGGACCGCACCGTGCTGGCCTGCCTGCTGCGCGGCGCCGACCCGCCCCTGAGCGTCAGCGACCTGCTCGTGTGGTGTCGACAGCGGCCGGTGACCGAGTGGCCACTCGACCTCCCCCACGGTCTGGCGGGCCAGGAGGACCGCCTCATCGACGAGGGCGCCTGCGTGCCCACGGACCTGTGCTACGAGTGGGCCGTCGACCGGCCCGACGCAGCGACCGAACAGATCGACCGGGCCCTGATCGGCCTGGCGATGGACCGCTGCCGCAGCGCCAACGCCCCGGCCAGCTACGTGGCCTTCCGGCGCCTACTCATCGAACATCCCGTGCTCACCCGGGACAAGGCCGCCGAGATCGCGCTGGAGCCGGCCTTCACCCCGCTGGACGGACTGCTCCAGCAGATCTACCTGCCGGCCCCCATCGGCTGGGCCCGTGGGGGCCGGTTCACGTCGTGCCGACGCTGCCACACCCTGCTCGCCCCCATGCGGGAAGGCGGCTGGTGGTGCGAGAACGCGCGCTGCCGACACGAGGGTGACGCACCGGTCGGCCCCGCGTACGACGAGCTCGAGGGCGGCGGCGTGCTGCTGCTCACCCGGCCCTTGCGCCTGTTCGTCACCTCTCCCGGCGTCGCCGAACTGCGCCTGGAACGTGCTCTGTTGCGTCTTCACCTCGCCACTGAGCTGTGGCCGAACTACGACGCATACGACCTGCGGATCCCGCTTCCGGACGGGCGGGTGTGGGCCGTCGATGTCAAGGACTGGGCCAACCCCGCGCTGCTCGGCCGCAATGCCAGGCCGCTGCCCAAAGAACCGCCCTACGACGAGGCGTTTCTCGTCGTCCCCGACCACCGGACCGCCCTGCGCCGCAACTACGTGTCCGTGGTCCGCCGGTACCTGAGGGCCGAGGTACGCACGTCGACGACCGTGCTCAGCCACCGGCAGTTCATGGCACGGATCCGAACAACACTGGCCGACGGCCCCGGCGGGCCGTTCGCCGACGACCAGGCGGAGGACGCCGATGCGTGACCAAGAGCAGTGGCGCGACGATCTCATCGCGAACCTTCTTCCGCACTTCGCCGACGATCCCCAGCCGGCACTCGCAGCCGCCCGGTTGTGCGAAGTCGAGCTCGGGCTCTGCCTGGTGGAACAGCTGCTGCCCGGGCATCCCGCGCAGGCCGGCTGGACCCTCTTCGGCGGATACCCCTTCGCCGCCGCGCTCGGACATGCTCAAGCGCCCGCACAGCAGCGCATGCTGCGCATCGGCCGCCACCTGCTGTGGCCGCTGCGCCGGCGCCGTGTGTGGACCCAATCCCTCGACATCTACCTGGCGCTCCCGCCCGAGCTGCGTGGCTTCCACCTCGCCGACCAGGAGGACGCCCCCCGGCGTCGCGGCGTGTCCATCGCCCACCACCGGTGGGCCATATACGCGCAGGCCCTGGCTGCGGCCCCGCCTTACCAGACCCGGTCGCTGCCACTGGCCGAACCCGGCGCATGGCGCTTTCTGGAAAGCCGCACCTGGACCTCGGTGGACCTGCCCAAAGAACTGCCCGCCGAGGAGACGACGCCCCACGCCCTCGGATCATCGGCCGCCCCGGACGGCAAGCCACTGGAGGCCCCCTGGGAGGAACTCCTCGCAACCGCCACGTGGATGGAGGACCAGCTGCGCGGCCCCGACGACCCCGACGGCGGCGACTGGCGACGCAGACTGGAACGGGTCGAACTGTTCGTCCGCAAGCCCGAGTCGGGCGACTTCACACCGGAGCACAAAATGCTGCGGATCGACCGGATGCTACATCTGCTCGGCATGGTCGGTGCCGGAAAGAGCACCCTGCGGGACATCCTGGCAGTCTGGGCGGCCACCCACGACAAACGCGTCACCTTGGTGGTGGGCGATGTCGCCGAGGCCCTGAACCTCGTGTCCCTGTTCACCGCGCTCGGCCTCAAGGCGGCCCCCGTCCTGGGGGTGACCACACGCGAGCAGCATCTGCAGCGCACCCACCGCCGCCTCGCCGCACAGGACGGCGGCACCTCCCTGCTCACCCACGACGCGCTGAGCCTCGACTACCTCAGTACGGCCTGCCCGCTCGATGCCCTGCGCGGAGTCGAGGCAGCGGAGCCACTCGCCTACCGGACCGCTCCCTGCACGCAGCTCTTCCCGCCCAAACGGCGTCCAGCTCAACGCCCGCTCACCGCTCTGGCCACTGACGGATCGCAAGACACGCCAGCCCCAAACCTGCGCAAGCGCCACGGCTGCCCTCTATGGCACCGGTGCCCGCGTCATCACGGGGCCCGCGAGCTCGTCGCCGCGGACATCTGGGTCGCCACCCCCGCCGCCCTGGTCCACAGCGCCGTGCCCGCGCACCAGAACGAGGAGCGCATCCGCTTCCTCGAACTCGCCTGCCGACGCAGCGACTTGGTCGTCATCGACGAGGCCGACCGCGTGCAGATGCAGCTGGACACCATGTTCGCGCCCGCCGCCGTACTCACCGGGCGCACGCCCAACTCCTGGCTTGACGAGATCCACCAGCACAAGATCGACGAACTGGCGCGCGGCGGGCGCATCCAACTGTCCAACTCCACCGTCATGGAGTGGACGGCGGCCCTGCACACCGTCACGGTCGCCGCCGACCGCATCTACCACATGCTGCTGGGCCACCGGAGCCTGCGCGACTGGGTCGAGGCCGACTACTTCAGCTCGTGGACTCTCCAGTTCAAACTCATCTCCGACTGGTTCGGCAAGCCCTCCGACGCCGACACCGACCCGGCCGACACCCCCGACCAGCCCGCCCCCGAATGGGACGAGGACATCGGGCAGGCCGCCAACGGAGACGCGGAGACGCAACCTCCCGAAACCCGCCAGCCGGTCACATCGGACTCCTCAGGCGACGCGCGACGCGACGCCGTCGTGGCGGTCCTTGACGCGTTCCGCGACGACCCACTCGGCGACCGCGAACCACGCGACCCTCAGGTCGACTCGCTGGTGCGGCTGACCCGTCAGCTTCTGCACGCCATCCGCCCCCGCAACGCCCGCCGCTTGGTCGAGCGAGAACTGCTCTCGCTTGCAGGGGGCGCCGTGCTGGAAAGCCCCGACAGCGTGAAAGAGCAGGTGCTGCGCTTCGAATTCACCCTCCTGCTGTCCGCCCTGCACACCCGGCTCGACCTACTGACGGAGCTGTGGCCGGGGGTCGAGGCCGCCTTGAACTTCGGGGCATCGAGCAACGTGCTGTCCCGCCGCCCGCCCGAGGACTACCGGCCGCTGGTCCCCGAATCCCCCATGGGCAACATCCTCGGCTTCCAATTCCTGTCCGAGGACGCAAGCCTGGGACAGCTGCGCAGCGGCGAACTGCGCTTCTTCCGCTGCGCCGGAAACGGGCGCGAACTCCTGCTACGACTACCGGAGTTGACCCTCGCGGACGGCCTTCCCGGACCGAACGTGCTACTCATGTCGGGCACCAGCTGGGCCGGCCGCTCCACCCGCTACCACGTACTCACCGAGGTCGGAGCCCTCCTCAAACCCCCGCCGGCGGAACGCGCCGCCATCAACAAGACCGTATTCACCACCCGCTTCCTGACCGGTCCAGACGGCCGCCCCCTCAAGCTCTCCGGCACCAAACCCCACCTGCGCCCCCTCGTCCTCGAACACATGCTGGACCGGCTGGCCCGTCGCGGCACCGACGGCAAGCCCAGCGTGTTCGAACAGGAACTCGCCGCCGTCAACAACGAACGGCGCGAACGGCTCCTCGTACTGACGGGCTCCTACGACGAGGCACGTCGCGCGGCGGACATCCTCAACCGCATCCCCCGGTGGGCCGGAAAAGTGTGCCGCCTGGTCGCCGACGACGCGGACGAGGAGCCCGCGTTCTACTCCAGCCCGGCCATGGGTCCCGACGGCGGCACGGTCGTAGCCCTGCGCCGCGGCGACGTAGCCAATTTCGCCTCAACCGGCATGGAGATCCTGGTGGCTCCCCTGCTCGCCGTCGAACGCGGTCACAACATCCTCGACCGAGGAGTCGCCGCGATCGGCTCGGTGTTCTTCCTGGCCCGCCCCCACCCCCGCCCCGACGACATCGGCCTCGCCGTGCAGGCTGTCAACGACTGGGCGGCACGCATGCAACGCGACGGCACTTTCGATGAGTTCGTTCGCGCTCAACCGAGCCTGGACGAGGCCGGCGCCCAGTTCCGCACCCTTGCCCGTGCACGGTGGCGACACCTCCTCAACCACCCTCTGGCCTGGAGCCGGCTGAACGAGGACGAGAAGATCTCCTTCACCTGGGACCAGCTGGTCGTCATCTGGCAGGTCATCGGCCGTCTCGTGCGCGGAGGCGTCCCCGCCCGCGTCGTCTTCGTCGACGCCCCGTTCGCCACCCGGGCCGCCGCAGGCAAGGCCGTACCAGATACCTGGCGGACGAGCCTCCTGCTCGCGATGCGGCACGTCCTGGACCCCTACCTCGCCCCGTCCCCGGACGACCAGAAGCCCCCCGGCGCAGCGCCGATCACTGCCCTGGACCGGGCCCTCGTCAAAGCCCTGTACGAGCCGCTGCACACCGCGCTCGCCGGCATCGTCCCCTGCGCCCCGGACCCGACCGACTGAACCGCACAGCCATTCCCTTACCCCTGTACACGAAGGGACCCCCACACATGCCCTCCTACCCCACCGTCAGATTCACCGCGTTCGAGCCCGCCCGCGGCACGGAGTTCATCCGCCAGCCCCACGGACTCGCCTTCCCCGCCTCCTGGCGGGCCGAGGTACTGGACTTCTACCGGATCGGCAAACGCGAACCGAAGAAGATCAACCAGGTGCCGATCCGCCGGCTCAACGAGGTCATCCGTGCCGTGGCACCCGACCTACTGTGCGTCGCGCGCGGCGCCACCCTCGACGACAACACCCCATGGCTGTACGCAGAAACGCCGCTTCCGCTCCCCGTCATGCGGCAGCTCATCCACGCCTGGATCCGTGACCTGCACCCCCCGCGCACCCGCAAGGAGCATCCGGACATCACCGAACGGGCCACCAAGCTCAGCGCCTCACTGGACGTAGCCGGGCTGACCTGGCAGCCACACACCGTCGACCTCTTCGCGGGCACGACCTCGCCCGGCGGCACCTTCGAGCCGGACCCGCTGATCCACCAGCTCCTGCCCGACGCCCTCGCACAGGGTATCGCGAAGCTGGATCCCTACCGCTTCGAGGGCGTCGAGATGACCTTCAAAATCGCCGCCACCGAGCGCGGCGCCGAGCTCGTCTCCTGGCCGCCGCGCGACCACCAGGACGACGACGGAATGCGGTGGAAGTTCTCGTTCGTCATCACGCTCACCGTGCAGACCGTGCCCTTCGCCGGCGACTTCCGCCTTCATGTCCGCACGGGAGTTCGCCGCTGGCGCACCGGTGGTCCCGTGTCCCTACCATATCGGCGGGCCGTGTCGGCGTACCTGCTCGCGCAAACACCCTGGCTGGGGCAGTCGACTGGAACCGGACGGCTCTCGGTGAGCCGACTGGCCATCGACCGCAACACTTCCGTGCCCCAGTGGGCGCGCGGAGGCCCCCAAGGCATGCTCAGCAGCCTCCGGTTCTCCCGCGAACTCCCGAACGCGGCGGCAGTGCAGGAGAACCCCGACGCCTGGATCCCCGGGAAGGACGGCATCCAGATCGGCGTCGTGCATGCCACGTCGATGGGCGGTCATGGCGTCGGCACCGGTCTCATGCCGCGCGACCGTTCCCCCCTTACCGACTGGGCCGCCGGGGCGTTGCTGCCTCACCTCACCCAGCTCGGCGACTTCACCCGCAGCCGATTTCCAGTCCTCCCACGCAATCTGCCCAAGACTCCGACAGCCAAGACGAAGCAGGAACGCGCCGTCCAGAAGTCCGAGTTGGAGCGGGAAGGCCGCAACGAACGGCGCACCGCCTTGGCACGGGTACTCAACGGCCGGCCCCTGATCGTCGAAGCGCGCTGGCAGAGCGACCGCACCCGTGACGCCCTGATCGAGCAGCTGGCAGTCCTGTTGGGCTTGGACGGCCCGGGCGGGACAGACAAGGCCGTACGTACCTGGACGACGCCAGAGCTGACGGTACGCCTGCACCTGGAAGACGCCGGTGTCGTCGCCGCCCGACTCGACTTCCCCGACGGCCAGCCGAAACGGAAGTCCCTCCCCACAGCGATCAGCGCCCGCAGGCGAGAGATCGCCGAACTGTGCGGCCGCGACAAACGACCCGACGTCCAGGCCGTCGTGGTCGAGATCGGCCACCCGAAGTCCTTCCGGCCCGACATCGTGGACCCCAAGTTCGCCGTACGCCTCGGGTATGCCGATGCCGGACGGTTGACAAAGTTCATCGCCTTGCCGAGCTCGCACTGGAACACCGCCACCAAGAAGAGCATCGCCCACCGATCTCTGCAGGCGTGGAACGACGTCCTTCGGCAACTGGGCGTCTGCACGGCACCGCAACACAGTGTGGACGAACTGCCCAAGGACCTGGAGTACGTCGCACTGTGGATGGTCAAGCGCCGCGCCGACGGACCCACCCGCAAACGCCGCACCGCCCCTGTCGCCGTCAAAATGAACGCAGCCGACAGCTCGGTCACGGGGTGGGACCCCGACCGCGGGGACTGGATTCCGTACCCGGAACTCCTGCTCTCTCTTGCCCGCCACGCCGAGATCCCGGGCGAGTATGAGCAGTTCGACGAGGAAGACCAAGACGGCGAGGACGGCGAAGTCACAGGAGCGACCGGGGAGGAGGACGCGCCGAGGCCGGAAGCCGAGGATGGGGAGAATCAGCGCACCACGGCCTGGGTTCCCGATCTGGAGGATCAACGGGCCGAGACGGCCCAGTTCATCCGGGCGATGCTCTACAGCCTGCGTGACCGCCACGTCCTGCTGCTCTCGCACGCGCAGAACTCCCGTCTGCACTGGCCATGGCTGACCAACGGCCGGCTGCGCCCCGACGCCCTCCAGTTCGGCCCCAACCCGGCCCAGCACATCACCCTGTACGGCGAGAATCTGTGCCATGTGCGGGTACGCGACAACGCATCCGACGAAACCCCCCAGTGGTTCGCCCCGGACGACGACACCGCCGATCACGGCTTCGCGAGCGGCCTATGGGCCCACCCAAGCGCCGACGACAACAACCGCGTGTACTACAGCACCGGCGAAAAGCCCCACACAGCCAAGCACGCGGTGAAGACCGCCTCGAAGATTGCCACCCGTATTCCGCTGAAGAAGAAGCGCTCGGAGGATGAAGAAGACAAAGAGCCGGAGCCTGTCATCGACACGGGCACCAACGCATGGAACCCGGCCGCACTGGAGATCGCGGTTGTCGCCGTGCCAGAGAAATCCAGCGTGCCGGGATCTTGGGCCGCCATCACCCACCAGTTGCGCCGCGCGCCTGACTACAACGTGACCCTAGGGCTTCCACTCCCGCTCCACATGGCGGCAAAGACCGCACAATACGTCCTGCCACACGACGGCGACTCCGACGAGTCCTCCGGAGAGGAAGGTTCCCCACCGAGTCAGTGACTTGCAGGCTCATCCCGCACGGGCATGTGTGGCGGTCCGGCGTCGTCGCTCGCATGCTGGAGCGAGCGAAACGTATTGAGATTCTCGGCCCCGAAGAGGTGTCTCAAGCAGCTCAATCAATATCTGAAGTGACACTGGAGAACGTCGAACAAGAAGACGAGTGGGGCGACTACATGAAGTTGTCACTTGCGCGCGTGCTTGAGCAGGCAAGTCGGGTTCAAGAAGTCTCACCGGACCTTCCGTTCGAGCAGCTCAACGAGCTGCTGCGCCAGGCAGACGGCCTGGAGAAGCTGGAAGAGCGCTACTCCATAGAGGAGTTGGGCAGCTCGTGGTCAATATGGAGCACTCTACAGCCGAAGCGGAAGAGTGGGTACGTAGGGCAACCGCTCTCGGTGACCTGCAGAAAGAGATCATCGACGCAAGCTCCCGGTTCCTGGAAGGCTTCAAACGCAACATCCAAGTTGCCGAGGAGAACAGAACAATCTTCGTTCGCACGGTCCGGGACTCAATCACAAGCCCTCCCCCAGCGCGTAACGATTAATCCGAATCGTCCGCGGGAGGGTCCACACATGCCCGTCTCTCCCGAAATATCGAGCACCTCGCCGACGTCACTCGCCGACTGTACGCCGACGCCTCCTTACCCACCGTTACTTGCAGTATCTGCGGCGAGGAGAAGCCCTGCAGCACCTCCCGGGTCACGGGCCAACCGTGGTGCCCAGACTGCCAGCGCCGCTCAGCACCGTGCTCAGCCTGCGGAGGCGTCACGGCTTTCGTCTCCGGCACCCTCGACCTGCCACCTTGCGCACACTGCACCACCCCTGAGGTCTGGCACACCTGCACAAGAGCGCACGAAGTCAAGCGGCGCGTTCAGGGGGGGGCGGGGTTCCCCGCCGGCAGATGCACCGCCACCGACCAGCCTCGTCGCTGCAGCCAACTCTGTTATCAGAGGCAGGACTTACTCTCGAGACATGACCCACAACGTGCTGCACCGCGGTTACGGGATCACTATCGACTTGAGTGCATCGGACCTGGGTAACCCCGACCGCCCGGGGCTCCTTCAGGAGATTCACCGCAACTACAAGCCCGACCTTCTCTACTGCCTGGGGGCACACGAGTACGGGACTGTCTGCCCTGGGTTCATGACCATCGTCGAGAAGAACGGCCGCTACCACGCCCGGCACGTTGCCAGGGGTGAGGTGTCCGAGACGGCGGGCGAGAGCCAGCTGCACAAGGCGCTCAAGAACCACACCGCCGAAACAGCCAGTCGAGAGGGCTTCAGCGTCTGCGTCGAAGACCGAGCCGTACATGGTCGCCGTCGTACGGATGTGACGGTCGCCGGGGCCAGCGGAAAGAAGATCGGCTACGAGATCCAGATCTCGCCGATCGCGAGTGGTTCTGTTGACAACAGGACGCGTACTTCGCTGGACGACGGCCTGACACCGCTGTGGCTCGTGACGAACGAGAACTCGCTTGCCATCGATCGGGCACCTTGGGCCAGGCTGAACGTCCAGCGATGGCAGGACGTGGACAGTCGGGACGCCTTGCGCGTACGAGGAGGAGTGAAGGCATTGCGCATGGTCCGCTGCAACTGGAGCACTCAGCGCGAATGCCCCAAGACGGGGACGCGTTGTGGCGGTTGGCACGCCACGTGGGAATCGACGCAGGCGCACTTCGACGACATGGTGCGCATGACGGCCACCGGCGAGCTCGTGACGTTGTTCATGCAAGCGCGCGCAGGGCGGCGGCGCGGCTGGCACATGTGGGTCAGGCCGTCGGACAAGGCGGAGTTCCTCCAGGGCCGTGACGAACCGGATCCCTATCTGCCGGCATCGACGAGCGGCTCGACTGCCACGCTCCTGCCCGCTGAGCCACTTCCGCTCGATCCGCACTGCCACTATGGCGAGGACACCGGGATTCGCACGGAACTCGCGCTTCCCCGCGACAGTGGCGATCCCATCGATGCCTCCGACTGGCTGTCGAAGGAACCGCCGCCGGAGTACAGGTCCATGTGGAACGTGGACGGCTGGGAGATTCCCGGCGATGTAGTGGCGGCGAGGCTGGCGCTGGACTCCGCCCTTGACCGCCTGAAGGCACTCGCCGGCACCCTACCGGCGGGAGCGGACATCGCGGCGGGGCGCATCGACATCACGCACGCAGAACGAGAGCGGTGGCTCGCGGCCCAGGAAGAGTGCCGGTGGCTGGCCGCCGCACTGGCGACCCACCCATGGCTGCCCGCGACCCACGACCCGTTCAGTGCCCGCAGGGCGCTCTTCGCCGCCGCGCGCGAAGCTCAAGCCGTGGACTCTGCCAACGCGACGCATCCCTAAAAGAGCTCGCCTTGTCCAGGCTTCTCGGCGTAGGGGAACACCCGGGTCTTCTTGGTGATACGGCGCGGTTCTGTGGCGACGGCCTTGCCGTCCCGCATCCTCTCGATGAGCGAGATGACTTGCGCGGGACGGTAGACCGTCTCGAGCAGCGTGTACTGCTGGAGGTCCTCGACCAGCTGCCCACCGGGACTGCCGACGATGACCTCCAACAGCATGCGCCCCAGTGGATCCGTGTTGGGCTCGAACTCCAGGTCCAGAGCCTGTTGTTGCACGTCCCTGGGATCCCGGTACTGGACGCCGTATGCGGGATCGACACTCCACATGGCGTCCTTCATCTTCTCCACGCCCAGCGCATGACGGGTTCCGTAGAGGAGGTAGAGCGGGTGCCCGCCTTCATCCACCATCTCGAAGTACAGGGTGTGGGGGAATCCGGCGCGTTTGATCGACTCGCGATACCGATCACGCAGGTATGCGAACTTGCGTGCCGCGGGTTGTGTGAAAACGCCATGCCAGTCGGTGCCGCCGAATGCGGCGTCACCTGCGGCCCGGTGGCCGTCGTTCTTCTCAGCGAAGCGGGTGAGGAAGTTCGGGACGAAGGTCAGCATCACCTCCGTCCGCTGGAACTGGGCCAGCTGCTGCAGCAGGGAGAAGGGAATGTCCGGGCCGCCATAGCTGTCCAACAGCACGAAGAGCGGCTTACCCAGGTGCCCGCCTGATCGAAGTCTGTCGAGGAGTGTGGGGTGGCAGGTTCCGGTGTGGAGCTCAGTCTGCATGCGGGCGCTGATCTCATCTGGGGTGTGCTCGCGCGCGAGCACCAGCTGATGCTGCAGTTTCTGTACCCGGCGTGCGTCCTCTTCAACGAGGACCATTCGGGCCCCCTTGGGGCGTTGTTGCAGGGCCTCCGCGAAGACCCGGTGGGCGACGACGGGGGACCCCGGTTCGCCACCTATGTAGACGCCGGGGCCGGCAAAGCCCTCCGCGTAGGTGACGCTGTCGTGGTGGGTCAGCAGAATGCGCGCCCATGGCTGCAAGTACTTCTTCAGCAGATCGTGCTTGGCCGCCGTATGCGGGTCTCGTGGCCAGACAACAGCTCTCGGTACAGCCATGTCCCCTCCCCCTTGCGGAAACCGCTCCCCGAGGCTGAGGATCACACAGCGATTTCAACCGACGCCAGACCCCGTGTGGCCATTGGCTGGGTCCTTTCGCTCACACAAGCGAGGACTGGAGCCCGACAGGCATCTCCGACCAGGTTTCGCCAGCCAGCTCTCGCCCGCCGGCCTTCGGCGTACGGCCGCCCCACTGCTTGAAGAAGAACGGCACCTTGGCGTCGCGGCAGATGTCGCGGATCTCCGTAACCCATTCCTCTTTCAGCGGCCGATGGTTCGGGCCGGATTCGCCGCCGGCAATCACCCAGCCGATCCCCTGCAGGTCGAGGTCAGAGAGCGGCCCCAGGAGCGGCTCGCAGGAGAGGAACCTTACGGCGGCGGGGACTTGACGGAGATCGTCGATACGGTCGAACTGATCTTCCGATTCGACGGATACACCCATCCAGAGGTTGGGCGGCCACTCGAGACGGTCCGCAAGGCGACGCAGGCGTCTGGCGCGCTTCGTGAGCAGTTGGTACGTGTGCTGCGGTGTCTCCGCGATGACCTGAAATACCTGTTCCACAAAGGCCACAGGAACCTTTGCGTGGAAGAGATCACTCATCGAGTTCACAAAGACCATGCGGGGCGCCTTCCAGCCCAAGGGCACCTCCAGGGCACTTGGATGCAGCGTGAGACCAAAGCCAGGGCCAGAGGTTCGAGGGTCGCCGTCGTTCTGATACTTGGCCGTCCCCATCGCCTTGAGCCGCCTGGCGAGGACTAAGGCGTAGCAGTTGTCGCACCCTGGCGTGACTCGATCACAGCCGGTCGTGGGATTCCAGGTGGCCTCGGTCCACTCGATCGCGCTTCGATCGCTCATCGCTGCCTCTCCTGCCGTGAGCCTCGAAGCGCCCGGCTGGCCAGGACGCTTCCGGTGCGCTGCCTAACGACCGGCGCACCGAACTGGCACGCGATCCACCCATCATCCACTTCGAACATACGTTCCGACGAGGGGGTGTCGCACCTCAACTCCGCGATTGGTAGCAGAAGTTGTTTTGCGGCACGGGCGCGTGAGTGGGTGGGCTGACCTCAAGAGGCCGTGATGGCAAGATTGCTGGCGCTGGCCTGTCTTGCGCCGCTGCCCGCCGCCGGAGGTCTACCCCTATGCCGCTACCAGCCACAGACCACCGTCGTATACAAACCGCTGTCATAGGCAGCAAGGACTCCGATCTCGCGATCATCCTTCCCATGGAAGCGGCGGAGCTGACGCGCTGGCGGCAACTGCACCCCAGGTACACGTATTGGTGTGGCTCACTTCTTGGCGGCTGCGGAGAACCGCTGACCGACCGCCGATATCACTCGAAGGTCTGCCACTTCGCGCACCACCCACATCACACCTGCACTCGCACAGCCAATGGCGAGGATAGCGCCGACCACCTGTTCATGAAGCGGGCCCTGCACAACTGGATCGGAAGCCAGGGCTGCAAGGGGGCGGTGCACCTGCCCAAAAGCGCCACCCCGCCTGGCAGCATGATCGATGTCGACCTCAAGGGCAGCCTGCGCCAGTTGCGCTTCCGATTGCGGCCCGACAGCAATGGCTCATGGGGCCTTGCACCCGGCAACACTGATGCGCCGGGCGACAAGGAAGCCGACTGGGTCTTCGGGCTGGGTGGCCCCGCACCCAAGGAACTCTTGGACGGTGTCGGCTACGTCTTCCGCATCCGGTTCGAAACCCACGGAGCCGAGCGATGCCCCTACCTCGGTGTACAGCAGCGCGGTAAGGGCACCGAGTGGACGCCATTCGCCACCGCAGCCCTAACCACTGACGGGCTCTCCACACCGACTGTTGATGAGATCCGGGCCGCACGTCGGCGATCCACTGCAGGTGCGCCGATACAGCCTGCAGGCGGTCGAAGCCCACGTTCCCGCGTCATGTAGGCACGGTGAGTCATTTTTGAGTTGACCTCGGTATCGGGTTTGCCGCCCCATAGCTACTTCAACGAGCTTGCGCTCAAGGCACGCGTGCCGACAACGACAAATTCGTCAGTGGCTTCGTATAAGCCGCGTACCGTGGCCTTCTCTCCGCCAATGACCTGTTCGGACCGGGCGCACTGCAAGAACGTCAGCTGGGTTCGCGCGTACTGCTCGACCTCGAGCGTGCGCCAACCACGCGATCGAGCGTCCGACACCGCGTAGTCCGTCCAGAGAAGGAACGGCCAACCCTGCTCCGGGGGCAGGGCGTGCGCGGTCTGTGCCTCCGGCCCTTCGTCACGCAGGTCGAGGTCAACTCCCGGCAACGTGACCATTGGCAGAACAGGGTCGTGCGCCTCGGCTGCGAAGAGCTTGTGGAAGCCGAGCAGAAACCCTCGGATCAGCGAGTACTCATGGTCCACGTAGGTGACCACGGGAAAGAGATAATTTTCCTGCCCGAATCGGACCGGGATCTTGATCAATGTCTCGGTGAAGTCGATGGAACGGTCTGCAGTGACCGAGGAACGGACTCGCGAGACAGACACGAGGAACCGGCGGACCGAAGTCAGCTGCTGCCGAACGAGCTCGGGCAGGCTATGTTGCGCGAGGTGGCTGAAGTCGGTGGGCACCGCGCCGTCGAGCAGAGCCGTCCGGGTGGTACAGGCGAAAGTGTTGGGCAGGACAAGAGACATGGGGCGCCTTTCTCAGACAGTGGGCCTAGCTGCCATGGCGGAGACCTCGAAGGGGAGGCCCTGATTCTCGAGGAACGTCCGGTCGCGCACTACGCGGAAGGTCTCTTGCGCGTTCTCGGTATCTGCTGATGTGCCGGCTCGCGCGAGGAATTCCTGCGAGGATGGAAGCAGCTGAACGTTGTGTGAATCGGCTATATGGCGGACTGCGTTGGCGCAGCCTTCGGCAACGCCACGTTGGACGTCGTCGCTGGAAGACGGGCTGCCGAGCCGGTCCACAAGGGCTAGTTCCGTGACTGTGCTGAGTCCGGCCTTGTACAGCAGATGACGCGTTGCGCGCGCAGCCTTCGCCAGGTTCTCCTCAGGTGAAAGCGCACCGGCCTTCGCCAGGTAGTACGTCACTGGCTGGACGAGCCATGGCAGTACATCAGCCGGAGACGTGGGCTCTCCGGACCGTCCTTTCAGGCGCTGCGTCACATCGAGGGGGTCCCAGGCGAACGGCTGAGTGGCCATGCTGGTGACGTAACCCGCATGGCGCGCGCGAAGGAAGTTCGCTTCCAGAGTGATCGCTGCTGTGCAGGTGATCTCGTACAGGACTGACAACTCCTGTAGGACCGAGGCGAGTTGCTTTCTGGCCAGGATCGCATCCTCTGGGGTCAGTACGACCGGTATGAGATCCAGGTCTGAAAGAACGCGCCGGCCGGTGACGCGCGCCTCTCCGCGGGAGAGCGAACCCGACAGCGCCACTGAGGCCGCGGTCACGGTGCGGCAGGCAGTAGCCAGGTTAGACCGCAGGTTCTCCAGATCCGTTGATATCACGATATTCTGCCTTCAGTACGTGTTTTGGTCACGGCTGAGAAGTCTGCGTCGCCGCCATGCATCGCCTGTGCCTCTGCGAAGGAGGCATGCACCAGGTCCAGAAGCGGGTTCGGCGACGGAATGACTTCACGGGCGTACTGCAGGTCTTTGACCATGTTGCGCAGCGCGAAGTCGGCGCTGTCGAAGCGCGCTTCGATCATGCGGTCGAGCTTGCTGGTGCATACGAGCGACATCCAGCCATCGCTCGACAGAATGCGAGCTGCTTGGTCAAAGTCACTGCCGAGGGTTTGCCGAAGTGTGGGAACGAAGGCAGTGAGAGTGTGCAGCAGTGTCGCACCCCATGCGTTGTATACGAGTTTGAAGCGCGTGGGGTGGCCAGGTGAACCGAAGCTGTAGCGGTGCTGGGTGAAGGTGTTGAGTGTCTTCTCTGTCCGCTCGTCTTGAGCGCTCTCATAGACAAAGGCAGACAAGGTACCTTCTTCCGCTCCGGGCCGGCTGCCGGTGACGGGGCATTCGACAGACACGCCGCCCCCGTCGCTGATGTGATCGTGCCAGGAGATGATCCAGGAGGGGCTGAGTGTGGACATCTCGATACAGACAGGCTTGGTGCGGGCGATCATCTCGATGACGTGAGGAGACGTCCAGAAATCTCGGCTGGCCGCATCGTTTTCGAAGCAGCCGAGGATGATGTCGGCTCGCTCCAGGTCCGCTCGCTGCGTGAGTCGTACGTGCGGATGCGGCGGTGTGGTTAGGTGCCGACTGGTGAGAGAGACGGAGAAGCCCTCTTCATGCAAGAGGTGGGGCAGGATCCCGCGGGTCATCACGCCGTACCCCGCGACGAGAATGTCAGGCATGGTGCGTCACCGTCTCTTCGAGCGGTCGGCTGGAACGGAGAAGCTCTGCGCCGCGGACGAGTGCTGTGAGCGCCTTGCGCAACACGTCCTCGGGAAGTGCGAAGTTCAACCTGAGATGTCCGGGTGCGGAGAACTCGCCTCCATCGGACATTGCGAGGCCGACGCGCTCTCTGAAAAATCTGGCTGGCTCTCTGAGTCCGTATGCGCGGCAATCGAGCCAGGCCAAGTACGTTGCCTCGGCGGGAGAATAACCGATTTCAGGCAATCGACGGGCGACTGTTTCGGCGACTAGCGCGTTATTGCGGGCAAGCTGCGTACGTACGGAGGCTAGCCAGTCGTGGGACTCGGGGTGATCGTAGGCGGCAGGAATAGCCGAGACCCCCAACCGAGAGACGGATTTGATGAAGAAGTCGGCGACGTGTTGCCAGCGTTCGGCGTCCGCTGGGGAAGAGAAGATCAGTTGGGCGCATTTGAGACCAGATATGTTCCACCCTTTCGAGGCGGAGCTGGCTGTTATGGTGTGGGACGCTGCGGCTGCGCTGACCTTCGCATAGGGAATGTGTGTAACTGATGCGGTGACAAGCGGTGCATGTATTTCGTCGCTGAATACCCGAGCTCCATAGTGGTCGACCAGTTGAGCCAGTCGGCCAAGTTCCTCTGCGGTGAACACGCGGCCGGTGGGGTTGTGTGGATTACAGAGCACCACCAGGCGTGCCCCGTTCGCCAGGGCGCGCTCGATCCCTTCGAAGTCCATCCGATGGAATGCACTACTTGACAGTGACGGCACTTCCTGGACGCGATGTCCGAACAACGCCGGTACGGTCAGCAACGGACCGTATGCGGGCGTCGGCACGACAATGTCAGCCACTGGGGGAAGGAAGTGGGTGAGGATCGCACCGAATCCCGTGACGATGTCGCTGACAAATCCTACCGAGTTGCTTGCAATGGACCAGTCATATTCCTGTTTCATCCAGCGGACGACAGACTCGCGCGCCAGGTCGATACTGATGGGATCGTTGTAGCCGAGTGTTTCAGCTTCCATCTGACGCTTCACTGCATCATGTATCGGCCTGGCGACGCTGTACGACATTTCAGCCACCCACGCGCCTATTGCGTCGGGGTATTTTGCGGCCAGTAGCGACGTTGACCCCACGGGTGAAGATGTGGGGGGCGACGTACGAGCTGCGTCGAACAATAGTGGGTGGCTGTTATTCATGGCACCTTTGACCTAGCTATCGGTTCCGATGATTGAATCGCGCTTCTCAAACCATGCGAGAGAATCCCTAATTCCCTCTTCCACTGAATGCAGTGGGCGCCAGTCAAGGAGTTCGGCAGCCCGTTCGCCACGGGAGAAGGCGCCCGCGTTGTCCCCGGGCCGGCGTCCGGCCTCCACCACTTGAAGCGGGGTTCCTGTCACCTTGGAGAAGGCATCGACAAGTTCGCGTACGGTCGTGCCCGTGCCCGTTCCCAGGTTGATGACCTGATAGGTCGTGAAGGGCTCGGCGGGGAACAGGGAGTCGAACCTGCGCAGTGTCTGCACGTGCGCCTGCGCGAGGTCCCACACGTGAATGTAGTCGCGGATACCCGTGCCGTCCCTGGTGGGCCAGTCCACTCCTGTGATCTCGAACGTCTCGCCCCGCTGATGCGCTTCGATCATCTTTCCCAGCGCGTGCGTGGGACGGCGGACCTGGAGCCCTGAGCGCATCTTCGGATCGGACCCGACAGGGTTGAAGTAGCGCAGAGAGACGATGTTCATCTCCCCGGTCGAGCTGATGTCCTCCAGAGCCGTTTCGAAGACGGCTTTGGTACGGGCGTAGGGGCTCAGCGGGGCGAGCGCGGAATCCTCGTCGACGGCGAAGTCGTCACCCGTGGCATAGATGGAAGCGGAGGAGCTGAAGATCAGGCGCTTACAGCCGTTCCGAGCAAGGTGTCCCAAGAAGGCGATGCCCTTGGCCACGTTCTCGGTGTAGTACCGCAACGGTTGTGCAACCGATTCTGGTACGACGATCAGTGCGGCACAGTCAACAACAGCTTCGATTTCCGGATGTTCAGCGAAGACCTGGTCGATGAGGTCGCCATCCGCGATGTCTCCCTCAAAGAATTCACGACCTGTCGTGAATTCTTTCCTACCCGTCACTAGGTTGTCAACGATGATGGGCTCGATGCCGTTGTCCTGGCATGCAGAGGCGACTGTGCTGCCGATGAATCCGGCGCCTCCAGCGATAAGGACCTTCAAGGTTTCTCCCTGGCACGTGTTGTCTAGAGCGGAATCATGCGCGTGGGCCCCTTTGTGGGCCCACGGCTACGGCTGGAGTGTAGCGGCTTCGGGATTTGGCCCTGCGCTGTCTGTTCTGGAATCGGCGTGGGGCTTGTACAGGCACCAGACCATTGTCGGTTGCCAGACATGCAGAATGTCGAGTTTGGCCCCCTGTTTCACGACGTCCAGTGAACCGATACAGCCGTCCACGCGCCCTTCCTCTGCCCACTTGACTGCTACCGGCTTTGCGTCGACGAAGCAGGGGGCGGCGCGCGGCGCGAATCTACGTGCGAAAGCCGCGGTCGCCGGGTGTATCGCGATGGAGTCCATCAGTTCCATTGCTGTGGCACGCGCTCTGTTAACGGCCACGCACATCGGTTTTGTCGGGCTCTCCCAGGTCGCCACAAGGCTGGTTCGTTCGAAGTTCCGAAAGTGCATGTCGACCCAGCTATCCACGACGGTGTGTTCGTCCCGCTGGAGGAAGCCGGCCGCGACGAGCACCGGGATACTTTTCGAGAACCCCAGATCCATGGCGGCGTTGAAGGAGTCCGCGAGCAGCACTCGGTCGAAGTGACGTGACGCCTCCGCGTGCGCATCCGTGCCGACGGGGCCGAGTGTGGCCACGGCCGCGGTCCTGGTTTCGGTGTCCCGCAGTGTTCTCCTGAGTGAACTCGACATGTTTCTTGCCCCCGTGTGTTCTGCTGGTTCACTGCTGTTGGACTGTGCGGCGCAATTGCCGTGAGCGTGCGGTCTCACGTCAGCGGCTGTTGCAACAGGCGCAGCGCCAGGGATTGTGTTTCGTCGGCGCGCGCCAGTTCTCGTCGGCTGGTTTCCACCGTGTGACGCGGCAAGCAGGCGACGCCCCGCCAGCCGTCAGGCAGGACGTGCCCGTCCGAAACGATGTGCGCTGCGTTCCACGGGCCGTTGAATGACTCGGGAGCGTGGCCGTGAGCGGCCACAAGATGGGAGAACCAATCCATGTACGTCCTCACCATGCTGCGGGCTACCTGGTCCGTCACCTGGTCTTGCCCTTCGTCCACGCTCGGGTCAGAGTCTGCAGCGAGTGCGGCCCGTATGGCGTCGAAGAGGTGGCTGTTAATCCGCTCCAGCAGCGTTGCAGGCGAGACCTTGAGGGTTTCGCCACACCACCAGTCGGGGAGCGTATCTGCGCTGTTGAAAGACCGGAGAATGGACTGGAGCTCGTCGGCGACTGTTTTGGCAGTGGACCGCTCAGCATCGAACAAGAGGAGATGTTCGGCCGAAGCCAACGTAGCGACGTACGGGGCGAGAGCGGCCGACATGCAGTAGGCCAGGACTGCATGCACTCCACCTGATATGTCTCCCGCCGCCTTCAACGCCCCCTGCGCATACTTTTCGGCGCTGAGCTCCTGAGGCAGGGGGCGCACCAGCAGGTACCGCACATCGAATCCCGCGTCCTCTAGGCGCAGTTCGGACAGCATTGCTTCCGGGCGCTGGCCGGGGTAGTCGAGGACCAGCACAACAGGTCTCGGAGCCAAAGAGCCTGGTGCCGTAGCGTTGTCGAGCCGTGTTGTGCTGGAGCGTTGCGCCATGAACTGTTCCTGGTGGTGTGTGGGGACCTGGACGGCTGCTGCCGTTAGCGGCTGGCAAGGACATGGTTCGACCGCAGCAGGCCGGCCACGTTGGGGTCGGAGGGGTTCTGCGCGACCAAGGCGACCATCCGAACGAACGTCGCCATGAAGTTCTCCGCGCGCTCTGCGGGCCACACCTCGCGTTCATACTGGAAAAGGACAGTGGCACCCGCGTCCTGATACTCAGGCTGATGAATGTCCACGCGTACCGTCAGTCCCGCCCTGAGCGCCAACTGCACCTCGGCCACCGCTGGTTCGACCGTCACGCCCTGCAGAGGAAAGGGCGCGCCGTCGTCTGTTTCGAGGGCCAGATAGAGCCACGGTCGCCAGCGCTGCACGATGTCTCGGTTGAACTGGAGGTGCTTGAGGAGCAGCGGCAGCGGGACGGCATGGGTGAGTCCCGAGGCGACCGACTGCTTCGCCGAACTGAGCGCGTCGCCGAGACTCAGTTGGGTGTTGATGCGGAAGCGGTTGATGACAGAGCTCGCGAACCAGTCGACCTCATCCTCCCAGCCCGCTGGTCTGCCTGAAGTCGGACTGACCATGCCGGGGACGGTCTGGCCAGTGTCGTCCAGTACAGCCAGCCCGAGGGCTGTCACGAAGCCAGAGAACAAGGTCGCGGACTGCGAGGCACACGTCTCGCGCAACCTTTGCACCGTGGCGGCCGGCAGCGAGCTGCGGAGTTGGGCCGCGGTCGTGGGCCACACATCCGGGTCACGCATGCCGGTAAGCCGGACCTCGGGCAGTGCTTCCAGAGGGTCAAGACGCGTCCGCCAGTGGGCAAGTCGCTGCTCCAGCGCCGCGAGTTGCTGGCTTTTCTCCTCCTCGGCCCAGCACCGGAGAGGAAGCTGCGGCAGAGCAGCCCCCGGGGGCAACTTCTGCGTGCGGGCGTTATAGAGAGCGGCCAGGTCGCTGAGGAGGATGGCGAAGGAGTGCCCGTCGCACACGAGGTGCTCTGCAGTGATCACGATGGTGGACTCGTTCTTGCCCGTGAGGAGCACGAGAACGCGGAGCTTGACCTCGGTGGGAAGATCGAAAAGGGCCTTCTGCTCGGAGTCCACCTCGTCGCCAACAGTCTCGCAGGAGGGTATGCGCCGCGCCTGGAAGAGCCGCGAGGTATCCAAACGATGGCCGTCGAGACGCTGGGCCTGGTGCCGACCGTGCTGGAGGTCGAGGTCGAACCCCGTACGCAGCGCCCCATGACGTTGGACGAGTTCCTGGCACGCGGCTTCGAGACCTACCAGGTCCAAAGGCCCCTGGATGTCGAACGACCTCGAAACGTGGTGGGGAATCCGCTCCCCCACGGAGTCCGCGTCGCGCTGGAGTCGGCGGAGTTGTCCATAGGACAGTGGAACGGCCCAGGGCCCCGCGCCGGGCTCTGCGACATCAGGCTCGACGACAAGATGTGCTGCACCAGGAGTGGCATGTGTTGAAGGCGCTGCGCTGGTGTCGGACCCTATGCCTGCCTCGATCTGCGTAGCCAGCTCGGAGAAGTCCGCAGCGTCAAAGATGTCCTGGAGCTCGATGCGATGGGCGCCCGGGACCACTTTCAGCAGGCGCAGCACCAGGCGGCCAGCACGGAGAGAGTCGCCTCCCAGAGCGAAGAAGTTATCCGATGCTGATACCGGTGACTGTCCGAGGACAGCTGCGGCTTCGGTGCAGACAGCGTCCAGGACGCTTCTCCCGTCGGGCGGGCCAGGAGCGGGCTGATGCGTGTTCATGACGTGTCCTTAGGGTTGTTCCGGCCAGTCGGCGCGGCGCAGCTTCCTGAAACTGGTCGCCATGCACAGAGGGATCACGAGAAGCAGGCACAGCATCCCGATGGCTGCGCTGTGCGTGAGGTGACCCAGCAGCAGACCCGCTGCGGAGCTTCCCAGTGGGGCTCCGACGGCGAGAACTGTGAAGCTTCCGGAGATGACCCGCCCTCGGACGGCGTCGTCCACCTGCTGGAAGACGATCACGTCAATCAGTACGTACAGGGCGGGTTTGCCGAGCGAGATCACCAGGAGCAGCAGGAATACACGCACGGGAGATGAAGGAAGAAGGAGAGCGGCGGTCACCAGCAGGGAGATCCACACCACTCCAAGAAGGAGCATTCCGGGACGGAATTTACGGTGCAGCCGGGTCACCAGGGCCGCACCAGCCAGATAACCGATCGCCTCCCCGGAGAGAGCCAGACCGATCGTACGAGCATCCACCCCCTCCTGCTGGAAGTGGTTGATGAGTATCAGGTTGAGGGCGGCGAAGATGAAGTTTTCGAGCGTCATCAGCCCCGTGACGGAACGCAGAACGGGGTCACGCCACACGATCCGCGGTCCAACAGTGGCCCCCTGGAACAGGTTGGAGAGCCGGATGGGGCCCTCTTCCTGGCCCGTCGTGGGCAGGCGAGTGAGGAAGGCGGAGCCCAACGAAGCTACATAGCAGGCGAGAACAACGACGAAGGGCTGAGCTGCTCCTGCCGTGAACAGCAGACCCGTGAGAGGCGGCCCGGTAAGCATGGCGAGATTCACACGGACTTCGTCCTGGCTCAGCGCTTGGCGCAATTGCTCAGGAGGCACGATGGAGCGCAACGCCAGACGTCGCACAGGCATGCCGATTGCGCCGGACACTCCGAGTACTGCGGCTCCCGTGAACAGGACGCCGATACTGGCGCCACCGCTCACAACGGAGACGAGGACCGCCGCGGTCGCCAGCATCCTCAGCGTCTCGGATGTGAGGAGGAGGTTGCGCCTGCTGAACCGGTCTGCCAGTGCGCCGGCCGGTATTCCGAGCAGCACTGCCGTCGCGGACTGTGTCGCAGCGAGCAGCCCGGCCTGCAGTGGCGAGTCGGTCAGCTCCAACGCGAGAAGGGGATACACCAGGAGCGACATCGACGTGCCGATGGCACCAACGGTGGCGCCCAGCCAGTAACTCTGGAATCGCCAGTTGCGGCGCAGAGGGACAACACGGGGCTTTGGTGCGGCGACGTCCGTCATAGGTGATGTCCTGGCGTCAATGGCCGGTGAATGTGCACGGCAAGGGCCCTCTCAGGGCGTGGAGTTGAGGATGATGGAGCCAGACTTGCCCGGTGAGAGGGCAGGATTGATGGCTCAAGCGCCGTACCTCCCGCTCCTGCGGTGGCAGGTATGGGTGCACGGCGATTCGCGACCGGGAGCCCGGGGCGGCGGGCACGGCTAGTCGGCGGAATCTCGCGTCAGGAAGAAAAATCCATGACGTAGTGGATCACTGGGGCTTGTCGGCAGATACCAACGTCAACTGGCGTCAAGTGACCCAGCTGCATGACCTGCTCCATGAAAGCGTTGCGCCTCGGCCGTACACGGGCGAGCACGCGGGATGGATCGTGCGAACGGCACGAGCGCCCCGTCACCGGATGGCCTGAAGCCTACGAGCCGGTGGCATCTGAACCTTGGCATTATGGATTCCTCCTTCGGGGGATGTCCACGTCCCCTAAGCGGTTGGAAGAGGGCGGCAGGTCAGTTCCTGACTGTCAGGACGTACCTGAGTCACAGTGGCGGGACCGCGCCGGAATTGCACCGGCTTCCTGGTTCCTGCCGCCCTTTATGGCGAAGCTACAAGGCTGCCCGGCATCCGCGTTGCCCGGCTGGGCGAGCTATCGGCGGAGCAGGCTGGTTAGCTTTCTGAGTGATGCTCGAGCGAACCTCGCACGGCTCAGGCGGGCTTGATTCGCCGGCCCGGCTCTCCGAGGTGAGCCTCAGATTCGCTACAAGTTCAAGGTCTATGTCGTCGCTTCCCCCGAAACGATGGCCCATTGCGTGCCGAGCGGTCTTCCAGTTGCCAGCAGGCTATGTGCCATGCAGCTGGCACCTGGGGCACGTCCAGGCGCTGTCGGAAACGTTCCACACTCCCGACCGATTGTAAAGTGCGGGTAACCACGGGGAGTTCACTGTCACCGTGGGACGCCGAGCCCGGCAAGTGCATCTGACGACGACCATTTGATGATCTGCTAGGGTCCTGCGAGCCACTGTGATCCTGCCGCGCAGACCACCTCAGCGAGAGTTGCGCGGACCACATTCCGGCGTCGGGGGCGAGCCGACGACAGCGGACGGTGCGTTGTTCATCACACCGATCTGATTCTTAGCTGCACAGTGCACGTAAACGCTTTGCGTGATGTCCCCTCGCCTGCCGTTTCTGCAGGGCTTCGGCGTGCCTGTCATGAGGCCCATCACATGCGTGACTTCCAGATCAGGTGAGTGCACCCTCCTGCGCCTGCCCATCTCCTCACTTCGGTCCGCCCTCAAAGGAGTTCCTGTCCGTGTCATCTTTCGTTGAACGTGACGCCGTTGAAGTCGTCATAGCGGCCCAGTGGAACCGCATTCTTGGATCCACCCCCGACAGTCTCGACTCCGACTTCTTCGAGTCAGGGGGCAACTCACTGGCTGCAGCGCGAATGACCAACGCGCTGAACAAAGCTTTCCGATCCGAATTCCCCGTGCAGGTTGTCTTTGATGCCCGCACCTTCCGCGGCATCAGCGATTGGATCCGACGCGGTGTACCGAAGTCCGGAAAACGTCTGGTAACGCTGAACGACCGAGGTGATGGGATACCGCTCCTGCTGCTGCCCACCGGCGGTGGCGGAGTCATCGGCTTGCAACGGTTCGGCGGGGCACCCTTCAACCGCCCGGTGTTCGGTCTCCAGGTGCGCGGACTCGACCCTCGTGACGGTGAACCGTTCGACGACCTCGAGAAGCTGCTGACGGACTTCGTGCAGGTCATCGAAGCTTCAGATCTGCCAAACACCCTGCACCTCGCCGGCTACTGCACGGGCGGAACGTTCGCCTACGAACTGGCAAGGATGCTGCGGGCTCGGGGGCGGCGAGTGGTGTCCGTCTCCTTGTTCAACACCTCCCTCTACCGAAGGCCAGTCGTCCTCCAGGAGCTGATCTCTGAACGCTTGGCCAACATCGCCGGAAACATGGGGCTGGAAGTCAGTGCCGACCAACCCGGCGCCGCGGAAGTCTTCCACGCGATGCGCACCAAGGGCGTTGACATCGTCGAGGCCGACCTCGCCTCTTTCGAAGCCCGGCTGCGTGTCTACGGGTCGCTGTGGATGGCGGTCACTGGGTACCGCCCCGAGCCCCAGGACATTCCAGTCCGCTTCTTTTCCTCGGCGGACCGCCACGACCCCCGGGACATGAGCCTGCTGACCGGAGACGACCGCGACTGGCCCGATATCGGCCTGCACGACTTCCAGATGCATGATGTCGAGGTCAACCACACCAACATGTTGCGACACGAACCCACTTTGGTGGCCATCGAACAGGCTCTCGTGGAGCTCGATGCGACCGTCGACCGCCCTTCGGCCAAGGCCGCGCGCCCAGCAGAAGGCGCCCAGCCGGTTTCCGTCCCCACGGGGCGTGAGGCCCTGATCGCTCTCGGCCGTGGCCCTGACCTTCCTCTCGCTGACCTGCGACCGGTCCATGAGCTAGCCGCCGATTTCATGGAAGCGCAGCCGGAAGAACTGGCCGTGAGCAGCAACGGCATCTCCATCACCTACGGCGAACTCGACCTGTGGGCAAGCGAGATAGCTGCCAACCTCTTGGCCGCGGGTGTCACGCCCGGGTCGCGCGTTGGTGTGCTGGCGGAGCCCTCGGCCTCGATGGTGGCAGCGGTCCTGGGCATCCTGCGGTGCGGGGGCGCATACGTCCCCGCAGACAGCGGGCATCCGGACAATCGCATCGATTCGGTCCTCAGCGACGCGGGAGTGGTGGCGTTGGTCGTCACGCCGACAACCCAGGAACGTGCAGTCGTTGCCGGTCTTCCACGAGTGTGCACGGAACGGCGCCCGATGGGAGAAGGGCGGGCCCCTGTTCACGAGAGCGGCTCCGAGGACCCGGTGGACCACGCCTATGTGATCTACACGTCAGGCAGTACGGGGGAGCCAAAGGGCGTACTGGTCGGCCACAACGAACTCGCCGCCTCGACCCTTGCACGCCGTACGGTATATCCAGGCAAGCCCGTCTACCTGCTGGTCTCCCCACTAGCCTTCGATTCCTCCGTGGCAGGCATCTGGGGCACTCTGACCGCCGGCGGTCACCTTGTCGTGGCCACAGCGGCAGAAGTGCGAGACCCCAGACTCCTCGCTGGGTTGATCGAGCGCTACGACGTTACGCATCTGCTGTGCGTGCCCTCCCTGTACGCAGTCCTCCTCGACGTCATGGAGATGATCGGAACCGAAGGTAAAAGCACGCTCAGCGCTGTAATCCTCGCCGGGGAGCCGATGCCTGAACAGTTGATGGAACGCCATTTCCTGTTCCACGGCGACATCGTGCAGTTGTACAACGAGTACGGTCCGACGGAGACGACAGTTTGGGCGAGCTACGCTCGCTTCGACACGCCAGCACCCGTCACGATTGGCCGCCCAATCCCGGGAACACGGCTCTACGTCCTTGATGAAGAGCAGAATCCCGTGTCTGTGGGCACAACGGGCGAGCTCTACGTCGGAGGCAAAGGCGTGTCCCGCGGCTACCACGGCCGTCCCGAAGCCACCGCGCTGGCCTTTAGTTCCGATCCCTTCGCCTGCACCGGCGAGCTGATGTACCGCACGGGTGATCTTGTTCAGTGGACAGCCGAGGGCACTCTCAAGTTCGTCGGTCGCCGCGACCACCAGGTCAAGATCCGTGGGCACCGTATTGAACTCGGCGCCGTTGAAACGCACTTGGCAGCACTCCCCCAGGTACGCGAGGCCGTAGTCACCCCCAATGCTGCCAGCACCGGGTTGATCGCCTTCGTCTCCGCACCGAAGCCCGTGCAGCCCGACCCTGCCGAACTCCGCAGTCTGCTCGCCGAACTGCTCCCCCCGCCGATGGTGCCCGAACGCATCGAGATACTCGCTGAATTCCCCCGCACCATCAACGGCAAGGTAGATCGCGCAGCCCTTACTGGCCGGGAGAAGCAATAGTCACGCGGCCTAGGGCCGGAGGTCTGGCGTACAGGCGCAACCCGGCCGGAACGGAGCAGCACCCCCGTATACATGACGGCGCAATCGTTATGGCCTCCGACTGCCGAACGTCACCCGCGGTCAGCGTGGGGAGGTGCGCTGCTCGTAGAGCAGCGCACCTCCCCACGCCTGGCAAATCCGCGCCGCACCACCGCTCCACGACTCCTGCTGAAGCGCCGGTTCGAGTTCATGCTTCGCTCACTTCTACCTCATACGAACGGTCCCAGCCATGACGACAAGCGCGTCGGCGCTCGCTGCTGATTTGCGTCTCGACGAGATCAATCTCGTCGATCCAGACTTGTATGAAAACGGGGATCCATTTGCCCTCTGGCGGATTCTCCGAGATCAAGATCCGGCCCACTGGCACCCAGAATCTACCTTTCCCGGATTCTGGGCACTCACTCGCTACGAGGACGTCAAAGCCGTCTATCGAGACGCCAGCACCTTCAGCTCGGCACAAGGAATTCTTCTCCGCCCGCTGCCTGACGGACCCGACCCCGGAAGTGGACGCACTCTCGCACTAACCGACTCACTGCGTCACCGTCAAATTCGATCTTTGGTAGGGAGCTGGTTTCAGAAGCGTTCCGTCCGCGACCTGGAATCGTCGATGCGCTCGGCTGTACGCAGTGTGATTGCACATGCAGCTCAGCAAGATTCTTGTGACTTCGTCACCGATATCGCTGCTCGCCTCCCCCTCTACGCCATCTGCCAGTTGATGGACGTTCCCCACAGTGAGCGCGAGTTCCTCTTCACGCTCGCCCGGCAGGCATTCACAGCGCGCGACAGTCGAGGACGCAGTATCGCGCACCAAGAAATAGTGAACTACTTCATCAGCCTCATGCTTGAACGCAGACAATCGCCTGGCGAGGACCTGGTCAGTGCTCTGCTAGAGGCAAAAATTGACGGCGTCCCGCTCAGCGAGGAGGACATCCTGCTGAACTGTGACAATCTCTTCGTGGGCGGAACTGAAAATGTACGACTCGCTGCTTCCGGGGGAATGCAAGCGTTTTTTGACCACCCGGATCAATGGAACAGGCTTCGGGCCGATCCCGCCCTGCTCCCGTCCGCCACGGAAGAAGTACTTCGATGGACCTCGAGCGCCACTCACATCATGCGCACCGCGACTCGATCAGTGGTTCTGCACGGTAAAACCATTCAAAAAGGAGATCGGGTCACCCTGTGGAACCCATCAGCCAATCGCGATGAACGGGTATTCAACTCCCCCGATTTTTTCGACATCGGCCGCAGACCCAACCCTCACATAGCTCTGGGGACTGGAGAGCACCACTGCATCGGCGCCTTGTTGGCAAGAACTGAACTCAAGATCCTGTTCTCTGAACTGGCTAATTCCGTGGCATCCATTGAATTGGCAGCGCCTCCCACACGGCTCGGCTCCATCGTCGTCAACGGTTTGAAACATCTCCCGGTCAAGCTAACCCTGGAGGCCCCGTCTCGCTTCGCAGTTTCAGCGAACTCCGGGTGAGTTGGTTTCGCGGGAACGCGAACCTAAGGCCTTGCGGGGAATCAAGGTGTTGCTTCCCGTCCTGTGGCTCGTTGGCGTGGTATGCGCATCCCGGATGAGACTCGTGACCAACTCGCCGTGAAGTTCGCGGTGTTCCTCCCGCATCTGGACGAGCGGCAGCGACGGCTGCTGATGGCTGTGGAGGCCCGGGTGCTGGGGCACGGCGGCGTCCGGGCCGTCGCGCAGGCCGCCGCGGTCAGCGAGACGACGGTCCGCAAGGGCGTGTTCGAACTCGAGGCGGGTGAGGAGCCTCTGGGGCGGGTGCGTCGCCCGGGCGGAGGCCGCAAGCGGGCTGCGGATCTGGATCCGGGGCTGCGGCCGGCGCTGTTGGCGCTGATTGAGCCGGATGTGCGAGGTGACCCGATGTCGCCGTTGCGGTGGACGGTGAAGTCCACGCGCACGCTTGCGCGGGAGCTGACACGGGCCGGGCACCGCGTCAGTGCCGACACCGTCGCCGGGCTGCTGAGGGAGGAAGGCTTCAGCCTGCAGGCCAACGCCAAGACCATCGAAGGCAGCCAGCACCCGGATCGGGATGCCCAGTTCCGCTATCTCAACGAGCAGGCCCGCGAGCACCGGGACACCGGCCAGCCGGTCATCAGCGTGGACACCAAGAAGAAGGAACTCGTCGGCGAGTTCAAGAACAACGGCCGACAGTGGCGGCCGGCAGGTGAGCCGGTGCCGGTGAACGTGCATGACTTCGCCGACCCGCAGCTGGGCAAGGCCGTCCCCTACGGCATCTACGATCTGGCGGCGAACACCGGCTGGGTCAACGTCGGCACCGATCACGACACCGCCGCGTTCGCCGTGGAGTCGATCCGCCGCTGGTGGCACGGCCAGGGCAAGGCTGCCTACCCACATGCGGCACGACTGCTGATCACCGCTGACGCAGGCGGCTCCAACGGCTACCGCACCCGGGCCTGGAAACTCGAACTGGCCCAGCTCGCCGCCGAAACCGGGCTGACCATCACCGTGTGCCACCTGCCGCCCAGCACTTCGAAGTGGAACAAGATCGAGCACCGGCTCTTCTCACACATCACCATGAACTGGCGCGGCCGCCCACTGACCAGCCACGAAGTCATCGTCCAGTCCATCGCCGCGACCACCACCCGCACCGGACTTCGCGTGAGCGCCGCACTCGACACCAACACCTACCCCACCGGAGTCCGAGTCCATGACGCAGAGATGGCGGCACTGCCGCTGACCCGGCACGCCTTCCACGGCGACTGGAACTATGCACTGCACCCGCAGCCCCGTCCGGCCGTCCCGATGGCCCGGGCCCCGCAGGCTCCGGCCCCGCAGTGGGACCAGGCCCTGCTGTCCGATCCCACCCTGACCGGCATGTCCCGGCAACAACTGGACGCCCTCACAGCAACTGTGGCCCGAGGCGGCGATACCCGGCGCGGCCGTCCGCCCAGGCTCGCCTTTCCCGAACAGGTCCTCGCCACCGTGCTCCATCTGCGGGTCGCCCTTGCCGCGGAACCTCTCGCCGTACTGTTCGGCAGCAGCCGGACCGCGATGCACCGCACCCTCCTGAAGAACAGGAAACTGTTCCAGGGACACGGCATCGCCATCCCACCCGCGACGAGGCCACCCGTCCTCCTCGCTGCCCTCCAGGCTCGAGTCCACGCCCAAACCGGCGAGCCCCACGACAAGATCAAGACGACGTGTTAATGATCTGCAAGCCCTTAGTCGGCAATCGACGCTGGTTGACTTCTGGGCGAGGGCCAAACAAGTCCTCGCCCAGCCGCGTATCGAGTAGAAGATTTTCAATACCCTTGGGCCGACATGGGAGGTTCGCGTGCTTGAAAACGAAGAACGGAAAGTCTCCGGCACCGTAACGATCGACCGATCGATCTTCGGCCTGGACCAATCACGAAGGCCAGGAGAGGATGGTGATCTTTACTGGGTCGACCTTCCGATGGCAGGTGAACCGGTGCAGGTTGATAAAGGCACTGCCCTAATCATCAGTAATGCCTCATCACATGAGGCGGTGGTAACCATGACCGTTCGGCACTCACCGGCCGTCGATGACAGTCATTCCGAGTTTGAGCTTCTGGGCACTTGGCCTTTCCTCAGCCGGAGTGGTGACATCACTCTTCTGAACATCGACGGCCCTGAGCTGACTCTCGATCTAGAGCCAGATTCGAGTTATTCGCTTCAGGTCTGGCGAAAGGGGGGAGAAACTGCATCGACCCGATTCCGTGAACTGATGGGAAACCAATATCCCATCACCGGCCTTGAGGAATATCGCCTCGTGTTCACACCACAGCAGCCATCCCCGAGACTGGGCATCGAACACTGAGCGCTAGGTGTGCCATGACGATCAATGACGCCTGGTACGGGATCGAGAAGTGGCTACGGAGTCAGGCTCCCGCAACATATGCGTCACTTCCCGAGCCAGCCAGCCACGATGATCTGGCCGCCCTCGAGCGGCAGTTGGGCATGCCTTGCCCGGACGGACTACGAGAGTCGCTCCTGCGACACGATGGGTCAGGAGAGCTGATCCTGCCCATTTTCTACCGATTCGCCACCGCTCGGCAGATCGAGTACGAATACCGGCAGATGGTGGCAGCCGATGAACGCCGCACACGGCAGCTGAGAGAACAGCACCAGGAACGCCCCCATCAGTTCCCCAACCCCTTGCCAGGTGAACATCTGGTCTGGAACCCGAAGTGGATTCCTGTCTGTTATGACGAGAGCGGCAACCTCTTGTTCATCAGCCAGGTCGAGGATGAGACCCTTGGCAAGATCGGCATGTTCGACGTCGACTCCGGCGGATCCTTCGATGACAACCCGGTATTCCTGACGCTGACTCATCTCATGCAAGCAGCCGGCAACGCTCTGCATGCCGCCCGCTTTGATATGTGGGGCCAGTGGTACCCCTGCACAGACAATGACGGCTTCCTGGAGTGGCGGGAAGCAGACGAGACCTAAGAGGTCGTTTCCATCCCGAAGACCCTGATATAGAGATGTTTGCTCCGGCTGACGGTGTGGTGGTGAAGAGGCTGGCGGGTTAGTCGGTTCGTGTGTGCTGAGCGGGGTGAATGCTGAGGCTGGAGACGTCATGGGCCTGTCTCATCCCAAGAAGCCCGTTTCTGTGCCGTGCCCAGGGGACCGGGCGAAATGCGCTTCACGAAGTGACGGACTGTACGGAACCGCCCCTTTGAGGGGGCCGCTCTGTGTGAACGTCCATTGCGTCGTTGCGGAGGGCCGGGGCCAGAGGTGAGAATGGCTGAAGGAGCCGGGTGGTCATCCCGGCGAAGTGTTGGAGGCGTCGCTCGTGAACGCCGCATGTCTGCGGTGCACCTTGGTGTGCGCGCCAGACGCTGACCACTTCGCTTCGCCCACCGGCTGACGTACTTCGTTCGCGGTGGGCGCTTCCCTCCATGGGAGACCGCCGTAGTGTCCGAAGACTCCTTTCTTCACCACGCCTGCGCTCATTCCGATACGAGTGATTCCGGAACTGATTCCGCCGCAGAGCCGGCCGACCCCTTCCAAGATTCGCGCTTGCCCCGGCCCGAGGTCCCAGGACTGCCGTCCCGCGGACAGCTCACGCTGGTGTTGTCCGCGCACCATCTACTCGTCTCACTGGGCCTGTACACGGTGATGCCAGTGCTGGTGCTGGTGCTCAGCCAGCAGGCGACCGGCGCGGCTGGCCCCGGATTGTTCTGTTACACGGCCTCGGCTGGATTAGGGGCGCTACTGGTCAGCCGCTGGCTGTCGCGGCGGCGGTATCTACCGACGATGATCGCAGGCACGGTGCTGGCCGCGACGGGGTTCGGTCTCCTGCCCTACGCCGACGGTTCCGTGACCGCACTGGTGCTGCTGTTCGCGGCCGGATCCGGGATGAGTGTGCACTCTTTGTTGTCCCGTGTGCTGGTCGCCGAGACCGTCGCCGACGACATCGGCAGGCAGCGCCTCTACTCCACCCTGATGATCGCGATCAACATCGCAGCCTCGATCGGACCGTTCCTCGCCATGGCCACCTACCGCGAGGGCGACGCGAGGCTATTGTTCTCCGTCACCGCAGGCTGCTATCTGCTGGCTGGCGCATCGCTGCTCTGCGGGGTGAGTCCCGTCCTGCGTATGCCAGGCGGCACAACCCGATGGCCGATCAGCCGGACGACGCTAAACAAGAGCCTTCGGGAGGCGACCGCGAGAGCAACCGTGGTCGCAACGTTGGTCGGCACCTTCCTGTACGCCCAACTCTCATCCGCGCTGGTGCTTCTGCTCGCCGACGAAATCGCCTCCGGCGCGATGCGCGCGGCGCTGTTCGCCGCTCCCGCGGTCGGCGTTGTGGTGCTGCAGTCCCCCGCCACCACGGTGATGGCTCACCTGATGGGCCGCGGTGTGCCTTCGTTCGTCTTCGTAAGCGTGGCGTCTTTGGGCTTCGGCGGCGCGATGCTGGTGCTCGGTTCCGGCATGCCATCCGCACCCGCCATCGTCATCGCCATCGCTCTGTTCACTCTCGCCGAACCGTTCTTCCATTCCACGGTCAGTACAGCCTTCGCCGGGCTCTCGATTGGATCCCGCCTGGAGGTGTTCAATCTTCGCCAGGTCTGCTGGACCGTCGGCGAAGCCCTGGGCACACTCTGCGGCGGCACCTTGTTCCTGCTGCTGCACCGAAACGGCCAAGGACACATCTACTGGCTCACCCTCGGCATCAGCGCCATGATCAGTGTTCCGCCGCTGATGACTGGGCTCCGCAAACAACCGCACCGCCAAGGACACGGGGACCACGCCTGAGTGGGGTCCCCGCAGGATGGATCCGACCGAGGCCCCCATGCCTCCCAGGTGGTCTCCCACTCGGAGACAGTCGCATTCGAGCAGGTCAGGAAGTTCCGCCGATTTGCCGCTTCCCTTGCTCGGAACACACGCCTGGGCGCACTCGACTCCACGCGATACATCCAGAGCATGAGCGAACGCCGCGCGTATCCAAGTGATCTGTCCGATGCCCGCTGGGAGTTACTTGAGCCGGTGCTGTCCGCCTGGCGTTTCGAACGCCGCGGCCGGTCCCTGGGCTTCGGCCGGCCGCCGAGGCATGACCTGCGCGAGATCATGAACGCAATTCTGTACGTGGACCGCACTGGCTGTCAGTGGGCCTACCTCCCGCACGACTTCCCGCCGCATCAGAGTGTCTACGGCTACTTCGCCAGGTGGCAAAAGGATGGTGTCTTCGCCCAGCTCAATGGTCTGCTGCGGGAGTTGGTGCGCCAACAGGAAGGCCGTGAAGCCACCCCGTCCGCCTGTGTTATCGACGCGCAGAGCGTGAAGACCTCCACCAGTGTCCCCGCCAGGAGCCAGGGCATAGACGCGGGCAAGAAGATAGTGGGCCGCAAACGCAGCATCATCACCGACACCCTCGGCCTGCTGCTGGCCGTGCTGGTCACCGCGGCCAGCGTCCAGGACTCCACGGCCGGCCGCACCCTCCTCGAGCAGACCGCTGCCGACCACCCGGGCCTGCGCAAGGTGTGGGTCGACGGCGGCTATCGCAAGCACTTCATCGAGCATGCCGCCACTCTCGGCATCGATCTCGAAGTCGTCCAACGCCGCCCCGGAAGCCGGGGCTTCACGCCGATCCCCAAACGCTGGGCGGTCGAGCGGACCTATGGGTGGCTGATGCTCCACCGCCGCCTGGCCCGCGACTACGAGACCCACCCGCATCGCTCCGAAGCCCTGATTCACCTTGCCATGACCGACCTCATGGCCCGCCGCCTCACCGGCGAGAACACCATCTCCTGGCGCGACCCGTCACCAGCACATCAAAGCCGCATCTCGGGATGAAACAACAGGATGAAACGACCTCTAAAACGGCATTGCCTACCTGTCCCGCCCCAGCTCGAGTGAAGGACGCCCCTACCACGAGGGGTCGTTGAATCTCGGCTACGGCCTGGCGCGCTACGCCGGTCCCCGGCGTTTCTGATGGCGTGGGCAGCGCGTTGGCGGGAGCAACCGGAATCACGGGTCCCCTGAACCCGGAGCCGACCGGGGCAGGGCGTATCGCTACCTCACCGGTGCACTCGGCTCCGTCCTCGCCGACGAGTATGGCGCGACGACGAATGAGTACTGCTAACACCCCTGCGGCGTCGACGACACCTTCACTCAGCAACCGGCCGACATCGGTGGGGCCCGGAGCCCTCAGGCTGCTGTGAGCGCTGCCAAGGCTCGGTCCATCGCGGCGTTGCTCCTTCGGAGCGAGCGGCAGCCGGGACTGGACGTCCCGGCTCCACCGATCGGCGAAGACCTCGGCGGTTCCCGCCTCGACATCGTCGAACGCCGCGTCGGCCAGGTCCGGTACCGCGGGTCCGGGGACAAGTTGTTCACGTCCTTGCAGGACTTCGCGTTGGTCGAGGGCGTACCCGTAGGAACGGCCTACCCAACCAATGGGACAAGGCGCGGCGGCAGTTCACGGGGATGGTTCGCATACGCCGCATGCGCTCGCTCCTGCTCTCGGTGCCAGATGACCATCAGAGCCTCGTCTGTCTGCGGCACGGCCAGCCCGAGTTGCGTGAGGACTGCCCGGAAGAATGGGACTGGGCCACCCGCCTGCGTGGTTACCAGGGCAGACAGCATCGGCGTATCAGCAGTAAGCCCGCGGTCGATCCGGGCCAGCCACTTGCGCAGGCCGGCGGGGGTGATCCCGCTGTCCTCCAGTTCTGCCATGGAGATGGTCTGTCCCTGAGCCGCGACGCGGATCAGCTCACGGGTGAGATGATCCAGCGGGCGCGGCGTCGTGTTGTGCGGTGCAGACGACAACTGGGGAGGCACGGATGTCCTCGGCTGCGCCTTCGCGGCATTTTGCTGTGCCTCGAACCGAGCCAGAAACTCGTCCTGGAGCTTTCTGAGGCTCGAATTCTGCCCCTTCTTCTGCTTCCGCTGCGCCGCGGGTGCAGAACTGGTGGGTGTCGACGTCCGATGAGCGATCAGCGCCTGTTCCAGCACACGGATGTGATGGTCACGACTTTGCCCAGCCGCCTTGATCCACTCGGGTTTCCCTCCGGTGGGCTGCTGGCCGAGCCAGACAGACGCCCCGTGCACGGCCGTGTTGATCTGTTGGCGTACGGCCTGGACCGGATGACGTTTGAGGCGGCGAAGGGCGGTGAGCAACTCGCTAACGCGCGGGTCGTCACGCCTTGTTAAAAGGGCCGTGCTTCCGCTGAACGCCTTCTTGACGAGGTTCTCCGGCACCGGCCGTGCGGGAGTCAGGTCTAGCCGGGGCTCCATGGCCCGGGACGGTTGACCGAATGCCGCGTAGGCACGCTCACGCTCGACCGCGGCCCACTGTCGGAGGCGCGTGGAGCTCTTGGCATACGGAACGCCGAGTCGCTGCAGGATCTCGCCGAGGTAGGGCAGCGGACCGTCACCGTCGAGGACGAGGGCCGAGCGCACCGGCAGGTAATCGGACAGTGGTGAGTCCACATCAACTAGGAGATCGCGGCGTTCGGCATCGGAGAGCTGCGAGGCCGTAATGCCGAGGCGATAGGCAAGGTCTTCCCAGGTGGTGGCCACACCCAGCCGGGCGAAGCCGGCCAGGGCCGTGCGGAGTTCCATGACCATGTCGGCGTGGGTGAGAAAGCGTGCCTTGCCCGTCGAGTGCGCGGGCATGACCGGGGCGGGATCGGGCTCGGCGGTCACAGGTGAGGGCGGCGCTCCCCGCGGCGGTGTCCAAAGCCCGGTCAGCTCGGCCTCCCCGGCGTTGAGGCGCCGGTAGCGGTTCACCTCGACAACCCAGCCCTGGCCGTCCTCCAGGACCAGCATCCGAGTGGAGTCGGGCGCACCGTACACGTGGTCGGCCGATGGGGGGTCGCCGTCGGCGGGAAGGGAGAGTGCGGCTCGGACCACGGGACTGTCGATCGGCCGTACGTCGGCGGTGATGAGACGGCGGTCCGGGGCGGCGAAGAGCGTGTCCTTGAGGGCCTCGCACTCGTCAGCCGGCCTGAAGACGAGTCCACCCGCGAGGGGGAACGAGGGGAGCTTCAGTCGCGGGCGTGATGTGCGGATGGTTTCGGCGCGCGGCGTGGACAGCCCGGTGGACGTGAGAGTGCAATCGCCCAACGGAGTCCAGATGACGCTGTGGTCCCGGGCCTCCGTACCGATGTGGACGCGGCGCTCCCCGCCAACTGTTTCGAGGCGTACTCGCAGGAAATAGGCATCGCGGTCGAGGAGTTCGCGGGTGGCCGGGCCATCCGTCTTGAAGACCCAGTCGACCCCGCCGGCTCCTTGCGGACGCAGGGCGTCATCATGGCGCCGCCAGGCGGGATAGTCGCAGTGGTTCAGCTGGAAGCGGATGATACGGCTGGTATGCGGAAGATGGACGTCAACAGCGTCGCCGGGCCCGGTCCCTAGGTCCCGGATCTGTACGTCACCACGTAAGTTCTGCTTGCTTAGCAGCCTTCGCATGCCGCGTTTGATGAAGAGGTGGTCCGCGCTGGAGTCGCCGTTGGCGGTGCGGTGGCAGACGGGAGCGCTGGGGTGGTGGGCGAAGTGGCAGACCTTCTCGGTGTAACGGCGGTCACTCAACTCCCCTCCACACCCGCCGAGTTGATGCCCACACCAGTAGCTGTAGGCGGGGTGTGCCTGGCGCCAGAGATCCAACTCGTGAGCATCCATAGGGAGGATGACCGGGTGGTCGGAGTTCTTGTGGCCGATGACGGCCGTCTGTACGCGGCGGTGGTCCAGGATCTGCTGGGTCGTCGACATCGCTCTGCCTCGGAGTTCGGTGCGGCCCGTGGGGTGGCCTGCGCATGGCCTTGGGGTGCGTCCGCCAAATTCTAGGCAAGCATGCCTAGAACGGTCAGGCCGAGTCGATAGGTATGCGCCTCGCCTGACACCCAAGCCCGCCAGACACGACGGGTGTCGGCAGGTCAGGGCGGTCAAAGAGCCGGTGAGCGGGACGACCACATGGTCGGGTGCCGCAAACGTCAACTCGCCTTCGTACACACGGGTGTCCACAACGAGCCAGGCCGGGCCCCGACCAGAACCCTTCACCCACTGACTACGCGACGAGGGTCAGGCGGGCATCCACGCCTTCCCACGCATCAAGTACCGCTTCGTTAGCTCCCGGCAATAACGGGAGGTCCGCCCGCGCCTTCGGGAAGCCGGTGACCGTTCTGCCACGTGAAGGTGCGGAGGCGGTCCGCAGGGGCCTCCCACTGGAGGACCGGGCCTTAACTCTTGAAGCAGACGTGAGCACGTTCGGCCCGTGCCCGTCCTGGGTTCCGGGCCAAACGCGTGCCGGGCGCATGCTGGCTGCCCGATACATCGCCGCTCAGGTGACGTACGCCAGCGCCCTGCTGGGTAAACGACGCGCCTAACCCCTCACGTCGGCCCAGACCAGTGTGCCCGGGAAGTCGGTGTCCATATCGATGGCCCGCCACTCATCACCGTCACCCATGACTGCGATCCACGGGGGCGGGGACGCCAGGGCGTCTCCCGTGACTTTGAGGACGGCCGAAAGGGATGCCCACCCTGGGCCCTCGAACCAGCGGTAGCCGGTCTCCTCGATGTCCCATGACCCCAGACGCCCCGTCTGGGTGTCGACGACGAGCTGCATCTCGCCCAGCGCGCCGATCGGCACGATCAAGCGGCTGTCGCCCCAGCCGTAGTGATCGTTTTTCAGCTTGTACTTGAGCGTTCCGAGATGCTCCTCAGTAACCTGATTGACGCTGTAGAGCGCGTACTTGGACGGGATGACGTCGGTGAGCCCCGACCCGTTGTGCCGTAACAACGATCGCTCAACATCCTCCGGCAGCCGTACACCGAGCGCGCTGTAGAGGCCGTCCAGCTCGGAGCGGGTGCACGGCCCCGGCAGAGGCTGTTCTTGCGGAGCGCACTGGTCCAGCCAGCGTTCGATCTTCTCCCACGACTCATCCACCGGCACTCGTGTCCTCCGCTCGCCGACAGACCGACATGTGGTGCCGGTCCTGCCGTAGCGGGCAGGACCGGCACCACCTAGGAAATCATCAGACGCCTGCTACGGGCACGGGCTTGTGAACACCCCTGCCACGGGGCGTTGTTGTTCTCGGCAAGGTGTACGCGTCTGCTTGGGTTGCGTCTCGTACGTGACCTTGCTCCTGGCCTCTCTGAGGCTCTTGGCTGTCAGGGTGAAGGACACGAAGCGGGGCCGGTAGATGGTGGGATCTCGGTAGTGGGCGCCGCTGGAGGCGACGCTGTTGTCGAAGTTGAAGCGGAACTCCGCCACGCTTCCGCCCTGCATGACGTCAACAGAACGTGGTCGTGGGGAAGTCCTGGTGATTGGGTAGTAGCCCGCGGGCAGCGGAACACCCCCGCGTCGGCGGGGAGCATGCTGTCCGCCATCCGCACCGCCGACGGCCCCACGTCCTCCCCACCAGCGTGGGGGTGTTCCGTCCCGCGTGGTCTGGTCGCCGTTGTTCTTCACGCCCTCCCCACCAGCGTGGGGGTGTTCCGATCGGTGGTGGATGATGGCCGGACGGTCCCAGGTCCTCCCCACCAGCGTGGGATCGGCCGGGAGGCTGGTCATGCGTTATCCGGTCCTTCGAGTCCGATGTTCACGACCGCTGCCGCATTGGCGCAAGTGTCAGCAGCCCACATCCGTATGCCTTGCCCCGCCCGATACCCGCAGCGATCTTCTCGCGAAGTAGGTCGGCGTCGAGGACCCGGGCCGTCCCGTCGAATTGTGTGCGGGAAATCTGAATTCGCTGCTTTGCGGCGCGGCCGTTAAGACCTCGGTGGCCGCGTATCGTGGCGAGCGGGTGGGCGTTGATGTGCAAGGGTTCCAATCCAGCTGTGGTGGACTGGCGTTCCCACCATTCAACTGCGGCATTGCCGCTCAAGGCCACGACCGGCGGGAGCTTGTATGCCTCCCGTGAGGTGGCCCTTGGCTTGCGCACAGGATTGGCCACACAGCGGTAGTTGGCGATTATCCCCTTGTGCAGATTCGACAACAAGCTATCGAGGGAACACGTTTCGACGTTGCCGTACGCGTCTGGCAGGCGTGAGGGGTCGGGCGCCATCTGGCTCTGCAGAAGGATCTGCGGTCCACCTGGGGTCTCGTCGGCACGGAACAATACTCCGAATGCGGCCCGGGCCGAGCCTTCAACCCCGTCGGGAAACATCTGCAACATGCGTTGGTGCAATCGGATGCCTTGGTCGCTGCCGCCGAGGTCCCGGTGGGCATCGTCAGAACTGGGTGAGGGCACGATGCGGGTCAGCCACAAAGTCACCGGGTTTTCCTCTCCGACTTGGCGAAATGGGTATCGATGTAGCTCTGGAGCTTCTCCAGATACCTAGTGCCGAAGCCTTCGTACGTGGCATCCGGAAGGTGCACGGCACGCCGGTACAGCGGCCGGGGCTGGTATTGGCGTGCCAGTGGTGCAAACGACACCGGTTCGTCGGTGACTTCGCCGCTGTGGTGGTCACCATCACCCCTGTCTGCGGCGTCAGAGTCCACGGGGAGCACACCGAGCGGTCTGTCGCCGTAGAACTCGATCGGCTGCGGGCCGCTGCGCGGCCTCTTGGCTGCCAGGGGCAGCTGTACCAGGTGGCGCAGCGGATCTTCCACGATTCCCAGGAGGATCGGGCCTTCCGGCGGGCAGGACCGGCGGCCGAGAAAGAGAGGCCAGTGCGGGTCACGCAGGGCAGCGGCGCACGCGTGGAGCAGCTCTTCGTCGTCGGAGGTGAGCGCGAGGGTGAAGGCGGCGTCGGCCAGGTACTGGCGCTTGGATACCAGAGTGCCCTTGCCTTCGGTGCGGCGCTTTCCGTCGACGGTGATCACTGTCTCGCCGGCGGGCAGTCCACCGCCGACGGTGTGGAAGTCGGACAGCACGACACCGGGTCGGTCGACACGTACCGTCATCGACAGCTCCGTGAGGTCGTCCACGGGCGCCTGGCGCTCCCGCCCGAGACCTGCGGCCAGCATCCCCACGACGCCGGACCGGGTGGGGAATCGGGCTGTGTCACGCTGCAGGTAGTTGCTGTGCGTGCCCCAGGACTGGAGTGGGCCTGCCAGGCGCAACAGCAGCCCGCAGGCGGGCTTTTCGGTCACTGCGGGGCCTCGGCGAGAGCAACGTCGACGGCGGCGGTGACGAGAGCTTCGAAGGACGAGTGACGCTCGCCGAGGTGCTCCAGCTTGTCGAAATGGAGGGCAGCATGTGCCGCGTGCAGGACGCGGTCGGGGCCCAGGAGGGTGTTCGCGGCCTTGGCGTACGCGTCGATGCCTTCCACGGAGCGCCCGACGTAGCCGCCGTGTTCGGCGGAGCGTACGGGTTCCTCGAAGGCTGCGGCGAACGACAGCGGCCGGTCGGAGCGGACCGCCACGTGGACCAGGTGCGGGAGCGTGTGCGGGGCGGTGGAGTTCTTCTTCGCCTGCGGCAGGGACTCGATGAAGGAGAGCAGGAACTGGCCGGCGAGCTCGCGGGCGGCCTCGAGGCCGATGTGGCTGTCGTCGCTCAGGTTCTTGATGAGTTCCTTGAGATCGATGGTGGCGAACCGGTAGAAGGTGCCGGTGCTGAACTCGGCAGTGCCCATGTGGCCGCTGCCCGTTTCATCGCCCTTGGCCGCGGTGACATCGTCGACGGCTGCGAAGTAGTCGAGTTCGATCTCAGTGGTGTGCGTGGTGAAGGCGTGCGCAACCTGGACGGCACCGTCGACACCGGCCTGGTCGACCTCGGCGAGCATGCGGCCGAAGAGTTTGATGACGCCGTTCTTCTTGAGAAGGACCTTGTCGATCTTCCCTTTCAGGGCGCTCTCGGGCTTGCTCTTTCCCTTGCCGGTGAAGTCGGTCGTGAGCGCGTCCTTGTGGGCTTCGGCGATATCAGCGAGTTCCTCGACAGCGTCTTCGGGGAGGTAGACGAGCGCGTTGGTCAGGACCTTGTTCGTGATGGGCTGCTTGTCTTTCCCCTTGGCCACCTCCCACTTGATGCTGCTCCCCGCCGCAACATGCGCACCCGCACGGTCGGCAAGCGTCTTGTCCCACCCACGGTCGCGGAGCACCTCGGCGACCCGCTCGCCGATACGGCGTGTCCGCAGCGCGTTGTCACCGAGCGTGTCCTGGAAGTGCTCGCGGGTGGCCCGCTTCCAGGACTGGCTGGAGATACGGGTACGCAGGGCGTCGCCGTAGAGCATGGTCTTTACCGAGTTGGTGTCGTCCCGGTTCAGGTTCGCGTAAGGAACGGGTTGGACGACGTGGATGTCGATGAAGCGTGGTGTGAGGTCCATCGGGGATCTCCTGTGGGTGAGGGGGTCAGTCCAGGTCGGCGCGGGCGGTGATCCGGTAGAAGTCCTGCAGCCAGCGGCGGCTGATACGCCCGGACTGGTAAGGCCAGTCGACGAGGTCTGCCAGCAACTGCCCCCAATCGATGGTGGCATCGGTGGCGCGCACCTGGTTCACCGCACCAGGGAGGTGCAGGTGGATACCGCGCAGGCTCTGCCGCGTCAGAAGGTTGATGCGGCTCTCCGCTGCGCTCATCCGCATGGAGGCGCCCTTTGCGATGACGGCTTGTCCCAGAGTGGCACCGAACGAGGAGCCATACGGGGTGGGATCGGGCGGGGCGGCCTCCTCGTCCGGTTCTCCGTCCTCCTGAAGAGCCTGCTTCTTTACCGCTCCTTGCTCGTCTGTGGTGTTCTCGTCGAATTCCTGGTCGGACGCGAAGGCGTGCCGGGGCTGGGCCGCGATCAGCGAGGCCACTGTGTAGTGGGCCTGCGCTGCTTTGTCGTCGCACCCTTCCGGCAGTCGCGGCGTCAGCAGCCGGTGCATGGCGCGTGTGCGCGGGTGGTCCAGGTCGCGGCGCAGGCCGGCCCGCAGCGCCGCACGGGCACCAGGGTCTGTGCGGCACAGGCGTTCGATACGCTCGGTGAATGCGGCATACGCGGCACGGTTCCTCTGCCGCTTGCTCACTTCTGGGGCTTGGAAGGTCACTGCCTGTCCTCGGGTCGGCGGGCGACGCTCACGACTGCTTGGCCGCCCTCTTCGTCTTCGATTGCTCCATCGCCTTGTGCGGGTCTTTCAGGGCGGCGAGGATGATCGCCTTCGCCCTGGTGACGGCCTTCGCGCCCCGCGAGGTGCGTGTCACGGAGCCGGTCACCGCCTCGTACGCCTCCAGCGCGTGCCACCCGAAAGCCCGGCATGCGGCCTCGAAGTCGAAGCCGGAGTCCACGGCGCCGTCGGAGCGTGTCAACTGCCGAAACCGCGACCAGAACTCGTCCTCCGCCGACGGCCAGTACTTTGCCGCGACCGCGTCCAGCCAGGCCCCCGGATCGTTCTTCTTGTCATCCGTGTACTTCAGCCAGGCTTCCTTCGTGGCCTGCTCCAGCCGGTGCCCGAAGAGCTCGCCGAGTTCGCGGAGCTGGCGTACGGGCCGCTCGGCACTCACCACGTCCTGTTCCACTTTGGAAAGGAGCACCGGGGTCGCGGAGTCGACGTATTGGTGGTTGGCCGCCTGACTGGCGTCCTGTTCGAAGCCCAGCGCGCGTATCCGCAGGTACTCGCTGACGTCGAAGGCATGGTCCATGACCTTCGGCTGGATGGGGCTCGAGTCGTCCAGCTGCTTGAGCAGCAGGGCGTCGATGTCCCGCCACAGGGACCGGGAGGAGGCTGCGAGCCGGGGGAAGGTCTCCCCGTCCTTGCCGATATCCCAGATCAGGTAGTCGTCTTGTGGCCGGATCCGCTCGGCATCGTGAGCCCAGGTGATGTACGCGTCGGCCGTGTGCTTACCGTCCTGGGCGGGGACGAGATAGAGCGCATGCTGGGAACAGGCGGTGAGCCGTGAGCAGGGGCCCTGCGGCTGGGGCATCGGCCCCAACGGGTCCGGGAGGCCCTCGACCTCCCAGGGGCACAGGTCGGTCTGCCGGCTGACGTCGCCATCGGGCGGGGTCAGGCCGGCCAGCAGCGTCAGGAGAAGGTTGTCGCACTGAGGGTGGTACGACAGCGCAGCCCGCAGGGGTGACGCCTTGGCATAGTGGTGGCTCACCTGGCCGACCGCACGCCTCGAGAGGGCGCCGGGGGCTCCCCAGTAATGCCAGGTCAGCAGCGACAGTGCCGCCTGCGAAAGGTTGGGGAGTACGGGATGGTCATGGCTCCAGTGCCCGAACCAGGAAAGATTGTTGCCCGCTGCCCGGCTCATGACCAGCTTGTGGACCCCGGCAGTGCTGCTGTCGCACTGGTCAGGCAGGCGGGGGTCCTGGAGCCAGGGACGATCGCGATCGAACAAGTCGAAGCGGTGGCTCCACTGGTCGAAGTAGCCTTCGATGCCGGCCTTGCGGCCGTCGGGGAGTTCGATGCTCTGCTCGCAAAGGCCCTGCTCGAGGATTTCCTCCCGCCGATCGCCCCAGCTTCCGGGCCCGGCCTCGTCCAGAGCGGTGATCCGGGCGGTGAGCGCGTACAGCAGGCGCAGCAGCGCCGAGTGAGCCGGAGCTTCCGCGACAAGGAGCGTACGAATCTCACGGGCGTGCAGAAACAGGCCCCTGAGGCCCACTTCCGGGGGGCCCGAGTACCCGTCCGCCCACTCGACCGGAATCCATGGCTGGTCGATCAGATTGGACGCAGGCGTGGTCACGCCCCTCCCCCCGTGGTCGGACATCCACCGAAGTTTAAAAGGAGACGTGGGGGCGGTGTGGGGTGTTACGGCAACTGATCAATGGTCAGGCCGAGTTCACTCATGTGGAATCGGTGCTTCGCGCTGGTGTGCACCCACTTACCGTCTTCCCGTCTCAGGTTCAGGCGGAGGACGGTCTTGAGCGCTGGCATATTCCGCCAGGCGTTGTTGGCATCACCCTGCACGGACTCCACGAGGCGCTTCGGTACCGGTATCAGGTAGGGGACGAGCTGGCCCGGCTTCGGTCTCCTGCTCTTGGAATCCAGCTCGAGCTTCTCCTCAAGGACGCCGTCCTCCAGGAGATGCACCGTCTGTCCCTGCTTGTTGCGCCCGGGGTACAGGCACACCACGTGCACCATCTCCTCGCCGAGTACGGAGGAGAGCAGCTCAGGCTCCATACCGGGGTGGTCGCGGCTCAGCAGGCCGAGGTCGCCGTCGAGCTCCCGCGGTCCGGGTACATCCAGCCAACCCGCAGTACCGCTGGCTCTGCGTTCGCGGACCGTGCGCCGGTTGTCGAGCCGGCGGAGCTCACGCGCCACAGACTCCCCCAGCCTGCCGACGAGCTCGTCGGCGTACACCTCGTCCAGCAGCAGGGGCAGTTCTTCGGGCAAAGAAACCGTCCTGCCGGCCCCCAGGAGCATGTCAGTGCGCCGCACCAGCGCGGCGTCGTCCAGTTCGGACTTCTTGTCCGCTCGGAGCACCACCAGCCGCGACCGGTCCCCCGTGCTCTGCGCCGCACGGGCCAGCAGGTCCGCGAGCGGTGCCGGCCCGGATATGACGAGGTCGAAATGCAGGCCCCGGACGTGTTCCAGCATCGATGTCGTCACCAGCACCGAGGGCCCGCAGGCTCCGCCGTCGGGAGAAAAGGCGCTCTGGCAGGCCGCGAGACGCTGCCACCGGTCCTTGTTGCGCATCTGTTCGTGGACCACGATCGCATCAAGGCCGGGCAGGTCCCGGGTGAGCTGACAAAACGTGCGGATGGCCTCCGCCGGCGTCGATCGGTAGACGACGGCCCTTCCGTTGCCGGTCGCGGCCATCGGCGCGACAGCCGCCCGGATCCAGTCGTAGGGCGCACCGTCGACGACCTTGATGCTCAGCGTGCCGGCACGAACGGCCGCGGCCAGCTGTCGGGGCAGGTGCCCGCCTCCGGACTGAGCATCCACGAACGACCACCCCGGCGGCCGACGAGGCTGCATCACCGGCTCTTTGCCCCCTCCTGCGCCCCGGCGGTAGGCCGCCAGCATCGCGTCCACCGACTTGTCCGCGGCCATCGCGGCCAAGACCACTGGAATCCGCAGCGCAGCGGTCCACTCCAGGAACCGGAGCATCAGCTTGTGCCCCCAGGCGCCGCGGGCATGGGCTTCATCCACTACGACGACCTTGCCGGAAAGGGCAAACAGCCTCATCACGTTGAACTTCACCGGCATGACAGCCTGCAGGAGTTCGTCCACCGTGCCCGTGCCCAGCGGGGCCAGGAGCGCACGGTGATGAGAGTTGAGCCAGCTGTTCGCGGCCGGGGCCCACTCCTCACCAGGCTCCGCGCTGACTCCGTCAGCCGCACTGGCATGCGCCCACTGCTCCGCGGCTTCCGCCGGCTTCAACCGGGAGGAGCTGTGGAGCAGGAGCGACCGCCAAGGGCCGGTCAGGGCCTGTTGTGCGAAAGCATGCACCTGCGCCATGTGACTGTCGGCCGCTGCACCGGTCGGCAATGCATAGAAGAGGCCCCGCGCGTTCGCCACATGCCCAAGAACCGCCGCTGCACGAAGCGCCGCTTCTGTACGGTCCTTCGACGGCGGCGCCGTCACCACCACCAAGCCCGGCCCGTGCTCGCTCACCAGATCAGGCAACTGACGTGCGATACCTGCCCCAAGGCCCGTCTCGCCCCCGCACCGAGCCGGGTGCGGCGGCCGGGCGAACCCCGTTCCGAGCAGGTCCGTCTGCTGCACCAGACGCGGAGCCGCTGCGCGGGCAATCTGCCAGTAAGAGTCCAGGTCTTGTGGAGTTCCAGCCCATCCCTCTTCCCTGAGCCGGGTCCGGATCTCCTCTTCGATACTGGCCAGCCAGTCCGACAAGGCCACCACCCCCGTCAGGACCACAGCCGCCCCCGGCGTCATCCGCCCTTGCGAGACCAGCTTCGCCCCGGTGACTCTGCGCACCTCCTCGAAGTGAACCCGCCGCTGCTCCTCCCAACTTCCCGCGCCCAGACCGGGATGACGGGCGACAGGGCACCTCGAGTCCTTGTCATGGACCACCGGGTGATACCGGCCACCGTGCCCACCGAGCAGCTGGGCCACCGCATGACTGAGCTGGGACTGCGGACGCCGCCTCGACGACGGATAGCCGATCTCCCCAAAGGCCCCCACCAGCCACCAGTGCGCTGCCGCTTCGTGCGACTGCCCGTCCTGCGCCTCGCCGGCACCACATCCGTACCCCGGCTCACCGCTCAGCCCCTGCGCCAGCAGCGTCCCGCCCTCGTACTTCGGGCCGTCCCGGTGCAGTTGGAACGGCACACTGATCTTCCCGATGTCATGCAGCCCCGCCCAGAACGCCACGAGCACCCGCGCCTGCTCCTCCGGAACCTGCAGCGCCCCTGCCACCATGCTCCGCTGATGCCCGGTCAGCAGCACGTCCCAGACGACCTCAGCAACGGCCGCCGTATCCAGCAGGTGACAGATCAAGGGGTGCGCGTTGTCTGTACCGCGGGCGTTCTTACCCAACCGGGCAGCCTTGCCCCACAGGCGGGAATCCAGGGACATGGTGCTCCTTGTCGCCAATCCAGTGCACGTGTGCCTCATAGGGCGCGGCAGAAACGGCCCGATCCCTCCCCCCCTCTTTCTGCTGCACCCCTTCGAAGACCGGCGGAGGGTATTTCCCTCAACCGCTGATACTCCAACTCGTCTCGCCCGTAGGATACTTACCGCTGCACGTCTCCCTGGGAGGTGCGCGGAACCCCATTGGCTCTCCAGCCGACGCAGTACCGAGACGAACGCACGACCCTCCCGAGGGTTGTGGCGCAACCTCGGCCCTGTCTGCGCTTTGGAGATACAGTGTCCCGGTTCCTGCACAAGTTCGCCGTACGCCGCGAGGTCCGCCTCGAGGGCACACGCGTAGTGATCAGCGCGGTAATCCACGCCCTGATCAACGAACTCGTCAGCTGGCTCATCTGAGCCAACGGTGACGGACCCCAGGGGCCCGTCACCCCCTTATACATGACGGCGATGCCCGCGGGGTACGCCCGGGCAAACGAGCAGAGCGCGGTGACCAGAACCAGACCCGTTGCCCCACTGCGATCGCCAGGCGGAGGTGTTCCGCAGGACACCGGCCGTCTCCCCGAGACCGGCCGTCCTTCCCACCGGCGTGGGGGTGTTCCGCTGGTAGCCCGGGGAAAAGTTCTTCACTTCAAGTCTTCCCCACCGGCGTGGGGGTGTTCCGGAGGCGTGATGGGACTCGAACTCGGCACCGAAGACCTCCCCACCAGCGTGGGGGTGTTCCGAGCACCGCGTCGCGCTCGCCTGCCTGAGTCGCGTCCTCCCCACCAGGGTGGGGGTGTTCCGTACAGCCGTGGCAGCGGGTCGGGCGAGGCGAGGTGGTCCTCCCCACCAGCGTGGGGGTGTTCCGCACTGCATGCCCGGTGACGGCGGCCGGTGCTCATCCTCCCCACCAGCGTGGGGGTTTTCCGGCCTTCAGGGCGCGTCGCTACGCGCAGGTCCGGCCTCCCCCACCGGCGTGGGGGTGTTCCGCCGCAGCCACGGCCGATCTCGTGCGCCACCATGTCTTCCCCACTGGCGTGGGGGTGTTCCGCGTCCGAAGGGGCGCCCCCGTGGTCGGCGGTCCTCTTCCCCACTGGCGTGGGGGTGTTCCGGTCTGCGTCGGTCTGATGCTGTGCGCGGCGGGTCCTGCCAGCCATCCAGTACGGCCTCGGCCAGGACGCCGTAGTGCCGTTCATAGCTGCCCATGGCCGCGCGATCGGCATGATCACGCAAGTGCAGCACCTCTTCCAAAGAGGCAGCCATCACCGGCCCTGATTCCTTTCCCCGAACCTCAACGTGACGCGCCGCCCAGCCCTCGTCATCGGCCTCGAAGTACAGCCACAGATCTTCGTCCTCGTAGTAGGTACGGAACCAGGTCGTCATGCGCCCATCCTCACCCACCAGCAGCCCGCATCACCTTGACCAAACAGATAGGGGCACCCACCAGAAGATCACCTGGTCAGCGCTGGGTGCTCCGCAAGGAGTGCACCCCGCGAGGCAGTTCCGTTCAATTCCTTGCGGCTGGCGCTGATCAGCCGGTAGATCTCGCGGGCAACGTAGCGCTTCAAGCAGCGGATGATCTCCCGCCGGGTCTTCCCCTCGGTCACGCGTCGCTCGTAATACGTCTGAGTCCGTGAGTCCCAGCGCAACCGTGACAGCACGATGCGATGAAGCGCAGCGTTCGCCTGCCGGTGGCCGCCGCGGTTGAGCCGGCGGTGCTGCCGGCTGCCCGATGAGTATTCGACGGGGCTTGCCCCGCACAAGGCCGCGAAGGACGCCTCACCTCGCATGCGCGCGCTGTTGTCTCCCAGGACCATCAGCAGCACTGCCGCGCTATGGGGGCCGACTCCGAGCGCCTCGAGTAGGCGAGGATAGTGCGTTACGATCACGCCTTCCAGGCGCTGTTCCAGCAGTAGAGCCTGCACCCTCAGTTGCTCGATGCGCTCAGCCAACACGCGCAACGTGAATCGGGTTGCCCGTACCAGCGGGTCCGTCTCCTCGTCGCCTTCGCGTAACTGCAGGCAGGCCAGGATGAGCGCTCGGCGCTTCAGACTCCGCAACTCCTCGCGCAGGACTGGGTCTGCGGTAACCAGAATGGCTCGCAGCTGGTTCATTGCTTGCCGTTTGGCACGTGCGGCAGAGTCCTTGGCCATCACATACATGCGTGCGATCTCGATAGGCCCTTTGCCTGTGTTGACCGGGAACTGCGCGCGGCCACTGAGCACGGAGCGGGCAGCAGCGACTGCGTCGCCCTCATCCGACTTGCTGCGTCGGCGCCGGGCCGAGCGACCCGGGCCAGGAGCCTCCACAACCTCTATGCCTGCAGACAGCAGATGCCGAGACAGCGCCGCCCCGTAGTTTCCGGAACTCTCCACCCCCGCCCGGTGGACCACACCCCATCCACAGGCCCACTCGACAAGGTCCCGATAGCCACTTGCCGTGGTAGGAAAGCGCTCAGTAGCCAGGGCTTGCCCCAGCATCGACACCACTGCCGCCACGTGGACGTCACGATGCGAGTCGACCCCGAGCACCACCTCACCTGCATTAGCAGTGTGGGCCGCGGCTTGGTGAAAGTCTGACGATTCGATCGTTCATTCACCCCCGTCGGCCCACGCACAAGCCTCGCCGCTGGCCCGGAAAGCGGTCGCAGATGACACTGTGCAGAGAACGCCCGCATAGCAGAGCTCTAGACAACCTCGCCCGGACCAGCGTCCGAGCCCACTGCCTCGGCCCGAGTCGACACAGGATCGTTAGGACACCTTGGTCAAAACCGTCAGGAGCCAGTCCGCGGTGCAGGAGCAGTGCTAGACGTCATGCTTCCCGAGGGCGACCGCTCCAATCTCAGCATGCCACCAGGCGCCGCAGAAGTTCCTTCAGCGCATTCCAACGCGCCCCGCGTGAATGCCGGCAGGCTTGTCCGTGCCACTGGCTGGCCCTCACCAAGGGGAAGGACCCCCGAGCCGCGTAGCGCTTACGGGAGCGGACAATCACACGCCGGGTTTCCCCCTCCTGCAACCGTTGCCCGCAACAGCCCTGCATCCTTGCGTCGACCCGAGGAGAGGGAACGCGAAGCGACGGGGTAGCCCAACGGCCGGACGATCGCTCCCGGTTCAGGCGGCGGTACTGCTGGCGCCCCGAAGTTCACTCCGTCGGACTGTCCCGCGCAGCGAGCAAGCAATGCGTTACCGTCCGAACGTTCCAGGTCGCCACCCATGTCCCCCGTGCCACACAAAGCGGGCACGCACGCCAGAACGCGGAACAGAGATGACCGCAAGTCCGACGACCAGATACTCCGCCACGCCTCGCGTGAGACGAAGACTGCAATGAAAGCGGGGCAGCCCTCAACTTCATGCAGCACGCCGATTAGCGCCTGGAACCGCTGAGGTTGTCGTACCCCCACAAAGAGCTGGCCAGTGGCGCAGCGCACCACCAGCTCTCCGCGCGCTTAAATGATCTCGCCTCCACCAGGGGTCAGCATTCAGGTCGGCGGTTCATTACCGGCAGGGGCAACTAGGTGCGTCCTACCTGCAAGCCAACGGGACTGACGATCCGTCAGAAAGGTCAGCATTGGGTCAGCATTCGGTCTGCCAAGCTCTGCCACAGAAGATCAAACCCTGGACCGAGAATCCCCTCTGCAGCACCCGGCTCCAGGCCCTGCACAACATCGTGGCCCCCTAGTCGCCGCCCTGCGCCAAGATCCCTTCGGATCTCGAGCCGGGCAGACATTCGCCCAGCTCAGCGCACACGACCCCGCGGTTTCAGCGGTCCCGTCGGCATCTCCGGGGCGGGCAGCGGATCTCCGTCATACCCCTTCACCTCACCGAACCGGGCCCCGGTCATCCAGTCCGAACGGGCCTGTGCGATATCCTCGTTGGACCGCCCGATGAAGTTCCACCACATGATCAGTTCCTCGTCGAACGGCTCGCCGCCCAGCAGCATCAGGCTCGCGTCCGACTGCGCGTGCAGCGGCAGTTCGGTGCGGCCGCAGCCCAGGTACAGCATCGAGCCGGGCAGGACGGGGACGCCGTCCACCCGCGTCTCGCCGGACATGCACAGGACTGCGTACTCGAAGTCGGGGTTCAGCGGGAGGCGTACGTCCGCGTCGCGGGTGAGGGTGAGGTCCGCGCCGACGATCGGGGTGTAGGTGGTGCCGGGTGACGTGGTGCCGTCGACCGTGCCGAGGATGAGGGTCGCCGTCAGACCGGGGGCGGTGACCAGGGGCAGCTCCGCGTGGTGCTCGAAGCGCGGGTCGGTGTTGCGGTGGACGTCGGGCAGCGCCACCCACAGCTGGGCGCCGTGCAGGAGGCGGGCGTGCGACCTGGGGCTCTCCTCGGAGTGCGAGATCGCCCGGCCCGAGGTCATCAGGCCGAGCTCGCGGGGGCGGATCGTCTGGAGGCTGCCCGTGGAGTCGCGGTGCAGGACCTCACCGTCGTGCAGCCAGCTGACCGTCTGCAGGCCCATGTGCGGGTGGGGGCCGACCTGCATGCCGGGCTCGTCAGCGATGTCGTCGGGGCCGTAGTGATCCACGAAACACCAGGCGCCGACCATGCGGCGCCCCAGGTTGGGCAGCAGACGGCGGACCTCCGTGGACTCGCCTAGCTTGACCTTGCGGGGGCTGAGGAGTTCCCGGACCGGTTCGGCGACGACGAACCCGCGCCCGCCGCACAGGGCCGGGACCGCCTCGCGATCAAGATTGCTCATGCCGCACAACCTAGACCCGCGGGGCACCGGACGTCAGGCACGCGCTCCGGTCATTCCGGAGGAACCGCCGTCCCAGTGGAATTGCCGCGAATGACTTAGTGGAATATTCAATCACTTGCGTTCGTTGGAGGGCTCGAAGGAGGCAACAGTGGACATGACGTACTACGACCACGGAACCGCGGCGGAGCGCTGGGAGCGCGCGCGGCAGTTCTTCGACGCCAAGGAGTACGCCACGGCGGCGCGCATCCTCGGCACCCTGGCCGACGAGGTGCCGGAGCAGGTCGCCCCGCGTCTGCTGCTCGCCCGCGCCTACTACCACTCGGCGCAACTGCGGCGCGCGGAGACGGAGTTGCGTACGGTCATCGAGATCGACCCCGTCGAGCAGTACGCCCGGCTGCTCCTCGGCCGCACCCTGGAGCGGCAGGGCCGGGACACGGACGCGGCACCGCACCTGCGGATGGCCGCGGCCCTCTCCGGGGACTTCCCGGAGGCCTGATCCCGGGGTCCGGGTCTGGGGTCCCGGGCCCGGGGTCCGGGTTCTCGTCGATCCCGCGATGGACGAGAACCCGGCCGCCGCGGCCCGTCACGCCCACAGCGTCTCCGCCAGCGCGACGCCCACGAAGACCGCGCCCAGCGCCGCCACCACACTGGCCACGACATTCACCGCCGCATAGAAGCGGGCACCGCCCTCGGTCAGCCGCAGCGTCTCGTACGAGAAGGTCGAGTACGTCGTCAGAGCGCCGCATAGGCCGGTGCCGAGGAACAGTTGGGTGTGGGAGGAGGCGGCGCCCGCGACGGTCGCGCCGGTGAGCACGCCGAGGATCAGGCTGCCCGCCACGTTGACCGCGAACGTCCCCCACGGGAAGACCGTGTCGTGCCTGGCCTGCACGGCGCGGTCGGTGAGGAACCGCAGCGGGGCGCCGATCATCGCGCCCGCCACCACGCAGAGCCAGTTGGCCAGTTGACTCATGGCCGCCTCCACTGGCTCATGACCGCCTCCACGCCACGGCGCGCCGCGTCGCCCACGACGCGCTCCACACCGCCGCGAGGGCCGCGAGCACCGTCAGTACGAGATAGGCGAGGCCCGTGCGCGCGTGTCCGCCCTCCGCCAGGCGCTCGATGTCCACCGCGTAGGTGGAGAAGGTGGTGAAGCCGCCCAGCACACCGGTGCCGAGGAAGGGCCGCAGCAGGCGGTGCGGCTCCCTGACGGTGCTCCGCACCTCGGTGATGAGCACCATCAGGACGCCCATCAGCGCGCAGCCGACGACGTTCACCAGGAGCGTCGTCGCGGGGAAGGTGCCGGGCGCGGTGGGCCAGATCAGGGACGCGCCGTAGCGGGCCGACGCGCCGATCGCGCCGCCGACGGCCACGACCGCCACCACGGGCCACACGCCGCGCTCCCTCACCTGTCCGGAACTCCCTCAACCGTGCGGAATCAAGAGGTCACTCTCGAAGATCAGGCTAGCCGCCCGCCGGCGTGTCCCGCAGACCGAGGCGCAGGTGCTCGACGTGGAAGAGCGCCTGGTCGAGGAGTTCGGCGACGTGGTGGTCGTAGAGGGCGTAGATCACGGAACGGCCGTGCCGTTCGCCGGTGATCAGGCCGAGGTTGCGCAGCAGGCGCAGCTGGTGGGAGCAGGCCGACTGCTCCATGCCGACCGCCTCGGCCAGGTCGCCCGCCGCGCAGGGGCCCTCCTGCAGACGGGCGAGGATCAGCAGTCTTGAGGGCGTCGCCAGGGCCTGGAGAGTGGCGGCGACGTCGGCGGCCCCCACGCTGTCCAGGCGTTCACGCGTGGTGGCGGTGCTCTTGTCGTCGACTCCGTGGCCCATGGGCGTCATCCTATCGATGACACATGAAAAGCTGTTCATTCATTCCTGTACGGTGTGGACGTTGCCGTTCCCCAGCCCGTGAAGGGTTCCTTCGCCATGCCCACTGCCCTCCTCCCCCGCTCCGGCCAGGGGGTCTCCGACGATCGCGCGGCGGCTCCGCGCCGCCGCACCCGTGTCCTCGCCCTCGCGGAGGCCCGCTGGGCGGCGGCTGCCACGGCCGCGTTCCTGATCGCGCTGCCGCTCCAGCTGGCGGGGGCCGCCGCGTGGACGTGGGGTGCGCTGTACGCCGTCGCGTACGTCGCGGGGGGCTGGGAGCCCGCGCTCGCCGGGCTGCGTGCGCTGCGCGAGAAGACTCTGGACGTGGACCTGCTGATGATCGTCGCGGCTCTTGGCGCCGCCTCGATCGGGCAGGTGATGGACGGGGCGCTGCTCATCGTCATCTTCGCCACGTCCGGCGCCCTCGAGGCCCTTGCCACCGCCCGCACCGCCGACTCGGTGCGCAGCCTGCTCGACCTCGCGCCCACCACGGCCACCCGGCTGACCGGCGGGGGCGGCGAAGAGCCGGTCGACACGGCCGAGTTGAGGGTCGGCGACGTCATCCTCGTACGCCCTGGTGAGCGGGTCGGTGCGGACGGCGAGGTGCTCGACGGCGCCAGTGATGTCGATCAGGCGACGATCACCGGGGAGCCGCTTCCGGTCGCCAAGGAGGCCGGGGACGAGGTGTTCGCGGGGACACTGAACGGGGCGGGCGCCCTGCGGGTGCGGGTCGGGCGTGACGCGGCGGACTCGGTGATCGCGCGGATCGTGGCGATGGTCGAGGAGGCATCGGAGACCAAGGCGCCCACGCAGCTGTTCATCGAGAAGGTCGAGCAGCGGTACTCGCTCGGCATGGTCGTCGCCACGCTCGCCGTGTTCGCGGTGCCGCTGGCGCTCGGCGACAACCTGACCGGGGCCTTGCTGCGGGCGATGACGTTCATGATCGTGGCCTCGCCGTGCGCGGTGGTCCTCGCCACGATGCCGCCGCTGCTCTCGGCGATCGCGAACGCGGGACGGCACGGCGTCCTGGTCAAGTCCGCCGTCGTGATGGAGCGTCTGGGGCAGGTCGACGCGGTCGCCCTCGACAAGACGGGCACCCTGACCGAGGGCACTCCCCGGGTGACCGCTGTCCACACGCTCCCCGGCGGCGACCTGACCGATGACGCCCTCCTCGCCCTCGCCGCAGCCGCCGAGCACCGCAGCGAACACCCCTTGGCCCGCGCCGTCGTGAGCGCGGCGCGCGCTCGCGGCCTCGGCCTTCCGGCGGCGGCGGACTTCGCGTCGGCGCCGGGTGTCGGGGTACGTGCCACGGTCGATGGCGCCACCGTCGAGGTCGGGGCCCCTGCGCGGCTGCTCGGCACCCAGCCGGGTGCCGACGCCCAGGACACGGCGAGCGTCGAAGCGGCCACGTACGCACGGGAGTTGGGTGAGAGCGGCCAGACCGCCGTGCTGGTGCTGCGCGACGGAGCCCCCGTCGGCGTCCTCGGCATCGCCGACCGCCTCCGCCCGGACGCCGCGGCGACCGTATCCGCCCTGGAGTCCCTGACCGGCACGGCTCCGATGCTGCTCACCGGCGACAACGCGCAGGCCGCCGCCCGGCTCGCGGCGGAGGTCGGCATCGGTGACGTACGGGCCGGGCTGCTGCCGCAGGACAAGGTCGCGGCGGTGCGCGAGGCGGAGGGTGCGGGACGCAAGGTCCTGGTCGTCGGAGACGGCGTCAACGACGCGCCCGCCCTCGCCGCGGCCCACACCGGCATCGCGATGGGCCGGGCCGGTTCCGACCTCGCCCTGGAGACCGCCGACGCCGTCATCGTGCGGGACGAACTCGCCACCGTGCCGAGGGTGATCGCCCTGTCCCGGCGCGCCCGCGGGCTCGTGGTGCAGAACCTGGTGATCGCCGGGGCGTTCATCGCCGTCCTGGTCACCTGGGACCTCGTCGGCAGCCTGCCGCTCCCCCTGGGCGTGCTCGGCCACGAGGGCTCCACCGTGATCGTGGGGCTCAACGGGCTGCGGCTGCTGCGGGATTCGGCGTGGCGGGGCTCGGGCGACTGAGAGGGTCGTGCGCGACTGAGCGGATGGTGCCCTTCTCGCAGGACTCGGCGCGGCTCTCGGTGACATCCGGGGGGAGTGGAGACGGCGGCGCGCACCTCGTCCCGTACGCGCCGCGACATGCCGCGGTCGGCGGACGCCCGCACGCACCGGGGCCCGTCACCCCAGTGGGTGACGGGCCGCGGATCAGGCTGCGGGCAGCGGGCGGCGCGAGCGCCGCCGCGCCTACCCGCGATAGGTCTCCAGCAGCCGCAGCCACACCTCGCTGACCGTCGGATAGGCCGGAACCGCGTGCCACAGCCGGTCGATCGGCACCTCCCCCGCGATCGCCACCGTCGCCGAGTGGATCAGCTCGCCCACGCCGGGGCCCACGAAGGTCACGCCGAGCAGGACCTCGCGGTCGAGGTCGACGATCATGCGCGCCCGGCCTTCGTAGCCGTCCGCGTAGAGGCCCGCCCCCGCCACGCCCGCCATGTCGTAGTCCACGGCCCGCACGCGGCGGCCCGCGGCTTCCGCCTCCGCGAGGGTGAGGCCCGCCGATGCCGCCTCGGGGTCGGTGAAGACCACCTGGGGTACGGCGGCGTGGTCGGCGGTGGCGGAGTGCGCGCCCCAGGCGTCGGTCTCCAGGAGCGGGACGCCCTGGGCGCGGGCGGTGATCGCGGCGCCCGCGATGCGGGCCTGGTACTTGCCCTGGTGGGTGAGGAGCGCGCGGTGGTTGGCGTCGCCCACCGCGTAGAGCCAGCTGCTGCCCTGCACCCGCAGGCTCTCGTCGACCGGCAGCCAGGAGCCGGGGTCCATGCCGATCGTCTCCATGCCCAGGTCGTCGGTGCGCGGGGCGCGGCCCGTGGCGAAGAGGATCTCGTCGGCTTCGAGGGTGTCGCCGCCGTCCAGGGTCGCCGTGACCGTGCCGTTCTCCCTCCGCACGGCCGTGACGGAGACGCCGGTGCGGACCTCCGCGCCCGCCTCCGTCAGCGCCTTGGCGACCAGCTCCCCGGCGAACGGCTCCATGCGGGGCAGCAGCCCTTCACCGCGCACGAGCAGCGTGACCTGCGAGCCGAGCGCCTGCCAGGCGGTGGCCATCTCCACGGCGACGACGCCGCCGCCGACCACCGCCAGGCGGCCGGGCACATGATCGGCGCTGGTGGCCTCGCGGCTCGTCCACGGCTTCACGTCGGCGATGCCCGGCAGGTCGGGCAGCGCGGCGCGGGTGCCGGTGCACACCGCCACCGCGTGGCGTGCGGTGAGGGTCGCCTCGGATCCGTCGGAGGCCGTGACGGTCACCTGACGGGTCCCGGCGATGCGGCCGTGCCCGCGGTGGAGTTCCACGCCGATCGAGTCCAGCCAGCCGACCTGGCCGTCGTCCTTCCAGTGCGAGGTGTAGTCGTCCCGGTGTGCGAGAACCGCCGCCGCGTCCAGTGGCCCCTGCACCGACTGGCGCAGTCCGGGCACCTTGCGGGCGTCCGCGCGGGCGATGACCGGGCGCAGCAGCGCCTTGCTCGGCATGCACGCCCAGTACGAGCATTCGCCCCCGACGAGTTCGCTCTCCACGATCGCCACGCTCAGGCCACCCGCACGGGCCCGGTCCGCGACGTTCTCCCCCACGGGACCGGCACCCAGGACCACTACGTCGTACGTCTTCGAATCCGTCATGCAAGCCAGTGTGGTCGCAGGTGTGCGACGTGGCCACATGGGTACGCGCGCGAAAGCGAGCACGGGTGAGCGCGTGGAATACGTCCGCCGCCCGAGCCGTTGTGCACAACGGCTTCGACCGACAGCAGGAAGAGGGAAACACCATGAGCAGCACGACTGTGGAGCTCACCAAGGAAAACTTCGACCAGACGGTCACGGACAACGAATTTGTCCTGATCGACTTCTGGGCGGAGTGGTGCGGTCCGTGCAAGTCGTTCGCGCCTGTCTACGACAAGGCCGCCGAAGCCAATCCCGACATGGTCTTCGGCAAGGTGGACACGGAGGCGCAGCCTGAGCTCGCTCAGGCCTTCGGCATCCAGTCGATCCCGACGCTCATGATCGTCCGTGATCAGGTGGCCGTGTTCGCACAGCCCGGCGCGCTGCCGGAGGCCGCCCTGGAGGACGTCATCGGGCAGGCCAGGAAGCTGGACATGGACGAGGTACGCAAGTCCGTCGCCGAGGAGCAGGCCAAGGCTCAGGCGCAGGAGCAGTAGGGAAGACCCACAGACAGACCCACAAGCAGCAGGGTCAGCTGGACTCGCGGTGCACTGCCGTCGCACCGAGCACGTCGTGCACCTCGGGCTCCATGCCCGGGTCGCGCACGACCCGGTCGACGAGCTCCGCGAGCTTCTGACCCGATGGCAGCTCGATGCGGACCGTGCTGAGGCGCGGCCGCAGGAGCCTGCCGAGCATCAAGTCGTCGGCGCCGATCATCGCCGTCTCCCCGGGGACGGCGATGCCTTCGTCCTGCAGCGCCCGCATCAGGAGCATCGCGAACTCGTCGTTGTACGTGAACACCCCGTCGACGCCGAGCGTGCGCCAGCGGGCCGCGAGCCGGGCCGCGGACTCCTCGTCGTAGGCGAGGGGCAGCTCCGTCATCGTGGCGTCCGGTCCGTGCTTGGCCAGCGTGCGGCGGATGCCCTCGGCGCGCGGGCGCGCGAAGGGTTCGAGGCCCGGCTCCTCGGGGATCACGACGCCGATGTGCCTGCTGCCGCGCTCCAGGAGGTGCGTGGCGGCGCACCGGCCGATCAGCCGCTGGTCCATGAGCAGGGCGTGGGCGCCCTCGGCCCGCTGCGGGCCGAACGTGAAGACGGCCTTGGCGCCTGAGCGCTTCAGGACGCTCACGCCGCGCGCGCCGAGCCCCGAAGCGTCGGGGGCGAGGACCGCCACCGGGCGCAGCTCGGCCCAGGCGCGGGCCGCCTCCTCGCCGGTCAGGCCGAGGCTGCCGTACTGCACGACGGTGTAGTCGAAGCGGCTGAGCGCCCACTGCAGCTCGTTGAAGAACTCGCTGAAGAGCGGGCCCGCCGGGATCTGCGGCGTGGGCATCAGGACCACCCGGGTGTGCCCGGCGCGCAGACTGCGGGCCGCGGCGTGCGGGACGTACCCCAGCTCCTTGGCGGCCTCGTGGACGCGGCGGCGGGTGGGCTCGCTGATGCGGACGGCGCTCGTGTTGTTCAGGACGTACGAGACGGTCGCGCGCGAGACTCCCGCCAGACGCGCCACGTCGGCGCTCGTCGGCACGGAGTACTGCGCGGGCTGCTGTGCGGTCTTGTTCGGTATCTGCACCATGGCGAGGCTCATCCTTCCAGACGGCGCGGGGGCGCTCCCAGGCGGGCGGCGGGGCGCCCCTGGCCTGCGTCGGGGCGCGTCCGGCGGGTGGTGCGCGGCGTGAACTGCCCTGTCCTCATACCGTGTTCCCTCCTCGCCCGTTAGCGTGCGTGCACCTGCCCGTCGATCAAAGGTGCCCCCACATGACTGCCGACCGTGCCGAGGGACTCGCGCGCACCGCCCGCGCGCTGGCCGCCGGAGAAGTGTCCTCACGTGCGCTGACGGAACGCACGCTGGCGCGGATCGAGGCCTCGCAGCCCGAGCTCAACGCCTTCAAGCTGGTGCGGGCCGAGGCCGCGCTCGCCGAAGCGGACGCCGCCGACCGGGAGTTGGCGGCCGGTGGGACGGGGAAGCCGCTGCTCGGCGTTCCGCTCGCCGTGAAGGACGACACCGACATAGCAGGCGAACCGACCGCTTTCGGCTGCCGGGGCGACTTCCCGCCGAAGAAGGAGGACGCCGAGTCCGTACGCCGGCTGCGGGCGGCCGGAGCCGTGGTCGTCGGCAAGACCAACACGTGCGAGCTGGGCCAGTGGCCCTTCACCGAGGGGCCCGGCTTCGGGGACACCCGCAACCCGTGGCACACCGGGTACACCCCCGGCGGCTCGTCCGGCGGCTCGGCGGCCGCGGTCGCCGCGGGCCTGGTCCCCGCGGCGCTCGGCTCGGACGGCGCGGGCTCGGTGCGCATCCCCGCTGCCTGGACCCATCTCGTCGGGATCAAGCCGCAGCGCGGCCGCATCTCGACGTGGCCCTGGCCCGAGGCCTTCAACGGCATCACCGTCAACGGCCCGCTCGCACGGACCGTCGCCGACGCGGCCCTGCTGCTTGACGCGGCGAGCGGCAATCACAGCGGTGACCTGCACAAACCGTCCGCCATCAGCGCATCGGACGCGGCGACCCGCGATCCGGGGCGGCTGCGGATCGCCCTGTCCCTGCGGATGCCGTTCACCGCGACCCCCAAGCGCCTGCACCCCGTGGTGCGCCGCAAGGTCATGGTCCTCGCGGACCGCCTCGCCGAGCTCGGGCACGACGTCGAGGAGGCCGACCCGCGCTACGGCCAGATCGGCCTCGACTTCGTGCCGCGCGCCACGGCCGGCATCACCGACTGGGCCCGCGAGGTCCCCGCCCCGCACCTGCTCGACCCGCGGACCAAGGAGGCGGCCCGCCTGGGCCGCCTGCTCGGCGGTGCCCCGCTGCGCCTGGCCCGTCGCGCCGAAGCCGCCCTGCACCGCCGGGTCGGCGCGATCTTCTCGACGTACGACGTCGTCCTCACGCCCACCACGGCCACTCCCCCGCCCCGGATCGGCACCCTGTCCGAGCTCAGCGGCTGGCGCACCGACCAGGCGATGATCGCCGCCTGCCCCTACGCGTGGACGTGGAACGTCCTGGGCTGGCCCGGCGTCAACGTGCCCGCGGGCCGGGTGGGGGACGGCCTCCCGGTCGGCGCCCAGCTGCTCGGGCCCGACGGCAGCGAGCCGCTCCTGGTGTCGCTCGCGGCGCAGTTGGAGGCGGACCAGCGCTGGTACGAGCAGTGGCCCGCGTATCCCGCACAGCCTGCGCGGCCCGCAGATCCCGCAGACCCCGCCCATCCCGCGCGGACGTCATGAGTTCTTGGCGAGGGTGCCCCACAGCGCCGGGTCCTCGAAGCCGATGGCCCACAGGACCGTGTGGCGCACGCCGTACTTCCGCAGGACCGGCAGATGCGCAGCCGTCCCGCGCGCGTCCTGGTACCAGACCGTGCGGCGCTTGCCGCCTTCGTTGTAGGTGAAGTGGGGCGTGCTCGACTTGGGGTCGATCCGGTAGGGCGCGCCCACCCGGCGGCGCAGCGCCTCCGCCTCCTTCCACGTGACGTGCTTGGCGCGGGCGCCGCTGCCGACCGTCCAGTCCCAGCCGTAGCCGGGCAGGCCCATCTCCAGCTTCGCGGCCGGGACTTCGGCGGTGGCGTTGCGCAGGATCTCCTCGTACCAGGCGGGTGACGACAAGGGGCCCGGGGAGCCCTCGGCCCAGTGCTGGTCGTAGGCCATGATGCGCAACCGGTCGGCGGCCGTGCCCAGTCGGCGGTAGTCCCAGACGCGCCCGCTGATCCGTGTCTTCGGCGAGACCGTGATCACGCACTGCTTGCGCAGCGCGTGCAGCCGCGCGCACAGGTCGGTGACCATCGTCGCGTAGCCCGCTCCCACTTTCTTGTAGGCGGAGTCGCCGGTCGGCGCGATGGACTCGTAGTCGAGGTCGATGCCGTCGTAACTGCGGCTGCGGACGACCCGCAGGAGCGCCTCGATGTGCTCCGTGCGGCGGGCCCTGTCGGTGACGACGGCCGCGAGCGCTCCGGGCCGCATCCGTTCCATGACGGTCGGCACGACCTTGATGCCCGCCTTGTGGAGCCCGTCGATGACGCGGCGCGATCCGGCGCCGGTGTGGCCCGCGATGCGTCCGGCCGATTTCGCCTCGTACCAGAAGGGGCTGACGGTGTGCAGCTGGTCGGCGTGGCGCAGGGCGTTCTTGTACGCGGCTTCCTGGTCCCAGTAGGGAAGCCACCCCGAGACGGTGCGCGGCGGCGGTGCCGCAGAACGGTCGGCGGGCTGCGGGAGCGTGGGGGCAAGTGCCGTGCCACAGAGGGCGAGGACTGCGGTGACCCGGGCTCGGCTGAGGTGTCGTCGTGGCGCCATGGACCCGAGCCTGCGGCGCATCGGGCGGACCCGCCCTGCGGGTTGGGCCAGACAGGTTCTACGGTGTCCCGCGTGACTGCCAACACCGATGACCAGCAGATGTCCGAGCACCCTGGCCGCACGGGCCGCACAGCGACCACCGAGGCCGAGCCGCGCGAGGTCGGCCAGGTCCGGACGACGTACGCGCCCGCCCACGACGGCGATCCCGACCCCGGCGAGATCGTCTGGACGTGGGTTCCCTACGAGGAGAACGACGGGCGGGGCAAGGACCGTCCCGTCCTGGTCGTCGCGCGCGAGGCGCGCGGCACGCTGCTCGCCGTGCAGCTCTCCAGCAAGCAGCACGCGAACGACCGGGAGTGGGTGCCGATCGGCAGCGGTCCCTGGGACCGCGAGGGGCGCGACTCCTGGGTCGACATCGACCGGGTGCTCCGGGTGCACGACGCGGGCATGCGGCGCGAGGCGTGCGCGCTTGACCGGATGCGGTTCAATCTGGTCGTGCGGCGGCTTCAGGAGCGTTACGGCTGGCGTTGAGCGCTACGGCAGGGGTTGGGCCGCGCCCCTGAACCCCGTGCCGAACGCCTCCTCGAAGGCGGCCCGCGTGACCGCGCCGCGGGTGCGGTCGAGCACCCCGAAGACGATGTGCTCGAAGTACCCGTGGAACCGGCCGCCTTCGGCGAGCAGCACCCGGAACGCCTCCGCCACCTGCGCGGGGTCGTTCTGGAAGACCCCGCAGCCCCACGCGCCGAGCACGAGCCGCCGGTAGCCGCAGGCCACGGCGGTCTCCAGGACCCGCTCGGCGCGCCCGGCCAGGGCGGAGGGCAGGTCCGCGGCGCGCTCGGGGGCCTGGCGCAGGACGACGCCCGCGTTCGGCGCCGCCGAGGTCAGGAAGCCGACGGCGTACGCCTCGTCGAGGAGCCGTCCCCGGTCGTCGCGGAAGACCGGCACGGCCGGGGAGTGGATCACGCGGTCGCTGTAAAAGGGGTCGCGGTGGGCGCGGTGGTGGTCGTAGAACTCCCGGGCCGAGCGCACGCACGTGTACAGCGCCGAGGCCCGGCACAGCGCCTCCTCCTGCGCCTGGGCGCCGTTCAGATAGCCGCCGCCGGGATTGCGCGCCGAGGAGAAATTCAAGGCCGCCACCGGGCCGCCGTCCCCGCCCGTCAGGCGGTGCGCGGCCTCCAAGCTGCTCTCACCGGTGACCTCGACTACCGTGGAGATCAGCTCGGGCGGCGTCATGGGAGTCACGTACAGGGCCGCCGGACCGAACATCCGCGTGCCGGAGCGCGCGGCGTCCACCGCGTCCGCGATCACCACCTCGCGACCGCCCGGAGCGGCGTACCGACCTGCCGCCACGATTTCCTCGGTCTGCTGCGCGATGCCACGCAGTCGCGCACTCATGTCCGCTCTCCCGTCCCGACCTCTGTCGTCCTGTCCCCCGACTCACACATGAACGCATCGTGAGCTCTTCCCGACGCCCGCCGCAACAGAATTCCCTCGCACCATATTGGCCCGAGGGGCACTCTTGTGCGAACGGCCGACAAGGTCTTGGGTGGGACGAGCGCTGCCAACTCGGTCACACCCAAATCGAGTTGACCGGGTGGTCCGCAACCGCTGGACCAGGCAGAACTTGAACAGGAGGACCTCTGCATGCCCGAGGGCGACTGTACGACGTACCGCGCGAAGTACGGCACCGCGGTCTCCGAGTCCGAGGCGGAGGCGCTGGTCACCGGCATCTGCTTCAAGACCGGGCCACCGCGCATCACCGGTGTCGAACTGGAATGGCTGATCCACGAGCCGCACCGGCTCCATCTGCCCGTGTCCCCCGCCCGCCTCGAAGCGGCCTACGCCGCACTGCGGGCCCTGCCCCTGCACTCCCTGATCACCGTCGAACCAGGCGGCCAGCTGGAGCTCAGCTCGCTCCCCGCCGCCTCGCTCATGGAGTGCGTGTCCGCCGTATCGGCCGATCTCTCGCTGGTACGCGACCGACTTGCCACCCTGGATCTGACGCTCACCGGGCTCGGTGCCGATCCCTGGCGCCCGCCGTCCCGCATCCTGCACCGGCCGCGCTATGACGCGATGGAGTGCTATCTCGACCGCACGGGTCCCGCGGGCCGCCGCATGATGTGCTCGACGGCCTCCGTGCAGATCTGCCTGGACGCGGGCCACGAGGAGCCGGGCCCGCTCGGCTACGGCAGGCGCTGGCGGCTCGCGCATCTCCTCGGTCCCGTGCTGGTAGCCGCGTTCGCCAACTCGCCGGTCCAGGACGGGCGTTCCACCGGCTGGCGCTCCACGCGGCAGGCCGTGTGGGCGTCGATCGACCCGGGCACGTCCGGCGCCCCGTCGATGGAGGCGGAACCGCGTGCGGCCTGGGCGCGGCACGCCCTGGACGCGCCGGTGATGTTCATCAGGGGCGAGGACGACGGACACGACGCGCCCTGGACCGTGCCGGAAGGGCTGACCTTCCGCACCTGGGCCCGCTCGGGCGGGCCGCGTCCGCCGACGCGCGACGACCTCGACTACCACCTGACCACGCTCTTCCCGCCCGTACGCCCGCGCGGCCATCTGGAGCTGCGGATGGTCGACGCACAGCCGGGTGCGGACGGCTGGATCGTGCCGCTCGCGGTGACGAGCGCGCTCTTCGACGACCCGCAGGCCGCCGAGACCGCCTACCGCACCGTGAAGCCGCTGGCCGAGCGCGCGTGCCCGCCCGGCGCGCCCGCGGCGCCGCGCAGCCCGCTGTGGCTGGACGCGGCACGGCACGGGCTCGCCGACCCGGAGCTGCGCGAGTCCGCCGCCGCCTGTTTCGCCGCGGCGGCCGACGCGCTGCCCCGGATGGGCGCGAGCGCCGAGGTGCGCGATGCGGTCGCCGCGTACGCCGAACGGTATGTCGCGCGGGGCCGCTGCCCGGCGGACGACCTGCTCGACGGGCACCGGGACGGCCACCACTACGACCACGAGCACGAGAAGGGCATCCTCCGATGACCGGAACCGTCAGCGACCCCGATGCGCTTCGACAGCGCGCCCTGGCGGCGCTCCTGACCGCCAGGGACCGCACCTCGCTCCTCACCACGTGCGTCGAGGAACCCGAACTGACCGCACAGCACTCGCCGTTGATGTCACCGCTGGTCTGGGACCTGGCGCACATCGGCAACCAGGAAGAGCTGTGGCTGCTGCGCGCGGTGGCGGGCCGTGACGCCATGCGGCCCGAGATCGACGGCCTGTACGACGCGTTCGAGCACCCCCGTTCCGAGCGGCCGAGCCTGCCGCTGCTCGCGCCCGTCGAGGCCCGCCGTTACGCGGCCGAGGTGCGGGGGCGCGCACTGGACGTACTGGAGAGCACGCCCTTCCGCGGCTCACCGCTGACCGATTCGGGCTTCGCGTTCGGCATGATCGCGCAGCACGAACAGCAGCACGACGAGACCATGCTGATCACCCATCAGCTGCGCTCGGGCCCCACGGCACTCACGGCGCCGGACCCCGCGCCCGCGCCGCCGTTCAAGGGCCCGGCCGAAGTCCTCGTGCCGGGCGGGCCGTTCACGATGGGCACGTCCACCGAGCCGTGGGCCCTCGACAACGAACGTCCGGCGCACCACCGTCTGGTCCCGCCGTTCTACATCGACACGACACCGGTGACCAACGCCGACTACCAGCGCTTCATCGCCGACGGCGGCTACCGGGAACAGCGGTGGTGGACCCCGTCGGGCTGGGACATGGTCCGCGGCAACGACCTCTCGGCGCCGCTGTTCTGGCGCCACGAGGGCGGCCGGTGGCTGCGCCGCCACTTCGGGACCGTCGAGGCCGTACCGCCCGACGAACCGGTGCTGCACGTCAGTTGGTACGAGGCGGACGCGTACGCCCGCTGGGCGGGACGGCGGCTTCCCAGCGAGGAGGAGTGGGAGAAGGCCGCCCGGCACGACCCGGCGTCCGACCGCTCGATGCGCTACCCGTGGGGAGACGCCGACCCCACACCCGAGCGCGCGAACCTGGGCCAGCGCCATCTGCGTCCGGCCCCCGCGGGCAGCTATCCCGCCGGTGAATCCCCGCTCGGCGTACGCCAGTTGATCGGCGACGTGTGGGAGTGGACGTCGAGCGACTTCCTGCCCTATCCCGGGTTCGCCGCCTTCCCCTACCCCGAGTACTCGGACGTCTTCTTCGGCGGCGACTACAAGGTGCTGCGGGGCGGCGCGTTCTCGGTGGACGAGGTGGCGTGCCGTGGCACGTTCCGCAACTGGGACCACCCGGTGCGGCGGCAGATCTTCTCCGGGTTCCGCACCGCGCGCGACGCGGACCCGACGGAGGCCGTCTGATGTGCCGTCACCTGGCCTATCTGGGCCCCCATGAGCCGCTCGGGAAGCTCCTCGTGGAACCCTCGCACAGCCTGTTCCGCCAGTCTTGGGCGCCGCGGCAGCAGCGCTACGGCACGGTCAACGCCGACGGTTTCGGGGTGGGCTGGTACGCCGGCGGCGATCCCGTGCCCGCCCGCTACCGCCGCTCCGGGCCGGTCTGGGGCGACCAGTCCTTCGCGGACCTCGCCCGGGTCGTGCGGTCCGGGGCGGTGCTCGCCGCGGTGCGCGACGCGACCGAGGCGGGCGCGGACGGGGAAGCGGCGGCGGCGCCGTTCGCCGCCGGGACCTGGCTGTTCAGCCACAACGGCGCGGTCACGGGCTGGCCGCGCTCGCTCGCCCCGGTGGCCCGCCTCCTGCCGCCCGAGAACCTCCTCTCCCTGGAGGCGCGGTGCGACTCCGCGCTGGTGTGGGCGCTCGTCCTGCACCGGCTGCGCAGCGGCGACGACGAGGGCCAGGCCCTCGCGGACACCGTGACCGAGGTCGCCGAGGCGGCACCCGGATCGCGCCTCAACCTCCTGCTCACCAACGGCGAGACGATCGCCGCGACGGCCTGGGGCGACACCCTCTGGTATCTCTCCGAACCGGGCCGCCGCACCGTCGTGGCCTCCGAGCCCTACGACGACGATCCGCACTGGCGCCAGGTGCCCGACCGCACGCTGCTCGCCGCCAGCCGTACCGATGTCCTGCTGACCCCGCTCAAGGAGCCCACCGCGTGAGCCCGTTCCAGCTGACCCGCACCCTGCCCGTGGACGCCACCGATGCCGCTCTGCGCGCCGATGTCCTGCACGGCCTCACCCACACCCCCAAGACGCTGCCGCCCAAGTGGTTCTACGACGCGCGGGGCAGCGCGCTCTTCGACGAGATCACCACGCTGCCCGAGTACTACCCGACGCGCGCCGAGCGCGAGATCCTGCAGACCCGCGCCCCGGAGATCGCCGGGGCGACGGGCGCGCGCACGCTGATCGAGCTGGGCTCGGGCTCGTCGGAGAAGACCCGCCACCTGATCGACGCGCTGCCGGGCCTGCACACGTACGTACCCGTGGACGTGAGCGAGAGCGCGCTCACCGGCGCCGCGAACACCCTGATCGCCTCGCGCCCCTCCCTGAACGTGCACGCCCTGATCGCCGACTTCACCCGCGGCCTCGCCCTGCCGGGCACACCGGGCCCGCGTCTGGTCGCCTTCCTGGGCGGCACGATCGGCAATCTGCTGCCCGCGGAGCGCTCGGCGTTCCTGGCGTCGGTGCGCTCCCTGCTCTCCCCCGGCGACGCGCTGCTGCTCGGCACCGACCTGGTGAAGGAGGAGTCGGTGCTCGTCTCGGCGTACGACGACGGGGCGGGCGTCACGGCCTCCTTCAACAAGAACGTCCTGACCGTGATCAACCGCGAGCTGGGCGCGGACTTCGACCCCGACGCATTCTCGCACGTGGCCGTCTGGGACCGCGAGCACGAGTGGATCGAGATGCGCCTGCGCTCCCTGGTCGCCCAGACGGTGAAGATCCCGGCGCTCGACCTGGCGGTCGACTTCGACCGCCACGAGGAGATGCGCACCGAGATCTCGGCGAAGTTCCGCGAGGACGGCGTGCGGGCCGAGCTGTCCGCGGCGGACCTGAAGCTGACCCACTGGTGGACGGACGAGAGGGCACGGTTCGCGCTGTCGCTGAGTGTGGCGCGCTAGCGCTGCCTGGTGAACAGCACGGCCTTGTGACCATCACGGCCCACTGACATCCAGCTCCCGGGTGATCCGGCGCGAGGCGGCCTTCGCCTCCGTCGCCGGGTCACCCCCGCCCAGCACCTTCGACATGTACGCCTTGATCGGGTTGTCCGCCTCCACGGCGGCCCACTTCGGCGAGGCCGGCGTCGCCCGCCCCCTGGCCGCTCCCGCGGCCATCGCGGCGACACCCTCCTCGCCCGAGACGAGGGAGGCCAGCGTCGTCTTGTTCGGCACGTAGTCCATGGTCCTGGCCAGGTCCTTCTGCCACTTCTTGCCCGCGAGAGCCTCGATCACGGCGACCGCGCCCCTGCGGTCGTCCGTCTTCCCGCGCACGACGAGGTCGGACCCGCCGGTGAAGACCGCTCCCGGTTTCGCCGCCGTCTTGCCCGGGATCGGGAAGTAGCCGAGCTTCCCCTTCAGTTCGGGGTTCGCCTCCTCGATGGCCCGTGCCGTCCCCGGCACGGCGACGATCTGCGCCACATCGCCCTTGGCGAACACCCCGGCCTGCGGCGGATGCTCCTCGTCGGCGTCCCGGGGGCCCTTGCCCAAGGCCTGCAACTGCCGGTAGAACTCCATGCCCCGCAGCGCCGCGGGCGTGTGCAGGCTGCCCTCCCACACGCCTCGCGACCCCTTGGCCTCCGTGGCGAGCTCGCCGCCCTCGTCCCAGATGAATCCGGCCAGGGTGTACCAGTCCTGGCCCGCCAGATAGATCCCCTGGTCGCCGCCGGAGTCGAGCCGCCGCGTGTCGGCGATCCACTGCGCGCGCGTCTTCGGCGGCGCTTCGATCCCGGCCCGCGCGAACAGGTCCTTGTTGTAGATGACGACGCGGTTGGCGGCGTACCAAGGAATGCCGTACTGGCTCCCGTTGTACCGGCCGGGCTCGGCAAGACCCGGCAGCCAGTCCTTCATCCCGAGGTCGCGCGCGGACTCCAGGGTGAGGTCGTCGAGCCCGCCCTCGTCGACGTACTGGGCGACCTGGGTGTTGCCGACCTCGATGACATCGGGCCCGTCCTCCGCCTTGAGCGCGGCCTTGACCTTGCCGCCGATGCCGGTCCACTCCTGGAGGCGTATCTCCAGGTCGATGTCGCCGTTCCGCTTCTCGAAGTCGGTCGTGAACCGCTTGATGAACTCCTCCGACGCACTGCCCCGCATGAGCCACACCGTGACGGTCCGCTTCTCCTCTCCTCCGCCGGGCAGGACGCCGCATCCCGCGAGCAGGGTGGTCGTGGCGAGGGCGAGGGACATGGCGACACGGCGGTGCGGTTTCACGTGGGTCACTTTCTTCCTGCGGACAGGGGAAGGTCGGCCCGACGTGGGGGTGAGCTGGTGGCTCGAACGGGTACGGCTGGATTTTGGTCTGTACCAATGGGTCGGTCAAGGGGGAACGGCACCGGGATCGGATATTCCGGTGCCGTTCGTGGGTGGATCGCGGGTGGGACCGCGGGTCGGACGGCGAGCGGGATCAGCTGCCGGGGACGGTGTCCTCGAATGCGGTGCCCGCGCTGCGGTAGCCGCTGACCTGCGCCTTCACCTGGTCCGGCGTGAGGACCTGGTCCTTGACGTGCAGGACGTAGTCGACCTGCTGTCGCCCCGGGGCTCACCCCCGCGCAGGTGGAGTCCGGGTTCTACGCCCACCTCCGCGAGGCCCGCCGCATCCGCCCCGCACATGCCGCGCAGTCCATCGAGCCCACGGTCGGTCGCCGCGGTAGAGGGAGCGCACGTACTCGACGGGGCGGTCCTCGGCTACCGCATCGTCTCGCGGCTCGAACTGGACGGTGCCGCCGAGCACCCCGCGCCCACCGCCTCGCGCACCGCCGCGTGGTGGGGCACGGTGGAGTGACCTCACCCCACAACTGTGAGGTCACCACACGGCGGAGAGGAACACTCTGATGTCCGACCACACCTACCGGGTCACCGAGATCGTCGGCACCTCGCACGAGGGCGTCGACCAGGCGATTCGCAACGGCGTCGCCCGCGCCTCGCAGACGCTGCGCTCACTCGACTGGTTCGAGGTCACCCAGGTGCGCGGCCACATCGAGAACGGCGAGATCGAGCACTACCAGGTGGGCCTGAAGGTCGGCTTCCGCCTGGAGGACGGCGACAGCGCCTGACACCCACGCCAGGCGTCACGTCCGCCCTTCACGCTCCTGAGCGTCCTTCAGCGCGGCGGACGTGCTCGCCCAGCGTGCCCGCACGACCTTGAAGCCCGCCTGCTCCGCCTCGTCGCACACCAGCTCGTCGTCGTCCACCAGCATCCGGACCTCGCGGGACGCGGAGATCCTCCGGAGGATCTCCAGCTTGGTGCGGCGGGCGGGCCGCCGGTCGTCGTTGCGGCGCATCCAGATCCGCCCCTCGGGAAGCCCCTGCGCCGCGAGCCACGCCACGGTGTCCTTGCGGCACCGCTCGGGCCTGCCCGTGAGGTAGACGACCTCGCACTCCCGCCCGCTCTCCAGGGCGAGAGCCACACCCTGCGCCAGCGGCGGGTCGTCCGGCGCCGCCGCGAAGAAGGCGGCCCAGTCACGCGGCTTGCCCTCCAGGAAGCGCTGGCGGTGCGCGGTGTCCGCGAGCGTGCCGTCCAGGTCGAATACGGCCAGTGGCCTGCTGTCTTCCGTCACGCGCCCAGCGTAGGCAATCCCCGGGACGGCGACACCGGGCCCTCGGGGTCTACTGCCGCGGCCCCCGGTAGGTTCTGCCCCCGCGACGCGGCAACGCTGCCTGCGCCTCGCCGGGAGTCGCGATCGTCTCGGCCGCCAGGTGCAGCTCCGCCCTGACCGTCACGGACGACAGGTCAAGGCCCAGGATGCCGCCGCACTTGTTCAGCCAGGCGGTGAGGGTGGCCCTGTGCAGCCCCAGCTCGGCGGCGGCGGGGGCGGTCCTGCCGCGCTGCCCGAGCCAGCAGCGGAGCGCGGTGCGCAGTCGCGTGTCCAAGGGTGCGAGCAGGGCGGAGGCCCAGCGCTCGGCCTGGCCGGAGCCGAGCAGTTCAGGGGGCAGTGGCGTGGCGGGAAGGCGTACGTACATGGCAGCCGGATCGGGTGGTGCCGGGGCGCGCAGGGCCAGCAGCAGCTGCGCCTGGACGGTGGGGCTTTCCAGGTCGGCCGCGAGGAGAGCGCCGATGCCGCGCAGCCGTGAGCGGACCGTGCCCTCGGACACGTCGAGGGCCGGTGCCGCGGCCTGGGCCGAGCCCGACCGCAGCCAGGCCTCCAGGGTCCGGCGCTGGTCACGGTCCAAGGGCTGGAGGACGGCCGCGGACCATGCGGCGAGCCGGTCCGCGGGCAGGACGCGGAGCAGCCCGTGCGCCCCGAGGCCGGCCGCGGGCACGAGGCAGCCGACGGCTGCGCTGTTCCGCGCGGCCCCGGCCTCGGCCCACGCGGTGGGGACCATGTCCAGAGGCGCGGGGTCCGCCGCTCCCCCGGACAGCTGGTGGCGCTCGGCGATCCGGGCCAGGAGCGGGAGCGTCGCGCTCTGGTCGCCCTGGGCGCCGTGCAGGGCGACGACCGCCAGTTCCCTCGTGGCCAGGCTGACCAGCATGCGGGTGGTGGTGTTGCCGAGAGGCGCACCGGGCTGCGCCGCGCGCCACAGGGCCTGGTGCGCGGTGTGGGCGTTGCTGCCGGCGAGCCGGTACACCGTGGCGTGGGTGGCGTGCGGGGTCGTGCTGCCTCCGAGCACGTCGGCGGCCAGACGGTGGTGGCCGCTCAGCAGCAGGTGCAGCGCGGCGCCGTGCAGCCGCTGCTCGGCGCCGCGCGTCTCGTCCGCCTGCCGGGCGAGCACCAGGAGCAGATCGACGGTGATCTGTGCGATCAGGGCGACGCGGGGAGCGGGCGTCGCCTTGCCGGGGCCGAGGACGAGGACGGCATCGGCCGCCGGCTGGATGGTGAGGTGCGGATGGGACCGGGGGTGCGCGGCGGCACGCACCCCCGCGGGCCCGGCGCTGTGCGGGTGGCTGTGGAGGGCGCCCGCCGCGGGGGTCACCAAGGCGGCCCAGCCGCCGGCCAGGGCTGCGGCCTCGGCGATCAGCGCGGCGTCGGAGCGGCCTGCCGCCTGCGTGAGCCGTCGCGCTGCCCGGCAGGGCGGGTCCTCGACGGCGGGGGCGGGCGCGGGCCCCGCGCCGTGCTGCGCGCGGCCCGCCCTGCTCGCCGTCACGGAATCCGTGCGACGGCGCCCCACCCCGCGCGCACGGTGGTGCGGTCCGTGGTGGAGTCGGGCCGCCAGTTCGGCCAGGAGACGAAGCCGGGTTCGACCAGCTCAAGCCCCTCGAAGAAGGCGACCGTCACCTCAGGCTCGCGGAAGATGTAGGGAATCGCGCCGGAGTTGTTGTACTCCTCCTGCACCTTCCGGTGTTCCTCGTCCGAGGCGGTGGAGTGGCTCAGGGCCAGATAGCTTCCCGAGGGGAGTTTCTCCACCAGGCGACGCACGAGGGACAGGGCGTCGTCCCAGTCCACGATGTGCCCGAGGACGTCATTGATCACCAGGGCGACGGGCCGGGTCATGTCCAGCGTCTTGGCCGCACCCTCCAGGACCGCGTCCGTGTCGCGCATGTCCGCGAGCACATAGGCGGTGGCGCCCTCGGGAGTGCTGGTGCGCATCGCGTGCACGTGCAGCAGGACGAGCGGGTCGTGGTCCACGTAGACCACCCGGGATTCGGGGGCGATGCGCTGGGCGACCTCGTGGGTGTTGTTCGCGGTCGGTAATCCGGCGCCCAGGTCGAGGAACTGGCGAATCTTGGCGTCCCGTGCCAGGTGGCTGACCGTGCGCCTCAGGAAGTCCCGTGACTCGCGGGCGAATTGCTCGATCAGCGGATACTTGTCGCGGTAGGCGTCACCGGCCTGCTGGTCGGCGGGGAAGTTGTCCTTGCCGCCGAGCCAGTAGTTCCAGACACGCGCGCTGTGGGCGACGGAGGTGTCTATCTCCGGGGGCAGTTTCGTCGGTTCGGTCACGCCAGTTCCTCTTTCGACTTGTGGGGGTGGGACGCGGCGGTGCAGGAGTAGTCAAGGAGCATGAGGTAGGCCGTCACGGTCTCGTGCGCGTCCCAGACGTCGGCCGTGCCGGGCAGGCCTCCCTCCCGGACCACGTGGTCGGAGATCTCCGGCACCTCGACCCGGTACACGGTCAGCGGCGGTTTTCCCGTCATGGCGTGCGCGGGTCCGTCCAGCGGGTGGACCTGCAAGGTCACTTCGGGGCGCTCGGCTGCGGATCGGAGCGACTCCTTCTGCCCGGCCATGGTCTGTGCGTCCCCTACGCGTGTGCGCAGGGCCGCGGCCGACATCAGTGCCCAGATGCGCGTCTGCTGGGCGTGCAACCGGCCTTGACGCTGCATCAGGAACTCGGTGCGCCGGTCCTTGTCCGCGGGAGACAGGTCCGGGCGCAGGACGTCGTCGACGGCGCGGGCATAGGCCGGGGTGCGCAGCAGGGCGGGGACGAGCGAGGGGTGCCAGGTCCTGATGATGCTGGCCGCGGACTCCACGCTCATCAGGTCCAGCTGCCACGCGTCCATGACGGCACGCCACGGATGCCACCAGCCGGGGCGGTTGGCGGCCGCCAGCTTCCCGAGGAATTCCTCGGTCTCCGCCGAGCCCGCCCCGTACACCGAGAGGAGGGTGGAGACCTGGCCCGCGTCCAGAGATGTCTGGGCCTGTTCGATGCGGCGGACGGTGGCCGGGTGGGCGCCGAGAGCCTCTGCCGCCTGCCGGAAACTCAGGCCCGCCGATTCACGCAGCGTTTTCAGCCGGGTGGCCAGAACGAGATGCGCGACGGTCCTGCCGGATCGTTCGCGGGCCACAAACACCTCCCCCCTTCCCGCACTTACCGCAACTTGTGGATCGTGCACACTCTGTACCTTGCAATCGATGCGCGCAACCCTTTGTATGTCCGTATTCCCCATGTCGAGAGAACCGGATCGAACCAAGCGAAGGGAGGTTCAACTACCCGTGAGAGCACGTAAGTTGAAATCAAAAACAAACGGAACGACTCCGACTCACGCGGGGCTGCCACCGAGTGACGAGCGATATCTGCAGCGAATCCACGACTTTTTCCACTTGTTGAACGGCGAATGGCATTGGGACGTCTTCGTGGCCCTGAATGACCGGCCACTGAAGTACACGGAACTATTGAATACGGTTCGCTTGCAGACCCCTGTCAGCAACTGGCCCGGAAATGCCCACCATTACCTCGAGGAGGGCATGCTGAGCCGGACCCTGCAACGCCTCACGCAGGGAGAACTCATCGAACGCGAACGCGCGATGGACTTCCCGTACGCCACGACGTACCGCCTCGCCGCGCCGGCCCGGGAGCTCCTGACGGTCATGGCGCCCGCCGCCGAGTGGACGGAGGCGCACTCCGCCCTCGTGGTCCGTGTCCAGGGGCTGCGACAGAGGGTGCCCGAGGAGTAGCGGGCCCCGGATTGCACGGCGACCGAAATCACTTTGCCCGCTCCCCGCACGTGACGGATCATGGAGACCACAGAGGAGATCAGTACGCGATCCCCACCGGCGAAGGGATCTCGAGTGGCAGCGACCCGGTTCTCCGTGCTCGACCGTTCCCGCACGCGCGAGGGGCACGACGCCCCCGAGGCCCTGCGCGACACCGTCCGCCTGGCCAAGGAGCTCGAAGAGCTCGGCTATCACCGTTTCTGGGTCTCCGAACATCACGCGGTGCCGGGCGTCGCGGGATCCGCGCCGACCGTCCTCGCCTCCGCCGTCGCCGCCGCGACGCGCACCATCCGGGTCGGCACGGGCGGCGTGATGCTGCCCAACCATCAACCCCTCATCGTCGCCGAGCAGTTCGGGGTCCTCGAAGCGCTCTTCCCCGGGCGCATCGACATGGGACTCGGCCGCTCGGTGGGCTTCACCGACGGGGTGCGCAAGGCGCTCGGCCGGGACAAGCACGACTCGGAGGACTTCGCGGCGCAGCTCACCGAGCTCCTGGGCTGGTTCCGCGGCACGTCGGACACCGGAGCGCACGCGCGGCCCGCCGAGGGCCTGACCGTCCCCCCGTTCGTCCTGGCCATCGGCGAGGGCGCCACCATCGCCGCACAGGCCGGGCTCCCGATGGTCATCGGCGACATCAGGAGCCGCGAGAAGATGCTCCGCGGCATCGAGCACTACCGGACTTCCTTCCGGCCGTCGGAGTGGTCGAGCGAGCCGTACGTCGTCGTCTCGGGCACCATCGCCGTCGCCGGGACGCCCGAGGAGGCCCGCCGCCTGCTGATACCGGAGGCCTGGTCGATGGCCTACTCACGCACCCACGGCACGTTCCCGCCCCTGCCCCCGGCCGAGCGCATCGAGTCACCGGCGATGACGATGACCGAGAAGGAGCGCGGCTTCTACGAATCCGGTCTCGCCGGCCACATCCACGGCACGGAGGAGCAGGTGGCCGACGAGCTCGAGACGCTGATCAAGGAGAGCGGGGCGCAAGAAGTGCTGGTCACGACCAGTACGTACGACCGTGCGGGCCTCCTGGACTCCTTCCGGCGCCTGGCCCGGGTCGCGGGTCTGGCCACGACCTAGAATCGTGGGGTTTGCCCCCGAGTCGCGTACGGAGTCCCCATGCACAGCCCCCACGATCCGTTCGTACGTGTCCGGGGTGCCCGCGAGCACAATCTGCGGGACGTCGACGTGGACATCCCGCGTGACGTCCTCGCGGTCTTCACCGGCGTCTCCGGCTCGGGGAAGTCCTCGCTCGCCTTCGGGACGATCTACGCGGAGGCCCAGCGCCGCTACTTCGAGTCCGTCGCCCCGTACGCCAGACGGCTGATCCACCAGGTGGGCGCGCCGAAGGTCGGCGAGATCACCGGCCTGCCCCCGGCGGTCTCGCTCCAGCAGCGCCGCTCGGCGCCCACGTCCCGCTCCTCGGTGGGCACGGTCACCAACCTCTCGAACTCGCTGCGGATGCTCTTCTCCCGCGCGGGCACCTACCCCGAGGGCGCCGAGCGGCTCGACTCGGACGCCTTCTCGCCGAACACGGCCGCAGGAGCCTGCCCGCAGTGCCACGGCCTGGGCCGCGTCCACCGCACGAGCGAGGAGCTCCTGGTCCCCGATCCGTCCCTCTCCATCCGCGAGGGCGCGATCGCCGCCTGGCCCGGCGCCTGGCAGGGCAAGAACCTCCGGGACGTGCTCGACACCCTCGGCCACGACGTCGACCGTCCCTGGCGCGAGCTGCCGCAGGCGGACCGGGACTGGATCCTGTTCACGGACGAGCAGCCGGTGGTGACGGTGCATCCGGTGCGGGACGCGGGCCGCATCCAACGCCCTTACCAGGGCACGTACATGAGCGCCCGGCGCTATGTGATGAAGACGTTCTCGGACTCCAAGAGCCAGACGCTGCGCGCCAAGGCCGAGCGGTTCCTGGCGAGCGCCGACTGCCCGGCGTGCGGCGGCAGCAGGCTGCGCCCGGAGGCGATGGCGGTCACGTTCGCGGGCCGCACCATCGCCGACCTCGCCGCGCTGCCCCTGTCGGAACTGGCCAAGTCCCTGCACAGCGGCACACGTTCGGAGGCGGCGCGGGTCCTGTCCGAGGATCTCCTCGGCCGCATCGCCACGATCACCGAGCTGGGCCTCGGCTATCTGAGCCCGGACCGCGCCACGCCCACCCTCTCCACGGGCGAGCTGCAACGGCTGCGCCTGGCGACCCAGTTGCGCTCCGGACTCTTCGGTGTCGTGTACGTCCTGGACGAGCCGTCAGCCGGTCTGCACCCCGCGGACACGGAGTCCCTGCTCACCGTCCTCGACCGGCTCAAGGCGGCGGGCAACTCGGTCTTCGTCGTGGAGCACCATCTCGATGTCATGCGCCACGCGGACTGGCTCGTCGACGTGGGTCCGGACGCCGGTGAGCACGGCGGCCAGGTGCTGCACAGCGGCCCGGTGGCGGACCTGGAGAGCGTCACGGGGTCCGCGACGGCCCGCTTCCTCTTCGGCCGCGAGCCCGCTCCGATGCGCCCGGCGCGCACCCCGAAGGGCTGGCTGAAGGTCGGCCCCGTGAGCCGGCACAACCTGCGCGACGTGACGGCCGAGTTCCCGCTCGGCGCCTTCACCGCGGTCACCGGCGTCTCCGGTTCGGGCAAGTCCACGCTCATCGGCGAGGTCACCGAGGACCTCGACGGTGTGGGACGCCTCGTGTGCGTCGACCAGAAGCCGATCGGCCGCACGCCCCGCTCCAATCTGGCCACCTACACGGGCCTCTTCGACGTGGTGCGCAAGGTCTTCGCGGCCACGGACGCGGCACGGACACGGGGCTACGGCGTGGGGCGCTTCTCGTTCAACGTCGCGGGCGGACGCTGCGAGACCTGCCAGGGCGAGGGGTTCGTGAGCGTGGAGCTGCTCTTCCTGCCCAGTACGTACGCACCGTGCCCCGACTGCGGGGGTGCGCGCTACAACCCCGAGACCCTCGAAGTGACGTACCACGGACGGAACATCGCGGAGGTGCTCGACCTGACGGTGGAGGGGGCAGCGGAGTTCTTCGCGCACACCCCGGCCGTCGCCCGCAGCCTGCGGACCCTCCTCGACGTGGGCCTCGGCTATCTGCGCCTCGGTCAGCCGGCGACGGAGCTATCGGGCGGCGAGGCCCAACGCATCAAGCTGGCCAGCGAGTTGCAGCGCGTCCGGCGCGGCCACACGCTCTACCTCCTGGACGAACCGACGACCGGACTCCACCCGGCCGACGTCGAGGTCCTGATGCGCCAGCTGCACGGCCTGGTCGACGCGGGCCACTCGGTGGTGGTCGTCGAGCACGACATGGCGGTGGTGGCGGGCGCCGACTGGGTGATCGACCTGGGTCCCGGCGGCGGTGACGCGGGCGGTCGTGTGGTCGCCGCGGGGCCGCCCTCGGTCGTGGCGGGTGCCGAGGGGAGCCGGACGGCACCGTATCTGGCGCGGGCCACGGCCGAGGCCCGCTGAGGTTGGTACACACCAACTCCTTGACGGCACCCGGGAGTCTGCCTTAAATCAAGTACTGAACAAAGCGTCGGGGTTGATCGCTCGCCGCGTTCAGTTCTCGATGTCGAATTGTCATGCGCATGTCCTAATGGTCGGGCGCATGCCTGAGCACTCGCCCCCCACCCCCCTCGCCACCCCCACGTGAAGCGATGTGATGACAGTGCACACCTCTTGGCGCCGCCGTGCGGCCCTCTCCACGGTCGCCCTGGCCTGCTGCGCCTCGGCTCTGGCCGGACTGCCCGCCGGAGCGTCGGCGGCCCCCTCCCCCACCGGTTCCACGGCGGCCGCCGCCACGTTCACCGACGACTTCAACGGCGCCGCGGGCTCCGCGGTCGACGGCAGCAAGTGGCAGATCGAGACCGGCGACAACGTCAACAACCACGAGCGGCAGTTCTACACCTCGGGCAACAAGAACGCCGCCCTCGACGGCCAGGGCAACCTGGTCATCACCGCGCGCAAGGAGAATCCCGAGAACTACCAGTGCTGGTACGGCCGTTGTGAGTACACCTCCGCCCGCCTCAACACCTCGGGCAAGTTCACGCAGACGTACGGCCATGTCGAGGCCAGGATGAAGGTGCCGAAGGGACAGGGCATGTGGCCCGCGTTCTGGATGCTCGGCGCCGACATCGGCGACGTGGGCTGGCCCCAGAGCGGCGAGATCGACGTGATGGAGAACGTCGGCTTCGAACCGGGCACCGTCCACGGCACACTGCACGGCCCCGGCTACTCGGGTTCGGGCGGCATCGGCGCGGGCTACACCCTGCCCGGCGGCGAGGCGTTCGCGGACAAGTTCCACACCTTCGCGGTCGACTGGTCACCGAACAAGGTCACGTGGTCCGTGGACGGCAACGTCTACCAGACACGCACCCCTGCCGACCTGGGCGGCAAGCAGTGGGTCTTCGACAAGCCGTTCTTCCTGATCCTGAACCTCGCGGTCGGCGGCTACTGGCCGGGCGACCCGGACGGCAGCACGAGCTTCCCGCAACAGCTCGTCGTCGACTACGTCCACGTGACCACCAACAACTAGGCGGCACGCGCTGGTTCACGCGCTGGTTCACGCGCTAGTTGAGGCGCGCCAGCGTGTGCGCGGCTTCGCGGGTCGCCGGATACAGGTCCAGGTAGAGCCCGTAGAGCTGGTCATAGACGGCCGAGGTGGTGGCATCGGGGGCGACCACCTCGACCGTCGGGTTCCAGTGCGCGATGTCGCCCGGCTCGGCGAGCCCGGCACCGACCGCCGCGAGGAAGGCGTCGCCGTACGCGGCGCCGATGGTGTGACGCGGCAGATGCTGCTCGCGCCCGGTCACGTCGGAGACGATCCGGGTCCACAGTGCGCGGGCGCCACCGCCCACCGCGACCAGGCGTTCGGCGGATGCGCCCGCCTCGGTCATCGCTGCGAGATTGTGCCGGACGCCGTACGCGGTGGCCTCCAGGGCGGCCCGATAGAGGTGGCCGCGGCCGTGCCGCAGCGTCAGTCCGTGGATCAGGCCCCGGGCATCGGGGTCGAAGAGCGGGGTGCGCTCCCCCGCGAAGTACGGCAGCATGAGCAGGCCCTCGGCGCCGGGCGGCAACGCCCCTGCCTCCTCGGTCAGTTGCTCGTACGACGTGCCGGTGAGGTCACGCAGCCACCCGGTGACCGCACCCGACGTCGCCATCCCGGCGGCCAGGCAGTACGTGCCGGGGAACGCGCCCGCCGTGCCCCACAGATGCGGGCTGGTCAGCGGCTGAGGCAGGATGCCGACCAGGAACATCGTCGTGCCGTACATGAGCATCAGGTCGCCGGGGGCCGCGACACCGACACCGGCCGCCTCCGCCCAGGCGTCGACCGTGCCCGCCACGACAGGCGTGCCCGCGGGGAGCCCGGTCAGGGCCTCGGCCTCCGGGGTCACGGTCCCGACGACGTCGGAGGGCCAGACCAGTTCGGGCCACTGGAGGCCCGGGGCGATCTCCTCGCAGCGCTCGTCGATCCAGGACCGGGCGGCCAGGTCGTACAGCGGAGTGCACTGGCTCGCCGAGTGGTGGTCGAGGACGTACCGATCGGTGAGGCGGTGCACGAGGTACGAACTGGCCATGTACCAGCGGCGGGTGGCCTGGTAGGCCGCCGGTTCGTGGCGGCGCAGCCACGCGAGCTTCGGGCCGATCGCCTGACTGGTCAGGGGCGAGCCGCAGCGGCGGATGATCTCGTCGGGGCCGTAGCGCTCGCTCTGTTCGGCGATCTCGGCTCCGGCCCGGGTGTCGACGCCGTACAGGATGGCCGGGCGGACCGGCGTGCCCTTCTCGTCGACGGGGAGCAGACAGGGCCCGATGCCGCTCACACCGACCGCGGCGAGCGAATCGCCCGCGGGCAGCGCGGCGAGCAACTCCCTTGCCAGGGAACGGAAATCGGTCCACCACACGCCGTCCGCGTCGTGCTCGAACCAGCCGGGGTGCGGCGTGGACGTCACATGCTCGCGCTGCGCCTGGGCGACGAGCGTGCCGTCGGGGCGGACGAGGACGCCCTTGGAGGAGGACGTCCCGATGTCTACGCCGAGCAGGAGACCGGTGCGGGGCGCGGTGGCGGATGTCATGGCCATCGGGGTCCTGGCTGTCGGGGCACGCCTGTCGAGGGTATGCCTGTCGGGGGCATGCCTGTCGGGGGCATGCCTGTCGGGGGCATAGCTGTCGGGGTCATGGCTACGGAACGATCGAGTCGACGTAGCCGCCGTCGACCCGGATCGCCCCGCCCGTCGTGGCGGAGGCCAGCGGGGAGCTGAGGTAGACCACCATGTGCGCGATCTCCTCCGGCTCGATGAGCCGCTGGATCAGGGACTGCGGGCGGTGCTTGACCATGAACTCCCGCTGCGCCTCGTCCCAGGGCAGCGCGGAGTCGACCAGTTCGTACACGAAGTCCTCCACGCCGCCGGTGTGCGTGGGGCCCGCGATCACGGAGTTGACGGTCACGCCGGAGCCTGCGGCCTCCTTCGCGAAGCCCCGGGAGACCGCCAGGAGCGCGGTCTTCGACATGCCGTAGTGGATCATCTCGGCGGGGACGACGATCGCCGAGTCGCTGGCGATGTTCTGGATCCGGCCCCAGGCACGGTCCTTCATCCCGGGCAGGTAGTGCCGGATCATGCGGACCGCTGTCAGTACGTTGACCTCGAAGTAGCGGCGCCATTCGTCGTCGCTGATGTCGAGGGCGGGCTCCGCGCCGAAGATGCCGAGGTTGTTGATGAGGATGTCCGCCTGCGGAACGGCCGCGAAGACCTGCGCGGCGCCTTCGTCGGTGGAGATGTCACCGGGCGCCGGGAGGAAATCGGCACCGCCGTGCTCCTCCTTCAGCCGCTCGACGGCCTTGTCGACGGAAGCGGCGGACCGTCCGTTGACGGCCACCCGAGCACCCGCCCTGGCCAGGCCGACCGCGATGGCCGACCCGATTCCCTGGGTCGATCCGGTGACGAGGGCGGTCTTGCCGGAGAGATCGACGAGCATGCTGCGTACCTCCTGCTGCGGTGCGACTGGGTGGGCCATCGGGGCGTGGCCCGGCCTTGTCCCCCACGGTTCAGTAGATCACCCCGCGGCTGGGCCATGCAGCTTGCGGTAGGCGGTCGGGGTCACTCCCACCTCTCTGCGGAAGATGGTCCGGAAGTTCGCGGCCGAGCCGAAACCCGTCGCTCCGGCGATCTTCTCGACGGACCAGTCGGAGGTCTCAAGGAGGCGGCGCGCACCGAGGATCCGCTGGAGGACCACCCACTGCATCGGCGGCATCCCCGTCTCACGCGCGAAACGCCGGATCAGGGTCCTGCGCGACAGGAGGCTGTGATCGGCCAGCCGCTGCACGGTGATCGGCGAGCCGATGTTCTCCCTCACCCATTCCCGTGTCGCCCACAGGCTGTCGCGAGGGGGTGCGGGCGCCTCGGTGTACTGCGGCTCGTGCGCGCCACGGACGGAGGAGAAGACGACGTCCTTCGCCACGGCATCCGCGACCGCGGCGCCGAAATCGCTCTGGACGACATGGAGACACGCGTCGATCGCCGCGCCCCCGCCCGCCGACGTCAGAATCGGCCCGTCCTCGACGAACAGCCGGTTCTCGACGACGTCGACGCGCGGGTGGGCCAGGCGGAGTTCATCGGTATGGCGCCAGTGCGTCGTGGCCGACCTGCCGTCCAGGATGCCTGCGTCCGCGAGCGCGAACACACCTGTGCAGACGGCCACGACACGCGCGCCCCGGTCGACCGCGCTCCTCAGCGCTCCGAGGTACTCCTCCGGGACCGGGAGGTGCGGATCTGCGTAACCCGGGACCACGACGACATCGGCGTTCTCCACGCCGGCGAGCGACGACGATCCGCCGCCCGCGTCCCCGCACACCAGGACGCGATATCCCAGATGCCGCCCGAAGACATGTTCAGGGATGCTGACGTCCAGCGCGTAGAAACGCGGCATCGCCAGGACCGCGACAACCGTCTCGCCCTCTGTGGATCGCACCTGTTCCCCCTCATCCTTCGCGCACCTGGCGCCCGCCCCTGGCACGATCCTTGCCGTAAGTGGCACAGCCGACCCTGGCCCACCCCTGAACAGGCCCCATACCGTCGACACCATGAGCAGCACACAGCAAGTCGAACGTTTCGGAGTCCCGTGGGAAGAGACCTACGGGTACGTGCAGGCGGTCAAACGCGGCGACACCATCTACCTCTCCGGCCAGGTGGCCCACAGCGGGACGGATGTCGTGGCACCTGCTCCGGTCAATGATGCCGGACTGGTCACGGACTTCTCCCTGATGGGCGAGCAGCTGCGCCAGTGCTATGCCAACGCGGCGGAACTCCTTCTGCGTTTCGGCGCATCGCTGGACGACGTCGTCGAAGAGGTCATCTACGCACTCGATGTCGACGCGGCCGACGCCGCGGCGGGCCCGGTGCGCAAGGAAGCCTACGGTCGGCCCGACCCGCAGGTGGCGAGCACCATGATCGGCACTTCCCGGCTCGCCTTCCCCGAACTGCTGGTCGAGGTCAAGTTCGTCGCCCGAGTCTGACAATCAGCAAGACGGGGCCCCGGGGAGACACAGCCCCGGGGCCTTCGGGTTCTCAAGCGGCGAGGGTCTGCTTCAGGGCGGCGAGACCGTCGCTGAAGATGCCGTGGAACAGCGCGACGACCTCGTCGTCGCCGACTCCCACCGGCGTGAAGACGCCCGACCACTCCACGCGCGACGCGTCCTGTCCGGGCACTTCGTGCACCGCGAGGGTGGCCACGTAGTCGGTGGCGGGGAAGGGGGCCTTCAGGATCGAGTAGCTGTAGGTGCGCGCCCTGTCGTCGAAGGTCAGGAGGCGCTCGATGATGACGCCGCCGTCCTCGCTCGTCAGGCTGCGCACGCGGCCGCCCTCGCTGGATTCGCTGACAGGGATGAACGGAAGCCAGTCGGGCAGCGAGTCGAAGCCGCCGATGAGCTGCCAGACGCGGTCGGCCGGTACGGGGATCTCGATGGACGCGGAGGTGGAAGCCACGGTTTCTCCTTGAGACGGGAGGGATGTACGGGTTTACGGGCAGCGGGAGTTGGCAGGTTCGAGCAGGTCAGGCCGTCGGCACCGGGGCGTCAGGGGCGATCAGCTGCTCCTCGCGCAGGTCGGCCCAGAACGCGGCAGGGACCGTCTCGCCGAGCGCGGCGACGTCCTCGGCTATGCGGCTCGGCCTGGTGGCCCCGGGGATCGCCGCCACCGTCGCCGGGTGGGCGAGGGAGAACTGCAGGGCGGCGGCCTTGATGCCGACGCCGTGCCGCTCGGCGAGCGCCTTGATGCGCTCGACCTTGGCGATGATCTCCGCGGGCGCCTTCTGGTACTCGAAGTGCTGACCGCCCGCCAGGATGCCCGAGCTGTAGGGCCCGCCCACGACGATGTCGACCCCCTGGGCCTCGGCCGCCGGCAGCAGGCGCTGCAGGGCGCGGTCGTGGTCGAGGAGGGTGTAGCGGCCCGCGAGGAGGAACGCGTCGGGCTTCGGCTCGTCCAGGTCGAGGGTGAGCTCCAGCGGCTCCACGCGGTTGACGCCCAGGCCCCAGGCCTTGATGACACCTTCGTCGCGCAGCCGGTCCAGGGTGCGGAAGGCACCCGTGCGGGCTGTCTCGAAGGCGGCCAGCCATCCGTCGCCGTAGAAGTCCTGCGCGACGTCATGCACCCACACGATGTCGAGCCGGTCCGTCCTGAGCCGCTTCAGGCTGTCCTCGATGGACCGGAGGGTGGCATCGGCCGTGTAGTCGTTGACCATCTTGTTCGGGCGGCCGTGCTCGAAGAGGCCGCCCTTCTCGCCGAGGTCGCGTGCGGCGGGGTCCTCGACCTCGTCGAGGATGACGCGGCCGACCTTCGTGCTCAGGACGTAGTCGTCGCGGGGGTGGCCCGCGAGTACGTCGCCGAGGCGGATCTCGGAGAGCCCCGCTCCGTAGAAGGGGGCGGTGTCGAAGTAGCGGATGCCCTGGTCCCAGGCGGCCTCGACGGTGGCCGCGGCCTCCTCGTCGGGGATGGCGCGGAACATGTTGCCGAGCGGGGCGGTGCCGAAGCCGAGCGCTCCGGGGAGGAGGGACGTGATGCTCATGGGGAGTCCTCGCGGTGGTGGATTTCTGACGGTATCGGTGGTGACCGGTTGATCCGTCGGCCTTGCGAGTTCGAGGTTAGGATCGATGCTTGAGACTGTCCAAGACTCGCTTGGACACACTTGAGTCCTCCGAGGTCTTACATGCTTGACCTGCGACAACTCCGCTATTTCGTGGCCGTCGCCGAGACGGAACACGTCGGCCGCGCGGCGGAGGCCCTGCACATCTCCCAGTCCCCGCTCAGCCGCCAGATCGCCCAGCTGGAGAAACAGCTCGGCCTCGCCCTCTTCGAGCGCAGCCAGCAGCGCATCCGCCTCACCTCCGACGGCAAGGTCTTCCTGAGCGAGGCCCGCGCCCTGCTGCGGCACGCGGACCGTCTGGAGAATCTCGGCCGTCGGCTCGGGCGCGGCGAGGAGGGCGGACTGTGCATCGGATACGTGGGCGACGCCATGCACACCGGCGTCCTGCCGGGCGCGCTGCGCACCCTCCAGGAGCAGCGCCCCGGCATCCACGTCGCCCTCTACAGCCTCTCCACGGCGGAACAGTTCGAGGGCCTGCGACAGCGCAGCCTCGACATCGCCCTGGTCCAGGAGCCACCGGCGCGTGACGACCCGGACCTGCTGGCCGCGCCTCTCCTCGAAGACCCGCTCCTTCTCGCGCTGCCCGCGTCCCATCCGCTGGCCGCGCAGGCGGAGTTGGCGCCGGGCGACCTCGACGGCCAGGCATGGATCGCCGTCGAGAACTCCCGGGATCCGGCCTGGCGCGACGCCTTCCTCGCCTCGTGCGTGGCGTCCGGCTTCACCCCGGACATCCGCCTGGACGCCGCCGAGCCGCTCACCGCGCTCGGCCTCGTCGCTTCCGGCCTGGGCCTCGCACTCATCCAGAAGAGCATGGTGCGCGGCACGACGGACGGCGTCGCCGTGCGTGAACTGCCCTGGCACAAGGCGTCCGTTCACCTCTGGGCGGCCTGGCACGCCATCGATCTGCGGCCGGTGGTGGCGTCCTTCCGCGAGACGGTCCTCGCGAGCGGCGAGATCGGCGGCGAGGCCGTCTGACCCGGGCCGTTCACGGCCAGTACGACCTGCGCAGCGAGGACTTGGCGAGCTTCCCCGTGGGCGTGCGCGGCAGCGAATCCGCGAAGTCGACCGAGCGCGGCGCCTTGTAGTGGGCGATGCGCTCCCGCACGAACGCGACCAGCTCACGCTCCAGTTCGGGTCCGGCGGACGCCCCTTCGGCCGGCTGCACCACCGCCTTCACCGCCTCCCCCATCTCCGCGTCGGGCACGCCGATCACGGCGACGTCCGCGACCGCCGGATGCAGCACGAGGCAGTCCTCGGCCTCCTGCGGATAGACGTTCACGCCACCCGAGATGATCATGAACGCCTTGCGGTCGGTGAGGAAGAGATAGCCGTCCTCGTCGACGTGCCCGATGTCCCCCGTGGTGGTCCAGTTGGGGTGTTCGGGGTGCTGGGCCTCGCGGGTGCGGGTGTCGTCGTTGTGGTAGCGGAAGGGCGTCTCCTCGCGCTCGAAGTAGACGGTGCCGGTCTCGCCGCTCGGCAGCGGCTCGCCCGCCTCGTCGCAGATCCGCAGCTCCCCGAGGAACCCGTCCTTGCCCACGGAGCCGGGCTTGCGCAGCCATTCCTCGGGCGAGATGAACGTGATGCCGTTGCCCTCGGTCGAGGAGTAGTACTCGTACAGGATGGGTCCCCACCACTCCAGCATCCGCTGCTTGACCTCGACGGCGCAGGGAGCGGCCGCGTGGATGGCGGTCTTCATCGAGGACAGGTCGTAGCGCTCGCGCACCTCGGCGGGCAGCTTCAGCATCCGCACGAACATGGTCGGCACCCACTGGCTGTGCGTGACGCGATGGCGTTCGACGGCCGCAAGGGCCCCCTCCGCGTCGAAGGCGTCCATGAGCACGACCGTGCCGCCGAGCGCCGTGACGACGCCGCAGAAGCGCAGAGGCGCCGCGTGGTAGATCGGCGCGGGCGAGAGGTAGACGGTGTCCTCCCCGAAGCCGTACATGGCCTGGAAGATGAGCACATAGGCGCTCGGCTCCTCGCGCACGTCACCCTCGGGCAGCGCGGGCTTGATGCCCTTGGGGCGGCCCGTGGTGCCGGAGGAGTAGAGCATGTCCGTGCCGCGGGGCTGACTGGCGGGCGGTTCGGCGGACGCGGACTCAAGGGCCTTCTCGTACGTTCCGTCGTCGAGGCCGAGCATGACCGGCGGGCCGCCCGCCAACTCCCGCACGGTCGCGCCCAGTTCGGCGAGCGAGCCGGAGACGATCAGCGCCTTCGCCCCGCAGTCGCGGACGATGTACGCGGCCTCGTCCGTGGAGAGGTGGTGGTTGACGGCGGTGAGATAGAGGCCCGAGCGCAGCGCCGCCCAGTAGACCTCAAGGGCGCGCGGGTCGTTGTCGCCGAGCAGGGCGAAGTGGTCGCCCCGACGCAAGCCTGCGGCCCGCAGATGATCCGCGAGCCGCAGGGAGCGTTCTTCGAGTTGTCCGTAGGTGAGAGTCTTCGTGCCGTCGGCGGTGACGACGGCCGGCCTGGCGGGGTCGTACGCTCCCGGATGCATGCGGGCGACGGTAGCGGCCCGAAGGGGCGCGGGGAACTGCGCGATCAGCCACGAACGACCCGCAGATCCCAACAGACCAGCGCAGCGCTCAGCGGCTCACCTTCCGCGTGGCCCGCAACCACTCCTTGTTCATCGCGGAGATGGAAGGCAACGGAATGCCCTTCGGACAAGCGGTGGCGCACTCGCCGGTGAGCGTGCAGCCGCCGAAGCCCTCCTCGTCCATCTGCGCCACCATGTCCAGGACACGCGTCTCGCGCTCGGGAGCACCCTGCGGCAGGACGCCCAGGTGGTTCACCTTGGCGGAGGTGAACAGCATCGCCGAGCCGTTGGGGCAGGCGGCGACGCACGCCCCGCAGCCGATGCACTCCGCGTGCTCGAACGCGAAGTCCGCGTCCGGCTTCGGCACGGGAGCCGCGTGCGCCTCGGGGGCCGCGCCGGTCGGGGCGCTGATGTAGCCGCCGGACTGGATGATCCGGTCGAAGGACGAGCGGTCCACGACCAGGTCCTTGACGACCGGGAAAGCCGAGGCGCGCCACGGCTCGATGTCGATCGTGTCGCCGTCGCCGAAGGACCGCATGTGCAGCTGGCAGGTGGTGGTGCGCTCGGGGCCGTGCGCGTCGCCGTTGATGACGAGCGAGCACGCGCCGCAGATTCCCTCGCGGCAGTCGTGGTCGAAGGCGACGGGGTCGTCGCCCTTGACGATGAGCTCTTCGTTGAGGGTGTCCAGCATCTCCAGGAAGGACATGTCGGACGAGATGCCGTCCACCTCGTAGGTGGACATGGCGCCTTCGGCTTCGGCGTTCTGCTGGCGCCAGACGCGCAGGGTGAGCTTCATGCGTAGCTCCGCTGAGTGGGGTGGACGTACTCGAAGACGAGGTCTTCCTTGTGCAGGGTGGGAGCCTCACCCGTGGCCGTGAACTCCCAGGCGGCGGCGTACGAGAACTCCTCGTCCACGCGCGCCGCTTCGCCGTCCGGCGTCTGCGACTCCTCACGGAAGTGACCGCCGCAGGACTCGGCGCGGTGCAGGGCGTCGAGGCACATCAGCTCGGCGAGCTCCAGATAGTCGACGATGCGGTTCGCCTTCTCCAGGGACTGGTTGAACTCCTCACCGGTGCCCGGGACCTTGAGGCGGCGCCAGAACTCCTCGCGGATCTGCGGGATGCGCTCCAGGGCCTTGCGCAGCCCCGTCTCCGTACGGGCCATGCCGCAGAACTCCCACATCAGCTCGCCGAGTTCGCGGTGGAAGGAGTCGGGGGTGCGGTCGCCGCCGACGGCGAGGAGCCGGGTGATGCGGTCCTCGGTCTCGTCCAACACCTCCCGCACGGCGGGGTGTTCGTCGGACACCTCGTCGTGGTGCGGATTGCGCGCGAGGTAGTCGTTGATCGTGGACGGCAGCACGAAGTAGCCGTCGGCGAGGCCCTGCATCAGGGCCGACGCACCGAGCCGGTTCGCGCCGTGGTCGGAGAAGTTGGCCTCGCCGATCGCGAACAGGCCCGGGACGGTGGTCTGCAGGTCGTAGTCGACCCAGAGTCCGCCCATCGTGTAGTGCACGGCGGGATAGATGCGCATCGGCGTCTTGTACGGGTCCTCGTCGGTGATCCGCGCGTACATGTCGAAGAGGTTGCCGTACTTGGCCTCGACCGCCTTCTTGCCCATGCGCTTGATGGCGTCGGCGAAGTCGAGGTAGACGCCCTGGCCGCCGGGGCCCACCCCCCTGCCCTCGTCGCACACGTTCTTGGCGGCGCGCGACGCGATGTCGCGGGGCACGAGGTTGCCGAAGGCCGGGTAGATGCGCTCCAGGTAGTAGTCGCGCTCATCCTCGGGGATCTTGTTCGCCGGGCGGTCGTCGCCCTGGGCCTTGGGGACCCAGATCCGGCCGTCGTTGCGCAGCGACTCACTCATCAGCGTCAGCTTCGACTGGTGGTCGCCGGTGCGCGGGATACAGGTGGGGTGGATCTGCGTGAAGCAGGGGTTGGCGAAGTAGGCGCCACGCCGGTGGGCCCGCCACACGGCCGTGGCGTTGGAGTTCATGGCGTTCGTCGAGAGGTAGAAGACGTTGCCGTAGCCCCCGGAGGCCAGGACCACCGCGTCGGCGTAGTACGTCTCGATCTTGCCGGTGATCAGGTCGCGGGCGACGATGCCGCGGGCGCGGCCGTCCACCACGATGACGTCCAGCATCTCCGTGCGGGGGTGCATCTCGACGTTCCCGGCAGCGATCTGCCGCGAGAGCGCCTGGTACGCGCCGAGGAGCAGCTGCTGGCCCGTCTGGCCGCGCGCGTAGAACGTGCGCGAGACCTGCACGCCGCCGAAGGAGCGGGTGTCGAGCAGCCCGCCGTACTCCCGGGCGAAGGGCACGCCCTGCGCGACGCACTGGTCGATGATCTCCACCGAGATCTGCGCGAGGCGGTGGACGTTGGACTCGCGGGCGCGGAAGTCGCCGCCCTTGACGGTGTCGTAGAAGAGGCGGTGGACGGAGTCGCCGTCGTTGCGGTAGTTCTTCGCGGCGTTGATGCCGCCCTGCGCGGCGATCGAGTGGGCGCGGCGCGGTGAGTCCTGGTAGCAGAACTGCACGACGTGGTAGCCCTGTTCGGCGAGCGTGGCGCCCGCGGAGCCGCCCGCGAGGCCGGTGCCGACGACGATCACGGTGTGTTTGCGGCGGTTGGCGGGGTTGACCAGCTTGGCCTCGAAGCGGCGGGTGTCCCAGCGTTCGGCGACAGGGCCGGCCGGGGCCTTGGTGTCGACGACCGGCTCCCCGGTCGCGTACTCGGCGTACTCACGGGAGGAGTGATCACGAGAGGAATTCATCTGCTAGCTCACCAGTCCGGTCATGACGGCCACGGGTACGACGACGAAGCCCGCCGTCAGGAACAGCGCGAGGCCATTGGCGATGATCTTGAGGGTGCGGTCACGGGTCGCCTTGCCCGCGCCGAGGGTCTGCGCGGCGCTCCAGAGCCCGTGGCGGACGTGGAAGCCGAGGGCGACCACGGCGACGATGTAGATGACGTTGCCGTACCACGTGGAGAACGTGTCGATGATGTTCTGGTACGGGTGCAGGTGCTCGTAGCCGCCGGGGTGCACGGTGCCGGTCGTCAGGTCGAGGATGTGCCAGACGATGAACAGGCCGAGGATGATCCCGCCCCAGCGCATCGTGCGCGTCGCGAAGCTCTTGCCCGCCTTCTTGTTCACGTACTTGGTGGGGCGTGCCTTGATGTCGCGGCGGCTCAGCTGGTAGGCGGAGGTGGCGTGCGCGACCACGGCGGCGACGAGGACGACACGGATCAGCCAGAGCGTCCACTCGTAGTGCATGAAGGGCTCGCCGACCGTGCGCAGCCAGTGGGCGTAGTGGTTGATCTCCGCGGGCCCGAAAAAGATCTTCAGGTTCCCGATCATGTGGGCGATCAGATAGAGCAGCATGATCAGGCCGCTCACTGCCATCACTGTCTTCTTGCCGACGGACGAGTCCCAGATCGTGCGCGTCATCGACGGCCGTCGGTCCGTCCGCGTTGCCAGAGCCATGGGACCGACGCTAAGGCCGAACGTCCCGATCGGTCCAAGAGATGGATCAGCTCATCTCGATAGCGAGTGGCTATCATCGGCCGTATCCTGCCGTATATGCAGTTCCAGCAGCTCCTCTACTTCGTCGCGGTGGCCGAGACCAGGCATTTCACTCGGGCCGCGGAGCAGGTGCACGTCTCGCAGCCCTCGCTCTCCCAGCAGGTCCGCGCCCTGGAGAAGGAGCTGGGCGCCGAGCTGTTCAGCAGAGCCCGGGGGAACATCGCGCTGACCGACGCGGGCGAGGCGCTGCTCCCGCTGGCCCGCCGGATCCTCGCGGACGCCGACACCGCGCGGATCGAGGTCCAGGAGCTGGCCCAGCTGCGCCGCGGCCGGATCCGCCTGGGCGCGACCCCCAGCGTCTGCACCGGCCTGCTGCCCGATGTCCTTCGCGCCTTCCACGACCGGCACCCCGGCATCCAGCTCCTCCTGGAGGAGAGCGGCTCCCACGACCTCGTACGCGAACTGGCGCGCGGCGCCCTGGACTTGGCCGTCGTCGTGCTCCCGTTGCCGTCGCCGTCCCCCGCGCTGACGACCGTGGAGCTGCTCCGTGAGGACCTGGTCGTGGTGTCGTCGCCTGACACGCCGAAGTTCGGCGGCACGTCGGTACGAGTCGCCGATCTGGAGCGCGAACGCCTCGTGATGTTCCGGCACGGCTACGACCTGCGGGAACTGACGGTCGCCGCCTGCCGGGCCGAGGGTTTCGAGCCGGAGTTCGCGGTGGAGGGCGGCGAGATGGACGCGGTGCTCGGCTTCGTGCAGGCAGGTCTCGGGGTCGCGGTCGTTCCACGCATGGTGGCCGAACGCGCGGGGCGCGGCCTGCGGATGACACCCCTGGCCCGCCCGACCCTGCACCGCACGATCGCACTGGCCCACCGCAGCGATGTGGCTCCGCCACGGGCTGCGCGGGAGCTGCAGCGGATGCTGTTGGAGCGGTGAGCTCTTGACTTCCGGCCCGGTGGGGGCTGGCCGCGCAGTTCCCCGCGCCCCTGACGGGGCGCAGGTGCTAACGAGCGCGAGGCAGACCGCCGGTCTCGGGATCCCGGATCGTCAGGCAGTACGTGCCCCCCGCCGGGTCCCGCATCACGATCCAGTGCGGTCCCCGCCACACCGTCTCGGCGCCCAGCCGCTCGTGCCGGACGCGGTCCGCGTCAGGGTACGAGCAGGAGAAGTCCAGGTGCGCCCCCGCGGTCCCCGCGTCCAGTCGCTGCAGCAGGATCCGGATCGGCAGCTGCGCGGAGGGCTCGACGAGGTGGAACTCCGGGCGCGAGCCCGGCCGCGCGGACCAGCCCGTGAACGCGGGCCAGAACGCCTTCTCCGCCTCCCACACCGCCGGCGGCACGTCCAGGCACACCTGGTCGAGGCGGCTTGTGGTGCCGTCCGGTGCGGCGAGCGGTTCGGGGCGGACCCGCTCCCCCTCCCACGTCACCACGCAGAACAGCTGCCCGCCCGGCGAGCGCAGGACCTCCAGGCCCTCCTCCGCGAAGACCGGGGTCGCCCCGAGCGCGACGGCCTCGCGCGCCTTGGCGACGACGTCGTCCACGGCGAAGTCGAGGTGCGCGCCGCCGGAGCCTTCGACCGCCTGCGCCTTCAGGAAGGCGTCGGCACCCTCCGGCAGCAGCGTCACGAACTGGTCGTCCTCGCCCCGGAACGGGGAGCGCCGCGTTCCGGTCACCGCCGTCCAGAAGGTGTGCGCCTGCGCGAACCGGTCCTTGGGCCGGTCCACGAAGGCGTACACCCACTTGATCACTCCGGAGGACACCCGTCGTACTCCTCAGCTCGTCGCGTCGGCGAGTGCCAGCTCGTGCAGCTGGTCCGGCGGGCCGGGCCGTGCATAATACCAGCCCTGCGCCGTGTCACAGCCCAACTCTCGCAGCTGGTCCGCCTGGGCGCCCGTCTCGACGCCCTCGACCGTGACCGCGAGGTCCAGGCTGTGGGCGAGCGCGACGATCCCCTCGACGATCTTCAGGTCGACGGGGTCAGCCGGGAAGTGCTGCATGCCCTGCGTGAAGGAGCGGTCGAGCTTGAGGACGCTCACCGGCAGGCGGCGCAGATTGGCGAGGTTCGAGTAGCCCGTGCCGAAGTCGTCGAGCGCGATGTCCACGCCCATCTCGGCGAGCCGCCGCAGCGGCTTGAGCAGGTCGTCGTCGGCCCCGATCAGCGCGGACTCGGTCACTTCCAGGCACAAGGCGCTCGGTTCGAGCCCGACGCGCTCCAGGATCTCCACCGTGTCCGAGACCAGGCCGGGGTGGGTCAGCTGCATGGGCGAGAGGTTCACGTTCACGCGCAGCGGCCCCGCGTCCTTGTGCCGCGCCTCCCAGGTGCGGGCCTGGCGTACGGATTCCTCCAGGACCCAGCGGCCGAGCGGCACGATCAGACCGGTGTGCTCGGCGAGCGGGATGAAGCGGTCCGGGCCGATGACGCCGTGCTGCGGGTGCAGCCACCGCACCAGCGCCTCGGCGCCGCGCACACTGCCGTCGCCGAGGTGCACGAGGGGCTGGTACTCGATGAAGAACTCGCCGCGCTCCAGGGCGGCGGGCAGCGCGGTGGTCAGTCCGTGCCGGGTGATGGCGCGGGCGTCGGCCTCGGGGTCGGCCAGCTCGAAGCGGTTGCCGCCCGCGGACTTCGCGCGGTACATCGTGATGTCCGCGCTGCGCAGCACCTCCGCGGCGTTGCGCTCCCCTGCCGGGCCCTCGACGATGCCGATGCTGCCGCGCACGGTCAGCTCGCGGCCCTCGACGCGGATGGGCGTGGAGAGCGCGTGCATGATGCGTCCGGCGAGGTCGTCCACCTCGGCCTCGGTGTCGCGGCCCGTGGTCAGCGCCACGAACTCGTCGCCGCCGAGCCTCGCGACCATCTCGCCGGGTGCCGTGGCGCAGGACTGGAGCCGGTCGGCGACCTCGACCAGGAGCCGGTCGCCCGCCGCATGCCCGAGGCTGTCGTTGACGGTCTTGAAGCCGTCGAGGTCGAGATAGCAGAGCCCGAACCGCGCGCCGTCGCCCGACGCGAGGGCCTTCTCCAGGCGCTCGAAGAACAGCGTCCGGTTCGGCAGGCCGGTGAGCGCGTCATGCGTGGCCTCGTAGCGAAGGCGCAGATTGAGCAGCCGGCGCTCGGTGGTGTCCTCCATCAACGCCAGCTGGTACTGCGGCACTCCGTCCGCGTCACGCAGCAGCGAGACGGTCAGATTGGTCCACAGGACGGTGCCGTCGGGGCGGTAGAAGGCCTTCTCCACGCGGTAGTGCTCGCGCTCCCCGCGCACCAGCTCCTCGTAGAGCTTCCATACGTGGGGCGAGTCGTCGGGGTGCGTCCACTCCGCGACGTTGCGCCCGCGCAGCTGGTTCTCCAGGCCGCCGAACATGCGGATCAGCGCGTCGTTCACCTCGAGGACCGTGCCCGTGAGGTCGGCGATGCCGATGCCGATCGCCGCGCCGTGGAAGACGGCACGGAAGCGCGCCTCGCTCGCGTGCAGGGCTTCGGCGACGGCGCTGCGGGCGTCCAGGGCGGCGCGGGATATCGCTTCCTGCTCGGCGAGGGTCCGCTCCCGCAGGGCGGCGGCGAAGCCCGCGGCCACGGCGTGCTGCAGGCGCGCGGAGCGGGCCCGCAGCTCCTCCTGGGGGCCGTCGTCGCCGCAGTACAGGACCAGGTAGGCGTCCACGCAGTCGAGGGTGCGGCTCAGCGCCTCGGGGTCGGTGCAGTGCGTGCCCACGAGCGCGGCGCCGATCGCCTGGCCCTCGGCCGCGTCGAAGATCCGCTCGTGCAGTGCGGCACGCAACCGCCGTGCCAGCGGCACCAGTTGCTGCTCGAACTCGGGACGGGTCAGCGACGTCGCCGTCACCGGGAAGATGGCACGGCTCCAGATGGTGGCGAACCTGCGCACTCTGCCCTCGGGGCCGTCCGGTTCCCCGCTCATGCCCTGCGCCCCACGCCGGCGAACCCGGAGAAGGTATACGGATCCTCCTCCTCGGGCGCGGTGTCGGGCCGCCAGCGCGGCATCGGCACGAGGCCGGGTTCCACCATGTCGTATCCCTCGAAGAACCGCGCGATCTCTTCGCGCGAGCGCATGATCAGTGGATTGCGGATGTCCTTGTAGACGCCGACGACCTGACCGGCCTGCTCGGCGGGGATCGGCATCCCTTCGTACGAGGCGTGCGTGAGGGCGATCACGCTGCCGGGCGCGAGTGCGTCCCGCAGTTCGGCGACCGCTGTGTAGGGATCGTACGCGTCCTCCACGAAATGCAGGACGGCCACGAGGAGAAGGGCCACCGGGCGGTCCAGGTCGAGGAGTCCGTTGACCTCCGAACTGCCCAGAATGTCCCGTGGTTTGCGCAGATCCCCGGCGACGGCCACCGCCTTCTCGTCGCCTTCGAGCACGGCCCGGCCGTGCGCGACGGCCACCGCGTCGTGGTCGACGTACGCCACGCGGGCGTCGGGGTGCGCCTGTTGCGCGATCTCGTGGACGTTGCCGAAGGTCGGGATGCCCGAACCGATGTCCAGGAACTGGGTGATGCCCTCGTCCACGGCGAAACGCACTGCTCGGCGCATGAAGGCACGATTCGCCTGCATGATCTTGGGCAGCCCCGGCATGAACTCCATGGCCCGGCGGGCTGCGTCCCGGTCGACCTCGAAGTTGTGCGAACCGCCCAGGTAATAGTCGTAGATGCGGGACACGCTGGGCATCGTGATGTCGATGCCCTGCGGGGCCCAGGCGGGACGCTCCATCAGGACTCCAAGGCGTAGGCGAGGCGAGCCGGTGTTCGAAGTGAGGCTACTGATCGTCCGCCAAGGGAGCGAGTCAAAACGGAAATTGGCCGTCCGTTCTCGGTCACTGCCTGTGGCAAGTGCCGAATATCAACCCAAAGAACCGGTCCGTTCCTTCCCCGGAGTGGGGAAAAGAACGGACCGGTAGACCGTACGCGAGGTACTTCTGACAGGACCCCCTTCTTGGCCGGACTTCTTCTTCGGTACTTTCCTTCGGCACGGTTGCTTCTGTGCGTCTATTTCCCGTACGTCTGATTCCGGTACGTCTACTTCGGAGCGCCGACAGGCTTTCCGTCGGGCCCGGCGGCGTACCAAGTGCCGCCCACACCCTGACCGTTGGTGTCACCGGGCTTCTTGTCTCCGGAGAACGTGTACATCGGCCAGCAGTCGATCGTCTGCTGCTGCTGTCCGTCAGGGCGGTCGAAGACGACGAAACCCTTCTTGAGGATTCCCTTGGTGTCGTTCTTCTCGACGGGCGGAACGACCGGCCACTTCTCCAGGCAGGCGCCGGTGCAAGCGGACTTCATCGGCCAGGCGGAGTCCTTCGTGAAGCGGTAGACGGTCATGCCGTTCTTGTCGACGACGATCTCACCGAGCTTGGGATCCTTGCGGGTGGAGAGCCCTGCCGGGTCGACGGGCGCGGTATCGGCGGGGGGCTGGGCCTCGGCGGCGGGCGCGGCCTTCTTGCCGTCGGGGGCGGCGGCGTACCAAGTGCCGCCCACACCCTGGCCCTTGGCGTCGCCGGCCTTGGCGTCCTTGGCGTACCGGTACATCGGCCAGCCGTCGATGGTCAGCTGCTTGCTGCCGTCGGTCCGCGTGACCTCGCCGAGGAGGGACTTGTCGACGCCGGGCGGGGCTTCAGCGCCCTCGGGCGACGCGACGGGCCAGGTCGTGGCGCAGGCGCCGTCACAGTTCGACTTGGGGGGCTCGGCCGTGTCCTTGTCGAAGCGGTAGAGCGTGCGGCCCTCGCTGTCGGTGACGACCTTGCCGAGCTTCTTGCTGTCCCAGACAGCGAGTTGACCGGCGGCCTTCGCCTTCCCCGCGCCCTCCTTCGCGTCGCCCGTGTCGGCGCCGTACCCGTCGCTTCCCGCCCCGTACCCGTCCCCCTTGGCCGGGGCCTGGTTGCCGACGTTCTGCCCGTTCGGCGACTGGTCCCCCTTTTCCTGACCGCACGCCGTCGTCAGCGCCAGCATGGCCGCAGCTGTCGCCACGAGCGAGGCGCTCCGCCAGGCCCGGGAGGAACTCCCTGATGGATGCCGCATTTCTAACTCCCGCTGTCGCTTGAGGTGTCGCGTCGCTGAGTGCGTCACGCATGGCCCTAGGTACGGGTGGGAACGGCTGATGCGTTCAACCTGCGTTCAAGATTCTTTTGTTCGTCAAGCTCGCGCCCGCCGTCTCCTCCCTTCGGGTACCAGGAGGGCGGCAGCGGCGTGGCAGGGGGACACGCTGCCCATGATCCCTGTCGTGCATGGATCATCTAGGGCCTCAACCGGCCTGGTCACACGCTTAGCCGCGCTTCTGGTGCTGACCTGGCTGCTCGGTTCACCGACGGCTGCCGCGGCGCCGGTCGCCGCGCCCGCCGACAACTGCGCCTACGCCTCGATCGGTGACGCCCCTGGCGGCGACGCGGTGGCCGTCGCGGGCGACGGGGTGGTCTGCAGGGCGGGTCCCACACACCGCCCCGAGCCCAAGCCTCCGCCGCCTCCGCCGCCGCCACCGCCCCCGCCGCCCGCTCCGGCTCCACCGCCACGCCCGGAGCCACGGGCGCCTGAGCCGCCTCCGCCGCCGCCACCGCCCGCGCGCCCGGCTCCTGCCACACCCGCGCCGCCCCCGCCCCCGCCGCCGCCACCCCCGAGCCCCAAGCCGAAGCCGACCCCCACCCTCGCCCCCAAGATCGCCCCGTCCCCGGTGAGTTACCCCTCGTACCACGCCGCGCCGCGCAAGGCGCCGCCCCGCAGCGGCCCGTCCCTGGTCTCGCTCACCCTGCTCGTCACCGCGCCCGCGGTGCTCGCCGTCGCCGCGCTGCGACCGCGCTGACCGTCGGAGGTCCCATGTCGGAATGGCTTGTTCTCACCCTCGCGATGGCCGCCGCGTGCGCCGTCGTCCTGATCGTCACCGTCCTGCGGCACCGCAGGACGAGCCCGGACTACGACGCTTCGGAGACCCCGGACGTCATCGAGTACATGACGATGATGATCGGCGTGGTGTACGCCATCGTCCTCGGTCTGGCCATCGCGGGCGTCTGGGAGGCCCGCAGCGTCGCCCAGGACCATGTGCACGCCGAGGCCCAGGCGTTGCACGAGGTGTCCGAGCGGGCGCGGGTGTACCCGACCGACGTCCGTGAGCGCATTCGTACGGACGTACGCACCTATGTCAGCCATGTCGTCACCACCGAATGGGACTACATGGCCGACCGCGGCGAACTCACCGACCGCGGTGCCCAACTCCTCGGCCGCGTACGCCACGACGTCACCGACTATCAGCCCAAGTCCGACTTCGAGGCCCAGGCCTACCAGCCGCTCGTCGACGAGGTCGCGGCCGCCTCGGACGCACGCAACTCCCGTGGGGAGAGCGCGGGGGCCACCATGCCCGGCGTCGTCTGGTTCGGCCTGATCATCGGCGGCCTCGTCACCGTCGGCATGATCTTCGCCCTGCAGATCCGCCGCACCCCGCGCGAACTCATCCTCGCGGGGCTGTTCTCGGCCCTGTTCGCCTTCCTGCTCTTCCTCATCTGGGACTTCGACGCCCCCTACAGCCGTGGCGTCGCGGCCACCCCGGATCCGTTCCGCGCGCTCTTCGACAATCTCGGCAGATGACGAAAGGGGAGGTACCCGCCCTCAACAGCACGGTGCGGTACCTCCCCTGACGCTCACTCAGCGATGATCGAAGCCACCTGGGTGAGGGAGTCGATCCGCCAGTCCGCGGCCTCGACGAGGGTCGGATCGTCCGCCCACCAGTGCCCCCAGGGCCCGCGCCGGATGTGCGCCGCCCTCAATCCGGCCGCCTTCGCGGGGTAGATGTCGTTCGCGGGATGGTCGCCGACGTACAGCGTCTGCTCCGGCTCCGCCTGGGCCACCTCCATCACCCGCGCGAAGAACGACGGGTCCGGCTTCGCCACCCCCCACTCGCCCGAGGTGACGACGAGATCCGCCGGCAGATCCAGGCCACGCAGCAGCTCACCCACGCGAGACGTCTGATTCCCCGCGACGACGACACGCACCCCTTGCTTGCGCAGCCCACCGAGGGCGGGGCGCACATCGGGGTAGAGGTCGGTCTCGGCCAGGTGCTCACCGCGCCCCGCGACCTCGCGGGCCTGATAGGCGGCGGCGACATCTATGTCCGGGCTCAGCAGCCGCAGCGCCTCGGCGTTGTCGCGGCCCCGCGTGACGACACCTCCCACGAGCGCGGAGACGGTGTGACGGGGCACGCCGAGCCAGTCGGCCCACGAAGCCCAGTAGCGGTCATCTTTGGTGAGGGTCTCCCCCACGTCGAACACGACGGTCTCAATCATCAAGCCCAGCCTATGGCCCCACCAGGCAAAACAGCCCGCCTGACCCGCGCCCCACCGGGGGGTTCACATGTACGCCACGGTGTACTGCGGCACAGTTGGGGCGTGGACATGATGGAACCCACGCGGGTCGCACAGGAGTTGGTCGAGGCGTGGCACCCGGACGCCGTGGCGGCGCTTCTCGGCGGGAGCGTGGTGACCTCGCGGCGCACGCCGTATTCGGATCTGGACATCGTGGTGGTGTTCGCCGGTGACCGGGAGCCGTCGCGGAGCAGTCTGCGGTTCGGCGCGTGGCCGGTGGAGCTGTTCGTGCACACCGAGGCCAGCTGGCGGTGGTTCGTCGAGCGGGAGATCCCTCGGCGGAAGTCGTCGCTGCTGTCGATGTGCGCCCACGGCGTGGTGCTCGCGGACCGGGACGGGACGGGCGCCCGCCTGCGCGACGAGGCGCGGCAGTTGCTGGCGGCCGGACCTCCCGATGCGACCGCGGCCGAGATCGAGGACCAGCGATACGTCCTGACCGACCTTCTCGACGACCTCGCCGGGTGCTCGACGGCCGGCGAACGGCTGTTCATCGTCACCGAGATCGCCGGGCGGGCCGCCGAGTTCGTCCTCCTGCGTACGGGGTCGTGGACGGGCGGCGGAAAATGGACGGCCCGGCGCGTGGACGCGGTGTGGACAGGGTTCTCCGCGGAGCTTGAGGGCCTGGTACGGGAGGCGTTGGAGGGCAGGGCGGCCGGGCTTGTCGCGCTCGTGGACGAGGTGCTCGCGCCGTCCGGCGGGCGCCGGTGGGAGGGGTACCGGCGCAGCGGCTACCCCGACATCTGAGCAACGGCTTCGCACACGGGTCCGTAAACCGTGCTGCGCGGCGGCCCCGCGCGGCGCACTCTGGTGGCATGACCTGGCAGACACCCATCATCGTCCACCCGCCCACTCCCGACGGCGGGCGGCGGGTCACCGTGCGCGGGCAGGCCGTCGGCGTCGCGCGCGACGACCGTGACCTGGTGGAGTTCCTGCGCCGCGCGGGTCTCGGCGACGCCGACATGGCCCTCGACGACCCGCACCTCGTGGAGTGGCGGGGCAGCGGGGCGCATGTGTGGGTGACGGGGTCCTGAGCCACCACGTTGAGGGCAGGCACGGCCCAGAGCATGGCGCTGGGTGATGGCCGCCCGCCCGGTTGAACTGATGGCAGGCTCGCTGCGCGGTTCCGCGCGCCGTCGGTCACCGGGGGTGGCCGCGAGCGCCGCTCCGTTGCTCCCGAGCCCCGGAGTCCCGGAGCACCCGCGAGGCCCGGAGCACCCACGCCCGCGCCCCCGCACCTGTCGCTCGTCTCGCACGGCAAGGGCTTCAGGAAAGCAGTCGCCCGCCCCGACACAGGGCGCCGACGGCAGCGTGCGGCGGCCCCACCCCTCTACACGCCCCGCCCTCTGAACCCCCGTCACCACCCCGCGACACCCCGCCCCGTTCCCCTGTCCGGCCCACACCGTTGCCCCGTTCGCGCGGCTGAGATCGCGGCCGCCCGGCTCCCTGCCTAGCGTTTCCCGCATCGAGGTGCATAACAGGTGAAAGCGGAAGAAGGTCCGCGGCTGCTCCTCGGAGACCCGGAGGAATGATCATGCGCGCGATACGCGTCGCCTCGGCCACTCTGCTCGCCGCCACCGCCCTGACCCTCACCGCCCCGACCGCTTCCGCAGCCGTCGCGGACGACACCGACACGAACAACAACATCACCTCGTTCGGCTTCCGTGTCACCCCCTCGACGATCGCCGCGGGCGGCCAGGTCACGCTCAGCGTGGACGGCTGCGAGGGGAACACGACGGTCACCTCGGGTGTCTTCGACGACGCCCAGATCCCCAAGGGGCAGCAGTCGACCACCGCGACGGTCTTCGAGGACTCCAAACCCGGCGCGATGTACGAGGTGACCTTCGACTGCAAGGGCGAGAAGGGAACCACGGACCTCACCATCGCCACGGGCCGTCCCACTCACCACCCCACCCATCACCCCACGGCCCCGGTCCGCCACGGAGTGCGGGCCGGTGTCGGCGGCAGTCTCGGCGGGCTCGACCTGCATGAGATCGCCCTCGGCAGCGCCCTGATCGTGGGCACACTCGGCACCGCGTACTACTGGACGCGCCGCCGCAGCGGGGACAGCAAGTCCTGACCCGCCCACCGCAAGGCTCCCGACACACCGCCGCCCGGTCGCCCGCTGAGTTCAGCGGGCGACCGGGCGGCGGCATGCGGGTGGGCACGAACCGCCCCGTGACCGGCGCGGAAGGGGGACGCGCCGGTCAGGAGGGCGGAACGGTTCACACCCGACGTGCGGATACCGGCGTACGAAGGCCCGACGTGCGAGTGACGGGCCTGCCGGTGCCAGGCGTGCCGGTACGGGGCGCTTAGATTCCGCGCCCTGCGTTCTCCGCGCGGCGGCGCATCCAGAACACACCGCCGCCGACCACGGCTGCCGCCACGAGCACACCGCCGATCGCCATGTCGGTGCTGGTCGCCCCCGTGTCGCTGCTGCCGCCGAGACCACCACGGACACCGCCGTGGATGACGGTGAACGCGTCGGGCTTGGTGAGCGTCTTGCCGCCGCAGTGGACGGTGATGCTGTGGGCACCCGGGGTGGCGTGCTGATAGATCGTGGTGTTCGCGCTGGCCGTACCGCTGCCCATGTGCTTCAGGTGCGTGTCCGGGAAGGCATCTGACGTGATCTTGCTGCCGACAGCCTGGCAGGACTTGCCGTCGACCGTGACCGTCAGCTGTCCCCCTCGGGGGATCACGCTCGGCATGGCGACGATGTTGGACGGGTCGGCCCAGGCCGATGCCGTCGGGGCGGCGAGGCCGACGACGGCACCCGCGGTGACTGCGACCGCGAGGGCACGAGTGGTGCGCATACGAGAAGTACGCATGTGAATCCTCCGCGGAAGACGCCCCGGGGTAACCGTCCCCGGTCGATCGGCGAGAGCGCCTCCCAGACTGACCCTCAGATGCCGTGCACAGACCCGCATTTCGGCGATCGGCCGTCCTGGTGAGGCGACACGCCGAAGCGCGAACGCACAAGCCGATATTGCCGCAGGTCACGGACCGTCAGAAATTTCCTGTCGACCGCGACTCGGATGGCGCATACCCGGTATGGGCGCCACCCGTTCGCTCCCGCTCTGTCGCCCGTCGCGCGCACCCCGCTTAGCGTTCTCGTAAGCGCAACGGACGCGGTTCGAATGCCGCGTTGAGAGGGGATCAGAGAATGTCTTCGTCTCAGCCGGCCGATGAGGAGGAACAGCAGAAGAAGCGCGCGCCCTGGGGCGTGATGGCGCTTGTTCTGCTGACCGGCCTCGCGCTGATCCGGAATGGCTCAGGGGAATTCGACGTGGGTCCGCCGCAGCCGGCATCGGCCGCCGCGGCGGACCAGGCGCCCGACGCGGCGGGGCAGGGTGTCGCACCGCTGACCTTCTCCCCCGCCGCGCGTGTGGGGATCAAGGGGATCCGGGTGGACGCGCCGGTCATGCCCGTCGGGCTCGACGCGGAGGGCTGGGTGGACGCACCGCCGCCGGAGGACCCGAACCTCGCCGGCTGGTTCACCGGGGCCGTCTCGCCGGGCCAGAAGGGCACGTCCGTGATCGTCGGCCATGTGGACAATCAGCAGGGTCCTGCCGTCTTCTACGGCCTGGGCTCGCTGAAGAAGGGAAATCGCGTCGAGGTCATGCGCAGGGACCGCAAGACCGCGGTATTCGAGATCTACGGGATCGAAGTGTTCGAGAAGAACAATTTCCCGGGAAGCCGCGTCTACAGCGACAAGGGAGCTCCGGAACTCCGCGTGATCACCTGTGGCGGCGGATTCTCCAAGCAGGCCGGATACGACGGGAACGTCGTCGTTTTCGCCCGCCTGGTGGACGTGCGCTGACGGCGAATGCGTCGGCGGAGCACGGCACCGGGCGGGCGAAATTCTCGTTCTGAATTCCGGCTACATCTCGTAGCGGCTCGGCACGGTGATGCGGTAACCCGAATCGATGAGTTCCGGGAGGTACGTCCGCAGGGCTTCCACGCTCTGGGAGCGGTCGCCGCCCGCGTCGTGCGAGAGCACGACGACTCCCGGGGCCGCCCCCGCCCGTACACGCCGGATGATCGTTCCGGTGCCCGGCTCGGTCCAGTCCAGGGTGTCGACGGTCCAGGCGAGCGGCTCCATGCCCAGGTCGGCGCCCAGCTGGAAGGCGTTGCGGTTCCAGGCTCCGTAGGGGGCGCGGAACCAGGCCGGGGGTTCGCCCACGGCCTCCTCGACGACTTCGCAGGTGCGCTCGATCTCCTCGCGCATCGCGCTCCGGGTCATCTTCGGGAGCAGCGGATGCGTCCAGGTGTGATTGCCGATCAGATGCCCGTCGTCGGCCATCTCGCGCAGCAGGTCCTTGTTGTCGACGGCCATCTCTCCGCAGACGAAGAACATCGCGCGGACGTCGTACCGGCGCAGGGTGCGCAGGATGCCCGGCGTGTAGCGGGGGTCGGGTCCGTCGTCGAAGGTCAGCACCATGGTGCGGCCCTCTCCGTCCATACGCAGGATCGGCTTGGTGCGGACGCGGGGCAGGGCGCGCGCGGCATGCGGCGGGCCGTGGCCGGTCATGGGCTGCAGGCGGTACGCCGAGGGCTTGAGGGCACGTGCGGCGGGCGGGCCGCCGGCCGCCGCACCGCCGGGAGCCGTGGGCCCTGGTGCGCTCGGCCGCTCCGTACCCGCGCAGCCGGCGGTCGCGGCCAGACCGAAGACAGCGGCGCCGCGCAGGAGTGCGCGACGCCCTGGAGTCATCTGATCTTTTTTCATGACTAATCCGTCGCATGGCCGAAGGCCGGCGCGGACCACCAACACCAGGGCGGACTGCGAAAGCACCCGATGGGACCAGCAGAAGGACGAGAGAGATCAGTCGAGAGAGGTCAACGACGGCGTACGAGCGGGAAGGGCAGCGTCTCCCGGATCGTCAGGCCGGTGAGGAACATGACGAGCCGGTCCACGCCGATGCCGAGTCCGCCGGTGGGCGGCATGGCGTACTCCAGGGCGTCGAGGAAGTCCTCGTCCAGTTCCATGGCCTCCGGGTCTCCCCCGGCGGCGAGCAGCGACTGGGCGGTGAGGCGGCGGCGCTGCTCTACGGGGTCGGTCAACTCCGAGTAGGCGGTGCCCAGTTCGGTGCCGAAGGCGACCAGGTCCCAGCGCTCGGCGAGGCGCGGGTCGGTGCGGTGCTGCCGGGTCAGCGGGGAGACGTCGGTCGGGAAGTCCTTGTAGAAGGTGGGCAGCTTCGTCTTCTCCTCGACGAGCCGCTCGTACATCTCCAGTACGACGTCACCGCGGCCGTCGTCCGGCCGGTACGGGACATTGGCGCGGTCGCAGAGCCGGTGCAGCCGCGGCAGTGGGGTGTCCGCGTCGACCTCGTCGCCGAGTGCTTCGGAGATCGCGCCGTAGACCGTCTTGACCGGCCAGGAGCCGGAGATGTCGTGCTCGGTGAGCCGCCCGTCTGCGTCGGCCTTGCGGGCCACGGGTGAGCCGAAGGCCGCGGTGGCGGCGCCCTGGATGAGTTCGCGGGTGAGGTCGAGCATCACGTCGTAGTCGGCGAAGGCCTGGTAGGCCTCCAGCATCGTGAACTCGGGGTTGTGCTTGTAGCTCACGCCCTCGTTGCGGAAGGTGCGGCCCATCTCGAAGACCTTCTCCATGCCGCCGACGCAGAGCCGCTTCAGATACAGCTCGGGCGCGATGCGCAGATACAGGTCGAGGTCGTAGGCGTTGATGTGGGTGGTGAAGGGGCGGGCGTTGGCGCCGCCGTGGATCTGCTGGAGCATCGGGGTCTCGACCTCGAGATAGCCGCGGTCCAACAGGCCCTGGCGCAGCGCCTGTACGGCGGTGGAGCGGGCCCGGACGACATCGCGTGCGCCGGGGCTCGCGACCAGGTCGAGATAGCGGCGGCGGACCTTGGCCTCGGGGTCGGCGAGCCCGCGGTGCTTGTCGGGCAGCGGGCGCAGGCACTTGCCGGTGAGCTGCCAGCCGGTGACGAAGACGGTGAGCTCGCCCTGGTCGCTTGCGCCTACCGTGCCGGTGGCGGTGACGTGGTCGCCGATGTCGGTGCCGGAGGTGAAGCGGTCCAGGACGTCGGGGCCCGACCGCTCGCGGGTCAGGGCGAGTTGGCGGTCGCCGGACCAGTCGCGCAGGACGGCGAAGACGACCCCGCCGAAGTCGCGTACGAGCATGACGCGGCCCGCGACCGTGACCTGCTCCCCCGTCAGGGCGGGCGTCACATCGGCGAGGGTGTGGGTGCGCGGCGGGAGGCCCACGGGGTACGGGTCGACGCCGTCGGCGCGCAGCCGCTCCAGCTTGCGGTGGCGGATGCGGACCTGGTCGGGCAGCGCCGCCAGCGGGTCGGCGTCGGCCGCGTCCCCCTGGCCCGCGAGGCCGAGGGCGGAGATCGGCGGGAGGCCCGCCGTGCTGGTGGGCTTGGTGACTCCCTTGGCCCCGCGTCCCTTGCCCCAGAGCTTGCGCAGCGAGGGCACGGAGACGAAGCCTTCCGCGATGCCCGAGGCGAGGCTGATCCGGGCGAGGGCTCCCGCGTCGCCGTAACAGATGAAGCGGGGATACCACTCGGGGTGGTACTTGGCGTTGGAGCGGTAGAGCGCTTCGAGCTGCCACCACTTGGAGAAGAAGAGGAGCAGCTTGCGCCACAGCCGCAGGACGGGACCGGCTCCGATGCGGGCGCCCTCCTCGAAGACCGAGCGGAAGACGGCGAAGTTCAGGGAGATGCGACGCACGCCGAACTTGCCCGCGCCCGCGCAGAGTTCGGCGACCATGAACTCCATGACGCCGTTGGGCGCGGTCGCCCGGTCGCGGCGCATCAGGTCGAGGGAGATGCCGTCCTTGCCCCAGGGGACGAGGGAGAGCAGGGCGATGAGCCTGCCGTCGGCGTCCAGGGCCTCCACGAGCAGGCAGTCGCCGTCCTCGGGGTCGCCGAGTCGGTCGAGCGCCATGGAGAAGCCACGCTCGGTCTCGGTGTCCCGCCAGGCGTCCGCCTTGTCGATGGTCTCCTCCATCTCCTCGTCGGTGAGGGTGGAGTGGCGGCGGATGCGGGTGGTGGCGCCGGTGCGGCGGACGCGGTTCACCGCCTGCCGCGCGACGCGCATGTCGCGGCCGTCCAGGTCGAAGTCCGCGACGTGCAGGATCGCCTCGTCGCCGAGCTGGAGCGCGCCGAGCCCGGAGCGTGCGTACGCGGTGGCGCCCTCCTCGGACGCGCCCATCACGGCGGGCGCCCAGGCGTACTGCCGGGCCACGTCCAGCCAGGCGCCGATCGCGTGCGGCCAGGCCTCGCGGTCGCCGACGGGGTCGCCGCTGGCCAGGCAGACGCCCGCCTCGACGCGGTAGGTGACGGCGGCCTTGCCGCTGGGCGAGAAGACGACGGCCTTGTCGCGCCGGGTGGCGAAGTAGCCGAGCGAGTCCTGGGCGCCGTACGTGCCGAGCAGCGCGCGGATGCGGGGTTCCTCGTCGCCGTGCAGGGCGGCTTCCATGCGCTGGGAGCGGAAGAGGGCCGCGGCGGCGTTCAGGAGGGCGAGGGCGCCGAAGAGGCCGAGCCAGAAGTGCAGGGCGCGCGGGGGCCTGCCGTCGAAGTAGTCGTGGCCGGTGAAGAGCCCGCCGCAGACGCGGTTCGCCGCCCAGGGCAGGGCCTCGCCGCGCGGCAGCGTACCCGGGAAGAGCGCGACGAGTCCCCAGCCGACCAGGATCGCCACGGCGAGGCCCGCGACGAGCACCAGGACGGCCCGCCGGACGGCGCCGCGGCGGGAGTCCGCGGAGAACTCCTTGCGGGCCAGGACCAGGAGCACGAAGGCGATGGCGCAGACGATGAGCGAGGGGAGCGAGTCCGCCCAGAAGCCGAGGGCGATGCCGAGCACGTCGAAGGCGAGGAGAAGGCCCAGGTAGACGATGACGAGCCACCAGGCGACCTTCTTGCGGGCCGCTGTCGCCGCCGCGAGGAGGAAGAGGAAGACGGCGTACGCCAGGTTGGGGCTCACCGGGACCGTGAGGAGGTCCAGGACTCGGACCACCGGGCGCAGGAGGTGGCGCAGCGGGGCGATGATCGCGAGGATCGCGCAGAAGAGGCCCAGGACGCCGAAGAAGGTGGCGAATCCTTCCGGCACGCGTTTCAGGAAGCGGTGTCGTCCGCGCTGCGGCTCGGTGCCGGGCCTCTCCACGCTGGTGCTCATGGATCGACCCTAGGAAGGGTCGGCCCGGGTCGCTCGTCGAGCACGGGCCCCCGCCAGGCCCCGCTCGCCGCACGGGAGACCTGCCCACGCCGCACGCGAGGCCCGCCCACGACGAGGGCGCCCGACGGCCTCCGATAGCCTCTCGGCGTGACTGCAGACCACTCCCACCAGTTCGAACGCGGTACCGACGGCCCGAAGGTGATCGTCGTCGGTGTCGACGGGTCGGACTCCTCGCTCCGGGCCGCGGCATATGCCGGAGGCCTGGCGCGTCGGCAGCACGCGTTGCTCGCCGTCGTCTACGTCCAGCCGGTGATGGCCGCGGGCGCCGCCCTCGGGGCCCCGGTGGCCGACACGACCGACGAGATCGCCGAGTCCCTCATCACCGAGATCAGGGACGCCGCCGAGCGGGTGAAGGACATATTCGACGTGCGCTGGGAGTTCCACACCTTCCGCGGCGACCCCTTCAGCGGTCTGGTCACCGCGGCGGACGACCTCAAGGCCGACGCCGTGGTCGTCGGCGCGTCCGAGCAGGCGGGCCACCGGATCGTCGGCTCGGTCGCGGTACGACTGGTCAAGGCGGGCCGCTGGCCCGTCACCGTGGTGCCGTAACCCGCACCCGCCAGAGTGCTGAACCCTCACAGGTGTGAGGGGTGTGGCGTCTTCCGTCATGCGCATGCCTGGGCCATCATGATCCGCCATCAGCCGACTGCCGTCTGCGAAAAGGTGGAGCTCATGGCGGGACTCCGGATGGGGCACGGCGTTATGCGCCGCAAGCCCATCGAACACATCGAAGAGACCGAAGGCGGGGCAGGTGGCGGGCTCTCCCGTTCCCTCGGCCTCTGGCAGCTCACCGCGATCGGGGTCGGCGGCATCATCGGCGCCGGCATCTTCACCCTCGCCGGGACGGTGGCCAACGGCACGGCCGGACCCGCCGTCCTCATCTCCTTCCTCATCGCCGGTGTCGCGAGCGCGGCGGCGGCCTTCTCGTACGCCGAGTTCGCGGGCCTCATCCCGAAGGCGGGATCGGCGTACACCTACGGCTATGTCGTCCTCGGCGAACTCGCCGGCTGGTTCATCGGCTGGGACCTGCTGCTCGAGTACACGGCGATCGTGGCGGTGGTCGCGATCGGCATCTCGGGCTACTTCAACTTCCTGATCAACGACATGGGTGCCGAGCTGCCGAACTGGATGCTGGGGGCGCCCGGCACGGGCGACGGGCACAAGGTCGACCTGTTCGCCGCGGTCCTGTGCCTGCTCATCGCCTATCTGCTGACCCTCGGCATCAAGAACGCGGCGCGCTTCGAGATGGTCGTGGTCGTCCTGAAGGTCATCGTCGTGATCGTGGTGATCGCGGTCGGCTTCTTCCACATCAACACCGGGAACTACGAGCCGTTCTTCCCCTTCGGGGTCAGCGGGGCGTTCACGGGCGCGGCCACGGTCTTCTTCGCGGTGTTCGGCTACGACGCCATGAGCACCGCCGCCGAGGAGTCCAAGGACGCGCAGCGCCACATGCCGAAAGCGATCCTCTACTCGCTGGCGATCTCGATGGTCCTGTACGTCCTGGCCTGTCTCGTCCTCACGGGCATGCAGAACTACAAGGACATCGACCCGGAGAGCGGATTCTCCACCGCGTTCAAGTCGGTGGGCCTGGGCGGTCTCGCCGACGTCATCGCGGTCGGCGCGATCATCGGCATCCTCACCGTGATGTTCACCTTCATGCTCGGCGTCACCCGCGTGTGGTTCAGCATGTCCCGCGACGGACTGCTGCCGAAGTGGTTCGCCAAGACCCACAAGACCCGGCACGTGCCGACGCGCGTGACGTGGATCGTCGGCTTCGCGTCGGCCGCCATCGCGGGATTCCTGCCGATCGGCGAGGCGGCCGAACTGACCAACATCGGCATCCTGTTGGCGTTCATCGTGGTGTGCATCGCGGTGATCGTGCTGCGCTACAAGCAGCCCGACCTGCCGCGCACGTTCCGCTGCCCCGGGATGCCGGTCGTGCCCGCCATCGGGGTCGTCTTCTCCATCTGGCTGATCACGTTCCTGCAGTGGCAGACGTGGGTGCGGTTCGCGGTGTGGTTCGCGGTCGGCCTCGTCATCTACTTCGCGTACTCGTACCGGAAGTCGGAGCTGGCGAAGGCCGACCGCGTTCCTTAGTCCCCGATGGGGGCCGCTCAGGCGCTCTCGATGGACTTCTGGAACTCGCGTGCCATCTGCTCCAGGCCCTTGTTCTTCCACTCGGCCCAGAACGGCTTCCACTCACTCAGCTTCTTGCGGCCGCTGACGATGTCGTTGACCAGGTCGGTCGCCTCGGTCGACATGCGGCCGTAGTGCTGGGTGTACGCGTCCGAGTAGTGGCCGACGACCGGGTTCTGAATGGCGGTCTCGATGAGCTTCTGCTCGGCCGCGTAGACGTCCTTGACGTCCTGGGCACGCTCCGTGCCCGGGAAGGTCGAGGCGACGAGCGCGAAGGGCGACGTGGTCGCCGTGGTCAGTCCGCTGAAGAGGCCCTCGACCTGCTGCTTGCCCTGCTTCGAGCGCTCCGGGAAGCCGTTCTTGTCGTACGTGAAGTCCGTGCCCTCGGTGCCGAATTCGAGGAACTCGCGCTCGGTGGTCCCGAACGGCGCGGCCAGGTAGTTGAGCACGCCGAGCAGCATGCGCACGCGCTTCTCGTCGCCCTTCTTGACGGCGGTGTAGCCGATCGTGCCGAGGTGGTAGTGGTGCTTGGGCTTGCTGCCGCCCACGCCGAAGGGGATCAGGATCTCGGCGGCCTGCTCGGGGTCCTGGACGCGGGAGTCCTTCCGCGCGTTGAACGGATTCGCGAACACACAGGCCCCGATCGCCCCCTGCGCCATCTTGGTGTACGCGTCGGCCATCTTGGGGTTCCCCGGATAGAAGACCCCGGCCTTCTTCAGCTTCAGGACGAAGTTCAGCGCTTCGGTGTACTCGTCGGTCTCCTGGAACCAGGTGAGCGAACCGTCCTTGTTCTGCCGCCACTTGTTGGGGGCACCGAAACACTGGCTCATCACGCTGGCCGCGTTGACGTAGATCGGTTCAAGGGCCCAGGTCTTGCCGCCCGTGACCTCCTTGCACTTGGCGAGGAATTCCTCGGGGCTGCTCGCCGAGAGACCGTCCGCCTTCTCCCAGACCTTCGGATTGCCGCCGTAGACCTGTCCGAATGCGGGATACGGGCTGGGTGCGCCCCAGATCTTGCCGTTGACGACGGCGGTCTTCCAGTGCTCGGGGGTCATCGCGGCGAGGTTCGGATAGTCCTTCACCGCGTCCCCGGACACGTACTCCGTGATGTCCGCGCACTTGGCTTCGAGGAGTTCGGCGATGTGCTGGATTCCCTGGTTCGGCGGTATCCACATGAGGTCGGGAAGGTCGCCGCCCGCGATGACGGCGGAGAACTTCTCCTCGTAGCCGGGGTCGGTGCCAAGGATCGCCTCCAGGTCGACACCGAGCTCCTTGTTCACCTTCTTCCAGTGGGCGTTGGAGCCGGCCGGGGCCGGCGGCTGCGTCCAGATCTCCGTCAGCATCGTGATCTTCGACCCGTCGCCCGGGGTCTTGGGGACGCTGCGCACCAACTCCTTGGGGTACGAAAGGAACCCGGCCGAGAGGCCCTTCGCGTTCGGCGGCAGATCGGGCTTGACCTTGCTGAAGGGAACGTACGAAGGCAGCTTCACCTTCGACGACGCCGCCTCGCCCGTCTTCTTCGCACCCGAGCCGCAGCCCGTCAGCGAGGTGGCGGCCGCGCCCGCCGCGACGGCCGTGGAGAGGCTGAGGAAGGTGCGTCGGGACATGCCTGTCATGGGAATCTCCGCAAAGGGTGTCAGGGGGCAGGACGTTTCTGGGGGAGGGAGGTTCAGCCCTTGATGGCGCCGGTGAGCACGCCCTTGGTGAAGTACTTCTGCAGGAACGGGAAGAGCAGCAGGATCGGGATGAGCGCGATCATGACGACGGCCATGGAGATCGACTGCTGGGGCGGCATGTGGCTGACGCCGAGCTGGTCGCCCGAGATGGACTTGCCCTGGACCACGTACGTCCGCAGGACCAGCTGGATGGGCCACTTGCCCGAGTCGTTGAGGTAGAGCATCGCGTTGAAGAACGCGTTCCAGTACGTCACCGCGTAGAAGAGGCCGACGACGGCGACGACTCCCTTGGAGAGCGGAAGGACGATGCGGGTCAGGATCCGCCAGTCACCCGCGCCGTCGATCCGCGCCGCCTGGTAGAGCTCCTCGGGGATGTTCATGAAGAAGGCCCGCAGGACGACCAGGTTGAAGGCGTTGATCATGACGGGCAGGATCAACGACCAGTAGGAATCGAGGAGTCCCAGCTCCTTGACCACCACGTACATCGGCACCATGCCCGGCACGAAGAGCAGCGTGAAGAGCACCATCAGGAGGATCGGCTTGCTGCCGGGGACGCCGCGCTTGCTGAGGCCGTAGGCGAGCGCGATCGTCGTCAGGAGGGAGAGGGCCGTGCCGACGAGCGTGATCAGGACGCTGACGACGACGGCGCGGGAGACGATGCCTCCGGAGAGGATCGTGCGGTACGCCTCCAGGGTCGGGTCCGTGGGGAAGAGGACGAAGCCGCCCGCTTCGGTGATCTCCGCGCGGGAGGCCAGGCTGGTGGAGAGGACCGTGAGGAAGGGCAGGATCATCACGGCGCAGATGACCGTGATGACGACGGCCTTGGCCGCCGAGCCGATCTTCGTCGGCGGCTCTTCCCAGGCGGGCCGCTCCTCGCGCGTCCGCGGCGATCGCAGGGGGAATCCGAAGCTGCTCATTTGCTGTACACCCCGTGCTCTCCGAAGGCGTGGGCGACCTTGTTGGCGCCGTAGATCATCAAGGCTCCGACGACGCCCTTGACCAGGCCCGCGGCGGCGCCGACGCCCCAGTCGCCGTAGACGACGCCGTGGTAGTAGATGTACGTGTCGAGGACTTCCGACGCGCGGGCGCCGACCGCATCGCGCTGGAGCAGGAACTGCTCGAAGCCGACGGACAGGACGTCACCGAGGCGCAGCACGAGCAGCATGATCGTGACGCCGCGCACGGCGGGCAGGGTGACGTGCCACATGCGGCGCCAGCGTCCGGCGCCGTCGACGGCGGCCGACTCGTACAGGCTCTGGTCGACGCTCGCGAGCGCGGCCAGGTAAATGATCATGCCCCAGCCGATGTCCTTCCAGATCACCTGGCCGGTGATGAGGAGCGAGAAGGTGCTGGGGTCGGTCATCACGTCCAGGGCGGACATGCCGTGGTCGCGCAGGTAGTTGCTGAAGAGGCCGGCGCCGCCGAGTACTTGCTGGAAGAGCGCGACGACCAGGACCCAGGAGATGAAGTGCGGCAGATAGACGACGCTCTGCACGAACTTCTTGATGCGCGGGCTGACCAGGCTGTTGATGAGCAGGGCGAGGGCAAGCGGCGCCGGGAAGAAGAAGATCAGCTGGAGCGCGGCGAACGCCAGGGTGTTGCGGACCGCCTCCCAGAACGCCGGGTCGGCGAAGAGCTCCTGGAAGTTGGCGAGGCCCACCAGGGGGCTGTCCTTGAAGCCGATGAAGGGCTGGTAGTCCTGGAAGGCGATGACGTTGCCGAGCATCGGCACGTAGAAGAAGAACAGGAAGAAGAGCAGGCCCGGGGCCATCAGGGCGAGCATCACCCAGTTGTTCCGCAGTCGGACGCGGAGCGGGACGCGGCGGTGGCGCGGCGGGTTCGGGGACTTCGGATCCGACACGGGTGGTGGCGGCGACGCGGCTCGTGGCCTGCGTTGCGTTGCTGGGGATGTCACACGTACTCCCTGGCCTGGCGGCACGACGGAACAGAAAAATGGCAGCCGACAGCCGGGGCGACCGTCGAGAGTCGGCCAATTAAGAAGCCAACTTGCCGAAAGAGAGCCACATCATCGAAGCGTGACTCCCGCCCGTCAACCACCTTCCGGTCCTAGAGAGTTGGACTTTTCTGCGCGGCGTGATCGATGTGTTCCAGTGCGAGGCGAGCTGCCCCGATTGCGGTGGATTCCTCGCCGAGTACGGAGGTTTGCACCGTCGGCCGGTAGGGGCAGAGCGCGCCGAGCCGCGCCGCGAAAGGCTCGCTGAGCAGGGCGCCCGCCCGGGAGATGCCGCCGCCGAGCACCACGGACTGCGGGTCGAGCACGGCGACGTGGCGGGCGAGGCTGTCGGCGAGCGCCTCGGCGAAGGCACGCAGGGTGTACCGGGCCCCGCCGTCGCCCGCGGCCGCCGCGGTCACCACCGCGCGTGCGGCGTTCTCGCGGGTGGGCCTGTCGGCGCCCTCGTGCCCCGCGAACCAGTCCAGGAGCCGCTGGTAGCACCGCTCCCAGCCGTCCCCCGCGACCATCTCCCCGGCCGCGCCACGGTGTCCGCGGTGCAGCTGGCCGCGGAGCCACAGGCCGATGCCGAGCCGGTTCCCCACGTACAGGTACACGCAGTCGCCGGTGCCCACCGACACTCCCCCGGTGCACTCGGCGAGGGTCGCGAGCTGGATGTCGTTGCCCACGACGACGGGGCCGTGGGCCGGGTCGGCGAGTTCGCGGGTGAGGTCGAGGCCCGTCCACTGGGGCAGCGAGTCGCTCTCCACCACGCGGCCCGCCGCGTCCACCATGCCGCTGGTGCCGACGCCGGTCGCCAGCGGGCGCACGTGTGCCGCTGCGGGCTGGGCCAGGCAGCCCGCGATCGCCTCGCGGACGGCGTCCAGGCGCAGGGCCGCCGGGAGTTCGGGCGTGACGGCGACGCGCTGGGTGGCCACGGTGCGGCCGAGCAGGTCGGCGGCGTGCACCAGGATCTTGTGCGCGCCGATGTCGACGCCCAGGACGTGTGCGGCCTCGGCCCGGAAGCGGAACCTGCGGGCCGGCCTGCCCACACTGCCGCTGCCCGGCGTCAGCTCCACCAGGCGGCCCTCGCGCAGGAGCTGGGCCGTGAGGTCCTGGGCGGTGGGCCGCGACACGCCGATGAGCGTGGCCAGTTCGGGCACGGTGATCTCGTCCCGCTCGCGCAGCACCCGCAGGGCGGCGGCCGCGTTCAGGCGGCGCAGCAGCGACGGGTCCCCGCTCATGGCACTCACGGAATTCACGGGTTCCTTCTTCATGGACTCCCCCTCCCGGTCTCCCCGATTCAAGGCGCCCCCTTGACAGCGTGATCGGTTGATCTCCAGGGTGACCCGGAGCGATTGAGAAACTTACCTAATAAATAGCGCCCTTGGGGGAGCACAGATGGGTGAGACTGGTCATCCGGAGCTGGCATGCGGGATCGGCTCCTGGGACAGCGACGTCTACGGTAACCACCGGATTCTCGTACGCGCCGCCGCCACCGAAAGGACGGCCCCGGCCGTCGCGGCCGAACTGCCGTGGCGCCGCCAGGATCCGGACCCCGGGGCCGTGGACGTGATCGTCATCGGCCCTTCCGGGGAACGCGTGCGCAACACCGTGGCCGTGGAGGTGACCGACGAGGCCGGACGCATCGCCTTCGAGCCGACGGACGGCCCCGGCACCTACGCCGTGCACTACCTCCCGTACGCGCACACGGGCAAGCCCTACTATCCGCAGGCCGCCTACCGGCCCCCGACGCGGACGGCCGACCCCGGCTGGGTGCACCGCTGCGGCCTGCACGACGCGACCGGCTGGGAGAAGCTGCCGCGCGCCGAGGCCGTCGCGTACGAGGCGGCGAGCGCGGTCGACTCCTTCGCGCCGCTCGGCTTCGCGGCCACCGAGGACGAGCGCGCACGCCTCCAACAGGCCTACGGGGGCGAGCAGTTCCTCCTCTTCGGCGAGGACCGCGCCCATCCGCTCGGCCGCTACGAACGGCTTCCCGCACGCTGGGCCCTGGCCACACCCTTCGCGCCGCACGACGTCACGGCGGACCGCGGGGAGTTCCACGCGGTACAGGTCGGCGTGTACGCGCTCCAGGAGCTGACCGAGGTGCGCGCCGAGGTGCGCGGGCTTCCGTTCTCCGTACGGTGCGTCAGCACGGGCGGCATCGACGCGCGCGGCAGGGCCTTCGAGCGGCGCGTGACGGTCGGCGCGGGGCGCGCGGCCGCTCTGTGGTTCGGCATCGAAGTTCCCGAGGACGCTCAACACGGCCTCTACGAAGGGGAGATCGCCGTCGGCGCGCCCGGTGTCCCCGAGCGCGTACTGCCGCTGCGCCTCACCGTCGGCCGGGACGTCGTCGCCGACGGCGGTGCCGGTGAGCCGTGGCGGCTCGCGCGGCTCGGGTGGCTGGACTCGGCGCTCGCGCAGGACGACGAGCCGGTCGCGCCGTTCACGCCGATCGAGGCGGTGGCCGAGGATGGCGGGCAGCGCCTGTCGCTGCTCGGCCGCACGGTCGAGGTCGGCCCGCAGGGACTCCCCCGGCGGATCGTCTCCACCTTCACGCCGAGCGTCACGCGCGCCGACGGACCGCCGCGCGACCTGCTCGCCGCGCCCGTCACGCTGGACATCGGACGCCCCCTGGAGCATGGACCGCTCAGCCTCGACCGGCTCGGCCCGGCGCGGGTCGGCTGGTCGGCGCGGGCCGCCGGACGCGACGTGGTCCTGCGCACCGAGGGCGAGTTGGAGGCCGACGGGTTCCTCGTGGTGCGGGCCACGGTCGAGGCCACCGCCGACACCGAGCTCGACGTGCGGCTGGACGTGCCGGTGCGCGAGGAGGTCGCGCGGTACGCGATGGGGCTCGGCCTGACCGGCCGGGCGTGCCCGGCGGCGTACGACTGGAGCTGGGACACGCCCACCCGCAACCAGGACGCGTTCTGGCTCGGCGACCCGGCCGCCGGGCTCCAGCTCAGCCTGCGCGACGAGCACTACGCACGGCCGCTCAACACCAACTACTACCGCGAGAAGCCCCTGCGCACACCGCGCTCCTGGGCGGGCGACGGGGCGGGCGGGGTGCGGCTGCGCACGAGCGAGGGGGTGCGCGGCCTCTGCGCCTTCAGCGGGCCGCTGGCGCTGCGCGCGGGCGAGAGCCGGTGCTTCGAGTTCCGGCTGCTCCTGACCCCCTTCAAGCCGCTCGAACCGGCACGCCAGCTCTCCGAGCGCTACTTCCACGCGTACGCGTCCCCCACGGAGATCGCCGAGTACGGCGCGAACGTCGCCAATCTGCACCATGCGACGCCACCCAATCCGTACATCAACGACCCGCTCCTGGGCGCGGACGCCCTGCACTCCTACACCGAGGAGGCGCACCGGCTCGGGATCCAGGTCAAGGTGTACGACACGGTGCGCGAACTGACGCGCCACACACCGGAGTTGCCGGTGCTCGCATCGCTCGGCGACGAGATCTTCGCGCCGGGGCCCGGGGGCGGGCACGCCTGGCTGCGGGAACATCTGGGCGGGGACTACGTGCCGGGGTGGGTGGCGCCCGATGTGGGGGATGTCGCCGTCGTCACGTCCGGCGACTCGCGGTGGCACAACTCCTATGTGAGCGGGATCGAGCGGCTGCGGCGGGTCGTCGGGGTCGACGGGCTCTATCTCGACGACGTGGCATACGACAGGACGACCATGAAGCGGGTCAGGAAGGTCCTTGCCGCGTCCGGCGACAGGCCGCCCCTGGTCGACCTGCACTCCTGCAACCAGTTCCGCGAGCCGGACGGGTTCGCCTCCAGCGCCAATCTGTACGCGGAGCTGCTGCCGTACGTCGACAGGCTCTGGCTGGGCGAACTCTTCGACTACGACGGCGCGGACGGTGACGCCGGGGGTGATCCCGCGTACTGGCTCGTCGAGATCTCGGGCATTCCCTTCGGCCTGATGGGCGAGATGCTGGAGGGCGGCGGGAATCCCTGGCGCGGGCTCGTCTTCGGGATGACGGCGCGGGCGCCCATGACGGACGTACGGCCCTTGTGGCGGGCCTTCGACCAACTCCGGCTCCCGGAGGCGGAGATGACGGGCTGGTGGGCCACCGGTACGGACGCGCCCGCGGTGCGGACCGGGCGGGACGATGTCCTCGCGACCACGTGGGAGGGGCCGGGAGGGACCGTGGCGGCGCTGGCCTCCTGGGCCGGGGAGCCGGTGGACGTCGTGCTCGACACGGCTTCGGGTCCCGTCGCCGCCTACGCTCCCGCGATCGAGGGGTTCCAGCCGGAGCGGAGGTTCACCGCGGGCGAGGCGCTGCGGGTGGAGCCGGGGCGGGGCTGGCTGGTGCGGCTGGGGTGAGGACGCGTCCCGGGTGCGGGCCGAAGGTGCGGGCCAAAGGTCCGGCCCGCACCCGGGACGGCGAAGTCCGGCCGGCCACGCACACGCGGGCGGGTACCCGGCTGCTACTCGCCGACCGGCTGCTACTTGCCCATCACCAGGCCGTCCTTCGCCGCGCCACGGCTCAGGACGATCCGGCGGATCCGGTCGCGCACGTCGGCGACGTCCGCGCCGCGGGCCAGCGCCGCGTTCAGGTCGGTCACCCGCCCCGTGCCCGTGTTGAACCACTGGGGGATGAACTCGGCCTTCTTGACCTCCCAGCGTCCGCCGGGGGCCGCGGGCGGGGCGAACGTGAACCGGCCGAGGGTGCCCTGGTTGCCGCGCGGGTCGTTCGCGCCCTCGTGGTTGATCATGTCGCCGGCGATCTGGTCGCCCATGCCGTAGATGACCCAGGTCTTGTTGACCTTCTCGTAGGCCTGGGGGACGTGCGCGTGGGTGCCCAGGATCAGGTCGATGTCGGGACGCCCCCCGGTGCTGGACGCGGTGAGCTGCTTGCCGAGGCTCAGCTGGCGGCGGTCCGGGGCGTCCTGCCACTCCGTGCCCCAGTGGACCGAGACGACGACCACGTCCGCGCCCGCCTTCCGCGCGGCGCGCGCGTCCGCGACGATCCGGTCGCGCTCCATGAGGTTGACCGTCCAGGGCTTGCCCTTGGGCAGCGGATATCCGTTCGTGCCGTACGTGTACGCGAGCTGGGCCACCTTCGCGCCGCCCGCCCGCATCCAGGCGGGAGACTTGCCCTCGGCGGCCGTGCGGCCCGAGCCCGCGTGCTTGACGCCTGCCTTGTCGAGCGCGCCGAGCGTCCTGCGCACTCCCGCGGCGCCGTCGTCGAGCGTGTGGTTGGAGGCCGTGGAGCAGGCGTCGTAGCCGGTGGCCTTCAGGGCGTGGGCGATCTGGGGCGGGGACTTGAAGCTGGGGTAGCCGGTGTAGTCGCCGTTCTCGCCGTAGACCGTCTCCATGTGACAGATCGCCAGATCGGCCTTGGCCACGACGGGTTTGACGCCCGCCAGCATCGGCACGAAATCGTAGCCGTCGCCGCCCGCGTCGGCGTTGGCCCTGCTGATGATCGAGGAGTGCGGAAGCACGTCCCCGGAGGCGACGAGCGTGAAGGCGCGCGGCGCGTCCGGGCCGCCGCCGGCCGCCGACGGCGCGGGAGGCGGAGCCTCCTGATTTCCGTCCCGGGCGCCGCCCGGTTGCTTTTCGCTCTGCTGCTTCGGATTCCGCTCCTGCGCGGGCCCTTCATTTGCCGTGCAGGCGGCGGTCGCGGCGAGAGTGGCTCCGATCATTACCGCTGCCAGAACGGCTGTTCCCTGCGGTGTGCGCTGCGTCATCGACCAGGCTCCGTGAATGGGGGATATTCGGCGAAACGAATCCACATTCGGACACATGGCCGAGTCAAGCAGCAATGCCGTCATAGTCCCCGAAACGGACTTAAATCATCCGGCCATGTGACACGAAGAACACACAGCCTCCGACCTGCGACGAAACCGGGGCCCGGGTCAAAGCTCCGTAAAGCGCCTTGCTCACAGCCCCCTTCGGGTAATCGGCTGTCCTCATCCGTGTTCCGGATTGGGGGCCAGAGGCCGGCGACGCGCACGGATCGGAGGAAGGCGAGACGGGATGCTGCACGAGAGCCGAGGAAACACGGAGGGCCCGAGTGGCGGCGAACTGGCCGTGCCGATGGCGTGGTTGTACGCCGAGTACATCGCGGACGAATTACTGCGTACCGGCGATTTGATGCCGCCGACATCTTTCGAATACCGCGCGGGGCGTGATGCTCTGGCCCTGACTATTTTCCTCTCGGACACGCGTGGAGAACTGTCGGGCATCCGCGTGGTCTCGCAGTTGGAGACCTGGCTGTCCCTGACGGCCTACGACCAGCCGTGGCTCGACTGGGTCGGTGAGCGGATGGCCGTGCTCACGGCGGACGCGCTCACATCCGGTGAGCCCGCGCCCGATCTGGAGCTCGCCGACCTGGCGTGGCGCTGGCTGGAGGAGACGGAGCTGCTCGCGCCCGATCTGGACGCGGTGCCCGGCGGCGGGTCGCCGGGCGGCGAGGACGACGGGCCCAAGGTGTGGACGGCGGCGTGGCGCCTGGGGCTGCCCCTCGGGCATCTGGCGATCCATCTGTTCTGACGCCGCGGCAGAGGCGTACCGGCACCACGACAGAGAGGTTCTGACGCCACGGCAGAGAGGTTCTGGCCCTCGCGCGAGTGTTCTCTTCGCGCGTCTTGAGTGATTCGTCGGTCCCCTGCGTACGGGAGGGCAGAACGCACCCCCTGCCCGACTCGTCACGCAAGGAACACCATGAGGTCCCTGGAGCGGCATCGCGACGCCGGCGCCTACGCGCTCGGTGTCCTCGACGCGGCGGACACCTTCCGCTTCGACGACCACCTCATGGACTGCCCCACGTGCCGGGCCCTGGTCGAGGAACTCGGCCCGGCAGCACAGCAGTTGGCTGCCTACGACCGCGTCACCCCGCCGCACGTCGAACCGCTGGCCGTGCCCGGCCCCGGCCTCGTCGACCGGCTGCTCGCCGAGGCCGGACGGCTGCGCAGGGCCGGGCGCAGGCGGTGGCTGTGCGCGGTCGCGGCGAGCGTCGTGCTGGCCGTCGCGGCCCCCGCGACGGCGGTCCTCAGATCCGGCGGGCCGGGACCGGAACAGATCACGGCCCGCGACGGCCGCACCGGCGTATCGGCGACACTGACCGCGCGGGGCCGCGACTGGGGCACGGACATCGGGCTCCGCATCCGCGATGTGCACGGCGGCGCCCGCGTCTGCGAACTCGTGGCCGTCGGCACCGACGGCTCCGAGCAGACGGTGACGACGTGGAAGGTGCCCGCCGCCGAGCACGCCGACGGGCCCGCGGCAGAGCCACCGGCCGCTCTCTCGACACGGGGCGGTGCGGCCATGCCCCGCGAGGACATCGCCCGCTACGAAGTGCGCACGAGGGACGGACAGCGCCTGCTGACGCTGCGGCGGCCCTGAACCGCCCCTCACGCACGGCTACTTCAGGAGCCGCGACATCCTCCGGTCCGCCAGCGGCTTCCCGCCCGTCTGGCACGTGGGGCAGTACTGGAGCGACGAGTCGCTGAAGGAGACCTCGCGGATGGTGTCGCCGCACACGGGGCACGGTTCGCCGGTGCGGCCGTGGACACGCAGGCCGCTCTTCTTCTCCGCCTTGAGGCGGCCCGCCGCGACACCGCGCGAGCGCTCCACCGCCTCGGTCAGCGTGGTCCGCAACGCCACATGCAGCCCATGGACTTCCCCCTTCGTGAGGCTCGACGTGAGCCGATACGGAGACATGCGAGCCACGTGCAGGATCTCGTCGCTGTACGCGTTCCCGACGCCCGCGATCAGGCTCTGGTCCCTCAACGCGCCCTTGATCTGGCGGCGTTCGCCCGCCAGGAGACCGGCGAAGCGCTCCTCGTCGAAGTCCGGGGCCAGCGGGTCGGGGCCGAGCCTGGCGATGCCCGGGATCGCCGAGGGGTCATCGGTCACGTACACGGCGAGGCGTTTTTGCGTGCCCGCCTCCGTCAGGTCGAAGCCCTCACCCGTCTCCAGCGCGACGCGCAGCGCTAGGGGGCCCTTGCCGGGGCGGGGCGGGCCGTCGGGGAGGCGGTCCTTCCAGTGCAGCCAGCCCGCGCGGGCGAGGTGGGTCACCAGGTGCAGGCCGTCCGCGTCGAGGTCGAGGAACTTGCCGTGGCGCGCGACGGCCGTGACGGTGCGGCCCTCCAGGGCGGTCAGCGGCGGGTCGTACGTCTTGAGGACGCTGACCGCCACGGGCAGCACCCGGATGATCTCGTGGCCGACGAGGTGTTCGGTGAGGAAGGCGCGCAGCGCCTCGACCTCGGGGAGTTCCGGCATCCGTTCACTCCTGACCCTGTTCCTGCGGCGTAGTCCGCTCGCCCTGCGCCTGGCTCTCCCGCGCCGGAACGACGAACTCGCACCAGACGCACTTGCCGCTGCCGCGCGATTCGACGCCCCACGCGTCCGTGAGCATGTCCACCAGGAGCAACCCGCGCCCCGACACCCCCGATTCCCCTGCCTCACGGCGGCGCGGCAGTGCGCTGGAGGAGTCCTCGACCTCGACGCGCAGGCGCCGTTCGGTGCCGCTGACGACCCGCAGGGTCACGATCGCCGCGCCGTCGGTGTGCATCAGGGCGTTGGTGATCACCTCGTCGGCCACCAGCTCGATCTCGTCGGCGCCCTCCCCGGCGCCCCAGGCACGCACCGCGGCGCGGATCATGTGCCGGGCCTCGGCCAGTGCCTCCGGATCGCCGGGGCCGACATGCTGCTGGAGACGGCCGCCGGACCGGGGCGCGTCGATCATCCGGCGGCGCAGGAGCAGCAGCGCCGCGTCGTCCTCGCCGCCCCGGTCGTCCACGATCCCGCAGAGCCGGTCGGCCAGGGGCTGGAGGTCGCGCGGGCCCGAGCAGGCGAGCTCGCCCAGGGCCCGCAGCCCGTCGTCGAGGTCGGAGCCCGGCTCCTCGATGAGGCCGTCGGTGAAGAGGATCAGGGTCTGGCCCGCGTCGAGCTCGAAGGTGGTGACCGGGTATTCGAGGCCGCCGAACTCGGCCGAGAGACCCAGCGGGAGCCCGCCGTCGACCGGCACCCGGCGGCAGCTCCCGTCGGTCTGCTGGACGAGCGGGTCGATGTGGCCGGCTCGCACCAGCTGGACCACGCCCGTCGACAGGTCGGCCTCCGCGTAGAGGCAGGTGGCGAAGCGCTCGGTGTCCAGCTCGTGCAGGAAACCCGACGCACGGGCCATGACGGTGGCGGGCGGATGCCCCTCGGCGGCGTAGGCGCGCAGCACGATGCGCAGCTGGCCCATGACGGCCGCCGCGTGCGTGTCGTGGCCCTGTACGTCGCCGATGACCGCCCCGACACGGCCGCCGGGCAGCGGGATCACGTCGTACCAGTCGCCGCCGATGTCCCGGCCGAGCGCCGCCGAGCGGTAGCGGACCGCGACGTCGGCGCCGGGCACGCCGGGGATGGTGCGCGGCAGCATCGCCTGCTGGAGGCCCTGGGCGAGGTCCTTCTCCTGCTCGTAGAACATGGCGCGCTGGAGGCTCTGCGCGATGCCGCTGCTCAGCGCTACCAGGACGTTGCGCTCCTCCTCGGTGAAGCCGGTCTTGTCCTGGTAGAGCAGGCCGAGCACGCCGATCGGCTTGGCCTGCGCGATCAGCGGCAGGTACGCGGCCGATGTGATGCCCAGCTTGTCTATGTGCGGCCACAGCTCCGGGTACGAGGCCGCGAACTCCGCGGCCGTCTCGATGAAGCGCGGCGAGAGCGTGCGCACGGCGTCGCTCATCGGATACCGCTCGTCGATCCGCGTGAACTTGGTGCCCGGCACGAAGCTCCCCGCGGGCCCCTCCGCGACCAGCCGGATCCGCCCCGCCTCGACCAGGGCCATGACCAGGTTCGACGCACCCAGGTGCGCGAGGCCGTGGGTGTCCTTGAGCACGTCGATGACGTCGCGGACGGTACGGGCGTGCGCGAGGGCCGCCGTGGTGCCCTGCACGATGCTCGTGCGGCGGCGCCGGTCCTCCTCCTCGTCGGCGCGCTGGTGCCGGGCCGTGCTGTCGCCCAGCTCCTGCGTGGCGTCGCGGACGATGCCCACAATCCGGCGCGGGCGGCCCGTCTCGTCACGCTGGATGAACCCCTGGGTATGGGTCCAGCGCAGGCCCCCGGAGCGCAGCCGGATGCGGAAGTAGATGCCGTAGGTCCGGCTGCCGTCCTTGAGCGCGTGCGAGACGTAGGCGTCGAGGCGGTGCGCCTCGACCGGCGGAACGCGTACGCCGAGGCTCGTCGGGTTTCCGTCGTACTCGTCGGCCCGTACGTCGAAGACCTCGTGGCCCGCGGCGTCCAGATGCATCAGGCCGCTGTCGAGGTCCCAGTCGAAGCAGCCTGTGCGGTTGAACGCCAGGATCGACCGTGGATCCGCTGGCCAGTCGTCCGGCAGTGGCGTGGGCTTCATGACACTTCATGATTCTTCGCTGTCGGGCCCGAGCGCGCACGCTCAGCTCTGGAAAGTGCCGGGATCGCTGGTCAGCGGAGAGTCGCCCAGGGAGGGGTCGTCCGGGACGAGACCGCTGCCATCGGGCTGGTCAGGGGTGTCGGGAACGCTCTCGGGGCCGGTCTCGTCGCCGGGGTCCTCCTGGGACGGGGGCTGCACCGTGTCGTCGTCCGGCGTGCTCGGCTCGTCCGGGGGCGAGGTCGGCGCGCTGGAGGTGGGCGTGGGGCAGCCGGGAGGGATCTCGGAGGGGGTGCCGGTGGGCGGCTCCGTGCCCGCGTCGGGGGCGGGCGTCGGGCAGTCCGTGGACGTGGTGGCCGACTCGCTGGGGGTGCTGCTCTCCTCGTCCGATTCGCTCGGGCTGGGGCTCGTGGGCGTGGGGGTGGGGGTCGGCGTGGGCGTCGGGGACGGCGGCGGCACCACGCGGTCCTTGTCGCCGTCGTGGTCGCCCGTCTTCCGCTCGATCCACGTGTTGTTGGTGATGTTCACGATGGTGATGTTCACGATGATCTTCGGCGCCGGCGTCACGACGATCACCTGGGCCGGGCGGTAGCCGGACCACGGCTTGCCCTGGTGGCTCGGGGTGCCCTTGAAGGCGACCGGCGGCTTCAGCGGGTTCCCGCAGGCGCACCGCACGCGCGGCAGTCCCCGGTTGTCGACGAGGACCGCGGTGCCGGTCTGCAGCACGGACTGGAAGCTGGTGGCACCGCCGTCGCGGTAGCCGTGGTTGGTGACGCGGGTGTCGGCCCGCAGCACGACCGGCGTCAGGCCGCGCAGGAAGCCCGGGATGTCGGCCTGGGAGATGCCCTCGGCCTGGGCGAAGGCGCGGGCCTTGCCCTGATCGGCGGTGAGGAAGCGGACCTGGGCGTCGACGTCGCAGCTGCCCACGGACTGCGTGCCGCCGTACAGACCCGGCGTACCGCCCGACAGGGAGCGCACGCCCTGGGCCGTGGGCGACGAGGTTCCGGTCGGCGAGGGCTGCGGCGAACGGGTGACGGGCGAGGGAGTCGCCGTGGACGTCGCGGTGGAGTCGGTGAACGGATCGGGGCCCTGGGCGGCGACCGGCTGCATGAACAGCTCGGGGCCGCCATCGGCGGAGTTCTTGTCGCCTCCGCCGGAGCATCCTGCGACGGCGATGGCCGCGGATATCGCGAAGGCCATCGCATGGGTCCTGGTGGGCCTGGTGGGCACACGCACCGTGCTCTCCCGCCTGTTATCGGGCACTTTGCCCCCATTCTCTGGGGCAGCGGGAGCCGGTGCGCAAGCCGGAGCGTGTTCGCGGGCCCGGAGGGGGCCGGGCCGCTTTGGGCGCAAGATGGCCTTGTGGAGTGGTTCACCGCAGATCAGTACTGGCTCGGCCGCCTCGTGTTCCAGCGGGCGCTCGCCGCCGTCTACTTCTTCGCGTTCCTGGGGGCTGCGCTGCAGTTCCGGGCGCTGATCGGGGAGCGCGGCATGCTGCCGGTGCCGCGCCACGTCGAGGGCGTACCGTTCCGGCGGGCCCCGAGCCTCTTCCAGCTCCACTACTCGGACCGCTTCTTCGCCCTCGTCGCGTGGACGGGCTGCGCCTGCGCCCTCGCGCTGCTCGCGGGCGCCGACGGTCTCCTCCCCCTGTGGGGCGGCATGCTGCTGTGGGCCGTGCCGTGGGCCCTGTATCTCTCGATCGTGAACGTGGGGCAGACCTGGTACGGCTTCGGCTGGGAGTCGCTGCTCCTGGAGGTGGGCTTCCTCGCCGTCTTCCTCGGCAACGACGAGACGGCGCCGCCGGTCCTCGTGCTCTTCCTGCTTCGCTGGGTGCTGTTCCGCGTCGAGTTCGGGGCCGGGCTGATCAAAATGCGCGGCGACGCGTGCTGGCGAAAGCTCACCTGCCTGGACTTCCACCACGAGACCCAGCCGATGCCGGGGCCGCTGAGCTGGTTCTTCCATCATCTGCCCAAGCCGGTCCACCGGGCGGAGGTGGCGGCGAACCACTTCACCCAACTCGTCGTGCCCGTCCTGCTGTTCACGCCGCAGCCGATCGCGACGGCAGCGGCCTGCCTGATGATCGCCACCCAGCTGTGGCTGGTCCTCTCGGGGAACTTCTCCTGGCTGAACTGGCTGACCATCGTGCTCGCCGTGTCCGTCGTGGACTTCGGCGGAGCAGGAGCCCCGTCACAGTCCTCCGCTCCCCCGCTCTGGTACGAGGTGGTGGTCATCGCGGTGACGGCGCTGATCCTCGGCCTGAGCTACCGCCCCGCGCGCAATCTGTTCTCGCGGCGGCAGATCATGAACTACTCCTTCGACCCGCTCCATCTCGTCAACGCCTACGGGGCGTTCGGCAGCGTCAGCCGCGTCCGCCAGGAGGTGATCGTCGAGGGCACGTCGGACCTGACGCCCCGCCAGGACTCCGAGTGGCGTGAGTACGAGTTCAAGGGCAAGCCGGGTGATGTGCACCGTTGGCCAAGGCAGTTCGCGCCGTACCATCTGCGGCTCGACTGGATGATGTGGTTCGCCGCGCTCTCCCCCGCGTACGCGAGGCCGTGGTTCGGCCCGCTGGTGGAGCGCCTCCTGGACGGCGACCGGGACACGCTGCGGCTGCTGCGCCACGTCCCGTTCCCGCCACAGGCCCCGCCCGCGTACATCCGCGCCCGCCTCTTCCGCTACCGCTACACGACCTGGCGTGAGCTGCGCGAGACGGGCGCCTGCTGGGAGCGGACGTACGTGCGGGAGTTCCTGCCGCCGACACGGGTGGATCAGAGGCGGTAGACGCGGGTCGCGGTCCCGGCGAAGAGGGCGGCGCGCTCGCTGTCGCTCAGCGATGCGGTCAACTGCCGGGCTGCTTCGACGACTTCGCCGTACGTGGCGGCCAGGGTGCAGACGGGCCAGTCAGAGCCGAACATCAGCCGGTCGGGGCCGAAGGCGTCCAGGACGGTGTCCGCGTACGGGCGCAGGTCGTCGACCGTCCAGGCCTTCGGGTCGGCCTCGGTCACCAGGCCGGAGAGTTTGCAGACGGTGTTGGGCAGATCGGCGAGTGCGCGGACCGCCGCCGCCCAGGGTTCGAGGGCGCCGGAGGCGATGGGCGGCTTGCCCAAGTGGTCGAGCACGAAGGTGAGTTCGGGGTGCTCCTGGGCGGCCTTGACGCAGGCAGGGAGCTGGTGGGGCAGGACGACGAGGTCGTAGACCAGACCCGCCGCGCCGACCGCCGCCAGGCCGCGGCGCACGTCGGGCCGCAGCAGCCACTGCGGGTCGGGCTCGCCCTGGACCTGGTGGCGGATGCCCACGAGGTGTTGCCCGCCCGGGAGTTGACGCAGCTCGGCGAGCACGTCGGCGGCATCCGGGCGGGTGAGGTCGGTCCACCCGACGACGCCCGCCACCAGGTCGCTGTCCGCCGCCAGGGCGAGGAACTCGGGGGTCTCCTCGGCGACGGTGACCGTCTGGACCAGGACGGTCGCGGTGACACCGGCGGCGCGAGCATCGGGCAGGAGGTCGGCGAGAGAGAAGTCCCGGCGGATCGGGGCGAGCGCATCGCCGGTGATCCATTCCTGGTCGCGTACGGAGAGGTCCCACACGTGGTGGTGGGAGTCGACGAGGTGTGGTGTCACGGCAGGTCCCGGCGGCATCACGGCAGCTCCCACACGACGGGCAGCCCGGCGTCCGAACCCTCGGCCGAGTAGTCGTGGACGACGTCGAGGAGCTCGGCCATGCGGGCCTGCCAGGCGATGTTGACCGGCAGCTTGTCCAGCTCGGCGAGCATACGGGCGTAGTCCTCGCACTCCAGGACGTGGAAGAGATCGGTGCCGCTGCGCCAGATCGTCCAGGAAGTGGCGCCCGCCGCGCGGATGGCGGCGACGAGCTCGGCGGGCACCTCGCGGTGCGCGGCGTCGTACTCGGCGACGCGGTCGGCGCGGACCTTGGTGTGCAGGGCGATTCTCACGCGGGGTCCTCTCCGGGGACGGGTGCACCGGCGGGCAGCAGCCCCTCGGCGCGTGCTTCCTTCCAGAAACCGGCGGGGACGGCGGAGACGAACTGCGCTGCCGTGTCCCGGACTTCGTGCGGCGAGCGGGCGCCGACCAGGACGGTGGCCACCGCCGGGTGGGCGAGGGGGAAGGCCAGGGCCGCAGCGCGCAGCGTGGTGCCGTGCCGTTCCGCCATCGCCTTGAACTGGAGCGCGCGGTCCACGAGGGCGCGGGGTGCGGTCGTGTAGTCGTAGGTCGCGCCGGGCCTGGGGTCGGCCAGGAGGCCCGAGTTGAAGACGCCGCCGATGACCACCGCCTTGCCGCGCTCCCGCGCCGCCGGCAGCAGCCCGGCCAGGGCGCTCTGGTCCAGGAGCGTGTAGCGGCCCGCGCACAGCACGGCGTCGACGTCCGTGTCACGGACGAAGCGGGTGAGCATCCGCGTCTGGTTCATGCCCGCGCCGATCGCGCCGACGACGCCTTCGGAGCGCAGCCGCTCCAGGGCCGGATACCCCTCACGGAAGGCCTGTTCCGCGTGGTCGTCGGGGTCGTGGAGGTAGACGATGTCGACGCGGTCGAGGCCGAGGCGGGTCAGGCTCGCCTCCAGGGAGCGGCGGACGCCGTCCGCGCTGAAGTCCCAGACTCGGCGGTGCGTGGCGGGCACGGCGAAGCCGTGGGCGAGATCGTCGCCTTCCGGCCTCTCCACCGCTTCGAGGAGGCGCCCCGCCTTGGTCGAGAGCGTGTACGTCTCGCGGGGGCGCGCCCGCAGCGCCTGGCCCACCCTGCGCTCGGACAGGCCGATGCCGTAGTGCGGCGCCGTGTCGAAGTAGCGGATCCCCGCGTCCCATGCCGCGTCGATCGCCCCGGCCGCCTCCTCGTCGCCGATCGGCGCGTAGAGGTTGCCGAGGCCGGCGGCGCCGAAGGACAGCTCGGTCACCTCGACGCCGCCGGGTCCAAGGGTGCGCCGGGCCATGCCGCTCACTGGCCCGCCGGCCTCAGCCGCAGGCCCTGCATGCCGCCGTCGACGGCGAGCGCGGTGCCGGTGGTGGCACCGGAGAGAGGGCTGGCCAAGTAGGCGACGGCGCCCGCGACTTCGTCCGCCGTGACGAGGCGTCCTGTGGGCTGGCGGGCCGCGAGCGCGGCACGCTCGGCCGCCGGGTCCGGCGCGGCGTCCAGGAGGCGGCCGACCCACGGGGTGTCGACGGTGCCGGGGTTGACGCAGTTGACGCGCACCCCTTCGCGTACGTGGTCCGCGGCCATGGCGAGCGTCAGGGAGAGCACCGCGCCCTTCGACGCCGAGTACAGGGCGCGCTGCGGGAGGCCCGCGGTCGCGGCGATGGAGCAGGTGTTGACGATCGCCGCCCGGGTGGAGACGCGCAGATGGGGCAGGGCGGCTCGGGTGGTGCGCACGATGCCGAGGACGTTCACGTCGAGCACCTTGTGCCACTGGGCGTCGTCGTTGTCCTCGACGGTGCCCTGCGCGCCGATGCCCGCGTTGTTGATCAGTACGTCGAGTCCGCCGAGGTCGGCCACTGCGGCGGCGACGGCTTCGCGCACCGACGCGTCGTCCGAGACGTCGGCGCGGTAGCCGGTGAGCGGCTTCTCGACGTCGTCCGGGTTCAGGTCGAGCACGGCGACCCGGGCGCCGCGCGCGGCGAGCAGTTCGGCCGTGGCCCGCCCGATGCCGGAGGCTCCTCCGGTGACCAGGGCCTTCAGACCCTCGAAGTCCTGGACGTCCGTCATGCGGCTGCTCCTTTGCCCTGAGCGAGGTCGGCGGCCCAGAAGGCGCCGTCCGGATAGGTGAATTCGGCGAGCGACTCGGCCCGCATCGCGGCCGAGAAGCCCGGCGCGGCGGGGGCCATGTAGTGGCCGTCGCGCAGCACGACCGCGTCGATGAAGTGGTCGTGGAGATGGTCGACGTACTCGATGACGCGGTTCTCGGTGGTCCCGGACAGGGCCACGTAGTCGAACATCGACAGGTGCTGGACGAGTTCGCACAGGCCCACGCCGCCGGCGTGCGGGCAGACCGGGACGCCGAACTTGGCGGCGAGCAGCAGGATCGCGAGGTTCTCGTTGACGCCGCCGACGCGGGCCGCGTCGATCTGCAGTACGTCGATGGCGCCCGCCTGGAGGAGTTGCTTGAAGACGATGCGGTTCTGCACATGCTCGCCGGTGGCGACCTTGACCGGGGCGACCGCCTTGCGGATCGCCGCGTGGCCGAGGACGTCGTCGGGGCTTGTGGGCTCCTCGACCCAGTACGGGTCGAACTCCGCGAGCGCGCGTGTCCACTCGACGGCTTCGCCGACGTTCCAGCGCTGGTTGGCGTCGATCGCCATCCGGATGTCGGGGCCGATCGCCTCACGGGCGGTACGGCAGCGGCGTACGTCGTCCGCCAGATCCGCGCCGACCTTCAGCTTGATCTGGGTGAAGCCGTCGGCCACGGCCTGGCGCGCGAGGCGGGTCAGCTTCTCGTCGCTGTAGCCGAGCCAGCCCGGCGACGTCGTGTAGCCGGGGTAGCCGCGCTCCCGCAACAGGACTTCGCGCTCGGTGGCTCCGTGTCTGCCCAACTGGAGGAGTTCCAGCGCCTCTTGAGGGGTGAGGGCATCGGCGATGTAGCGGAAGTCGACCTGGGAGACAAGCCACTGGGGCTCGGCGTCCGCCAGGAACCGCCACAGCGGCTTGCGTGCCCGCTTGGCCGCCAGGTCCCACAGGGCGTTGACGACGGCGCCGATGGCCATGTGCATCACGCCCTTCTCGGGGCCGAGCCAGCGCAGTTGGCTGTCCCCGATCAGGTCGCGGTTCAACGTCCCCGGATCGGCGCAGAGTTCCTCGACGGACCGCCCGAGCACGTGGTGGCGCAGCGCCTCGATCGCGGCGACCTGGACGTCGTTGCCGCGCCCGATGGTGAAGGTGAAGCCGTGCCCCTCCAGGCCGTCGTCCGCGTCGGTGCGCAGGACCACATAGGCGGCGGAGTAGTCGGGGTCCGGGTTCATCGCGTCGGATCCGTCCAGTTCCCGCGAGGTCGGGAACCGTACGTCGAAGGTGTCGACCGCGGTGATGCGGGCGGGAGTCGGGGACACGGGAGGCCTTTCCGGAAAGGGGCAGCGAGACGGGGAACCCGGAGCGGGGTCAGTCCTGTGCACGGCCGGTGGTGACGCGCGCGATCATCAGGGCGACCAGGATGATTCCGCCGTAGATGGCCTGGATCCAGAAGGAAGGCACCTGGGCGAGAGTGAGCAGGTTCTGTACGACGCCGAGCAGCAGGACGCCGGTGAGGGCGCCGAACATGGTGCCCTTGCCGCCGTCGAGGCTGATGCCGCCGATGACCGCGGCCGCGAACACGGTGAAGATCATGTTCTGGCCCTGGTTGGCGTTGATCGCGCCGACGTAGCCGGTCTGCATGAGTCCGCCGACGGCGGCGAGGACACCGGCGACGACGAACACCCCGAGCATCACGCGCTCGACACGGATACCGGCGGCGCGTGCCGCGTCCGGGTTGCCGCCGATCGCGTAGAGGGCGCGCCCCACGCGGTGGTATTTGAGGACGAAGCCCGCGATGCCGAAGGCGAGGGCGGCCAGCCACACGGAGAGCGGGATGGTCAGGAACGTCGAGGTGGCGAGGGTGTAGAAGGCGTCGGGCATCCCGAAGAGCGTCTTGCCCTCGGTCGCGCCGACGAGCAGTCCGCGCAGCACGATCAGCATGGCGAGCGTGACGATGAACGCGTTCAGCTTGAGCTTGACCACGAGGATGCCGTTGAAGGCGCCGATGACCGCGCCGACGACGAGGATCGCGAGCAGGGCCACCACGGCGGGCATCTCGGTGCCGAATCCGGCCTGCGCGGCGGGCAGCACGAGCAGCGCGCCGACGGCGGGCGCGATGCCGACGACCGATTCGAGGGACAGGTCGAACTTGCCGGTGATGAGGACGAGCGACTCGGCGAGCACGACCATCGCGAGGGCCGCGGAGGCGCCGAGGATGGAGATGAGGTTGCGTTCGGTGAGGAACGAGTCGTTCACCAGGGCGCCGAGCAGCATGAGCAGCAACAGCGCTGGTACCAGGGCGAGTTCGCGGGCGCGTCGTAGCAGCACGGAGCGTGCCTGGGCGCGGGCGTTGTCGGTCTTCGCGGTCAGGTCCGGTGTGGTCGAGGCCGACGGGGCCTTCGTGTCAGCCACGGCTGTCTCCTTGTTCTCCGGCTGCGGGCCGGTGGGGGCTTGTCGCGCCGTTGCCCCGTTCGGGGCCCGTCTCGCCCACCCCTTCGATCGATGCGATCAGGTCGTGGTCGGTGAAGCCCGCCGTGTGCTCGGCGACGATCCGGCCGTGGAAGAGGACCAGGACGCGGTCGCAGCGCCGCAGGTCGTCCAGCTCGTCGGAGACGACGAGGACGGCGGTGCCGTCCTCGCGGGCGTTGTCCATCCGGGCGAGCAGTGACTCCTTGGACTTCACGTCCACGCCGGCGGTGGGATTGATGAGGACGAGGAGCCGCGGGTCGGAGGCGAGCGCTCGTGCCATGACGACCTTCTGCGCGTTGCCGCCGGAGAGGTCGGACACGGGCTGGTCGGGCCCCTCGGCGTGGATGTCGAGGCGGTCGATCAGCTCCTCGGCGAAGCCGCGCTTGCGCTCGGTGCCGACGAAGCCGTACTTCCCGAGCCGGTCGAGCACGGTCATCGTCGCGTTGTCGCCGATCGTCATCCCGAAGACCAGGCCCTGGTCGTGCCGGTCGCGCGGGACGCAGCCGACACCGGCCCGCAGCGTGGCGGTCACGTCGCCGAACGGGAGCTGTTTGCCGTCGAGCCGGGCGCTTCCGCCGGTCGGTGTGTGCAGCCCCGCGAAGGTCTCGGCGAGGTTGATCTTGCCGCTGCCGCTGGATCCGGCGAGGCCGACGACCTCGCCCTTGCGGACGGTCAGGTCGATGTCCTCGTACGACTGGCTGGTGAGGCCCGTGACGTCGAGCATCACCGGGGCGTCGGCGGGGACCTCGGTCCTCGCGACGGACTCCTCGGCGGCTTCCTTCTCCCGCAGGGCCTCGCCCGCCATCGCCTCGACGAGGGCGGCGCGCGGCAGATCGGCCACCGGCGCCGTGGTGATCCAGCGGGCGTCGCGCAGGACGGTGACGGTCTGGCACACCTCGTACACCTCCTGGAGGTGGTGCGAGATGAAGAGGAAGGTGACCCCGGACTCCTGGAGCGCCCGCATGCGCGTGAAGAGCCGCTCGATCTCGCGGTTGTCGAGCTGAGCGGTGGGCTCGTCCAGGACGATGAAGCGCGCGCCGAAACTCAACGCCCGTGCGATCTCGACCATTTGACGGTCCTCGACCTTGAGGTCGGCGGTGCGCGCTTCCGGGTCGACCCGCACGTCCCAGGTGTCGAGCACCTCGGCGGCCTGGGTGCGCAGCTTGCGCCAGCTGATGGATCCGCCGCGGCCTTCGGGCTGCCGGTTGATGAAGAGGTTCTCGGCGACGGTCAGATCGGGCACGACCGTCGGCTTCTGATAGACGCAGGCCACCTTGCGGCGCCAGGCGTCGCGGTCGGTGAGCGGCGGGGCGGGCTCGCCGTCGAAGAGGACGGTGCCCGCGTCCGGGGCCTGGAGGCCGGTGAGGATGGTGACGAGGGTGGACTTGCCCGCGCCGTTGCGGCCGACGAGGGCGTGGGACTCACCGGGCAGGACGGTCAGCTGTCCGTCCTGCAGCGCGACGGTGGGTCCGTACCGCTTGGCTATGCCGGTCGCTTCGACGAGCGCCGTCGGCCCCGGAGCCGGGGACTTGGTCATCGGCGTACTCATTTGACCGTGTTGCCCCACAGCTTGGAGTCGTCCACGTTCTGCTTGGTGACCAGCGGGGCGGGCAGCTGGTCCTCGAGAATGCCGCTGGGCAGCTTCACGATGGTGGAGTCGTGGTCGGTCGGGCCCGGCTTGAACTTCTTCCCGTTCATCGCGGCCTTGATGTAGTACATCCCGTACTTGGCGTACGCGTCGGCGGGCTGCGAGACGGTCGCGTCGATCTGGCCCTTGCGGATGGCGTCGAACTCCTGCGGGATGCCGTCGTTCGAGATGACGGTGATGTGGCCCTTCTCGCCCGTCTTCTTCAGCATCTTCTTGGACTTCAGGGTCTGCAGGGTGGGCGCGAGGTAGACGCCGCCCGCCTGCATGTAGATGCCCTTGATGTCGGGGTTGGAGTTGAGCAGCGTGTCGAGCTTCGAGGCGGCCGTGTCGGACTCCCACTTGGCGGGGATCTCCAGGACCTTGAGCTTGGGGTACTTCTTCTTCACGCAGGTGCGGAACGCCTCGGAGCGCTCACGGCCGTTGACGGAGGCGAGGTCTCCCATGATCTGGACGACCTTGCCGGTCTTGACCTGCTTGCCGAGGTAGTCACAGGCCTTCTCGCCGTACGCGACGTTGTTGGCCCGCACGACCATCGCGACCTTGCCCTTCTCGGGGGCGACGTCGACGGCGACCACGGGGACGCCCTTGCGTTCGGCCTGGTCGAGACCGGCGGAGATGGCGGCGCTGTCGAGGGGCGCGACGACGAGCCCTTTGACCCCCTGGTTGAGCTGGTTGTTGATGTCGGTGATCTGCTGCGAGGGGTCGCTGTTGGAGTTGACCGTCTTGAGCGCGTCGACGTCCTCGGACTTCGCCATCTTCGGCACGTAGTCGTTGTACGACTGCCAGAAGGGCGAGGTCAGCAGGGGCAGGACCACCCCGACCTTGCCCTCTCCGCCGCCTTCGCCGCCCGCGGGCGCCGCGCTGTCCTTCGTGCTGCCGCATGCGGTGAGCACGAGGGACGCGCAGGCCGCCGCGGCGGCGATCCGCGCCGTCCGCGAAATCCCCGCCCTGCTGGACGTGTTGCGCACTGTTCTGCCGGCCATCTGACGGCTCCTCATCGAGCGTGAAATCGATCGTGATCGGACGGAGTTCTAGCGGTTCCCAGCGCGGTTCCTAGCGACTGATGGGCGAATATTTATCAGACCACTTGGCGCTCACAACACCCCTCGTCGCCAATTTTTCCTTGTTTTGAGCCGTAGTGGTCCGACCACATCTCTGGTTAGACTGCGGCGCACTTGGCTAGTGGAGGAGCGTTACGTGGACCAGACCGCCCCGCAGAAGGGCACCGTGACCGGGCGGGCCATCGAGCAGATCAAGGCGATGATCGGCGAGGGCCGTCTGGAACCGGGTGAACGGCTGCCGACGGAGCGGGACCTGGCGACACAGCTGGGCATCTCGCGCAGTTCCATGCGGGAGGCGATCCGCGCGCTCACCGTGATGGGGGTCCTGGAGGCCCGGCACGGTTCGGGCATCTACGTCACGCAGTTGGAGGCCGGGGACCTCCTGGAGACCTTCGGCGTCGTGGCCGACCTGTCGCGCGGACCACGGCTCGTGGAACTCCTGGAGGTGCGCAGGGTCCTGGAGTCCACGGCGACGGCGCTGGCGGCCGCGCGCATCTCGGCGGACCAACTGGCCGACGTCGAGAAGCACTTGGAGGCGATGAACGCCACGGAGGACCCGGAGGAGATCCTCTCCCACGACCTGGCGTTCCACCGCACGATCGCCTTCGCGGCGGGCAACGACACGATGGCGGCGATCCTGGAGGGCCTGTCCTCGCGCACGTTCCGCGCACGGGTATGGCGCGGCTACCAGGAAGAGGGCGCCTTCGAACGCACCCGCCGCGAACACGCACGCATCCACCGGGCCCTGGTGGCCAGGGACCCGGAGGCGGCCAGAGCCGCGGCGGCGGCGCATGTGGGAGAGGTGGAGGAGTGGCTGCGGGGGCAGTTGGAGGGGTAGCGGAGTGCCTGGCCGCCGGGCTGTGACCGGCGCACCGCGGACCACGTGTGGTGGCGGTCGAGGTGCACGACGAACGCCATCGTCCTCGGCGGCGTGGCGGGCCACGCCGGGCTCTTCTCCCCGCTCGCCGATCTCGAACGCCTGGGAGCGGCCCTGGTCCGGGGCGGCGACGGAATCCTGGGGCGCGCCGCCTTCCGCCGGATGACGGAGTGCCCCACCGAGGGGCTCGGTCTTCGCCGCTGCCTCGGCCGGCAGGGGCAGGACCGATCGCCTCTCCGGTGGGCGGCGCGATGCGCCCGGACTCGTACGGCCACACGGGCTTCACCGGCACCAGCCTCTGGGTGGACCCCTCCGCCGGACGCTTCCACGTGCTGCTGGCCAACCGGGTGCACCCACGCCGCGACGGCCGACGCTTCCCGGCCGTCAGGCGGGCCTTCCACCACAGGACGGCCCACCTGGAGACAGGCCTCAGCCGATGAGGGTCTCCTTCGGACGGACCACGCAGAACTCGTTCCCCTCCGGATCGGCCAGCACGGTCCACGACTCCTCACCGCTCTGCCCGACCTCCGCCCGGCGGGCGCCGAGTGCGAGGATGCGCTCGATCTCGGCGTCACGATCCTCGGCGGCGGACGTGAGATCGAGATGCAGCCGGTTCTTGACGACCTTGCGATCGGTCACCGGCATGAAGCAGATCCCCACCGGCGCGGTCTCGTCCGGGCCGATCACGACCTCCCGCCCCCGCTCGGACAGGATCCGCCAGCGCAGCACCTCGGCCCAGAACCGGGCCAGGGCGGGAAGGTCATGGGCGTCGATGACGATGTGATGCAGCGAGACCGGCATGTCGGCCAGTGTGCCCGGTGACCGCCCGGGGAGGGGCGGTACTCGGTCCGCATCCCGGCAGCACGCTCATGAGGGCGGCGACGAAGAAGCCGCCGGACGGGGCCGGTGGGCCGGCCCCGTCCGGCGGCTGGGCGTCCTCGCTCAGCGAGCCGTCACGCCCGCGTCAGCCGCAGCGTCACCAGCTCGAACGGCCGCAGCGTCAGCGCGACGCCGTCGCCCGAGCGCTCCGGTGCCGTGGCATCCGCGAGAGGCCGCTCGAGGAGATCCGTCACGTCGACCGAGCCGACCGGGAAGCCCGCGGCCAGCGTTGCCCTCGCACGGCCGCCGCGCGACTCGTGGAAGCGGACGACCACGTCGCCGCTGCCGTCGTCGGCAAGCTTGACCGCCGTGACGACGACGGCGTCGTTGTCGACCGTCACCAGCGGGGCCACATCGGCACCGCCCGTGATCCGCCGCTCGGGGAGGTTGATCCGGTACCCCTCCCGCACCGCGTCGCCGATCCCGGCCCCCGGGACCAGCGCGTGCCGGAAGCGGTGGACGCCCTGGTCCGTCTCGGGGTCGGGGAAGCGCGGGGCGCGAAGGAGCGAGGCACGCACCGTCGTGGTCGTACCGGCGTCCGAGGCGCGCACCGTGCGTGTCACGTCATGGCCGTACGTCGAGTCGTTGACCAGGGCGACACCCCACCCCGGCTCCTCCATGTGCACGAAGCGGTGGTTGCACGCCTCGAACTTGGCGGCTTCCCAGCTCGTGTTGGTGTGCGTGGCCCGGTAGAAGTGGCCGAACTGCGTCTCCGACGCGTACCGCTCCGCGTGGATGTCCAGCGGGAACGCCAGCTTCAGGAACTTCTCCGTCTCGTGCCAGTCGACCTCCGTGTCGATGTCCAGGCGCGTGGAGCCGGGCGCCAGGGACAGCACCTGGGTGAGCCGCGAGTCACCGAAGCTGCGTACGACACGGACCGAGGCGCCGCCTTCGCCTTCCACGGGCTCGACCGCGTCCGCCTCCGTGAGGTCGGTGACCGTGTTCCGGTAGAACTCGTCGACGTCCCACGCGTCCCACATGTTCGGGAAGTCCGCGTGGATCTGCGGCAGGTTCGCCGCCTGGCCGGGTGCGACGGCCTCCCGGTCGGCCACGATGTCGTACGCCGAGACGACAAGACCGCGCGCGTCGATCTCGACCCGCAGCAGGCCGTTGTCGAGGACGTACCCGCCGTCGGCGCGCGAGGCGATCGCCGACTGGCCGTCGATGGCGGCGGGGCGCGCGCCGCCTGCGGGGACGCCGTCGCGGGTGTGCGGGGTGGAGTTGAAGACGAGGGTGCCCGTGCCGCCGTCCCCCGCCAGTGCGCGCTGGGCCGCCTCGATGATGCCGTTCAGCTCGTCGGCGACCGCCGCGTACGTCGCGCGCGCCTCCCGGTGCACCCAGGCGATGGACGAGCCGGGCAGGATGTCGTGGAACTGGTGGAGCAGCACCGTCTTCCAGATGCGGTCCAACTCTTCGTAGGGGTAGGCGAATTCGGCTGACCGGACGGCCGCCGTGGCCGCCCACAGCTCCGCCTCACGGAGCAGGTGCTCGCTGCGGCGGTTGCCCTGCTTGGTGCCCGCCTGGCTGGTGAGCGTGGCGCGGTGCAGCTCCAGGTACAACTCGCCGACCCAGACAGGGGCGTTCGGGTACTCCGCCTCGGCCTTCTCGAAGAAGGCCGCGGGAGTCTCCCACTCGACGGTCGCCGAGCCCTCCAGATCACGGAGGCGTCCAGCCTTCGCGATCATCTCGCGGGTGGTGCCGCCGCCTCCGTCGCCCCAGCCGGTCGGTGCGAGGGAGTGCCGGGCGACTCCCTTGTCCTTGAAGTTCTTCGCCGCGTGGGCGATCTCGCTGCCCTTCATCGAGCAGTTGTAGGTGTCGACGGGCGGGAAGTGCGTGAAGATGCGGGTCCCGTCGATGCCTTCCCAGTTGAAGGTGTGGTGCGGGAAGCGGTTGGTCTGCGACCACGAAATCTTCTGCGTGAGCAGCCACTTGGAGCCCGCCGCCTTGATGATCTGCGGCAGACCGGCGGCGAACCCGAAGGTGTCGGGCAGCCAGGCCTCATCGTTCTCGACACCGAATTCATCAAGGAAGAACCGCTTGCCGTGCACGAACTGACGGGCCATCGCCTCCGACCCCGGCATGTTCGTGTCCGACTCGACCCACATGCCGCCCGCGGGCACGAACCGCCCGTCGGCGACCGCCTTCTTGACCTTCGCCCACACCTCGGGCCGGTGCTCCTTGACCCACGCCCACTGCTGCGCCTGGGACATGGCGAAGACGAAGTCCGGCTCGTCCTCGATGAGCGCGGTCATGTTCGACGTCGTACGCGCGACCTTGCGCACCGTCTCGCGCAGCGGCCACAGCCAGGCGGAGTCGATGTGTGCGTGGCCGACGGCGCTGATGCGGTGGGCCGAGGGCTCGGCGGGGGTGGCGAGCACGCCTTCGAGCTCGGCGCGGGCCGCGGCCGCCGAGCCGTTCACGTCCTGGAGGTCGACGGCGTCCAGGGCGCGCCCGACGGCACGTACGACGGCGTAACGGCGCCCGGAGTCCTCGGGGAGTTCCACCATCAGCTCGCCGAGCACTTCGAGGTCGATGACGAGCTGCCACACGGTCTCGTCGAAGACGGCGAGGTCCATGCGGGCGAGCTTGTACTGGGGCTCGCTGCCGGCCGTCTCCTTGTCGCCGAGCTGGGTGGGCAGGAAGGGGTGATAGTCGAGGATGACGGGGTTGGACGCGGCCTCGATGTGCAGGTGGACGTCTTCGCCGCCGGTTGCCGGGGCGGCGATCCTCACCCACTGGTTGCGGGGGTTGAGGCCCTTCACGGGGGTGCCGTCGGGGCGGTAGACCAGGCCCTCGCACTGGAAGCCGGGCATGTTCTCGTCGAACCCGAGGTCGAGGACGGCCTCGACACTCTTCCCCGCCCAGTCCGTGGGCACGGTGCCGGTCACCCGGAACCAACTGGTGGCCCAGGGGGCACCCCACGCGGCGCCGACCTTGGTCGGCTCGGGGTGCGCCGCGAGCCCCTCTTCGACGGGTACGGGCTCACCCGGAGCGGTCCAGACGGCGACGTCGAGGGGGACGGACTCCGGATAGACGGCGGGGCGGATGCGTTCGTCGAGGACGCGCTTGAGGCGGGCTTCGATGAGGGTGCGGTCGTCGTGCATGGTGCTCTCCGTTTGTGTGTTGAGTGCGGGACGGGATGGGCGGGTTCCTTTCCCCGACCCCGCCCCTTCCCGAAAACCCGCTGCGCGGGGGCCTCCTCAAACGCCGGAGGGGCTGAATTTTCAGCCCCTCCGGCGTTTGAGGAGCGGGGTCTGGGGCGGAGCCCCAGGTAGGTCCGGGGCGCAGGCACGGTTTTCGGGAAGGGACGGGGTCGGGGAAAGAATCCTGTTTCCGGTCTAGCCGACCTCCCCCGGCCGCACGACCTCCGTGATGCCCCGCGCAGCCAAGTGCGCCGGGTCACCGGCCCGGCTCGCCAGCACGGCAGTGGGCCGCACCCCCTCCGCCACCAGCCGGAAGAACGCCTCGAACACCGCTCCCCCAGGAGCACACGCGGACCGCTCCGAGGGCGAGTCCGCGACCACCACCGCGGTCGCCCGCACGGCAGGCGCATACTCCCGCCCCCGCCACTCCTTCGCGAGCCGAGCCAACACCTCACCCCCCGGCTTGACCCGGCCGTCGTTCGTCAACAGGCCCAGGCTGTACTCAAGTTCAGGGAAGTCCGACAGTGAGCGCGACACATCGTGCGAGCACCACCACGTCACCCCCCACACATCCGCACAGTCCAGCGCCCCCGCCACCGTCGCCTCGGTGAAGGAGGCGGCGTGCTCCGCGGGGATGAGAGGAGCGGGCGCGCCCACCTCCTGGAGCCAGACCGGGCGGTGCGGGTCGTCCGCCCAGGCCTTGGACAGCTCGATCATGTACGCCGCGTGGTGCTCGGTGGCGACCCCCTCCCTCCCGTGCCGCTGAGCCGTGCCGTTGAACACCCAGGAGTGCACGGCGGTCGCGCCGCCGAGCCGCGCGGCCTGGGCCGGGGTGAAGGGCTGGTCGTCCTGGTACCAGGCGGCGTCGTACTCGGCGTGCAGATGCAGCTTGCCGGGCGCGCCCTCCTCGCACGCGGCGAGCACCCGCCGCAGCCACTCCCCCGCCTGCTCCTGCGTGATGCGGTCGGGATCGGGATGCGGGCCCGCCGAGAACTGGTTGACCTCGTTGCCGATCGTCATGCCGATGAAGTTCGGCCGGTCGGCGAGCGCGGAAGCGAGCGTCCGCAGGTAGGCGACCTCGCCCTCCACCACGTCGGGGTCGGTGAAGATGTTCCGCCGGTGCCAGGTCTGCGTCCACGCGGGCAGGAAGTCGAAGCTCGACAGGTGCCCCTGAAGTCCGTCGACGTTGACGTCGAGCCCGCGCTCGGCCGCTGCGTCCGCGAGGGCGACGAGCTGCTCCACGGCGCGCGGCCGGATGAGGGTGCGGTTGGGCTGGAAGTAGGGCCAGATCGGGAAGACCCGGATGTGGTCGAGGCCGAGCCCGGCGATCGCGTCGAGATCGGCGCGCACGGCGTCGATGTCGAAGTCGAGCCAGTGGTGGAACCACCCTTGGCTGGGGGTGTAGTTCGCGCCGAAGCGCGGCGCTTCGGAGGACGCGGAAGGCTCAGAAGGCACAGAAGGCATGCGAGTCCTGGTTCTCGGGGGTGCAGGGGTGCGGGGGACAGGGAACGCTGACGGGTGGGAGGAGGCGGGAGGCGGCGTCAGCCCTTCACCGCTCCCTCGCCCACCCCACGGAAGAAGTACCGCTGGAGACAGGCGAAGAGCACGATCAGCGGAAGCACGGCGATGACCGTGCCCGCGGCGACGAGCCGTTCGTCGTTGGCGAAGGTGCCGTGCAGATAGTTCAGGCCGATGGTCAGGGTGAACCTGTCCGGGTCGCTCAGCACGATCAGCGGCCACAGGAAGTCGTCCCAGGCGCCCATGAAGGCGAAGATCGCCACCACGGCGAGCGTGCCCTTGACCGCGGGCAGGGCGATCCGCAGGAACCGCTGCCAGACATTCGCGCCGTCGACGAACGCGGCTTCCTCGATCTCGTACGGCAGGTTCAGGAAGGCGTTGCGCATCAGCAGGACGTTCAGGGCCGAGACACAGCCAGGCAGCAGCACACCGATGAGGGTGTTGTTCAGGCCCAGCTCCCGCATGGTCGTGAACTGGGCGATGATGATGCCCTCGACGGGGACCAGCATGGCCAGGATGAAGACGACCGTGGCCGCCCTGCGGCCCCGGTAGCGAAGGCGCGCGAGGGCGTAGCCGGCGAGCGTGGCGCCCACGCAGTTGGTCACCACGTTGGCGGCGGCCACCTTCAGGGAGTTCAGCGCGTAGTCCCAGACGGGGATGGTGTCGGCGACCCGCTCGTAGTTGTGGAGGGTCGGGCTGCCCGGCAGGAACTTGGGCGGGGAGCTGAAGATGTTCTCGTGCGGGCCCTTCAGGGAGGTGGACAGCTGCCACAGGAAGGGGCCGATCATCAACGCCAGTACGGCGAGCAGGAGTGCGTAGCGCAGGACGATCTCCCACATGGGCATCCGGCGCCCGTTCTCGTCGGTGATACGCCCCCGCTTGCGGGCCCCGGCCTTGCGGACCTTGCCCTCCGCCTTCGCCTTGGCCTTGGCCTTCGCCTTCGCCGCCTGCTCGGTCTCGCGCGTGTCCGTCGTGGTGCTCACGCGTCCTCCTTCCGGTCCGCGCGCAGCACGAGCAGCATCAGCGCGACGGTGACGACGAAGACGACGACCGAGATGGCCGACGCGTACCCCACGCGGCCGGTCAGGCCAGTGCCGACGCGTTGCACCAGCATCACGAGCGTGGTGTCCTCGCCTGCCGGACCGCCGTTGGGTCCGGCCATCAGGTAGACCTCGGAGAACACCTTGAAGGCGGCGACCGAGGAGAGTGCGGCGACCAGGACCATCGTGGAGCGCACGGCGGGGACGGTGACCGTGAAGAAGCGGCGCACCGCGCCCGCGCCGTCCACCGAGGCGGCCTCGTGCAGTTCGCGCGGCACGTTGGCCAGGGCCGCCAGGTAAATGATCATGTAGTAGCCGAGGCCCTTCCAGACCGTGACGGCCATGGCGCTCAGGAGAAGCAGCCACTGATCGCTGAGGAAGCCGACCGAGCCGACGCCCACCGCCTCCAGCACCGCGTTGACCAGGCCCCGTTCATCCAGCATCCACACCCAGATCAGGCCCACCACGACGATGGACGCGACCACCGGCGTGTAGAAGGCGGACCGGAAGAAGGTGATGCCGGGGATGTGCTTCTGGACGAGCATCGCCAGCAGCAGCGGCAGCAGGACGAGCGCGGGTACGACCCCGACGACGTACAGCGTCGAGTTGCGGAGCCCGATCCAGAACATGTCGTCGTGCAGCAGCTCGCGGAAGTTGTCCAGGCCGACGTACTCCCCCGGTATCAGGGTGCGCTTGTCGGTAAAGGAGTTGATGAGCGTGCTGACGAACGGATAGAGGATGAAGATGCCGACGACCAGCAGCCCCGGGGCGGCGAACAGCCAGGGACTGGAGGGCAGTTGACGCCGGATCCGGCTGCGGGGACTGCGGTCGTTGTCGGCGGCGGCACGGGGAGCCGTGGCGGCGCTGGAGCTTTTCATGGTGGTGATCCCGTGTCGTCTTCTCAGCTCTGCTTCAGGAGCCGGTCGCAGTTCTTGACAGCGTTGTCAAGCGCTTCCTTGGGGCTCTCCTTGCCCTGTAGCGCCCGCGCGACGCCGTTGCGCAGCTCGATCTTCATCTGCTCGCTGAACAGCACGGGCGTGTAGTTCACCGCGGTCTTGATGGACTTGGCGGCGGCGACCCGCACGCGCGTGTCATCGGTGCCGTCCTGCTTGGTGAAGTACGGGTCGTCGAGCGAGCCCTGCGTGCTGGGGAAGATCGCCACCTTCTTGGCGAAGGACATCTGGTGCTGCGCGTCCGTCACGTAGTGGGCGAAGGCCACGGCGGCGGGCGTCTGCTTGGTGCGGGTGTTCACCATCACCCCCATCACGTACATGTTGTCCTTGCCGGTGTTGGTGATCTGCGGGGTGATCCCGATGTTCTTGTAGAGACCGGGCGCGTCCTTCTTGAACTTGCCGAGGTCCAGAGCGCTTCCGGGGTTCATGGCGACGGCCTCGGTGAGGAACTTCTTCCCCGTCGACTCGGGCGTCGCGGTGAGGGCCTGCCGGTCCAGGGCCTTCGCGTCGTACAACTTCTTGTACTTGGTGAGGAGTTCGACGCCCTTGGTTCCGTTGAAGGTGAACTTGGTCCCCTCCTTGTCCATCAGCGGGACGCCGTAGCGGCCGAAGTCCTCGATGGTGGGGACGTTCGCGAGCGTGGCGGTCCTGCCCTTGCTCTCCTTCGACAACTTCAGGGCGTCGTCGAAGAGTTGATCGAACGTCGTCGGGGGCTTGTCGGCGTCGAGCCCCGCGTCCTTGAAGATCCGCTTGTTGTAGAAGAGCGGCCCGGTGTTCAGGTACCAGGGGAAGGCGTACGTGCCCTCCGTGCCCGGTATCTGGTGGCTCTTCCACGCCCCCGGCAGGTACTCCTTCTCGTACTTGCCCGCGGCCTTGTCGAGGTCGAGCGCGAGACCGGCCTTGGCGAGCGGGGCGACCAGGTCGGGCGAGACGTTCACGACGTCGGGCAGGGTGCCGGCCGCGGCGTCGGCGCTGATCTTGTCGGCGTAGCCCTCGCCGGGCTGGTCGACCCAGTTCACCTTCGTGCCCGGGTACTTCTTCTCGAAGCCGTCGACGACGTCCTCGAAGTACGACTTGAAGTTGGCCTTCAGGTTCCAGGTCTGGAAGGTGATCTCGCCCTCGATCTTGCCTGAGGCATCGGTCGAGCCGCCGCCGTCACCTCCGTCGCCACAGGCGCTCAACGGCAGGAGCACGGCGAGGACGGCGGCAGCGGCGGCTGCCCTTCGGGGGATGCGGGGGTGGTGGGAGATGCGCACGGTGAAACGGCTCCTTTGCTCGGCCCAGCGTGAGGCAGACCCTGCATGGAACTCCGGTAAAAAGTCAATGGATTCGTTGAACAATCTCGTTCGACCCCATCAAGTACCCTGGTCAGGGCGGTTCGTTGAACTTATTGCGGCGATCGACTAAAGCGCTTTAGAGTGGTCGAGCTCAAGCGCATTAGTATGCGCACCACAGGAAAGGGGCAACACCGGTGCAAGGCAAGCGGTCCCCGGCACGCCGGCCGACCATGAAGGACATCGCACGCCGCGCCGGAGTCTCCGAGAGCGCCGTGTCCTTCGCGCTCAACGACCGGCCCGGAGTCTCCGACGTCACCCGCGACCGGGTGCGCAGGGTCGCCGAACAGCTGGGCTGGCACCCGAGCACGGCGGCGCGCGCACTGTCCGGCGAGGGCTCGGCGACGGTGGGCCTGGTCCTTGCCCGGCCCGCCGGGACGCTGGGCGTCGACTCCTTCTTCCTCCAGCTGATCTCGGGCATCCAGGAGGTTCTGGCGGAGCGTCAACTCGGCCTGCTCTTCCAGGTGGTGGAGGACGTGACCGCCGAGTGCGCGGTCTACCAGCGGTGGTGGGCAGAGCACCGGGTGGACGGCGTCCTGGTCGTGGACCCGCGCACGGACGACCCCCGCCCCGCGCTCCTCGACGATCTCGGCCTGCCCGCGGTGGTGACGGGCGGCGTGCCGGATCCGGAGGCGCACCACCCCGCCCTCTCCACCGTCTGGGCGGACGACGCGGGCGCGATGGCGTCGATCGTGGACCATCTGCACGCCCTCGGGCACCGCCGCATCGTGCACATCGCGGGGCTCCCCGGCCTCGCCCACACGGAGCGGCGGATCCGGACGCTGCGGGCCGAGGCCCAGCGCCGCGACCTGTCCGAGGTCCGCTCGGTGACCACGGACTACTCGGACGCGGAGGGCGCCGCGGTGACACGGCGGGTGCTCTGTGCCGCGTCACCGCCGACGGCTCTGGTGTACGACAACGACGTGATGGCCGTCGCCGGGGTCGCCGCGGCGGCCTCGCTCGGCTTCACCGTGCCGGCGGACGTATCGGTGATCGCATGGGAGGACTCGGCGCTGTGCCGGATGGTGCACCCATGGCTGACGGCACTCTCACGCGACACGACGTCCTTCGGCCGGACCGCGGCCCGCGAACTCCTGTCCCTCCTGGACGACGGCCCCGCGGCCACGGTCCAGGTGCCGCTGCCCAGGCTCATCGAACGGGAGAGCACCGGGCGGGCCGCCGGGACCTAGCCGCCACGATCCGGCGAGCAGACCCAAGTGTCGTACCCCGCCAGTACGGTTCCGGAATGGCGGACATCTACGAACTCTCGATCGCGGTGGACCTGCGTGACGACGTCACCGAGGACGAGGTCGCCGAGCTCCGGTGGCATCTCGGCCTGGGCCCCCAGCCGGAGGAACTGACCATCGTGCGCGAGTTCCCGGTCGTGAGGGAGGACGATCTGGGCGAGCTCGTCATCGAGGACGCCCCGGAGCCGCTCATGGGGTGCCACGACACGGCCTTGAAGGTGGGCGGCGCACTCACCTCCGTGCTGCTGCGGCGCGAAGAGGGCTGGGCGCTGACCGCTCGGCAGGAGATCCACCCGGACGGCTTCGACCGTGTCGGCGAGCTGCTCGCCTGGATGGCGAGCAAGGCCAGGGCGCACCACGAGCGGTTCGGGGGTCCCGTCCACGTCGGATGGACCAGGTTCCACGAGGAGGACCGGCCCGACGCCCTGACCGTACGGAACGGCGAGGTCGTGTGGCCCTAGAAAGCCCGCGGAATCCCACGGAGTCCCACGGAATCCCACGGAGTCCCGCGGAAAGGTAGCCGTGTCGGGCGCGCCAGCGGTCAGGGCGCGTCGTACCAGGAGAACGCGGCGATCCGCCAGCCCTCCGGGGTGCGGACGAACTGGATGGTCTTCGTCCCGCCTCCCTCGAACGGCTCGCCGTCCAGTGTCCCGGACTTGCCGTACGTGCCGAACCGAGAGGCGATGTCACCCTCGATCTCGGTCCGTTCAGAGGTCTCCCACTCGGAGAACTCCACCAAACGGCCCTCGCTCAGGAGCCGTTGGCGGGGTTCGATGAACTCGTCCACCGTGTAGACCGTGAACTGCGGGCCCGTCATTACGATCACGCCACCCGGGATGACAAGGCGCCGGATGCGGGCCACGTCGGCGGCCTTGCCGCCCACGTTGTCGAAGGCTCCGAAGAACTCGGCGGTCACGGCGTCGATCTCACTCTTGGACATGGCCGTGACGCTAACACCGCTGCCGGGTACGGGACTTCGGCGCCCTGGGGTGCCGGGAGCCGCGACCGTCGTCGACGCGCGCGGCTCCCGGAGCGGCCCTAGACCCGCGAGCGGTACAGGCCGAACTCCGCGAGGCGTACCGCCCCGCGCGACCCCGTCACCCGAAGCCGCCACTCCCGCGCCCGTACCGGCGTGGCCAGCGTCAGGACCCGGCTCGCCCCCACCGAGTCCACCTCGGTCACGACGGACCAGCCGGCCCCTTCGGTCACCCGCGCCTCGATCACCGCGTGCTCCAGCTGCTGGCCCCGCCGGATGTCCTCCCCGAGCCGGATCCGGTCGACCTCGCGCGCCCGGTCCAGGTCGACGGTGAGCGTCCCCCGGGAGGGCGCGGGGCAGGCCCATGCCGTGTCCGGGTCGCCGTCGACCGCGTACGACGCACGGCGGCCGTCACCGCGGGCGCGTGCGTCCCGCGCGAAGTCCTCCGGCAGCTCACGCCCGATCCGCTCGCGGAACTCCCGCAGCCGCGCGACGTCCGCATCCGGGAGCAGACCCCGCTGGTCCGGCGGGATGTTCAGGAGCAGTACGGAGTTGCGGCCCACCGATCGGAACCAGATGTCCGTCAACTGCTCGACGGACTTGGGCTGTTCGTCCTCGTGATAGAACCACCCGGGCCTGATCGAGACGTCGCACTCCGCCGGCCACCACTGCACGTACTGGGCGACCGCTCTCGCGTCGGCGAGCGCATCCCGGCTCCCCTGGTCGGGCGCGTCGTACTTCAGGGCGTAGTCGATGCTTCCGTTCCCCGAGTCCTTGACGGGGACGACGCTCCACTCGTTCTCGCGCGCGAGTCCGCCCTCGTTGCCGACCCACCGCACGTCGGGCCCGCGCACGGCGACCGTCGCGTTCGGCGCCAGGGCGCGGATGACCGCGTACCAGCTGTCCCAGTCGTACGTCTCGACCTTCTCCGGCGGGATGCGCCCCTGCGCCCCGTCGAACCAGACCTCGTCGACCGGCCCGTACTCGGTGAGCACCTCGTAGAGCTGGTTGAGCATGTGCGCGCCGTAGTCGGTCGCGTCGAGCGTGAAGGAGCGCACGGCGGCGGCGCCCGACCGGTCGTCGCCCTCCACCGGCGTGGGAATGGTGCGCGGCGAGCGCGCGCTGCCGTTGGCGTAGACGCCGTGCAGGTACTGGTTCTCGTCGGCGGGCGAGATGTAGACGCCCACCTTGATGCCGTACCGGCGCAGCGAGTCGGCGAACGAGCGCAGTACGTCGCCCTTTCCGTCCCGCCAACTGCTGCTCACCACACTGTGCTTGGTGTAGCGCGAGGGATAGAGCACGAAGCCGTCGTGGTGCTTGACGGTGAGGATGGCGAGCTTGAAGCCGCCGTCGCGCAGGGCCCGCGCCCACTGGTCGGTGTCGAGTCCCGACGGCTGGAAGACGTCGGGGTCCTCGTCGCCCGTACCCCATTCGAGGCCGGTGAAGGTGTTGACCCCGAAGTGCAGGAAAGCGGTCTGCTCAAGGCGCTGCCAGGCGATCTGCCGTTCCGTCGGCCGGACTTGGGACGCCTTGGCGACGACCTCGTCCGGGGAGTCCTTGGAGCTGATCGGGATGCGGTAGGGCGGTTCGGGAGCGGCCGCGGCGGCCGTGCCCGCGGGGCCGGGTGCCGCGAGCGCGAGGGAACTGCTCGACGCGGCCACCGCCGTGGTGACGGCGGCGGTCACGAAGAGACGTCTGCTGACAGTCATGGGTGTGGGATCCGATCAGCCGTTGGTCAGGGTCCATGTCGCCGGCGTCCGTTGATCCGCCGGGTACTGCTGAAGCCGCCCGTCATCGGCGACGTGCACGGACATCCGCGTGATCGCGTTCGTCAGCCGGTGGCCGCCCGCCGTCTTCTCCAGCTGCCACCGCTGCAAGGTGTTGGCCGCGTCGCACGTCTCCCGTGTGACCGAACTGCCGGGCTCCAGAGGCACGTTGAGCGTGATCTTGCCGCTGCGGGTCTCCAGGCAGGTGCCGTCCGCCGCGGACTTCAGCGTGACGTAGCCGTCCGCGGTGCGCTTGACCTCGTAGGCGGCGGGCTGCGCATGTCCCTTGGTGTCCCGCAGGGTGTACGTTCCGTCCGCCACCGGCGGCTTCGTCAGGTCCCGCCAACCAGGCGCGTGTCCCACGGACTTGGCGCGTGCGGCGAAGTCGGCGTACGTCGGGTCCGGGTGCGCCGATCCCCAGGTGACCTGGGCGACATGGCTGAGCGGCATCGCCATGGAGGCCGCGACCTCGTTCTCGGTCTCACCCTTGCCGTTGTCCGGCCACAGGCTGATCTTCGCCCCGGTGATGCCGTCCCGCGACGCGAGCTTCTCGCCCTCGAAGCTGCGCGGGTCCCACGCCTTGTCGTACAGCGCCTTGGTGTCGGTGTGGAAGCCGCCGCGGACGAGGTAGAGGGAGTAGGCGGCGTTCTGCAACGGGTGGCCCTGACCGATGAGCTGGCTGGGCTTCGTCTTCACGTCGAGCCAGTGCTCCACGCTCGTGCCCGCCGCGACCGGCACGGTGTTCGCACCGGTCAGGCCGTCGTTCCAGATGCGCAGCTGCTTGCCCTTGCCCGCCGCGTACGTGTGCACCCGGTTGATGAAGTCGACGAAGGCGTCCTGCGGGGTCGCCTTCTCGCCGTACTTCTTCTTCGCGTACTCCAGGACGTGGGGGTACTTGGCGAAGTCGGAGCCGAGCATGTACTCGTCGGCGCCCATGTGCCAGGACTTCGCGGGGAACACCTCGGCGTACTCGTCGATGAGGCTCGTGTAGTACGCGAAGGCCTCGTCCTTGGTGACGTCGAGGCGCGAGGGCTGCGGCTTGCCGTCGGAGTCGGTGAGCTGGAGGTCGGTGCGCTGCTCCAGCCAAGGGTCCATATGGCCGGGCGAGTTGATCTCGGGGATGATCGTGACGTGGTACTTCTCGCCGAGCGCGACGAGACGGCGCATCTCGCTCTTGGTGTAGTAGCCCCAGCTGTTGGCCTCGGGGTGCTTGTCGCTCTTCACCTTGAGTTCGAGCAGCAGCTGGTTCTGTTTGTTGTACGCCATGTCGCGTACGAGGTTCTCCAGCCAGGGCGTCGAGATGTGGATGTAGCAGGCGCAGACACCCACCCCGCGCTCCTTGTACCGGGGCACGTCGACCGTGCGTCCGGCCGGGACGCGGTCACTCCTGGCGAGGAGCTGGAGGAGGGTGCGGGTCCCGTAGAAGGCTCCGGTCTCCGTCGCGCCGGTGATCTCCAGGCGTTCGCCCGCGCGCAGTTCGTACCCTTCGGCGCCGAGGGGCTTTCGCGTGGGGGCGACGTCGATCACGATGTCGCCGTCGCGCGGGGCGCCGCGGGTGACCGGCACCCTGCCCTCGCCCGCGGCACGCAGATCGTCGGCGAGGGTGCGGGCGACCTCGCGTGCCGCCTGCCCGTGTGCGACGAGCCGGGTGCCGGGCCCGTAGGTGTAACTCCCCTCGCCCGGCGCCCAGTCGGCGAGGGCGGGGACGGTGCGGGGCGGGTCCGGTGCGGGCTGCGGCGTCCCGGCGGCCTGAGCCGCCGGGACGGGCGCCGCGAGCAGCAGCAGGGCCACTGCGGCGCCTCTCAGCCTGCGGAGCCGCGCACGGGGCGCGAGCATCATGCGCATGTCAGTCATGACATCCGATGATTCAAGCGCCCCGTGGGGGTGTCAATGCATTGCACGCGGCAGGGACTTGGACATTTGCGCTGCCACGCACCGACCCATCGGATGAATTCCGGGCCGCTTGTCGGTCGAGCCAAGTGCGGGTCAGCCGGGCCAGGTGCCCGTCAGGCGGCGGGTGGCGACAGCGCCGCCGCGGTCGACGGCCGCCTTGACCACGGCGAAGATCGCGCCCTGCAGAGTGGCCGCCAGCAGGATCTCGCCCCAGCTGCGGTCCTCATCGGTGGCATCGGGCGCGTCCTCGTCGTGTCCCGCCACCTTCCACGCCTGTTTGAACAGCCCGCCCGCGGCCACACCGGCCAGCGCGCCGAGCGCCATGCCGACCGGCTTGTAGGCGATCTTCGATGCCTTCACGCGGCGCTCGCGTGCTTGCGCCTGCGCCGCACCAGCACGTACGCGACCACCAGCGTCGCGCCGCCCGCGAGGAAGGCGGTGCGGCGGCTTCGGACCTGCTCCGGTGCCTTGTCCTGCCACACCTCCGTCGCCTGTCCTGCCGCGGCCTTCACCTGCCCGGTGGCGGCGGCCGCCTTCTCCTTGACCTGGTCGGGCACCTTGTCCTGCAGCACATGGGCGGCCTCGGTGGCCTTCGCCATCGCCTGCCCACTGAGCTCCGCGGCCTTCGTGGCCGTCTGGCCCTTGATCGCGACAGCCTTGTCCTGCGCGCGGGCCTTGACGTCAGCCTTGGCCGCCAGCGCCTCGACCGTCTCCCCCAGGTCCTGGCGGGTCTGCTCGACCTTGGCGCGCAGTTCCCCGGGGCCGGCCGTGTGCTTGTCGGGCTGGTTCATCGCTGTGCACTCTCCTTGATCTCTGCGACATCGGCCTTCACGCCGTCGATGGCCTGCTCGGGGATCGGCGGGGCGGCCCGGCCGACTTCCTTCTTGCCGGTCATGGCAAGCACCGCGGCGATCAGACCGAGGACGGCGGTGACGATCAGCCCCGCCGCCCACACCGGAAGCGGCACGGCGAGCGCCGCGATCGCGGTGGCGACGAGAGCCTGCAGGGTGAGGAAGCCGACGAGACCGGCTCCGCCGAACAACCCGCTGCCCTTGCCGTAGCGCCTGGTCTTCTCCTTCATCTCCGCCTGTGCCAGACGCATCTCGCCGCGCACCAGCTCCGTCAGCTGCTGCGACGCGCGCTGCACGAGATCGCCCACCGGCTCACTGGCGGGGGCGGTCCGTCCGCCGCTGTCGCGGCCTGTGGTGTGCGGGCCTGTCTGGGCCATCGTCATCAACCTCCTGTCTGTTCTGCGGCCGAGTACCCCGATCTCCGGGATCGGCACATGGTCGAGGGCCTCGGTCCTGCCGGACGGCGGGGGCGGCCGGTGTCGGCCGGTGTTCAGTCCTCCATGCGCCGCCGGTCCTGCTCGTCCCACGCGCTGGTGTCGCGGGGCGGTACGTAGGGCTCCTCCTCAGGGGGAAGGCCACCGGCGATGGCGCGCTGACGCGACAGCTCCGCGTCGAACTCCAGGCCGAGCAGGATCGCGATGTTGCTGATCCACAGCCACACGAGGAAGACGATCACTCCGGCCAGCGCGCCGTAGGTCTTGTTGTAGGAACCGAAGTTGCCCACGTAGAAGGCGAACCCGGCCGACGCGATCAGCCAGATCACCAGGGCGATCACGCTGCCGGGGGTGATCCACTTGAAACCGCGGCCCTTCACGTTCGGCGTCGCCCAGAACAGCAGCGCGATCATGGAGGTCACCAGCACGACGAGCACCGGCCACTTCGCGATCGACCACGCCGTCAGTGCCGCGTCCCCGACGCCCAGGGCCGACCCCACGGTCTCGGCGATGCCGCCCGTGAACACCACGATGAGCGCGCTGACGACCGCCAGCGTCAGGAGCACCAGCGTCACGCCCACCCGGACCGGAAGCACCTTCCACACCGGCCGCCCCTCGGGCATGTCGTACACGGCGTTGGCGGTACGGATGAACGCCCCCACATACCCGGAGGACGCCCACACCGCGAGGACGATGCCGACCACCGCCATGAGGGAGCCGACGCCGCCCCGGCCCTCCAGCTGCCGCACGGCGTCGCCGATGATGTCCCGCGCCGAACCCGGCGCGAGCTCCTCGAGCGTCTCGAGGAGCCAGTCGATGGCGGACTTGCCCACGACGCCGAGGAGGGAGACCAGCACCAGAAGCATCGGAAACAGGGACAGCACGCCGTAGTAGGTCAGTGCCGCCGCCCGGTCGGCCAGCTCGTCGTCCTGGAATTCCCGGATCACGCCGGTGAGCACGGCCCGCCAGGACCGCTTCGACAACTGCGTCAGTTCATCCGGCGCGCGGTCCGCGCTGCGCTCGGCATCCGATGTCCCGTTCATACTCCCCGGGGTAACCCGCATCCGCCCGGCCATGCGTTCGGACCCACGCCGCTCCCCGCGGGACCGCACACGCCGCGTGCCCCCCGCCGGGGTCGGCAGGGGGCACGCGGCGAAGCGGAGGGATCAGTCGATACCGGGGAGGATGTGCGGCTCCGCGAGGTCGTCCTCGTAGCCGGCGAGGCGGATCGGTGCCGCCTTCGCCCACGAGTCCAGGTTGCTGAGCTTGCGTGGCCTGCCGGCCCGCTCGCCGCCTCGTTCCGCCGGTCGCTTTTCCTGCTTCGTCAAATCTGGTGTCACCGCGCACTCCTTTGTGTCGCGTAACGGAAGGACAAGGGCATTTCGGTCGCGGTGGCGCCGTTGTTCGGGCGGGATCGCGGCCACGGTTGCAAGCCTGTCCCGGGGCGGCTGAGGGGCGCTTGTGGATCCCCTGAAGGCCGTCCGTTGGCCTCAGATTAACCAAATGAGCGGGCGCGCGCTCTATGGGTTCCGCCGAAGGGGTTGATTTCAGACAGTTGATGACGGTGTGGGGGTGACCGACGGGCCGGAATCTCCTCAACGGGTCGGACCCATGGGCCTTTCCAGGCCTCCATGGGACCGTACGGAGATGACTTCTGCGCAGGCACGGGAGGGCGCGGTGGCTCTGGTGACCGGAGCCTCGCGAGGGATCGGGCTCGCCGTCGCGCGGGCCCTCGCGGAGTCCGGACATCGCCTTGTCGTCACCGCCCGCGACCCGGACGCCCTTCAGGTGGCGGTGGCCGGACTGCGCGCGGACGGCGCCGAGGCCCTCGGATGCGCGGGCGGCGTGGCTGATTCCGGTCGGTCCGAGGCGAGCGTGGCCCTCGCGATGCGCGCGTTCGGGCGGCTCGACGTGCTGGTGAACAACGCCGCGACGAACGCCCCTTACGGCCCGCTGATGGACGTCGACCTCACCCGGTGGCGCGCCGCCTTCACCGTGAACGTGGAGGCCGCGCTGCGCCTGACGCAGCTCGCCTGGCGGGCCTGGATGGGCGAGCACGGCGGCGCGGTGGTGAACATCTGCACCGAGGGCGCATCCCATGTGGGCCCGAACGTGGGCGCGTACGGCACCAGCAAGGCGGCGCTCCTGCACCTGACCGCGCAACTGGCGGGCGAACTCGCACCCTTGGTGCGGGTCAACTCCGTGTCCCCCGGCCTCGTCCGCACCGAGATGGCCCGCTTCGTGTGGGACGGCGCCGAGGAGCAGCTCGCCGCGAGCCTGCCGCTCGGCCGCATCGGCGCACCGGAGGACGTCGCGCGGGCCGTCACATGGCTGGTCTCGGATGCGGCCGAATGGGTGACGGGTGCCGATCTCCTCGTCGACGGCGGGACCAGGGTGCGCGCGGCGGCCGGCACCGCCGCGTACGCCGTGCACGACCGGCTGCGGTCGTCGGCGACCGGCGAGGCCTGACGGCTACCACTTGCCGGGTGCGTAGTCCTTCATGAAGACGCCGTACAGGTCGTCGCCCGCCTCGCCGCACACGACCGGGTCGTAGACGCGGGCCGCGCCGTCGATCAGGTCGAGCGGGGCGTGGAAGCCCTCCTCGGCGAGGCGCAGCTTGTCGTAGTGCGGGCGCTCGTCGGTGATCCAGCCGGTGTCGACCGAGGTCATGAGGATGCCGTCGGTCTGGAACATCTCCTGGGCACTGGTCCGCGTCACCATGTTGATCGCGGCCTTGGCCGCGTTCGTGTTCGGGTGGCCCGCGCCCTTGTAGCCGCGGCCGAAGACGCCCTCCATCGCCGAGACGTTGACGACGTAGGCACGGCCACTCGACGCCTTCTTCGCGGCGTCGGCCATAGCCGAGCGCAGCGCGCTGATCAGGATGAACGGCGAGGTGTAGTTGCACAGCTGGGTCTCGAGGAGCTCCACCGGGGAGATCTGCTCGATGGTCTGCACCCAGGTGTTGCTGTCGACGACGTCCGGGACCAGGCCGCCCGCGTCGATGGCCGTGCCGTCCAGGTGCCGGGCGACGCTGGCGTTGCCCGCGACCAGGGCCAGGTCGGCGACCTGCTGCGCGTCCAGGCCGCTGGTGCCCGCGGGCAGCGCGGCGCTCTCGCCGAGAACGCCCACCGCTCCCGAGTTGAAGTCGCCAATGACGGCGTGTGCGGGCAGCTCCCCGGCCGGCAGCGGCGCGCTCTCGCCCTCGACCAGGGCGGCGTAGGCGGAGGGCAGGCGGCGCACGGTCTGCGTCGCGTTGTTGATCAGGATGTCGAGCGGCCCCGCGGCGGCGACCTGCTCGGCGAGCGCGACGGACTGGGCCGGGTCGCGCAGGTCGATGCCGACGACCTCAAGGCGGTGCAGCCAGTCCGCCGAGTCGTCCATCGCCTTGAAGCGGCGGATGGCGTCCTTGGGGAACCGCGTCGTGATGGTGGTGTGGGCGCCGTCGCGCAGGAGGCGCAGCGCGATGTACATGCCGATCTTGGCGCGGCCTCCGGTGAGCAGCGCGCGCTTGCCGGTGAGGTCGGCGCGGGCGTCGCGCTTGGACCGGTTCAGGCGGGCGCAGTCCGGACAGAGCTGGTGGTAGAAGTAGTCGACTTCCACGTACCGGGTCTTGCAGGTGTAGCAGGAGCGCGGGCGCTGGAGTATCCCCGCGAGCCGGCCCTCGTCGGTCTGCGACGAGGGCAGCAGGCCCTCGGTCTCGTCGTCGATCCGCTCGGCGGAGCCGGTGGCGGTGGCTTCCGTGACGGCCTTGTCGTGCGCGGTCTTGGCGGCCCTGCGCTCCTGACGCCGACGCTGCTTCACCGTCCGGTAGATCCCGGCCGTGGCCCGGCGCACCGCGATCGCGTCGGGGTGGTCGACGTCGAGCTTGTCCAGTTCATCGAGCACGCTGAGGCAGACGGCGAGCCGGTCGGGGTCGATGCCGGGGCCATACTCGGCAGAACCGGCAGCCTCCAGGCTGTCCTCTGTCACCGTCATCGCCGCTGTCCTCGCGTCACTCATGCCGCGGCTCGTCTGGGTGACCGCGGAAGCTCCAAAGAAGAGAACTTTACGTAGCGACGGCCTCCTCTACCAAACGCGGACGGTTCACGCACGCTTCGACGAGCCCCGCGAGCTCCTCCCGCACGCTGCGCGCGAGGACATCCAGATCGGGTACGGCGGCCGCGTCCGCGACCAGACCGAAGTGCACCCGGCCCCGGTACGTCGACACCGCCACGGCGAGCGCCTGCCCCTGGGCGAGCGGCGCGAAGGGGTACACGGCGGCGAGCGGGCAGCCCCCGAGCTTCAGGCCGAGGCTGGGCAGCGGGACGCTGGTGACGAGGATGTCGAAGAGCAGCCGGGCGGCCTGTGCGACGACGGGTCCGCCGATGCGGTGGCCCAGCGACGGCACGTGATCGGCGAGCAGGGCGACCGCGCCGGCGCCGCGGTTCGGGCCGGCGTCCTTGTTGCGGTCCATGGCGGCTCGCACCGTCCGCAGCCGCGCGACCGGGTCCGGCTCTCCGACGGGCAGCCTGACCAGATACCCGGAGAGCCGGTTGCCGGGCGGCTGTGCGCCGCGCGGCCTGCGCCGGGAGACGGGGACCAGGGCGCGCGGCTCCACGCCCTCGCTGCCGTCGCCCCGCTCGTCGAGCCAGCGGCGCAGCGCTCCGGCGACCACGGCGATCAGTACGTCGTTGACGGTGCCGCCCACGGTCTTGCGCACGCGGTGCACGTCGTCCAGGTCGAGCAGCACCCCCGCGGTGCGCCGCGTGCCGGTGGCCCGGGACGTGAGGGCGGCGGACGACCGTACGCCCAGGGTGGCGCGGGCGACCGACGAGCCGATGTCCAGGGCCTGCCCCACGTCGCTGACGGTGTCGCGGACAAGGCCCGGCAGCTTGCGCGGGTCGGGCAGCCAGGACCACCCCGAGGCCTCGGGCCCCGCGGGCGCAGGACGCGGGGCGGGCAGGTCCATGGGGTCCATGACCGCCGCCGCCAGCATCAGGGCGCGCAGCCCGTCCGCGAGCGCGTGGTGGAACTTGAACAGCACGGCGAAGGACGTGCCGTCGTCGCCCGGCAGCACATGCGCCTCCCACGGCGGCCTGCCGCGCTCCAGAGGGCGCTGCATGAGCACGCCGGCCGCCGCGTGGAAGTCCCGCACGGGCTCGGCGAGGCGGACGTGGTCCAGCGGGTCGAAGGCGGGCGCTGCCGTGCGGACGGCCCCGCCGACCGGCAGCCAGACCGAGCGGATCCGCAGCCGCAGTCCGGGCACGGAGGCCGCACGTGCGGCGAGGAGCTGGGCGGCGCGCTCGGCCGCACCGGGCGATTCGGCGTCGAAGACGCCGAGGGCACCCAGGTGCATGGGGTGTTCGGCGGATTCGATGTTCCAGAAGGCGAGGTCGAGAGGTGCGAGCAGGTCGGAGGAGTCGGGGCTCAGCGTTTTCAACGGTCTGCTCTCGCGTCGAGGACGATGCGGGGGGCGTGAACGTGCAGTCAATCGCCGTTGCGCGACTACGGTCAAGTACGATCAAGCTACGCACAGTTAACAACAGATTAAGGCCCGCCCCTCTGGGAAGGGCGGGCCTTGTGGTGCGCAAGTGGCGTATGTCCTACGTCACTTCACCATCGGTCGGCGTACGTCACTTGAGCGCGGGCGGCGCCGCCTGCTCCGAGGTACCCCACTCCGAGGGCTTGTCGCCCACCGTGAAGGAGAGCTCGCGCGTGTCGCGGATGTCGTCGGTCGTCAGATACGTCTTGCCGTAGTCGGCGCCGTCCGCGCGCGCCGACTGGATGTACCGGGCGGAGTCCGACGTGCCCGGCGCCTTCACCGTGAGGCGCCCCTTCGGGTAGTAGCGGCGGTCGAGGGTGAGGTCGACGCGCTCGAAGACGGGCGTCGACAGACCCCACGTGTCCGTGCCGGGCTGGACCGGGAAGACGCCGATCGAGGACAGGACGTTCCAGGCGGACATGGTGCCGAGGTCGTCGTTCCCGGTCATGCCGGTCGGGGTGTCCGTGAAGAGGGTGAGCGCGGCGTGCACCACGTCGGTGGTCTTCCACGGCTGGCCCGTCGACAGGTACGTGTACGGGGCGATGAGGTCCGGCTCGTTCTGCGGGTTGTACTTGTCCGCGTTGTAGTAGTCGTAAGGACCGTTGACCCACACCTCGCGGGCGGTCTTCGCCGGGTCCTTCAGGAGCTCCTCGTAGGCGAAGAAGGAGTCGAGGCGGTCGTTGGTGGCCTGCTTGCCGCCGATGAGGCCGACCATGCCGGGCAGGTCCTGCGGGACGAGCCACTGGTACTGCCAGGACGTGCCCTCGTGGAAGCCCTCGCTCTTGGCCGGATCGGCGGGCCCGGTGAAGGCACCGGCCTTGTCCCGCGCACGGAAGAACCCGGTCGAGGCGTCGAAGATCTTCCGGTAGTTCTGCGCACGCTCCGCATACCGCTTCGCATCGGCGTCGTGCCCCAGCTCACCGGCCATCTGCCCGAGCATCGCGTCCGAGAGGGCGTACTCCAGGGTCGCGGAGGCGCCGTGGTCGTAGTCCGAGTCGCCGGGCTTGGCGTGCGGACGGCCCTTGATGTACGGCGCGAAACCGTCGCTCAGATACTCCTTGTTGGCCTCGCGTCCCACGGGCGCCGATTCGACGGGCGGCACACCGTCGGCGTTCTTCTTCAGCGCGCGGTACGCCTCCTCCTCATGCCCCTTCAGCAGACCCTGCTGGTAGGCGTTGGTGAGGAAGGGGGTGACCGGGTCGCCGGTCATGATGTTCGTCTCGACCGTGCCGTAGCCCCACTTGGGCAGCCAGCCGCTCTCCTCGTCGATCTTCAGGACGGAGAGCGCCATGTCGCGGGACTCGTGCGGCGCGAGCAGGGAAAGGAGCTGCGCCTGGGTGCGGTAGGTGTCCCACAGGGACCAGTTCTGGTAATACGTGAATCCCCCGTCATCAGCAGTGCGGTGGGTCTTCTGGTCCCAGCCCGTGTACCGGCCGTCGACGTCGCTGCCGATGTTCGGCGCGAGGAACGAACGGTAGAGGGACGAGTAGAAGGTGCGGCGCACGGTCTCGCTGCCGCCCTGCGCCTTCACGTCGTCGAGCCGGTCCTCCCACGCCCGCTGGGCCGCCTTCGCCACGTGGTCGTACGAACGCCCGCCCTCCGCACGGAGGTTGAGCGCGGCGCCCTTGGCGTCGACGTACGAAAGAGCGGTGGTCGCCTCGACGGTGCGGTCCTTGGAGGTGTCGAACCGGACGTAGGCGCCGTTGCGCTCCTCGCCCGCCGACGACGTCTTGGAACCCGCGGTGACGGTGTCGCCCTTCCAGGTGCCCGACGTGGCGAAGGGGCGGTCGAAGCGGGTGACCGTGTAGACCGTGTACGGCTTGGTGTCCTGGCAGAAGCCGCTGCCGGTGATCGCCGTGCGGACCGTGCGGCTGTCGAGGATCTCGACCTTGGTGCTGCCCGTCTTGTGCAGCGACTGGCCCGCGTTGAGCAGGACGTTGGCCTTGTCGGTGGCGGGGAAGGTGTAGCGCTGCACGCCGGTGCGCTTGGTGGCGGTCAGCTCGGCGTCGATGCCGGACTTGAGGCCCACCTGGTACGCGCCGGGGCTCGCCTTCTCGTCGTCGTGGCTGAACTCCGCCGCGTACTTGGCGTAGTCCGTCTCCTTGACGTCACCCGTGGTGGGAAGCACCGGCAGATCTCCGCCCAACCCGCAGCCCACGCCCGAGAGATGCACGGTCGAGAAGCCGCGGATGTGGGTGTCGGAGTGGTCGTAGCCGGTGTTGTGCCCGGTGTCGGGCGAGAACTGGACCATGCCGAAGGGCACGGCCGCTCCGGGGTAGGTGTTGCCCTCGTTCTCGGTGCCGATGAACGGGTTGACCAGGTCGGTCAGTCGACCGTCGCCTGCCGGGGCGGCCTGGGCCGCCGGTATGGCGAGGGCTCCCCCGAGGAGCGCGGCCGCGGCCACCGCCACCCCCGTACCGCGTAGCCGTTGGGTCCATCTCATGGGTGGGAACGCCTCCTTGGACAACGTTGTCACAGCGCGGAACGCGATCATTCTTCGGGGGTGGCGTCGCGTGCGTCAAGGGGTGGGAGGCCGCCATCGAGGGGCGACACCGGAGGCTGCCTCATATCAGCTTGCCTTTATATAAGCGACGCGTGATACTCGATCCATGGACGTGTTCGAAGCTGTGGCCGAGCCGAGCCGGAGGGCCCTGCTCGACGCGCTCGCGGAGGGTGAGCGGTCCGCGGGCGAGCTGGTCGCACTGCTCCCGGAGCTGACGCAGCCCGCCGTCTCCCGCCATCTGCGGGTCCTTCGGGAGGTCGGCCTGGTCGAGGTGCGCGCGGACGCGCAGCGCAGGATCTACGCGCTGCGCCCCGGCGGCCTCGCCGAGGTCGACGCGTGGATCGGCCGCTACCGCCGCTACTGGGCGGACCATCTCGGCGCCCTGGAACAGCACTTGGCACGCACGCACAAGAAAGCGGAGGGACCGTCGTGAGCGATCACCTCGGGGAACTGGCAGGGGAACTGGCAGGGGAACTGGCACTCGACGGAGGGCAGACCGTCCTCACCTTCGTCCGGCACCTGCCCTATCCGGTCGAGGCGGTCTGGTCCGCCATCGCCGACCCGGAGCAGCGGGCCGCCTGGTTCGGCAAGACACTCATCGAGGGCCGCGCGGGCGGTGTCATCGACATGGTGCCCACGGGTCCGGCCAACCCCGTCCAGGACAAGCGGATGACGGGCCGGATCCTCGTCTGGGATCCGCCGCACGTGCTGGAGCACGAGTGGAAACAGGCCCTCGCCGAGGACGGCGTGGTGCGTTACGAGCTGACGCCCGACGGCGAAGGCACCGTGCTCACCTTCACCCACCGCGGCCTGAGCGTGCCCAACGCCAAGGAGTTCGGGCCCGGCACGCACGCGTACCTCGACCGGCTCGCCGCGCACTTGGCCGGGACGCGCGTCCCCGGGTGGCGCGAGCGCTATGCGGAAGTCGCCCCCGACTACCCGGCCTGAAGCGACCGGACCCGACCTGCTCTCAGCACACCAGCCCCGGACACACGAGGAGTCACACCATGTCCGCTTCCATAGGCATCAACCGGCCCGGCGTCGTCGTCGCCCACCACTCGGGATGGGGGCACACCGCCGCCCTCGCCGACGCGGTGGCCGAGGGCGCTCGCCTGGCGGGCGCCACGGTCACCACGCTGGCCGTCGGCCAGATCACCGAGGAACAGTGGACCGTCCTCGACGAGGCGGACGCCATCATCTTCGGCAGCGCCACCTACATGGGCAACGTCTCGGCGGGCTTCCAGACCTTCGCCGAGCTCTCATCGCGCCGCTGCATGACCGGCGCGTGGCGGGACAAGGTCGCCGCGGGGTTCGTCAACTCCGGCTCCAAGAGCGGCGACAAGCTGCACGCGCTGATGTCCCTCTCCGTGCTCGCCGCCCAGCACCACATGCACTGGGTCAACCTCGGTCTCGTTCCCGGCTGGAACAGCTCCACCAGCAGCGAGCAGGACCTGAACCGGCTCGGGTTCTTCCTCGGCGCCGGAGCGCAGACCGACACCGACGTGTCGGCGGAGCACGTCCACAAGTCCGACGTGCTCACCTGCCGGCACCTGGGCGGCCGGGTGGCCGAGGTGACGGCCCAGCTCCTCGCGGGGCGGACCGCCGCGGCCTGAGACCCCGGGTCAGCCGGTGTGCAGCCACACCCGCAGCGGTCCGATCGGCGTGAACCCCTGAGCGACCGCGGCGTCCAGGCTCTCGCCGCTCTCGTATCCGACGACGGGCAGGTCCGGCCAGAGCCGGGCGACCTCCGCAAGGCAGCCCGCCCAGGCGGACTCCTCGTCGGCCGATGTGAACAGGTTCGAGACACCGACCGCCGACGCGCCGGGGCTCGCAATGGCGCCCGCCACGATCCGCCCCTCGGCGTATGCGGCAAGGAACGTCGTGCCGTCGGAGAGCAGCCCCGGACGGAACAGGCCTGTGCCCTCCTCGCCGTCGTTCCAGGCGGTCTCCCACGCGGGCAGGGACTCGGGGCTCTTGATCTGCTCCCAATCGAGGCTCGCGGCAATGGGAGTCGGACCCGCTTCCCGGCGGATCCACTGGGCTTCGAACAGCACCTCGAAGCCCAGTGGCTCCAGATCCAGGCAGGCGAAGCTGTCCTTGACGGAGCAGCCCGGTGACGCCGTGTCGATCCGGGCCACCAGGCCGGCCGCCGACGCGTCGGGGGTGAGCGTCACGGCATCGGGATACAGCGGCGGTGTCCGGCGCGCGCTGCTCCACATCCCTGCGCCGAACTCCCCCCGCAGTCCGTGCGTGCGGCAGACCGCGTCGCACCACTCGGCGTTGTTGCGGGCCGCGGCCCCTGCCCACTCGTTCTCGTTGATCACGGGGCGATCGTGCCAAGCGGGCGGGCCCGCGTCCACGGGTTAAGCGCTCCGGCCCACCGGGCCGGAGCGCCCAACGCCTCGTCAGGAGCCGGAGCAACCCGCCGGGTCCGGCCGCGACGCATCGCCGATCAAGGCTTCATGGGCTGCCTTGAGCCGCTTCACGTCGGGCTTGACGACCCTGCGGTCGTACGTCAGCAGGCCGTTCAACTCGCCCTCCACATCGGAGATCTGCGTGTAGACGGCGCCGTTGCCGCCCTTGCAGGCGAGCTTGTGCACCTCGTCGAGCTTCGTGAGGTAGTCGTCCGTGTACGTCGCCGGGTCCACGTCGACGTAACTCTGCTGGACGGACCAGGCGTGCCCGGGTACCGCGAGTCCGAGTCCGCCGTACTCCCCGTTGATCTGGGCCCGTACGCCGTCCGGCTTGGGCGGCAGTGCCGGGCTCGGGTAGCCGTGCTCGTCCATGATGTCGCCGGTGCCGCCGTCGGCACCGAGGTTGAGGCCCGACATGCCGTTGACCAGGCGGGTCGGGTCCCAGGACTTGGCCTGGGTGGCGATGCGGCCCTGGTCGTACTGGCCCCAGCCCTCGTTGAAGGTGACCCACATGACGATCGACGGGTGGTTCGCGTGCTCGTCGATCATCTGCTTCATCTCGCTCTCGTACTGAGCGCGAGCGGCCGTGCTCGGGTTGCGGTCCGAGCGCATCGAGGGCATGTCCTGCCAGACCATCAGGCCCAGCTTGTCCGCCCAGTAGAACCAGCGATCAGGCTCCACCTTGATGTGCTTGCGGACCGAGTTGAAGCCCATCTCCTTGTGCATCTTGAGGTCGTACGCGAGCGCCTCGTCGGTCGGCGCCGTGTGCAGGCCGTCCGGCCAGAAGCCCTGGTCGAGCGTGGCCATCAGGAACTGCGGCTTGCCGTTGAGCATCGTGCGCGGGGTGCCGTTCACCTTCTCCACCGCGATCGTGCGCATCCCGAAGTAGCTCTTGACCTGGTCGCGGCCGACGGTCACCTTCAGGTCGTAGAGGAAGGGATCGTCCGGCGACCAGAGGCGCGGATCGGCGATCTTCAGCTTGAGCGGTGTGCCCGTGCGTCCGCTCGCCTCGGCGACCTTCTTCTTCCCTTCGTACGCGACCGCCTTGACCGGCACTCCGTCGCGTACGCCCTTGGGCTCGACGGTGACCTGCTGGGTGGCCACGTCGGGCGTGATCTTGAGCGAGTCGGCGTGGTCGGCGGCCACCGGCTCCATCCACACCGTCTGCCAGATGCCGGACGACGGGGTGTACCAGATGCCGCTGGGGTCCAGGCGCTGCTTGCCGACGGGCGGGTTCTCGCCGTCCTTGGAGTCGGTCGGGTCATAGACGCCGACGATCAGCTCCTGGGTCTTGCCCGGCTTGAGGGCGTCCGTGATGTCGGCGCTGAACTTGTCGTAGCCGCCCTTGTGTTCGGCGACCTTCTTGCCGTTCACGAACACCTCGGACTGCCAGTCGACCGCGCCGAAGTTGAGCTTGAGGCGCTTGCCTTCGCCGACCTTCCAGCCCTCGGGGACGGTGAAGGTCCTGCGGTACCACATGCGGTCCTCGTGCCGCTCCAGGCCGGAGAGCTGGGACTCCACGGGGTAGGGGACGAGGATCTTCTCGCCGAGCTGCTTGCCGACCGGGGGCTTCTCGCCGGCCTTGGCGGAGGCGAACTGCCAGGAGCCGTTGAGGTTGCGCCAGGCGTCACGGGTCAGCTGGGGGCGCGGGTACTCGGGAAGCGCGTTGTCCGGGCCCACCTTGTCGGCCCACTTGGTGCGCAGCTGGTGCTCGGAGTGGTTGGGGCCGCTGCTCCAGAACGCGGCGACCGCCTTGCCGTCGTCACCACTCAGGCCGCCCTTGCCGTCGTAGCGCAGGTCGGCGGTGCCCTTGGCCGTGCCCGTCTTGTTGCCGACGACGGGTTCCTTGAGGCCCACCAGGAGCGCGCGCGGGTCCTTGGGGTCGGGCTTGACCGTGCTGATGGGCCACTTGGCGCCGCCGATGACCGCCTCGATGTGGGTGGCGAGATCGCTGGGGGGTGCGGCCAGCTCCTGCGCGAAGTCGAGCTTCAGGGTGCGGCCGTCCTTGAGGACGGTGGCGGAGGTGGCTCCGTCGTACTCGAAGCCGTCGGGGAGGCGGAAGGCCGACTGCGGGACGGCTTCCTTGGTGCCGCCGGGCTCGGTCCAGCGCAGGTGGAGGTTGGAGCCGCCGTAGTGCTCGAAGTACTCGACCTTGATGTCGTAGGCCTTGCCCGCCGTCAACTCGACCGGCTGCGCGGTCTGTTCCTTGTCCCAGTCGTCGACCCAGTGGTCGATGGCGAGCTTGCCGTCGACCCAGAGCCGGAAGCCGTTGTCGCCGATCATGGAGAAGGTGTGGGATCCGGTCTTCTCCGGGACGACCTTGCCGGTCCAGCGAACGGTGGCGTCATCCGCCTTCCCGGTGGCGAAGGTCAGGCGCGGGTCGAGGTTGTCGAAGTCGATGCGCTGGTCGAAGCCGGTGGCCTTGAGCTCGTGGAAGTCGAAGGCGCCGGGGGCGGACTGCGTGTAGTACTCGCCCTTCAGGCCGTGGACCTCGGGGGGTTCGTCGGCGGCGGTCGCGGCCGGCACGGCGGTGAGTCCGGCGAAGGCGAGGGCGACGGTGAGCAGCAGTATCAGCTGCCTGCGGAGTCGTCTGTGACGGATGGGGCGCACGGATCCTCCTTTGCTTGAAGCGGTGCTCGAAGGCTGAGGAAGGGTGGCGGCTCGCCGCTCCAGTCGGTACAACGAGTCTGTACAACGTTGGAAGGAACGGCAGTTGGCATGACAGCACGCCCCTCGGCGCGCTGTCCAGGGCCATGACAAACACCCCAGGACAGGGGTCCACGTCGACGCAGGGAGCTGCACGTGCGGGTTAGCCTCAAAGACGTCGCGGAACACGCGGGCGTCTCCATCAAGACCGTCTCGAACGTGGTGAACAAGTATCAGCACGTCACCCCGGCGATGCGGGCGCGTGTCCAGGAGGCGATCGACGAGCTGGGCTACCGACCGAATTTGACGGCGCGTCACCTGCGGAAGGGCCGTACGGGCATCATCGCGCTCGCCGTTCCCGAGCTGGGCAACCCGTACTTCGCCGAGCTGGCCGGTGCGGTCATCGACGCGGCGGCCGAGCACGATTTCACCGTCCTGCTCGACCACACCCGCGGCGAACGCGAGCAGGAGGTCCTGGTCAGCCAGGGTTTCCGGGCCCGGGTGATCGACGGTCTGATCCTGAGCCCGCTCGAGCTGGAGGCGGACGACCTGCTCGGCCGCGAGGACGACGTGCCGCTGGTGCTGCTCGGCGAGCGCCAGTACGACCTGCCGTACGACCACATCGCGATCGACAACGTGGCCGCGGCCCGCATGGCGGTGCGCCACCTCATCGGCCGCGGCCGCTCCCGCATCGCGTATCTCGGTGCCCGCACGGACTCCGCGAACCGCCCCGCGAACCTCCGACTCCAGGGCTGGCGCGAGGAGTTGACGCAGGCGGGGATAGCCGCGCCGGACAATCTGGTGGGCCCGGTCGGCGGCTGGAACCGCTGGGACGGGGCGAAGGCGATGGCGCGGATGCTGGACGCGGGAGTGCGGCCCGACGCGGTCTTCGCGTACAACGACCTGGTGGCCATCGGCGCCATGCGGGTGCTGCACGAGCGCGGTCTGCGCGTGCCGTGGGACGTGGCGGTGGTCGGCTTCGACGACATCGCCGAGGGCCAGTTCGGGGCGGTCACGCTGACCACGGTCTCGCCGGACAAGCAGGCCATCGCCCGCCTCGCGGTGGCCTCGCTGCTGCGCAGCCTGGAGGGTGCGGGAGAGCCCGAGGGCCGTGAACTCACCGCGGAATTCCGCCTGGTGGAGCGCGAGAGCACGCTGGGCCGACGCTGAGCGGCCACGTCGGCGGCGGGGGCCTCCCCTTGCGCGGAGGGTTTACAGGGTCCTTCCAACGATGTAAAAAGCTCCCCGTACCGCCGAGTTGACCGTAAGTGCCGATCCTCCCGTGAGCGCTCTCAGCGCCGGGGCCGTGCCGTTTTGGGGACTCCATGAAGCCGACCACACGCCTTAGCCGCACCTCAGCCAGGACCCTCCTCGCCGCCGGTCTCGCCGCGAGCCTCGCGCTCGCCACCGGATGCGCCAAGTCCGAGGACGACGGCGACAAGAGCTCCGCGTCACAGGACCAGGGCGACTCGGGCCAGGTCGTCTCGGAGCCGAGCGAGGGCAGCGGACCGACCTGCGCGATAGACGCCTACGGCGGCAAGAAGCTGGACCTCAAGACCGCCACCGTCGGCTTCTCCCAGTCGGAGAAGGAGGCCAACCCCTTCCGCATCGCGGAGACGGCGTCCATCAAGGCCGAGGCGAAGAAGCGCGGCGTCAAGCTGCTCACCGCCAACGCCCAGTCGCAGTTCTCCAAGCAGATCAGCGACGTCCAGGACCTCATCGCCAAGGGCGCCGACCTGCTTGTCATCGCACCGCTGAACTCCGACGGCTGGGAGCCGGTGCTTCGCGCGGCCTCCGCCAAGCACATCCCGATCGTCACCATCGACCGCAAGATCAACGCCAAGGCCTGCAAGGACTACGTCAGCTTCATCGGCTCCGACTTCGTCGAGCAGGGCAAGCGCGCGGCCGACCAGATGATCAAGTCGACGGGCGGCAAGGGCAAGGTCGCGATCCTGCTCGGCGCGGCGGGCAACAACGTCACCACCGAGCGCACCAAGGGCTTCCAGGACCGCATCAAGGAGAAGGCCCCCGACCTGAAGGTCGTCTTCAAGCAGACGGGCGAGTTCGCCCGCGAGAAGGGTCAGCAGGTCACCGAGCAGCTCATCCAGTCCAAGCCGGACATCACCGGGATCTACGCCGAGAACGACGAGATGGGCCTCGGCGCCGTCAACGCCCTCAAGGGCGCGGGCAAGAAGGCCGGCGACGTGAAGATCGTGACGGTCGACGGCACGCGCAACGCCGTGCAGGGCATCGTCGACGGCTGGATCGACGGCGTCATCGAGTCGAACCCGCGCTTCGGCCCGCTCGCCTTCCAGACCCTGGACACCTTCACCAAGGGCACCAAGGTCTCGCAGGACATCGTGATCAAGGACAGCGCGTACACGAAGACCAACGCCAAGGCGGACCTCGGCAAGGCCTACTGAAATGCCTGACGTCCTCTCAGTGTCCCGTCTCACCAAGACATTTCCCGGAGTACGAGCCCTGGACGCGGTCGACTTCACCGCTCGCTCCGGTGAGGTGCACGCCCTGATCGGCGAGAACGGCGCGGGCAAGTCCACCCTGATCAAGGTACTCACAGGCGTCTACGCACCGGACACGGGCGACCTGATTTACAACAACCACCAAGTCGCCTTCGCCACGCCCTTGGAGGCCCAGCACGCGGGCATCTCCACCATCTACCAGGAGGTCAACCTCGTCCCCCTGATGAGCGTGGCCCGCAACCTCTTCCTCGGCCGCGAGCCACGCGGCCGTCTGGGCCTCATCGACTTCCGCCGCATGCACCGCGAGGCCGGCGAGGCCCTGCAACGCCTCGGCATCACCGTCGACGTTCGCCGCCCCCTGCGCGAACTCGGCGTGGGAACCCAGCAGATGGTGGCCCTGGCCCGAGCGGTCTCGGTCGACGCGCAGGTCGTCATCATGGACGAGCCGACGTCGTCCCTCGAACCCCGCGAGGTCCAGACCCTGTTCGGCGTCATCCGCATGCTGCGGGACCGCGGCATCGCGGTGATCTACGTCAGCCACCGCCTGGAAGAGCTGTACGAGGTGTGCGACACGGTCACGGTTCTCCGCGACGGCAAGCTGGTGCACACAGGCCCGATAGCAGAGCTCGACCGGCTCCACCTCGTCTCCCTCATGCTGGGCCGGGAGGTCGGAGAGGTCCGCGAAGAGGGCGCGACCAAGTTCTCCGGAGACCACGCCCCGGACACCCGGCCCATCCTCCAGGCAAGCAACCTCACCATGCGCCACCACCTCCACGATGTCTCGGTCGAGATCCGCCCCGGCGAAGTGGTGGGCCTCGGAGGCCTTCTGGGCTCGGGCCGCAGCGAGACGGCAAAGGCCATCGCAGGCGCACTGCCCCCCGACTCCGGAAACGTACGGATCGCCGGAGTCCCGGTCCGCACCGGGTCACCCCCGGCGGCCATCCGTGCCGGGATCAGCCTCCTCCCCGAGGACCGCAAGGCCGAGGGCATAGTCTCCGGCCTCTCGGTCCGCGAGAACATCGCCCTTGCCGCACTCCCCCGCCTGTCCCGCTTCGGCCTGGTGGACGAGTCGGCGATCGACGCCATCGTGGACACCTTCATGAAGCGCCTGCGCATCAAGGCGTCGGGCCCACACCAAAAGGTGGGCGAACTGTCGGGCGGCAACCAGCAGAAGGTCCTCCTGGCCCGCTGGCTCGCCATGAACCCCAAGGTCCTCCTCCTCGACGAGCCCACCCGAGGGATAGACATCGGCGCGAAGGCCGAAGTCCAAAAGCTGATCGACGAGTTGGCCAACGACGGCCTGGCCGTGCTCCTCATCTCCTCCGACATGGAGGAACTCATCGAGGGCTCCGACCGGGTCATCGTCCTCAAGGACGGCACGGTGATCGAAGAACTGACGGGCCCCCAGGTCACAGAGGACGCCTTGATGCGAGCGATAGCAACAACGGGGAGCCCCAGTGACTAGCCCCCAACTCACCTGCGGCCGCCAAGCCGACCGGAGGGGACGTGCCGGTATGTCCGCCCGGAGCACGGTTCGCGGCGCTCCGGCGCCGAAGCACCAAGGCGGCCACCGGACGATAGCGAGGACGGACATACCGGCGCGGCCCCGCCCCACAGACAAGCCAAGGCGCACCCGGAGTACCCATGACTGACCTCGCCCTGGGAGGCAAAGCAGCCGACCGCGAGCGCATCCTCCGCTACCTCCAGTCCTACGGCGTCTACCTGGGCGTAGCCGTCCTCCTGCTCCTCAACATCGCCGTGACCCCCCACTTCCTCTCGGCAGAGAACTTCCGCACCCAAGCGGTCCAGGTGGCCCCGGTCCTCATCGTCGCCCTGGGCATGGCGCTGGCCATCGGCAGCGAGGGCGTGGACCTCTCCGTCGGCTCGGTCATGGCGCTCTCCACGTCCCTCCTCTCCCTCTACCTCGGCTACGGCACCTGGATCGCGCTCATCGTCGCGATCATCGGCGGCGCGGCCATCGGCCTCGCGAACGGCTCCCTCATCGCGTTCATAGGCGTCCAACCCATCGTCGCCACCCTGGCGTTGATGGTCGCGGGCCGCGGCCTCGCCCTCGTGCTGCTCCCCCAGCTCAAGGACGTACGCGACCCGACCATGGCGTCCCTCGGCTCCGGCGACGTCCTCGGCATCCCCTACCTCGTCCTGATCGCGGCAGCACTCGCACTCCTCGTCGCCTTCGTCGTCCGCCGCACCACCTTCGGCCGCCAGCTCCTCGCCATCGGCGACAGCCGCCCGGCAGCCCGCCTCGCGGGACTCCCCGTACGGCGCGTCCTGATCCTGGTCTATGTCTGCTCGGGCGCACTCGCCGCCATCGCGGGCGTCCTGGCGACGGCCCGCCTCACCGCAAGCGACCCGACGTCACTCGGCAACCTGATGGAACTGTCCGCGATCACCGCGGTCGTGGTCGGCGGCACACCGCTCAGCGGCGGACGCGTACGGATCGGCGGGACCGTGGCGGGCGCCGTGCTGATCCAGCTGCTCACCGCCACGCTCATCAAGCACGATCTGCCGCCCTCCTGGACACAGATCGCCCAGGCCATAGTGATCATTCTGGCCGTCTACGCGGCACGTGAGAGGGGCAAGCGGTGACAGGCACCGTCCTATCCGAGGCGAACCCCATGAAGACGAGCGGCGACGAACCGACAGGCCCGACCCGCTCCGAGCGCATCAGCGCACTCGCCCAGCAGCACGGCGCCCTGGTCACCCTGGTGGTCGCCGTCATCGCGGCGTCGCTCAGCTTCGACACGTTCATGACCGCGGACAACCTGGAGAACATGGCGGTCTCCTCCGCGTTCCTCGCGGTCGTCGCGCTCGGCATGACGTTCGTGATCATCACCGGCGGGATCGACCTCTCCGTGGGCTCGCTCTTCGCGCTCGGCGGGGTACTCGCGGCCTGGGGCTCGCAGTACGGAACGGCGGTGGCGCTCCTTCTGCCCCTGGCCGTCTGCGGACTCATCGGCCTCGTGAACGGCCTCCTCATCGCCCGCTCCCGCCTGGCCCCCTTCATCGTGACGCTGGCCGCGATGCTCGGCGCACGCGGCATCCTCCTGTCCATCACCGACGAGGGCTCCAAGACCTACCTGGTCGACAAGGACTCCTTCTTCGCGACACTCGGCCAGGGAAAGGTCCTGGGCATCGGAGCCCCGGTCTGGATCACCCTCGCGCTCTTCGTCGCGGGCGCCGTGGTCCTGCGCCGCAGCCGTTTCGGCCAGTACGTGTACGCGGTCGGCGGCAATGAGGACGCGGCGGCCCTCATGGGTGCCCCCGTGGCCCGCACCAAGGTCACCGTCTACACCCTCTCCGGCCTCTGCGCGGGCCTGGCGGGCGCGCTCAACGCGGCCTGGCTGGTCTCGGGCGTCACCATCCTCGGCTCGGGCATGGAACTGGAGGCGATCTCCGCGGTCGTCATCGGGGGCACCCTGCTGACCGGAGGATTCGGCTTCATCAGCGGTTCACTCGTCGGCGTACTGCTCCTGAAGGTCATCCAGAACGTCATCAACCAGATCGGCTCGCTCGACTCCGCCTACCAACAGGTTGTCAGCGGCGCCTTCTTGGCGCTCGTCGTGATCGCCCAGACGTGGCTGGGCCGCAGACGCCGGGTCCTGTAGGCAGGAGACACAGCCACCAGGACCAGGCAGGAGGCACGGCTACATCGGAACGGCCTGCCCCTTCCCCAGCGCGATCACGCCGCCCTTCGACACCGTGTAGAGCTCTTCGTCCCGCTCCGGGTTGACGCCGATCGTCGCCCCGGGCGGGACGTCCACGTTCTTGTCGAGCACGGCGCCCCGCACCACCGCGCCCCTGCCCACGCGTACGTTGTCGTGCAGCACCGAACCCTGCACGACCGCCCCGTCCTCGATCGTCACACCGGGAGACAGCACGGAGCGCGTGACCTGCCCCCGGATGACACACCCGGGGCTGACGATGGACTCGCTCGCGATGCCGGCCGCGCAGAACTTGGCGGGCGGCAGACCGCCCGGGTGGGTGTAGATGGGCCAGCGCCGGTTGTCCAGGTTGAAGACCGGCTGATCGGAGATCAGGTCCATGTGTGCTTCGTAGTACGCGTCGAGCGAGCCGACGTCACGCCAGTAGCCGTGGTCGCGCGCGGTCTCCCCCGGCACGTGGTTGTCGTCGAAGTCGTACAGCTGGGCCAGGCCCCGCTCGGTGAGCATGGGCAGGATCGAACCACCCATGTCGTGCACGGAGTTGTCGTCCTCGGCGTCCTGCTGAATCGCGTCGACGAGGGTCTTCGTCGTGAAGACGTAGTTGCCCATGGAGGCGAACACCTCGTGCGGCGATCCGGGCAGACCCGGCGGATCGGTGGGCTTCTCCAGGAAGCGGTCGACACGTGTGCCGTCCCGCGCGGGCGTGATGATGCCGAAGGACGCCGCGTCCGCGCGCGGCACCTTGATGCCCGCGACCGTGACCCCGGCACCGCTCTCGAAGTGCTGGTTGAGCATCTGCCGGGGGTCCATGCGGTAGACGTGGTCGGCACCGAACACCGCGATGTAGTCGGGCTGTTCGTCGTGGACGAGGTTGAGGGACTGCAGGATCGCGTCCGCGCTGCCCAAGTACCAGCGCGGGCCGAGGCGTTGCTGCGCCGGGACCGGTGTGACGTAGTTGCCGAGGAGGCTGGACATGCGCCAGGTGGTGGTGACGTGCCGGTCGAGAGAGTGCGACTTGTACTGGGTCAGTACGCAGATCCGCAGGATGTCGCCGTTGACGAGGTTGGAGAGCACGAAGTCGACGAGGCGGTACGTGCCGCCGAACGTGACCGCTGGTTTGGCCCGGTCGGCCGTGAGGGGCATCAGGCGCTTCCCCTCACCGCCCGCCAGGACGATTCCGAGCACCGAAGGTCCACCGCGCATCGCGCCGCCCCCTTAACTGGGATCACTTGGACTCGAGTAACTCCTCGTACACGCCGGTCGTGCGTCGCGCGACCGCGTCCCAGCCGAACTCCCTGACGGCGCGGTCGCGTCCGGCCGCGCCCATACGGGTCGCGGCTACCGGATCGGCGGCCAGTTCGTTCAGGGCCTGCGCGAGCCGTGCCTCGAAGGCCGCCGGCTCCTTCTCCTCGTACGGGACGAGGAGCCCCGTGCTTCCGTCGTCGACGACCTCGGGGATGCCCCCGACGTCCGATGCCACGACCGGGGTGCCGCACGCCATCGCCTCCAGGTTGACGATGCCGAGCGGCTCGTACACCGAGGGGCAGACGAACGCCCGTGCATGCGTGAGGAGTTGGACGATCTGGGGGCGCGGGAGCATCTCCGGGATCCAGTGGACTCCCCCGCGGGCCCGGCTCAGCTCCTCGAAGAGGGTGCGGAACTCGGCGTCGATCTGCGGGGTGTCGGGGGCTCCGGCGCAGAGCACGAGCTGGGTGGCCGGATCCAACTCCTTTGCGGCGCGCAGCAGATGGGGCACGCCCTTCTGCCGGGTGATGCGTCCGACGAACAGGACGTAGGGCCGCTCGGGGTCGATCCCCAGGTGCTCGAGGACGTCCGTGCCGGGGTCCGGGCGGTACAGGGCGGTGTCGATGCCGTTGTGGACGACGTGCACCTTCGCCGGGTCGATGGCGGGGTAACAGTTGAGGATGTCGGCCCGCATGCCGCGCGAGACGGCGATGACGGCGTCCGCGGCCTCGACGGCGGTGCGCTCGGCCCAGCCGGACAGGGCATACCCGCCGCCGAGCTGCTCGGCCTTCCAGGGGCGCAGGGGCTCCAGGGAGTGCGAGGTCATGACGTGCGGAATGCCGTGCAGGAGCTTGCCCAAGTGGCCCGCGAGGTTGGCGTACCAGGTGTGGGAGTGGACGAGGTCGCACCCGGTGAGAGCGGCCGCCATGGACAGGTCCACCGAGAAGGTGCGCAGCGCGTCGTTGGCGCCGTCCAGGGCGTCCCAGGCCTGGTGGCGTGCGACCCCTTCGGCGGCGGCGCCGTTTCCCCAGCAGTGCACGTCGACGTCGAGGAGGGCCGCCAACTCCCGTGCGAGGAACTCGACATGGACTCCTGCTCCGCCGTAGACATCCGGCGGATACTCCCGGGTGAGCAGTCCCACTCGCACGCAGCATCCCCCGTCCGTCCGCCCCAGCCGCCGGTCGCCCGCCCCCTCATGGTCACCCAGAAGCGCCCGGTGGGGAAGAGCCCCGCACCGACCTCTGGGGCGGCCGGTCGAAGCAGCAGTCCCCGCACACACCGCCGTCCGGACAGCGGTAGTAGAGGCAGCAGCTGCGGCGCCGGAACGCGGTGCCGCGCAGGGTTCCGGTGGAGCGCAGGTCGGGGTGGTCGAAGAGTTCGGCGGCGAGGGCCCGTGCGCGCTCTCCCACGTCGGTACGTCCGTTGCGCCGCGCCCAGGTGTCCAGTTCGCGGGCGGCTCCGGCGAGCGCGGAGCCCGCGTTGCCCCACAGCAGCGGCGCGGAGATCCGGTACCGCGTGCGCAAGGCGTCGGCCAGGGGCGCCAGATGGCCGTTCTGTACGACGTCCCGGATGCTCGCGGCGTCGGCGGGACGCGTCGTCAGCTCTCTCAGCCACAGGTCATCGGGCGAGGTGCCGTCCGCGTCCCAGTGCAGCAGCTCCGGGTCGAGGTCCGGCACTTCTCCGTGCAGCGCGGCCGAGCCGAGCGTCACGGACCACAGCCGCGCCGCGAGCCCGAGCTGCGCCACGGACACGGCGATGCGCGTGTCGGGCGCCCCGAGCCGGGCGGCGACCTTGTCGACGCGGAACGCGAGGGGCCTGTCGTCCCCGGCGTACACCCGCGCCAGGGACGCCACTTGGACACCGCTCGGCGGCGCCCCCGCGCGCAGGGCGAAGAATCCGCCGACGGAACCGACTTCTGTCAGGTCGAGAGGGGCTTTCACGAGAGCAGAGCCTAGGCGTCCGGGCAGGGCCTAGGCGTCCCGGCGGAACAGCGCCGTCCACAGGAAGGGCTCACCGAAGTACGCGGAGTCGGCCGGTTCGTCGCGCATGCGCCGCAGTTCGACCTCCGTGAGGTCGGAGAAGATCCAGCGCAGGGACTCCGGCGTGTAGGCGAGGCCGCCCTGAAGTCCTGACGCGCGGTAGAAGTCCGCGTCGGGCAGCTCGGAGCCGGAGCCCGCATCACCGGCGGCGAAACTGGTGAGGGCGAGGTGGCCGCCGGGAGCCAGGGCACGGTCGAGCAGGGAGAGGTAGCTGACGCGGCGGTGGGGCGGCAGGTGATGGAAGCAGCCCGAGTCGTGGATGAGGTCGTAGGGGCCGCCCAGTTCGGCCTCCGTGAGCGCGAAGGCGTCGCCGCGGTGGAAGCGGATGTCCGCCTCGGCCTCGCGGGCCCGCTCCTCGGCCCAGCCGATGGCCGCCGGGGAGAGGTCGACGGCGTCCACCTGGAACCCCAGGGACGCCAGATACAGGGCGTTACGGCCGGGGCCGCAGCCCAGATCGAGGGCCCGGCCGGGAGTGAGGAGGCCCCGGTCCACGTAGGAGGCGAGATTCTCGTCCGGTTTCGCCACGAAGAAGGGCACCGGCCGTGACCGGTCGGTGTAGAAGCCGTCCCACCAGCTCGCCGCGTCGGCGGTCCAGCGGTCGGCCTCCGGCGCGAACAGGCCGTCCATGAGCTTCAGTACGTCGTCGACACTGCGTATGCTCCGGTGCATCCGGACCCCTTTCCACGAGGGTCAAGAATACGATCGGGCATCTCAAAAGCCCAGGTCAGACAGTGTGGGCGCACATCCGCAGGCGCGCGTTCGCGGGGTCGGGAGCACACTGGAGGGGCAGGACCCCGCACGAGGCGCGGCAGCGCGCCCTCGCCGCGGCCAGCGGCCTGGACGAGGGCGTTCCGACGGGCCTTCACGCACGAATTTTCGAGATTCTGGATGATCCACCGAACCGCGGCGTAACCCACCCGGGGGAGGACATCTCCCGCGTCGTACTCCATCGGTAGTAGGACCCAATGCCTGCTGAGGTACGACGACGTGGAGCGAAATCCGCGAGATCGTAGTGAGCATGGAAGCCGACCGTTCGCCGCACCGGACGCCCCGGGCCCACCAAGGGGCGCAGCGCCAGCCGTGGAGCACCTCATGAGTGCCCTCACGCTGGCCGTGGTGCTCTCGCTCATCTCCGCCGTCGCGTATGCGGGCGGGGCCATCCTGCAGGAGCGCGTCGCCGTCAGCATGCCGGAGCGACGGTACGCCCCGCTGCGCCGCGGCGTCTGGTGGGTCGCCATCGGGCTCAACGGCCTGGGTGCGCTGCTTCATGTCGTGGCGCTCGCGTACGGCCCGCTGAGCCTCGTGCAGCCCCTCGGCGCACTCACCATCGTCTTCGCCCTGCCGATGGCCGCGCTCTTCGTGCGCCGCAAGGCGGGCGCCACCGCGTGGCGCGGCGCGATCATGGCGACCGTGGGCCTTGCCGGGCTGCTCTCGCTGACGCAGTCGGCCGACGCGCAGTCCCTGGACGACGCCGAGCGGGTCATGGTGGCGCTGGTTACCGCGGGCGCCGTGGTGACGCTCATGGTCGTGGCGCACGCGGTGCACCGGCATCCGGTGGTGCGCAGCGTGCTGCTCGCCAGCGCGGCGGGCGTCGCCTTCGGCATCGCCTCGGTGTTCACCAAGACGGTGGCGGTGGACTGGGAGGCGAACGAACCCCTGACGCACCAGGCGCCCAGCCTCGCCGTGATCGCGGTCCTGGCGACGGCCGGCGTACTGATCTCGCAGGCCTCGTACCGCGGCGCGGGCCTCGCGGCGCCGCTGTCGACGGTGACGGTCGTGAATCCGGTCGTGGCGGCCGCGGTGGGCCTCACGCTCTTCGGCGAATCGTTCCGCTACGGCTCGGCGGGCACCGCCGTGGCCCTGGGCTTCGGTGTCGTCGCGGCGGGCGGTCTGATCCTGCTGACCACGGAGCGGATCGGCGCCGCACAGGGCGTTCCGACGCCGACGGTGACCGTGGCCAAGGGCGGCCCTGTGGCGGCGGACGCCGTGGCCCCCGAGGCGCGGCCGGAGGAGCTGCCCGCGGTGCCCTCCCAGCCCAAGGCCGCGACAGGACCGCACCGGCGGGTGCTGTTCCGCCACGGCCACGGCCGCGAGCGCATCGGCTCCTGAAGCCCTGGAGCGAGCCGAGCACGTCCTGAAGCCCCTCGGGAATCCCGAGGGGCTTCAGTCGTTCTCGAAGCGTTCCGTCCGCGTCAGATCCGGACGCCGCCGGCCCGCAGATACGCGAGCGGATCGACGTCGGAGCCGAAACCGGGCCCCGTCCGCACCTCGAAGTGCAGATGCGGGCCCGTGCTGTTGCCCGTGGACCCCGAGCGCGCGATGCGCTGCCCCGCGCCCACCTTCTGCCCGGTCTTCACGGTGAGCGCCGAGAGGTGGCCGTACTGGGAGTACTTGCCGTCGGCGTGCCGGATCACCACTTCGTAGCCGTACGAGCCGCCCCAGCCCGCCGACACGACCGTGCCCGCGGCGACCGACTTCACCGAAGTGCCGGTGGCCACGGGGAAGTCGACGCCCGTGTGGTAGCCCTTCGACCAGGATCCGCCCGCGGCGCGGTAGGGGGTGCTCGGCGATGCGGCCACCGGTGCGGAGAAGCCCTGCGCGGCCTGGGCGGGCTTCGCCTTCTTCGGCTCGGCCTTCTGCTGCGGCTTCGGCTTCGCCTGCTGCTTCGGCTCGGCCCGCTGCTTGGGCTCCGTGCGCGGCTTGGGCGCGGCCTGTGGCTTCCCGGCCTTCTTCTGCGAGGCCTGGAGCGCGAGCCGCTGGCCCGGCGTGATCAGGTCGGGGTCGCCGCCGATCGCCTTGCGGTTGGCCTCGTACAGCTTCTGCCAGCCGCCGCTGACCCGGCGCTCATCGGCGATCCCGGAGAGCGTGTCACCGCGGACGACCGTGTACATCTGGCCGCGGCCCGCGGTGGACTGCGGGGTCACTTCCGGCTTGACGTCCTTGACGTCGCGCTGAGGGGCCTTCGCCGCCTTCTTGGGCGCGCTCATCGGCGTGACGTCGGGCGCGTTGCCGCCCCGCGTCAGGCCCGCCCGCTCCGAGCAGACCGGCCAGGCCTGTGGGCCCTGTGCGTCGAGGACCTTCTCGGCGACGGCTATCTGCTGGTCCTTGGTGGCGCGGTCGGCGCGCGGGGCGTAGGCGGTGCCGCCGTACGCCTCCCAGGTGGACTGCTTGAACTGGAGGCCGCCGTAGTAGCCGTTGCCGGTGTTGATGCTCCAGTTGTTGGTCGACTCGCAGGCCGCCACCTTGTTCCAGGTGTCGACGTCGGCCGCCTCTGCCGTGCCGGTGCCGATCAGTGGCAGCGCCATCCCTGCGCCGCCCGCCGTGACGGTCAGCGACGCACGGTTGATCCGGTTCGGCTGATACCGGCGGTGCCGACCGCGTACGGCCATGGGAGCCCCCTCCGTCACACGCATTCACAGTCACGTCAGACACACGACAAGGCGGCAAGTTAGCCGCTCGGACCGAACCGTGACAAGGGCGCGTGAGCGAGGGGGCTTCCGTTCGGTCAGCCCTTCAAGTGCTGCGGGATCCACTGGAGTTGGACACTCTGCTGGTAGGGGCCACCGCCCTCGTGATCGTTGAAGGAGTACACCTCCATCGAACGCTCCGACCCCGCATAGGAATTGAGGGCCGCGAACACGGTGGACGGCGGGCACGTCATGTCCTCGAGAGCCGCCGAGAAGAGCGCGGGCGCCGTGCCGCGCGCCGCGAAGTGCACGCCGTCGAAGTAGGCGAGCGTACGGAAGACACGCTCCTCTGAGCCGCGCTTCGCCTTCATGTAGAGCGCGATCTCCCGGTACGGCGGCCGGTCGGTGAGCGTCGTGGCGCGCGGGAAGTCGCACAGGAACGGCACGTCGGGCGCGATCGCCGCCAGGTCGTGGACGAGTCCGCCGACGGCGAGCGTGATCCCGCCGCCCTGGCTCCCGCCGACCGCGGCGACGCGCGAGGAGTCCACAAGGGGATGCGCGCGGGCCGCCTCCACGGCGCGTACGCCGTCGGTGAAGACGCGCCGGTAGTAGTACTCGTGCGGGTCCTCGATGCCGCGCGTCATGTAGCCGGGGTAGGCGGGTCCGCTGCCGACCGGGTCGGGGGTGTCGCCCGCCGAACCGCCGCTGCCCTGCCCCCGGGTGTCCATCACGAAGTGCGCGAAGCCCGCCGCCGACCAGAGCAGGTGCTCGTGCGGCAGTCCGCGGCCACCGCCGTATCCGATGTACTGGACGACGGCGGGCAGTGGCTCGGTCGTCCCCGCGGGCAATATCAGCCAACCTTTGACCGGGTGGCCCCCGAACCCCGCGAACGTCACGTCGAAGACGTCGACCGTGCTCAGGTGCGCGTCGACAGGAACGAAGCGGGCGTCCAGATCGTGCTCACGTGCGGCCGAAAGGGTCTTCTCCCAGAAGGCGTCGAAATCCTCGGGCTCGGCCACGCCGGGCCGGTAGCGGCGCAGTTCGTCGAGCGGCATGTCGAAATGGGGCACGGGCGGCTCCTCCGTCGGACACAGTGTCGGAATGTCACGCTACGCCGCGGGGCAATACTGGCGAACACCACCGGCACTTCCACTTCCAGGAGCCACGGCATGAGCAGCACGTCAGCCCAGATCGGTGTCACGGGCCTCGCGGTCATGGGGCGCAATCTGGCCCGCAACTTCGCACGCAACGGCTACACCGTCGCCCTGCACAACCGCACGGCGGCCAAGACGCAGGCATTGGTCGAGGAGTTCGGCCACGAGGGCGAGTTCATCGCCACCGAGACCGCCAAGGAGTTCGTCGCGGCGCTCGAGCGCCCGCGCCGCCTCGTCATCATGGTGAAGGCGGGCGAGCCCACGGACGCCGTCATCAAGGAGTTCGCGCCGCTCATGGAGCCGGGCGACATGATCATCGACGGCGGCAACGCGCACTTCGCGGACACCCGGCGCCGCGAGCGCGAACTGCGCGAGCAGGACATCCACTTCGTCGGCACGGGCGTCTCCGGCGGCGAGGAGGGCGCGCTCCTCGGCCCGAGCATCATGCCGGGCGGCTCGCAGGAGTCGTACGCCTCGCTCGGTCCGATGCTGGAGAAGATCTCCGCGAAGGCGAAGGACGGCTCCCCGTGCGTCACGCACGTGGGTCCGGACGGCGCGGGGCACTTCGTGAAGATGGTGCACAACGGCATCGAGTACGCGGACATGCAGCTGATCGCGGAGGCGTATCAGCTGCTGCGTGATGTGGCGGGCTACTCCCCCGCCCAGATCGCCGACATCTTCCGCACCTGGAACACCGGCCGCCTCGACTCCTATCTGATCGAGATCACGGCCGAGGTCCTGAAGCACGTGGACGCCGCGACGGGCAAGCCGTTCGTGGACGTGGTCCAGGACCAGGCCGAGCAGAAGGGCACCGGTCGCTGGACCGTGCAGATCGCCCTCGACCTGGGCGTTCCGGTGTCGGGCATCGCGGAGGCGGTGTTCGCACGCTCCCTGTCGGGCCACACCGAACTGCGGGCGGCGTCCAAGGAGTTGGCGGGCCCGACGGCGCGCGCGCTGAGCGAGGCCGAGGCAGGGGCGTTCGCCGACCAGGTCGAGCAGGCCCTCTACGCCTCGAAGATCGTGTCGTACACGCAGGGCTTCCACGAGGTCGCCGCGGGCAGCGAGGAGTACGGCTGGGACATCGACCTGGGCTCGGTCGCCGCCATCTGGCGCGGCGGCTGCATCATCCGCGCCGCCTTCCTGGACCGCATCCGCGCCGCCTACGACACGCGCGCGGACCTGCCGAGCCTGCTCTCGGACAAGACGTTCGCGCAGGAGATCGGTGCGGCCCAGGACGACTGGCGCGCGGTCCTGGTCGCGGCCACCCAGCAGGGTGTCCCGACGCCGGGCTTCTCGGCGGCCCTCGCCTACTACGACGCGCTGCGCGCGGACCGCCTGCCGGCCGCGCTCACGCAGGGGCAGCGGGACTTCTTCGGGGCGCACACCTATCGGCGTACGGACCGCGAGGGGTCGTTCCACACCCTGTGGGGCGCGGACCGCTCGGAAGTGCAGGCCTAGCCAGGCCCAGTGCCTGTCGGCCCTCCCGCCGTCAGACCGGCTTCGGCTCGGTCTCGGGTTCCGGTCCCGGCGGCGGGAGCGGGGACGGCGGCGGGGTAGGCGTGGGAGGACGCGGCACCGGGCCGGGACCGGGGCCCGGAACGGGACGCTCGGGGTCGGGCACCGGACTCGGCCCGCCCGGGTCGGGGATCGGGCTGGGCGGCGTGGGTTCGGGGTACGGGACGGTCATGTCTCCTCCATCGAGTCGGAGATGGGTCTTGACCACTCTCTCCCGCCTCGCGTGCCCACGCCTGCCGAGTCGACACGTCCCCGAGCCGTACGGCTCAGTCCCGGGTGCGGCTGAGCCGCACGACGGGGATGTCGCGATCCGTCTTGGCCTGATAGTCCGCGTAGGGGGCGAACAACTCGACGAGGCGCGGCCAGACCCTGGCCTTGTCCTCGGCCGACAGGGTCTCGGCGCGCGCGTCGAACCGCTCCTCGGTTCCCACGCGGAGCCGTACGTCGGGGTTCGCGACGAGGTTGCGGTACCACAGGGGGTGCTCGTCGGCGCCGCCGTTCGAGGCCACGATGAGGTAGTCGTCGCCGTCGCGGCCGTAGATGAGCACGGTGCGGCGCAGCTGCCCGGTGGTGCGTCCGCGGTAGTCGAGCAGCAGGCAGGGGACACCTTGCACCCCGGTGCCCTTCGTGCCGCCCGACTCCTCGTACAGCCGGGCCTGGTCGGCCACCCAGCCGGTGGGACTGATGACGGCCTCTTCGTCCTGCTGCGCCATGTCCGCTCCTGTGAAGTCGAATCCTGTGAAGTCGAAGGAGTACGCGGGAGGTGAGCGGTCACTCATCTCCCGCGCTCAGCCTACGACTTGGCGTCCGCGGCGCACCGGAGAACGGCCGCGCGCAGCCCCGGGCGCGGGCTGGAGACGACCGGCACGGGGAGGGTGGTGCGGTCCGCGGCCCCGGCCATGGAAGCCTGGGCGAGGACGACGGAGTCGACGCCGTCCAGGGCGTCGACGGCATCCGCGATCAGGCGCAGGTGGCCTTCCCCGTCACCGGCCTCGAAGCGCTCCCAGGCGCCCTCCACCAGGACCGTGGTGACGTCGACGGTCCGCCCGGCGCGGGCGGCCTCCTCCTCGACCAGGGCGCGGGTCGGTCCCAGGGTGCTCTCCAGGGTGGCGACGACGGCCACGGACCGACCGGCTGCCACGGCGGCTGCCGCCATGGGCCGGTCGACCCGCACGAGGGGGATGCCGACGGCCGCGGCGCGGGCCTCGGTGACGGCGCCGATCGTCGAGCAGGTGCAGAGCACGACGCCCGCCCCCTCGGCGACGGCCGCCACAAGGAGCTCCTGGATGTCGTCGGCCACCGCGTCGGGCCCCTCGGCACGGGCCCGCGCGAGCAGGTCCTCGTGGACGAGGTGGCGCAGGGCGAGCCCCGGATGGTCCTGGTCCCGCAGCCCCTCGAAGACGGGGACGTGCACGGGCGAGGTGTGCAGCAGGGCGAGCGTCGCCCTCACCACGCGGCCGGGTCCGACTTCACCTTGTCCAGGGCGGCGGCGACCAGTTCCCCGGAGGGGACGGGCGCCTCGTCCGGGTGCCGCTCGGCCCACTTCACGACGTACGGGCACAGGGGCGCGACGGCGATGCCTTCCCGCGCCGCCATCGCGTACAGCTCCCTGGCCAGCGATCCCGCGATGCCCTCGCCCTCGTGCGCGGGCACGACTTCGGTGTGCACCGGTACGAGGGCGGGCTCGGGCTGGTCCAGCATGAAGTAGACGATCTGCCCGACGACTTCCCTGTCCGCCAGGGCTTCGAGGACGTGGCGCGCCCGGTCGTCGCGGATCTCGATCCCACTGCTCATCGGCTCTCCTGAAGGGCTGGCACGGCCTGCGGGCTGCGCGCCATGTCGTCGGCGCCCGGCACCGGCGCGGACGCGTCGTCGCCGAGGGCCACGATGCGGTTGTCCTCGCCGTCGACGTGCACGACCTTGGGTCGCAGGGTGCGCGCCTCGGCGTCGTCGACCTGGGCGTAGCTGATGATGATCACCTTATCGCCGGGGTGGACGAGGTGCGCGGCCGCGCCGTTGATGCCGATGACGCCGGTGCCGCGTTCGCCCTCGATGGTGTAGGTCTCCAGGCGGGCCCCGTTGGTGATGTCGACAATGTGCACGAGCTCACCCGGCAGCAGGTCGGCCGCGTCGAGGAGGTCGGCGTCGATGGTCACCGAGCCCACGTAGTGCAGGTCCGCCTGGGTGACCGTGGCACGGTGGATCTTGGACTTGAACAGAGTACGCAGCATTTGGACTCCTGAAAGACGGCTCCCTGCCTGCTTTCTGCAGGTCAGGGGCGCCTTTCACTGTACATCGGCCACCCTTCGAATCTAGGACCTTCCACAACATCGTGCGCCGCAGCGAGCAGGCTTCTCACCTGGTGCGGTGTGCGCGAAATAAGCTGCTTGATGGCCCATCAGGTTTGTCCTTGCGCGCGGGTCCTTGAGTGCGTACAGGGCGGACCTAGCCTGCCTACAGGAGACGGAGCGACCAGCCGCACGGGTCGCAGCGGCCCATCCATACCTGAACGCGCTGGTCAACAATGCCGGTACGCGGCCCCGGCAGTGCCAGACACCTCGGGCTCACCATGCCTGAGGATTCACCCACGGCCCCGAGGCGCACTCAGCGGTCCACGCGCTTCTCGTGCGGTCCTGTGTCCGGGACCTCGCCCATCTCCGCCGCCGCAGGATCGAGTACGCGCGCCAGGAACGTCCGGGTCCGCTCGTGCTGCGGGTCGCCCACCACACGTTCGGGCGTGCCCTCCTCGACGATCACTCCGTCGTCCATGAAGACCACCCGGTCGGCGACCTCGCGCGCGAAGCTCATCTCATGGGTGACGACCAGCATCGTCATCCCCTCCTGGGCGAGCGAGCGCATCACCGCGAGTACGTCCCCGACCAGTTCGGGGTCGAGCGCGGAGGTCGGCTCGTCGAAGAGCATCAACTCGGGGTCCATGGAAAGCGCCCGAGCGATCGCGACCCGCTGCTGCTGGCCGCCGGAGAGCTGCGCCGGATAGGACTGCTCCTTGTCGACGAGGCCCACCCGTGCGAGGTTGGCCCGCGCGATGCGCTGCGCCTCCTCCTTGCCGCGCCGCAGCACACGGCGCTGCGCGATGGTCAGGTTCTCCAGCGCCGTGAGGTGCGGGAAGAGGTTGAAGGACTGGAAGACCATCCCGATCCGACGGCGTACGCGATCGATGTCCACATCGGGGTCGGTGACCTCCGTGCCGGCCACCGTCACCGTGCCCGACGTGGGCTCTTCCAAGAGATTGACGCAGCGCAGCAGGGTCGACTTGCCGGAGCCCGAAGGGCCGATGACACAGACCACGTCACCGCGCCCGACCGTGAGGTCGATGCCCTTGAGCACCTCCAGATCGCCGAACGACTTGCGCAGCTCGCGCACCTCGATCGCCTGGCCCGAAGGTGCGGGCGCGTCGGGTGCCTTGTCGAACTTCATGGTGCTCACCTGGCTTTCGCCGTACGGGCCTCGAGCCGCCGCACCAGATGGCCGAGCGGGAGGGTGATGACGAGATACAGCAGTCCGGCGATCAGGATCGGGGTCAGGCTCTTGTGCTCGTTCAGCGCGTCCCGGCCGAAGTTGGCCAGCTCGAACTGGCCGAGCGAGAGGCCGAGCAGATACACCAGTGAGGAGTCCTTGGTGAGCAGGATCAGCTCGTTGGTCAGCGGCGGCAGCACGATCCGGAACGCCTGCGGCATCACGATCGACACCATCGCACGCCCCGGTGACATGCCCAGCGAACGGGCCGCCTCCGACTGCCCCTTGGGCACCGCCAGAATGCCCGCGCGGATCGTCTCGGCCATATAGGCGGCGCCCACCAGGCCCAGAGACAGCATCACCGTGATGTCCATGTCGAGCGCGACCTCGAAGGCCAGCGGCACACCGAAGCCGAGCGCGATGAACACCAGCAGGGAGGGAATACCGCGGAAGAACTCGATATAGGCGATCGCGATCCAGCGGTACGGAGGCACCGTGGACAGCCGCATCAGCGCAAGGACGATACCGAGCCCCAGGCCGAAGCCGAAGCCGAGCAGCGTGTAGTAGGCGGTGTTGACCAGCGCGGTGGTGATCACCTCGGGGAACAGCGCCTTGGCGATCTCCACGTCGAAGAACGCCTGGCGCAGTGTCCCCCAGTCGGCCACCAGCGCGAACACGGCTATGGCGATGAGCAGCACGGCGTACTGGACGCCGCGGAACAGCCGTGCACGCCGCCGTCGGGACATGGACATACGTGCAGAACTCCTCTGGTCAGCCGTTTGAATGCTTGAGGTCAGCTCTGCGGAGTGGCGCCGAACCACTTCTTGTAGATCTTGTCGTAACTTCCGTCGGTCCGGGCCTTCTTGAGGACCTCGTCGACCTTCGTGCGCAGTGAGTCGTTGCCCGTGCGGAAGCCGATTCCGTACTTCTCACCGGTGTCGAACTCCGCGGTCACCTCGGTGTCCGGGTTGTCCTTGATGTATTCGAAGAGCACGCCGTTGTCGTTGATGCCCGCGTCGACTTTGCCGGCCTTGACCGCCGTGAGCAGCAAGCCGACGTCCTCGTACTCCACGAGCTCCATGTCGAGGCCCTTGCTCTCCTTCTTGGCGTAGATGCCGCCGGTGGTGGCCTTCTGGTAGCCGAGCTTCTTTCCCTTGAGATCCTCGAAGGTCTTGTAGGGCTGCCCCTTCTTGGTGATCAGCGCCTGGGTGGCGTTGAAGTAGGGGTCCGAGAAGTCCATGACCTTGTCGCGCTCGTCGGTGATCGTCATGCCTGCGGCGGCCAGGTCGCACTTGCGGATGTTGAAGTCCTGGCCGGTTTCGATGCCCTCGAAGGGTGTGTTGACGATCTCCTGCTCGACCCCCAGTTCCTTGGCGACCAGGTCGACCAGATCCACGTCGAAGCCGACGATCTTGCCGTCCTTCTTCGACTGGAACGGCGGATAGGGCAGATGCGTGCAGGTCTTGATCTTGCCGGACGAGACGAGCTTGATCCCCGAGGCGCCCTTGTCGCCGTCGCTGTCGGACTTGGTGCTGGTGCAGCCCGCCATCAGCAGGCCGGCGGCTGCGGTCAGGGCTATGGCAGCCACCGGGGAACGAACGGACTTCGGGGGACGAGCGGACACAGGACCTCCAGGGCAGGCTCGAACCAGGGCGCGCGCGAGATCAACAGCGCTGTGTGCTGCGCAAGCTGCGGTGCATCCTGCCACCGGCCAGGGCTCTTGTCCTGCCCTCGGGATTGCGTATGGGTAACACACTCGATCTCCACTGCATCAACTCCCCTATATGAGCAGTTACTTGCCCTGCGTCACCTTCCGAGTCGACGCCGAGGGGCGGCCGAGGCGGCGGTCTCGGCCGCAGCCGGGCGAACTCCGCGGTCAGCGGCGGGTAACCGTCAGAGCGAGGGGCGTCGCGTACTGCAATGGGCTTCTTCCAGGAGTCCTGCCGCATGCGCGGTCCGCTGGTACAACACGTAGCGCCCGTCTCTGACCTTGGTGACGAGGCGTGCGCGGTGCAGGGCGCTGAGGTGGTAGGAGACGGTGCCCGGGGTGTATCCGGTTCGGGCGGCGAGTTCCGCGGTGGACCGGGCGGTTTCGAGGTCCGCGAGCAAGGCCGCTCGGGCGTTGCCGACCACTTGCGCGATCTTTCCGGACCTGCGATCCCGGTCGGCTCCGATCCGCTGGGCGGGGTAGTAGAAGACGAACTGCCCGGGGGTGTCGACCTGGATGATGACGGTGGGCCGGCTGAGCACGCTGGGGGTGAGGACCAGGTCCCGGCCGGCGACATCGACTTCGGCGTCCCACGGCTTGGCGAGGGTGATCGCGTCGCCTGCCCAGGCCATGTCGGGGTGGAGTGCTCCGAGCGTCCGGCCGACGCCGTGGGTGGCGATGGCTGTCGCGCGGTGCGCGATGTCCTGATGGATGATCGAGCGCAGTTCGGGCCAACCCTCGGCCAAGGTATCCCGCCAGAACCGGGCGAGACCGTTGGCGAGACGGCGCTGCATCTGCCCCGACTCCGCGATCCGGCGGGTGGTGGCCAGCAGCGGCCTGCTCCAGTGGGTCCGGGTGTGGGTGAAGACCTGGGTTTCGAGGTCGTCCTGCGCTAAGGCCTCGATGTGCGCGATCTGCTCGTCGATCAGGTCGCGGCGCTGTGCGTCCGTTCCTGGCTGAGGGGTGAGCAGGTCAGGTCTGTAGGTGTCGCCGTTTCGCGGCAACAGGTCTGCGAGCAGGGCGACATCGGGATGGGCAAGTGATGCTCGGGCGAGTGGTCCAGGATCCCCGAAGACCGGGTGCCGCCCCGACGCTGCGGTAAGTGTCAGCCACGCCATGGATTCCGAAGCAGGGGAAGGCGCCAACCGCGCCCTGGACACTGTATTGGCGTCTACACGCAGGGTGAGCACCGCCCGACGCTAGCAGTCGTCGCGGTGGATTTGAACTGGCTCGAATGCTTTCCGGCGTGAGGTCCCCGCGTGGTGCAGTCGTGTTGCCGAACAACGGCAGCAACGTTCACTGCCGGAGCTGAGGCGGTCGCCTCCGCACGACGGTGAGGTTGCGCATCCGGCACTCGAGGAACCTGGGAGTGGTTGTCATGGTGAGGTTGAAGGACACATCGAAGGTGAAGAGCCGCACGAGGAAGGTCGGCGTGGCCGTGACCGCAGCCGCGTCGCTTGCCGGGATGGCCTTCGCGGCGACACCCGCGACCGCCGTCGGCGCCGCTGCCGCCACCATCTCGATCGAGTATGGGGCGAGCTACTACAAAGGCACGGCCAGCTGGTCCAACCGGTCGGTCGGCATCGACGCATCGTTCAAGGCCAGCAATTGCCGGCGGGTCTACGCGCGGGCGTTCGCCGGTAGCACCTCACTGGACTTCAAGAGCAGCAGCACTTGGTGCAATCGATCCGGGCCGGCGGACTTCGCCCTTGCCGCGAACGTCGTCGGTGGGTCCGACAACATCTGGGTCTACATGACCGACGAAAACCAGAACTACCTCAAGGGACAGACCTGTTACCGCGCCGGCTACTGCATCGACGGCCTGCACTAGTACTCCAGCGGTCGCTGTGGTGATTGTTTGTCAGCTGAGGGTCATGTGGGGAGGGCGGGGCTGACACATCCGGCAGGCCACAGCGATGCGTTGATCGCGGCGATGAGAATCATCGCCGCGAAACGGACCGCGACTTTGCCGAACCGGTTCGCCACCGCCCTGTTCACTTCAACCGGTTGATGCCGCACGCGACCGCGGCCGGGCCCTGTAGTCCCCATCCTGGAGATGTCCTGGAGATCGCATGAAGACTCATCTCACCGCCGCCCTCGGTTCCATCGTGCTGACCGCGGGCACCCTGCTGGGCGCTCCCGCCGCCGGCGCGCAGACGGTCCCCTTCCCGAGCACTTCTTTCGACGTCACGATCGGTGCCAGCTCCGTCCGCGGCACCCTGACTTGGCGCGACCGGTCGGTCGGGGCCGCTGGAACACACCGGGCCGTCGGCTGCAACAGGCTGTGGCTCAGCACGTACGGTGCCTCTGGCATCGAACTGGGCACTTGGAGCAGCGGCACTCGGTGCAACGTGACATACCAGTTCAGTGTCATGTCCCCTGCGGATGTGCCCGGCGGGGCGGCGTCCGTCAGGATCTGCCTTGAAGCGAACGCGGCACTCGCGTGCGAGTCGTACAACCGGCCCTGACCCACCCGACCGTCAAGGGCTGTGACCGCAGCCTGCAAAGTCTTCGGCGTGCGGCCCAGGGGCAGTGGCCGGGGAATTCGTGAAAGCGATCAGGATTCAAGAAGCGCCGGTCACCGGACCGCGGCTAGCGTCGACGACATGACCTCCATCGACTGCATCACCCTTGAAGTGGCCGACCCCACGGCCGCCGAGCGCTTCTACACGGACGCCTTCGGGCTGGACAAGCAGGTGCGGCTGCGGGCCTCCGAGGCGGAGACGTCCGGCTTCCGCGGGTTCACCGTCTCGCTCGTGGTCTCCCAGCCCTCGATCGTCAACGGCTTGTTCGGTGCCGCTCTGGACGCCGGGGCCACGGAGCTGAAGCCCGCGAAGAAGTCCATGTGGGGCTACGGCGGCGTCGTACAGGCCCCTGACGGGACGATCTGGCAGCTCGCGAGCTCGTCGAAGAAGGACACCGGCCCTGACAGCCGGCAGATCGACGAGGTCGTTCTCCTCCTCGGCGTCTCGGACATGGCCGCGACCAAGCGGTTCTACGTCGACCGCGGCCTGACCGTCGCCAAGAGCTTCGGCAGCAAGTACGTCGAGTTCGACGGATCGTCGAGTCGCGTGAAGCTGTCGCTGTACGGGCGTCGCGGACTGGCCAAGGTCGCCGGTGCTTCGCCGGAGGGCAGCGGCTCGCACCGGCTCACGATCTGCGGCGGCTCCGAGACCTTCACCGACCCGGACGGATTCACGTGGGAGCCCGCGGCATGAAGTTCCGGACGTACGTCGAGCCTCCCGAGCCCATGAAGGGCTTGGAGGTGCCGCCCGAGGTCGTGGAGGCGCTGGGTGGCGGGAAGCGGCCGCCGGTGATCATCACGGTCAACGGGCACACGTGGAGGAGCAGGGTCGCCATCATGCGCGGCCGGTGCCTGCTCGGCCTCAGCAAGGCCAACCGCCTTGCGGCGGGCATCGGCCCCGGCGAGGAGGTCGAGGTCGACCTTGAGCTGGATACCGAGCCCCGCGTCGTCACCGAACCCGAGGACTTCAGCCGCGCGCTGGACGCCGACCCGGCCGCCCGCGCCGCCTACGACCGCCTGCCCCAGGGCCGGAAGCGGCAGCACGTGCTCGCCGTCGACGGCGCGAAGAAGCCCGAGACGCGAGCGCGACGCATCGAGAGCGCCCTGGCCTCGCTCCGGGACGAAGCGGGCCGGTAGCCACGGATCTCCCGCGGCGCCCACCCGTCCGTACCGCCGCACGGTCAATCGCTGTGCAGCGCCGCCCGCAGCTCGTCCTCCGCGGACCGCTTCGCCGCCTTGCCCGCCACCCGTGCGGCGGTGGTGTCGACGACCACCTCGTGCAAGGTCCCCCGCCAGGGGAACGGGGGCCGGTAGTGCCCCGCGTCGACCGGCAGCCCCCGGTCGTGGCCGACACACAGCCCTGTGCCGCCGTGCTGGAAGGTGTACGGGAACGGGCCGCCGAGCGGGACGGACGCCACGTCTTTGCCGTCCACCCGCAGGCTGAAGGTCCCGCTGCCGCCCTCTTGATGCTCCGCGTCGAACCGCACGCCCACCTGGTGACGGCCCGCGGTGAGCGGTTCGCCCGCCACCACGCGGTCCAGGTCCCCTGCCCGTGAACAGGCGAAGGTGAGGCGGCCCTCCCGCGCGTACAGGACGAACCCGCCGTTGAGGTCGCCGAGCGCGCACAGCACCCCGGATGCCGCCGTGCCGTCCGGCACCTCGGCGTCGGCCGTCAGCGTGAATCCGCCGAAGAGCAGCGGCAGCGCCTCGTCGTGGACGGGGGTGCCGCCCGGCACATAGGCCGCGCGGGCGGGCGGCGGCCAGGCGGGCGGGATCATCGCGGTGAGGCGTTCCTGCATGCGGTCGTCCAGGGGCAGCACGCCGTTGCGCACGGCCTCCTCGTCCCACAGCGCGGCCAGCTTTCGTACGACGTCGGGGTGCTGGTCCGCCACGTCGCGCGCCTCGGCGAAGTCGTCCGCGAGGCGGAAGAGCGACCAGCGGTCCGCCGCGAAGTCGCGGCTGCCGGGCAGGAGGCGTTCCTCGTCCGCGACTCCGCGGGAGACGTGGTCGGTGGTCGCCTTCCACTCGCCGTGCACGATTGAGCGGGAGCCCAGCATCTCGAAGTACTGGGTGGGGCTGGGCAGTTGATGGTGGGCGTCGTCGATGACGGGCAGCAGGCTGCGGCCGTCGACCGGCTGCTGGGGCACGCCGTCGACCTCCGTGGGCGCCCGGACCCCGCACGCGTCGAGGATCGTCGGCATGAGGTCGACGGCGTGCGCGAACCCGGAGCGGACGGCTCCCGCGTCCCGGACGCGGCGCGGCCAGTGGGCGATGAGCGGGGCGCGGGTGCCGCCGAGCCAGGTGTAGCGCTTCCACAGCCGCAGCGGAGTGTTGCCCGCCCAGGCCCAGCCCCAGGCGTAGTGCGGGTAGGTCGCGGGGCCTCCCCAGTCGTCGAGCGCGGCGAGGTTGCGGGCGGCGCTGTCGCCCGAACGGGCCGTGAAGCGGTGTTCGTTGAGGGTGCCGAGGCTGCCGCCCTCCGCGCTGGCCCCGTTGTCGGAGAGGACGAGGACGAGGGTGTTGTCGAGGCGTCCGGTGCGGCGCAGGAAGTCGGTCAGACGCCCTATCTGGGCGTCGGTGTGGGTGAGGAACCCGGCGAACACCTCCTGCATGCGCGCGAAGACCCGTCGCTCGTCCCCGTCGAGGCTTCGCCAGTCCTGGATCCAGGGCGGGCGGGGCGAGAGCTCGGTGTCTTCCGGTACGACGCCGAGCGCGGTCTGCCGGGCGAACGTCTCCTCGCGCCAGCGCTCCCAGCCCTGGTCGTACCGGCCCCGGTAGCTCTCGCTCCAGGCGCGGGGAACGTGGTGCGGTGCGTGTGTCGCGCCGAGCGGGAAGTAGAGGAAGTACGGCTTGTCGGGGGTGGCCTGCTTCTGGTCGAGGATCATGCGGATCGCCGAGTCGGCCAGGTCCTCGCTGAGGTGGTAGCCGTCGGCGGGGCCCGCCGGGGGCTCGGTGTAGTGGTTGTCGCGCACGAGCTGCGGGGCGTAGTGGTTGGTGTCGCCCTGCAGGAATCCGTAGAAGCGCTCGAAGCCGTAACCGAGCGGCCAGCGGTCGAACGGGCCCGATGCCGTGCGCTCCCAGCGCGGGGTGAGGTGCCATTTGCCGACGGCGAGCGTGGAGTAGCCGGCGTCGCGCAGCAGTCGTGGCAGCGGCGCGGCGGACTTCGGCAGGCGCGCGGTGTAGCCGGGATGCGCGATCGGCAGGTCGACGAGGAAGCCCATGCCGACGGCGTGGTGGTTGCGGCCCGTCAGGACACTGGCGCGGGTCGGGGAGCACATCGCGGTGACGTGGAAGCGGTTGAAGCGCAGCCCGTCGGCGGCGAGGCGGTCCATGTGCGGGGTGGCCATGTCGGAGCCGTAGCAGCCGAGTTGGGCGAATCCCAGGTCGTCGAGGACGATGACGACGACGTCCGGGGGCCTGCGCGACGAAGTCACGTCGGCCAGTGTGGGCATCCTGCCCCTTCAACGCAAGGGCGCCAAATACTGAACTCGCTCTACCTCAAGGTGACTTGATGGACCATCACCTGGACTGACGGGAGCCTGGCGGAACAGGAACAGGAAAGCGTCCCGCCCCGTCGTGGATCGACGGGGCGGGGCCGGAGGAGCCGGAGATGAGCCGCGCGCCTACGCCGCCACCTCCACCTTCGCCGCCTTCGCCGTCTCCTCCCCCTTCCCCGCCTTCCCCGCGAACTGCGTCCGGTACAGCTCCGCGTACCGGCCCTCCACCGCGAGCAGTTCCTCGTGCGTCCCGCGCTCCACGATCCGTCCGGCCTCGACGACGAGGATCTGGTCGGCGGACCGCACCGTCGAGAGCCGGTGCGCGATGACGATCGCGGTGCGGCCCTCGAGCGCCTCGGCCAGAGCCTCCTGCACCGCCGCCTCCGAAGTGTTGTCCAGGTGCGCCGTGGCCTCATCGAGGATGACCACCCGCTGCTGGGCGAGCAGCAGCCGGGCGATGGTCATCCGCTGGCGCTCGCCGCCGGAGAGGCGGTAGCCGCGCTCGCCGACCACCGTGTCCAGACCGTCGGGCAGGGAGCGTACGAGGTCTTCGAGGCGGGCCCTGCGCAGGACGTCCCACAGGTCGTCCTCGGTGGCCTCGGGGCGGGCGAGCAGCAGGTTGGCGCGGACCGACTCGTGGAAGAGGTGGCCGTCCTGGGTGACCATGCCGAGCGTCTGGCGCATGGATGCCGCCGAGAGGTCGCGGACGTCGACCCCGCCGATCCGTACGGCGCCGCCGTCCGTGTCGTACAGCCGGGGAAGCAGTTGCGCGATCGTCGACTTGCCCGCGCCCGACGATCCGACGAGCGCCACGGTCTGGCCGGGCTCGGCGCGGAAGGAGAGGCCGTGCAGGACTTCGTCGCCGCCTCGGGTGTCGAGGGAGGCGACCTCTTCGAGGGAGGCCAGGGAGACCTTGTCGGCGGAGGGGTAGCCGAAGCGGACGTCGTCGAACTCCACCGCCACCGGGCCATCGGGGACCTTCGTCGCGTCCGGCTTCTCATCGATCAGCGGCTTCAGGTCGAGGACCTCGAAGACCCGCTCGAAGCTGACGAGCGCGCTCATGACCTCGACCCGGGCTCCCGCCAGGGACGTCAGCGGCGCGTAGAGGCGGGTCAGGAGCATGGCGAGGGACACGACCGCGCCCGTTTCCAGGGTGCCGCTCAGGGCGAAGTAGCCGCCGAGGCCGTAGACGAGGGCCAGGGCGAGCGCCGAGACCAGCGTGAGCGCGGTGATGAAGGTGGACTGCGCCATGGCCGTGCGGACACCGATGTCCCGCACCCGGCTGGCCCGCGTCGCGAATTCCTCCGACTCGGCGCCGGGGCGCCCGAAGAGCTTGATGAGCGTGGCGCCGGGAGCGGAGAAGCGCTCCGTCATGCGCGTGCCCATCGCCGCGTTGTGGTGCGCGGCCTCGCGCTGGAGCTTCGCCATCCGGGAACCCATGCGGCGCGCGGGCACGATGAAGACGGGGAGCAGGACCAGCGCGAGGAGCGTGATCTCCCAGGAGAGCCTCAGCATCATGGCCAGGGTCAGGAGCAGCATGACCACGTTGCCGACGACGCCGGAGAGCGTGTTGCTGAACGCGCGCTGGGCGCCGATCACGTCGTTGTTGAGGCGGCTGACGAGGGCGCCGGTGCGGGTGCGGGTGAAGAAGGCGACGGGCATGCGCTGGACGTGGTCGAAGACGGCCGTGCGCAGGTCGAGGATGAGCCCCTCCCCCAGGTTCGCCGACAGCCAGCGGCTGAGCAGGCCGAAGCCGGCCTCGGCGACGGCGATGGCGGCGATGAGCAGGGCGTACCGGACGACGAGCGAGGAATCCCCGTCCGAGACGATCGTGTCCACGACGCTGCCCGCCAGAAGGGGCGTCGCCACGGCGAGCATCGCGGTGACGATGCTCAGGAGCACGAAGTAGACGATGCGGCGTTTGTGCGGGCGGGCGAAGATCCCGATGCGGCGCAAGGTGGCGCGGGCGAAGGGACGGCGGTCCTGCTCGGCGTTCATGACGCTCTGCAGCTGGGTCCAGGCTGTCGTTTCCATGCTCATGAGAAGAACGTAGAACCTCAAGTTTCCTTGAGGTCAAGCTTCGGGAGGCAAGGCACCGAAACGAGACCCCCGCGCGTCCCTGCCGCATCCCTTGACCCGCATGTAACAGGAACGTACTTTCGCTTCAACTCTTGTGGCCATCACAGAGGTTGTCGACTTCCTGACGCGAGAAGGCGAACACATGCGAGAGCTACGAAGGCGTACTCTGCTGTCCGCGATCGGCGGCACTGCCGTCGCGGGAGGCGGCTTCACCGCCGTCGGCACCGGAATCGCCCAGGCCGCGCCGCAGCGCCCGAGCGCCCCGAGCACCCAGAGCCCTCTTGACCCGAGGATCAAGAAGCTGCTCGACCGTATGACTGTCGAAGAGAAGCTGGGTCAGCTGCAGCAGCTCCCCTGGGCCGTCAGCACGGGTCCCGGCGGCAGCGAGACGAAGGACGTCGAGGACGCGGCGCGCGCCGGACGCCTCGGTTCGGTCCTGAACATCTTCGGCGCCAAGAGCAGCAACGCCCTGCAGCGCATGGCCGTGGAGGAGTCCCGGCTCGGCATCCCGCTGCTCTTCGGGCTCGACGTGATCCATGGCCTGTGGACGACGTTCCCGATCCCCCTCGCCCAGGCGTCGAGCTTCGACCCGGAGGTCACGCGGCTGGACGCCGAGGTGTCGGCGAAGGAGTCCCGCTCGAACGGCGTGCACTGGACGTTCTCGCCGATGATGGACGTCACGCACGAGCCGCGCTGGGGCCGGATCGCCGAGGGCTGCGGCGAGGACCCGTACCTCACGACGGCGTTCGCCGTGGCCAAGGTCGAGGGCTATCAGGGCGAGAAGGGTTCGGGCCTCGACGCCAAGGACCGCATCGCCGCCTGCGCCAAGCACTTCGTCGCGTACGGCGGGGCCGAGGGCGGCCGGGACTACAACACGGTCGACGTGTCGGAGTCGCGCCTGCGCAACCACTATCTGCCGCCGTTCAAGGCCGCGCTGGACGCGGGCGTCGCCACGGTGATGGCCTCTTTCAACACCATCAGCGGCGTCCCGGCCCACGGCAACTCCCACACGCTGACCGGCATCCTCTCCAAGGAGTGGGGCTTCGACGGCTTCGTCGTCAGCGACTGGAACGGCGTCGACGAGCTGATCGCGCACGGCTTCGCCGAGGACGGCGCCGACGCGGCCCGCCTCGCGCTGAACGCCGGTGTCGACATGGAGATGGCGAGCACGGACCTGGCCAAGCACGGCAAGAAGCTCCTGAGCAGCGGCAGGATCAGCGAGAAGCGCCTCGACGAGGCCGTCGCGCGGATCCTGCGCCTGAAGTTCGAGCTCGGCCTCTTCGAGCATCCGTACGTCGACGAGGACAGCGCCATCGACAAGCCGTCCGCGGAGGCCCGCAGGGCCGCACGCGAGACCGCCGCCCGCTCGATGGTGCTCCTGAAGAACGACGGCAAGGCGCTTCCGCTCAAGAAGTCGACCGGGTCGATCGCGGTCGTCGGCCCGTTCGGCGACTCCGACGACCTCCTCGGCACATGGACGTTCCCCGGCGCGGCCAAGAGCTTCCCCTCGGGCAAGGTCCTCGCCGCGGTGAAGGCCGCGGCTCCGCGGGCGAAGGTGACGTACGCGAAGGGCGTCGACCCCGAGGGCGCGGACACCGGTGGCATCCCGGCGGCGGTCGCCGCGGCCAAGGCGGCGGACGTCACCGTCGTCGTGGTCGGCGAGCCCCCGGCGATGAGCGGCGAGGCGGCGGCGCGCAGCGACATCAGCCTGCCGGGCGGGCAGGAGAAGCTGATCGAGGCCATCGCCGGTACGGGCAAGCCGTTCGTGGTGGTCCTGGTCAACGGGCGCCCGCTGACCGTCGGCGGCTGGCTGAAGTCGGCGCCCGCCGTCCTCGAGGCCTGGCACCCGGGTCTCGAGGCGGGCAACGCGATCGCCGACGTGCTGTTCGGCAAGGTCAATCCGGGCGGCAAACTGCCCGTCTCGTTCCCGCGCACGGTCGGCCAGATCCCCGTCCACTACAACCACGAGTCGACGGGCCGCCCTTACGACGCGGACAACAAGTACACGTCCAAGTACCTGGACCTGCCCCAGGACCCGCAGTTCGCCTTCGGCCACGGGCTCTCCTACACGGACTTCGAGATCGGCGAGCCGCAGCTGAGCCGCGACCGCGTATCGGCGCGGGCGCTGCGCAAGGGCGACACCCTGGAGGTCTCGGTCACCGTCCGCAACACGGGCGACCGCACGGGCGACGAGGTCGTGCAGCTGTACGTCCACGACATCGCGGCGAGCATCGCCCAGCCGGTGCGCAAGCTGCGCGGGTTCCGCCGGGTGACCCTTGAGCCCGGCAAGTCGAGAACCGTCCGCTTCCGGCTCGGCGCCGACGACTTCGGGTTCTGGACGAACGCGGAGAGCGGCGAGTTCCGGGTCGAGGAGGGGGCCGTGGACATCTACGTGGGCAACAGCTCCGAGGCCAAGGCCAAGAAGAGGCTGACGATCACGTGACGACCCGAGGCAGGTGAACGGGAGGGCCGGTTCCCGGTGGGGCCCGGCCCTCGCCTCCCTCAGCCGAGTTCGAGCGTGGTCACACCGAAGACCCGCTCTGCGGCCATCTCCCGCACCGGGCCGGTGTACATACGGGCGGTCTCGAACGTGGGCTTCATGCCGCGCGTCTCGGCCAGGGCGACGGCGTGCGGCTGCGACTCGGGGACGTCGATGACGACGGGCACGCCGTCCGTCTCCGCCGTCAGCGCGTCGAAGAGCTCCTCCGCGTCGGCGCGCGTATCGGCGAACAGGGGCCCGATGCGCAGGGCGCCGTGGGCCGGACGCAGCACGCCGTATCCGGTGATGCGGCCGTCGACGATGCGGGCGAGGGCGCGGTGCCCGGGAGCGGTGAGCCAGGACTCCAGGAAGCGCGGGCGGTCTGCGGGGTAGCTCGCGGCGTCGTACGCGGTGATCGCCCGCAGGCCCGCGGCCTCGACCGGCAGGATCTGCGCGGGTCGTGCGGCACCTCCCAGCACGGTGCCCGAGTAGCGGATGGTGCGGTGGGCGAACTCGAAGCCCGAGCGGCGGTAGTTGTTCTGCTGGGCGACCACGCCGTCGAGGCCGACGGTGCGGTTGCCCGCGTGGGCGAGCGCGGTCCGCCAGGTGGCGAGGCCGTGGCCGTGGCCGCGCAGGTCGGGGCGGACGAGATAGCAGCCGAGGAAGGCATACACCTCGTCGTAGTTCACGACCGAGATCGCGGAGACCGGCTCCCCCTCGATGCGGCCCATGAAGAATCCTTCGGGATCCTGCGCGAAGAAGGACGCGCCGTCCCGCAGACCCGGGTTCCAGCCCTCGTCCGCCGCCCATCCGCTGACGACCCGCCAGTCGTCGGGCGTCGCCCGCGAGACGGTGAGCTCCCCAGGGACCGAATCTGTCATCGCTGCACCCTTCGTACGCCGGAGGGGACCGTCCCTCGCGCCGGAACCATCCTTCCCGACTCCTGTCCCCGCTACCCGAGACATAAGCGCTCCTTTCAGGGGTGCTTGGCTCCGGCATTGGGATGATTTGAGCCTGATATCTGCTGTGGAGTGAATTTTCGCAAGGGCCCTGGAAGGGTGACCCTGGGGCGCGAGGCCAACTGTCCGTTCATTTCCGGCCTTTTCCCAACTACCTTTGAAAAAAGACCACTTGCGGTCATGGAACAACGCGAAGACGATCGGCGCCGAATGCCACAGCGGCAGCCACGAAAGACCGTTCTTCCAGGAGGTTCCAGTGAACGACCGGCTCGCACTCGGCCCGGATGCCGCACGGCAACTGGCGACGACCACCAAGACCACTCCGCAGATGCGCGGCATCACGCCGCGCTATCTGCTGCGCGCCCTGCCCTGGGTGGACGTCGAGTCGGGCACCTACCGGGTGAACCGCCGCCGGACGTTCGTGCTCGGCGACGACCGCATCACCACGTACGAGGAGAGCGGCTCGCAGCGTGTCGTGCCGGGCGACTTACGCGAGGTGCCCTACCTTCGCGACGCCGACGACGCACTGCTCGCGGAGCTGGCCGGTGCCTTCACCGAGGTCACCTTCGAGGCCGGGCAGGTCCTCGCCCAGGAGGGCGACCCCGCCGACCGGCTGTGGGTGATCGTGCAGGGCAAGGCCGAGAAGCGGGTGACCGGGCGGTACGGCGAGGACGCGCTGCTCGAAGTCGTCGGCGACGGCCAGTTCTTCGACCTCGGCGCGTGGACGCGGACCGCGGCGATGCCCTACCGCGTCAAGGCGCTCACCCCGGGTGTGGCGCTCTGCGCCGACCGCAGCGCGCTCGCGGGGCTCGCCGACCGGGACGAGGCGCTGGGGGGTGCGATCACCGCGTACTGCGACGGGGACGCCGTGACGCCCGGTGCCGAGGTGCCGGTGGACCTGAGCGCCGGGCACGTCGGTGAGCCCGACCTGCCCGGGACGTTCGTCGACTACGAGGACGCGCCGCGTGAGTACCACATGACGCTCGCGCAGACGGTGCTCCGCGTGCACACCCGGGTCGCCGACCTCTACAACGGGCCGATCGACCAGACGCGCGCGCAGTCCAACCTCACCATCGCGGCGCTGCGGGAGCGGCAGGAGTCCTCGCTCCTCAACCACCCGGAGTACGGCCTGTTCCACAACGTCTCCGCCGGGCAGCGGGTCCAGGCGCGCACCGGCGCCCCCACCCCCGACGACATGGACGAGCTCCTGACCCGGGTCTGGAAGCAGCCCGGCTTCTTCCTGGCCCACCCCAGGGCGATCGCCGCCTTCGGCCGTGAATGTACGCGGCGGGGCGTGCCCCCGGTGACGGACAACCGCTTCGGCAGCCCGCTCCTGACCTGGCGCGGCGTTCCGCTGATCCCGTCGGACAAGGTGCGGTTCTCGAACGGCATGGGCGCCGGCGTCGGCACCACCGAGATCCTGCTGATGCGGACGGGCGAGGCCGAGCAGGGTGTCGTGGGGCTGCGTCCCGCGGGCGTCGCGGACGAGGTCGAGCCGGGCCTGTCCATGCGGAACATGGGCGTCGACCAGAAGGGCATCACGTCGTACCTGATGACGGCGTACTTCAACACGGCCGTCCTGGTCGAGGACGCCATCGCCGTCCTGCAGAACGTCGAGGTGTCGAACTACCATGACTACTCCTGACGTCACGGCGCGCGGGCTCGGCGTTCCGGGGCTTTCGGGTGTGACGGGGATGACGGGGGTGCCGGGACCGTCCGGCACGGGTGCGGGTTCGGGTGCGGCTCCGACAGGGCTGCCGGGGTCGACGGCGGTGCTGCCGACGGCCCCCGCGGAACCCGCTTCCCCGGCGGCGGCCCCCGGGCCGGGCGCACTCCCACAGCTCCAGCCTCCGGGGTTCTCGCCCGAGTCGGCGCGCCAGGACATCCCGATCCTGCACCGCACCGTCAACGGCCGCCCCCTCGTCTGGCTCGACAACGGCGCCACGACACAGAAGCCGCGCCAGGTCATCGAGGCGCTCGGCGCCTACTACGGCGCCGCGAACTCCAACATCCACCGGGGCGCGCACACCATGGCGCGCGAGGCGACGGAGATGTACGAGGCGGGGCGGTCGGCGGTCGCCCAGTTCCTGGGGGCCGGTTCGCCGGACGACATCGTCTTCGTACGGGGCACGACCGAGGCCATCAACCTGGTCGCCCAGAGCTGGGGGCGGGCCAACCTCGGTCCCGGGGACGACATTCTGGTGGCCACCCTCGAGCACCACTCCGACATCGTCCCCTGGCAGTTGATCGCGAAGGAGACCCGCGCCCGGGTCGTCCCGATCCCCCTCACGCCCGAGGGAGCGATCGACCAGGACGCCTACGCCGATCTCCTGTCGTCCCGCACCCAGCTCGTCGCCGTCAGCCACGCGTCGAACGTCCTCGGCACCGTCCCGCCCGTGAAGGAGATGACGGCCCTCGCCCACCGGTACGGCGCCAAGGTCCTGGTGGACGGGGCGCAGGCCGTCGCGCACTTCCCCGTCGACGTGCAGGATCTGGACGCCGATTTCTACGCCTTCTCGGGGCACAAGCTCTTCGCCCCGACCGGCATCGGCGCGCTCTACGCCAAGCCGGAGATCCTCCAGGCCATGCGGCCCTGGCAGGGCGGCGGCAACATGATCGAGTCGGTCGACTTCACGCGGACCACGTTCGCACCGGTTCCGCACCGACTGGAGGCGGGGACGGGCCACATCTCGGGCGTGGTCGGCCTGCTGGCCGCGCTGAACTGGTTCACGTCCTTCGACCGGGACGCCGTCGCCGCGTACGAGACCGCGCTCATGACGTACGCGCAACAGGCGCTGGCCACGGTGCCGGGCCTTGAGGTCCTGGGTTCGGCGCCCGAGCGGATCGCGGTCCTCACGTTCACGCTCGCGGGCCACGACCCGGCCGGCGTCGCGAACTGGCTCGACCGCGACGGCATCGCCATCCGCGCGGGCCACCACTGCGCCCAGCCCGCGCTGGCCCACTACGGCCTGGAGTCGGCCGCCCGCGCGTCACTCGCGCTGTACAACACGTCCGAGGAGGTGGATCAGCTGGTGGCGTCCTTGCGGCGGCTCCAGGAGGCGCCTCAGGCCGAGCAGCCGCAACGGCCCTAGCCGCGACGTCGTCGCCTCGCACCATGCCGGACGGGCTGGATGTTCCAGCCCGTCCGGCATGAGCGGACCGGGGCACCGGGGGCGGGCGACCGACCGGCGGCCCGCTCAATTCCGGCTCGCCCACGGTCACAGGCGCCCCTCCGATGCACGCACCCCATACCCACGCTGCCGCACCCAACGCCGCCGGGTCCGGCAGCTCTTCCGTCCCACCGCGGGACGCTGAAGTCTCGTCCAAGGGGCGGGGTTCATCGGGGTGTCCAGTTTCCGGGGACCATGGTCGGATAGGCGACGTACATCGACTGAGCTTCGGGAGGCCAGGATGTTCGTCCCGTTCGGGGCCCTTGATTTTCTGGACCGCGCCACGGGCGTGTACGGCGACCGGGTCGGCATCGTCGACGAGCCCGATCAGCCTGCCGAGCCCTGGCAGGGACTCACCTATCGGCGCGTGGGTGAGCTGGCGCGGGCACAGGCCGCCGGTCTCGACGCGCTCGGGGTGCCGCACGGCGCCCGGGTGGCCGTGGTCTCGCACAACAGCGCGCGGCTCCTTACGTCGTTCTTCGGCGTCAGCGGCCACGGCCGGGTCCTCGTGCCGGTCAACTTCCGCCTCTCGCCCGACGAGGTGAGCTACATCGTCGCCCAGTCGGGTGCGAGCGTGCTCCTTGTCGACCCCGAGCTGGAGGACCGCCTCTCGGAGGTGCCCTGCAAACACCGCTTCACGCTCGGGGCGGAGGCCGACGCGAAGCTGTACCGCTTCGACACCGAGCCCGAGCCCTGGGAGCACGACGAGAACGCCACCGCGACCATCAACTTCACCAGCGGTACGACCGCACGCCCCAAGGGCGTGCAGATCACGCACCGCAACATCTGGGTGAACGCCCTGACGTTCGCGCTGCACGCCGGGGTCACGGACCGGGACGTCTATCTGCACACCCTGCCGATGTTCCACGCGAACGGCTGGGGCATGCCGTTCGCGATGGCGGGCATGGGCGCGCGCCAGATCGTGCTGCGCAAGGTGGACGGCGAGGAGATCCTGCGCCGGGTGGCCGAGCACGGGGTCACGGTGATGTGCGCGGCGCCCGCGGTGGTCAACGCGGTTCTCGCCGCCGCGCGTTCGTGGGACGGGGAGATCCCGGGCCGGGACCGGGTGCGCATCATCGTCGCGGGAGCTCCGCCGCCCACAAGGACGGTCGAACAGGTCGAGTCCGAACTGGGCTGGGAGTTCATCCAGATCTACGGCCTCACCGAGACCTCCCCCCTGCTCACCATCAACCGCACCCGCGCCGAGTGGGACGGCCTCACCTCGCAGCAGCGCGCGGAGAAGCTGGTCCAGGCCGGCGCCCCGGCCCTGGGCGTGACGCTGCGCACGTCGGACGAGGGAGAGGTGCTCGCCCGCTCGAACGTGATCCTGGAGGGGTACTGGGAGCAGCCCGAGGAGAGCGCGAAGGCCCTGGAGGACGGCTGGTTCCACACGGGCGACGGCGGGTCGATCGGCGCGGACGGACATCTGACGATCAGTGACCGCAAGAAGGACGTCATCATCACCGGCGGTGAGAACGTGTCCTCGATCGAGGTGGAGGACGTCCTTTTCAGCCACCCCGCGGTCGCCGAGGTCGCGGTCATCGGGGTGCCGGACGAGAAGTGGGGCGAGACCATCAAGGCTCTGGTCGTCCTCGCCTCCGGCGCGCACGCCACGGAGGAGGAGCTCATCCGGCACTGCAAGGAGCATCTCGCCGGATTCAAGGCGCCGACCGCGGTGGAGTTCCGCGCGGAACTGGCCCGCACGGCCACCGGGAAACTCCAGAAGTACAAGCTGCGCGGACCTTACTGGGAAGGGCGCGAGCGCGGCGTCAACTGATCGGCGGCATCACCTGCCGGAAGCGCTACCAGTCGACGCTCGTGTGCGTCTCGCAGAGCTCGAAGACAGCCTCCCCGGTCTCCGGATCGGACCCGGCCACGGGCCGCACACGCGCGCCGACCCACACCAGGTGCGGTGAGGCGCCCACGACACGGCAGCGGAACACGAACCCTTCGGGGAAGCGGACGAGGGACTCGTTGCGTGCGGTGCCCGTGTAGCGGTTGACCACGCTGGACTGGACGACGACGCCTTCGCCGTCGCTCCGCTCGGACGCCAGATCACTGGACGCGCACACCGGACACAGCATGCGCCGGAAGGACGCCGTGCCGCACCATCGGCAGCGCTGGTAGATCATGCCGGTTCGCTCGTGCTCTGTCGGCGCGATGCTCAATTCCTGCTGGGACACGACTCGACCCCCTGCATTGACCTGCACTCGGCTCGGATGCGCCGCGCTCGGCGTCGACGCATCCGCACCATATGGCACTGAGTGCCAGAAGGTAAAGGTACTGAGTGCTACTTTGCTCAGTCCTGGCCGAGGGCGGACTCGACGCGCTGCACCACGCGCCACATGGGGGCACGCTTCGAGACCACCATGACGACGACCTCGTCAGCGGCGTCGGCCGCCGCTCCCCCGCCGGTGGCGGCGCTCCCCCACCCGTCCCGCACGAGCCCGAGCGCGTGGTCCACCGCGGCCTCGGCGTCGCCGTCACCGCCCGAACGCAGCCAGGACCGCAGGGCGTTGTTGTGCGCGGCGACCACGGCGGCGGCGATCACCTCGGCACGCAGCGAGCCGTCCTCGGCGTCGGCGTAACGACCGCGGAGGTAGCCGGCCATGGTGCGTTCGTAGCGGCGCACCACGGAGAGTTCGTACGTACGCAGACCGGGGACCTCCTGTGTGAGGCGGTAGCGCTGCACGGAGAACTCGGGGTTCGTGGCGTACATCCGGAGCACGATCCGGGCCGCGTCGCACACGGCGTCCACGGGATCGGCGCCGTCGGCCGCGTCCAGGAACGCCGTCATGTCGGCCAGGCAGCTCTCGTGGTCGGGGAAGACCGCGTCCTCTTTCGACGGGAAGTACCGGAAGAAGGAGCGGCGCCCCACCCCGGCCCGCGCGACGATGTCGTCCACCGTGGTCTGCTCGAAGCCGCGCTCCAGGAACAACTGGAACGCCGCCTTGGCGAGCACCTCCCGCATGGGGGCCTTCTTCGCTGCTCCGCGCGCCTCAGTCATGCGGGGAACGTAGCATCGTGAAGGCCTATCTGGCACTACGTACCTTTACAGGGGGTACTGAGTGCCATACCGTCGTCATAACGAACCGCACCAGGTAGGAGAGCCGGCGTGAGCTTGAGGATCGTTGTCACCGTGAAGTACGTGCCTGACGCCACCGGCGACCGGCACTTCGCCGATGACCTGACCGTCGACCGGGATGACGTCGATGGCCTGCTGTCGGAGCTGGACGAGTATGCGGTCGAGCAGGCGTTGCAGATCGCGGACGAGGCGGACGACGCGGAGATCACTGTGTTGACGGTGGGTCCGGAGGATGCCAAGGACGCGTTGCGCAAGGCGCTGTCGATGGGTGCGGACAAGGCGATCCATGTGGAGGACGACGATCTGCACGGCACCGACATCATCGGTACGTCGCTGGTGCTGGCGAAGGCGATCGAGAAGGCCGGTTACGACCTGGTGATCTCCGGTATGGCGTCCACCGACGGCACCGCGGGTGTGGTTCCGGCGCTGCTTGCGGAGCGTCTGGGTGTGCCGCAGGTGACGCTGCTGTCCGAGGTCTCGGTCGAGGACGGTGTCGTCAAGGGTCGCCGTGACGGCGACGCCGCCTCCGAGCAGCTGGAGGCCTCGCTGCCCGCGGTGGTGTCGGTCACCGACCAGTCGGGCGAGGCGCGCTACCCCTCCTTCAAGGGGATCATGGCCGCCAAGAAGAAGCCGGTCGAGGCCTGGGACCTGTCCGACCTGGACCTGGAGGCCGGGGACGTGGGCCTGGAGGGTGCCTGGACGAAGGTCGATTCCGCCACCGAGCGTCCCGCGCGCACCGCGGGCACGATCGTCAAGGACGAGGGCGAGGGCGGCAAGCAGCTCGCTGAGTTCCTCGCGGGCCAGAAGTTCATCTGAGCTTCAGCCACCCCTGAAATCTGCCCAACTTCTTCGTAACCGCAGGAGATTGAAGTCCCATGGCTGAAGTTCTCGTCTATGTCGACCACGTGGACGGTGCCGTCCGCAAGCCCACCCTGGAGCTGTTGACGCTGGCCCGCCGTATCGGTGAGCCGGTGGCCGTGGCGCTCGGCAACGGCGCCGCTGACACGGCGGCCGCGCTGGCCGAGCACGGCGCGGTCAAGGTCCTCACCAGTGACGCCGCCGAGTTCGCCGACTACCTGGTGGTGCCGAAGGTGGACGCGCTGCAGGCCGCCTACGACGCCGTGTCCCCGGCCGCGGTGCTGGTGCCCTCCTCCGCGGAGGGCAAGGAGATCGCGGCGCGCCTCGCGGTCCGTATCAAGTCCGGCATCATCACCGACGCCGTCGACCTGGAGGCCGACGGTGAGGGTGTGGTGGCCACGCAGTCCGCGTTCGCCGCCTCCTATTCCACCAAGTCCCGGGTCTCCCAGGGCGCTCCGGTCATCACGGTCAAGCCCAACAGTGCCGCCGTGGAGGCCGCCCCGGCCGCGGGCGCCGTGGAGGCCCTGACGGTCTCCTTCTCCGAGCAGGCCACCGGCACCAAGGTCGTTGCGCGCACGCCGCGTGAGTCGACCGGCCGCCCGGAGCTGACCGAGGCCGCCATCGTCGTCTCCGGCGGGCGCGGGGTGAACGGCGCGGAGAACTTCCACCTCATCGAGTCCCTCGCCGACTCGCTGGGTGCCGCTGTGGGTGCCTCGCGTGCCGCGGTGGACGCGGGCTGGTACCCGCACTCCAACCAGGTCGGCCAGACCGGCAAGAGTGTCTCGCCGCAGCTGTACATCGCCTCGGGCATCTCGGGTGCGATCCAGCACCGGGCGGGCATGCAGACCTCCAAGACGATCGTGGCGATCAACAAGGACGCCGAGGCCCCGATCTTCGACCTCGTCGACTACGGCGTGGTCGGCGACCTCTTCGACGTCGTCCCGGCCCTGACCCAAGAGGTCAACACCCTCAAGGGCTGACCCACTTGAAGCAGAACGAGGCCCTCACCCCGCAGCGCGGAGTGAGGGCCTCGCCGCGTCACAGGCTCAGCGAGGGCCACCCTTAAGCGCGGCGGCAAGGTCATCCAGGTGCTGTGCCACCGGGCCCAGGGTGAGCAGGCCGCTGCCCGCGCCCGCCAACTCCCCTGCTGCTGGGGTCAGTTCGGCATGGGCGCGCTTCATCGTCTCGCGGTCGCCGACGGCGATCGCGGCTCGGGCTGCCAGGCACCACATGGCTTCAAGCAGCAGGTCGCGGGGTGGGTCCGGGAGTCGGCGCAGTGCTTCGGCCGCCTCGCCGCGGCGGCCCTGGGACAGCAGCACCAGGGGGCGGGCCCAGGGCTCGTAGGGTCCCCAGTCCGTGCTCTCGTCCAGTATCCGGCCGATCCGTGCGTCGGTCACATCGGTCACGTGGGTCGCGTCGGGCCGTCCGTGCCGCAGGCGCAGGCACAGCAGGGCGAGCGGCAGCAGTCCCCGCTCCAGGCCGGGCATGGCCGCGCCGTCCAGTCGCGCGGCTGCCTCCGCGTACGAGGCATCGGCTGCCGGTGTCCGACCCGTCTCGGTGAGCCGCAGTGCCTCGTACCACCGGGTGAACACGCCCACCAGCGGCAGCTCGTGACGTTCCGCCAGGAGGTCCGCGGCTGCGGCATGGCCGTCGGCTCCGGGGAAGTCCGCGAGCGCGCTGCGGGCCTGAAGGCGGATGAGGTGGCCGAGGACCTCGTAGGTGGCCAGGCCGTGCCGGGCGGACACGGCGACGAGCTCGGCGCCGATCGCGTCCCGGTGCGCGGCGAGACCGGCGCGGTGGAAGGTCTGCATGAAAAGGCCGTTGAGGGCGAACGCGAGGAGCGCGGGGTCGTCGAGGCCGCGAGCGATCTCCTCGGCCTGCCGGGCCGCCTGGGGTCCGCGCGCCGATCGGGTGCCGCGTGACTCCAGGGCGATCGTGGCGAGCAGGCGGGCCCGTGCCGCCGGGTGCGCGTCCGGCCGGAGCGCGGCCAGGGTGCGTTCGGCCGCCGCCACGACCTGCGCGGCCTGCCGGGGGTCGTCGACGCGAGTCCAGATCGCCGGGACGTCGTAGGCGCCGATCACGCGGGCGGTGAGCTCCGCGTCGCCCGTCTCCTCGGCCGCCTCGACGGCCGCCAGGCGGTGCTCGCGGGCGGCTTCGAGGCCGCCGCCTCCGGTCACCGCCAGGTTGCGCAGCAGGCTCACCGTCGAGTCGAGCCTGGCGCGGGCGCCCGACGCCACGGTCCGGTCGTAGGCGGAGGCGGCCTCGGCCCACACGCGTTCCGCCGCGTCACCGGGCGGGGGCGGCGCGGGGTCGAGGTGGCGGGCCTGGCCGAGGATGTCCGTCTCCAGGCGGCGGAGCCCCGGGCCCGGGTCGACGCCCAGCTGCTCGATCAGGAGCACGCGGGCCCGGCGCAGGACGGCGAGCGCGTCGCCCTGGCGGCCGGTGCGGTAGAGCGCGAGGGCCAGGAGCCGCCAGGCGTCCTCGCGCCAGGGGTGGTCGGCCACGTGCGCGTCCAGGTCAGGCACCGCGTCGGCGGCCCGGCCCAGGTCGAGGCGGGCCTCGGCCCGGCGCTCTACGGCGTGCAGGCGCAGCTCGCCGAGGCGGGTGCGCTCGGCGCGGGCCCAGGTCTCCTCGGCGAACCCGGCGTAAGCGGGTCCGCGCCACCAGCCGAGGGCCTCCTCCAGGCGGTCGAGGGCGTCCTGCGGCGGCAGGGTCGCGGCCTCGGTCAGCGTCTGCTCGAACCGCCAGGCGTCGACCGCGCCGGGCTCGGCGCGCAGGGCGTATCCCGGGCCCTCGGTGACGAGCAGCCGGGCGGGCGCGCGCGGCGGGCGCTCCGGTTCCAGGGCGCGGCGCAGTGCGGCCACGAAGGTACGTACCGCCCCGACCGCGTCCTGGGGCGGATCCGCCCACAGGTCGTCGACCAGGCGGGCGACCGGGACGACGCGGCGGCGGGCGACGATCAGCCGGCCGAGCACCGCGCGGTGCCGCGGCCCCTTCAGCGCGACTGCGGCGCCGGCGCCGTCCCAGGCCGTCACCGGCCCGAGCACGCCGAACTCGACCGGCACCCCGAACCACCCTTCCGTGACCATCGTTCCTGGTCACGGTAGCGCGCTCATCGGATGCTCATCGGCGCCCCGCAGGCTTGGAGGCACCTGTTCCGCACCTGTTCCGGCACCTTTCCGGCACCTGTGCCGCCACCGCGAAGGACGCGACCACCCATGACCCCTGCCATCGAGAACTTCACCCACCGGCGCGTACCCGTCGCGGACGGCGTCTCCCTGCACGTGGCCGTCGGCGGCTCGGGCCCGCCGCTCGTGCTCCTTCACGGCTTCCCGCAGACCCATCTGATGTGGCGGCACGTGGCCGCCGACCTCGCGGCCGACCACACGGTGATCTGCCCCGACCTGCGGGGATACGGGGCGAGCGACAAACCCGCGGAGACGGACGGCACCACGTACTCCAAGCGCACCATGGCCGCCGACGTCGTCGCCGTGGCCCGCGCCCTCGGCCACGACCGCTTCGCGCTCGCGGGGCACGACCGCGGCGCCCTGGTCGCGTTCCGCGCCGGGCTCGACCACCCCGGCGCCATCTCGCACCTGGCCTGCCTCGACGTGCTGCCCACGCTGGACATGTGGGACGTGATGCACGGCGTCACCGCCGCCGTCGGCTTCCACCTCTATCTGATGGCCCAACCCCCGGGCCTGCCCGAGCAGTTGATCGCCGCAGCTCCGGACGCTTTCTTCGGCCACTTCCTCGACATCTGGACGAACGACCCCCGGGCGATCCCCGCCGACGTACGCGGCGCCTATCTGGATGCCTGCCGCGCCTCGGTGCCCTCGATCGTGGCCGACTACCGCGCCTCCGCCGGTGTCGACGTCGAGCACGACCGGGCCGACCGGGACACCGGCAACCGGCTGCGGATGCCGGTCGCCGTGCTCCAGCAGGACTGGGGTTCCGCGCTCGGGTTCGACGCGGCGGCCCTGTGGGGCGCGTGGGCACCGGACCTGCGGCACACGCCCGTCACCTGCGGCCACTTCATGGCCGAGGAGGCGCCCGCCGAGATCGCCGGGGCCCTGCGGGATCTCCTCTCCCGCTGAATCGCTCCTGATCTCCCTTCCCGCGTAAATGCGTTGGAGATGAATGCCCCCACCACATACCGTTCCCCGGTCGATCACGGGAAGAGGAGAAGTCACGGTGGAGCACAACGGATGGGCCGACGAGCGGTTCGGGGCGGTCGCGGACGTCTTCTCGCGGAATTTCACGGAGTTCGGTGAACTCGGCGCGTCCGTAGCGGTGTTCGTCGGCGGCCGCAAGGTCGTCGATCTGTGGGGCGGTGTCGCGGACGAGCGGACCGGGCGCCCGTGGGACGAGGACACGGTCGTGCCGGTCTTCTCCTGCGCCAAGGGTGTCGTCAGTGTCTGTGTCCATCTCCTCGCCCAGGAGGGGCGCCTGGACCTCGACGCCCCGGTGGCCCGGTACTGGCCGGAGTTCGCACGCGCGGGCAAGGAGGCGATCACACCGCGCATGGTCCTCGCGCACCGGGCCGGGATTCCCGTCCTCGACCGCACCCTGAGCTTCGACGAGATCGCCGGGTGGACGCCGGTGGCCCGCGCGATCGAGGAGCAGGCGCCGCTCTGGGAGCCGGGCGCCGCCCACGAGTACCACGGGCACACCTTCGGCTTCGTCCTCGGCGAGCTGATCCGCCGCGTCACCGGCCTCACCCCGGGCGCGTACTTCCGCGAGGCCGTCGGCGACCGGCTCGGCCTGCGGACCTGGATCGGCCTGCCCGAGGAAGAGGTGGCCCACCTGGCCCGGCTCGCCGAGGCGGCGGGCAGGCCGGGGAACCCCGATCCCGAGTCCCTGGTCATGCGGATCGTGACGATGAACGGGGCCTTCGCCTTCCCCGGCCTCGACGCGCCGCACGGCTGGAACGACCCGGCGCTGCTGCGCGCCGAGATTCCGGGCGCGGGCGCGGTGTCCTCGGCGCGCTCACTGGCGACGCTGTACGCGGCAGCGGCGACGGGAGTCGACGGCTCGGCACGGCTGCTCACCCGGGAAACCGTCACCGACGCCGTGCGCGAACTCACAGAGGGCCCGTCCTGGTCGGGCTTCCCCGACCTGGGCGCCCGCTGGGGTTCGGGCTTCCTGCTCGACGCACCGCGGTTCCGGCCGATGCTGGGCGCACGCAGCTTCGGCAACGACGGCGCGGGCGGTCAGTTCGCCTTCGGCGACGACGAGTTCGGCGTGGGCTTCGCCTATACCGCGAACCGGATGATCGGCCATGGCGACGCGCGGTCCGCGCGGCTCATCGAGGCGGTGAAGGAGTGCTTGCCGGGGGTGTGACCCTCCCGCCAGACACGTCATAACCGCACATATCTGGGTAGTCCAGACGGATGGCCACACACTCCGCTCTCGTCCACCGGGTGCGTATGCTCACCGCAGATTTCCGTTCGCGGATTTCTGTTATCTCCGTGCGCTCACGCGATCTCCCAGGTGTAAGGCCACAACGTGCCGACGAAGAAAGCGAGTGAGGCAGTCCATGATCGGTGAACACGATCCTCTGGTGACGGCGGCGCAGACCGGGGACCAGCAGGCGCAGGACGAGCTGGTGGCCGGATATCTGCCGCTGGTCTACAACATCGTCGGGCGGGCGCTCGACGGGCATGCCGACGTCGACGACGTGGTGCAGGAGACCATGCTGCGGGCGCTCGCGGGCCTGGCCTCGCTCCGCGACCCGGCGAGCTTCCGGTCCTGGCTCGTCGCCATCGCCATGAACGAGATCCGCAGGCACTGGCAGCAGCGCGCGTCCGGGCAGAAGAGCCCGAGCCCGCTCCACGAGGCGCACGACGTCGTGGACCCGGGCGCGGACTTCGTCGACCTGACCATCATCCGGCTCGGCCTGGTGGGCCAGCGCCGCGAGGTGGCCGAGGCCACCCGCTGGCTGGACACCGACGACCGCGCGCTCCTGTCGCTGTGGTGGCTTGAGGTCTCCGGCGAGCTCACCCGTGCGGAGGTCGCCTCCGCCATGGAGCTGCCGACGCAGCACGCCACGGTCCGTGTGCAGCGGATGAAGACCCAGCTGGAGACGGCCCGGATCGTGGTCCGGGCGCTGGCCGCGGAGCCCCGGTGCCCGTACCTGAGCGACGTGGTGGCCCCGTGGGACGGCACTCCCTCCGGCCTCTGGCGCAAGCGCCTGGCCCGGCATGTCCGTGACTGCGCGATGTGCTCGGGCCACGGCGCGGGCCTTGTGCTCGCCGAGCGTCTCCTTGTGGGCGTCGCCCTGGTGCCGCCGACCGCAGCCCTTGCCGCCCCCGGCGCGATACGGGCGGTGAGCGCGGCCGACGCGCACCACCTGGCGGCCGGCCCACCGCACATACCGAACGACGCGCACACCACGGCCCCGAACACGTACGAGATATCCGGCTCCCGCAGCGCTCCGGCGAGACATGCCGCACAGCGCAGCCACCGGATGCCGCGCAAGGGCCGCACCGTGGCAGCGGGCGTCGCCGTGCTCGTCATCGCGACCGGGGTCATCTACTCGGCCACGCGCCCCTCGGACGACGAACAGACCGAGGCACAGCCGCTCACCGCCTCGCAGCCGCCCTCATCCGCGGCCCCCTCCACCACGGCACCCAAGCGCAGCAAGTCCCCCTCCGCGTCCCCGAGCCGGACGAAGAAGCCGTCCCCCAAGCCCACGCCGTCGAAGACGAAGACGCCGAAGCCGAAGGCGACCACCCCGAAGCCCACCCGCTCCACCAGCGCTCCCCAGGCGCCGCAGGCCCCGGCGGGCAGCTCCTCGTACAGCGCAGAGGTCACCCGGCTCGCCAATGCCGAGCGCGCCAAGAGCGGCTGCGGCCCGCTGACCCTCAACAGCAAGCTGGGCAACGCGGCGCAGGGCCACTCCGACGACATGGCGGAGCGCGACTTCTTCGACCACACGAACCCCGACGGCAAGGACCCCGGCGACCGGGTCACGGCGGCGGGCTACCAGTGGAGCACCTACGGCGAGAACATCGCCGCGGGCCAGCGCACCCCGGCCGCGGTGATGGACTCCTGGATGAACAGCTCCGGCCACCGTGCCAACATCCTCAACTGTTCCTTCAAGGAGATCGGCATCGGCTACCGGCAGGGCAGCGGAGGCCCCTGGTGGACGCAGAACTTCGGCGCGAGGTGAGCGGCGAGCGGTGAGCAGTGAGCAGTGAGCGGCTGCGCCTCGGACTCTTCGTCGTCCGAGGGGCGCGGGGGCCCGCGTTCGAATAGCGTGAAATCGACAGGATTCCCCCGGAAGGAGGCCCTCGCGATGCCCGCGTACCCGGAAGGCACGCCCTGCTGGGCGGATGCGATGTTCCCCGACGTGGAGGCCGCGAAGAGCTTCTACGGCGAGGTGCTCGGCTGGACGTTCGACAGCGGCTCGGAGGAGTTCGGCGGCTACACCCAGGCCCGCTCGGACGGCAAGGCCGTGGCCGCGGTGGTCCCGCAGATGGGCGGCTCGGGCGGCCCCGCCGCCTGGAACCTCTACTTCGCCTCGCCCGACGCCGCGGCGACGGCCGCGAAGATCCGTGACAACGGCGGAACGCTCGCCATGGAGCCGGTGCAGGTCGGCGACTTCGGCACCATGGCCACGGCCCAGGAGCCCAGCGGCGCGTACTTCAGCGTCTGGCAGCCGGGCACCCACGAGGGCTTCGAGAAGACAGGCGAGGCCGGCGCGTACTGCTGGGCGGAGCTCACCACACGGGACCCCGCCGCGGCGGACGCGTTCCTGCCCTCCGTCTTCCCCTTCGAGGTGAAGAAGATGGACGTCGACGATGTCGACTTCAGCGTCTTCGAGGCCGGTGGGCAGCCGGTGCTCGGCCGGCTCAAGATGACCGAGGACTTCCCGCCCGACGTGCCGCCGTTCCTCAACGTGCACTTCGCCGTGGACAACTGTGACGCCACGATCGTCACCGTCGCCAAGCTCGGCGGCCACCTGCTCTTCGGCCCGATGGACAGCCCCTTCGGGCGCTTCGCCACGGTCGCCGACCAGCAGGGCGCCACCTTCAGCATCATCGACCTGACGACCACGGAGGGCGAGATGCCCTCGTTCACCTAGGGCTCCCCGCGTCTACGGCGTCCGCGTGAACGCACGGCGGTAGGAGCGCGGCGGCACGCCCCGGCGGCGTACGAACTGCTCGCGCAGGACGGCCGCGCTGCCGTACCCGACCCTGCGGGCGATCTCCTCCACGGGGAGGTCCGTGGTCTCCAGGAGTTCCTCGGCGCCGCTCAGCCGCAGGTTGACCAGCCAGGCGTGCGGAGTGGTGCCGGTCGCCGCGGTGAAGCGGCGGGCGAAGGAGCGCCTGCTCATCAGGGCGCGGCGGGCCAGCTCCGCGACCGGCAGCGGCTCGTGCAGATGCTCGCGGGCCCAGGCGAGCACGTCGGCCAGGCGGTCGTCCTGGCAGTCCTCCGGTACGGGAGCCGCGAGGTACTGGGCCTGGCCGCCGTCACGGTGGGAGGGCAGGACCAGGTCCCGCGCGATGGTGTTGGCGGTGGCCGCCCCGTACTCGCGTCTGAGCAGATGCAGGGTGAGGTCGAAGCCCGCTGCCGCTCCCGCGCCGGTGACGATCTGCCCCTCGTCGATGTACAGGGCCTCGGCCTCGACGGTGACGTCCGGGTGGCGCCGGGCAAGGAGCTCGGCGAACCGCCAGTGGGTGGTGGCGCGCCGCCCGTCCAGGAGTCCCGCGGCGGCCAGGGCGAACGCGCCGACGCAGTGCCCCGCGACCAGCGCGCCCCGCTCGTGCGCCGCGGTGAACGCGTCGAGCACGGCGGGCGCAGGCGGCGTACGGAAGTCGGCCCAGGGCAGGGCGATCACGAGGTCGGCGGCGGCGAGCCGCTCCACGCCGTGCTCCACGGTGATGGGCAGCCCGGCGTCGGTGCGGACCTGCCCCGGCCGGTCGGTGCACAGGGCGAAGTCGAAGCGGGGCAGTCCGGGGCCCCGCTCGTCGAACACCTCGGAGACGATGCCGGCGCCGAGGATGCCGACGCCCGTCGGGGCGTAGGCGGCGATGGTCACGAAAGGCGGCATACGGGAGTGTGGCACGTTTCCTGCGATCAGTGGCAGAAGGGCCACTCGTCGCGGGACACCCCGCCCGGAAGACTCATCGGCATGACGAACACACAGGCAATCGCCCAGGCAGACGCACAGCTCGACACACAGGCAGAAGCCCAGGTCGACGCACCGACAGACGCCCCGCTCGGCCGCAGCGCCGTGTACACGATTCTGACCACCGGCTACACGGGCTCCACCGGCCCCGGAGTCGCCGCCACCGTCTCCTACGTCCGCGACGGTGACCGGCACGTGATCGTCGACCCGGGCATGGTGGCGAGCCGGAGCCGGATCCTGGACCCGCTCGCGGAGCTCGGGCTCGGCCCGGACGACATCACCGACGTGGTGCTCAGCCACCACCATCCGGACAACACCATGAACGTGGGTCTGTTCGGCCGGGCCAGGGTCCACGACCACAAGGCGATCTACGAGAACGACCAGTGGACCGACCGGGACGCCGAGGGACATGAACTCGCCCCGTCGCTGCGGCTGATCCGCACTCCGGGACACAGCCGCGAGGACATCACCCTGCTCGCGGGGACGGCCGAGGGCACGGTGGCCTTCGTGGGCGACCTGTGGTGGCGGCCGAACGGCCCGGTGGACGACCCGGTCGCCCCGGACCACACCGTCCTTCGGACGTCACGGCAGCGGGTGCTCGCCGCCGCGGATGTGATCGTGCCGGGTCACGGCGGTGCGTTCAAGGCCGATGAATCGGCGCCGCTCTAGGCGCCGGGCCGCAGGCCCCGACACGCGGCGTGCTCACAGCTTCCGCCAGCGCGCGGAGGCGAAGGAGAAGACCCCGAAGAGGATGAGCCCGGCCGCGACGGCGGCCAGGAGCCAGGGTCCCGCGGGGGTGTGCGCGAAGCTGCGGAGCGTCGCGTCCACGCCCTTGGCCTCGTCGGGGTCGAACTGGACGGCCGCCGTCACGATGAAGACGCCCGCGGCGGCGAAGACGGCGCCGCGCGCGGTACCGCCGGTCACACCCAGGACGGTGACGACCTTCCGTGTGCGGCCCTTGAGGGAGCCGAGATCCAGCTGCTTCAGGAAGCGGCGCATCATGGCCCGTACGGCGAGCACGACCCCGACGCCGATCAGGATGCAGCCCGCGGCACCCACCAGGTAGCGGCCGTAGGGGAGTTCCAGCGTGGTCTTCGTGTAGTCCTGCGATTTGGCGTCGCCGCTCGACCCCTGGCTCCCCCCGGCCGCGTACGTGGCGGTCGCCCAGCAGACGAAGGCGTAGAAGGCCGCCCTGCCGCCGTCGAGCGCACGCGACGCGGCCTTGCGGCGCGGGCCTCGCCTGCCCGCCGCGCGGGAGCCCCGCCACAGCGCCATGCAGCCGAACCCGACGACCAGTGCCCACAGCATCACCTCACCGAAGGGCTGCTCGGCGACCTCGGCCAACGCGCCCTGGCGGTCGGCCTCTTTGCCTCCGCTGCCGAGGGCTATCCGAAGGGCGAGCACACCTATGAGGACGTACACGACGCCACGGGCGACGAAGCCCGCCCTGCCCGCCGCCGTCAGCGATTCGTTCTCCGCCGAGCGGCGGGCGGCGGCCCTCTTGGTCCGGCCGCGTGGGTGCGCGAGAGACGGCGTCATCGTGTCCTCCCCAGAAACGTGGGCGCGCGGTACGCGCCCGGTCCCCGAGTGCCCCGGTCAGCGGCAGACCATGCCTGGCGGCCCTTGCCGCTGCCGGAACCTCAGGTGACGCCCGAGAGCAGGAAGCCGGCGATCAACAGGCCGAAGCCCACCGGCGCGACCACGAAGAACGACAGCAGGGGAACCCAGCCGATGAGTCCCTCGCGGACGGTCCGGCCCGCCGTGAGGCGGCCGTGCGGGCGGCTGACTTCCGTCCGCAGGTCGAGGCGTTCGGCCGCGCGGTCGGACACGACCACTCCCGCGCCCTGCGGCCTGCGCAGAAGGGCCCTGCGCACCAGGGTGTCGACCTTCTCGTCGCCGCCCGCGAGCTTGTCGAGGATGAGCCGCACCCCGTGCTCGTCGGTGAGGATCAGCCGGTCGTCGTTCCGGGTCTGCCCCGGTACCTCCAGGCGGCCGACCTTGGTGAGCCGGGCGAGGTCGACGGTGTGCCGCCCGGTCAGGGTGTGGGCGGACAGCAGGTCACCGTCGTGCGGGCGGGCGCGCCAGCCCATGTGGGCGTAGGCCGCCACCAGGCCGCTGATGAAGAGCGAGACCAGGTTGAGGAAGAGGAATGCGTCGTCGATCAGCCGGGCGCGGATCAGCAGGGACGGTACGACGAGGAGAAGGGGCGGCGTCAGGAAGACGACGGTGTCGGCTGCGCGACGCGCCGTGCGTCCTTGTCCTGCGGACACCGCCGCGGTTCCGGCCGGGTCGGTGGTGGTCCCACGAGCGTTGATCGTCACGGCGGTGACGCTATCGCGCGCGGATCGCCGGGCGACAGGCGGCCGACGGCACGCATCGGGCGCCGGGCGGCAGACGTCTCAGAGCAGCGCCCCGCCGGACCTGGATCCCCGTGGCGGTGCGGTGATGTGGGGGCATCCCCCGGCACCCGGCACGAAATCCACGCCGGTCTCCTCCGCCATCGCGGCGAAGAACTTCCGGCCGTCGGCGGACTGCCGGGAGGTGGTCCACGCGTACGCGGACCAGGAGTAGGTGGCGCGGTGGAGCACCTCGCGGCCCAGGCCTACGCCCTGCCAGGGCCCGGCGATCGCGATCGTGTTGACGTGTGCGGCGCCGCAGGGATGGCACACCTGGTAGTCGAGGTGTCCGATGTCGCGGCCCCTGCCGTCCAGGAGCGTGATGACCTGGCGGCCCGCCGCCACCGCTGCCGGGGCGGACCGGTAGGTGACCGCCTGCGGGCAGGGGGGAGGCGGCCTGCGGAGCTTCACCGCGGTGCCGCCCTCACGCGGGCAGCCGGGTGACGATGCGTGACGTCGTCGGCACGGGACATTGCGAGCACAGTAGCCACAGGACACGACACCCGTATATCCCCGTACGGGGTGGCATTTCGCGCCCGGAAGAGCAGGAGAGCCCGGAGAGGCGGCATCGGGCGGCCGTCACACCGGCTGCCGCGGTTCCATCAGGCAGGCCAGCAGGTCGTCCAGGCTGACCAGGCCGGTGAGGCGGCCCGATTCGTCGCAGAGCACGGCGAGCGAGGCGCGGCGCCTGCGCAGTTCCTCGACGGCGTGGGCGAGGGTGTCGTCGGCGGCGAGTTCCGGTACGGGGCGGGCCAGTTCGCGTGCGGTGAGAGCGCGGCTCCGGGCGCGGGCCACCAGGGCGTCACGGGCGTGGACCGAGCCGAGGACGGTGGCGCCGTCCCTGACGAGCAGCCGGGTGCGGTCGCTCGCCGCGGCCACCTCGAGGACCTCGTCGACGCTCGCGTCGGCCGGGACGGACGTGATCTGCGCGGCGGCCGTCTGGAGGTCGCCGACCGCGGTCAGCGGTGCGGTGAGCGAGGTGGTGATGAGGCCCGAGTCGACCTCGCTGATCAGGCCGAGGCGCCACGACTCCTCGACCAGGTGCCCGAGTTGCTCGCGGTTGTGGACCGAGGTGAGCTCGTCGCGCGGGGTGACCTTGCACAGGCGGACGAGCGCGTTGCTGACCCTGTTGAGGAGGGTGAGCAGGGGGCGTACGGCCTTGACCACGGCCCGGAAGGGCGGGGTGAGCAGCATCGCCGAGCGCTCGGGGTGGGCGATGGCCCAGGACTTGGGCGCCATCTCACCGACGACCATGTGCAGGAACACCACGACGACCATGGCGAGCGCGAAGGCGATGCCGTAGCTGAGCCCGGCGGGCAGGCCCAGCTTCTCCAGGAGCGGGTCGACTTCGTGGGAGATGGCGGGCTTGGAGACCGAGCCGAGGCCCAAGGTGCATACGGTGATGCCGAGTTGGGCCCCGGCGAGCATCAGGGACAGCTCCCGCATGCCCGCGAGCGCGGACCTGGCGCCGCGCTGTCCGGCGGCGACGGCGCGCTCCATGCGGTGGCGCTTGGCGGCGACCAGCGCGAACTCGGCGGCCACGAAGAAGCCGCTGGCGATCAGCAGCAGGACGGTGACGAAGAGGGCCAGGGGGAAGCTCATGCGGTGGTCTCCTCGACGCTCGGCACGTCCGCCACCGGCAGGCGCTCGATCCGTACGCGTTCGGGCACGTGGCGGTCGAGGCCGAGTACGGCGAGGGCGACGCGGCTGCCGTCGGACAGCTCCACGGTCAGGCGGTCGCCGATGGCCGGGAAGCGGCCGAGCCGGTCGACGATCAGTCCGGCCACGGTGTCGTAGTCGTCCTCCTCGGGCAGGTCGATGCCGGTCGCGTCGGCCACCTCGTCCAGGCGGCGGCCCGCGTCGACGAACCAGCCGCCGCCGTCCGCGACCGCGAGCTCGACGACGGTGTCGGACTCGTCGGCGATGTCCCCGACGAGTTCCTCGGCGAGGTCCTCGTACGTCACGATGCCCGCCACTCCCCCGTGCTCGTCGAGGACGACCGCGAACTCGTCGTCCCGCTCGCGCATCTGCGCCACCGCGCCCGGCAGCGGCAGGGTGTCGGGCAGCAGCAGGGGACGCCGGGCCTCTTCTCCCGCCGTGGTGCGGCCGAAGCGTCCTGCGGGCAGCCGCATCAGTTCGCGCACCCCGAGGACGCCCGCGACGTCGTCCGGGTGGTCGCCCATCACGGGGTAGTTCGAGTGTCCGTGTTCGGCGATGAGCCGCACGGCCTCGTCCGCCGTGGCGTCCTTGCGCACGAAGGTGACGTCCGCCCGGGGCACCATCACCTCGTCGAGGGTGCGCTCGGAGAACTCCAGGGCGTGGTCCAGGAGTTCGGCGCTCTCCCGCGGCAGCCTGCCGTGTTCGTGGGACTCGCCGATGAGGTGGCTGAGCTCTTCGAGCGTGGCGCCGTGGTGCAGTTCCTCGACGGGCTCGATGCCGATCCGGCGCAGCAGCCGGTTGGCCGCGCTGTCGAAGACGCGGACGACAGGGCCGACGACCTTCAGGTACGCCAGCGTGGAGGCGGCAAGGGACTTCGCGAGCCGCTCGGGGACGGCCAGCGCGAGGTTCTTGGGGGCGAGCTCCCCGAGGACCATCTGGAGCACGGTGGCGACGACGAAGCCGAGGACCACGGAGAGGGCGGAGACGGCGCCGTCGGAGAGGCCGGTGCCGTCCAGGGCGGGCTTCAGGAGCCCGGACACGGAGGGCTCGGCGAGGAAGCCGACGACCAGACCGGTGACGGTGATGCCCAGCTGGGCGCCCGAAAGCATGAATGAGAGCCGCCCGAGGACCTGCACGGCGCGGGCCGCCCGCCGGTCGCCCGCTTCCGCCTCACGGGCGAGCGCGAGGCGGTCCGCGGCCACGTACGCGAACTCCTGCGCGACGAAGTAGCCGGTGCCCGCGGTCAGGACGAGGACGGCGAGCAGGCCGAGTACGGCGGACAGCAACGGTGGCTCCGTTCCGATGAGGGGCGTGCCGGTCATTCTCGGTGCGGCCGCGGCATCTCGCCATGTCGGACGAAGCACCCCACCCGCACGACGACAGTGGGTGTAGAAGTACGGCTAACTTCTACACCCACTGTAAAAGAATCGCAAAGTGCCCGTCCTGAGCCACTACAAGGACGGAACCCCGAGCGCGTGCAGGAGGCCGGGCAGGGAGCCGCGCAGCTCCCTGCTCCAGTAGGGCGGGGAGTGCGTCCCTGCGTAGAAGTGCGTGGTCACCGGGACGCCTGCCGCAGCCAGGCGGGTGGCGAGGGTCCGGGACTCCTCCCCCATGATCGCTTCGGTCGGGGAGACGACATCCTCGGGGAAGGGGTCAGCCGGATCCTCGAGACCCGGCACATGCGGGTCCGGTTCCACGTCCGGCGGGTCGAGGGCGCCCGCCGCGCCGTCACCGCTCGACAGGTGGACGGGAGTGCCCCGGAGGTGTTCGGCGAGGTAATAGGGGTCACGCGCCTGCCAGTTGGCGCGCTGTGCGACGGGGTCGCCCCAGAGCGCCCGCCAGTCCATGCCCATGTAGTCGAGGCCCGCCTTGACCGCGTGCGGGTGCTGGAGCGGATGGACGAAGCCGCTGTAGCTGGCCACGGCCCGGAACAGACCCCGGTGGCGCGCGGCATAGGAAATGGCGCCGAAACCGCCCTGCGACTCCCCCGCGGCCACCCGGCGGGTTCCGGCGCCGTAGCGGCTCTCCAGCAGCGGCCGCACCTCGTCGAGATGGAAGGACTCCACGCCGGGCGGGCCGCCCGCGCCCTGGTTCCACCAGTCGCTGTAGAAGCCGAACACCGGCATCTCCGGCATCACCACGAGGACGTCACGCAGCTGGGGCAGCTCGTGGACCGCGTAGTCCTGGGTCCAGGCCTCGGGGTCGCCATGGCCGCCGGCGAGGAGATAGAGCACCGGCCAGCGGTCGTCCGAGGTCCGCCGCTCCCAGCCGTCGGGGGTGAGCAGGCGCACCTTGGCCTCGCGCCCCAACGCCGGTGAATCCACGGTGAGTTCGACCAGGCGGGGGGCGAGGCGCTTCTCGCGCACCGCCTCGGGGCGGCGGCCGTCGGTGCCGTCGTCCGTGGCTGCCGGCGCCCATTGGGGAGCGAGGAGTGCGGTCGTGAGCACCGTCGTGAGGGTGAGGAGCAGTCGCAAGGGTCGCAAGGTCCGCATGGTGTTCCTCCGTCGGGCCCGGGATTCGGGCCCGGGATCTGGGGTTGAGGGCGCGATGTCACCGGGGTTGAGGGCGCGATGTCACCGGGGTTGAGGCTGCGCCTGTCATGCGTCGCGTCGGCGCAGGCGCCACGCGGCCACGCCGAGGAGCAACAGGGTGTACGCCGCGACCAGGGCGAGCGAGGGCCAGGCGCCGAGGCTGCCGACCGTCTCCGGGCTCGCGTCCGACGTCTGCGTGAGCTTCTCCAGGGCGGCCGTCGGCGTCGCCCCTGCGACCCAGCGCTGGAGATCACCGAGCAGCGGGCCGAACAGGGACGGCAGCAGCAGGACGCCGACCACCGTGACGACGGCCCCCGCCGAGTGCTTCATGAGGGTGCCGACCGCGAGGCCGATGAGTCCGACGAGCGCGAAGAGACCTGCGATGCCGAACAGCGCGGGCAGCGGATCCCCTCGGGCGTACTTGCCGTCCTCCAGGACCGCGCCGCCGATGAGATACGCCGCCGTGCAGCAGACGAGCCCGGTGACGTACAGGAGGCAGGCAAGCAGGGCCGCCTTCGCGGCGAGCAGACGGCCGCGGCGCGGTACGGCGGTGAGCGTGGCGGTGATGGTGCCGCTCGCGTACTCGCCGCACACGGTCAGCGCGCCCACCGCGCCCGCGACCATCAGCGAGATGACGCTGAGCGTGAGGCTGCCGCCGAGCACCGTGTCGTCGGGCTGCAGGCTGCCGCTCAGGCCGACGAACACCGCGCCGACCACGGTCAGTGCGCCGGTGACCAGGAGTGTCCAGCGGGTGGAGCGCAGGCTTGCGAACTTGGTCCACTCGAAGGCGAGGGCCGTACGGAAGCCGGGAGTGGCGCGGGCCGCTGTCGCTGTGGCCGCATTCGCCGTCGTTGCAGTTGTCGCTGTCGTCGTCATCGGACCGGCTCCTTGTTCTCGGCGTCCTCGGCGTCCTCGGCACCCTCGGCGTCCTCGGCTTCGTACGTCGCAGCCGTGCCCCGGTACTCCACCGAGGACCGCGTCATGTCGGTGTAGACCTCCTCCAAGGAGGAGAAGACCGGGGTGAGTTCATGGATCGCCAGGCCTTGCGTGCGCGCAAGCTCGCCGATCTCGGCGGGCGTCAGACCGCCGACCCGCCAGCCGCCGCGCGCGTCCAGACGCACGGACGCCCCCGCCGTCTCCAGCAGGGCCCGCATCCGCTGCGCCTCGGCGGCGGGTGTGCGCAGGAGGGTGGCGCCCTGGGAGTTGGTCTCGATGAAGTCCCTCATGTCCGTGTCCGCGAGCAGCCGGCCGCGGCCGATCACGATCAGGTGGTCGGCGGTCAGTTCCATCTCGCTCATGAGGTGACTGGAGAGGAACACCGTTCTGCCGTCCGCGGCAAGGGACTTGAGCAGGTCGCGGATCCAGCGGATGCCCTCGGTGTCCAGGCCGTTGACCGGCTCGTCGAGGATGAGCACGCCGGGGTCGCCGAGCAGCGCCGCCGCGATGCCCAGGCGCTGGCCCATCCCCAGGGAGAGCCCTTTGGCCCGCTTGCCCGCGACGCGTGTGAGGCCCACCGCTTCGAGGACCTCGTCGACCCGGCTTCCGCCGATTCCGTTGCTGCGGGCCAGGCCGAGGAGGTGCTGTCGCGCGGTGCGCCCGCCGTGCACCGACGTGGCGTCCAGGAGCGAGCCGACCTCGCGCAGGGGCGCGGCGATGCGGTCGTAGCGTCGCCCGTTGACCGTGACCGCGCCGCCGCTCGGCGCGTCGAGGCCGAGGATCATGCGCATGGTGGTCGACTTGCCGGCGCCGTTCGGGCCGAGGAAGCCCGTCACGCGGCCGGGCCTGACGGTGAAGCTGAGCCGGTCGACGGCAGCCTTGCCGCCGTACCGCTTGGTGAGTTCCCGTGCTTCGATCATGCCGTCGACGCTACGGAGGGCGACCGTCACCGGACATCTGCCGACGGGAGTCGGCCGCTACTCCCTGGGGAGTAGCCACCCGCCGGGTCAGCCCTCGCCCGCGCGCACCAGGCCGGTCTCGTAGGCGAGCACCACCAGCTGTGCCCTGTCCCGCGCCCCGAGCTTCGTCATCGCCCGGCTGACGTGCGTCTTCGCGGTGAGCGGCGACATGAGCAGACGCGCGCCGATCTCGTCGTTCGCCAGGCCGTGGCCCACCAGCGCGAGCACCTCGCGCTCGCGGTCGGTCAGCGGATCGAGGAGCCTCATCGCCTCGGCCTCGGGCGCCTTGAGCCGGGCGAACTCCTCGATCACCCGCCGGGTGACGCCGGGCGACAGGAGGCTCTGCCCGGCGGCGACGGTGCGGATCGCGGTGCGCAGGTCGTCCGGCTCGATGTCCTTGAGCAGGAAGCCCGCGGCCCCGGAGCGCAGCGCCTCGAAGACGTACTCGTCGGCCTCGAAGGTCGTCAGGACCAGGACGCGTACGGCATCGAGCGTGCGGTCGGCGACGATGCGGCGGGTGGCTTCGAGGCCGTCGGCCCGCGGCATGCGGATGTCCATCAGGACGATGTCGGGGCGTGTGGTGCGGGTCAACTCCACCGCCGCGAGACCGTCCGCCGCCTCGCCGACCACCGCCAGGTCGTCGGTGAGGTCGAGCAGGGCACGGAAGCCCGCGCGGACGACGGTCTGATCGTCGGCAAGAAGCACCCTGATCCGCCCGCTCACGCCGCGCTCTCCTCACTCCGGCCACTCATACCGCCCACTCCTCGCCCCGCTCTCTCACGCCGCCCGCTCCTCGATCCGCCCGCTCACGCCGTTCCCGCCCTGGATCCGACCAACCACACCGTCCCCTCTCGACCCGCTCGCCCTACCGTCCGCTCCTCACCCGGCCACCCATGCCACCCGCTCACCCAGGCCGATCCACATGCCGATTCCCCCTGGACCCGGCCACTCACGCCGCCTCCCCTTCCTCGGCCAGCCCGCCCATGCCACCCGCTCCTCACCCGCTCACCCATGCCGATCCCCCTGGATCCGGCCACACGCCGCTGGCCCTTCCTCGGCCAGCTCCGCCCATGCCGTCCGCTCCTCGGCCAGCCCACAGCGTCCGCTCCTCGCCCCGACCGCTCATGCCGACCCTCCTCGACCCACCCGCCTCATGTCAGCCTCTCCTTGCCCCACCCGCTCACGCCGATCCCCCCTCGGCCCGCGCGCCCGTGCCGCCCCCTCCCCGCCCCGGCCGCTCACGCCACCCCCTCCTCCACAGGAATCACGGCACGCACCCGCCACCCGCCGCCGGGCAGCGGGCCCGCTTCGAGGGTGCCGCCCACCGCTGTGGCCCGCTCCCGCATGCCGATCAGGCCGTACCCCTCCCCCGAGGTCGTAGCCGCAGCCGTGGTGGTCAGCGGTCCGTCGTCGGTGATCTCCACCGCGAGGCGACCGCCCGCCGTGGCCACCGACACCGCCACGTGTCGGGCGTCCGCATGCTTGATCACGTTGGTCAGCGCCTCCTGGACGATGCGGTACGCCGCCAACTCCACCAGCTGCGGCAGCTCCCGGCCACCGGTGGCCGTGTCCGTGTCGGTGCCGGTGTCGGTGTCGGTGTGCAGGGACACCCGCAGGCCCGTGCCGCGTACCCCCTCCACCAGTTCACCGAGCTGCGCGAGGCGGGGCGCCGGGTCGACGGAGGCCACCCGGCGCCCCTCGCGCAGCACGCCCACCGTGGCCCGCAGCTCGCGCACCGCCTCCTTGCCCGAGGTGCGCACCTGCCGCATCGCCGTGCGCGCCACCTCCGGCCTGCTGTCGAGCGCGTCCAGGGCGAGGCCCGCCTGCACGGTCATCGCCGACACCGTGTGGGCCACCACGTCGTGCAGCTCGCGCGCGATGCGCACCCTCTCCTGGTCGACCTTGCGCCGCGCCTCCCGCTCCCGGTCGGCCTCGGCGCGCTCGGCCCGGTCGGCGTACTCCTTCATCAACTCCCGCCGTCCGCGCACCACTTCACCCAGGAGCAGCGGCACGAGGGGCCAGAGCATCTCCAGGAGCGGGGCACCCTGGGGCTGCGCCACGTCCTTGCCCGCGATGACCGACACCACCCCCGAGACGAGGGCGGCGATCACGGCGGTGCGCACCGTGCGGCGCCGGTCGCCCTGCGCCGCGAGGGCGTACAGCGCGACCATCACCGGCAGATTGAGCAGCTCCCCGATGTGCCCGTAGAGCGCCCAGCCCGCGCAGGCGGCCCCGGTGACGACGCTGACGGCGACCGGCCACCGACTGCGCACCAGGAGCGCGCCGACCGACACGGCGTACAGGAGCCACGTCAGCCAGTCGGCCTGCCGGTGACCGGAGTCGTTGACCGCCGCGTCCAGGCCCGTGAGAAGCGCGACGACCGCGGCCACGGACAGGTCCGTGAGCTGCGGGGGCAAGGGCCACGTGAGGCACCGCTGCCAGGAGCGGGAGGTGGGGGTCACGGAACTCACGATAGGAGCCGCGCGCGAAGGGCGCGTACGACAGCGGGAGTACCCCGAGATCGGCAGTACCCCGAGGCTCCCCTCAGCGGATCCCCCATATAACCCTGAATCCAACCCTGAGATGTGTCAGAAATCTTTGACAGGTAGCCCAGCCTCATGTCAGCTTTTCTTGACAGGCACGAGAGAGAGGCCGCCATGGCCGAGGTCCCGACCCCGGAACCGACGGGCGACGAGCTGCTGAAGGCACTCAGCGCGCTGGGCAATCCGCACCGCATGCGGATCGTCGCCGCGCTCACCGGGCGCCGCAATTACGTCAGCGCGCTCGCCCGCGAGATCGGCATGGGCCGTCCACTGCTGCACATGCACCTGAAACTGCTCGAGGCCGCGGGTCTCGTCATCGGGTCGCTGGAGGTCGCCGAGGACGGCAAGTCCATGAAGTACTTCGAAGTGGCGCCGTTTCTCTACGAGTTGACGCCACAGCTGTTCGCCAGGGCGGTCTCGACCCTCTCCGAGACCCGCCCCAAAGAGACCGCGGAAGCCACGAAAGAGGAAGCGAAGTGAACGGACAACTGGTGACGCTGGCGGACGGAGGTGACGCCGTGGGCGCATGGGTCGGTGGCGTCGGCGCGGCCGGCTTCTTCCTTCTGCTGATCGTGATCGTCTGGCAGGTGGCCGCCACCTGGCGGGCCCGGATGCTCGCCGCCCGCGAGGAGCAGTACAAGGCGCTGGCCTCCAAGTACGCACAACTGCTCGAGGACAACGTCGAACTGCACCGGCGCTCCATCGACGAGATGAAGCAGACCCGGGAGGAGCTGGCGCAGACGCGGCACTCCGTCGGTTCCATGGAGAAGATGATGCGCGAGATCGAATAGCACCGGCAGCCGGCGACGGGCACGGCCGGGAGCGGCAACTCCCGGCCGTGCCGATGCGGCACGCACCCCGGGCCTCAGCGGCCCGGACTCACACCCACCCGTACGCCACGGCAGGTCGTCACACCTCAAGCGCCGTGGTGCGGGCCCCGTGCGCCCTGTGCCGGTCATCGACCGGCGGCGCGCCCCACACCGAAGGAGATTACCCATGCGTCCGCTGCTCCAGCGCGTCGCCGGTGCGCCCGCAGGCCGGCGCTCCAAATGGCTGGTCCTCGCCGCCTGGCTGATCCTCGCCGTGGCCCTCGGCCCGCTGGCCGGGAAGCTCGGCGACGTCGAGGACACGAGCGCCAACGCCTTCCTGCCGCGCGGCGCCGAGTCCGCGCGGGTCAACACGGAGCTGGAGAAGTTCCGTGACGACGCCGTCATGCCGGCCGTCGTCGTCTACACCGGCGAGGGCGCCGACGAGCGCGTGGCCGCCGCCGACCGGGCTCCCTTCGCCCAGTTCACCGCCGAGGGCGAGCAGGTCTCGCGGCCGATGCCGTCGGACGACGGCAGGGCCCAGCTCCTCCTGGTCCCGATGTCCACCGATGACGACGTGACCTCCAAGGTCGACGAGCTGCGCGAGATCGCCGGGGCCAACGCGCCACCCGGCGTGGACGTCGAGGTCGGCGGTCCCGCGGCCTCCCTGACCGACCAGGTCGCCGTCTTCGACACCCTCGACTCGACGCTGATGATCGCCACCGGCATCGTCGTCGCCGTGCTGCTCCTGATCACGTACCGCAGTCCGATCCTGTGGCTGTTCCCGCTGATCTCCGTCGGCTTCGCCGCGGTGCTCACGCAGGTCGGCACTTATGTCCTCGCCAAGTACGCGGACCTGCCCGTGGATCCGCAGAGCGCGGGCGTCCTGATGGTGCTCGTCTTCGGCGTCGGCACCGACTACGCCCTGCTGCTCATCGCCCGCTACCGCGAGGAACTGCACCGACAGGAGGACCGGCACAGGGCGATGGGAACCGCGCTGCGGCGCTCGGGTCCTGCGATCCTCGCGTCGGCCGGGACCATCGCGGCCGGCCTTGCCTGTCTGGCCTTCGCCGACATCAACTCCTCGCGCTCCCTGGGTCTGGTCGGTGCCGTGGGGGTGGTCTGCGCGCTCCTCGCGATGATCACGGTCCTGCCCGCGCTCCTTGTCGTGGCGGGCCGCTGGGTCTTCTGGCCGTTCGTGCCGAGGCACGGCACGCCCGCACGCAAGGAACACACGGTCTGGTCGCGCATCGGCGCCGCCGTCGCACGGCGGCCCCGCTGGTCGTGGATGATGTCCGTCGCCGTCACCGGTGTCCTGGCGCTCAGCGCCTTCGGCATCAACATGGGCCTGACGCAGTCCGAGATGTTCCAGGACAAGCCCGAGTCGGTCGTGGCCCAGGAGAAGATCTCCGCCCACTACCCGTCGGGCGCCTCCGACCCCGCGAAGATCGTCACGAACACCGGGCAGGCCGCGCAGGTCCGTTCGGCCGCGTCACAGGTCGACGGGGTGGCCCGCATCGAGAACGGCGACCGCTCCCCCGGCGGCGAACTCACCCAGCTCTCCGTGGTGTTGAAGGACACCCCGGACAGCCGGGCGGCCAAGGACACCGTCGACGCGCTCCGGGACGCGGTGCACGCGGTCGACGGCGCTGACGCACTCGTCGGCGGCACGACCGCACAGACCCTCGACACCCAGCGCGCCGCCGACCGCGATCTGCGGACGGTCATCCCGATCGTCCTCCTGGTCGTGCTGGGCGTCCTGATCTGGCTGCTGCGGTCGCTGGTGGCCCCGCTCCTCCTCCTGGCGACGGTGGTCCTGTCCTTCTTCGCGGCCCTGGGCGCGTCGAACGTGCTCTTCGAGAGCGTGCTCGGCTTCGCGGGCGTCGACTGGTCGATCCCCCTGATGGGCTTCGTCTTCCTGGTCGCGCTCGGCATCGACTACAACATCTTCCTGATGCACCGCGTCAAGGAGGAGGCCGCACGCCTCGGCCACGGGCGCGGCGTCCTGGAGGGCCTGACGAGCACCGGCGGAGTGATCACCTCGGCGGGCATCGTCCTTGCCGCGACGTTCGCGGTCTTCGCCGGGCTGCCTCTGGTGACGATGGCTCAGATGGGCGTGCTGGTGGGCATCGGCGTCCTGCTCGACACCTTCCTCGTCCGCACGGTCCTGGTGCCCGCCCTCGCCCTGGACCTCGGCCGCTGGTTCTGGTGGCCCGGCCGCCTCTTCCACGACCTGCGCCGGGACGAGGACATCAGGGCCGAGAACGACGCGCGCACCGCGCCCGATCCGGCGCGGGAACCTGCCTGAGAGGTCTACCGCGGGGCCGGGCTCACCAGCCCGGTCCCGCAGGCGATGACCCCGGCATCCACTTCGGGCCGGCTGGCCCGTCGCCGCAGGTCCACGGCCGCCAGGACCGTACGCTCCACCGCCAGCAGCAAGGCGAGCGCGATGGCCGCGGCCAGGCCCCATCCCACGTCGGGCATCCACAGCAGCGTCATCGGCAGTGTGCCGCCGAGGGTCGAGGGCAGCCACCACAGGAGTGCCGCGATGCCCAGCGCCGCGGCGACCGACGCGGTGGTGGTCACGGCGATCCTGCGGCGGGAGCGGGCCCGGACCGCGGCGCGCCGTCCGGGCAGGCGGCGCAGGGCCGGGGCGGCCACGCACAGGAGCAGCGCTCCGGCGAGGGCGGCCGTCGCCCAGGGCAGGGCAACGGCGAGGGGGTCGACCGGCGTGGTGCGGGGCTCCGCGCCGGACAGCAGCTGCGCCGTGCCGAACGCGGCGTCGGCGAACTCCTTGGCCCGCAGCTGGTGGTAGGCGTTCTGCAGGACGATCGCCGCCCGGTCGCTGTCGGGCAGCATGACCACCATGGCCTGGTGGCCGGGCAGCGCCCCGTCGTGCCAGACCATGCGTTCGCCCGTGCCCTTGAGCGTGCCGACCGACCAGCCGAGGCCGTACCGGTCGGCGCTGCTGTCGACGTGCCCCCGCTGGGTCTCGGCGATGCCCTTCGCCGACAGCAGACGCCGGCCGTGCAGCGTGCCGCCTTCCAGCTCGGCGAGGGCGAGACGCGCCAAGTCCCTTGCGCTGCCGCCCACATGGCCGTACGGGACGCCCGAGGTGTCGTAGGGCGCGTCGAACGGGACAGGCGTGCCGAAGACGGAGCGGTGGCCGGGTGCCACCCGCTCGCGCGCGAAGTCCCGTTCCGTGGCGACCGCGTGCTCCATGCCGAGCGGGTCGAGGATCTTCTCGTGCAGGTAGGTCCCGAACGGCCGGCCCGACACCTCTTCGACCAGCGCGCCGAGTACGGCGTAACCCGCGCTGGAGTAGGCGAAGGAGCTGCCGGGCCGGCCTTCCGGCTCGATCCGCGCCAGGTCACGGGCCGCGTCGGCGAGGGCGCCGGGCGCGTTGTCGTAGCGGTCCCCGATCTCGCCGGACGCGGAGGCGGGGATGCCGCTGGTGTGGGTGAGCAGGTGCCGGACGGTGATGCGGTCGGACACCTCCGGGTCGGCGAGCCGGAACCACGGCAGGTACGTGCGCACCGGTGCGTCGAGGTCCACGCGGCCCGCCTCCGCCTGCTGCATCACGGCGAGTCCGGTGACGGGCTTGGACACCGAGCCCCACAGGAAGGGGGTGTCGGGCGTGACCGCCCGGCCCCGGCCGTCCTCGCCGAAGCCCCGTTCGTGCACCACGCGGCCGTCCTCGATCACCACGAGCGCGGCACCGGGCGTGCCCGTCGCGTGGAGCCGGCCGCCGACGAACGCGTCCACTTCCGACCAGTCCCCCGCGTCGGCTGCCGCTGCGGGCGTCGCGAGGCCCGCCACCACCACCGCCCCGACGAGAACCGAGCGAGTCAACAGCCCTAATCGCGCCCGCCGTTGGCGCCCTTGTGCCTTCGCTGCCCCTGCCAGTGCTGCCATGTCCGCGGCCATCCCTTGGTCGGCACCCCGTCGTTTTCACCATATGAGCATATGGTGAAAACGTTCCGCAAGGACCTCGGACGGATACCCTGACGGCATGCCGAAGGTCGTCGATCACCAAGCCAGGCGCATCCAGGTCGCCGACGCCGTACAGAAGTTGGTCACCGAAGAGGGGCTCGACCGGGTCACCGTGGCGCGGACCGCCGCGACGGCGGGCTTCTCCGTGGGACACGTACAGCACTACTTCCCGACCAAGGACGAAATGCTGCTGTTCACCCACGAACGCGTCGTCCAGAAGATCCTCGACCGGGTCTCCACCCTGGGGGAACGCGCCACGCGCCGGCGCCTTCCGATCCGTGACGTGGTCGTCGAGGGGCTCAGCGAATGGCTCCCTGCCGACCCGCGCCGCCGCTCCGCGCACCGGGTGGTGCTCGCCTTCCTGGGCCGCACGGTCGACAACCCCCGCCTGGCCCGTTCCCACGCCGAGACAGGCCGGCTCATCCGCTCGATGCTCGCCACGGCCGTCCACAACGGAAAGGAGTGCGGCGAGGTCCCGGCCGACACCGACCCGGACCTCGCCGCACTCGAACTCCACTGCCTGACCGAGGGCTTGGCCCTGCAGCTCGGCGCCGACCCCGACATCACCGCATCGCAGGCGTCCGCCGAATCGCGGGCCGCCCTCGGCCTCGTCACCGCACGCGTCCGGGCCGTCTTCTCCGGCCGCTGCCGCCAGTACGGATGACCTCAGGCGGGGTCAGTCGGTGATGGTGACGCAGGGAAGGCCCACGCTGGCCCCGCCACGGAAGCCCTCCGCGCAGAGCCGGGTGCCCGCGGGGAAGTGCCGCTGCGGGTAGGCCTGGTCCCGGTAGGTCCTGAACTTCTCGACGTCCTCCACCTTGGTGTTGGCGCTCCAGCCGTTGGTGGTCCACACACGCGCACTGATGCGGTTCGGCTGGTTGGTGTTGGTGACCGACACCTCGACCCGGCCGAGATACGTGCCGCTGTCGTAGGTCCTGATGCACACCGAGTGGTTGCACCACTCGCCGTCGGCAGCCGCCGACGGCCCGGTGACGATGACGCAGCCGAGCGCCGCGGCCAAGGTGGCGATCGCCGCGACGGTCTTCCTGGTGATGTCGAGCATGATGAGTGACCCTCAAGCCTTCTTCATCGCCCCGCGCGTCCAGGCGCGGGTTCTGCCGGTACTTGCGGCACACCAACGCGCGGGCAAGATCATCAGTTACGCGGCTTCCCCCGATCGCCTCAGCAGGGCCTGCGCCACTCGTCCAGGTCCAGCTTCTTGCTCATCGAGGACAGGCCGAGGCGGCGCGCCTGGGCACAGAACTCCGAGTTGGGCACGGCGTACTCGACGTGCAGCACCGCCTTGCCCGCCTTGATGAAGGGGGTGAGCGACGCGCACTCGTCGTACTGGGCGCACTCCTCGTTGACGGCGAAGTCGAAGTCCTTCACGAGCTGCGGGATCTGCGGCAGGTCGTTCTTCAGACCGACGGACATGCCGCGGTCGTGCGCGAGGCGGGCGACCATGCGGTTGAAGGCCAGTTGGTGGTGTGCCTTCAGGGGGAACCCGGTGCGGTTGAGATAGCTGTCGAGAAGGTCGGGCTCGACCGCGTCGAACCCCTTGCGGCGGCACATGTCGAAGCGCTCGGCGAGCAGCGGGCGCAGCACGTCGAGGCGCCGGATGTCGAGCCAGCGCTCCCCCTTCCAGCCGTTGGGGCGGCCGAGGACGGATGCGGGGTAGTCATCGCTGTCCGGGCGGAAGGACTCCCAGGCACCGGCGTTGATGTAACAGATGACGCGGCGCCCGTCGCGGTGCAGGCGGACCACGTCGGACGCGCGGTTCTCGAACCCGTCGATGTCGTAGACGGGGACGTTCACGCCCGGGTCGACGCGGCCGTTGAGCTGCCACTGCCATGTGGTGCCGGGGCGGGGCCGCCACCGGTCCGAACTGCCGTCCTGCCGCTGCGCCGACGAGCAGCCGGCGAGCAGCAGGACGGTGACGAGGAACAGGCCAAGGCGGCTGCGGTGCCTCACGGGCTGCCTCCGGCCGTGGCCAGGGGCGGCGGCTGCGTCCACGGGTTGGGCCCCGCGCCGGGCACCGCGCAGTGCACCCCCGCGCCCCGCCGCACGGCGGTGCGCCCCGCGAGGCGGGTCAGCGCGGGCGGAACTCCGTAGACGAGATGGCAGAAGTGCTCGGGGGGATGCCTGGCCGTCCAGGACGGGGCGGTGAACGAGCGCAGATACGTCGTCCAGTGCCCCTCGAACGTGACGAGCAGGTCGGCGGCGCGGGCGTACCCGGGCGCCGGATGCACGCCCGGGTTGAGGACCACCGTGTCGGCGCCCCTCTCCCGCGCCGAGCGGACCAGGCGCCTGCAGTGCCGCAGCTCGCGGCGTCCTGGCGCGACCCGGTCGAGGAAGCAGCCGTCCACGCCGTACCAGTCGCGGTGCCGGGCCAGGTCGTCGGTGACGTCACCGAGCGGCCGCTCCCCGTATGCCGTGTCGACGTATCCCAGCACCCGCACCCCCGCATCGCGCAGGGTCCGCGAGGCGGCGGTGAACGCCGGGTCGGGGGCCGTGCCCGGGCCGTCGGCGGCGTTCAGGACGATGCCGTACAGCTGGGGCGCGGCCGCCACGAGCGCCTCCCAGGCCGCGGGGTCCGCGGCCGGGTGAACGTACAACGGCACCAGCAGGGTCATCGCGTGTCCCCTGCCGCCGGAGCGAGGCGCGGCGAGCCGTCGTCCGCGCCTGCCTGCCGTGTCCGTGGCGCGCCGTCGGCGAGCCACAGCGCGCTCACGGAATCCCGCAGGGAGTGCGTCGGCGTCCAGCCCAACTCCCGTTCCGCGGCGCCGATGTCGGCGCACTGCCAGGGCACGGCCACGGATCGGCCCACCTTGCCGAGCGATTCCTCCACGTGCCCGGTGAAGCCCGCCGCGCCGACCAGGCCGTGCACCAGGTCGCGCACCGGCACGGCACGGCCGCTGCCGATGTTGAGCAGGCGCGGCAGCCGCCCCGGCAGGGCGAGCGCGAGCGCGACGGCCTGCGCGACATCGCGTACGTCGACGAAGTCACGGTAGGCGGACAGGTCGCCGACCTGGACCCTGCCGTGCGGCGTACGGCTCACCGCACGGACGAGCTCGGCGGTGAGCCGGCCGGGCAGCCCGGCCCGGGGAGCCCTGGGGCCCACCGGGTTCGTGACCCGCAGCACGAGCGCGTCGAGCTCCGTGTCGAGCACGGTGAGGGTGCCGGCCAGCTTCGTGGCTCCGTACGGGGCGACCGGGCGGGCGGGGGCTTCCTCCGCCGTCCGCTCGCCCATGCCGGTCGGCCCGTACTCGGCCGCCGAGCCGAGGTGCACCAGACGTGCCGCGGGCGCCGCCACCCGCAATGCCTCGCACAGGGCGGCGGGCCCACGGGAGTTGACCTCCGCGAGGGTCAGCGCGCTGCCGCCGACCGCGCCCACGCAGTTGACCACGGCGTCGGGCTCGGCCCTGCCCAGCTGCTCGGCCAGTGCGGCGGGCGTCATGGCGGCGAGGTCGACCCGGAGGTCGTCCTCGTGGGCGCGGCCGCCGCGGAGCAGCCGCACGCCCGGCAGGGCGTGCAGCCGCTCGGCGATGTGCCCGCCCAGGTATCCGGTGGAGCCCAGGACGAGAATGCGCACGGCCTTGTCACGCTCCCTTGAGGAGAAGGGAGCGGTGCGTGGTGAACTCCGCGTTCGCGCGGTCGTAGTCGTCCGGGCGTCCGATGTCGAGCCAGTAGCCGTCGAACGCGTAGGCGTGCGGCGGGGTCTCGGACTTCAGCAGGTCGAGCACGAGCTCGTCGAAGCCGAGCGGCAGGCCCGGGGTGTAGGAGGCGAGCGTGTCGCGCGAGAGCCCGTACACCCCCATGGAGACGCGGTAGTCCACGCTCGGCTTCTCGGTGAAGGCGACCACGCGGTCCGACTCGGTGGTGAGCACCCCGAAGTCGATGCGCACCTCACGTGCGTACGTCGCGATCGTCAGCGGCGCCCCGGACGTGCTGTGGCTGTTCAGGACGTCCGCGTAGTCGAGGTCGGTGAGGATGTCGCCGTTCATCACGAGGAAGTGCTCGGGCAGCCGGTCCATCATCGTCAGGAGCGGGCCCATGGTGCCCAGCGGGCTTTCCTCCGTGGAGTAGCCCACGCGCAGGCCCCAGCGTGCGCCGTTGCCGACGTAGGCACGGATGATGTGGCCGAGGTGGCCGATCGCGATGGTGCAGCTGGTGAATCCGGCGGTCGCCAGCTGGCGCAGCACGATCTCCAGGATCGCGTGCTGGTCGCCGATGGGAACCAGCGGCTTGGGCAGCGCGGTGGTGTACGGCCGGAGCCGGACACCCTTGCCTCCGGCAAGAATGACTGCGTGCATGGTTCGTCTCCCCTGTGAGTGACCCGAAGTGGTCAAGTGGCCTGATGCGCAGATCGGTTGACGGTCGGGCGGTCGGCGTTCGGTCAGGGATGGCTCAGATGTTGTAGATGTCCGTCTTGTAGCGGGCCAGGTTGGCCGGGTCGCGGAAGAACTCGACGGTGCGGGCGAGGCCCTGCTCCAGGTCGTGTCCCGGTGCCCAGCCGGTGGCCGCGCGCAGCCGGCTCGCGTCGGCGACCAGACGCATCACCTCGGAAGCCGCGGGGCGGATGCGCTGCTCGTCCTCGCTCACGTCGAGGTCGGCCTCCATCACCTTGCCGATGAGCCGCACCAGGTCACCGACGGAGATCTCGCCGCCGGTGCCCGCGTTGAAGGTGCGGCCCACGACGGCGTCGGCGGGCGCCGTGCCGACGGCGATGAAGGCCTGCGCGGTGTCCGCGACGAAGGTGAAGTCGCGGGTGGGCCGCAGGTCACCGAGGGTGATCTCCCGTGATCCCGAGGCCACTTGGCCGATGACGGTCGGGATGACGGCCCGCATCGACTGGCGCGGACCGAAGGTGTTGAAGGGGCGCAGGGTGACCACGGGCGTCTCGAAGCTCGCGTGATAGCTGTCGGCGAGCCGGTCGCCGCCCGCCTTCGAAGCGGCGTACGGGGACTGGGTGTTGATGGGGTGGTCCTCGGTGATCGGCACGGTCTGCGCGGTGCCGTACGTCTCGCTGGTGGAGGTGTGCACCAGGCGCGGGATCTCCAAGTGGCGTACGGCTTCGAGGACGTTGAGCGTGCCGGTCACATTCGTGTCCACGTAGCTGTGCGGGGCCTGGTAGGAGTACGGGATCGCGATGAGTGCGGCCAGGTGGTAGACCGTCTCGGCGCCGGTGACCAGGCCGCGGACCGAGCCCGGGTCGCGTACGTCGCCCAGGACGATCTCGACCTCGGCGAGCACCTCGGGCGCGAGCGTCTCCAGCCAGCCGTAGGAGGAGAAGGAGTTGTACTGCGCCATCGCGCGGACCCGGTGGCCCGACGCGACGAGCGCCTCGGTGAGGTGCGAGCCGATGAAGCCTTCGGCTCCGGTGACGGCGACGAGTGGTGCGGATGCCATGAGTGCTCCTGATGACTGATCACGTGACGGTGACGGTGACGGTGATGGAAGTGGAGGTGGTGCGCTGCGGGCGCGGCCGGGCCGAGTGGTGAGGCGGGGGCCGGGTCAGGCGTGCGCCGTTGGCCGGCCCAAGCGGTGGACGGCGACGGCGAGGAGCGCCAGGACGGCGGCGGTACAGCCGATGAGTTGCGCGGTGGGAACCGAGACGGTGCCGGTGAGCGGAAGCGCCGTGGCGGTGGCCGCGGCGGCCAGGCAGGGCGCGGCGGACGGCCAGGCCGCGCCGAACGCCTGGAGGAGCAGGGCGATCCACAGCACGGCGCCGAGAAGCAGGAGCCGGGCCGCGCTCGCGCCGACGAGTACGGCGCCCAGGGCGAGCGGCACGAGATAGGCCGCGCCGCACACGGTGAGCGCACGCGCGGCGCGCAACCGGAAGCCCCGGGGAGTGGTCGAGGCGTGCAGGGCGGCCACGGCGAGACCGCGGTAGCGGTAGAGAAGCCACTCGGCGGGGCCCATGCTCAGGGTCAGCACGATGACGGCGTACGGCTCCTGCTGTCCCGCCACCGCGGTCAGCGTCCCGGCCGCGAGTCCGAAAAGGCCGTACGGAAGCGAGCCCACCAGGGGCGGTGCGGGTCCCGGCGCGGGGGTCGCCCGAAGCGCCGAGCGCAGTGCGTGGGCGGCGGCGGCCGTCGCCAACAGCACGGTGAGCAGCGGCAGCCCGGTCCGCAGGAGGTGCGGCGGCTGCCACCACGGCTGGGCGGCCGCGGCCAGCACGACCGGAAGGAGCGCCGCCGCGAGGATCTTCTCGCGGCCGAGCACGAGCAGCAGCCCGGCCGCGGCGAGATAGCAGGACTGCCCGACGGCGAAAAGCGCGGCGGCTCCCGGCCCCGCGACCAGCAGGCCGGTGACCGACGCGGCCACGACGCCCAGCGGCGCGCCGCGCAGCAGGGTGCGCCCGGCCTCGTGCCGCCCGGCCGCGAGCCGGCTGTACGCCCGGTGGCTCAGCGCCTGGGACCAGGCCCAGGACATCAGGGCCGCGGCGATCAGCCCGTACAGCCCCGAGGCCGAGGAGCCCCACGCGCCCTGCGCCAGTACATAGGCCGTACCCGGAAGCGCGAAGAGCAGCCCGCGCAGGGCGCAGCGCAGATGGTCGGGCCGCCAAGGGTCGGGCGGCACAGGCGGCTTCGGATGGCTGCGCGGCACCCTCCGGAAGACGGCGTCGGCCAGCGAGAACAGATCGGGGTGCCCATACGTCTCCTGGATCCGGTCGCCGGTCAGGCCCTGCGACTCCAGGAGCGCGGCGACTTCGTAGGGGTGGACGGCCGCGCCCGCGTCGTCGGCGAGTTCGGCGGCAAGGCGGTCGACGGGGTCGTCGGCGCGGGCGGGGCGCAGCGCGACGCCCGTGCGGATGCGGGGACGGCCGTCGTCGGGGGCGGTGCGGGGCGGACGTGCCAGACGCAGGGCGAGGGTGTCGTCCGCGCCGAAGGCGTCGTCGTTCTCCGTGCCGCGGGGGTGCCCGCCGCGCGGCCTGAGAGGGAGCGGTCCGCTCATCCCGCCACCTCGTCCGGGAGGTGATGGTTCTCCAACTCGTCCTGATTCAGAGCCTGTTGACCGTGCGTGGCCAACTCCTCGTAGATCGAGCGGAACGCGTCCACCGTCTGCCGGAGCGTGAACTGCTCGATCACCCGAAGGCGGGCCGCCTCGCCCATCGCAGCGCGGCGCCCGGGGTCGCGGAGCAGTTCCACGACGGCCCGCGCCATGGCCTCCGGGGCGCGCGGCGGCACCACGAGGCCGGTGGGGCCCACCGCCTCCCGCACCCCGCCGACGTCGGTGGAGACCGTGGCGCGACCGCAGGACATCGCCTCGATCAGGGTGAACGGGAAGCCCTCGCTGATGCTGGACAGCATCACCACGTTGCCCGCGGAGTAGGCGTCCTTGATGTGCTCGACGCGGCCCTCGAAGACCACCGCGTCGCCGTGGCCGAGCTCGGCGGCCAGCGCCTCGCAGCGCTCGCGGTAGGCCTCGCCGCCGCGCGGGGTGCCGCCGAACAGCCGGAGTCTGGCGTCCGGTATCTCCTGCCTGACCAGGGCGAAGCAGCGGATCAGGGTCTCCAGGTCCTTGATCGGGTCGACGCGGCCCGCCCAGCTCAGGGTGGGGCTCTGCGGCTCGGGGCCCGCGGGCGGGAAGGCCTCGGGGTCCACGCCGTTGTAGACGGTGCGGATGAGGGACGGCTGCGCGCCGCCGCGCTCCTCCCAGAGGCGGTTGTAGCGGTTGCCCGGGGTGATCAGGGAGGCCTGGCGGTACGTCTCCTCGGCGAGCAACCGGAAGAAGCCGAGCAGCAGGGCCTTCACGGGCCAGCTGTACGGACCCGTGCGGTAGCCGAGGTAACGCTCACGCAGATACACGCCATGCTCGGTCAACAGCAGCGGAACGCCGTGGAGTTGACGCCCAATCAGGCCGGGCAGGGCCGCGATGCCGCCGCTGACCGCGTGCGCGACGCCGCGCTCGGGCGGCCGGGCGGCGAGCGGCCGCAGCGCGTGTTCGAGCAGGCCGGTGGCGGTGACCGCGTCGTGCAGCGTCGGCCGCGCCTCGGCGGTCGCGCGCCCGGGGACATTCCATACGGAGGTCAGGACGTGCACCGCGCGGTCGGTGCGCAGCGCCGGTGACAGGGCGCCGTCGCGGGCGTGCCGGGCGAGGTCGTGGAGCGCGGGGGCGAAGCCGTCCTCGGCGGCCGGGTCGAGCAGTGCGGTGAGGAACTGCTCGTAGGAGCCGAGGAGTTGACGTCGACGCCGGCCGCGCGGGGCGTGTCCGGCGGGGGTCGGTCCCCACATGGGCAGACAGACGGGCTCGTCGATGTGCGGCGGGAGCTCCCAGGCGAGGCTCTCGCTGCCGGTGCCGGTGACAGCGAGGACGCCGAAGTCGATGTCGGGCATGCCGCGCACGAGTTGGTCGCACCAGACGCTGACACCACCGTGGCTGTGCGGGTAGGTCCCTTCGGTCAGCAGGGTGACGCGGGTCCTTGCGGGGCCGGGCGACGGCATGGGGAAGGGTGCCGGTATCGGCACGGGCGAGGGCGAGGTGGACATGGTGGGGCTCCGCGGGTGAGATACGAACGCGAGGGAGCCGACGGCAGCGCCCCGCCCCGGCGTGGACCGGGGTGCGGCGAGTTCCGTGAACGGCGGAGTGCGGGACGTACTGGCGCGGGGGGATGGTCGTGCGGTGTGGGCCCCTGGGTGGCGGGGGCGGTGCGCGACGGCAGGGGCGTGCCGCGCGAGGCGTGGTCCCGGAGGCCGGCCGGGAGGGGCCGGCCGGCCACCGGGTGCGACCGGAAGGTCAGCGCCGGGTGGGCAGCGCGCGTGGCGTGTGGCCGTCGGTGCCTGGCTTCAGGTACCGGGTGACCCCGGACGGGACGGGCAGTTTCTTGGCCGCCTTCGGGACGTCGGCCTGCTCGGCCGCCGCCCTGCCCGCCGTGAGGGCGGTCGGCAGCTTGAGCGTGACCCGGCTCTGGAGGAGCGACGGGGATGCCCAGCCGGAGGTTCTTCCGGCGTACGCCGAGCCGAACGGGTCGGTTCCCAGGAGGAGTTGCTGCACCGTACCGGTGGGCATGGTGGCACGGGCGGCCACACCTGACGGGGCCTGGACCGTCACCGTGCCGCCGATCCGGTAGGCGGTGACCCGGCCCGCCTTGACGGCCGTGTCCCAGGCCGCGCGGGAGCGCAGCTCGCCGCCGATGTCGGCCATCCGCAGGTTGACCACGGGGGCGTTGTCCGCGAACAGCGCGCCGTACGCGTCCAGGACGGAGCCGAGCACGGGGTACGCGATGCGGTCCTCGGCGAGGTTCGACTGGTGGATGAAGTGCGGCCGGGGGTCGTTCGCCAGGGCGTGCCCGAGCGCGATCGTCGACTCGACCGGCACGATGTGGTCCTGGTAGCCGGTGGTGGTGTCGAGGGGGCTCTCCAGGCAGGTGGCGACGGAGGAGTTCTCGCAGACGCCGCTGCCGCCGTCCGCCTTGCGGGTGTAGATCCAGTTGTACTCGTCGACCTGCTCGCTGGCGCGGCCCGCGTTGTAGAAGACGTTCATCGGGTAGCGGGGCACGGTCAGGGCGGCGCCCACCTGGCGCTGCCCCCTGTCCCGGGAGTTGTCCGAGCCCAGCCAGCTCACGCCGTTGTCCCGCAGCGCCGTGCTCAGGTTCGGGTTGTCGTCGGGCTGCTGGGGAAGCACCTTGAGCCCCGAGTGCTCGCCGGTGACCAACTCGCCGTTCACGAGCGGGAGTCCGGCGCGCTGGCCCCAGTTGCGGTTGTCGGAGATCTGCTGGGAGATCTCGGTGCGGGAGACGTAGCGGGTGCTGCCGTCCGCGTTCTTCGCGCAGGTCCACGGCACGGTGCTGACGTCCTGGACGCAGCCGAGGAAGGGGTGGTTGTAGGTGTGGTTGATCCAGCGGTGCTCGCTCCGGTCGGCGATCAGCCGGTCCGCCAAGGGGTCCGCGCCGCCGTTCTCCTCGCGGAAGAGCTCGCTGCCACCGCCGTTGAAGGCCATGTCGAGCGGGAACTTGCGCCCCTTGGACCACTGGGCCGCGTAGGCCGCGTCGTCCGGCGTCATCCGGATCGGGTCGGGAGTGCCCTGGCCCGGCGGGCAGTCCACGTCGCCCGGTGTGCAGTTGAGTTCGCTGTCCCAGCGGTCGTCGGCGCCGAAGACGTCGTCGACGTGCACGGCGAAGTAGTTGCGGGAGGAGCCGAGTTGGACGCCCTGGGTCATCCAGTCGACGATGCCGCGGGCGAGCAGCCGGAACTGCTGCTGATGCTGGTTGTAGACGAAGGTCACCACCAGCTCGCGGCGCCCGTCGTGGCGGTACTCGCCCACGAGCGAGCCGCGGCCCGACGCGCCGGGGATCGGCGCGTCCACGTAGCTCGTGAAGTCGGCGCCGGGCGCCGGCTTGGACAGGAAGCCGTAGCTCTCGCTCGCCGCGGGCGAGTTGTCCTCGAAGGGCACCTGCCCCGCGAGGTAGCCGAAGGGGCCGCTCTTGCCCGATGCGGTCACCTGGGCCCGCACCCCGTCGAGGGATCCGCTGAACTCCGGTGTCTGGAGGCCTGCTTCGGGCCTGGCGTAGGTGTAGGCATCGACTTGCGGGATGGCGTAGGTCTGCTCGTAGGCGGCCAGGGCGGCCATTTCGGCGGATCCCGCGCCGAACGGATTGTCGTTGGGCAGCACGACGGCCTGGAACTTGGCGCGGGCCCTGCCGTCCACGCTGTCCGCGAGGAACGCGGCGTTGATCACTGGACGGCCGCTCTGCCGCAGGTCGACGGTCGTGTACGGCGTTCCCTGGCCGTCGAGTTCGGCGGTGAGCGCGGCGGTGGCAGGGCCTCCGTCGGTCACCACCAGGACGCGCAGGTCGATGCGCGGCAGCTCGGCGGCCGAGGCCGGAGTGCCGGGCAGCGAGAGCGCGAGAAGCAGAGCGCCGGCGCCGAGAGCCGCCGCTCGCGCGGTGTGATTCATGCGGTGTGTGGTCCCCTCCGCGGTCGGGCACAGGGGATGTCTCCACCCCGTGGCCCGCCCCCCAACGACACGGACACCATCGCAGTGTGTGTCCGTGTCGCTCTGACGCGTCACATAGTGCGTCCCACCTGTGGGGTCTGTGCGGATTCTGTGAAACCTGGCGGAAAAATGCTGGCGAACCCTTAGCGGTACGAAATGACAGGCACGGGGCGGGAGATGACTCCCCGGAGTCGGGCGTTCCGGGACGCCGTGGCCGATCAGAGGGGTTGCCGCTCCCCTGGCCACCCGTAGGTGCCGGATACACGCGTCGCCCCTCCATCCGCTCGACGGAGATCAGAATTGGGGACGCGCGGAACCGCGCGTAATCAGCCAAGCGAGGGAGACGCGCGCCGCGGCGCCTTCTCCTGGAAGGCGCGTTCTGACCTGCACAGCAAGCGCGTTCCATGAACATCGGGGGGCGCAATTCAGGGCACGATGGGGGGCGTGCAGGGGGGCGCTCTTGCATTCTCCGTCGGCGTCGAGGTCGCTGAGCCGGGCTCAAGCACGACTTCGTCACCACCGAGGCCAATCCATCATGCGATCGTCGACGAATCGCCTATGTCCGACGGGGCTGTGAGGGACCTTCCGGACGCACGGAGGTGGTGACGGGCGCACGTTGTCCCGGCGGAGTGTCGAGGCCTGAGCCTCCTCCGCCCGGACTCCGCCGTCGCCACCTCCGCCTCACCTTCGCCTCGCCCTCGCCTCCGCCCTCGCCCTCGCCCTCGCCCTCGCCCTCGCCCTCGCCCTCGCCCTCGCTGTGACCATCGCACGATTCACTCGTTTGAACCTGGTCAGGACGCAACGTCGTCAGCCTTTGGAAGGCTTCTTGATCGATGAGCACATCGCAACGGCGGTCGGCCACGGAGTCCGGGCGGGTGGCCCTTGACCAGGCCGAAGCCGTCATCGTCGACCAGTACACCCGCCTCGTACGCCTCGCCTACCTCACGCTCCCCCACACCCTCAGCAGGCACCAGCGGGTTCTCGTCGCCCATTCGCTGGTACAACGCGCCCTGCCCGGCTTCCGCATAGGACGGGCCACACCCCGGGTGCCCGCACAGCGGGGCAGGCCCGACCCCGCGGTGGCGAGCGTGCGAGCGCGCGTCGTCCGCTCGGCGCTGGCCCACGACCGCCGCCCGCGCGGCTGGCCTGGTTTCCTGCCGCCTCCCCGCACGCTGCGCCCCACGCTCCCGGTGGTCTGGGGGCTGCGTCTCTTCCCGCGCGCCGGCGGAGGCGAGGAGATCGCCCTTGGCCAGGTCCTCTCCGAGGTCCCCGCACCCGCCCGTGCGGCCTTCGTGCTGCTCCAGCTGGAGGGCCTGTCCCGCTCCGAGGTCGTCGAGCTGCTCACCGCCGCCGATGTGCCCGAGCCGGAGCACGCGCTGCGCACCGCCTGCGACGTGGAGGCGGCAGCGGGCGGCGCGACCGCGGCCGGGGCGACGGAAACGCTCCTGCGTTCGCGGGAGTTCGACGCCTGTTCCGTACAGACCCGCCCGACCGATCTGCTGCGCCGCAGACGCCGGTACCAGCTCGCCTGGGTGAGCGCGGGCCTCGTCGCCCTCGCATGTGCGGTGCTGCTGACCGGCATCTGGGCCACGCCCCCGGCCGAGCCCTCCCGAACTGCCGGCATCCGCCCCGCGATCAGCCCCGCCCAGTTGCTCCGCACCCCGGGCGACACCTGGGCCGACACCTCACGCGTGGACTTCACCGCCTGGCCCGCACGCGGCGCACGTACCGGCGACGACGAACTGATCAACCGAGCGCTCGCCACGTGGACCGACCCGCCACGCGGCACCAGGGTCGGCGTCGCGAAGGCCACCACCGCCGAACCGCCGCCCAGGAACACCCAGTTGCTGTACGCCGGTGTCGTCGGCCGGGAGGCGGTCGTGCTGTTCCACGACGGCCGGCGCGTCGTCCGCTACGGCGAACCGATCTCGTCGCGGGGCGCCGCATCCCTGGACATCACCCGCTCCGACGAGGCCGATGTGACCACGGCGGCCGCACTCGTCCTCAGCCGCGGGGCGGGCAAGATCCGCTATCTGACCGCCCCTTGGATCGCCGAGGCGCAGACGCGCGATCTGCTGACCCCCAACTCCCCCGGCCGTCCGCTCGGCGTGTCGGACGAGGGCGTCACCGATGCCGTCGGCCGGCCGCCGGGCAAGGGAGCGTGCGACAGCCTGCCGGTCATGCAGCTGCGCTCCTCCAGCAAGATCGTGGAGAAGCACGCCTTCCTCGTCACCGACCTGGGCGACCTGACTCCCGCGCATCTCAGCTACACGCCCCTGCCCGGCACCGGAGCCCCTCCCCGGCAGCCCCGCGAGGCCACCAGCAGCGCGGCGCTGCGGAGTTGGGCCCGCACCGCGTGCCAGCTCCCCGAGATGCGGGGCGGCGGCGTGCGGTCCGTCAACCAGTGGGACTTCGCCGAGCAGGACCTGCCCGAGCAAGGCGGCCGAGCGGTGTGGTCCTGCACCCGTGCCTCCACCTGGCGCGGCCCCGGCGACGTCCTCGTGCAGTTCCGCACGTCCACGGCGTCCGCCACCGCTCCGGCGAAGGTCGTCGGGCAGGCACGCTCGACCGCTGCCTGCAGCCGGTTCGGCCAGCACATCGTGGCCAGCACCCCCTGGACGGCGGGCTCCGGACGCCACTACCTCCTCGCCGCGGGCAGTCGCGAGGTCACCGGCATCGAGGTGACCGGTGAGGTCGAGGAGACCGAGCGAGGGCGCACACTGGCCGTCAAGGCTCCCAAGGACCCCGGCGTGAGTGTGCGGGCACGCCTGACCGACGGTGAGACCCTGGACGAGGTCGGCTCGCGCCCCGCGCGCTAGGCGGACCGCACGGAGCCGACGAGCGGCCGCGGCGGAGGCAGCCGTGCCGTACGACCCATCCGGCACCGGCGCGGCTCCGAATCACGTGTGTCCGCCACGTTCGGCCGGCCACCGGCTCCGGCCGGTCACCGACATGTCGAGGAGTCCCCGTGCCCATCCGCGACGGCCACCGCCCGGCCCTTGAACTGAGCGGGCCGGTCGAGAAGCCGCGTGCCGCCGTGCTCCTGCTGCACGGCGGCCGTGAGCACGGGACCACCGCGCCGCCGCCGTGGAATCTGCCGGGTGCGCGCCTGCGTCTCTTCGAGGGCGCGATCCGGGGCGCGATCCGGCGGTCCACGTCGCAGGACGCCGTGCTCCTCGGGCGGGTGCGCTATCGCGTCCGGGGCTGGAATGGAGAGCGCCAGGACGCGGCGCAGGATGCCCGCCGCGCCCTGCGTGAGCTGGAACTGCTCGCGGGTGAGGTGCCGACCGTCCTGGTGGGGCATTCGATGGGGGCCCGCGCCGCACTGGCGGCCGCCGGGGACCCGCTGGTACGCGGGGTGGTCGGCCTCGCACCCTGGTGCCCCACCGGGGAGCCCGTGGCGCACCTGCGCGGGCGGCGCGTGGTGCTGCTGCACGGCGACAAGGACCGTACGACCGATCCCAGGTCGTCCCTGGACTTCGCGGCGCGGGCAGGCGCCGCGGGCGCAGACGCGGCCACCGTGCTGATGTACGGCAGCGGCCACGCCATGCTGAGCCGGGCCACCGCGTGGCACGACCTGACCGGCAGGGCCGTGGCCGGGTTCCTGGGCCTCGCCGAGCTCCCCGCGGTGATCTCCGAACAGTTTCCTCCCACCAGCACGTCGCGGTGACTGCCAGTACGTCGCGGTGACGGCCAGTGCGTCACGGTGACGCTGTGACGCGGTACCGGAGATCGTCGCGCTCTTGACCAAGCCGCGGCACGTCCCGCTCCGAATCATCTCCAGAGCACGTCCGGCGGGTCCGGACGAGGAGATGGGACGGCATGAGAGAACAGCGACGGCGTACGGCGGTGGTGGGATCCGGGGTGGCGGGGCTCACCGCCGCGTACATCCTGCGATCCGCACACGATGTGACCCTCTACGAGGCGGACGACCGCCTAGGCGGTCATGCGCACACCCACGACGTCCCGGGGTCGGACGGCAGGACACGCGCCGTGGACTCCGGCTTCATCGTGCACAACGACCGCACCTATCCGAACCTGCTCCGCCTGTTCCGGGAACTGGCCGTCACCTCGCAGCCGACGGAGATGAGCATGTCCGTGCGGTGCGAGGGGTGCGGTCTCGAATACGCGGGCGCGCGGGGCCCGCGCGGCCTGTTCGCGCAGCCGCGCAACGCGCTGCGCGGCCCCTACCTGCGGATGCTCTCCGAGATACCGCGCTTCCACCGCAGGGCATCGGAGTCCCTGACACAGAACCCGGACGGCGGGGACGACACCGGACGCGACGACACGTTCGGCGCGTTCCTCACGCGCCACCGCTTCTCCCCCTACTTCGTGCGCCACTTCGCGGTGCCTCTCGTCTCGGCGGTGTGGTCCTGCCCGCCGGGCACGGCCCTGCGCTATCCGGCCCGCTATCTGTTCCGGTTCCTGGACCACCACGGGATGCTCACGGTCACCGGATCTCCCGCCTGGCGCACGGTGGCGGGCGGCTCAAGGGAGTACGTGGAGCGGATCGGCAAGCAGCTCCAGGCCGTTCACACATCCATGCCGGTGCGGTCCGTGCGCCGTGGTGACGGCCGCGTGGCCCTCACCACCGTGGACGGCACGACCGATACGTACGACTCCGTGGTCGTCGCGGTCCACCCGGACCAGGCGCTGCGTCTGCTGGCGGACGCGTCCACCGAGGAACGCGAGATCCTGGGAGCCTTCCGGTACTCCCGCAACCCGGCCCTGCTGCACACCGACACCACGGTGCTGCCGCGCAGCCGCGCCGCGCGCGCCTCGTGGAACTATCTGCTCCCCTCGTGCGGCGCCACGACCGACCACGTGCGGGTCAGCTACGACATGACCCGTCTGCAGCGGCTCGACGCCCCCGAGACGTACGTGGTGACCCTGGGCGGCGAGGAGGAGGTCAGCCCCGACCGGGTGCTGGCCGAGATGGCGTACGAACACCCCGTCTACACCCCGGAGTCGCTCGCCGCACAGCGCAGGCTCTCCTCCCTGAACGGCCCCGTCACCGCCTTCGCGGGCGCCTATCACGGCTGGGGTTTCCACGAGGACGGCTGCCGCTCGGGGGTCGAGGCGGCCCTGGCGATGGGGGTGCGCTGGTGAACGCCTCCCCCGGCCAGGTGCCCGCGCTGTATCCGAGCGTCATCACCCACGTCCGCACCAGCCCGCGTCACTACCGGCTCACGCACCGCACGTACCTGTGGCTGATCGACCTGGACGCACCTCCCCGACTTCCCTTCCTGCTGCGCCCGTTGGCCCGTTTCGACGGACGCGACCACTTCGGCGGCACGGCCACCGGCATCAGGGCGGGGCTCGATGCCTTCCTCGCCACGCGCGGGATCACGCTGGACGGCGGGCGCGTGCTGATGCTCGCCCATGCCCGGGTCCTCGGGCACGTCTTCAATCCGCTGTCCCTGTACTGGTGTCACGGACCCGGCGGTGAGCTGCGCTGTGTCGTGGCCGAGGTGCACAACACCTACGGCGAGCGGCACTGCTACCTCCTGGGCCCCGACGCCGCGCGGAGCGCGGACGCGCCCCAGGAGTTCGAGGTGCCCAAGGAGTTCTACGTCTCGCCGTTCTTCCCGGTCGACGGCGCGTACCGGATGCGGCTTCCCACGCCGGGCGAACGCCTCGCCGTCACCTTGCACTTCGACCAGGGCGGCCACCGGAAGTTCACGGCGACCGTGCGCGGCGAGCGCCGCCCCGCGACCACCGGTGTGCTGCTGCGGGCTGCAGTCCGCCACCCCTGGTCCACGGTCGCCGTATCGGCGGCCATCCGGCGGCACGGCATCGCGCTGTGGCTGCGTGGTCTGCCCGTGCAGAAGCGACCCCGTCATCGTCCCCAGGAGGGCCTGAAGTGAGTACGTCCACAACCGGTGTGTCCAGTGCGTCCGGCGCGTCCGGTGTGCCCGGCGATTCCCGTGCACGGGTCGCGGTCGACGCCGAGCGGTGGCCCGATGTCGTGGCCGTTCCGCGGTGTTCCGCGGCGCGGCAGGCACTGACCCGGGCCATCGTGCGCCGCGCACTGAACGGTCTGCCGCTCCAGGTCGCGATGGGCGGCGGTGAACTCCTGGGCAGGGGCGGCCCGTTGCTGGAGGTGCGCGATCCCGACAGCTTCCTGCGGCGCATCGCGACGCACGGGCTCGTCGGCTTCGGCGAGTCGTACATGGCGCACGAGTGGGACGCTCGGGAGCTGGTCGCGGTGCTCACCGTGCTCGCCGAGCACACGGCCACGCTGGTACCGCCCTCGCTGCAGCGGCTGCGCGCCCTTTGGGCCCCCAGGCAGCCGGCTGAGCAGCGCAACACCCCCCGTGGCGCACAGGCCAACATCCAGCACCACTACGACCTGTCGAACGACCTGTTCGCCCTGTTCCTCGACGACTCCCTGAGCTACTCCTCCGCGCTCTTCGACGACTTGCCCGCGGCCTGGTCCGATCTGGAGACGGGCCAGCACCGCAAGATCGACCGCATGCTCGACCTGTGCGGTGTGGGACCCGGTACGCGGCTGCTGGAGATCGGCACGGGCTGGGGCGCCCTGGCCGTCCGCGCGGCGGCGCGGGGAGCGAGCGTCCACTCGGTCACCCTCTCGGCCCAGCAGCGCGACCTCGCCCGGGAACGGGTGCGTGCGGCGGGCCACGAGGACCGGGTCCGCATCGAGCTGTGCGACTACCGCCAGGTGCGCGGCAGATACGACGCGATCGCGAGCGTGGAGATGATCGAGGCGGTAGGGGCGGAGTACTGGCCCACGTTCTTCCGCACCCTGGACTCCCTGCTCGCGCCGGGCGGCTCGGTGGCGCTCCAGGCGATCACCATGCCGCACGACCGGATGCTCGCGAGCCGGAGCACCTACACCTGGGTGCAGAAGTACATCTTCCCCGGTGGTCAGCTGCCCTCCGTCCGCGCCGTCCAGGAGACCGCACGCGCCCACACCGGGCTGCGGGTCACCGCGTGCGACGGATTCGGCGCACACTACGCGCAGACGCTGGAGCTGTGGCGCGAGCGCTTCGCCCAACAGGACGTCGCCGTGGGCGACTTGGGCTTCGACGCCACCTTCCGGCGCATGTGGGACTTCTACCTCGCCTACTCCGAGGCGGGCTTCCGCTCCGGCTACCTCGACGTGCACCAGATCCAGCTGACCGGACAGGGAGCAGGACAGTGACCTCGACCGCCGAACGACTCAACGGACTCCTCGCCGACGCGCTGGGCGGACCCGTGCCGCTTCGGCTGCGCGCCTGGGACGGCAGTGAGTGCGGACCGCCGGGCACCCCGGTCGTGATCGTCCGCTCCCGCCGGGCGCTGCGCCGTCTGCTGTGGCAGCCGGGCGAACTCGGCCTGGCCGAGGCGTACATCACCGGTGACCTCGACATCGAGGGCGACCTCGCAGACGGGCTGCGGGCCATGTGGGCCGGAGCCCGGGAGCAGCGGCTCGCACCGGTCCGACCCGGCGCGGGGCAATGGGCGTCCGCCCTGGCGACCGCGGTCCGGCTCGGCGCCGTGGGGCCGCCTCCGAAGGCGCCCGCGGGCCGCGCCCGGCTGCGGGGCGTGCGGCACAGCACCGCCCGGGACCGTGCGGCCATCAGCCACCACTACGACGTCTCCCACCGCTTCTACGAGCTGTTGCTCGACCCCTCGATGGCGTACTCCTGCGCCTACTGGGAGAGCGAGGATCCGCGCCACGGCCTCGCGCGGGCCCAGCGCGCCAAGCTGGAACTCGTCTGCCGGAAGCTGGGCCTTGCCCCCGGCTCCCGGCTGCTCGACGTCGGCTGCGGCTGGGGAGCGCTCGCCCTGTACGCGGCACAGGAGCACAAGGCGCAGGTCACGGCCGTGACGCTGTCGCGCGAGCAGCGGGACGTCGTCCGGGCGCGGGTGCGCGAGCACGGCCTCGGCGACCAGGTCGACGTACAGCTTCGGCACTACCGCGCCATCGAGAGCGGACAGTACGAGGCGATCAGCGTGATCGAGATGGGCGAGCACGTCGGGGACGCGGAGTATCCGGGGTTCGCATCCCAACTGCACGGCCTGCTGCGGCCGCAGGGCCGGATACTCGTCCAGCAGATGTCCCGCGGGTCCACGGCGCCCGGCGGTGGCGCCTTCATCGAGTCGTACATCGCGCCGGACATGCACATGCGCCCCCTCGGCGAGACGATCGGCCTGTGGGAGGGGGCGGGCTTCGAGGTGCGTTCGGCCGAGTCGATGCGCGAGCACTACGTGCGCACCGTCACCGCCTGGCGTGCCACGCTGGAGGAGCGCTGGGAGGAGTTCGTCGGTCTTGTCGGCGTGGAGGCGGCCAGGACCTGGCGGCTGTACCTGGTGGGCGGATCGCTCGCGTTCGAGGAGCGGCGGATGGGCGTCGACCAGATTCTCGCCGTACGCACCAGTGACCTGGGCTGGTCGGGGATGCCGGCCACGACGGCCGCCCTGCACCGCGGGGAGGGCGCGTCGTGAACGGTTTCGCCTGGGGCGCGTTCGGCGTCAACCTCGCCTTCGCCGCGCTCACCGCCCTCGCCATGCTCCTGGCCACCTTCGCGTTCGCGCTGCGCCGTGGACTGCACCGTGTGGTGGACATCGCCTGGGGGATCGCCTTCGCGGCCGTCGCCCTCATGACGTACGCCCTCTCGTCCGGGCACGGCGACGAGGGGCGACGGCTCCTCGTGACGGCCCTGACCGTGGTGTGGGGCCTGCGGCTCGCGGGGCACATCGCCTGGCGTGCCCGGGGCCACGGCGAGGATCCGCGCTACGAGCGGCTGCTGTCCAAGGCTCCGGGCAGCAAGGGCGCGTACGCCCTGCGCATGGTCTATCTGCTGCAGGCCGGTCTGGTCTGGCTTGTGTCCCTGCCCGTGCAGGCCGCCGCCTACATCTCCGGACCGGTGGGTGCGCTCGCCGCCGCCGGAGCACTCCTGTGGCTAGTCGGTCTGGTCTTCGAGTCGGTCGGGGACTTCCAACTCGCCCGGTTCAAGGCGGACCCGGCCAACAAGGGCCGTCTCATGGACCGCGGCCTGTGGTCCTGGACGCGCCATCCGAACTATTTCGGTGACTTCTGTGTCTGGTGGGGCCTCTTCCTGCTCACCTGCGAGGCACCCGCGGCGGCCGCCGCCACGGTCATCGGCCCGCTGGTGATGACGTACCTGCTGACACGGGGCAGCGGCAAGGCGCTCCTCGAACGGCACATGGCGGACCGGCCCGGTTACGCCGCCTACCGGAAGCGCACCAGCGGATTCTTTCCGAGGCCACCACGAGCGCCCTAAATGGGCCGCGGCAAGGGGCGGGGGTTGACGGGAATTCAATCCCGCTTTCAACCGAGGGAAAGAGCGACAGTCGGCCAATTTCGATCCTTGCCATAAAACGACCACATGGGATCGTGCCGTGTCCGACATGCGACGACCGATCGCGGTAGCGTGGAGAGGATTCCGTGAATTCCCCAACTGGAGCATGAACCCAGTTCTGTTGCCGGCATCGGGCGAAGGGAGCAGCGGCATGACCGCCATGTCCGAGAGGCAGCACGAGAAGCGGCTCGCGTCCGCGTTCACGGATCTCGCCGGCCCACTGGTACGGGACGTGAACGTGACCGCCGTCCTGCACACCCTGGCCCAGCACTGCGTGGACCTCCTTGACGTCTCGGCGGCCGGGGTCCTCCTCGACGTTCCGCACGGCCCGGGTGTGGAGGTCGTGGCCTCCGACGAGTACACCCGTGCACTGGAGCTGTTCGGCCTCGAATGGGACGAAGGCCCGAGCCTGGACTGCTGCCGCCCCCCGGCGCACGTCTCGGAGACCCGGCTGGACGCCGACGACGCCTGTCCACGGTGGCCGCGGTTCACACCACGCGCCCTGCTCCTCGGCTTCACCTCGGTCGCGACGGTACCGCTGCGCTGCCAGGACACGGTGGTCGGCGCCCTGAGCCTCCTCCACGACCGGCCGAGACCGCTGGACGACGTTCAGCTCCGGCTGGCCAAGGCGCTGGCGGACACCGCCGCCATGTGCGTGATCCAGCAGCAGGTGCTGCAAGGACAGACCACGCAGATCGCACAGCTCCAGGGCTCCCTGGAATCCCGGATCGCCATCGAGCAGGCCAAGGGATTCCTCTCCAACTCCCGCGGCTGCACCGCGGACCAGGCCTTGATCCGCATGCGGACGTATGCCCGCAACCGGCAGCTCAAGCTCTCCGATGTGGCCCGCCAGGTCCTGGACGGCGCCGTCGCGCACACCCTGCTCGACCCCGAACGCTGATCCCTCCCGCATCGCGGCGGGCGCCGGGCACGGCCTCGTGCAGTCGCATGCGCGGCCTTGTGCAGTCGTACGACTGACGGCTCTCGATGTCAGACAACTGCTCGAGTACACGGGCGGTCGGCCCCCTTAGCGTTCTCACCACCCGAGAGGCGAGGGAGCACGTACGCGATGCCCGAGAACTCAGCGCCGCAGCGGTACTTCGTGGTGATCGGCAGCGACATGGCGCGCAGGGTCTGCGGGCAGCTGCAAACGGCCGGACATCTGGTGCGTCATCTCGACCGACCCACGGACGAGGATCTGCGCCGGGCGCTGCGGCGCGACGTGGCCGGTGTCGCGGTCCTCCTCGACGACGACGTCGAGTCCCTGCGCTACGCGCTGGCCGTCGAGCACATCCACCCGAACGTCAAGCTGGTCGTGACGGTCTTCGACCGCACCGTCAGCGAGCAGCTCCTGCGCGTGCTCCCGAACTGCCAGGTCACCTCGCCGGCCGATGTCGCCGCGCCCGTTCTCCTCGCCGCCTGTCTCCAGCCCGGTCTGCTGAGCCTCACCCGGGCATCCACGGGGCACATGGGCGCCCGCTGGCAGGACGACGCGGTGCGCCTGGAGGCGTGGCGGCCACCGCGCTCGCTGCGGTACCGGGCCCGAATCGGCAGGATCCAGGGGCAGTTGAGACCGCACGACGGGAGTTCGCGGATCATGCTGACGGGCCTGGCCGGGCTGCTCACGGTGCTGCTCGCCGACTGGGCCTGGGCCGTGGCCTTCCACCACCGCTCGCCCGTCGAGGCACTGTTCGAGGCGGCGCGGACGGTGTCCGCCGTCGGCCCTGCCGCGGCCCACGGCTCGCACACCTATCTGTTCTTCTCCGCCGTCGCCATGCTCGTCACCATTGTCTTCACCGCGGTCTTCACGGCGGGCATGGTCGAACGCCTGCTGGGACCGCGTGCGGTCGGCATCGTGGGCTCCCGCGCCCTGCCGCGGTCCGGCCACGTGGTCGTCGTCGGGCTCGGGCAGGTCGGCCTGCGCCTGTGCACCCAGCTGCGGGCCCTGGGCATCGGCGTGATCGCGGTCGAGCGGGACCCGGCGGCGCCGAACCTGCGCCTGGCCAGGGCTCTCGGCGTGCCCGTGGTCGTCGCCGAGGCCAGTGACCGGTTCGTCCTGAGCACGCTCGGCCTCGGACAGGCGCAGGCACTCGCCGCCGTGGCCTCCGACGACCTGGACAACATCGCGGTGTCGGTGGCGGCCCTGGCCGTCGCGCCCGAACTGCGGGTGGTCATGCGCGCGGGCGAGCACGAGGCCATCGCGGAGACCCGCTCCCTGTTCCGGATCGGGCACGTGCACGACCTCAACAGCCTGACCGCCGCGTACACGACCGCGAGCCTGAGCGGGCTGCGGCCACGAGGCGTGGTGACCCACGGCAAGCGGCTCCTGGTGCAGCGCGCGGACGGGGCCTTCGTGCCCTGGCCGCTCGCGGACCGCTGCGATCACCCGCAGGAGCGCGAGATCCTGCCTGCCCTCGACCGCGTTTGAGCATGTGTCTGAAGAGCGCTCCGTCGCGCGTGACATGTGTCCATGGTGACCCGGCCGCCTTCGCTCCTATCTTCTGCGTACCTCTTCTGCGTACCCCGATCCCGCACGCCGGGTGATCCACGGCCTGCCATCGGGGATCGGCCCAGCTGGTGCACGCACCCACCGTCGTCCCACCCGCGCTCGGCACGTGGACAGCCCCCACCACCAGACCGGCCATGGCCCCATTTCGTCCCCCCAGAAGGACTGAACATGAGCGCGCAACCCACGAACACCGACGTGGCATCGCCACCCCGTGACGCCGGCCGAACGCCCTCCGATGACGGCCTCCGCGCCGGACTGAAGAACCGCCACCTGTCGATGATCGCGATCGGCGGTGTCATCGGCGCCGGCCTGTTCGTCGGTTCCGGCTCCGGCATCGCGGCCGCCGGGCCCGGCATCCTGCTGTCGTACGCCCTGGTCGGCACGATGGTCGTCTTCGTCATGCGGATGCTCGGCGAGATGGCGGCGGCCCGCCCCTCGTCCGGCTCGTTCTCCGCCTACGCCGACCGGGCGCTCGGCCGCTGGGCCGGTTTCTCCATCGGCTGGCTTTACTGGTTCTTCTGGGTCGTGGTCCTTGCCGTCGAGGCCACGGCCGGCGCGAAGATACTCGAAGGGTGGATCCCGGCGGTCCCGCAGTGGGGCTGGGCCCTCATCGTCATGGTCGTCCTCACGGCGACCAACCTCGCCTCGGTCGCCTCCTACGGCGAGTTCGAGTTCTGGTTCGCCGGGATCAAGGTCGTCGCCATCGCCGCCTTCATCGTGATCGGCGGTCTCGCGGTCTTCGGCGTACTGCCCGGCTCCGGCCACGAAGCCGTGGGCCTGACCCATCTCACCGGCCACGGCGGTTTCCTGCCCAACGGTTCCGGAGCGATCCTCACCGGCATCCTGATGGTCGTCTTCTCCTTCATGGGCAGCGAGATCGTCACCCTCGCCGCCGGTGAGTCCGAGAACCCGCGCCGCGCCGTCACCAAGGCCACCAACAGCGTGATCTGGCGGATCGGCATCTTCTACCTCGGCTCGATCCTGATCGTGGTGTCCGTGCTCGACTGGGACGACCCCGCGATCGCCGAGAAGGGCTCGTACGTCGCCGCGCTCGACGTCATCGGGATCCCGCACGCCGGACAGATCATGAACGTCATCGTGCTCACCGCCGTGCTGTCCTGTCTCAACTCCGGCCTGTACACCGCCTCACGCATGGCCTTCTCGCTCGGCGAGCGCGGCGACGCGCCCAAGGCCTTCGCCCGCACGAACAGCCGGGGCGTGCCGCAGGCCGCCATTCTCGGCTCGGTCGTCTTCGGGTTCGTCGCCGTCTTCTTCAACTACCAGTGGCCCGACACGGTCTTCCTGTTCCTGCTCAACTCCTCCGGCGCCGTCGCGCTGTTCGTCTGGCTGGTCATCTGCTTCACCCAGCTGAAGATGCGCCCCATCCTGCTGCGCGAGTCGCCGGAGAAGCTGGTCGTGCGGATGTGGCTCTTCCCGTACTTGACGTGGGTGACCATCGCGATGATCTCGTTCGTCCTGGTCTACATGCTCACCGATGACGCCGGTCGCGATCAGGTGATCCTCTCCATGCTGGTGGCCGCGCTGGTCGTGGCGGTCTCGCTGGTCCGGGACCGGCTGCGCTCGAACTAGCAGCGGCAGCGGCAGCTGCCGCTCGGGCTCGTCGGCCGGGCGTGGGGGATGCCCCACGCCCGGCCGACGGTGCGCAATCCAGGGCTCCCCCTGGCAGATCTCTCCGAAAGCCTCGCGAACACGCAGGTCAGAGGCGGTGCGCGTGGTGCGTTGAGTGGCGCAATACTCCGGCAACACCACGGCCGTGAACACGTCGGTATGGTCCCTCGCATGCCAGCCGAACGTATCCGCGAGCACACTGTGCCGGTCGCCGCCGCACGACGGCGCCGCCTGCGCGCGGACCAGGCGCGGCAGCTCGCCGACCTGTTGCGCCACCAGGTGCGCACGGGGGGCTTCCCCAGCGGCGTCCTTCCGCTCGAGGGTGCGATCGGCAGCGATTACCACGTCTCCCGGAACACCGTCCGGCAAGCGCTGGACCTCCTCCGCACGGAAGGGCTGCTCGAACGGCAGCCCGGGGTCGGCACGGTCGTGGTGTCCGAGAAGTATCCGCACGGCCTCGACCGGCTGCAGGGCCTCGCCGAGACCCTGCACGAACACGGCGACGTCACCAACGAAGTCCGTACGGTCGGTCCCGTCCCGGCGCCCGCACCCGTGGCCCGGCGCCTTGGCCTGGTGGAGCACACCGACGTGCTCTACATCGAGCGGCTGCGCCGGCTGAACGGCCTGCCGCTCTCCCTCGATCTCACCTACGTCCCGATGGACATCGGCGCCGGTCTCATCGGCTGCGACCTGGAGAACACCGATGTGTTCCGGCTCCTGGAGACCCTGACCGGGCAGCCGCTCGGCACGGCCGAGATCACTCTGGAGGCCGTCAACGCCGACGTGCACTCCGCCGCCGTTCTCGAGGCCCCGCGCGGTGTCGCCGTACTCATGCTGGAACGCCTCACCTCGTTGTCCGACGGGCGCCCCGTGGACCTGGAGTTCATCCGCTTCCGCGGTGACCGCATCTCCATGAGCGGGCTGCTCCACCGGGCCCTCTGATTCCTCACCCGCCACCTCTTTCCGGGAGACAGCCATGCCTCTGGCCCCCCAGCGCGCCGACGTGCCCGTGACCATCGACGAGTCGAAGTGCATCGACGGCTGCACCCTCTGCGTCGACATGTGTCCGCTCGACTCGCTCGCGATCAACCCGGAGAGCGGCAAGGCCTTCATGCACGTCGACGAGTGCTGGTACTGCGGCCCGTGCGCGGCCCGCTGTCCCACGGGTGCGGTCACGGTCAACATGCCCTATCTGCTCCGGTGAAGCCGGCGAAGGCCGAGAGGTTCCCCACTCCCATGAAACGCACGGCACTCAACGCCGCCCTCGCCGCCCTGCTGGTTCTCCCCCTGGCGGGCTGCGGCGGGGCGAGCGCGGACGACTCCGGCACGGTCACCGTCACCATCGGCTACCAGTCCAAGACGATCAACACCGTCACCGCGGGCACGCTGCTGCGGTCGCTCGGCTACTTCGAGCGCGAGCTCGCCGAGCGCGGCAAACGTGAGGGCGTCACCTACAAGGTGAAGTGGCAGGACTACGCCACCGGTGCGCCGATCACCGCGCAGATGACCGCAGGGAAGATCGACATCGGTTCGATGGGCGACTTTCCCCTCCTGATCAACGCCGCCCGCGGCACACAGCTGAACCGGCCGACGAAACTCGTCTCCGTCACCGGCTACAACCTCCGGGGCGGCCTCAACACCGTGGTCACCGGCACCGGTTCGAACCTTTCGTCGATCAAGGACCTGCGCGGCAAGAAAGTCTCGACGAGTGTCGGCTCGGCCGCCGACGGCACTCTCGTACGGGCGCTGCGACAGGCGGGCATCGACCCCGAGGACGACATCCGCAAGCTCAACCAGCAGCCCGCGGTGGGTGCTTCGGCGCTCCAGGCGGGCAGCGCGGACGCGCTGTCGCAGTTCGTCGCGTGGCCCGGTCTTCTCGCCTTTCAGGGCCGGGCCCGAGCGCTGTACGACGGCGCGGAGCTGAACCTGCCGACCTTCCACGGGGTCACCGCACGCGAGGACTTCGCGAAGAAGAGGCCCGGGGTCCTCGAGGACTTTCTGCGCGCCCAGGCGAAGGCGACCGACTACCTCAACAAGCGTCCTGTCGCCGCCGCCGAGTCGGTGGCGAAGGCCACCGGTCTTCCGCCCGAGGTCGTCTACCTCTACAACGGCGCGCACGGCATCGCCACGTTCGACACCACGGTCAAACCCGCTCTGGTGGCCGCGTTGAAGAAGGACGTGCCCGTGCTGAAGTCGGCGAAGCTGGTGGGCGACGTGGACGTGGACCGTTTCGTCGACGAGCGGTACGTGAAGAAGGCGTACGGCGACGGATACGCGACCGCGCTGGCCGCCACCCCCAAGCCGCCGCGCAGCGAACTCTGGCTGAAGGGCGAGGACAGGACCCGGCCCTTCGCCACCCCGGCCGAGATGCTGCGCCAGGCAGCCGCCCGGCAGGGCAGGGTGCGTGCCGCGTACGTCCCCGACGCCACCACCGGGACGCCCTGGTTCGCCGACAAGGCCGTGTGGGTGGCCGACGGCACGAAACTGCTGCCCTTCGTCACTCCCGCCACCGCCGCCGCCTACACCACCGCGCATCCGGGCGCTCGCACCATCTCGTACAACCAGGCCCTGAAGCAGGCATCATGACGGTGCGTCACCTCCTGCGCCTTCTGTCGCTCGCCGGAGCGCTCGGCCTGTGGCAGCTCCTGACCGCGCTCGACGTCAACCTGTGGCTGCGCTTCGAGCAGTTCCCGACGGTCGTCGACGTCACGCGGGAGTTCGGGCGGCGCATCGGCAGCGAGGCGTACTGGCAGGACCTCACCGACAGCCTCAGCCGCATCGTCACCGGCTTCGTGCTCGCGGCGGCCGCGGGGGTGGCCGTCGGCACGGCGATCGCCCGCTCGCGCCTGGCCGCCGACCTGCTCGGCCCCGTCCTCGAAGTGCTGCGGCCCATACCGGCGATCGCCCTGGTGCCGGTGGCGATCCTGCTCTTCCCCAGCAACGAACAGGGGATCGTCTTCATCACCTTCACCGCGGCGTTCTTCCCCGTCATGGTCTCCACCCGGCACGCGGTGCGCGCCCTGACCCCGGTCTGGGAGGAGGCGGTCCTCACGATGGGCGGCGGCCGGTGGCGCGTCCTCGGCTCGGTGGTCCTGCCGGGGGCGCTGCCCGGCATCCTCGGCGGGCTCTCCGTGGGCATCGGCGTCTCGTGGATCTGCGTGATCTCGGCGGAGATGATCTCCGGCGAGTACGGGGTGGGCTACCGCACCTGGCAGGACTACACGGTGGTCGACTACCCCGGCGTCTTCGTCGGCATGGTGACGATCGGCGCGCTCGGGTGGATGACGTCGACGGCGGTGGAGGTGCTCGGCCGCCGTGTGACGCGGTGGCTGCCACGGACGGAGTTCCGCGGCGAGGCGCCGGTGCCGTCGCGCCGGTATCCACGGGCGGCTCCGCACCCCGGCTCAGACAGGCCGAAGGCCGACGAGGCCGTGCCCAGAGTGTCCGCGTCACGCACGCCGGACCGCGTCCACAAGGAGGCGTGACCCCATGACCACACCCCCCGAGACCACCGTCGGCCCCGCCCCCGTCCTCGCCCCGCCGCGCGGCACCCGGCTCACGCTGCGCGACGCGTCGATCGGGCGGCAGGGTGCCGTCGTCCTCGACGGGCTCGAACTCGACGTCGCGCCGGGCGAGATCCTCACCGTCGTCGGCCCCTCCGGGTGCGGGAAGTCCACCCTCCTTCGCACCCTCGCCGGGCTGCTGCCCCCGCTGGGCGGGGAGGTCGAGCAGGACGGGAGGCCGATCACCGCGCCGCACGCCGAGCGTGCGCTGATCTTCCAGGACGACGCGCTGCTGCCCTGGCGGACGCTGCGCGCCAATGTCGAACTGCCGCTGGCGATCAAGGGGTTGGGGCGGAGCGAGCGTCGCGCGCAGGCCGAAGGCTGGCTGGAGCGTGTCGGCCTGGGCGGGCACGGGGCGAAGCTGCCGCACCGCGTCTCGGGTGGGCAGCGGCAGCGTGTGCAGCTCGCCCGTGCCCTCGCGGGCGAGCCCCGCGCCGTGCTCATGGACGAGCCGTTCGGCGCCCTTGACGCGCAGACCAGGGCCGGGATGCAGCAGCTCCTCGCCGATGTGCTGCGCGGCACGGGCGCGACCGTCGTCTTCGTCACCCACGACGTGGACGAGGCACTCTTCCTCGGCGACCGCGTCGCCCTGCTCGGCACCGGCACCGGCACCGGCACCGGCCGCGTCCTCGACGTACCGCGCCCGCGTGACCGCACGTCCCACGGCGACCCCGCCACCGTCGAGCTGCGCCGCACCGTACTGACGTCCCTCGGCGCCTGATCCCATCGGCGCCTGATCCCTCTGCGCCTGAGAGGCCCTTCCACCATGCAGATCCCCGCAGTCACCGACGCCCAGGAGCTCTCCTGCGACGTCCTCGTCATCGGCGGCGGAACGGCCGGCACGATGGCGGCGCTCACCGCGGCCGAGCAGGGCCGGGACGTCCTGCTCCTGGAGAAGGCGCACGTCCGCCACTCCGGCGCCCTCGCCATGGGCATGGACGGCGTCAACAACGCCGTGATCCCCGGCCGCGCCGAACCCGACGACTACGTCGCCGAGATCACCCGCGCCAACGACGGCATCGTCGACCAGTCCACCGTCCGCCAGACGGCGACCCGCGGCTTCTCGATGGTGCAGCGCCTGGAGTCGTACGGCGTGAAGTTCGAGAAGGACGAGCACGGTGAGTACGCGGTGCGCCAGGTGCACCGCTCCGGTTCGTACGTCCTGCCCATGCCCGAGGGCAAGGACGTGAAGAAGGTCCTCTACCGGCAGCTGCGCCGCCGCGAGATGCGCGAGCGCATCCGCATCGAGAACCGCGTGATGCCCGTCCGGGTGCTCACGGCGGACGGCAGGGCGGTCGGCGCCGCCGGATTCAACACGCGTACGGGCGAGTTCGTGACCGTCCGCGCCGGAGCCGTGATCCTCGCGACGGGCGCGTGCGGCCGCCTCGGCCTCCCGGCGAGCGGCTACCTCTACGGCACCTACGAGAACCCCACCAACGCAGGCGACGGCTACGCGATGGCCTACCACGCGGGCGCCGAGCTCACCGGCATCGAGTGCTTCCAGATCAACCCGCTGATGAAGGACTACAACGGCCCGGCCTGCGCCTACGTCGCCAACCCCTTCGGCGGCTACCAGGTCAACCGGCACGGCGAGCGCTTCGTCGACTCCGACTACTGGTCGGGGCAGATGATGGCGGAGTTCGCCGCCGAACTCGCCTCCGACCGCGGTCCGGTGTATCTCAAGCTCAGCCATCTCCCGGAAGAGTCCATCAGCTCGCTCGAGAACATCCTGCACTCCACCGAGCGCCCGACCCGGGGCACCTTCCACGCGAACCGCGGCCACGACTACCGCACCCACGACATCGAGATGCACATCTCCGAGATCGGCCTGTGCGGCGGCCACTCGGCATCGGGCGTCCGCGTGGACGACCACGCCCGCACGACCGTGCCCGGTCTGTACGCCGCCGGGGACCTGGCCTGCGTACCGCACAACTACATGATCGGCGCGTTCGTCTTCGGCGACCTGGCGGGCGCGGACGCTGCCCAATTCCCTTCGTACGAGGGTGAGTTGCCGCAGCATCAAGTGCGGGACGCCCACGAACTGATCTACCGTCCGCTGCGCAACCCGGACGGACCGCCGCAGCCACAGGTCGAGTACAAACTGCGCCGCTTCGTGAACGACTACGTCGCCCCGCCCAAGTCGGGCGCCCGGCTCTCCCTGGCCGTGGACCACTTCGAGCGGATGCGCGGCGAGATCGACGAGATGGGCGCGCAGACCCCGCACGAGCTGATGCGCTGCGCCGAGGTGCACTTCATCCGGGACTGCGCCGAGATGGCGGCCCGGTCGTCGCTGGCCCGCACGGAGTCACGCTGGGGTCTCTACCACGAACGCACGGATCACCCGAAGCGCGACGACGACGGCTGGCTGCACCATCTGGATCTGCGCAAGTCCCCATCCGGGGCGATGGAGTTCACGGCACGACCGGTGGAGCCTTACCTGGTCCCGGTCGCGGAGTTCACGCCGGGCGGCGGAGCGTCGCGCCATCTGGGCGAGGTGCACCCGGAGCAGGTGGCCACCGCGGGGCAGCGTGACGTGGCCCCGGTCGGATCGGGCACCCGCACCAGCACACCCTCACGGGAGACCACGGCCTCTCACTCCCCACGCATCCTGGAACTGCTGGCTCTCAGCGACACCGAGCCCGAACTCCCTCTGCTGAGGCCCTTCTTGACCGACCCGGACCCCGCCGTGCGCCGTGCGGCCGTGGCCGCGCTCACCGAGACCGTCCCCACGGGAACGGGCCCGGCGCTCGCCGAGACACTGGCGGACACGGATCCGGGGGTACGCGGCGCCGCTGCCGCGTCCCTGCGCGAACTGGTCGAAGTCCTGCCCCCGGAGCCGGACTTGTCCCGGGGCCTGCTCAACGCCCTCGGCCATGGAGACGCCGTGGTCCGGGCGACCGCGCTGGACGTCCTGCGCGCCCTGCGCCTCGGTGAGGCCGCCGCGTACGCCCCCGCGCTCGCCGATCCGGACATCGAGGTCCGCATCGCGTCGGTACGCGCCCTGGTCTCGGTCGGCGCCGTCACCACGGTCGCCCGCGCCGCCGTCGACCCGGCCCGCGAGGTGCGCGTCACGGTGGCACGCGGCCTCGACACCCCGGAGGCACTGGCCCCCCTGCTCGACGACGCGGACGTCCTGGTCCGCGCGGCAGCCTTCACCGCCCTGGCATCCGTGGGCTGCCCCACCCCGTACGACGTCAGGGCGGTGGACGCACTGGCCGCCCCGTCCTGGCAGGTCCGCACGGGCGCGGCGGCGGCGCTGGGCGCGGCCGACCCCGAAAGCGCCGTACCCGCCCTGCCCACGGCACTCGCCGACCCCAACGCCGACGTCCGCAAGGCCGCGGTCCTCGCCCTCCTCCGGCACGCGTCGCACGAGGCCGCCCGCACGGCGCTCGCCTCGGCGGTCCTGGACCCGGACGCGGACGTCCGCGCCTACGCCGCCCGGGCGGCTGCGCCTGCCTGAGCGCCGGGGAACGCCGCATCCCGCCACCGCATCACGCCGCGAAGTTCTCTGGTGATTCGCCGTCGATTCATGTGCACTTGACGGGTATCACCGGGAGGTCGCCATGGCAGGCGGGCGCAGCAGGAGGTGGCTCCTCACCCGCGGCTCGGACGCTCGGTCCGCGGGGCCGCGGAGGCTGCTGCGCCCCGGGGGCCGGTTGTTGTACGCGGCTGCCGTGGTGGTCGGCGGCGTGGCCGTGGGCTTGTCCCAGGTCTGGACGACCGGGGCTGTGGCAGTCGGCCTCGCAGCGGCTCTGACGGCCGGCGTCGGGCTGCTGACGGAGCATCTGCGCTCGCTCCACCAGGCCCGCGTGCCGAGGCGGAAGTGGTCCGACCACCTGGCCCAAGTGCGGCGCGGTCGGGTGCCGCGCGTACGGGAGGTCATCGACTTCGGAGCATGGGGAGTGAAGCATCCCCGTGATCGCGACCGCCATGCGGTCCCTTACGTCGAGCGCGACATGGACTACCAATGGCGTGCCGCCCTGGACGGAAGCGGATTCGTCCTGGTGCTCGGCGAGTCGACAGCGGGCAAGACACGCGCCGCTTGTGAAGCCGTGCGACGGCTGCTGCCGGACCACGCATGGGTGAAGCCTGTCAGCCGGGACTCGGTGGCGGTGGCCCTGGACGCTGTCGGCACCTGCTCCCGCTGCGTCCTCTGGCTGGACGATCTGGAGAAGTATCTCGGAAGCGGGGGCCTCACCGAGTCCCAGGTAAGGCGCCTGCTGGAGCATTCCCGCGGGGAAGTGGTGGTGGTCGCCACTCTCCGCAGCGAAGAGCACCGCCGTTACAGCGCACGGGAGGGGAGCAGACTCACCGGTGCCGAGCGCGACTTCTGGCGGGAGGAGTGCGCCGTCGTGGCCCTGGCGACCGTGATCCGGTTGGATCGGCTCTGGTCACCGACGGAGATCGGCCGCGCCCGCGAGCTCCCGCCCAGTCGGCGACTGCGTCTGGCCCTGCAGGCAGCCGACCGATTCGGGATCTCCGAGTCCCTCGCCTGCGGACCGGACCTGGTGCACGAGTGGCGGAACGCGTGGACATGCGGCGCGCACCCCCGCGGTGCGGCGCTCGTGACGGCAGTGCTCGACTGCCGCCGCGCCGGCCTGCACCGCCCCGTACCTCTTGGCTGGTCGTCGCTGGATCATGAGCCGTACCTGGCGGCTCGTGGTGGCCATCTGCTGCGCCCGGAGCCGTTCCCCGAAGCACTGGCCTGGGCGTGCCGGCCACTGAGCGCCACCAGCAGCCTGCTCGCGCAGGACGACCGCACCGAGGGCCTGAGCTGCTTCGACTACCTGCTGGGATGCGAGGATCTGGAACCTGTGCCGGACCACCTCTGGGAGGCATTGCTCCCGCGGCTCGATCCGCAGGAAGCATACGAACTCGGGCTCATCGCCCACAGTGAACTCCGCCTCGAACACGCCCGGTCGGCGTTGCGCAAGGCGTGCGAGAACCACGTGCCCGGGGCCGAGTTCGCACGCGCGCTGGTCATCGGGGATGCGGGACACCCCCGACAGGCCATGGCATTGCTCCGAGCGCTCCCCGGCCATGACGAGCACGGTTCGCCGACGACCGACCTCCAGCTCTCCCACTTCCTGGGCGTGGCGGGCGAATATGACGCTGCCGCCCTGTCATTTCGCGGCCTCGCCGACGAGATGGGGCGCTCGCTCGGCACGGACCACCCGGACACCCTCGCCGCACGCCACGAAGCGGCGTACTACACGGGCGAGGCAGGGAACACCTCGGCCGCCATCAGCGAACTCACCTCACTGGTGTCTCATCGTCAACGCGTGCTTGGCGCCGAACATCCACAGACTTTCGCGACACGCCGCAGTCTGGCCTGGTTCCAAGGCCAGTCAGGCCAACTGGACCACGCAACACGAGAGTTGGACACGCTCCTGGCCGAGGCCCAACTCACCCTGGGCCGCCGAGACCCGCACGTCCTGGCTGTCCGCGCGGCACACGCCTGGTTCCTCGGGCAGTCAGGCGCATGGGGCCAGGCCGCCCAAGCACTCGCCGGGGTTCTGGACGACCGGCGGTCCGTACTCGGCCCTGCTCATCCCCACACCTTGGCAACCCGCCATCAACTCGCCGTGGCCACCGCGTGCAGCGGTGACCGTGGGCGGGCCCGAGAACAACTGCGCACGCTACTCATGGACATGCGCTCCCATCTTGAACCCGGCCATCCTCACCTGCTCGCAGCCAGGTGCGCGCTGGACTCGCTCGCCTGACGTTCCTACGCGGTTTCGAAGACCACGGCCGTCAGGAACAACGCTCCAGCACCCGTGCCGAGAGCGGCCAGCGCCGTCGTCCACCAAGTGAAGTCCAGGCTCACGGCAAAGAGCACGCAGGCGAGGCCGCCGAGCAGCACCATGTTGAGCAGCGCGAGCAGGCCGGCGCTGTCGCTCTCGCCGGATTCCTCCCCGGCAAAGTAGGCAATCACGCCGAGGACGAATACACCGACCGTCTCGCCGAGCCCGATCAAGAAGTCGTAGTACCAAGGAAATTCACTTCTCGCCGCCATCAGCCATACGAGGCCGACGAGGCCGACCATCACTGCGACCAGACCCAAGCAGGGGATCACCTCCGAAGGCCCGCCCCTTCGGTGGCCCCGGAGATACGCCCACCGCCAGTTCGACGCGAAACCGGTGAAGGCCACAGCGGCAGCGAGGACAGCGCCCCAGATCACAGCTGCCACGACGCCTGATCCGCCGGCTCCGAGCAAGAGTCCGAAGGCGCCGAGCCCAGCGATCAGACCGGCGCCCAGCATCTCGCGCAGCTCCCGGTGATCCCGGCGAGGATCCGGAGCAGGGGGCGGGGGCGAAGGGGACGGACGGGGCGGAGGAGGAGGAGGGGGCGGAGGGCGAGGCGGGGAGGGAGGTGCCGTGGATATGGCGTCCAGTCGCCGCCTCACCTCTTGGGCCGTGGCGGGGCGGTTGCCCGGGCGCTTTTCGAGCAGGTCCATCACGAGTTCGTTCAGATCCGGCGGAATCCCGGGCCTGAGAGTTCCCGGTTCGCACGGGATGTCCTGCACATGCTGTCGCATGACATCGAGCCCCACAAAGGGTGTACGCCCCGCGAGTAACTCGTAGAGCAGACAACCGAGCGAATAGAGATCCGACCGGCCGTCGACCCGGCCGGCCCTGATCTGCTCCGGCGACATGTACGGGTAGGTCCCGACGACCCGGCCGTCCTCAGTGATCCGCGTATTCCCCTCGGCGTCCTCCTGGAAGCAGGCAATTCCGAAGTCCAGCAGCTTGACCCGCTCACTGGCGGTGATCTGCACATTGGTGGGCTTGATGTCCCGGTGCACCAGGTTCACTTCATGGGCTGCCTCCAGCGCCCGGCAAATGTCCCCGCACCAGGAGACGATCTCTCTCAGCGGTACGCCGCCGGGCGTCTCCTCGGCCGCCCGCCTGTTGAGCGTCTTCCCGTCGAGCAACTCCATGACGAGATACATGACATCGCGGCCGCCGAGCACACCCCAGCCGCAGTCATAGGCACGCACCACGTTCTCGTGGGCGATCTCACCGGTGATCGTCCACTCACGCACGAAGCGCCGCTTCGCAGCCGGATCCGTTTCCAGGTCCGGCCGCAGCACCTTGATCGCGACGGGTCGCCGCATGCGCCAGTCCATCGCCTGCCAGACATCCCCCATGCCACCGCCGCCGAGCCGCATCCTCAGCTCGTACCGGCCGTCGTCCAGCCCGTCCCCCTGCATCTTCCGAGTGTGACGGGAACTTCCCCGTTCCACGAGACGCTCACGGGACAGTTCCGCGGCGCGGACGTCGGTGCCGGCCGTCAGCCCTCGGCCGGGCAGAGGCGGCGCGGCCGGGGGTCCGTCTTCAAATTGGCGTCCACGCACCCGGCCGGCAGGCCGTCGTACGCCTTCGTGCCGAAGTTGGCCGTCACCGTCAGGGTGCCGTCGCCGAAGACCGAACGCTGGACCGTGTGGTCCTTCGTCAGCCGTCGGAAGTCGGTCATCCGTTCCGTGCCCGCCGCCTTGTGCAGCGGGGCGAAGTACCGCTGGAGTCCGGCCATCTCCCTGCCCGTGGTCTCCAGATTCTCCTCGCCGAGAACGAAGTTGAGCGGAGTGTTGTAGAGCACGGACATCAGTGCGCGGTCACGCTTTTGCGCGGGGAACTTGTCGTAGGGCATTTCCCAGCGCTCGGTGCTGATGAGGGAGTCGTGCAGCGCGGTCTGGTACAGGGGCACGCGGTAGGCGGGGTCGTACATCGACTTCGCCAGCGCGTGGGGAAGTGTGGTGCGCTTGAAGAAGAATCCGGGAGCGTCGTCCGGATAGTAGGCGCCCCATTTCTTGTCCTTCTGGAACGGCCACAGACCGTCGTTCACCGGTGTCTGGGACCCGTGGTTGAACGCGAGCGCCGGTGCCGACCAGGAGACGGCGGATTCCGATCCCAGGACGAAGCCGTCCTTGTCCGCGAGCGTGCGCATGCGTTCCATGCGGTTGGCACGGTCCTGCTTCTTGGTCATCGGGTGGTTCTCGGAGAAGTCCGCGAAGAGCTCTCCCGCCGCGTCGACGTCGAGAAAGACGCTGTTGACGCCGTTCTTGGTCATGTCCCTCACGTGCCGGGCAAGGTAACGCTCGGCGGGCTCGGACCCGGCGAACGCCTCCGAGCTGAGATAGCAGCCGCGGTCCCCGAATCCCGTCTTGATCTCGCCCTTCCAGTCCCGCACGCAGAAGTCGGGGTAGACCTTGTCCGGCCACTTCGCCACGGGAGTGTCGGCGGATTCCGGGTCCTGGCCGTTGGCGTAGGTGTCGTACGGGCCGACGAGATAGCCCTGCTTCTTGGCGGTCGCCACCGCTTCCTTGCTCATGGGGCTGCCGTCGGCGTCATAGCCGAGCCACAGCCGGGTGTTGCCCTGCTCGCGCAGCTTCTCGACGGCCTTGGCCCCGCGGGCGCCGCCCCACAGGTACGCGTGCTCGGCCCCGAGCAGCTTCTCGGTCTCGGGGTTCTCCGCGATCTTCTGCTTGAGGGTGCGCAGTTCGCCGTGCTGACGCAGCCATCGGTGGTAGTCGTCGCCCGGTGCGACGGGGGAACCAGAGGTGAGAGCGAAGGTGACGGTGTAGCCGAGGGTCTTCTCCCGCCGGGAGAACTCATGCTTCGCCGTCGCGTTCAGCCGCCCGCCCGTCGAGGCGAACGCCAGGGACGTGCCGATGCTCTCCGGCACGAGGTAGCTGACGCCGCGTCCGCCCGAGCTGTACCCCCACACCGGCAGGGTCAGGGAGCCGGTGGCCAGTTCCGCCTCGGTGCCGGCCAGACCCGCTGCCTTCGCGTTCCAGAACCGGTCCGCGGTCGGCACGGAAAGACCCTCGCCCCGCGGCACCTGCAGCGAGGCGCCCGCGGTGTCGGTGCCCGGCCCCTTGCCGGTGACGGGCCATGCGAGGGCGCCGTCCTTCTCGGCCCGGACCGTCATCCGCAGCCGCCCCGCCTCACTGGCGGCGGTGACCCGCAAGCCCTTGGCGGCGTACGACCACCGGGCACGGGAACCGTCCACCTCGACCCGGCTCGGCCTGCCCAAGTCGTCGGCCGCGGCAGCGGAGACGGGGACGGCTCCCCCGCCTTCCGTGCGTCCCGTGATCCGCAGCGTGGAGGTGTCGACCGTGGTGCTGCCGCCTGTTACCGCGAAGTCCACGGATCTGCCGTGCACCTTGGGGGGCCCGGCCTGCGAGGACTTGGCATCGGCGTCCACGACGACGGCGTAGCCCGCCGATGCGGTGGTCCCGGTGACGACGAGCGCGACGGCGATCCCAAGACCGCGATTGCGCCGCTTGCGCGCGACTCCCGCGGCGTCTCGGTGCCGTACGCGGTCCGGGGATCCGTGGCTCTCCCCCTGCGGGGCGTTCTTGGCCTGTTCCATGATCGCGAGTATCTGAGGGGCTTTTAAGAGATTCCTAAGAGGCTCCTTCCGCCGTGACCGCCTCGCACCGAAGCGGTGTTCGACGGCCGCGATGAGGCATCGTTCCTGCTCGCCCCTAAGATCGAACTGCGCCCCCGCACACGCCGAACTGATCCCTACGCGCCGTGTTTCCCGAGGTCAGGGCCACATTTCTGTCGCTCCGCATGGAAACAGTCCCGGTAGCCGAAGGACTGACAGTCCTCCGTCCTGCCGCGGTGAGCCCGCCGTCTTCCGGGGCTCGGCGGCCGAGCCGGCTAACGCGTCACGCGGTGGCGGAGGTAGACGACGTTCGAGCTGAAGGTGCGGGTCTCGACGAGTTCAAGGTCCACCCGGCGCTCGTTCCGGGGAAAGAACGGAATGCCACCGCCGACCAGCACCGGGTAGACCACCGTCCGGTACTCGTCGATCAGTCCCGCCGCGGCCGCCTCGGCGGCGAGCGTCGCGCCGCCGATCGCGATCTCGCCCTCCCCCGGCTCGGCCCGCAACCGCTCGATCTCCTCCGCCAGGCCGCCGGAGGCCAGGCGGGCATGGCCCTGCACCTCCGACAGCGTCCTGGAGAACACCACCTTCGGGAGCGGGTTCCACAGGGCGATCCACTCGAGCGTCGCCGCGTCGAGCGAGGAATCCTGGTCGGCGGTCTCCCAGTACAGCATCGTCTCGTACAGCCGTCGTCCGAGCAGGTGGACACCGACGTCTCGGATGCCGTCGATCCAGAAGCGAAAGACCTCCGGGTCGGGCCCCGTCCAGTCGAAGCCGCCGTCCGGTCCGACGATGTAGCCGTCGAGTGAGACGTTCATCGAATAGGTCACGCTGCGCATCAGAAGTCCTCCTCGGTGACGGGGTTCGACAGTACGACCGCCGGACAGCGCGGGACTCATCGCGACTCGCGGGATCCCCCGGGCCGAATTCTCCCGGCCTTTGCCGGGTTCGCAGCAAGTTCGCCGGAATTCTGGATGGTGTTCCACGAGCGCGGAGAACGTGCCCCGGGTATCCCGTTACAACACAGAGTCGAAATCCCGCCAATGCGGAGCCCGCCGGAGGGTCCGTCGCGGCGCGCCGATCGCTGCCGCGTGGAAGCCGTGTCCGGGCCGGGCGAGCGGCTGGAGCAGCGCGGGGCCTGCGGGCGCGGGCAGTTCAGGGACCTCGTTGTCACAGGTCAAGGTGCACCCTCTTCATCACCGCACCCGTAGGTCGTGACCGACAGATGGAGCCAGTTTCAAAGCTTGAGCACAAATTGCACACATCACCCTCTCCAACCCGGTCCCGATGGTCTAGATTGACCGTGCTTCAGCTGTTCGTCACGAGGCGACCAATTAATGATCTTTAGATCCGGCGCTACGGAAAGCCAGCACTCTCGTCCCCGGCACCGAACGCGGGGATGATCAATTTCTTGGAGCCCGCCGAAAGGGGGCCTTGGGTGCGGGGAGCACCCGGGGTTTCGACGGGTTCGGGTGGGTTGTTCGACGGGCGCTGACATAGCAGGCACATCATGCGTGGGGGGCGGGGGTCTCCTGCGGGGAGGAACAGTGCGGCGCGGGGGGCGGGGGCCTCCCGGGGGGAGGAACAGTGTGTTGGGCGAACACGTCGAACCGCTGGTGACCTGTGGGGGGTTCTGTGCGGCAGGGGGGATTAGTCAGCCCGTTTCCGTCGGCGCGCGGGCGTCTGGCGAACGGGGCAATCAACGGGCCCGCGATCGACTGGGAGCAGCGGTACCGCCGTACCGTGATCACCACCGATACTCTGGCCACCGCCTTCGTGGTGGCGGCGATCGGCAACTTCTTCGGGGCCCGGGACGCGGCCAACTGGCACGAGAAGTGGGTCATCCTCGCCTTCGGCACCGAGCTCCTGGTGCTGGGAGCGCTCGCGATGAGCCGGGCGTGGGCACCGGCCGTGCTCGGCCAGGGCGCCGAGGAATTCCGCCGGCTCGGACGCTCACTGTTCACGGCGGCCGTCGTACTGGCGCTCGGCGGGATCGCGCTCACCTCGCGCAACATCAAGTTATGGATCTTCGTCGCGATCCCGGCGATCGCGCTCGTCACCATGACCGCGCGCTATCTGCTGCGCCTCTGGCTGCACAAACAGCGTAAGGAAGGACGGTGCCTGCGCCCGGTGCTCGCTGCCGGGAGCCTGACCACCGTGCTCGACCTGATCGCCAGGGCCCGCAAGTTGCCGCACCTCGGCTGGCGGGTGGACGCGGTGTGCACGACCGACGGCCTCGGGCTCGACGGTGACCACGTGGACGGAGTGCCGGTCGTCGGCCGGCTCGATGACGTCGCGGGCCACGTACGCCGTGACGGCTACCGTGTCGTCGCGGTCCTGCCGGACCCGCACTGGTCACCTGACCGGTTGCAGCGCCTTGCCTGGAACCTCGAGGGCAGCGATGCCGACATGATCGTGGCCCCCGTCCTGATGGAGGTCGCGGGACCGCGGCTGCACGTCGACGCGGTGCTCGGGATCCCGCTCCTGCGGGTCAGCATGCCGACCTTCACCGGGGGCCGCAGGGCGGTCAAAGGGGTCGTCGACCGGATGGGCGCGGCGATCCTGCTGCTGCTGTTCGCGCCGCTGATGGTGCTCGTCGGACTGCTGGTCCTCGCGGACAGCCGGGGTGGGGCGTTGTACCGCCAGCGCAGAGTCGGCAAGGACGGCCGCGAGTTCACCATCTTCAAGTTCCGCACCATGGTCACCGGGGCGGACGGGGCACGCGCCCAGCTGGCCGACCTCAACGAAGGCGCGGGGCTGTTGTTCAAGCTCCGCCGGGATCCGCGGGTGACCCGGGTGGGAGCGGTCCTGCGCCGGTACTCGCTCGACGAACTCCCGCAGCTTTTCAACGTACTCACCGGATCGATGTCGCTCGTCGGACCGAGGCCTCCGCTGCCGGAGGAGTCCGCAGCGTACGGCCCGGACATCCGGCGGCGGCTCCTCGTGAAGCCCGGGCTCACCGGCCTGTGGCAGATCAGCGGGCGCAGCGACCTGCCGTGGGAAGAGGCGGTCCGCCTCGACCTGCGGTACGTGGAGGACTGGTCGCTCGCCCTGGACACAGTGATCTTGTGGAAGACGCTGCGCGCGGTTCTGTATGGGCAAGGGGCCTACTGATGCGCGGGGTTCGTCGTCCGGACGGCGCGCGGAACGCAGGCCCACAGGGCCTGCCTGGGGGGATGGACAGGTCATGAGGGTCAGCGTTTTCGGGCTCGGTTATGTGGGCTGCGTGTCGGCCGCGTGCCTGGCCAGCATGGGGCACGAGGTCATCGGCGTGGACGTGAACCAGGTGAAGGTCGACCTGGTCAACGACGGCAAGGCTCCGGTGGTCGAGGAGCGGATCGGCGAGCTCACCGCCGAGGTGGTGCGGACCGGGGCGTTACGCGCCACCGCCGACGTCCGCGAGGCGATCATGGGCAGCGAGGTGTCGCTGATCTGCGTGGGCACGCCCTCGGAGCCCAACGGCAGTCTGTGCACCACGTACTTGGAGCGGGTCACCGAGCAGATCGGTGCCGCGGTGGCCGAGCGGGGCGGGCGGCAGACCGTCGTGTTCCGCAGCACGATGCTCCCGGGCACCTGCCTGAACCTGCTCGTGCCGATCCTGGAGAAGTACGTCGGCGGCACGGCAGGGGTGGACTTCGGGGTCGCGGTCAACCCGGAGTTCCTGCGCGAGGGCACGAGCGTGCAGGACTTCTTCGACCCGCCCAAGACCGTCATCGGCGAGCTCGACCCGGCGAGCGGCGACGTGGTGGCGGCGCTGTACGGCGGCTTGCCCGGCGAGGTGTTCCGGGTGCCGGTCCCGACGGCCGAGGCGATCAAGTACGCGGACAACGCGTTCCACGGCCTCAAGATCGGCTTCGCGAACGAGCTGGGCTCGGTGTGCCAGGCGCTCGGGGTGGACTCGCATCAGGTGATGGACGTGTTCCTCGCCGACCGGAAGCTCAACATCAGCCCCGCCTATCTGCGGCCCGGCTTCGCCTTCGGCGGCTCCTGCCTGCCCAAGGACCTGCGCAGCCTGGTCCACGCGGCGCAGCGGGCCGACGTCTCGGTGCCCATCCTCGCCCACGTGCTGCCCTCCAACTCCGCGCATCTGCAACGCGCGGTGGAGCTGGTCGAGCGCACCGGCAAGCGCCGGGTGGGCCTGTTCGGGCTGTCCTTCAAACCCGGCACCGACGACCTCCGCGAGAGCCCGCTCGTCGAGCTGGCGGAGAGACTCTTCGGCAAGGGTTACGACTTGCGGATCCACGACGCCAACGTGAGCCTCTCCCGGCTGATGGGCGCGAACCGCGAGTACATCGAGACCCGCCTTCCGCACCTCGCGCACCTGCTGGCGGACTCCGTCGAAGAGGTGCTCGAACACGCCGAGGTGTGCCTGGTCGGGACCAGGGACCCGGCCGTCCTTGCGGCGCTGCCCCATGGCGAGGGCCCAGCGCTGATCGACCTCATCCACCTTCCCGACGCAGATGCGCGCCGAACTGAACCGGGGTACATGGGCCTTGCTTGGTAACACATCGTTCGATGACACAACCGGCGGCGGCCGGCCGAAGCGGCGCGCGCTGATCCTCGTGGAGAACCTGTCGGTGCCGTTCGACCGGCGGGTGTGGCAGGAGTGCACGACACTGCGCGACGCGGGCTGGGAAGTGCACGTCATCTGCCCCCGAGGGAGCAAGCGGGACACGGAACCGGAAGCGGTGATCGACGGGGTGCGGATCCACCGCTACCCGTTGCGCGCGGCCACCGGAGGTCCCGCCGGCTATCTGCAGGAGTACGGATCGGCGTTGTGGCACACGGCCCGCCTTGTCCGCAAGGTCGGCCCGGTCCACGTGGTCCACGCCTGCAACCCGCCCGACCTGCTCTTCCTTGCGGCACGGTGGCTCAGACGGCGCGGCGCGCGGTTCGTCTTCGACCAGCACGACCTGGTGCCCGAGCTGTACCTCTCCCGGTTCGACCGCGGCGAAGACCTGCTCTACCGCGCCGTGTGCGCGCTGGAACGGCGGACCTACCGGGCCGCGGACGTCGTGCTCGCCACGAACGAGAGCTACCGGGACGTCGCGGTGCGCCGCGGCGGTCAGCGGCCTCAGGACGTCTTCGTGGTGCGCAGCGCGCCCGCGGTCGAGCGCTTCCAACCGGTGCCACCCGAGCCGGAGTTGAAGCGCGGCAAGCCTCATCTGCTGTGCTACCTCGGCGTCATGGGCCCTCAGGACGGTGTCGACTACGCCTTGCGGGCCCTCGCGAAGCTGCGCGACGAACTCGGGCGGACCGACTGGCACGCGGTGTTCGTCGGCTCCGGCGACGCCTTCGACGCGATGGTGGAGCTGTCCCGGCGGCTCGGGCTCTCTGAGCAGGTGCAGTTCACCGGGCGCATACCGGACGCCGACCTGGTGCGCTATCTGTCCACCGCGGACGTGTGCCTCTCCCCCGACCCGCGCAATCCGCTCAACGACGTGTCGACCATGAACAAGGTCCTCGAGTACATGGCGATGGGCCGGCCGATCGTCTCGTTCGACCTCCGGGAGGCACGCGTCTCCGCCGGTGACGCCGCCGTGTACGCACCCGCCAACGACGAGACCGAATTCGCCGAGCTCATCGCGCTGTTGCTCGACGATCCGGAGAAGCGGGCCCACATGGGCAAGATCGGCCAGGAGCGGATCAGCGGGCAGCTCTCCTGGCGGAACTCGCAGGCGTCGCTGCTCGCGGCCTACGCCGCTGCCTGCCGTGACGCTCCGGTGTCGGCGGCCCGGGCAGGGAGGAGGCCGCGCCGGTGAGCGAAGACACGATACGCCTGGTCACGATCGGGCGGATTCTCCGTCGGCGCTGGCGGCTCCTCGCCGCCCTCGCCGTGGTGGGCGCCCTCGTGGGCTACGGCACCTCGGTGCTGTTCCCGCCGCGCTACACGACGTCGGCATCGGTACTCCTCGCGGGGCAGTGGGAGGAGCGCGAGCTGCTCACCCAGGCGGAGATCGCCGCGAGTTCGGCGGTCGTCGACCGCGCGGCAGGCACGCTCGGCTGGAGCGGCGTCAGCGGCAGCGAGCTGCAGGATCAGGTCAGCGCCACGGCCGCCGACGGGAACATCATCAAGATCTCGGGTACGGCCGAGACACCGGAGCGCGCACAGCGGCTCTCCGACCAAGTGGCCAAGCAGTTCGTCACCTTCGCCGCGCGCATCGCGGGCGGCAGCGCCGAACCGGAAGCGGATTCAGAGCCCGAAGCGCTGCGGAAGCAGGTGGAGGAGACCAACCGCCGCATCACCGACCTGGCCAAATCCGCCGACCCGGGGAAGACCGTGGAAGGCGTGCAGGCCCGCACCGCGCTCGAGAAGCTGCGCACCTCGCTGGAGGAGGCCATGAAGAAGCTGGACCAGGCCGACCCCGCGACCAACAAGGCCGGCATGGTCGTCATGGGTCCTGCGGCCCGGCCGACCGGCGAGGCGCCGCCGACGAGAACGCAGCTCGTCGTCGGCGGGGCGGTGCTGTTCTTCCTGCTCGCGGTCATCGGCCATCTCACCGCCGCGCGGATGAATCGCCGGCTGCGCACCGAACCGGAGATCGCCGCGGCCCTCGGCTCGGCGCTCGTCGGCACCGTCGAGGTGCCCGGTGAACGGTCCGCGCAGCGCACAGGGGGCGGTGGCCCGCGGACCTGGATCCGCCGGCTCCTCGGCGTCGACACCCGGTGGGACGTACCGACCCCCCGGTCGTCCGGCGACGAGGCCGGCAGACGGATCCGCTACCGGCGGGTGTGCACGCGCCTGCGGGTCCAACTTCCGGGCGCCCGGCGGCTGCTGGCCGTCGTACCGGAAGGGGACGCGATCGCCCTCCGGGCCGCCGGGCAGCTCGTCGCCGAGGCCAAGAGCGATCCGCTGCTGCGGGTGGTGGAGGTCTCGGTGTCCCAGCCGATGGTGCCGGACCGCGACACCGAGTCCGGCGCCCTGGTCGTGCTCAGCGCGGGCAGCTGGACCGCGGGGGAGCTCGCAGGCATCGCCGAGGCGTGTGCGGACGGCAGGCACGAGGTCGTCGGCGTCGTCGTCGCCGGTGCCGTCCGGGCCCGTCCTGCGCGATCCGCCGCCCATCATCCGGACAACGCCACTCCGGCGCTCGCGGCTCGCGGCCACGGGACGGGAGGTTCAGTGTGACGACGAGCACGACTTCGGAGTCGTCGGCAGCCGCTCCGCTGCTGAACCTGCAGGCGCTGGTGGTGGCGGTGCGCAGACGCCGCCGCCTCTGGTGCTCCCTGGCTCTGGTGGGGCTGCTGATCGGCGCGGCGGTGGCGGTCCTGCGGCCGCCGCCGCCGACCGCGGTGACCAAGGTCCTCGTCGCGCACAAGGAGGACCAGGCGAACGACACCGGGACGCTGATCCGCACCGACGTGGAGCTGCTGGGGACCACGCGGATCGCCGACAAGGCCCTGAAGTCCCTCAAGTCCCCCCAGCTGCCGGAAGACTTCATGCAGGACTACCGGGGAACCGGCCTGACCAACAACGTGCTGCAGATCGATGTGACGGCCGAGAGCGACGCGCAGGCCGTGGCCCGCGCCAAGGCGTTGGCGGACGCGTTCGTCGCGGACCATGTGCGGCGGATGCAGCAAGCAGCGAAGGCCGAGGCCAAGGCCCTGCGCGACCAGCGTGACCGCATGCGGGTCGAACTCGCCCAGGTCAACGAGGCGATCGGGGACAGGTCGCCGGAGAGCGACCCGAGCGCGTCGGCGAGCATCGAGTCGCTCTTCGCCCGCCGGGCCGAACTCACCTCGCGGATCGCCGACTTCGACCTGCGCGCCGAGGAGGCGCGCATGGGCACGCCCCATCTCGTCGCCGGTACGCAGATCGTGGACGCCCCGCGCGCGGTGCAGCACTCCCTGCCCAAGTCCGCGCTCACCAACGGCGCGATCGGGCTCGTCCTGGGGCTCGTCCTCGGGCTCGCGCTGGCCGCGGTCGGCTCGGTGGTGGCGGACCGCCCCGTGCTGCGCAGGGACATCGCGGCGAACCTGGGCGCCTCGGTCATCGCGGAACTGCGCCGAGCGCCCCGCAGGCCGGTCAGGCTGTGGCAGGGCCGGCGGACCCGGGCGGAACGCGAACGGCTCACCGCGACCCTGGCCCGCGCCGTGCGTGGCTCCGGGGAACCGGTGTCGCTGCTCGAACTGGGCTGTGCGCACACGACGAGCGTGATCGCCCTGGACCTGGCCAACGCGCTGGCGGCGGACGGGCCGGTGGTCATCGTCGACGGTCTGCCGCGCCTGCCGCTCGCCAACCGCACCCAGGAGCCCGGAGAGCCGGCCGTGGTCAGCGGCGAGCGTGCCGCGGCCGTGCCGCATCACGTGCGCAGGATCGGCGTCGGCTCGCTCGCGCCCGGCACGGCGTGGACCGGCCTCCAGGATCTCGGCGACCAGACCGTGCTCGTCGTACGCGCCGGGCACGGCAGCGCCGCATGGCTGCACACCGTGGCGCGGCAGCTCGCGGACCTGCTCATTCCGGTGATCGGTGTGGTGCTGATCGACCCCGACCCGAGGGACCGTACCGACGGCACCCTGTGGGACGGGCTGCACACCGCGCTGCGCGGCAGGCAGAACGGGACGGGCCAGTTGCCGACGGAGCGGCCGTCATGGGCACGAGTCCCGGACATCGACCAGGAAGCGCGGTAGGACATGTGTGGCATAGCAGGCACCTACCGATGGCCGGACGGGAAGGCCGTGACCGACCGGCTCACCGATACCCTCGCCCACCGCGGTCCGGACGGGGCGGGCCGGTACGGCCATCCCGTCGGTGACGGCGAAGTGCAGCTCGGGCACCGGCGGTTGGCCATCATCGACCTGTCCGAGACCGGCGCCCAGCCGATGGTCTCGGACGGCCTCGCCCTGACGTACAACGGCGAGCTGTACAACGCGCCCGAGCTGCGTGCCGAACTGGCCGCCGCGGGGGTGCGCTTCCGCGGTACCTCCGACACCGAGGTGCTTCTTGAGGCCTGGCGGCGCTGGGGCACCGACTGCCTGCCCCGGCTGCGCGGCATGTTCGCGTTCGGGATCTTCGACGAGCGAACCGGTGACCTGGTGCTCGCCCGTGACCAGCTCGGCATCAAGCCGCTGTTCCTGCTCCGGCGCGGTGGGGGCCTGGTGTTCGCCTCCGAGCTCAAGGCGCTGGCCGCCGCCACCGGCGGGTCGCTGGAGGTGGACGAGGCGGCGCTGGTGGCCTCACTCCTGTACTACTGGGTGCCGGATTCACGGTGCGCGTTCCGCGAGGCGGAGAAGCTGCCGCCGGGCAGCTGGCTCCGGTGCCGGCCCGACGGCCGGGTGGAGCGCGGCCAGTTCTGGAACTTGAGGGACGTCGCCTCCGAGGGCCAGGAGCGGGCCAGGAGCGGCGAGATGCCGGACATCGCCGCCGTCGTCGAGGAGTCGACCCGGCGCCATCTGCTCTCCGACGTCCCCGTGGCGACCTTCCTCTCCGGTGGTCTCGACTCCAGCTACCTGACCGCGCTCGCGGCCCGCGACCGGCCCGGGATCTCCGCCTACACGATCGGTTTCCGCGCCGAGGACGCCAAGTTCGAGGCGATGCCGGAAGACCTGCGCTATGCCCGGCAGGTGGCCGAGCAGTTCGGCGTCGACCTGCATGAGATCGAGATCGCTCCGAACGTGCTCGACCTGCTGCCGCAGATGACTTACCACCTGGACGAGCCGATCGGCGACCCCGCCGCGATCAACACCTTCCTGATCTGCGAGGCCGCCCGGGAGGCCGGGGTCAAGGTGCTGCTCTCGGGGATGGGCGCCGACGAGCTGTTCGCCGGGTACCGCAAGCACCTGGCCAACCTGATCGCGCTGCGCTACCAGCGCGTCCCGCGGCCCCTGCGGCGCGGCCTGTCCAGGGCCGTGGACCGGCTGCCGGTCGCCACGGCCCGCCGGGGGTACCGGTCGGTGCGGTTCGCGAAGCGGTTCCTCTCCTTCGCCGATCTGCCGGAGGAGACCGCGTTCCGGCGCAGCTACACCATGTACGACCAGGACGAGCTGCTCGCCCTGGTCAATCCCGACCTGGCCGGGACGGTCGACGACGTGCTGACCGAGCACGCGGACGTCTACCAGGACAACGACCTCGACGACTTCGTCAACCGCATGTGCCTGGGCGACGCCCGGATGTTCCTGCCGGGCCTGAACCTCGCGTACACGGACCGCTCCAGCATGGCCGCGTCGACCGAGGTGCGCGTGCCGTACGTGGACGTCGATGTGGTCAAGGCGGCCTTCTCCGTGCCCGGTGATCGCAAGATCGTCGGACGGCAGGGCAAGGCCGTCCTCAAGGAGGCGGCCGCCTCGGTCCTGCCCCGGGAGATCGTGTACCGGCCCAAGGGCCTGTTCAGCGCCCCGCTGCGCGCCTGGATGAGCCGGGATCTGGCACCGCTGGTACGCGAAGTGGTCAACGACGGCGTGCTCGTCAACTCCGGGATCCTGCGCCGCGACGCGCTGGCACGGATGGTCGCCGAGGACGCCGCCGGGCAGCGGGACTTCTCCAAGCATCTCTGGCATGTGCTCACCCTCGAGTACTGGTACCGCGGCGCGACCTCCGGGTCCGGCCAGAACGCTCGCTAGACGGCGTAGAAACAAGGGGACTTCGGTGAAACAGGTTGTGCAGAACTACAAGAGTGGCGAGCTGGCGGTGCTCGACGTGCCGGTGCCGGGATGCAAGCCGGGCGGTGTGCTGGTCCGCAGCGCCTACTCGCTGATATCCACCGGGACCGAGCTCATGAAGGTGTCCGAGGCCGGCATGTCGATGCTGGGCAAGGCCCGCTCCCGGCCGGACCAGGTGGCCAAGGTCGTGCAGAGCGTGGCCACCAACGGGGTGCCCGCCACGTACCGCAAGGTGATGGGCAAGCTGGACTCCTACACGCCGCTCGGCTACTCGCTGTGCGGGGTGGTCGAGCAGGTCGGCCCCGGGATCGACGACGTGAAGGTCGGCGACCTCGTGGCCTGCGCCGGCAACGAGCACGCGCTGCACGCCGAGCTGAACTGGGTGCCGAAGAACCTCTACGCCCCGGTGCCGGAGGGCCTCGCGCCGCGGCACGCGGCCTTCGGCACCGTCGGGTCGATCGCGATGCAGGGCGTCCGCCGCGGCGAGTCGCAGCTCGGCGACGTGGCGCTCGTGATCGGCCTCGGTCTGATCGGGCAGCTGGTGGTGCAGCTCCTCACCGCGTCGGGGGTCCGCGTCGTCGGGGTCGATCCCGACCCGTCGCGCTGCGAGCTCGCCGAGCGCCTGGGCGCCGCGGCCTGCGGCGATCCCGCGTCCGCGGCCGTGGAGGCCGCCGTCGCCGAACTCACCGACGGTCACGGCGTGGACCAGGTGTATCTGGCCGCGGGCGGCGGCAGCAACCAGCCCGTCGAGCTGGCCGCCCGGCTCTGCCGGGACCGCGGCCGGGTCGTCGACATCGGCAAGTGCCGCCTGGACCTGCCGTGGAACGCGTACTACGAGAAGGAGCTCGACGTCCGGTTCTCCCGCTCGTACGGCCCCGGGCGCTACGACCCGGAGTACGAGCTGGAGGGGCGCGACTACCCGATCGGGTACGTGCGCTGGACCGAGCGCCGCAACCTGGCGTGCTTCCTCGATCTCGTCGCGCGCGGCCGCGTCGACGTGGAGCCTCTGGTCTCGCACACCGCCGACTTCGATGACGCCGTCGAGACGTATCAGCGCCTGAAGGACGGCGACCTGAAGGCCGTGGCCGTGCTGTTCCGGTACCCCGAACTCGCAGGGGACGCGGGGGAAGCGGGACAAGCGCAGGCCCCGGAGGTGGCGGTGCCCGCGGTGCGACGCGGCGGCGGATCCTCCGCCCCCGCCCGGTCCGCCAAGGCGCCGGTGCGCCTCGCGTTCGTCGGCGCGGGAAACTACGCGACGTCGATGCTGCTGCCGCACCTCGCTCAGCGCGAGGGCGTCAAGCTGTCGACCGTGGTCACCACGACGGCGCTGTCCGCGGCCAACGCGCAGCGGAAGTTCGGCTTCGACGAGGCGACCACCGATCTCGACGCCGTGCTCGACGACAAGTCCATCGACGCGGTGTTCGTGGTCACCCGGCACAGCTCGCACGCCGAGCTGACCCGAAGGGCGCTGCTCGCCGGCAAGAGCGTGTTCGTGGAGAAGCCGCTGGCGCTCACCGAGGACGAGCTGGCCGGGGTGCTCGCGGCGGTGGAGGAGTCCGGCAACGACCGGCTGCAGGTGGGCTTCAACCGCCGTTTCGCACCGCTCCTCCAGGAGGCCAGGAAGCGGTTCGGCGCCCGCACCGGCCCGGCGAGCCTGCGCTACCTGGTCAACGCGGGCCGGCTCCAGCACGGCAGCTGGTACCTCCAACAGGGCAGCGAGGGCTCGCGGTTCGCCGGCGAGGGCGGACACTTCATCGACACGGCGAGCTGGCTGCTCGATGCCGACCCGGTATCGGTGTACGCGGCCGCCACGTCCGGCAACGAAGACCTCCAGGTCGTGCTGCGCTACCCGGACGGGTCCACCGCCACCATCAGCTACGTCACCACGGGAGCGGCCGGCTTCCCCAAGGAGACGCTGGACCTTCTCGCGGACGGCCGTGTGCTGCGGCTCGACGACTTCGTCCGTGCCTCGGTGTTCGCAGACGGCGCGGTCGGCCGCAAGCGGTGGGTCAGTTCGCGGCTGCCCAAGGCCCGGGACAAGGGCCAGAACGCCGAACTGGCCGCGTTCATCAAGGCCGTGCGGACCGGCGGGCCGATGCCGGTGCCGCTGGAGTCGCTCGTCGCCACCACGGCGGCCACCCTCGCCGTGCAGGCCGGCCTTGTCGGCGGTGCGCCGGTGACGTTGGCGAGGGCGCGATGACCATGAGCGCGGGCTGGTACTTACGGCGCCTCTCCCGGATGGGACCGCGGGAGGTCGGCGGCCGGGCGGGCGACGCGGTGCGCAGGCGGCGGTGGCGCTCCGCGCGGCCGGACTGCCCGAGCGTGACCGGCGCCCGGTTCACCGCGGTACTGCCCGCGGGGACGATCGCCGCGATACCCCCGGACGCCGCGAAACGCCTCGTCGCCGAGGCGGACCGGCTGATGTACGGGCACGCCGAGTACTTCGGGGTGGTCCGCGACGACCTGACCGACCCGGACTGGTGGTGCGACCCGAAGACCGGGCGCAGGGCTCCCTGGGGCTACGCCTTCGACGTGCCGTACCGGAACGAGGACGCGGTCGGGGACATCAAGCAGATCTGGGAGCTGTCCAGGCACCAGTACCTCACCGTGCTCGCCGCCGCCTACGCGATCACCGGGAACGAGCGGTACGCCGAGCGGGTGGCCGAGCACCTGCGGTCGTGGTGGACGGCCAACCCGCCGCTGCGCGGCGTGCACTGGATCAGCGGCATCGAGCTGGGCATCAGGCTCCTTTCCTGGGTGTGGATCCGCAGGCTGCTCGACGGCTGGCCGGGCGCGGCCGGTCTCTTCGAGGACAACCCGGTGGCACTGAACCAGATCTGGCACCACCAGCGCTGGCTTGCCGCCTTCCCCAGCCGGGGTTCTTCGGCGAACAACCACGTCATCGCCGAGACCGCCGGGCAGTTCGCGGCGGCGTGCGCGTTCGGGTGGTTCCCCTCGTCGCCGCGCTGGCGGGCCGGCGCGCTGCGGTCCCTTGAGCGGCATCTGCGGAGCAACACCTTCGGCTCCGGCCTCAACCGCGAGTCGGCAACCGAGTATCACGGACTCGTCCTTGAGCTCGGCCTGGCCGCGCTGGCCGAGGCGGACACCGCCGACGTACCGGTTCCCGCGTCGATCCGCCTCGTACTGCTGCGGATGACCGACGCGCTCGCGGCCGTCGTGGACGGCCGACTGCGGCCGCCGCGTCAAGGGGACGCGGACGACGGGCACGGTCTGGTGGTGGACGGCGCGGGCACCGACCGCTGGGCCTCGCTCCTCGCCACCGGGGACGCCGTCTTCGGCCGGCTCGCCTGGTGGCCGGACGTGACCGGCACCGATGTGCGCACGCCGCTCCTTGCCGCGCTCATCCGCCCGTACGCGGAGAAGGGCACCGCACCGGCGGTGACCCGCCCGGCAGTTCGGCCGGCCCACTTCGCCGACGCGGGCATGACCATCCTGCGCGGCCCGGGGGAGATCTGGTGCCGCTGCGACGGCGGTCCGCACGGATTCCTGTCCATCGCCGCGCACGCCCACGCGGACGCGCTGTCCGTGGAGGTCCGGCACGACGGGGTCGACGTGCTCGCCGACCCGGGGACGTTCTGCTACCACGGGCAGCCCGAGTGGCGGCAGTACTTCCGCTCGACCCTCGGCCACAACACCCTGCAGCTGGACGGCGGTGACCAGTCCGTGTCCGGAGGCCCGTTCCTGTGGACCCGGCATGCCCGCAGCCGCGTCCTGGTCGCGGACACATCCGGCGCCTCCGAAGGCGGGACGGCCCGTTGGTGCGCCGAGCACGACGGCTACCAGCGCTCCGTGCACCGCCGCCGGGTGGAACTGAACGCCGCGGCCAAGGAGTTGCGGGTGGTCGACCAGGTGCGCGGCCCGCGCCGGCCGGCCGTGCGCCTGGCGTTCCACCTCGGCCCGGCGATCGCCGCGGACCTGGTGGCGAACTGGGCGGTGCTCACCTGGACCCGGGACGGCGAGGACCGCTCCGCGGTGCTCGACCTGCCCGGGCAGCTGTCCTGGCAGGCGCATCGCGGCGAGAGCGACCCGCCGCTTGGCTGGTACTCCCCCGGCTTCGGGCGCAAGGAACCCTCCACCACGCTGATCGGCACCGGCTTCGCCGACAGCACCGAGGGGTTCACCACCGTACTCAGGTTCTGCGACTAAGGAGGACGCGTGGGGATCAAGTGGCGGCACTGGGCGCTGCCGGCGGCACCGCTGGCGCTGGCCCTGCTGGCGACCGGCTGTACGAGCACGCCGGACGCCGGGGCGGAGCCGACCCGTACGCCGACCACGTCCGGTGCGTCGTCCAAGTCCGTGGCCCGGGTGTGCGCCAAGCCCGCGCCCGGTCCCGCGAAGGCGCCGGCGGGTGCGGTGAAGGTCGACCCCGCGGTGACCGGTGATCTGGCGGCGAAGACCAAGAGCAGCCCGCCGAACACCACGTTCTGGCTCCGGCCCGGCAAGCACAAGCTCGATCCCGACCGCTTCGCCCAGATCATCCCCAAGAAGGGGAACCGCTACGTCGGCGCACCGGGCGCGGTGCTCGACGGCCGGAAGACCAACCAGTACGCGTTCGGCGGCACCGCCCGCGACGTCTCCATCCGCCACCTGACCGTGCAGCGGTTCGTGGCGCCGCCGGACGAGGGCGTGGTCAACCACGACTCGGCCGACGGGTGGCTGATCGAGCACTCCAAGATCCAGAACAACTCCGGTGCCGGGCTGATGGCCGGTGCACGCCAGCGGGTCCGCGCCAACTGCTTGCGCGACAACGGTCAGTACGGAATGAACGCGTACAAGGCGGGCGGCCGCATCAGCGGTCTGGTGGTCGAGGGCAACGAGATCGTGGGCAACAACACCGGCGACTGGGAGCGGCGGCGCAAGGGCTGCGGCTGCACCGGAGGCATCAAGTTCTGGGCCGTCAACGGGGCGGACGTGCGCGGGAATTGGGTGCACGACAACCGCGGGACCGGGTTGTGGGCGGACACCAACAACAACGACTTCCGCATCGAGGACAACGTCCTGGAGGCCAACGACGGTGCCGCGCTGATCTACGAGACCAGCTACAACGCGGTCATCCGCAAGAACACGGTCCGGCGGAACAACTGGGTCGAGGGCCGCAAGAACGCCCGCGGCGACAACTTCCCGTTCGCGACCATCTACCTGTCCGAGTCCGGCGGCGAACCACGGGTCCGGGCGCGCACGGACAAGATCGAGATCTACCGGAACGTGCTGGAGAACAACTGGTCCGGGATCACCCTGTGGGAGAACGCCGACCGGTTCTGCAACAGCCCGGCCAACACCTCGTCCGGTGACTGCACGTTGCTGGTGAAGGACACCGACCGCTGCGCGCGGCCGAAGATCGCCACCGCACCGCTGTACGCCGACTGCCGGTGGAAGACCCAGCGGGTGGACATCCACGACAACCGCTTCGTCCTCGACAAGTCCGTCGTCAAGTGCACGGACAAGTGCGACCGCATGGCGGTCCTCGCCAACTACGGCACCTATCCGGACTGGTCGCCGTACAAGGGCGAGCGGGTGGCCGAGGCGATCACCCGCAAGCAGCACAACCGCTGGCACGACAACGACTACCTCGGACCGTGGAGGTTCGTCGCCCACGAGCCGAGCCGGGTGCTCGACTCCGGGGAGTGGCAGGGCACGCCGTACGAGCAGGACAAGGGCAGCACCTTCGGCCCACGGGCCGGTGGTTGAGGTGGGCGGGTACCTGAGGCGTGACGGGCTGCCGGGCGGAATCGACACGGCTGACACCCGGCCCGGCGTCGAACCGCGCCCTGCCGGTACACCGAGGGCCGTCGGGATCGTCTGGGGACTGCTGATCCTCAACACGCTCGGCTCCGCCGGGGCGGAGACCATCATTCCGCTGCCCCGCTCCCTCATCCAGATGGTCACCATGGGGGCGCTGGTCGCCGCGTTCGCGCTCGCGCTCACGGTCAACCTCCGGCTGCGCTTCCGGGCCAGCGCCTTCCTGTTCCTGCTCACCCTGCTGCTCGTGCCGAGCGTGATCTCCAGCGCGCACCTGGAGTCCGGGTTCGGCGCGCTGTTCCGCTGCGGCCGGTTCGCTCTCTTCGTCGGCACGCTGTGGCTGCTCAGCCGCTGGTGGGACGGCGGCCTGACGTTCGTCAGGCACCACATCCGGATGTACTTCGCGGTGCTCGGGTCGGTGGCCGCGGGCGCGGTCATCTCACCGGGCGCCGCCCTGCCCGAGATCTACGGCGGCCGTCTCGTCGGTGCGCTGTGGCCGCTCACCCCGCCACAGATCGGACAGTACGCCGCGGTGATCATCGGGCTCACCGTGCTGCTCCTGCTGGGCCGCCGGACCGACCGGACCAGCGCGGCGGTGGTCATCGTGCCGTCACTCGTCCTGCTCGCGCTGACCCACACCAGAACGGCCACGCTCGGCATGCTCATCGGCCTCGCGGTGGCGATCAGCTCGCTCATCCTGACCAGCGCCGCCGCCCGCCGGTTCTTCACCTGGGCGGTGCTGTGCGCCGTCGTGGCCGTGGCGGGGTTCAGCTCCGCCATGCAGGCGTGGTACATGCGCGGACAGACCCAGGAGTACTTCTCGAGCCTCAACGGCCGGGCCAAGGTCTGGGACGCCCTGCTGGCGGCGCCGCGGACGACCTCGGAGAAGGTGTTCGGCGTGGGCCTCGGCGACAAGTCGTTCGGCGGGCTGCCGATCGACAACAGCTGGCTGGCCGTCTACCACGAGCAGGGTCTGACCGGCGCCGCCATCGTGGTGGCGATCATCGTCGTCCTTGCCGGCGTCGCGTTGCTGCGGCCGCCGTCGCTCTCCAGGGCCTGCGCGATCTTCCTGATCACTTACTGCGCGATCGCGTCGTACACCGAGGCCGGTCTCGGGGACGCCTCGCCGTACCTGCTGCATCTGGCCCTGGCCGCCTCGCTGCTCGCGGCGCCCGCCGCGGCCGCGCACCTGCCGACGCCCGCAGTGCCGCGACGACGTGTCCCGCGCTGGGCCCGGAAATCGGAGGTGACCTGAGCATGCACATCCTCGTGGTGCACAACCGCTACAACTCGGCGCAGCCGAGCGGCGAGAACAAGGTCGTCGACCAGGAGGCGGCGCTGCTGCGCGCGGCCGGCCACCGGGTCGAGGTGTTCGAGCGGCGCAGCGACGACATCGCCGCGATGTCCCTGCTCGCCAAGGCCGCGGTGCCGCTGCTCGTGCCGTGGAACCCGGCGGTCCGGGGGGAGCTCGCCGCCCGTCTTCGCGCCGAGCGGCCGGACGTGGTGCACGTCCACAACGTCTTCCCACTCCTGTCGCCCGCGGTCCTCGCCGCCTGCGCCGACGCGGGCGTGCCCGCCGTCGCCACGCTGCACAACTACACCCAGGTCTGCCCGCCCGGCACACTGCAGCGGGACGGGAAGCCGTGCACCGAGTGCGTCGGCGGGTCACCGCTGCCCGCCGTCCGGCACGGCTGTTACCGGAGCTCCCGCCTCGCTACGGTGCCGCTCGCCGTCAGCCTGTCGGCCAACCGGCGGCGGTGGTGGTCCGGCGTGGAGCGCTTCCTGTGCATCTCCGCGGCGCAGCGCGACGTCCTGGTGCGGTCCGGCATGCCATCCGAACGCCTCGTGGTGAAGCACAACTTCGTGCCGGAGCCGGACGCACGCCGAGCGGGCGACGGCGAGCATCTGCTCTATCTCGGCCGCCTCGCGGAGGCCAAGGGCGTGCGGCTGCTCATGGCCGCATGGGACGAGATCGCGGCGAGCGGCGGCGTGGGCGTGCCCCTCGTGATCGCCGGCGCGGGGCCGCTGGAACGCGAGGTGACCGACTGGGCTGCGGGCCGGGACGACGTGCGGTACGTCGGCCTGTACGACCCGGCGGAGTGCCGCAAGGCCGTCGCGCGGTCGGTCGCCGTGGTGGCCCCCTCGACGTGGCTCGAGGCGTTCGGCCTGGTGGTCGTGGAGGCGATGGCGGCGGGGGTTCCGGCCGTCGCCGCCGGTCACGGCGCCTTCGTCGAACTCGTCGACGACGGGGTGACCGGGCTGCTGCACCGGCCGGGCGACGCCGCATCGCTGGCGTCCTGCATACGCCGGGTCGCGGCCGAGCAGGGCCGCAACCGGGAGATGGGCCAGGCGGCCCGGCGCCGATATGAGCAGGGCTTCAGCCCGGCCGTCGGCCTGGAGCGCCTGGTGGATGAGTACCGCACCGCGATCGCGGGTCGGTCCGGCGGCGGGGACAGCCCGCCGCCGTTGGGGGACGGAAACACCGGCTCGCGACGGGGCACCCGCGCGAGCAGGGGGGATGGGGACAGCACATGACACGATGCCGACTCTGCGGCTCAGCGACGCTGGCAAGCGTCGTCGATCTGGGGGCGACCCCGCCGTGCGAGAGTTTTCTCGCCGCGGAGCAACTGGACGAGCCGGAGCCTGCGTACCCGCTGCACCTGCGGGTCTGCACCGACTGCTGGCTCGCGCAGATACCGCCGCTGATCACGCCGGAGGACACGTTCACGCACTACGCGTACTTCTCCTCCTACTCGACCTCCTGGGTGGAGCACGCGCGCACGTTCGTCGACGACGCCGCGGCGCGGGTGGGGCTCGGCCCCGACGCCTTCGTGGTGGAAGTCGCGAGCAACGACGGGTACTTGCTGAAGCACGTGGTGGACCGGGGGATCCGCTGCCTGGGCGTCGAGCCGTCGGTGAACGTCGGCGCCGCGGCGCGCGACGCGGGTGTGCCCACGCTCACGGCGTTCCTGGACCCGGCCACCGGCGCGGCCGTCCGCGCCGAGCACGGCCCTGCGAACCTGGTCGTGGCCAACAACGTGTACGCGCACATCCCCGACGTGGTCGGGTTCACCCAGGGGCTGCGCGCCCTGGTCGCCGACGACGGCTGGGTCTCCATCGAGGTGCAGCACCTGCTGACCCTGATCGAGGAGAACCAGTACGACACGATCTACCACGAGCACTTCCAGTACTACACGGTCGCGTCCGCGGCCCGCGCCCTCGCGAGCGGCGGACTCACGCTCGTGGACGTCGAGTTGCTGCCCACGCACGGCGGCTCCATCCGGCTGTGGGCCAGGCCGTCCGAGGTGGCCGGCGAGCAGACTCGGCAAGTGGCCGACGTACTGGACAAGGAGAAGGCGGCCGGGCTGCAGGAGCTGTCGGGGTACGCCGAGTTCGCCGCCCGGGTGGCCAAGGTGCGCCGGGACCTCCTGCGGTTCCTCATCGACGCCGCCGAGCGCGGCGAGACGGTCGTCGGCTACGGCGCACCGGGCAAGGGCAACACCCTGCTCAACCACTGCGGCATCCGGCCCGACCTGCTCCCGTACACGGTCGACCGCAACCCCTACAAGCACGGCAGGTTCACCCCCGGCACCCGCATCCCGATCCTGGCGCCCGAGCAGATCGCCGCCGACCGGCCGGACTACGTCCTCGTCCTGCCGTGGAACCTGCGGGCCGAGCTGGTCGAGCAGCTGTCCTTCGTGCACACCTGGGGCGGCCGCCTCGTCTTTCCCATCCCGGAACTGAGCATTGTCGAGGGGACATCATGAAGGTCGTACTCTTCTGCGGCGGTTACGGGATGCGGATGCGCAGCGGCGCCGCCGACGACGTGCCCAAGCCGATGGCGATGGTCGGCCCTCGACCGCTGATCTGGCATGTCATGCGCTACTACGCGCACTTCGGGCACACGGAGTTCATCCTGTGCCTCGGATACGGGGCCCACCACATCAAGAACTTCTTCCTCAACTACGAGGAGACGACGTCCAACGACTTCATACTGCGGGGCGGGCGGACCGAGCTGCTCTCCACCGACATCTCGGACTGGACGATCACGTTCGCGCAGACCGGCATCGAGTCGCCGATCGGGGAGCGGCTGCGCCGGGTGCGCCACCACCTGGACGGCGACGAGATGTTCCTCGCCAACTACGCCGACGTACTGACCGACGCCCCGCTGTCGGAGATGATCGAGAAGTTCACCCTGCGTGATGCCGGTGCGTCGATGATGGTGGTGCCTCCGCAGTCCTCCTTCCACTGTGTGGAGCTGGGCGAGGACGGCCTGGTGGGGGGCATCACCCCGGTGAGCGAACTGCCGATGTGGGAGAACGGCGGCTACTTCGTGCTCCGTCAGGAGGTCTTCGACCACATACCGGAGAACGGGGACCTGGTCGCCGACGGATGCGCCCAACTGGCCAAGCAGGGACGCCTGGTGGCGCACCAGCACCGCGGCTTCTGGAAGCCGACCGACACCGTGAAGGAGCGGGCCTCGCTCGACGCCGGCTACGCAAGGGGCGAGCGCCCCTGGGCCGTGTGGGAACGGGACGGCGCGGGGGCGAGGGCATGATCCGGCTCGGGACCCGCAGCCTTGACCGGGTCGTCGCGGTGGGCGCGCACTGCGACGACATCGCCATCGGCGCGGGCGGAACGCTCCTCGCGATGTGTCTCGCGCGGCCGGGTCTCCGCATCGAAGCGCTGGTGCTCTCCGGCGGCGGCACCGAGCGTGAGCAGGAGGAGCGGGCCGCGCTCGCCGCCTTCTGCCCGGGAGCTGAACTGCGCCTCACCGTGCTGAAGTTGCCGGACGGCCGGATGCCCGTGCACTGGGACGAGGCCAAGGCCGCGATCGAGGAGCTGCGCGGGCGGAGCGATCCGGATCTGGTGCTCGCGCCGCGTACCGATGACGCGCACCAGGATCACCGCGGCCTCGCGCAGCTGGTGCCCACCGCGTTCCGCGACCACCTCGTGCTCGGCTACGAGATCGTCAAGTGGGACGGCGATCTCGGCCGTATGGCGGCGTACCAGCCGCTGTCGCCGGAGATCGCCGAACAGAAGGTGCGGCTGCTGGAGGAGCACTACCCCTCGCAGCACCGCCGGGCCTGGTACGACCGGGAGGCCTTCCTCGGCCTCGCACGGATCCGCGGTATCGAATGCAACGCGCGTTACGCCGAGGCGTTCGCCGTCACCAAACTCACTCTCAACCTGGGGGAATGAACCTTGCGCGTACTGCTGACCGGACATCAGGGCTACCTGGGCACCGTGATGACCCCGGTCCTCGCGGCCGCCGGACACGAGGTCGTCGGGCTCGACTCCGGCCTGTTCGCCGACTGCGTCCTCGGCCCGCCCCCCGCGGACCCGCCGGGGCACCGGGTGGACCTGCGTGACGTCACGGCCGAACACCTGGCCGGGGTGGACGCCGTGATCCATCTGGCCGCGCTGTCCAACGACCCGCTGGGCTCGCTGGCGCCCGACCTCACGTACGACATCAACCACCACGCGTCCGTACGCCTCGCCCGGCTCGCCCACGACGCCGGCGTGCGGCGCTTCCTGTACGCGTCCACCTGCTCGGTCTACGGCGCCGCCGGCGGCAGCGACCTGGTGACCGAGGACGCCCCGCTGCGCCCCGTGACGCCGTACGCGGAGTCCAAGGTGCGGGTGGAGGACGACCTGCACGCCCTGGCCGACGGCGACTTCAGCCCGGTGTTCATGCGCAACGCCACGGCCTTCGGCTACTCGCCCCGGCTGCGCGCCGACATCGTCCTGAACAACCTGGTGGGCCACGCGCTCCTGTCCGGCGAGGTGCTCGTGCTCTCCGACGGCACCCCCTGGCGCCCGCTGGTGCACGCCGCCGACATCGCGCGGGCCTTCGCGGCCGCGCTCACCGCACCGCGGGAAGCGGTGCACGACCGGGCGTTCAACATCGGCAGCGAGATCAACAACGTCACGGTCGCCGAGATCGCCGAGCAGGTCGCCGACGCGGTGTCCGGCTCGAAGGTGGTGATCACCGGGGAGACCGGTGCCGATCCGCGGTCGTACCGCGTGGACTTCTCCCGGTTCCGCGCCGCGATACCCGGCTTCGACTGCGAGTGGACGGTGAAGCAGGGAGCGATCGAACTCGCCGACGCCTACCGCTCGTTCGGCCTGACCCGGGAGGACTTCGAGCAGCGCTTCACGCGCTTGGCCGTGCTGCGCGCGGCGTCCGAGGCCGGCACCGTCGACGACACCCTGCGGCGGCGCGGATGACCACCGCCGGTGAACAGATGCACGCGCTGGTGGAGCGGCTGTACCCGCTGTGCCGGAGCATCACCGGCGACGGCGTGCGCGCCACCCTGGACATCGTCGGCGAGTACGTCCCGCTGCACGTGCACGAGGTGCCGACCGGGACGCAGGTGCTCGACTGGACGGTGCCGCAGGAGTGGAACATCCGGGACGCGTACGTCGCCGACTCCGCGGGCCACCGCGTCGTCGACTTCGCCGCGTCCAGCCTGCACGTGCTCGGCTACAGCGTGCCGGTGTCGCGGACCATGCCGCTCGCCGAGCTGCGCGAACACCTGCACACGCTGCCGGACCACCCGGCCTGGGTGCCGTACCGCACCAGCTACTACAAGCCGGAATGGGGCTTCTGCCTGGCCCAGGAGACCTTGGACGCGCTGCCGGACGGCGACTACGAGGTGTGCGTCGACTCCACGCTCGCCGACGGCCACCTCACCTACGCCGAGCACGTGATCCCCGGGCAGGTCCCCGACGAGGTGATCGTCTCCTGCCACGTCTGCCACCCGTCGCTGGCCAACGACAACCTTGCGGGCATCGCGGTGGCGACGTTCCTGGCGCGGGCGCTGGCGGAGCAGACGCCGTACTACACCTACCGGTTCATCTTCGCGCCCGGCACCATCGGGGCCATCACCTGGCTGGCGCAGAACGCGGAGCGGATCGAGCGGGTCAAGCACGGTCTCGTGCTGGCCTGCGCAGGCGACCGGGGCCGGCTGACGTACAAGCAGAGCAGGCGCGGCGACGCGGAGATCGACCAGGTGATGCGGCACATGCTGGCCGCGTCCGAACGCCCGCACCACGTCACCGAGTTCACTCCGTACGGCTACGACGAGCGGCAGTTCTGCTCCCCCGGGTTCGATCTCGGCGTGGGCTCGCTCAGCCGGACGCCGTACGCGGGCTACCCCGAGTACCACACCTCGGCGGACAACCCGGACTTCGTCTCCCCGGACGCGATGGAGGACACGCTCGCCGTCTGCCGTGAGGCGTTCGCCGTGCTCGACCGGAACCGGCGGTACGTCAACCTCAGCCCCTACGGCGAACCACAGCTGGGCCGACGGGGGTTGTACGAATCGCTCGGCGGCCGCAGCGACGCGAAGCAGGCCCAGATGGCCATGCTCTGGGTGCTGAGCCTCTCCGACGGCGGGCACAGTCTCCTTGACGTCGCCGAGCGGGCAGGCCTTCCGTTCGACACGGTCGCCGCCGCGGCCGATGCCCTGCACGGCGCCGGGCTGATCAAGGCGTGAAGCCGATGACCACCGAGGGGGAGAAGACGAGGCCGACGGTGGTGACCGCCAAGCGGGCCATGGTCGGCAGGCTGTCCTGGGGGCTTGCCGACCAGGCGGCCTCCAGCATGACCAACTTCGCGGTGGGGATCTACGTGGCACGCTCGCTGGGCGTGACCGCGTTCGGCGTGTTCAGCCTGGCCTGGGTGACCTACGGCGTGGTGCTCAGCGTCTCCCGCGGTCTTGCCACCGACCCGCTCGTGGTGCGCTTCAGCGGTGTACCGGAAGCGTCTTGGCGCGGTGCGGTGGCCCGGTCGTCCGGCACCGCGCTCGGCGTCGGTGCGGCCATCGGCGCGGTGTCCCTGGTCGTCGGCCTCGCTCTCGGCGGCAGCGTGGGGCCCGCGTTCGCCTGCCTCGGCGTCATGCTGCCGGGGCTGCTCCTTCAGGACGCCTGGCGGTACTCGTTCTTCGCCGCGGGCACCGGGCGGAAGGCGTTCGTCAACGACCTCGTGTGGGGCGTCGCGCTCGTCCCGGCCCTGGTGGTGGCGGCCCGCGTGGGCACCGTGGCCGCCTTCGTGCTCGCCTGGGGCGCGGCCGCCTCGGTGGCCGCGGTGTACGGCTGCCTCCAGTCCGGCATCCGGCCCCGGATGACCGGGGCGCGCGCGTGGCTGCGCGAGCAGCGCGATCTCAGCTACCGGTACCTGGTCGAGAACGTCGGCGTCAGCGGGGCGAGCCAGCTGCGGGCGTACGGGCTCGGCGCGATCGTCGGGGTCGGCGCGGTGGGTGCGGTCCGGGGCGCGGAGCTGCTGCTCGGTCCGTTCCTCGCCGTCCTGATGGGGCTGTCCCTGGTCACCGTCGCGGAGGCGGCACGGGTGCTGCGGCGGGCCCCGCACCGCCTTGCCAGGTTCTGCCTCGTGCTCGGCGCCGGGCAGGCCGTCGCCGCGCTGCTCTGGGGCGCGGCGCTGGTCCTGATGCCGGACCGGCTCGGCGAGGCCGTGCTCGGCGACGTCTGGAGCTCCGCGTCGCAGCTCATCGTGCCGGCCGCACTCGGCGTCGCGGGCGCCGGCCTCGGCACCGGCGCGGCGGCGGGGCTGCGCGCACTCGGCGCGGCCCGGCGCAGCCTGCGCAGCCAACTGATCGCCTCCACCTGTTATGTCGGCGGCGGGCTCGGCGGGGCGGCCGTGGCCGGCACGGTCGGCTCGGCCTGGGGCGTCGCCGCCGCGACCGTCTGCAGCTCAGCCGTGTGGTGGCTGCAGCTGCGGTCCGCCCTGCGTGAGCGCCACCAGAACCCCATTCCCGAAGTGAGGACCTCATGACCGCGCAACCCAGGCTGAGCATCGGCCTGCCCGTGTACAACGGCGAGGAGTATCTCGCCGAGGCGCTCGACGCCCTGCTCGGCCAGACCTACGAGGACTTCGAGCTGGTCATCACCGACAACGCGTCGACCGACGGGACCCAGGACATCTGCCGCAAGTACGCCGCGCGGGACTCGCGCATCCGGTACATCCGGCTGCTCCGGAACATCGGCGCCGCGCCGAACCACAACTACGTGTTCACCCAGTGCCGCGGCGAGTTGTTCAAGTGGGCCTCGCACGACGACCTGTACGCCAGGGACCTGCTGCGGCGCTGCGTGGAGGCCCTCGACGAGCGGCCGGACGTGGTCCTCGCGCACTCCGGCCAGGCGGTCATCGACGAGGAAGGACAGCTGAAGGTCCCGTACGAGTACGGGATCGCCACCGACCTGCCGCGCGCGCCGGAGCGCTTCCGCAGCTTCCTCTTCGAGCCAGGGGGCGACGACTTCTACGGGGTGATGCGGTCCGACGTGCTGCGCCGCGTGAAGCCGCACGACAGTTACCACCACGCGGACCGCACGTTCGTCGCCGAGATCGTCCTGCACGGGCCCTTCCACCAGGTGCCCGAGCTGCTGTACTTCCGCCGCGACCACCCCACCCGCGCCGAGCGCGCGAACCCTTCCAAGCGCTCCCGGTGCGTCAATCTGGACCCGCGCCGGGCGGGCCCGCTGCACCCGACGCCCCGGCTGCTCGCCGAGTACGTCTGGGGCTTCGCCTCGGCGATCCGGCGGGCGCCTCTGTCCTCCGCCGACCGTCGTGCGTGCTACCGCCACCTGGCCGCTTGGATGACCAGCCGGGCCCGGCCGGGCACCGGCGAGCGGGTCGAGGACCGCGCCCCGGTCGACCCGGCCGAGCTCACGGTCTCCGTCGACGCCCTCGTCGCGGGCCGTGAAGGCCGTGAAGGTCTTGAGGGGCGGCAGGCATGATCGCCGCGTCCGAAACCCCGGTGCGCGTCGGGGTGTTCGGCCTGCTCGGCTCCGGCAACCTCGGCAACGACGGGTCGCTCGAGGCCGTGCTCGGGTACCTCCGCGCCGAGCACCCGGAGGCGGTCGTGGACGCGCTGTGCGGCGGACCCGAGGTCGTCGAGGCGCGGTACCGGATCCCCGCGACGCGGCTGCACTGGTACCGCGGCGAGTACCGGACCGCGTCGCGTGCGGGCGCGATCGCGGGCAAGGGTCTGGGCAAACTCGTCGACGTCGTCCGCACCGCTGCCTGGGTGCGGCGGCACGACGTGGTGATCGTGCCGGGCATGGGCGTCCTGGAGGCCACGCTGCCGCTGCGGCCGTGGGGCTTCCCGTACTCGCTGTTCCTCCTCTGCGCGAGCGGCCGGCTGGTCGGCACCCGGGTCGCGCTGGTCGGCGTCGGCGCCGCCGCGATCGGCAACCGGTCGACCCGGGCCCTGGTGCGCTGGTCGGCGCGGCTCGCCACCTACCGGTCGTACCGCGACGCCCTGTCCCGCGACGCGATGCGGGCGATGGGCGTGGACACCGCGCGCGACGAGGTCTACCCGGACCTCGCCTTCGCCCTGCCGACACCGCCGGCGGGCGCGTCATCCGGTCAGCCTGGTCCGGTCTGCGTCGGCGTCATGGCCTTCCACGGCGGCGACGACGACCGCGCGCGGGCCGAGGAGATCCACCGGCGCTACCTCGACGGAACAACTCGGTTCGTCCGTACGCTGGTTGAGGACGGCAGGCAGGTCCGGCTGCTCACCGGCGACGCATGCGACGCGCCGGTGGTCGCCGCGATCCTCGACGCGGTGGGCTCGCCGCTGGTCACCGCATCCGATGCGGCCTCGCTCGCCGACCTCATGAAGGAGACGGCGGCTGCCGACACCGTGGTGGCGACCCGCTACCACAACCTGGTCTGCGCGCTGAAGGTCGGCACGCCGACGCTCGCACTCAGCTACGCGGCGAAGAGCGACGCCCTTATGGAGCGGATGGGCCTTGGGGCGTACTGCCACCCGGCCCGCGAGGTCGACGCCGACTCGCTGCTCAAGCAGTTCCGGGCCCTTGAGGAGCGATCGGCGGAGCTGCGGCGGACCCTCGCCGAGCGGAACCGGGTCGTCGCCCGGCAGCTCGAACAGCAATTCACCGCCTTGACCAAGGCCTTGTTCCCGGCAACCGACCACCCCCACGCCTTGCGGGAGGCTTCATGAAGGCGACCGAAGTCCCGGCGATCGCCGGCGCGTACTTGTTCGAGCCGACGCCGTACGCCGACGAACGCGGCTTCTTCTGCCGCACCTTCGACGCCGACGTGGTCCGCTCGGTGGGCCTCGACCCGGGCGCCTTCATCCAGGACAGCCTGTCCCGCTCTGCGCGGGGCGTGCTGCGCGGCCTGCACCTGCGCTCCGGAGCGGGCGAGGCCAAGCTGGTGCGGTGCTCGTACGGCAGGATCTTCGACGTCGTCGTGGACCTGCGGCCGGACTCGCCGACCTACCGCAACCGTGGCTTCTTCGAGCTGTCCGACGAGACGCAGGCGACCCTGTACATCCCTGCGGGGTGCGCGCACGGCTTCCAGGCGCTGACCGAGACCGCCGACACCTCGTACCGGATCGACCGCCCGCACGATCCGGCCGAGGACGTGACGATCGCCTTCGACGACCCGGAGCTCGCCATCGCCTGGCCGCTGCCGGTCACATCGATGTCCGAGCGGGACCGGAAGGCACCGGGCCTCGCCGAGGCCCTGGAGCAAGTCCTGAAGCGGAAAGAGAGCTGAAGTCAGCGTGGACACCGAAGAGTTCCTGCTGCCCCGGTCGCGGCAGGCGAACGAGCGGCTGCACGCCATGGTCCCCGGGGGCGCGCACACCTACGCCAAGGGCGACGACCAGTACCCCGAGAACCTGGCCCCGGTCATCAGCCACGGCCACGGTGCCCACGTGTGGGACGTCGACGGCAACCGCTACATCGAGTACGGCTCCGGCCTTCGGTCGGTCAGCCTCGGCCACGCCCACCCACGCGTGCTCGAGGCGGTACGGCGTGAACTCGACCGCGGCAGCAACTTCGTCCGGCCCTCCATCGTGGAGGTCGAGGCCGCGGAGCGCTTCCTGGCCACCGTGCCGACCGCCGAGATGGTGAAGTTCACGAAGAACGGCTCCGACGCCACCACCGCCGCGGTGCGCCTCGCCCGCGCCGTCACGGGGCGCCCGCGGGTGGCCATCTGCGGCGACCATCCGTTCTTCTCCGTCGACGACTGGTTCATCGGCACCACGCCGATGTCGGCCGGTATCCCTGCGGCGACCACCGAGCTCACCGTGGCGTTCCCTTACGGGGACCTGGCCGCCACGGAGGAGCTCCTGACCCGGTACCCGGACGAGGTCGCCTGTCTGATCCTCGAACCGGCCGGGCACACCGAGCCGCCGCCGGGATACCTCGCAGGCCTGCGCGAACTGGCCGACCGGCACGGCTGCGTACTGATCTTCGACGAGATGATCACCGGCTTCCGCTGGTCCGAGGCGGGCGCCCAGGGTCTGTACGGCGTCGTCCCCGACCTCTCGACGTTCGGCAAGGCGCTGGGCAACGGGTTCGCCGTCTCGGCGCTTGCCGGGCGCCGCGAGCTGATGGAGCGGGGCGGCCTTCGCCACTCCGGCGACCGGGTGTTCCTGCTGTCCACCACGCACGGCGCGGAAACACACTCGCTGGCCGCCGCGATGGCCGTGCAGACCACGTACGTCGAGGAGGGTGTCACCGCGCGACTGCACGCCATCGGCGAGCGGCTGGCCGCCGGTGTCCGCGACGCCGCGGCCTCCATGGGCGTCGGGGACCACATCGTCGTCCGGGGCCGGGCCAGCAACCTGGTGTTCGCCACTCTCGACGAGAACCGGCAGCCGTCGCAGGAGTACCGCACGCTGTTCCTGCGCCGGCTCCTCGCGGGCGGGGTGCTTGCCCCGTCGTTCGTGGTGAGCAGCGCGCTCGACGACGCCGACATCGACCACACCGTCGACGCGGTGGCCCAGGCATGTGCGGTGTACCGCAAGGCACTTGACGCCGCCGACCCCACGCCCTGGCTGGGCGGGCGGCCGGTGAAGCCCGTGTTCCGGCGCCTTGCGTGAGGTGACGTGGCGCGATGTCAGCGATGCTCCCGCCGACCGGCGTCGGCCGTTCGGTCGGCCAGCCGGTCGGCCGTACGGTCGACCAGCCACGCCGTCGCCGGTACCACCGCCAGCGCGGTGCACCAGCCGCCGAGGACGTCGGTCGGGTAGTGCGCGCCGAGGGCGACCTGCGCCCAGCCCATGGCGGCCCCGAAGACCAGCGCCGCGGCGAGCACGAGCAACGTACCGGCCGACCTGCCGAGGCCGAGCCGGCCGGTCGCGAGCAGCGCCACCACGAGGGCGAGCGCGGTGACGAAGGCGGCGTGCCCGCTCGGGTAGGACAGGTTCCCGTCGCCGTGGATGGTGCGGCCCACCACCTGCTTGATCAGCGTCGCCGTCCCCACGGTCAGGCCGGCGGCGGCCACGACGAGCACCGCCGCGCGAGTCCACCGAAGCAGCAGGCAGCCCGTCACGGCGGCCACGACAAGTGCCGCCGCTCCGGCCGGCTCCCCCAGGAAGTCCGTGGCCAGAGCGACGTTCCGCCACGGCGGCCGCACGCTGTCCGCCGTCGGGTCGACGAACCACCTGTCCACCCTGCCGGGCTCGCCGTGACCGGCGTAAAGGACCCCGAGCACGGCGACCACCAGCGTGGCGAGGATCGAGGTCAGTCCCAGCCACGCGCGCAGCGCCGGGGGCAGCACCGCGGGCGCCGGGTTCTCCGCGTACAGACAGGCACGGAACAACGACGTCTCCCCCGAGCGATGAGGCCCAGAGCCCTGAAGGACCCGGGCAGTTGCCACCGCCTCAAGTCCCCCACCCACAAGCGGTTCTGACGCATCATACGATCAGGGGAACCTCGGTCTATCCCACGCGCTCGATCCGCGCCTTGCGGATCAGGAACTTCCCGGCCTCGCGCACGTCTTCGAACGCGGCGTTGTTCAGCAGCACACAGCTGCCCGACGTCGAAGTGACCTCCACCGTGGTGGACTTGGAGTTGTCCAGGTTCGTCACCTTCAGCTGCGTACCGACGGGAAACTCGTTGCTGGACGCGGCCGGTGCACCGCCCTCGCCGGACAGCGTGACGGTGGAGCCTGCGCAGACGACCTCGCCTTCCGCCCCCGCGTCTCCGCCGTCCCCGGGCGGGGCCGTGACCGTGGCCGTGGCATCGCCACCCGGCTCCTCCACCGGTGGCTGGGCGGTGTCCCCACCGGCACCCTCACCGGCCCCGGCCTCTGCCCCCTCCCCCGCACCGGCATCCGCGTCCTCACCCGCATCACAGCCCGAGGCCGCCTGCTTTCGTTTGATCTCCTCGATCACCGCTTCCCGATTGGCGATCCGAGCCGCGGACTGCGCGTCCGGTTTCGCTCGCTGGCCCGCGATGAACTCCTCGTTGTTGGCCAGCGCGGTGGCCAGTCCGTCACACGCCACCGAGGCCTGGCTCGTACCGGTCATCACCACCGCGGTTCCCGCCACCAGCGCGGCGGCGCCCACTATGAGGGCGACCTTCTTCTTGCGGCTGAAAGTCTTCTTGCGCGACACGTGCGGCTCCTGTCCCCGGCGGTGCACACCACCACCGGATGGTTTCCGTGTGCCGTCACGTACGCGCAGCAGTCCCGTTCGTCTCAACCGCCCCACCAACAACCAGGTGGCGCACTCAGTGTCCGCGGAACGCCTCCTCGAGCCACCAAGCCCCGTGCTCCCGTACCACCTTGGCGTCGACGAGCAGCGGTGCGGCACGCGGGCCCGCGACCCAGTCCTGTACGCCCTTCAGGTCGGCCGGCGTGCGCACGGTCACCGCGTCGAAGCCGTAGCCGCGGGCCACGGCGGCGATGTCGGTGGGCGGGAACTCGACCGTGCCGAGCGGGAGTCCGTGCGGGCCGAAGTGGTGCACCTCCGCTCCGTACGCGTCGTCGTTGTAGACGACGATCACCATGGGCAGTCCGAGCCTGCGCACCGTGTCGAGTTCGACGGCGCTCATCAGCGCCCCTCCGTCGCCGAGCGCGGCCACCGCGAGGCGGTCCGGGCGGGCCAGCGCCGCGCCGATGGTGGTGGCGAGGCCGAGGCCGATGGACTGGAAGGCCTGGGTGAAGCACAGTCCGTGTTCGTCGGGGACGGACAGGTACATCGTCGGGTAGCCCATGAAGTTGCCCGAGTCGACGCCGATCACGCGCTGCGCGGGAAGGATGTCGTCGAGGGCGATACTCAGCGTCCGCGGGTCGATGCGGTCCCGGGTCCCGGTGTCGTCGTACGGGACGTCGCGCCAGCTCAGTCGCGCGGCGAGGGCGTCGGCGGTGGCGGAGGTGCGGTAGCCAGGGCCGCCCCTGTCGCCCAGCGCGGTGTGCGTCCTCTCCGCCGTCAGGAGCGTGTCGCCGGTGACCCCGAGGTGGACGGGGCGGTGCGCGCCGAGCGCCGCGGGGTCGTCGTCGACCTGGACCAGGGTCGTGTCCGGGCCGATGAGCCTGCCGTGCCGCGTGGTCCACATGGTGAGGGAACAGCCCAGGGCAACGATCACGTCGGCGCCCTGGATCAACTCGGCGGCGAGCGGCGACGAGAACCCGCCCGCGACATCGAGCGACCACGGGTTGCCCTGGAAGAGGCCGCGGGCCACCGCCGACGTCGCGAGCAGCGCGCCACAGCGCTCGGCGAGCGCCTCAAGGGCCTGGCGGCAGCCGGGGCCGCGCGCGCCGCGTCCGGCGACGAGCACCGGGCGCTCGGCGTGCGCGAGGATCTCGGCGAGGGCCGCGATGTCGTCGTCGGCGGGTACGACGGCGGGGCGCGGGGGCGGCGGCACCACGGCGGCCAGGGCCAGGTCCGCGCCCGGAACGTCCAGTGCCTGTTCCTGTACGTCGAGCGGAAGGTTGAGCACGACCGTGCACCGCTCCTCGACGGCACGGCGCACGGCGGCGTACGACTGCGCGACGGCGTCGGCCGCCGACGTCACGCGGGCACTGCGCGCGCCGACCGCCTCCGCCAACGCCCCTTGATCGACATGGAAGTTGGAGCGCGGATTGCAGGCCTCCGCCGCGAGCACGACGAGCGGCGTACGGCTCTTGGCGGCCTCGCCGATCCCGGTGAGGGCGTTGGTGAACCCGCACCCCTGGTGCACGCTGACCACCGTCACGGCGCCTCCGACGCGGGCGTAGGCGTCGGCCATGGTGGCGGCGCCACCCTCGTGGCGCGCCGCGACGAACTTCGCGCCCGCCGCCACCATCGCGTTGGTGACGTGGAAGTTGCCGGAGCCCACCACGCCGAAGACCTGGCCGACCCCCGCCGCGACCAGGGCACGCCCGACCGCTTCGGCGACCTTCACGACGGCCGCCCCGCGCGTTCGACGAGGGCGAGGACCCGCGCCGGCGCCCCGGAGCCGGAGACGATGGGCAGCGGCCCCGCGACGACGACGGCCCCGGTCGGTGGCAGCTCCGCCAGGTTCTGCAGCTGCGTCAGTCCGTATTTGCCGCTGCCCATGAGGTACGAGTGACAGGGAAACGCGGGCTCGAACGCGTGCGCCCGGCCCGCGTCGGTGCCCACCGTCTCCACGCCGAGCCCGACCACCGGCGACTGCTCGGCCACCCAGCGGGCGCACGCGGCGGACAGGCCCGGTGTATGAGGCCCGCTCTCGTCCGCGTTGAGGAACGGCTCCTGCGCGTACGACCTGCTGCTCCACCCGGTCCGCACCAGGAGCCACCCGCCGTCGGGCAGCGCCCCGTACCGGTTCTGCCACGCCTGTATGTGGTCCACCTCGATGAGGAAATCGGGGTCCTTGGAGACCTCGTCGGTGAAGTCGAGCACCACCGCGGGAGCCACGAGCTGGTGGGCGGGCACCGAGGCGACGTCGGCGAGGTCCTTGCCGGTGACCCAGTGGTTGGGTGCGTCGAAGTGGGTGCCGGTGTGCTCGCCGGTGCGGAAGTTGTTCCAGTACCAGGCGGGCCCCCGCTCGTCGTACCGGCTGATCTCCTCCAGCTCGAACACCTTGGTCTGCCCGAACTCGGGCGGCAGTTCAAGCACCGGCGTGGTGGACGACAACGGAGCGGTGAGATCGACGACTTCGATCGCGCCACCACGCAACCCCGCCACCAGGGCAGCGAGAACGGAGGGCGAGGAGGAACCGGACGCGGCTTCAGCTGCGGCTCCTGCTTCGGCTGCGGCTCCTGCTGGGGCTGCGGCTCCGGCTTGGGCTGTGGCTCCTGCTTCGGTTGCTGACGTTGACTCAGACATGCCTGCATCCTGAAGCCACCGACAGGGCGGCACAAGCGTCCGGCGTCCCTGGATCGGCGCCGGTCAACGCAGTGAATGAAGGAAGCGAGCAGGCTCAACCGCACGGCGCGACGTCCTGGCCGACACGCCCGGCCGCTTCAGCGATCCGGCCGGGCGCCGGGCTGCGTAGCCTTCGCCACATGACGAGGGAAGGGAGTCCCGCATGACGCCGAAGCAGCCCCAGACCGAGCTCGACGCCCGCTACAGCTCCGCGCTCAACCCGCGCCCGGGCGCGGAGAACGTCACCGCCACCGACTGGGCCAGGGCCCAGCGCGAGCTGCGGACCGCCGAGGTCTTCTGGATCACCACGATCCGGCCGGACGGCCGACTGCACGTCACGCCACTGATCGCCGCCTGGCACGACGGGGCACTGCACTTCAGCACCGGGCAGGGCGAGCAGAAGGCGAAGAACCTGGCCGGCAATGCCCACTGCGCACTCACCACAGGGCACAACTCGCTCTCCGAAGGCCTCGACATCGTGGTCGAGGGCACGGCGGAGCGGGTGACGGATCCGGCACGGCAGGAGGAGGTCATCGACGCGTTCGAGGCGCAGTACGGGGAGCACATCACCTCGCCGGAGGGCCCGTTCCACGGCTTCGGCGACAGCATCCGCAAGGGCACCGACCTGCTGTTCGCGGTGGCACCGGGCACGGCGTACGGCTTCGGGCACGACGGCCAGGTGTTCAGCCACACGCGCTACACCTTCTAGCGACGGGCGAGCCTCATCGGCTGGGCCGACGGAGCACCACCTCTTGAGGGAACCATCCTGGCCGCCCGCAACCCCGCGCGCGGCCGTGCACCGGTAGCTCGCTCCCAGCTGAAATACGTCTTTCGCGCGAGGTGGTTGTGCGGCCGGCGATGCCACACTCTGCACGGTGTCTTGCCAGGGCCCGCAGGGCTGGGGGAATCATGTCTGACGCAGCGGCATCGGCGAGGTCAGGTGCCGGTACCGGCACCGGCACCAGTCGGCGGTTATGGCCGTGGTCCGCCCAACGGGCCCTGCTATCAGCACCGTTGATCCTCGTAGCGCTGGTGCTGGCACTGACGCTGTCCAGGGGCGTGGCCGATTGGCCGGAGCAGGGCTACGACGGATGGCTGCTGCTGGGCATAGTTACGCTCAGCCTGCTGCCGGTCATACTGCTGTTCTTGCAGACGCTGAACGCCGGCAGCATCGAGGTGGCCGGGGTGTCACTGTCCTTCGCCGCGGCATCGGAGTCCGCGGCAGAAGTGGTGCGCACCGCGACACTCACCGAGAACCTCGATACTCCCGAGGACATGCCGCTCGAGCGGACCTCACTGCGGAGCATCCTCCGGGCCCTGCGACGAGCCCATGACAGCGAAGTCACGGTGGTCGATCTGCGGCAGGGCCAGACCTGGTGGGAGACCCGGCTGTTCATCCTCATCGCCGGGGCCGCGCGGCGGGACCGGCCGCAGGCCATCGCCTTCGTGGGCGAACGCAACGGAACGCCGGGCACCTTCCTGGGCTGGGCGCCACCGTCCCGGCTGCTGGCCGCACATCTCAAGGCCGATCCTCTGCTGAGCGCGGCCCATGAGCGGGCCCGCGCAAAGACCGCCGCCTGGCAGCTCGGCCAGCCCCTTCCGAACCCCCATGCATCCGTTGCCCCCTCCGTGATGCTTCCCTGGGGCGCCAACCAGAGCCTGCCGCCGGTGGAGAACCAGACACCGGACCCGGCGTTCGCCTTCGAGTTGTACCTGCAGCAGGACCTGGACAGACCGTCACCGGAATCAGGCCGCCTCGTGACCATCCAGCGTCTGCGTGAGCTGTACGAGGTCTTTCTGGTGACGGACAGCATCGACGCGCAGGCCCCGGACGACGCTTGGGCCGAGGTCCTCACCGCCAGCCCGCGCCGCTTCTTCGCCGTCACCACGGCAGGCAAGTTCAAAGTGCTCATCCCACGAGATGCCCTGGTCGCCGCTTTGGTGGCCCGCCTGGTGCGAGCCGAGGACCGACCGAGTTGAAGCGCAGGGAGCGGCCCACAGCTCCCCATAGCGCTCCCGGGCACGAAGACCAGAGCCCACCCGAGGGCCACCCCCACCTGCGACGTTTCCATCGGGACCACAGGATTTGAACCGGCTCCCGGAGGGGCGTGCCGGATGGTCAGGTCAGGTCAGGCCAGGTCGAGGAAGCTCCACCGGGCGTCCGGCTCGGCTCCGCTGAGCCACTTGCCGCAGTTCTGGAGCACGACAGGGCTCGACGTGATGTGCTGCGTGCCCGTGCCGAGGTCGCGCAGGAAGCGGTCCACCGGGCCGCGGCGGATCGCCGCCGAACCGGCCCAGCGGTGCACGGTGCGGCCCACCTCGTACACGGTCGAGGTCGTGTGATTGAGCACCAGACGGATCAGGGTGTCCTGCTCCGTGCTCGTCGACTCGCCCTGGTCCAAGGTCTGTTCGATGTCCCGCCAGACGTCGTTCACCCAGGCCCGGGCCGCCCGCAGCCTGGCCTCCGCCGTCGCGTACTCGGCGTGGAACTGGGAGGTGTCGACCGCGGCGGCCCGCGAACCGGTCCGCGCCGCGGCGACCCTCTTCAGCTCGTCCAGGAGCCGCCGGCCGACGCCGAGGGCCCAGCCCGTGTGCCCGATCGCTGACATGTTGACCAGGCCGAGGCGGTAGACGGCTCCGCCGTTGACCGGGGTGTCCGTGGTCGCGACGTACGTGTACTCGTGCGGTACGTACACATCGGTGCAGTGGTAGTCGATGCTGTGTGTCGCACGCAGCCCGAGCACGTCCCAGTTGCCGTCCAGGGCCACCTGCGACTTCGGCATCGCAAGGACCCGCAGCTCACCGGTGTCCTCGACCTGGATCGCGCTGTGGATGTGGGTGGCGTGCGCCATCCCGGAGGCGAACTGCCAGGCGCCGCTGACCCGGTAGCCGCCCTCCACGGGGACGGCCCGGCCGGGGCGCGTGCCGTGCCCGGAGAGCAGCGCGTACTTCCCGTTCGGCACGTCGGGGAACAGTTCGGCCGCCGCCTCCCCGGCGAGGTACGCCGCGGTGGTCCCGGTCATCAGCTGCAGCGCGAACATGGTCCACCCGGCCGAGGCGTCGTGGTAGCTCGCCCGCTCCACCGTCTCGATCAGCTGCCGCGGCGCGAACTCGTACCCGCCCAGGCTCAGCGGCAGCTCCGCCCGCACGATCCCCGCGTCGAGCAGTGCCCGCGCCGTGTCCTCCGGCAGCCTGCCCAACTCCTCGGCGGTATGGGCCTGTTCATCGAGCATCTCACCGAGCGCGTCGATCCGCTCCAGGACCCCCGCCAGTTCCGCACTGACGTGCAGCCGACCCTTGTCCCCCATGAGATCCCTCCCCTTGCGGCCTGTTTCTGGATCGTCTCACGCACGTCTCACACACCCACCCGGTGGCCCCGCCCGACGGCACCAACACGCCTTAACCGCCCCGCTGTTCACACCGGCGCCGCCGGTCCAGCAGGCCGGTCTTCACCGTGATGCCCCTCCCGTACGCGCCGGGCTCGCCCGAGTGCTCATGACCCTCCGGGCGAGCCTCGGCAGCCGGGTCGGGGGCGGGCAGGCCCGCAGGCTTCGTCAGCTGTGGCTTCCGATCAGACGGGCGCGCAGATCGCTGCGCTGTTTGATGCCGAGCTTGCGGTATATCCGGGTCAGGTGCTGCTCGACCGTGCTGACGGTGACGAACAGCTTGGCCGCGGCCTCGCTGTTGGTCCGGCCTTCGCCTATCAGGAGGGCCACGCGCTGCTCGGCCGCACTCAGATCGGCGATGCTCCGGACGTCGTCGTCGCAGGACGTGGTGTCGGCGTCCTCGCCGAGAGTGGCGAGCAGCCGGTCGGCGCCACAGGCGCGGGCGGTGTCGCGGGCCCGTTCCAGGAACCTGCCGGCGATGGCGGGCTCGCCCAGGGCCTGGTGCGTACGGCCCAGGAGGCCGAGGATCCTGGCCACTTCGACGTGGTCGGGCGCCTCCACCATGACCTGCAACGCCTCTTCCAGGAGCACCGGGCGCCTCTCGGGGATGGTGACCTCTGCCAGGACGCGCAGGGTCATGGCACGGGTGCGGCCCTGGAGCGGGCCGAGTACGGCAAGCTGCTCTTCGGCCAACTCCCGGGTCTCCTCGTACCGGTGGAGCGCGATCAGGGCCTGCGCCCGGTCGGTGCGCCAGGGGATGAAGGAAGGCGAGTCAAGACCCCAGGCCGACATGCGCTGCCCGCAGGACTCGAAGTCCCGCAAAGCCAGGTGGGGTTGCTGGTTCGCCAGGTGGTAGTGGCCCCGGGCATGGAGGAGGTGCAGGCCCTGCCGTCCGTGGGCCGCCGTATCCGGTGCCGACCGGGAGAGCAGGCGGCTCGCGCCGTCGAGGTCGCCGGACTCGACCAGGGCCAGGATGCGCACGGCCAGGGACACGCCCGACATCGCCGGGCCGTTCAGCTCCGCCCCGCTGGTCATGGCGGTGCGGGCGTACTCGGCCGCCGCCCCCAGTTCACCCCGGCCCAGCGCCGCTTCGGACATGATGCTCGCGAAGAGCGCGAGCCACGCCGGTTCGTTGCGGTCGTTGGCGTCCTTGAACAGCACCTCGCCCCAGTCGTACGCCGTGCCGTACTGGTCGGCGTAGACCAGCGCCCGCAGCGTGATGCCCAGCGCCTCGAACGTGCTGCCGGTCAGGCGGAGCCTGCGGAACCGGTCCTCGGCCAGTTCCAGTCCGGGGTCGGCCAGATCACCGCGGAGCACGGAAGCGAGCAGGTGGGCCGAAGCGGCAAGCTCGCCGACCGGGCGGGCATTCCGGGGCTGGCCGGGCGGGCAGGTCCGTTCGGGCACGCCCGGCAGTTGGAAGGCGTGCAAGGGATAGGTGCACCCCAGCCAGACCTTGAAGGCGGTCCACGCCTCGCAGTCGGCGTGCTGGGCGTCGAAGCCCGAATCGCCGACCCAGCGCAGCGCCTCCTGGGCCTGTTCAAGGAGACCTTGTTCGAGCAGTCCCTGGACCATCTGGACGACCTGTCCGGACTGCAGCGCCGGTTCGGCGGAGGAGCCGGGGCGCGGTGCGAGGTGGCGGGCCACAACCGCGGGGTTGAGGCGCCACTCCGTCCGGGCCAGCATCAGGGTGACGTCTGCGTGCTGCTGCTCGGTCACGGCCTCCCGCTGGGCGAGCCGCACATACGCGGTGGCCCGGTCCAGATCGTCCGCCCGCAACTGCTGTTCCGCGGCCTCGATCAAAAGAGGCACCGCCCAGGGCTCCTTGGCGCTGTCCGCGGCAAGTAAGTGGGTGCCCACATCGGTGCCCCCGGCTCCCTCCTGGAAGAGCAATCGGGCGGCTCTGGTGTGGAGTTCCTCATGCTGCTCGGCCGAGAGGCTCTCGCGCGCGGCAGTGCGGGCCTCGCCGTGGCGGTAGCCCTGGGCCGTGAGGAGTCCGCTGCGGTACAGGATGTGCTCCGCCCGCCGGACCAGCGCGCTGTCGAGCCCCAGCAGCCGGTCGATCAGATGCCGGGACCCCGTCGCCTCCAGCACGGCGATGCCCTGTGCCACCTCTGCCGAGATCCGGTCCATCCGCTGGAGGCAGGTGAGCACCGCGCGGCGGTAGTTCGGCAGCCCGCCCTCGGTGTACAGGACGTCCATGGTGCCCAGGCCGTCGGCGAGCAACGCATTGACGAGCAGCGGGTTTCCGCCGCTCAGCGCGTGGTAGAGCGGCGTCAGCCGGGCCGCCTCCTCGCCGCCCGCGCGCTCGCGGAGCAGGTCGCCGACCTGGCGGACGCTCAGGGGTTCGAGCACCACCCGCCGGCAGTTCGTCTGGGAGGACATCTCCATCTGGAACAGCGGGAAGATGGGTACGGCCCCGGTCTGCACGCCCAGCACGAGCAGGACACGCTTGTTGAGGATGCGGCGGGCCAGATAGCACAGGAACTGCAGGGAGATCCGGTCCGCGTGGTGCAGGTCGTCCACTGTGATCACCACTGGGCCCTGTTCCGCGAGCCGTATCACCGCAGCGTGCAGTTGGGCGAGCACCCGGCCGTGCTCGGGGGTGACCCGTTCCGGGTCGGCACCGGAAGTCGTGCTGACAGAGGCTCCGGTAGCGATGATCTCCTGCAGTTCGGCTATCTCGGCGAACTGCATGGGCGCATTGTGCGCCAGCTGATCTACGACACCAAACGGAATTTCTTTCTCCGTTTGCACGGCGAGCGCCGAGAGAACCAGAGCGTTCTCTTCGAGCGCATTCTCCGAAAAACTCCTGAGTAACTCCGTCTTTCCGCTGGTGACCGTGCCGTCAATCAGGACGACCCCGCCTTTTCGGCTCAGGCACGAGCCCAGCATCCTGTTCAACTGCGTTAATTCTCGGTCGTTGTGCGAAAAGCGCATGACAAGCCCCCGTAATGACCCGTTCTCCGCTACATCTACCGTTCACCCAGGTGAAGGCGGGAGGATTAACGCACCTCCGTGGCGACTACATCAGAAGTAGGCCCACCCACCAGGCGGACACGGCTCAACGATCGGAGCTCGCTGGTCGGCCATGGCCACCTGGCCTGAAACGGCTTCCCGCGAGGCTTTTCAGCCTCCACCACCCGTGGCACACAGACGACGAGTCCCCCATCAAATGAATGTCTCATTTTTTTTGAAGGCTACACGTCTCAAGAGGGACGCGCCAGTGGGATCTTCCCGGCCTCCGATAGCGCGACCGAAAGCAGGCGGGGCACATCGGGCCATTTTCGGGCACGTTGAAGTCCCGCACGCCGAAAGCGACGAGCGGGTACCGGGCGGTGAAGCGCCGACACGACGGGAAGTCGGCTGCACGTCCGGGGGATTGACGGGCAGCCGACGTGTGAGGGAGATAACTCGGCCGTCAGACGGAAACGGTCAGAAGCCGGTTGCGTACAAGGTCCACGACTTCCGCCGACCCATTGAGATAGAAGTGGCCACCCGGAAAGACCCGCAGGTCGAAGTCACCTCTGGTGTGTTCCCGCCAGGCCTCGACATCCACCACGTCCGCGCGGGGATCGCGGTCCCCGGTCAAGGCGAACACGGGACAGTCGAGGCGGTCGCCCTCGCGGTGGCGGTAGGTCTCGGCGGCACGGTAGTCGCCACGCAGGGTCGGCAGGATCATCGCCAGCATCTCGGGGTCGTCAAGGAGCGCCGATTCCGTCCCGCTCATCGCCTTCATCTCGGCGACGAGCCCGCTGTCCGGCCGCTCGTGAATGCCCTCGTCTCGCACCCGGGACGGCGCCCGGCGGCCGGAGGCGAAGAGCGCGACCGGTCCGGAGCCCGCGCGCTCCAGGCGCAGGGCCACTTCGTAGGCGATGGTGGCTCCCATGCTGTGGCCGAAGAAGGCGAGGGGACCCTCGCGCCACGGGGCGATTTCCTCGGTGATCCGGTCAGCCGCTTCGGCGATGTCCGTGAACGACGGCTCCAGACGCCGCTCCTGACGGCCCGGGTACTGCACGGCCAGCACCTCGACGTCGGGCGCGAGCGCGGCGGACATCGGGTGGAACCAGCTCGCCGATCCGCCGGCGTGGGGGAAACAGACGAGTCTCACGCGCGTCCGCTCCGACGGGTGGAAGACCCGGATCCACGGGCTGTTCGGCTCGAGGGAACTTGCCATGTCCGACGACGACCTCCAATCGTTCCTGCGGGGCCCCCGAAAGGGGAGCTCGGCGCGGGGCGCCGAGGCGGACGGGGAACCCGGCACTGCGGGACGAAAGCTACCGGCCGCGCGGACCGGCACACTTCCCCTAGGGGGCCCCTAGGCTCCGGGTTAGGGGTCAGGGACGGTCACCTCCAGGTGGGTCAGATTCTCGGCCACGAGCACGCTCCGGGAACTCGGCCGCTCCCCGATCCCTAACTCGTAGAGCCCTTGGGGTACGGCCGGGAAGCCGAACCTGCCGTCCTCGTCGGCGTGTTCCCGCAGCTCGAGGCCCGAGCCGTCCGCAAGCCTGACGAGCACCCCCGGCACCGGTTCGCCGCGGGCGTCGAGGACCACACCCAGGCACGAGAACAGACGGCGCGTCAACGTGGCGTCGGCCAGGAGCGGTTCGGTGCCCCCGACGTGCACCGCACGCAGCCAGTACTCGAACTCCCGATGGAGCACCATGAGCATGTAGCCGCCGGGGCGCAACCCCGCGACCTCGAAGCACCCGTCGTCCGATGTCACGGCGGAGCCGGCCACGTTTCCGCGGTCGTCCATGAACACCGCAAGCGCCTCCGGGACCGGCATGTACAGCGAGTCCTCGGAAACCTTCCCCCGCGCGGTCGTCACCTCACGCAGCAACAGTACGGTCTCGTCGGACAGCAGCCGGGCCGTCACGTCGAGGTCCGTCGTGCCGGGCAGGTGCCCGGTGGCCCCGCCCAGCAGGACGTACGGCTCGGCCCCGGGCACTGCCAGTTCACATAAGCCGTCGGCTCGCGCCTCGCCGTGGCCGAGCATCCGGCCACCGCGGTCCACAAGCGTCAGGCGCGCCCGGGGAACCGGGCGCCCTTCCATGTTCAGGACCCGTACCATGACGGATCCTGCCGAGCGATGCTGCCCGTTCATCGCCTCTCCCTCCCCCACTACTGATGGCACCCGGCGGTGGTCTGTGAGCCCGCCGGGTCTGGCTCAAGGCGTCGCCGTGAGGTACCGGATGCCCGTCACTCCGGCACGACACTGTCGAACCGGGCGTTGTCCAGATGGGCAAGCATCTGGTCGAGGTCCTCGGCGACGTCGTGGTCGGGGTCCTCGGCCCAGCGGAGCATGGTGTTCAGGATGACGCCGAAGATCGCGCCGCTGATGGCCCGGACCTTCGTGTCGTCCTCCGGGCGCCCCGTGCGCTCGGCGACCAACAAGGTGATCACCCGCATGGTCTGGGTGACGTTCCCCAGGCTCGCGGCCCACAGTTCAGGCACGGTCACCATCAGTACATCGCGGTCGCGCTGAGCCCCGAACTCCTCGGGCGAGAGCCCCTCGAGGGTCTCCCTGATGGCCAGACGCAGGGCCTGAAGGACCGGCAGATCGGCCGACTGGGCACGCCACGCCTCGATGAAGAAGGCGTCCTGCTCGTCGGAGGCGACCAGCTCCTCCTTGGTCGGGAAGTAGCGAAAGACCGTGCTCTGGGACACCTCAGCGGCCTCGGCGATCTGCTCCATCGTCGTCGTCTCATAGCCCTGCTCACGGAAGAGGCGCAGCGCCTCCTGCTGGATGGAGGCGCGGGTCTTCGCCTTCTTGCGCTCACGCAGTCCGAGGACCGGCCCGCTCTGAGCCGCTGCCGCTGTCCGTGATTGGTGCTGTTTCGCAACGCCCATCTGGGAGTTCCCTTCTTCCTCTTTCTCGTTGCGGGCGGTCGACCACAGCCCCTGCCGGCGGTCGCCCCGACCTCTTTCAGTTTTCCCGGTGTCAGAGTACAGTGCACTCCGAACTGACGGTACACTTGCAAAAGAAGGTTGAATCCTGTGAAGGCCTTTCTGTATCGGACCGGGCGGGAGTCGTTCCGACGACGTCGGCTCGTCACCCTGATCTGGGTGGTTCTCCTGGTCGCCCTCGGCGTCGGGGCAGCCACTCTGTCCAAGCCCACCGTGGAGTCCTTCTCCATCCCGGACACCGAGTCCCAGCGGGCTATCGACCTGCTCGGGGAACGGTTCCCGCAGGCCTCCGCGGACGGTGCCGTCGCCCGGGTGGTGATCGTGGCCCCCGAGGGACAGAAGGTCACCTCCCCCGACAAGCGCGAGGCCGTCGAGGAGATGGTGGGCAGGCTCGGCGACGCGCCCAAGGTGGCCGGCGCCGCCGACCCCTTCAAGGCGCAGTCGATCTCCCCGGACAAGCGGATGGCGCTCATCCAGGTGGACTACCGCGAGCCGCGCAGCGAGCTCACGGACTCCGACAGGGAGGCACTGTTCGATGCCGCCAAGCCCGGTGAACAGGCCGGACTGACCGTCGAGTTCGGCGGTGACGCGCCCAAGGGCGCACCGGAGGAGGGCGGCAGCGAACTCGTCGGCGTGCTCGTCGCGGCCATCGTCCTGGTGATCACCTTCGGTTCGCTCGTCGCCGCGGGCCTTCCGCTGCTGACCGCCATCCTGGGCGTAGGCGTCAGCCTCTGCGCCGTCCAGGCGAGCAGCGCCTTCATCGAGCTCAACTCCGACACCCCCGCCCTCGCCCTGATGCTGGGTCTGGCGGTGTCCATCGACTACGCCCTGTTCATCAGCTTCCGATATCGCGAGGAGGTGCTCAGCGGCCGCCCGGCGGAGGAGTCCATCGGCCGGGCCGTGTCCACCGCGGGCTCCGCGGTCATCTTCGCCGGTATCACCGTCATCATCGCGCTCGTCGGCCTCTCGGTCGTCGGCATCCCGATCCTGACGCAGATCGGTGTGGCCGCCGCACTCACCGTGGCCGTGGCCGTGCTCGTCGCGCTGACCCTGCTGCCCGCGCTGCTCGGCTTCGTCGGCCCGCGCGTGCTCGGACGCCGGGCCCGCGCCGAACGGGAGGCCAAGGAGCAGGCGGGACCGGACAGTTCCCGGACACCGCTCGACAAGGACACCGGCGACGACCGCTCCGCCAAGCCGACCATGGGTCTGCGCTGGGTCCAGCTGGTCGCCCGAAGGCCGGTGCTCTTCCTGGTAGCGGCCTGCGCGGCGCTCGTCGTCCTGGCCCTGCCCGCCGCCGACATCCGGCTCGGCCTGCCGGACGACGGCAGCGAACCCACAAGCACCACTCAACGCAAGGCCTACGATCTCGTGACCGAGGGCTTCGGCCCCGGCAACAACGGCCCGTTGACGATCGTGGTCGACTCCAAGGAAGGCGGAGACGCCAACGCCGCCGCCAAGCGCGTCAGTTCGAGCATCTCCTCCCTGCCCGACGTCAAGGTCGTCTCCCCGGCGGTGCCCAACAAGGCCGGCGACACCGTCCTGATGATGGTGACGCCGAAGAGCTCACCGGCCAGCGCCGCCACCGAGGACCTGGTGAGCGACATCCGCGTCCGGGCGGCGGACGTGCACCGCGACAGCGGCGCCGCGATCGCCGTCACCGGCACGACCGCACTCAACATCGACATCTCCCAGCGCATCGCGGATACCTTGCTGCCGTACGTGGCAGTCGTCGTCGGGCTCGCCTTCTTACTCCTCATGCTGATGTTCCGTTCGATCCTGGTACCGCTCAAGGCGGCGCTCGGCTTCCTGCTCAGCCTCGCCGCAACCTTCGGCGTCATGGTCGCGGTCTTCCAGTGGGGCTGGGCCGTCGACGTCCTTGGCGTCTCCGCACCCGGCCTCATCGTCAACCTGCTGCCGGTCATCATCATCGGCCTCGTCTTCGGACTCGCCATGGACTACGAGGTGTTCCTGGTCAGCCGGATGCGAGAGGCCTACGTGCGTGACGGCCGGTCCAAGGAAGCGGTCGTCACGGGCTTCGCCCAGAGCTCCCGCGTGGTCACCGCCGCCGTACTGATCATGATCAGCGTCTTCAGCGGCTTCATCCTGTCGGAGTCGACGATGCTGCAGGCGTTCGGCCTCTCGCTCGCCGTGGCCGTGTTCTTCGACGCGCTCGTCGTCCGGATGACCATCGTGCCCGCGCTCATGGTGCTCCTCGGCCGCAAGGCCTGGTGGCTGCCCAACGCGCTCGACCGCGTACTGCCGCACATCGACATCGAGGGCGACACCAAGGAGAGCCCCGGGCCCGATGCCCCGCAGGCCGTGCCCGGCCAGGGCGCGCAGACCCCGAGCGACGCTCAACTGCGCTGACGCCGTACGACCGGTCCGGCCTCCCCCCCCGCGGGGGGGGGGGGGGCGGGGCGGGGGCGCGGCCCCCCCCCCCCCCCCCCCCCCAAATGCCGCCAGGCGGCCGTAAAAAACAGCTCCGGGTGGGG